>VAFL01000050.1 GCA_005768755.1 Paracoccus denitrificans | reverse complement strand
ACACGCTACGACAGATGTCCGAAGGTCTTCCTGTCCGCCATCGCACTCGCCGCAACCATCATGTTCTGGCTATGAAACTTAACGAGTCCTGACCCTAGTGCAGACCTTACGGATTCGGACGTTTGCATATAGTGATAAGTTTGGTGGTATATTGCATCAACTATAGTGTCATCTTCCAAATCTGATGTGACCAACTTAGTAACTTCGTTTAAAAAACTTTTTCTTCTAGAGCCTTTGGCAATCTCGTAAACAGCATAAGATATCAGTCCTATGATCACTAAGTAAAGAATTGCAATAGATAATATCTGTATCCACATTTTCACGCTCTTGCCAAAAGTTATCACTTAGTCCCAGTTGATGTTCTGCATGAGAACGAGTCAATCAATCTTCATGGCTTCCATGATCTGATCGACATGCGCCCGCTGCTGCTGCGCCCGGCGAACCATCAGGCTACGGGCCTTCTCGTTCTCCCTGGCGATCTGATTCAGCTGATGGGCCAGTTGGTCGAGCAGCAGGCGAGGGATCTTCTGCCCGCGCAACACGGCCGCGTTCATCGCCCGTACCGCTTGGTTCACGTTCCTCCCGATCGCGGACACCTCCTTGGTCAGTTCCGCGATCTCGCCCGCCTCCGGCGGCTCGATGTGGTAGATGCCCGCTGCGTAGAGCAGCACCCGCCGCGCCGTGTCGGCCCGGCTCAGGTCCAGCTCCTTCGCCAGGGCGTCCAGCCGCTCCATGTCCTCGGCGCTGACCCGCACCGTCAGCACCTTGCTGCGCGACTGCGGCAAGCGCTCGTCCCAGCGGTTCTTGTGGTTGTAGATCGTCCGGCGGCTGACCCCGTATTTCTTCGCCAGCTCCGTCACCGGCACCTTCGCGTCGAGCTCGCCCCGCAGAGCCTGCTTCTGGGCGTTCGTCAGGCGGCTGAACTTGCGTCTCGGCATGTGTAAAGTATCCAACTTGGCGACTGTGAAGTATCCAAGTCACATTTCCTGCCATTAACACACATCCGAAAACAGCCTTCACAGATCAGGGTGGTTCAGGGCCGCTCTTCGAGCCTGCCGAGTAGGGCTGTATGGCGATGAGCTAGGATCAGGAGGCAGGGACGCCGCGCTGACGATGGCACCGGAGGATCGGACAGCGATGGCCCCTCAGAGCCACGGAGAGGCCCCGTAGAGGCCCATCTCGGGTTCTCGGGTGGATTTCCCCGTCTGGAGGATGAAAAGCCTCTGCGGGGTGCTACAGAGCCTCCTGCGGCTTTCTGGTTTTCTCAGCCTGCCGACCTGGCCGTTGGAGGGGCGGGGCAGGCGAGGGAATTACCCGTGCCCCCTGCGGCCGCCCCGGAGGCGCAGCGCCCCCTCCCCGGTCAGTTCACCGGGGCGGGCCTACATCCGCTTCCAGCAGCATCCGCACATAGCGCGTGTAGGGGATGCCGCGGGCCTTGGCCTTGGCCTTCACCGCATCGAGCAGCGCGATGGGCAGGCGCATGTTCAGCGCGGCCGCCTTCGGTTCGATCTCGAACCGCATCGGCTTGAAGCCAGACAGGTCGTATTCGCTCAGGTCGGCCGTCTCCACGAACCGTTCCGCCTCGGCATCGCTGCGCAGGGACGGCATGGGCTTACCGGGTGCCTTCATGGTGCGCGATCTCCTTCTGGTGCATGTACCGTGCGCTGATGGGCCGCAGGCGCGTCTCTCCGTCGATCTGTCGCAGCATGAAGACCAGGAACACGTACCGGCCCGCTGCGGTCGTCCCGATAGCCCGCATCCGGGGTTCCTCGGGAAAGGGATCGGGCATCACGGCAGGCGTGCCCGACAACACCTCCTCGATCTCTTCGCGGCTGACCCCGTGCTTGCCGCACTTCGGCCAGTTGCCCTCGTCCCAGTCAAAACCCGCGACCTTCATGGATGCTCAGAAATGGTGTCTGCACAAACGTAATGTAAGAGCTGTGGCTGCCATCGGGAAGCCTTTTCTCCAGCCTGCTCCCTTGCCGCCAGGATGGCGCGGCAGATGAAGGACTGCCCTCGCCATCTGCGCCGCCTCCGAGGCGCAGCGCCGGTCCGAGGGCTGGCAAGCCTTGGGCGCGGGGGGCGCAAGCCGCCAGTGTCGGCGCAGTGTCGGGTGTCGCGTGTCGCGTGTCGCTACGCTCCCCGCGACACCCGACACTGACACTAGAGGGCCTGAAAACTAGGTGCCGGAGGGTGAAAGACTAGGGCCCGGAGGGTTTGAGACTAGGGCCCGGAGGGTTTGAGACTAGGGCCCGGAGGGTTTGAGACTAGGGCCCGGAGGGCAAAAGATAGTAGTTGATGACTAGGTGCCATGCGTTCATTCTAGCTTAATGAGGGAAATCACTGTGCCAAGCAGCGCCGTTGCGCTCCGATCCGACAAGCCGCTAACCCCGGCCATGGTGTCGGCCATCTGGGAGCTGGCTTCCGCGCTCGACGCTGCCCGCATCCCCGCCGAGGTGGACAACAGCGTCTGGCTGGAAGTGCCCTCCCGCCTGCTGCGCGGCGAGGACGGGCGCAACGACAACGTCTGGCTCCGCGAGTGCCTGACGCGCCTGACAGGGGTGCAGCTCAGCGGTGAGTGGCGGGGCGATCCGTGGGGCGCGGTCCTGCTGGCCGAATGGAAAATCACCCAGGGCGGTTCGATGGTGCGGGCGCTGATCCCGCCCGCCGGTGTTCACGCCCTCCGCAGCCCGCAGAACTTCGCCAAGATCGAGGCCCGCGCCGCCCACAGCCTGACCGGCCATGGCCGTCAGCTCTATGTGCTGCTTGCCGACAAGAAGCGGCTGGGGCGGCCGTTCTGGACCTTCACCCTGGACGAGCTGCGCTCGCTCATGGGCTACGGCACGGTCGAGGTCAGCATGACCCCGGAAAAGCAGGGCCGGTCGGTGCATGCCGTCACCTTCCGCTGGCGCTGGAAAGACCCGCACGACGCCGCTGAGACCGCCCGAGAGAACGAGCGTCACAGTGCCGTGCGTCGCCGCCAACAGGACACTAGCGACGCCCCGCCCTTGCTTGCAGCAGAACCCCAGGCGGAACCAGCCTTGGACTGGTGGCACGGGCTCACCCACGCTGAACGCGAGACCTGGGCGGACCGAGTGGGGCGCAACTTCAAGGCCGGAACCCTCATCGTGCCCCGACGCGAGGCCGATCTTGCCCGCGCTGCCTTCTCCGCTCATGAACAAGGGGTTCTCTCTGGAACCTCAAAATGACGCGGTGCGGAACCATGCCGGTACTCTCTCTTTCTCAAGCCGCGAAGCTGACAGGCAAGAGCAAGTCCACCATCAACAGAGCCATAAAGATCGGGAAGCTCAGCGCAACACGGCACGAGGATGGCACCTACTCAATTGATCCGGCAGAGCTGGCGCGGACGTTCGACGTGGAACCCCCTGAGGGTACTAAAAGACGCGATGCGGACCCAGACGGAACCCGCCTGCTTGAACGCATCGAAGCACTGGAGGCCATGCTGAGCCGGGAGCGCGAGATTTCAGATGATTTGAAAGAGGATCGAGACCGCTGGCGACAACAGGCAACTGCCTTGCTGACCGTCAAGCCATCTACTCTCCCCATAAGCAACCAGTGGTGGAGACCTTGGCGCAGAAACCGTCCTTAGAGCATTATTAAATGACTATTACTTTCGGACAGATCTTTGATGGCATTACAGCTATGGCCACGCTCGGCGCCGCTATAGCCGCAGCAATAAGCGCATACGTCTCCAGTAAAGGCGCGAACGCAGCGATGGAAGCTGCGAAAGAAGCGCGACTTGCACGCAAAGCCGAACTAGCTCCAAGACTTGTCTTGGAGCGCGACTTTCTCGACTTCCATTTTCAGTGGCCGCATCCAGAAACACTCAACGGTGAGCCGGTTTTCTTGGCGCGAAAGCACTGGAAGGACGAGAACCCTTCGCCGCCGACATTCTCTCTAACTAATCACGGCGCAGGTCCTGCCTTAGAATTACAGATAATCTTTGAATTTGAGGATCCAAATGGCGATTTGTTGGTTCCCGAACGATTAAAACCTTTTGGCCTCTCCGTCGAAGAGGAGCCGGGTTCCGACGTTCAGCCAGCCTTCAAGTCCTTGACTTATCAAAGCCAAAACGGCCAAGGCGTGGGCCTACCCCTCTATCAGCGTGTCACAACTGACATTGCTAATTGTGCGCCAGGACAAACCCGGCCTATCGACTTTCCGCAAGCACTTCTAAATCGTCTCTTCTTGCGGGGCCTACAATACTGGGATCGCGGATTAGGTATGAATGGCATTGAGCGTCTAGTGCTGTCGGTGCGGATTAGCTGTCACACAGTCGAGGGGGAGCCATATTCTACTCAATTCCGCTTTCATACCTTCCCTTTCTACCACGGAGCGTGCGATCCAATGGTGGTACATGGACACTTTTGGGAGTTGCCTATGTATCCGAAAGGTAACGATTTTCGGGTAATATAATTCAGCTTGCGGTTTCCTTAGGTGCAGCCGGCAGCGAAGCGCTTGCGAGGCAGTGAGATGTCTAGTTTTTTAGAATACTTAAACCAGATAATAAACAAATTTTTGCTTATAATCAACCGCTCCGCAAAAACTTGACAGTCACAGATATAAGCGTCACACCCGCAGTGACAAAGCCGAATATTTTCGCTAGAACTTTTTTGTTGCCGCTTCTGATCTCAAGATCTTTTATCAGCCAAGCAACATGAGCAATATCGTTCTTAGCGCTTGCGTGGAGGTTATAAACTCTTAGCATTACTGGCCTTATTGGATCAGGCAAGCTCATTAGCGCAGACACTTCCCCATTCTTATCTATCAAACGCATTATTCTTTCTATTCTTTCATTGGAAGCATTTTCTGTGTTGCCGTTCAGAACGTATGTTAGGGTCAGGACCCATTGATCTTCCTGCTGCTGCGTGATTCAGGCTCCGCGAGGAGACTGATCGATGAGCAACCTTTTCTGGCTGACTGATGAGCAGA
>VAFL01000095.1 GCA_005768755.1 Paracoccus denitrificans | reverse complement strand
CCTAACCCTAACCCTAAGCTTAAACAGGACCCTAACCCTAACCCTAACCCGTAACCTAACTCAAACTTTACAGCGTTGGAAGTCAGGTCGTTCCATGAACAAAACTCTACTGCACCTGGAGACACAACCGTTGAAGCCTGCAGCTTGCCCCTTGCGTCCCATGAGCTTCTGACAAACATGTCTTGTGAGGATGTTCGTAACTGCATCTGCAGGCAGTATGGAACTGGGAAGGACCGCGTGTCAGCTCACCTCGCAGAAGGAAGTTCCCCAGAGAGACAGCTTTCACCGAGGTACTCAGGTTTGGAAGTTCGTATGTAGCTCCCTTCTGAGGGAGGAATTACTCAGAAGTTGGATTGGGCTAGGAGACACTTGCCTCTCACAAAACTTGTGTCCCGTATCAAACGACGTCCTTTCGAAGTTCTGGCCCTGAGAACGCAGCAGTATTCTAACTCAGGAGGTTCCAAGCGTACCACTCTACTCCACCTGGAGACACCTTCCAGGCCTGCATTATTCCACTTGCGTCTCACAAGCTTCTGACAAGCTTCTCTGGTGAAGACGTTGGCAACACATTCTGCAGGCAGTGTGGAACTGTGAAGGAATGCGTGTGAGCCCAACTCTCGAATGTAAGTTGCCGTTGGATGTAGGGTTCAATTAGCTAGTATGGAACTTAGTATGTAGCACCAGTCTAAGACAGGAATTACTAGGATGTCGCGGGATTGAGCTTGGAGGCACTACTCTTGTGGGCTTCACCTGGACGAGGTGACTGGTCCTCACCTGGGACTCAGGATTGAGCTTGGAGGCACTACTCTTGTGGGCCTCACCTGGATGAGGTGACTGGTTCTCACCTGGGACTCAACTGGACCTGATAACTTCACTCCACACTTTGGCCTCACCTGGCCCTGATGACTCTGGGCCCCACCTAGGCCTCAATCTGGACTTGATGACTGTGGTCCCCACCTGGGTCTCACCAGGACCTGGTGACTCTTGTTCCCACATGACCCACACCTGGACCTGGTGACTGTGGTGTTCTTGTAGACTCACATTTACCTGGTGATTCTAGTCCCCACCAGGGCCTCACCTGGATCTGGTGACTCTGGCCTGCAGGTTGGCCTCACCTGGACCTGGTGAGTGGGGTTGCCACCTGGGCCTCACCCATA
>VAFL01000018.1 GCA_005768755.1 Paracoccus denitrificans | reverse complement strand
GGCCGCGCCGCCGTTGTTCACGGTCAGCGTGATGCCGGCCTCGTTCAGGATGCCGTCATCGCCCTGATCGGCGCGCATCCAGGCCAGCGGGTTGCCGTATGTGTCCTGACCGTTCGCGGCCGCCGTTTCGTTATAGGCATCCAGATTGGTCTGATTGTAATAGCGGCTGAGGTCGACGAAATCGTTATTCGTCTGATCGCCATCGGTGAAGTTCTGCGCATCGGCGGTGTTGAAATCGGTGATCGTGTCGGCATCGCCGGCAATGAAGGTGTCGAAGCCGCCGCCACCGGTATTCAGATCAGCCTCGGTTCCGCCGTCAAGCAGGTCGTTGCCACCGTCACCAAGAAGCGTGTCCTGACCGGCCTGCCCCAGCACGGTATCTGCCCCGGCACCGCCGCTTAGACTATCGTCGCCATAACCGCCGCGAAGCGTGTCGGCTCCGTCGCCGCCATCCAGCGTATCATTGCCGGGCATATCGGCGCTGCCGCCAAGGTTGTCGCCGCGCAGGTCGTCATTGCCGGCACCGCCGGTCACGACGTCATCACCTGCACCGCCAGCTACGAAATCGTTATCCGCTTCACCGTGCAGCGTATCCTTGCCGTCATTCCCCCAAAGCGTATCCCGCCCAGAGCCGCCATAGGCAATGTCGTCGCCCACACCTGCCAGAACCGAATCGTTTCCGGTGCCGCCCAGGATGGAATCGTCGCCGACATTGGCGTTGATCGAATCATTGCCATCGCCACCGATCAGCGTGTCGTTTTCCGGCGCGGTGCTGCTGGCGCCGCCGTAACCGCCATCCAGCGTGTCATCGCCGTCGCCACCGTCGATATAGTCGCTGCCGGTGTTGCCGGTGATATTGTCAGTATCGCTGCCGCCGAAAAGGAAGTCGCCACCGGCACCGCCAGAGATCGAGTCGGCCTGCTGATCGCCGTAGATAGTGTCAGCGCCGTCCCCGCCCAGGATGGTGTCGTTGTTGGTCCCGCCGCGCACGAAATCATTGCCGGCACCCGCAGAAATCGAATCGTCGCCAGATTGACCATCAAGCGAATCGTCGCCGTCGCCACCATCAATGATATCCTGATCGGCGCCCGCGCGGACGGTGTCATTGCCGGTGCCGCCGCGAAGCGTGTCGGTCCCGTTGCCACCGTCCAGCAAATCGTTGTCGGCGCCCCCCATCAGGCTGTCATCGCCATTCTGGCCGAAGATCGTATCGTCGCCGGCGCCACCATCCAGGGTGTCGGGTGTGCCGTGATCGTAATTCGCTTCGCTGCCATAGATCAGGTCGTTGCCGTCCTGACCGTAAACATAGTCGCTGGCCCCGCCGCCCCACAGCGTGTCATTGCCGAGGCCGCCATAAATCGTGTCCGTATCCCAACTGCCGCTAACGAAATCGGCCCCATCGCCGCCTTCGATCAGATCATTGCCGTTCAGCCCGATCAGCGTGTCATCGCCGACGCCGCCATACATCGTATCGGAATCAAGACCACCGTCGAGATAGTCGTTCCCGTCATTGCCATAAAGGGTGTCCCTGCCCCAATACCCCAGCACGGTATCATTGCCGTCATCGCCCTGGACGAGATCTGCCCCGATCCCGGCAAAAATGGAATCGTCGCCTATCCCGCCGAAAACGGTGTCATTGCCCGCCTCTGCGTCGATCGTATCGTTGCCAGCGCCGCCAGTAATGCTGTCGTCAGCGGTGGTCCCGACGATGGAGTCGTCGCCCGAAGTTCCCGGAAAATTTGCCATGATAATCCCTCTAAATATGCTGCATCCGATGCGCGTGGGACCTCGGTCTGGCTAAAGGGACTGCCAGGAGTGGGCTACACCAGCGTGCGGACAGGCTGCAGAATCGCCCGCAGGTTGCGGACAATTTCTTGCTAGCCGGGTTATCCCAGGCATGCAATGCCTACATCGGCGCGTCCGAATTTGACGTGCCGTCGGGGTGATCGGGACCCGCTGTCAGAACGTCTCACGTTCTACGCCGTATTCGCCGCAAAGGCCTGCCAGAACCTCATGCATCCGGGCAATGATGTCCGTGCGCGGCGCGACGGTTCGTTCGACGATGCCGATCTGGCGGGTGATCTGCGGCTTTCCGAATGGCAGCTTCAGCAGGTCGCGATTATCCAGTTCCTGAAGGGCGACGTGTGGAACGACAGATATGCCCATACCCTGACGCACGCAGGTCACGATCGCCCCGATTGTGTCGATTTCCGCGACGTCATTGGGCATCACACCCATGCGCGATATCTCTGTATCGATCAGATTGGCCAGTGGAACAGCGCTGCGGAAGCGGACATAGGGGCGGGAGTTCAGCAAACCGATGGGGTCGCTGGTTTCGGTCCCTTTGGGCGCGATGAGCCAGAGCGGTTCACGCAGGAACGGGCTCCATCTCAGCGCGGCGGGGAATCCGACATGCTCGGCCACGACAGCCGCGTCCAACCGGCCGGCGGCGACATCGGCGATCAGCGTCGAAGACAGCGAGACGCGAAGGTTTGTCTTCAGCTCGGGATAAAGGCTGCGCATCGTGACGATGGCTTGCGGCAGCAGGTTCAAGGCACTTGATCTTACAGAACCAAGCATCAACGTCCCCGCGATCCTGTCGCCTTTCAGGCTGGCCTTGGTGTCATCTTCCAGTCGCAGAATGGACCTGGCCATTTCCAGCACCTGCAGGCCCTGCGGCGTCAGTTTTGGCGGGCGCGAAGTCCGTTCGAACAGGGCAGTGTTCAACTCCTCTTCAAGTGCCTGGACCTGTTGGCTGACGGCCGAGGGCGTGAGGCCGACGATATCGGCAGCCCGCGCGAATGTGCCCTGCGTCGAGATGGCGATCAAAGTCTTCAGCTGTCGCGTATCCATATCTAAATCCAGTTTTTCTTAATATAACTATCATAATTATTCGCTGTTATTAAGTAAATCTACTCTTTATCCAAGTGTAAGAGGAGATATCCGCGCCTGCTGGAGGGCTGCCGCGGACAGCAAGCAGAAACATAGCAACTTACGCCCTGTGCCACAGGGCGCACGGAGACGAATGCGATGAGCAAGACGATCCTGGTCACAGGTCCGGATCTGGACCCCGCTGCGGCACGCGTGATCGCGGAACACGGTTACCAGACGGTCCACACGCCTGCCTATGCCGACAGCGACGTGATTGCGGCGCATCTGAATGAAAGCGGTGCGGTCGGTATCGTATCACGGATGGGGCGGCTGGATGCCAGCGTCATGGATGCAGCACCGCAGGTCAGGGTGATTTCCAAACATGGCGTGGGCGTGGATAACATTGACCTCAGTGCAGCGGCAGAGCGGAATATCCCGGTTCTCGTCGCTACGGGCGCGAATGCGGTTTCGGTTGCAGAACATGCCATTGCGCTGCTGCTGGCGGCGGTGAAGAAGATCCTGCCGCTTGATGCAAGCCTGCGCGCCGGACGTTGGGAAAAGGCAGGCTTTCAAGGGCGAGAGCTTCGCGGCTCGACCCTGGCGCTGCTTGGGATGGGGTCCATCGCGCAAGCCACGGCCGGGATTGCCAGCGGGTTGGGGCTGAAGCTGGTCGGCTATGATCCCTACGCGACTGACGGGGCGTTCGAGCGCCACGGGGTAGAGCGATTTAAAAGCTTTGACGATATGCTGCCTCGCGCAGATTTCCTGAGCCTGCATACACCGCTGACCGATCAGACCCGCCAGATCGTCAACAGCGGCACCATCGCGAAAATGCCGAAGGGCAGTTTCGTCATCAACACCGCGCGCGGTGGACTTATCGACGAAGCCGCGTTGCTGGCGGCGGTGCAATCGGGTCATCTGGCAGGTGCCGGCCTCGATTCCTTCGCCGTTGAACCTGCCGCCGCTGACCATCCTTTCTGGGCCGAACCGCGCATTGTCGTCACGCCGCATATTGGCGGCGTCACCCGAGAGGCGGGCGCACGTGTCGGTGTCGATGCAGTCGGCGGGATTTTCCAGATCCTTGAAGGCCAGCAGGTCCCGGCCGCGCGCGTCGCGAACCGCGATTTGATGGCCGATGGCGCGAAATCCTTCATCAAGGCAGAGGAATGAACATGTCCACAGGTTTCCGTATTCTGAACCGCACGTCTGCAGCGCCGACTGAACTGGTCCAGGCTTTTGCAAAGCTTCCCGTCGCGAATGTCTCGGACTCCATGAACCGGGTGGCGGCAGCGGGGCCGCGACTGCGCCCCATGCACGCCTCTGGCGGTATGGCAGGTGTGGCGCTGACGGTCCGGTCGCGGCCAGGTGACAATCTGATGCTTCACAAGGCCATCGACATGGCGCGGCCGGGCGATGTGATCGTCCTGGATGCCGGCGGCGATCTGACCAACGCCGTGATGGGCGAACTGATGCTGGCCTATGCCGTGAAAAAGGGCGTGGCGGGCTTCGTGCTGAACGGCGCCATTCGCGATCTGGATGCGTTTGTCGCGACAAACCTGCCGACCTATGCGGCTGGCGTGACCCATCGCGGCCCTTACAAGGACGGGCCGGGCGAGATCAACGTGCCGATCAGCCTTGATGGGATGGTCATCGCCCCGGGCGATATCGTGATCGGCGATTCCGATGGGGTGCTGGCCGTGCCACAGGCCGATGCCGCCGACATATTGCACAAGACGCAGGCCAAGCAGGACGCCGAAACGCGCCAGATGAAGGCCATCGAAGACGGCACGAACGACCGTGCCTGGGTGGACGCAGCCCTGAGGGAACGCGGCTGCGCATTTCCCGAAGACTGAAACACGCGAACAAATGGGAGGAATAACATGTTTCGCACTTTGAAGACGACCGCGCTGATCGGCGCATTGACCATGACTGCCGGGGCTGCATTTGCTGAATATCCCGAAAAGCCGATTGAGGTGATCGTTGGGTTCGAGGCCGGCGGCGGCACCGACGTCATGGCACGCGCCGTTGGACCCTTCCTTGAGAAGTACCTGGGCGATGGCGCCAGCGTCGTTGTCAAGAATGTCCCCGGCGCCAGTGGCCAGATCGGCGTGACGGAAACGGCGCATGCCGATGCGGACGGCTATACCATCGGGACCTACAACCTGCCGGGAATGATGGCGCGGACGCTGGACCGCAAGGCAGATTACGATGCCGACAGCTTCACCTATCTGGCCAATGTCGTGAACGATCCGAATGTCATCGTCTCATCCAAGGCCAGCGGGCTGGATACGTTTGAAAAACTGCTGGAGGCCGCCAAGGCTGAACCCGGCGCCGTCACCGTTGGCATGTCCAGCCTGGGCGGCGACGATCATTTCATGCTGACCAAGCTTCAGAACATGACCGGGACAGAGTTTACCATCGTCCCGTTCCGCGGCTCGGCGCCCGCGCGTACCGCGCTGTTGGGCGGTCATGTCGCGATGGGCATCCTGAACATTTCAGAGGTTGCGGCCTTCAAGGATGAGATCAACATCCTTGGCGTGGCGCAGGCCGAACGTTCGGACTTTGCACCTGACGTCGCGACTTTCAGTGAACAGGGATTCGATCTCGTGAACGGTTCGCTGCGCGGCTTCGTTGCACCTGCGGGCCTGCCCGAGGATGTCGAGGCTAAATTGCTGGATGCCTTCGGAAAGCTTGCCACGGATGACGAATTCATCGCAGCGATGACCGAGACCGCGAACCCCGTCGAGGTGGTCGTCGGAGAGGATTTCAAGGCCCTGAATGCCGAAGTTCTCGGCCTCGCCCAGCAGGTCTGGGAACAGACCCCCTGGCAATAAGGATGCGGGCGCGGGTCGACCGCCCCCGCGCCCTATCCCATCCCTGACACCTCAAGGAGCCGATCTCATGTCCACCCGTGACCGTTCCCGCCTGCTGCGGCCTGAAACGCTGACGGCAATCGGGATTTTCGTCGTCGCAGCCGCTTTCGTGTTGCCGACATTCGATCTGCCGGCCATGGCCGCACTTCTGCCTGCGGCGATGCTCATCTCGCTCATGATCCTTGCCGTATTCCTGTTGGTCAAGGATCAGCGCCGGGCCGCTGCGCACGAACCGGCAGCGCCGATGACCAAATCGCCGCGTCGCGTGGCGCTCGCCTTCGGGCTGGTGGTCCTTTACGCGCTGTCCGTCGACTTCATCGGCTTTTACATCAGCACGGCGATTTCCGTGCCTCTGATCGCCTACCTTTTCGGCTTTCGGAATCCGGCCGGGCTGGCGATTGCGACAGTGATCGTGCTTTTGGCCATCTACCTGATCTTCACGCTGGCGATGTCGCAGGAATTCCCTGCCGGTCGCCTTTGGACGAATTGAGGGCATCATGTATTCCGATCTTCTTCATTCCCTTCCCGCCGTCCTGACATTCGCCAATTTCGCCGCCGTGGTGATCGGCGTGATCGCGGGCATCGTCGTTGGTGCCCTTCCGGGGCTAAGCGCGACGATGGCGATCTCGGTCCTTGTGCCCTTCACCTTCGGGCTTGATCCCCTGGTGGCACTTGGCCTGATGGCCGGCATTTATAACGGTGCCATGTATGGCGGCGCGATCCCTGCGGTGCTGCTGCGCATTCCGGGCACCCCTGCCGCCGTCGCCACCAGTTTCGACGGCTATCCGATGGCGCAGAAGGGCGAGGGCGGATTTGCATTGCAGGTCGCTGTCGTGTCGTCCGCGATCGGCGGTATCGCCAGCGCCTTCGCGCTGATGTTGCTGGCGCCGCCGCTGTCCAAGGTCACGCTGCTGTTCGGCCCCGCCGAGGTCTTCTGGGTCGCGGTCTTCGGGCTGTGCAGCATCATCTTCCTTCTGGGCGGCAGCATCGTCAAAGGGCTGATCAGTGCCTGTTTCGGGGTGTTCGTGTCAGTCATCGGCACCGATCCGATCCTGGGCGTCGACCGCTACACCTTCGGCAAGCTGGAGATGCTGGACGGCATCAATATCGTCATCCTGCTGGTCGGTCTTTATGCGCTGCCGCCCGTGATCGATCTGCTGGAGACGCCGCTGAAGACAGATACCGATGCCAGCGACAATCTGGGGACCGAGCCGATCTGGAAGGCCCTGCCCCGCATGTATCGCTTCTGGAAGACGTGGGTCCGGGGATCCCTGATCGGGATCTGGATCGGCATTCTGCCGGGCGCGGGTGGGTCAATGGCAGCCTTCATGTCCTATAATGAGGCCCGCCGCGCCAGCAGGACCCCGGAAACCTGGGGCGAGGGAGAGCCGGAGGGCGTTGCAGCCGCCGAAGTCGCGAACAATGCGGACACGGCCTCGGCGTTGATCCCTGCCCTTACGCTTGGCATCCCCGGCACCGCCGTCGCGGCCGTGATGCTGGGCGGCCTGCTGATCCACGGTCTGCAACCGGGGCCGATGCTGTTTCGCGACAATCCCGACATCGTCTTCGGCTTCATGTGGCAGTTTCTGTTTGGCGCAATCCTGCTGATCTTCGTCGGCGGTTCGCTGGCCACCAACAGCTTCGCCAAACTTCTGAAGCTGCCGCGCCCGCTTCTGGGTTCGGTCATCATCGTGCTGATGCTGATCGGGGTCTATTCGATCCACGGCCGCATGTTCGACGTCTATCTGATGCTGGCATTCGGGGCGATCGGCTATGTCATGGACAAGCTGAAATTCCCGCTGCCGCCGGTCGTGCTGGGTCTGATCCTTGGGGCCTTCGCCGAAGAGAACCTGCGCCTTGCGCTGCGCATCGGTCGCGGCAACTGGGGCGTGCTGTTCCAGAATGCCACCAGCCTGATACTGGTCGCAATGACGCTGGCCGTTGTCTTTGGCCCGATGCTGAAGCGCCGCTTCTTCGCAGGCAAGACACCGAAGGACAGCTGATGCGTCCGCCGCGCCCCAGTTGCGCGCAAGACATGAGGCCGGGGCGGCAATCCGCCCCGGCCTCTTTTCGGATCACGCCATGACGTCAAAGAAGATGTCGGTGGCGCCAAAGCCAATCATGGGGCCGCATCATCCGAAGTTTCGAGGGCGAGGACAGCACGCGCGGGCTGCTTCGGTTCTGCGGATGAACTCATGCGTTGGCATCGTGGTCACGCGCCAGGCGGTTCGGCCTGATCTTCAGCATCCAGACGAAGAACAGGGTGAGGAGCAGCAGGACGACACTTGCCGGGCTGCGCAGAAAGATCGTCGGGTCGCCCTCGGATACGATCAGGGAGCGGCGCAGGAATTCCTCGAGATAAGGACCGAGGATAACGCCCATCAAAGCCGGCACAACCGGATAGCCGAAGACGCGCAGAAGGAATGCCAGAACACCAACCGCGTAGGCCATCCACATCTGAAAGACCGAGAAGGAAGATGCGTAGACACCGACCATCGAGATCATGCCGATGAAAGCATAAAGCAGGCCGCGATTGATCCGCGACAGCCGCAGATAGACCGGCCCCAGGATCAGCACCGAAACGAAAATGAGGATAGACGACACGAAAAGTGCGGCGAACATCGGCGCAACCACGTCGAAATTACCCGCAAGCAGTTCAGGCCCGGGGACCAGTCCGTGGATCAACAGTACGCCGAAGATGATCGCAGTGACCGCATCTCCTGGAATGCCCATGGTCAGCAGCGGGATGATCGCCCCACCGCAAACGCCGTTATTGGCCGATTCCGACGCCGCCAGCCCTTCGTAGGAGCCATGCCCGAATTTTTCGGGATGTCTGGCTGACCGCTTGGCCTCGGCATAGGCGATGAAGGATGCCATGGACGCGCCCCCGCCCGGCAACATTCCGATAACGACGCCAAGAACAGAGCTTTTGACGAAGTTCAACGGCCCAACCTCGCGCAACTGCGCCCGGCTCGGGATGAAATCGCGCCGTTTCGGGGGTGCGGCGCTGACGACGAGTTCGGCATTGCTGTGCCTGGACGGTATTGCGGCCTGGGCAATGATTTCACAGATCGCAAAAAGACCGATCACGGCCGGCAGCAATGTGACGCCCTCGATCAGGTTCGGGCTGCCGAAATCGAAACGGCCTTCCGGCACCATCGGGTCGATTCCCATGGTCGAGATCATCAGTCCGATCAGCATTGCCGCAACCGCCTTGAGCAGCGATCCTTCAGCGACAATTGTCACCGTAACGATCGCCAGCAGGACAAGCGAAAACTTGTCCGGCGTCTGGAATAGCAGCGCGATGCTGCTGACAGGTTTGGCAAGCGCGATCAGCACAACCGCACCAATCAGCCCGCCAATCGTCGAGGCAAAGGCGCTCATTCCAAGGGCGGGCACACCTTCGCCGCGCTTCATCAGCGCATGGCCGTCTATCGTGGTGATCGCGCCCGAGGGTGCGCCGGGAATGTTCAGCGTGATCCCGGTGATCGAACCGGCATAGAGGCCCGCCATGTAGATCCCCGCGACCATGACGAGCGCGTCGGATACGTCCATGCCAAAGGTGAATGGCAGCAGAAGCGCAATTGCCAGCGTTGCCGTCAGCCCCGGAATTGCACCGAACAGCAGCCCAAGAAGGAAGCCCCCGACCAGATAGAGCAACGTCAATGGCTGGGCGAGCGCAAGAAATCCGTCCGCAATCTGGCCGAGCATTTCAGAACTCCCACAGGGGCAAATAAAGATCGAACAGTTTCACGAAGAACAGCCAGCCGAACACCGTCACAGCAATGGCCGTCGCGGCCGAGACCGTCAGCGCGCGTGTCCAGCCAGATCCCTGTTCGTAGTTGAAATAGAGTGCGATCAGGAACGTGTAGGCTGCGGCCGAGGCAAGATAGCCGGTATAGTAGAAGCCGATGATGAACATGATGGTCAGTGCCATCATCAGCAGCGGCCCGACGAAGCCTATGGACGGGACTGTATCGGATTGCAGCATGTCGCCAGTACCGGCACGCGCCTTGCGGAGTTCACCAACAAGTATCCCGCCCATCATCAGGTATAGCAGCCCGCTCAGCAGTATCGGCAGGAAGGCGGGCCCCGGCTCTCCTGTGGCGAACGGCATGCCAAGCTTGACGATCTGGCTGGCATAGATGGTGTTCAGGACGATAAGCGCGATTGCGAACAGCACTTGTCCGTTCAACCTGCCTGACATTGCGGCCTCCTTCCCGATCATGCGTCATGCGGGCCACCGGCCGCAAAAGGACCGGTGGCCATCTGGTTATTTTGTCAGCACGCCGTCCGCGACCAGCTGATCCATAAGCGCGAAGGCCTTGTCCTGTGCGTCGGCCATGTAGGCGGCGGTTTCCTCGGCATCCATCCAGACCGCGCCCATGCCGGTATCTTCTGCGACCTGCTGAAATTCCGGCAGTTCGAAAACCTTGGCGAAGCCTGCTTCCAGCACATCGCGATGTTCCTGCGGCACGGCTGCCTGGGTGGCTACCAGACGCATGCCGCCCCAGACGACATCATAGCCCGCTTCCTTGAAGGTCGGCACGTCCGGGAAATTCGGATCGCGTTCGTCCGACATGACGCCAAGCACGCGCGCCTGACCGGATTCGATGGCGGAATAGGCAGCAGAGATTGAGGTCGATGCTGCCTCTGTCTCGCCCGACAACAAGGCCTCGACCTGCGGACCAGAGCCTTTCGGATAGGGGATGTGCTGGACATCTATCCCTGCCTGAGCGGCGAAGTCGAGCGCGGGCAGATGCCAGACGCCACCGCTGCCCACATTGGATATCTTCAGCGTGCCGGGCGCTTCCTTGGCGGCGGCGACGAATTCTTCCAGTGTCTGCCAGGGCGCATCGCCGCGCACGATAATCGCGGTCGGATGCACCGTGACCGAGCCCAGATAGGCAAGCTGATCCATGTCATAGCCCGGCACCAGTTCATAATAAGGCACCGTGATCGCGCTGTCCCATGTCAGTGAGCCGATGGTATAGCCGTCAGGGCGCGCCCGCATCAGCCGCAAGGTGCCGATGCCGCTTTGTGCGCCGGTCACGTTCTGGGTGTTGATCCCGACGCCAAGGGTCTGTTCAGCAAAGCTCATGAAGCTGCGCATCACCGTGTCGGTGCCGCCGCCCGCGCTCCACGGCATGATATGCATGATGTCCTTGTCCGGATAGCTGTCCTGCGCCATCGAAGGGCCGGCAAATGGCATCGTCAGGACAAGGCCGACAAGCGCGGATCTGGTAGATTTGCCAATGGTCATTATTTCATCCCTGTTGTTGTCGTTGTGATTGCGGCCCGACCGAATTTCGGCCGGTTAGTAGAAATACGGCAGCTTCTTTTCCTTCGCGGCCCTGACCCAGGGCGGCACGAACGGAATGATCTTGTCCTGTGACGGCACCCTGATCTCGATGAAGTTCGCGCCGGGGTTGTCGATTGCTTGCTGCAACACCTGCTGTATTTCGTCCTCAGAGGTGATGCGCGCCGACTGAAAGCCGAAACCCTCGGCGACCTTCAAATAGTCCACTGCACCGAAGTCGGTGGTCCACGGCGCATCGACATCGTCAAGAAGGATCGCCTCGCCCCGTATCCAGCCATAATTGTCATTCCGGGTCAGAATAACCGTGATGTTCTTGCCGCTGCGTTTGATGGTTTCGAAATCGCCCAGCACGAAGGCAAGCGAGCCGTCACCAGTGAAGGAAATCACCGGCCCGTCATTGGCGAAGGCTGCACCGATCCCGGCAGGGACCGAATAGCCAAGCGCCCCCATGGAGTAGTTGGTGATGTAGCGCCGTCCGGCTTCGCGCACCGACAGAAGGGCCGAGGGATAGATCGCGCTGACGCCGGGTTCGGCGGTGACGATCGCATTTGGCGGCAGGATGCGGTCAAGGGCCTGTGTCAGCTTGACCGGCGATACAGTGCCTTGTGGCATCGGGATGTTCGAGTTGAAAACCGCATCGAGTGCTGTCTGCTTGATGGGGTTCAGGTCGAGCGTCTTGCGCTTCAGGTCCGCATGCTCGGCCCGGATCAGTTCCGCCATGTATTCCAGCGTCGCACGGGCGTCGCCGATCATGCCCACTTCAAGGGGATAATTGTTGCCGACATGGGCCTCGGCGATATCCAGATGCATGAAGGTGGTTGTCGCCGGGTCCCCATACAGTTTCCAGTGATCGGTCCCGCTGGAATCGGTGTTGGACCCGATAAAGAACACGCAATCCGCGTCCTTCACATAGCTGTTTGAATAATCCATACCCCCGCGTGCGCCGATGACCCGCAAGGATAGCGGGTGGATTTCGGGGATGGTGCCCTTCGCGGGTGTCGTGGTGCCTACGGGGATTTGCAGCAGTTCGGCAAGGTCCAGTACGGCATTCGTCGCGCGCGATATCAGCGCACCCTGTCCGCAGATGATGACCGGCTTTTGCGCGGCCAGCAGGGCGTCGATCGCGCGCCGGATTTTGGCATGGTCAGCGACGGGCCGGTGTGCCGGGAAATTACTGTAATCAGCCTCGGCATAAAGATCCGACGCGGGGATCGCTGCCTCGTCATGGAAGATGTTGATAGGCACGCGGATGTGAACCGGACCCGGCTTTCCCGATGTCGCGACCCTGAAGGCCCGCCGCATCAGGAAGGGGATGTCCTTCACATTGGTCAGGTAGAAGGATTCCTTGCAGATGCTTTTATACATCGCGGTTTGATCGACCCCGGTCAGACCATGCTTCTTGTCCTGATTGATCGGAATGTCGGAACTGAAATAGATCACCGGAATGGATGACAGGAAGGCTTCGGTGATGCCCGGTGTGCAATGGGTGACGCCGGGGCTGGGCGCTTCCAGCACGGCCGGGCGTCCGGTGATCTTGGCATAGGCTTCAGCGGCAAACGAGGCCGTGCGTTCGTCCCGTGTCAGGACAAATTCGATATCCGACGATTTCTGCCATTCCTTGTACCAGCCGATTGTCGTTTCGCCGGGCAGGCCGAACACATGGGTCACGCCGTGCAGTTCCAGCATCTGCAGAATGGCCTGCGCTCCGTTCATCATCTCGTTCAAAGGCCATCTCCGCGTTCAGCGTTCATATCTGCGTTCTTATCTGTATACAGAATAACACACAGAGTGGAGCACAAAGCAATTGTTATTTTCGATGTGCTGGTTAGAATGAATTTCGTGGTTCGGGATGCTCTGATAAAATGCTGAAAAATAGTGAAGAAAACACGGGATCGGTTGAGCGGGCCTACTGGCTTCTCAAGGAAATGGCCGCGAATTATGAGTTCAAGCCGGATGCGCGACTGAACGAGACAGAGCTGGCCAGGCATTTATCGACAAGTCGGACACCCCTGCGCGAGGCCCTGAACCGCCTTGTGGCGGAAGGTTTTCTGACGTTCCGCAGTGGGCAAGGGTTCTTCTGCCGGTCGCTGACCTCTGGCGAAATCATGAACCTTTATGAAGCGCGGGCTGCGATTGAATGCGAAGCAGCGCGGCTTGCCGCATTGCGCGCCGACGAGGCCGAGGTTGCCAGACTGGAGCGTTTTCTGAATGAGTCGAAAGCCCATTATCAGCCTGAAACATCGCCGGTTGAACTGGTCAAGCTGGACGAAGCGTTCCACCTGCAGCTTACCGGACTGACGGGCAATACCGAACTGGTCAGAATGCTGGAAAACATGAACGGCCGCATACACTATATCCGCCTGATCGACCTTAAAACTCTGTCAGAGAAGGACGGTGCTGAAAGCGTGACCACGGATCCGCATATGCGCATTCTGGAAGCCATAAAGCGCCGCGATGTGGATCGCGCGCAGCAGGAAATGCGAGGTCATATCGAGCGTCGGCTTGAGTCCATCACCGAAAACGTTCGCAGCGCCTTCGCGCAGCTTTACACCGCCTGATCCGGCCCTGGAATGTGCAGCATCCGGCGATATCTGCAGGTCTGAGCCTTGGCTGCCCGAGCAGCAGACGAACGTTTGTAAAGGCGCGACAGGCGCCAATCGCAGCAAGACGTCTAGACGGACCGCTCTTGCGGGCCTGCGGCAGGGCACAGTGTCTGCAGCAGGAACTGCAAGCCCAAAACGCCAAACCCGATCGGTATCAGGCTATAGGGCATCCACATGGGCGTGCCGAAACTGCTTGATACCCGCTCTCCGAAGTTGAAGGCATCATGCGCCATAAGAAAGCCGCGCCACGCAATCACAAACGAAAAGACTGCCCCCACGATGCCAACCAGCCGCGCCATCACAAGTTCGGCACGCGGGCCTGCGCGCTGAACAAAGAAGCCGATATTGATCTGTTCGCCCCGCCGTAACGTATCGGCGGCGGTGACCAGGGCGAGATATACCAGCAGGAAGGCGTTGACTTCCATCGACCAGCTTGTGGCGCGACCGAAGAAGTGGCGCATCAATGCATCGTAGCCGATGGTAAGCATCATGAACGCCAGCACCAGGGCGCCACCCGCCTGCAGCGTACGGGTGATCCAGTGCTGCAGGCGGACGGCGCTTTTCATCATTCAGCCCCCCTGCCCGGTTGCGAGCGCGATGGCCCTGTTGCCCACGTCTTCGCCAACCTCTTCAAGCCAGACTTCGCGCACATCTACGTTCAGACCATTGAATTCCTCAAGCTCTTCCGGGGTCGGGTCAATGACTTCCAGACCTGCTTCCTGGAAAGCAGGCCAGTATTTGCCTTCAAAATAGTCCACATTCGCTGCTTGTGCGCTGTGTTCGTCGAACCACTCGACACCTTTCATGAACGTGCTGCGGACGTCTTCGGGCAGGGCTTCCCATCGCTGTGTCATGACAAAGACACCAATTGAGAACGCGGTAACAGGAAGCCGGTAGGCAAAGTGCACCTGTTCCTGAATCGAGCGACCATTAATCGTCGAGATGTTCGCGACCGCCGCGTCAACGGTCCCGCGCTCAAGCGCCAGATAAAGCTCTGACGAGGGAATACGGATCGGGGCGGCCCCGAAATGCTCCATAGCGGCGGACGCTTCGAACGAAACGAGGCGAATCTTCTTGCCGTCGATGTCGCGCAATGTGCGGATGGGGGCGTCCTCGACGCTCCATACATATTCCGGCTCCATGATGCCGCCACCAAGCGACAGACAGGTCAGCCCCTGCTTTTTAAGTTCTTCAACGATCAACTCGAACAGAGGAGCGCCACGTTTCAGTCGATCCGGGTTTTCGTAAAGATCCCCGACGACGCCCGGAAGGCCGAGCACGCCGAGGATTGGCAGCGACCGGGTGATGTAAGACGTTGTGTGGAACATGAAATCAATCGTTCCGGCGCGCAGCGCAGGCAGCTGTTCATCGGCCGCCAGCAGGCGGGCAGAGTCGTGATAGTCAAGCTGCAGCGTGCTGCCGCCTTCCTTGTTGACCAGATCAACCAGCCCCTGCGAGCCGTAGGCCAGGTCTGCATAGGACGGCGGAAGATAGCTTACACCGGTCAGGGTTTCGGCTGCCGCGGCCATGCGCGGAAAACCTGCGGCGGCCGCGCCAGCCAGCGCAGCGCCCGTTGTCAGAAAATGGCGTCTCGTTGTCATGTCTTTCTCCTCCTGTTCATTTTCAGGGCATCAGTCCGGGAAGCCAGACGGCAAGGCCCGGCACCAGGACAAACAGCGTTAGAATGGCGAACTGTATGAGCACGAACGGCAATACGCTGCGGATAATGTCTTCTATTGCCAGAACCGGCGCGACTGCCTTCAATGTATACAGGTTCAGCCCGACAGGCGGCGTGATAACCGCCATTTCAAGGTTCATCACGATGATGATGCCGAACCACAGCGGATCATAGCCAAGGCTGATAACCAGTGGCAGAAGGATCGGCGTGGTCACGACAATCAGCGAAACGGCATCGACCAGCATTCCCAGCAGTAGAAGCGCGATCATCACAAGCATCAATATCGCAAATGGTGGCAGACTGGTTGTGGTCAGCGCCGCAGAAACGGCATCCGGCACCCTGATGAGGTTGAGATAATCCCCGAAGATGCGTGCGCATCCCATGATCAGAAGAATTGCCCCCGAAATCCGGGCGCTGGAGCCGAGAATACCCCACAGACTTGCCCAGGTCAGGCTGCGAAAAACGACTGCCGCAAGGAACAACGCCCCTAGCGCACCGAAAGCCGCCGCCTCGCTTGGTGTGGCGATCCCGGAATAGATCACGCCAAGGACCAGAAAAATCAGTAGTCCCGCATGCCAGAGGCCGCCAAGCGATCGGGCCCGTTCCCCCCAGCTGACCGTTGAGGTTTCAAGCGGCGCCTCACTTGGATTGAGGGTTGCTCTGATCCAGATATAGGTTCCAAGTGCGACCGCAAGAATGACACCCGGTACGATCCCGCCGATAAAAAGATCGGCGACCGAAACGCCAGATACGGCGCCGTAGATGATCAGCGGAACGCTAGGCGGGATCAGCATGGCAAGCGCGCCCGAACTGACAACGGATCCCGATGCGAGGCGGTGCGAGTAACCGCGCTTCAGCATTTCCGGCACGGCAATTGACCCAACTGCCGCGACCCCGGCAATGGACACGCCAGAGACAGCCCCGAACAAAGTGGATGCGCCCACCGTCGCAATTGCAAGACCACCGCGCAATTTGCTGAACCACAGGGCTGCTGCGCGGTAAAGGTTGGCCCCCACCGGCGTTGCGGACAGAAAATTACCCATCAGGACGAACAGCGGCAGCGCGAGCAGTTCAAAGCTGTTGAGCTGGGCAAAAAGAGATGTCGGCCCGAAGAACAGCGCCATCGGTCCCCGGGCCATCCACAGCCCCAAAAGACCGGCTGCCCCCAGTCCAAGGAAAATCGGCGCGCCCATACCGATCAGGCCAAGCAGGATCACTACGACGATGAGCGGTTCGATCATGGCGCGGCCTGCGATCCGGAAGTCCTGTCAGCCGGGAACGTGCTGCAACTGGCGCGAAAAGTGCCGCTAGCGGACAAGAACGCGGCGCAGGGGCTTTGGGCAACGGACGCCTGGCAGTCACTGCTGCCGTGTAAGCCGCTTTTTTCCATGTCGGGCCTCCCATCTGCAGTTCAGGATTGTAACTGCATTTTTGTACACAACGCTAATTATTTTCTCATCTACAGTGACCATTGCTGAACAAAATATCGAAGAAAGCAAAAAATTGTATACACGACTGCGGGTAACGTTCGCATATATCGGGTCAGTTCACGCTGGTTTAACCTTCCTCCTCCGCTGATCGGGGCGAAGGCGCTTCTGAGGCTGGCGTGGTGCGGAAAGGCTCTGCCGACTCGGCGGCCGAGAGGATATGCACCTTCATTATCCCTGCCGCCCAACGTGGTGCGCGTGCCGATATTGCAGAAGCAATTTCACGGTGATGCGCGGCCGACCTGCGCCGCTGTTCTGCAGTGAAACTTCGGAATGTTCGCGTCACCAGGGCTATGTTGGTCGACAATCTTACCATCTGGCTTATTCGCTGCGACTGTGTCGCTTCAAGAATCAGCCCATGAAAGCGAGCGTTTTCAGAATCGATCCTTGCGATGATTTCATCCGACGCACCGACCATGTCCGCAAGCGCGCTCATCTCATCCGCCGATTTCTGAAGTGCAAAGATCTGTTCGTTTGTTGCGTTAAGTGCCGCCTGGCCTGCGGCATAAGGCTCCAGCCGCACGCGCAGTTCGAAAATCTCCTGAATTTCGGCGGTATCAGGCAACGCACACCAAAGTCCCCGGCCCTGCCGACGCTCCAGCAGTCCCTCCATCAGAAGGCGGGAAATGGCCTCGCGCACAGGGGTTCGCGACAGGCCGAGATCTGTCGCCAGTCCCGCCTCGGTCAGTTTGTGATGCCTTGGCAGGCGTCCTTCGATCAGCGCAGTTCTCAGTTCGTGATATGCGCGTTCGGATGCATTTCGCGCCTCGGCCGCAGACGCCAGGCTGTGTTCGCGATTGGCTGCATAATTCATTCGGATGCCTTTGCTGCCTGGCTGTTCTTCCTTCCGGTTGGGCGCATCAGCCGCCAGCAGGAAGATCCGCTTGGAATACATATTCCTACACTGAGGCACCATTTTCTTGCAAGAACGAAGAATATGTATACAAATTTAGATATGAATCAGATTTTCCGGCATTCGCCCGGAACCCGGCCGTCGCAGAGGAGTGCCATGGCAGACAAGACCATCCAGAGTTTCGGGCCGCTTGCCGGTGTGAAAGTGATTGAAATGGGGCAGCTGCTGGCGGGGCCATTTGTCGGGTCGCGCTGTGCGGATTTCGGTGCCGAGGTGATCAAGATCGAAGCCCCCGAATCCGGAGACCCGATCCGGAACTGGGGGCGCCTTCAGTATGAAGGCAAGACATTGTGGTGGCCCGTCATGGCCCGCAACAAGAAATCGGTGGGTGCCAACCTTCGCGATCCAAGGGGTCAGGATCTGGCGCGGCGGCTGATTGCAGAGGCCGATGTGCTGATCGAGAACTTCAAACCCGGCACGCTGGAAAAATGGGGCATGAGCCCGGCTGAACTGCACGAAATCAATCCTGGCCTGATCATTGTGCGGGTTTCCGGCTTCGGTCAGACCGGGCCGTATTCCGGACGCCCCGGCTTTGCTTCTGTCGGTGAGGCGATCTCGGGGCTTCGGTATATCAATGGATATCCCAATATGCCGCCGCCCCGGTTCGGGATATCGCTTGGTGACACACTTACAGCGCTTTTCGCGTTCGAAGGGCTGATGATGGCGCTTTACCACCGTGATGTCAGCGGCGGGGTTGGTCAGGTCGTCGATGCCGCGATTACCGAAAGCTGCTTTGCCATCCTTGAAAGCTGTGTCACGGAATATTCGATGGCAGGCTTTGTACGTGAGCCATCGGGCACGGGGATCGCAAAGATCGCCCCCTCGAACATCTATCCGACCAAGGATGACAATTATGTCGTGATCGCCGCCAATGTCGATGCGATGTTCCGAAGGCTGTGCGACGCGATGGGACAGCCCGAGCTTGCGGATGATCCGAGGTTCAAGACGCATATTGCGCGCGGCGATCATGACCAACTTCTTGACAGCATGGTCGCTGAATGGTCGTCGCAGTTCACGATGGACGAGTTGACCGCCAAGCTTGAGGAATACGACGTCGTTTATGGGCCGATCAACTCGATCGCAGAGGTCGTCAAGGACCCGCATTTCCGTGAACGCGGCATGGTCCGGGAGTTTCAGGACAAGGATTTTGGCCAGATCACGATACCGGGTGTATTTCCGGTTCTGTCCGAAACCCCCGGTGACATCGCATGGCTGGGACCGCAGGAAATCGGCGCCCATAATGAAGAAGTTTACGGCGCACTGGGCCTGTCGCCCGATGAAATCCGCGCCCTCGACGAGGAGGGCATCATATGACGGTCACAATCTGCGATGTCGGTCCGCGTGACGGCCTTCAGAACCTCTCACGTCAGTTCACGGTCGACGAAAAACACCATCTGGTCTCCGGGCTGGCCGCTGCGGGGCTGCGCAGCATCGAAGCTGTCAGCATGGTCAACCCTGCCCGCGTCCCCCAGATGGCCGGGGCCGAGGAATTGCTGTCGGGCCTGCCCGAATTGCCCGATGTTACGCTGTCGGCCCTTGCCCTTAATCTGAAAGGGGTGAAGCGCGCGCTTGCCACGCGGGTCAGCGAGATCAGGTTTGCGGTTGTCGCGTCTGACGAGTTTTGCAAACGCAACCAGAACATGACCAGTGACGAAAGCCTGGCAGAGTTCGTTGCAGCCGCCGCCGTTGTGAATGAGGATGAGCGCCAGATGACAGGCGTCGTCGCCACCGCTTATGGCTGCCCCTTTGAAGGCGAAATTTCGCCATCCCGCGTCGCTGATCTATCGGCCGGGATGATCGAAGGCGGCGCAAACGAAATCATCTTCGCAGATACGATCGGTGTCGCAACACCTTCAGGTATCAAGCAGGTCTGGCGCGCCGTGCGCGAAACGTTGGGCGACGTCCGCTGGGGCGTACATCTGCATAATACACGCAATACAGGCTACGCTAATCTGCTGACGGCCCTCGACTGCGGCGCTTCAATTGTCGATTCCTCGATAGGCGGGCTGGGAGGCTGCCCGTTTGCGCCACGAGCGACTGGCAATATCGCGACGGAAGACGTCCACTACCTGTTGGAGCGTGAAGGGATCGCGACCGGACTGGATCACGAACGTCTTGCGGCCCTCGTTGGCTGGCTGGAGGAACGTGTGCCTGACAAAATCACGGGCCAGCTGGCGCGGGCGGGGATGTTCCCGCAATAAATCGCTGAAATCTGGCCAAGATCAATCATCCAAGGGAGGACCACCAAGATGAAGTTTCTGAAATCGGCCCTGTTGCTGGGCACGGCGCTTTTTACGATGTCGGGTCAGGCTTTTGCCGAACGGACGATGCGAATGACCGTACAGGTCGGCGCGAACCACCCGATCGGGGCAAACACGCATTTTTTTGCGGAAGAGCTTAACCGGATCTCTGGCGGTGAAATGACCGTCGAGGTTTACGACAGCGCACAGCTTTTCAAAGGCCAGGAAGTCCCACAGGCCATCTCGAGCGGGGCGATTGATCTGGGTATTGCGCTGGCTGACGAATATGCCGGCTCTATCCCTGCAGCGGGCATCTTCTCGGTTGCATTCCTGTTTCCCGATTACGAAACCCTGGCCAAAGCCGCGGACCGCGAGGGCGAGTTTCGGCAGATATTTGATGAAATGATCCTCAGCGCAGGATCAAGGGTTCTGTGGTGGCAGGATTACGGGCCGGTCCAGATGTTGTCCAAGGACACACCTGTTGCGATGCCCACCGATATGTCCGGCAAAATGGTGCGCGCGATGGGTAAGCCAACCGGCGACCTGATCGAGGCGGCTGGCGGATCCGCGGTGGTCATTGGCGGTTCAGAGCAGTTCGTCGCCTATCAGCGCGGTGTCGTCGACATCGGGATGAGCGGAACGACAGCGATCAAGTCGCGCGCGCTGTATGAGGTCATGGACCAGGTGACCATGACGAACCACGGCTTGGCCGAGTTCATCGCCGTCATCAACCCCGCACTGTGGGACGATCTTTCCGATCAGGAAAAGCAATGGATGACCGAAGCCGCAATCGCTGCGGAAGAGAAGATGCGGACCGGCACCGAAAGCGAGAATGTCGAGGCCGCGAAATGGCTGGTCGATGAAGGGCACGCAACCGTGACCGAGCTGACGGAAGAACAGCTGGCCGCATGGAAGGAGGCGACGCAACCCGCCGTCGACCGCTTCCGCGAAGAATCCGGCGAGCAGGGTGCAAGCTTGCTGAGCGCGCTAGACGCCCTTGAGTAAACTCAGCAGATGAGCACGGAGAAAACTCTCTCGCCACGTCTTGGTGACGTGGCGGACATCCTGTCCCTGCTGGCGAAGCGTCTGTCTGAACTTGGCATCGTCGCAATGACAGCAATGATTACGTATGAGGTGGTGGCGCGCTATGTATTTCGCGCGCCCACACGCTGGACGTCTGACGTGGCGACGACGACGATGATATGGCTTACCTTTCTGGCGATGGGCTATTGCCTTCGCGAGGGCCATATGATCCGCATCACGGCTGTCATCGGGCAGTTGCCCGACCGCGGACGTAAGCTTGCCGAGGCGCTCAGCCTTGTTGCGGTGCTCGGCTTCTCTGTTTTTGCAGTCTGGATCGCATCGGATGCGATGATAGACAGCATTGCATTCGGGCGCCGGCAGCCATCAATGCTGCGGATGCCAAGCTGGATTAACGAGCTGCCGGTCATTCTGGGCTTTGCCATACTTTCACTTCAGGCCCTTGCAGAGCTGTTGCGCCTTCCATCGCGCCCTGCCCCGATTTTCGTCGGTGCGGCCGAGCAGGAGTTACCGGCTGACAAGGAAGAGGATGCCAGATGACGCCGTTTCTGATCTTCGCAATTCTTCTTCTGATGCTGCTGACCGGAATTCCTGTGGCCTTCACACTGGGCATTCTGGGCGCGACGCTTCTGATGCTGAAAGAGCTTCCGCTGACGATGGTGGCAAGCACGCTTTTTGGAAGTCTCAATGATTTTGTCCTGCTCGCCGTTCCGCTGTTCCTGCTGATGTCAAATCTGCTGCTCCGGGGCGGCATCGGGCGCGACCTGTTCGTTGCGATGCAATCCTGGGTCGGTCACTGGCCGGGCGGTTTGGGCATAGCCGCCCTTCTGTCCTGCGGCGTCTTCTCGGCAATTTCGGGAAGCTCGGTCACAACCGCGGCGACGGTCGGCACCGTCGCCATTCCAGAGATGATCAAGCGCGGTTATTCCCGCAGCCTGACGCTGGGGCTGATGGCCGCCGGCGGCACGCTTGGCATAATTATCCCGCCGTCCATTCCGTTGATCGTATACGGCGCAATCACCGAACAAAGCATTGGTCAGTTGTTTCTGGCGGGTATCGGGCCCGGCATTCTGCTTGTCAGTCTTTTTGCGGTGTATGTCGTCATCGCATCTGCCATCCAGAAGACGCACATGGCGATGCCGCGTGCCAGCTGGGCGGAACGTCGCGCTGCGACTTGGAAGGCGCTGCCCACACTGCTGCTGGCCAGCGTCATCCTCGGCGGTATCTATGCCGGCATATTCACCCCGACAGAGGCATCCGGGATAGGCGCGGCCGTTGCGATGCTTATTCTTCTGGGCTCGCGCAGGTTAAGCCGTGTCGTGTTGCGCGGCGCTGTCAGCGATACAGTCAAGACGACAACGGTGATCTTCCTGATCGTTGTGGGTGCCAAGATTTTCGGTCAGGCCATCACACTTTACCGGTTGCCCGCCCAGCTTGCCTGGCTTTTCGAAGGGTATTTCAACACCCCGATGCTTGCACTTCTTCTGATCGCAGGGATCCTGATATTCATCGGCTTCTTCCTTGAAAGCATGTCGATGCTGCTGATCATGGTGCCCGTGCTGATGCCGACTGTTCTGGCATTGGGGATCGACCCGATCTGGTTTGGCATATTCTTCGTTCTGCTGATCGAGATTGCGCTGATTACGCCGCCCGTGGGGCTGAACCTGTTCGTTATTCAGGCCCTCGACAAGGCACCGCTTGGCGTGGTGGCGCGCGGCGCGCTGCCTTTTGTCCTGATCATGCTGTTCACGGTCGTTCTGCTGGCACTTGTGCCCCAGATCGTGCTCGGGATTGCAAGCCTCGGGTGAAATGCCAGCGGTTGTGAAACCGACTAAAAGGGGGCTGGTGTGACCACCCGCCCCCTTTTTTGCCGCGCCAGTCATGGTCATGTGTGCGGGCTGCCTGAATGGGGTTGATCATTGGTGTCGACGCGCGTGGCACGCCTGCGGTTTCGCTTCTGCCCGGTCAGTCCCTGCAGGTGATCGCGCCCTTCGGCCCGGCGCCGCTGTTCACCGTGATGTCCAATCTCAGGTTCCGTTACCGCGCAGCACAACGTGCGGATGGGGCCTGGGAGGTCAATTTCATCCCCTCGGCAATCGAAGGGGCTTCCTGTGGTCTGGCGCCCGGATCAGCGCGCGGCGCAAATCTGTGGCCGGACCCGGTTGAACGGCAGGAGCTCACGCCCCTGCCCCGCCCTATCACCCCCGACGGCATTCGCGGGATCATTCGCAACCGGCTGGAACTTGCCGGATACCCGCCGGACTTCGCCAGCCCCCACGGCTTGCGATCAGGCTTCCTGACCCAGGCCGCACGCGACGGCGCCCCGCTGGCCGCCGCCATGCAGCTCAGCCTGCACCGCTCTGCCAGCCAGGCGCAGAGCTATTACGCAGATGTCGAAATCGCACAGAACCCTGCAACCGATCTGTTGGGGGATTGAAATTCCTGGCGTGATCCACTATCTGTCTAGTCAGATAGCTAGACAGGTGTAGAAATGTGGAGCCTTCAAGACGCCAAGAACCGGTTTTCTGCCGTGGTCGACGCGGCGCTTGCTGGTGAACCGCAGGAAGTCACGCGCCGCGGGAAGCCTGCGGTCGTCGTTCTCTCAGCTGTGGAATATGCACGGATACTGTCTGACGCAAAGGGAAGCCGCGGCAGTTTTACCGAGCATCTGCTCAGCCAGCCGCATGGTGGTGTTGACGACGAACGGGTGCCGGTGCGGCCGCGCGATGTTGTCTTTTGAATGCTGATACTCGACACCAACGTGATCTCTGCTCTGCGCAGGCCCGAACGTTCGCCCGAGGTTGCAGCGTGGTTGGCGCAGCAGGATGACAGCGCGCTTTTCCTGTCTGTCGTGACGCTCGGCGAGATTGAGCGCGGTATCGTTCGGCAAGACAAACTGGACCCGAACTTCGCCCGCGACCTGCGCAACTGGCTGGGACGGACTGTGCAATTGTTCGGCGACCGCTTGCTGCCGGTCGATGCCCCATCCGCCAGGATATGGGGAGAGCTTTCCGCAAGGCTGGGTCACGCGGGTGCCGATCTGCTGATCGCGGCCACCGCCCTGCGCCATGATGCTGTGGTTGTGACACGCAATACTGCCGATTTTGAACCCACAGGCTGCAAGATCGAAAACCCCTTCGAGTGACGCTTTAGTGCCGTAGCCACCTTTCTCTTCTAGATATAGGGGCTGTGGATAAAAAAAGCTTGCGAGAATCGCATTCTGTAGGCATTTATTTACGCTATAGACAGAATAAGACGGTCAAAAGCGTAACGAACGCATCGGGCCGCGGCGATTTCGAGGGGCAGAATGCGGCAGAAGACTCGCATCGACAAGCTGGTAGGTGATCACGCGCAGGCACTTTCCGCGCGTCTTCAGGCACATCGCGCACAATTGTTTCCGCCCGACGCCAAGCGTCAGTTGCGCAAGTTCACCAGTGGTGAAGTCGCGGATCTGCTTGGGGTCAAGGATGCCTACCTGCGCAAGCTGCATCTGGAAGGTCGCGGACCCGAACCCGAAACCCGTGCGGGTGGGCGCCGCTATTACACCCCTGCGGATATTCAGGCGTTGCGTCAAATGCTGGAAAAGGGCGCAAAATCAACGGGAACCTACCTGCCCGGTCGGCGTGAAGGCGACCATTTGCAGGTTATAACCGTCATCAATTTCAAGGGTGGATCGGGCAAAACCACCACCGCCGTGCACCTGGCCCAGAAGCTGGCGCTGGATGGCTATCGTGTGCTGGCAATCGATCTGGATCCGCAGGCCAGCCTCTCAGCGCTGCATGGCGTTCAGCCGGAATTCGATCTGAACGACGGCGGAACGCTGTATGACGCGATCCGCTATGACGATCCGCTGCCGCTGCGCAACGTGATCCAGCGGACCTATTTCACCAATCTCGACCTGATTCCCGGCAACCTTGAACTGATGGAGTTCGAGCACGACACGCCACGCGCGATTGTCGAGCGCTCGGGCAAGTTCTTCTTTACCCGTATTGGGGATGCCTTGGCGGAAGTTGAGGCTGATTATGATGTCGTCGTGATCGACTGCCCACCCCAACTTGGTTTTCTGACCATGTCAGCGTTGTCTGCGGCGACTGCTATTCTGGTCACTGTTCACCCGCAGATGCTGGATGTCATGTCCATGTGTCAGTTCCTGCTGATGACGTCTAACCTTCTGGGTGTCGTTGCCGAGGCGGGCGGCGATATGGATTACGACTGGATGCGTTACGTCGTCACCCGCTATGAGCCGGGCGATGGACCACAAAACCAGATGGTCAGCTTCATGCGCTCGATGTTTGGTGATCACGTGCTGAATCATCCGGTGTTGAAATCAACAGCGATTTCGGACGCCGGCATCACCAAGCAGACACTCTATGAGGTCGAGAAATCCGCTTTCAACCGCGCCACTTACGAGCGTGCGATGGAAAGCCTGAACGCGGTGAATGGTGAAATCGAAGGGCTGATTCAATCAGCCTGGGGCCGCGGGGAGGAGGACTGATGGCACGCAAGGACCTGCTCAAAGGCCTGATGGAGGCCCCTGCCCCACTCGCTGAAAATTCTGCCCCACCGCGCTATGAGCGAGGTGCAATCGGGGCTGTATCGAAATCCATAAGCGATTTGCGCAACCGGGCCATCATCGATGTTCCGGCCGAGTTGATTGACGATGCCGGTCTTCGTGACCGCCTGGATGATGACCCTGAAGGGCTGGCAGAGCTTGTCAATTCGATCCGGGACTATGGCCAACAAGTGCCGGTTCTTCTGCGCAGAAGCGCCCAACCTGACGGCAGATACGAGGTCGTCTACGGACGCCGCCGGGTGGCGGCGCTGAAGGCGCTTAATCAGCCTGTGAAGGCCATGCTGCGGCAGCTGTCCGATCAGGAATTGATCGTTGCACAGGGGCAGGAAAACTCTGCCCGGAAAGACCTGAGCTTTATTGAAAAGGCCAGTTTTGCCGCGCAAATGGTTGCGATGAACTTTGATCGCAAGGTGATTTGTGATGCCTTGTCGATCGACAAGACCGTTATCTCGCGGATGCTGACGGTGACGGATGCTCTTGCCGAGGACGTTATTCACGCGATCGGGTCCGCTCCTGCCGCCGGCCGCGACAGGTGGCTTTCCCTGGCGAAGCTGGCAGAGGGACGTGCCACCGGGGACCTGATCGCAGCCGCTGTCGGCCATACGTCCGACGCCCGGTTCGAGGCGGTTCTGGCCGCAGTTCAGGCACCCAAGCCTGCCCCATTGGCGCCGCGCCGGCTGTCCGCCGCCAATGGTGCTGAAATTGGAAGGGCACGGAAATCAAAAGGAAAAACTGTGATTGAGCTGACCGGCGAAGGCCGCGCTTTCGCCGATTGGCTGATTGATCACATGACCGAACTTCACCGCGACTGGCACAGTAAGAACCGATAGCGGCGAGGAAACCGAGCAGTAACAACAAGGAGGCAAGTCGGCACAGACCAAAAAGAAAAGCCCCCCAGGACATACATCCCGAAGGGCCGTTTCTCGATCTAGCACCTCGAAGATAACGGCATTCGTTGACAGCTGTCAACAGCGTCCTTGTGGGCGAACAGAGGTTTTTGCCCTGCACATATCCCATGAAGCACATTTCCACGACGCCTTTCGGGCGGCGGCCGGTTACGGCTGGCCTGCTGGCAGCCCAGGCTATGGCCGAGGCCCCTGCCCCGGATACCATTCCTGATAAATGGTCCGTCCTTCGGGACCTGACCGCCGCTCGACTGGCTTTTGGTGTCAGCGATCGCGACCTTGCAGTCCTGTCCGGCCTGCTGTCCTTTCACCAGGGCAAGGAACTGGCGGACGATGACGGGTTGGTTGTCTTTCCGTCCAATAACGCCCTCTCCGAGCGCACGCACGGCATGGCCGAAAGCACTTTGCGGCGCCATATTGCAGCGTTGGTGAACGCAGGTTTGATTGTGCGTCGTGACAGTCCCAACGGCAAGCGCTACGCGACCCGCAGCGTCGGAGGCGCCCTGGATCGGGTATTCGGTTTTGATCTGCGCCCGCTTCTGGTCCGCAGCGTCGAGATTGGGGAAAAGGCGCATGCCGCAAAGGTCGAAGCGCTGACATTGCGCCGGCTGCGAGAGGCGGTCGTCATCCGGATGCGCGACGCAGCGAAGCTTCTGGCATGGATGGAGACGCAGCCAGACGGTGCCGATACGACATTATTCACGCGGCTGGCGGATCTTCAAAGGCGGATCAGGCGTCGAATGGACGCAGACGACTTGCATCAGTTGGGTGTTGAGAGCGAGGAACTGCTTGCGGACATTCAAGCAGAAACTACCAACGAAACAGAGATTCTGGGCGGCAATGCCCACAATAATGAGCGGCACTATCAGAATTCAAACCCATACACTAAGGAACCTGAACCTTGCCAAGAAAGGGCAAGAGCGGAAGCGCCGAACAACCCGCCTACAGCCAAGCCTGCTGAGCCGCCGATACCGCTAGGGCTAGTTTTGAAAGCTGCACCTGACATTGCGGACTATGCGAAGGGCAACTTGCAGAGTTGGCGTGATCTCATTGCAGTCGCCGCATTCGTTCGCCCGATGCTGGGTATTAGCCCCGATGCATGGGCCGAGGCTTGCCTGCATATGGGTGATGCAAACGCAGCGGTCACTGTGGCCTGCATCCTTCAGAAGTCTGCAGAGATTTTACGGCCAGGCGGCTATTTGCGGGCTTTGACTGACAAGGCCGCGACGGGTGGCTTCTCTCCTGGTCCGATGGTGATGGCTTTGCTGAGGGCGGAGAACGCGCGTGCCATCTGATCGGTTGACAGCTGTCAACTTCTGCCAGGCCGAGACTGCACCGACCGAGGCTGCAAGTGTTGACAGCTGTCAACTGTGCCGAGATTGCTACGGTCGGAAGGTGGATTTGCGTGAGGGCACCGATCGCATGGGCGCTGCGAGCCTTACATGTTTTGACTGTCGGCGCGCTTGACGTTGTGCGTCTATATGGAATTGAGATCGTGCCGCGAAATTGATGCACTGCATCGATCTATTCACGTGAACGGCCTGTGGTGTTGGCAGAGCGTGCCTGCAATCTTTGATCACGCGGATATCGATGGATACGGTTTTGGGTCAGGAAGGACGCCAGGCGGGGCAGGGGGGACGGATATTCGACTTGCGGCCAGTCAAGGTGGCGGTCTTTTCCTGCATATGTCCGCGTACAGCACCGGCTTCTATCCGATCGCAGTTGCGTTCTTCAAACGCACAGCTCATGTCCGGCGGATCGGTGCGCGAAGCGCTAATTCCATGCAGTAAGCACTGGCGACTTCTGTAGCCCTTGGAGTCCCGACAAAGGCAGGAGCCACCTCAAGGCTGCCGGATCTGCGTTAGGTTAATTGCAAAGGGCGTTCATGTTGTGGAGGTGATAACCTTCAGGTCGGTCCTCATCGTCATGCGTCGTGCGCGGCGGCGGGCGTCGAGATCAGACGCACGCAGTAACCAATGCCGTTCCTCACCACCACGACAGCGTGTTGCGACCCGTAGGCAAGACGGGCAGAGGAACTGCGAATTCCTGCTGCGGTGGCTGTCGCCATCAAAGGGTATGAATTGCGTGAAGTGGCAAATAGTATAATAGAATCAATTAGATAGATGCGTGAATCACTGTAATAGCGGTTCGCCATCGATATACGGAGAACGTTGCCACAGTTTCGCGCCGCCCTGGCCAGCATGTAACCAGACGCTGATCTAGGTCGGTGCGGTTCTTTTCATCAAACCGGGGTCCGCCGGTCAGCGCCGATTGAATGACGGCCGCAGACCGATCATCGCGACGCCACTCGCATTTTTTGATTATACCCGCAATTCTTTTGCTATCTTGGTGCCGAAGGGGGGAATCATGGCGCCCAAGTCACATGCCGACTTCGTCGTTGCGCAGTCTCGGTCAGATAGTGCCGGTTCGGCGCTTGTGACGTCATGGCGGCGTTCCATGATGAAATATGGTCTGGACCCGTCGACCACGCGCCTTCCGACCCGAATTTCGGACGCGGCGCTACGCGAACGTCGCGATGCAATGTCCCGTCTGGTCGACGTGGCAAACCCTCAGCTTGACCGGCTTTATGCGCTTGTCGGACTGTCGGGATGCAGCGTTTTGCTGACCGATTCCGATGGTGTCGTTCTGGCGCATCGCGTGCGCGACGGCGAGGCGGCGCAATTCCGTGATTGGGGCCTGTCCGACGGGTTTGACTGGTCAGAGGCTGCGCAGGGCACGAATGGAATCGGCACCTGTCTGGCGGAAGGTCGCGCCCTGACCATCAGCCGCGATGAGCATTTTCATACCCGCAATGTCGGCCTGTCATGCATGGATGCGCCGATCTGGGGGCCAGATGGGCGACTGATTGCAGCATTGGATGTCAGTGCGGCCCAAGGCGCGGTCAGCGATGGGCTTACCCGTCTGATAGAGGCGCAGGTGATTCAGTCTGCCAGCGCAATTGAGGCACTGCTGTTTCGCGCCTCATACCAGACGGCCCGGATCGTGGTGGCTGATGATGAACGGTCGGGCGCAGCCGCGCTGATTGCCGTCGACAAGGACGACCTTACGATAGGTGCGACCCGCGCCGCCCGTCGCACATTTGGTCTGCCGCGCCAGGGTGAGATAAAGCCGCGCCCGGCCACCGATCTGCTGGCCCGCGAAGATGACTTGCGCGGATTCGAAAAGGGCGAACGTGCGGCCATAGCGCGCGCCTTGGCGCGCAGCGACGGAAATGTCTCGGCTGCTGCGAAAGCGCTCGGGATCGGGCGCGCGACGCTTTATCGGCGCATGGCCAAACTGGGACCGGAGCACAAATAGCGGCAATCTGTCTCAACATTGAGACAGATCGTTTCGGACTCTCTGCCTCCCGGATTGAGCGAGACCGCCGCGTCCCCGATCTTCAATCCATCCCCGGACGTCAACGCGCCGGGTTTTGGAGGAGGAGATCATCATGGCTAACGACCAGCCGAAAGGCATGACCGGCATCAGCACCAACCCTTTTGCCCAACGTTATGACAATTTCATTGGCGGTGAATGGGTGGCACCCCGTTCCGAACGCTATTTTGACAATATCACACCGATTACCGGCGCCGTCGTCGGCCAGATCGCGCGTTCGAACGCCGATGACATCGAACTGGCGCTGGATGCCGCGCATAAGGCCAAGGACAAGTGGGGCAATGCCTCGACCACGGAACGTGCGAATCTGCTGCTGAAAATTGCCGATCGGATGGAGGCAAACCTGGAACGTCTTGCCACCGCCGAGACGTGGGACAATGGCAAGCCCATACGCGAAACCATGGCCGCCGATGTTCCTTTGGCGATTGACCATTTCCGCTACTTCGCGGGCGTTCTGCGGGCGCAGGAAGGCGGAATCTCGGAAATCGACGCCGACACCATTGCCTATCACTTCCACGAACCGCTTGGTGTTGTGGGCCAGATCATCCCGTGGAACTTCCCGCTGCTGATGGCGGCGTGGAAGCTGGCGCCGGCAATTGCTGCGGGTAACTGCGTGGTGATGAAACCGGCCGAACAGACGCCGGCCAGCATCCTTGTCTTCATGGACGTCATTGCGGATATTCTTCCGCCGGGCGTCCTGAATATCGTCAACGGCTTCGGGCTGGAGGCGGGCAAGCCGCTGGCATCGAACCCCCGCATCGCCAAGATCGCCTTCACGGGCGAAACCACCACCGGCCGGCTGATCATGCAATATGCGGCGGAAAACCTGATCCCGGTGACGCTGGAACTGGGCGGCAAGTCGCCGAACATCTTCTTCGAAGATGTCGCCCGCGAGGATGACGATTTCTTCGACAAGGCGCTGGAAGGCTTCACCATGTTCGCGCTGAACCAGGGCGAGGTCTGCACCTGCCCGTCGCGCGCGCTGATCCAGGAATCGATCTATGATGAATTCATGGAGCGCGCCCTGAAACGGGTCGAGGCGATCAAGCAGGGCGATCCGCGCGAAAGCGACACCATGATCGGCGCGCAGGCATCATCCGAGCAGAAGGAAAAGATCCTGTCCTACATGGATATCGGTCGCAAGGAAGGCGCCGAGGTCCTGACAGGGGGTGAGGCCGCCGACCTGGGGGGCGATCTGTCTGACGGCTATTACGTCAAGCCGACTGTCTTCAAGGGCAACAACAAGATGCGCGTCTTCCAGGAGGAAATCTTTGGCCCGGTCGTGTCCGTGACAACCTTCAAGGACAAGGAAGAAGCGTTGGAAATCGCGAATGACACGCTTTACGGCCTCGGTGCCGGTTTGTGGTCGCGCGATGCCAATACCTGCTACCGGATGGGCCGCGCGATCAAGGCGGGCCGGGTCTGGACGAACTGCTATCACGCTTATCCGGCACATGCGGCCTTTGGCGGATACAAGCAGTCAGGAATCGGGCGCGAGAACCACAAGATGATGCTCGACCATTATCAACAGACAAAGAACATGCTGGTCAGCTATTCACCCAAGAAACTGGGCTTTTTCTGATCCGCCATGAAGCTGGGGCAGGGGGCTGTCATGGCCCCCTGGTCATTGAACCGCCCCGGCGGGCGGGAAAGTCATGTTTAACCGATGGAGAATATTATGGCCAAGAAGATGAAAGCCGCAGTTGTCCGCGAATTCGGAAAACCGTTGGAGATCGAGGATGCGCCAGTCCCCGAACCAGGACCGGGCCAGATCCAGGTCAAGATCGAGGCTTGCGGCGTCTGCCACACCGACCTGCATGCCGCCCATGGCGACTGGCCGGTCAAGCCAAATCCGCCCTTCATTCCGGGTCATGAGGGCGTGGGCTATGTCTCGGGGGTGGGGCAGGGGGTCAAGAACGTCAAGGAAGGCGACCGTGTGGGGGTGCCGTGGCTATATACCGCGTGCGGGCACTGCGAGCATTGCCTTGGCGGCTGGGAAACCCTGTGCGAAAGCCAGCAGAATACCGGCTATTCGGTGAATGGTGGGTTCGCGGATTACGCGATTGCCGACCCGAATTTCGTCGGTCACCTGCCGGAAAATGTCGGCTTCGTCGAAATCGCGCCGATCCTGTGCGCAGGCGTCACGGTCTATAAGGGCCTGAAGATGACTGACACCAAGCCCGGCGACTGGGTGGCAATTTCGGGGATTGGCGGGCTGGGCCATATGGCGGTGCAATACGCCAAGGCCATGGGGCTGCGGGTGGCGGCGGTCGATATCGACCCTGCGAAGCTGAAGCTGGCAAAGGAACTGGGCGCCGAACTGACCGTCAATGCGATGGAAAACGATCCCGGCGATACTCTGAAGAAAGAGGTCGGCGGGATGCATGGTGTGCTGGTCACGGCCGTGTCCCGTCCTGCTTTCGCGCAGGCGCTTGGCATGGCGCGACGTGGCGGCACCATCGCGCTGAACGGACTGCCGCCCGGCGATTTCCCGCTGCCGATCTTCGATACGGTGCTGAACGGGCTGACCATCCGCGGCTCTATCGTTGGGACGCGTCTGGACCTGCAGGAATCGCTGGATTTCGCCGGTGCAGGTAAAGTCCACGCCCACATCGCTGCCGAACCGCTGGACAATATCAACGATATTTTCAGCAGGATGGAAAAGGGCCAGATCGACGGCCGTATCGTGCTGGACATGTCGTCGTGATATGATGGGCTGCGGCGGGTCGGCCCCGCCGCAGCTGTCGGGAAGGAAGAAAGCCATGTCCACCGTCACCGCAACCGATGCCGCACTGGACTTGATCGCGGAAATCACCGCCGATCATGGCCCGGTCCTGTTTCACCAATCCGGCGGCTGCTGCGACGGGTCTTCGCCCATGTGTTACCCGCAGGACGACTTCAAGGTCAGCGAGCGCGATGTAAAGCTTGGGGAAATCGGCGGCGCACCCTTCTACATCTCGGCCTCGCAATACGAAACCTGGAAGCATACCGACCTGATCATCGACGTGGTACCGGGTCGCGGCGGTATGTTCAGCCTTGATAACGGGCGCGAGAAGCGATTTCTGACCCGGTCAGATATCTGCGCCAAACCAGATCATCCCGCCCGTGCATGATTGCGCCGCGCCTGAATTAGACAGGCCGGAAATCCTAGGGACATGGGCCGGGCTTGTGCCGGGGCCGGTCGGCTTTTAACAAGGCCCCAGCTGTGGTTAAGGTCTTTCATGCGCGTCATCCGTTTTCTTTTTGCCGGACTGTTCGGATTGCTGCTGATCCTCTGGCTCGGGTTTATGGTGCTGCGTGATATTCCGGCCGGGGCCTATCAGCCGGATCTTCCGGCAGCCGAAGGCGGCAACGACCTGGTCGAGGTCAGCCGCTTCCTGCCAGTGGTGACCTTCCGCGAGGCCGATGACGAACGTGCAATGCGCGCGGTCTTCGTGCCGGTTGCGCAGGTTCTGATTCCCTTGGCAGGTGCGACTGGCCGGGTTGATTATTCAGTCGGGGATGACGGCAAGGTATCGTTTGAACGGGTGGGTGCGGCGACGCAACAGGCAGTTGGCTTGCGGCCGCTCGATGCGCAGGCACGGGCCAGGTGGCAGTCAGATGCCGCGGCGGAAAGGCAGAAGATTGATGCGCAATACGAACGTATCGCGAATGCACAGCTGACGCCGACATGGTCCGCGCCCATTCTTGGCGCCGACCTTGGGCTGCAGCTCAACGACGATGTGACATTGGCTTTCGTCGATGGCCAACCCGATCAGCCTGCGGTGATCCGGTCGGCGACGCAGGAGTTCGGTTTGGAATACCGGATGACCATCGCCCACGCAAATGACGCTGCTGCCGATATCGCCGATTTCCGCGACCAGTTTTCCGGCGCCAGAGAGCTGGCGGACGACCGCTGGATTGCGCGAACGCAAAACGGTGACTACCATTTGATCGCCCGCATCCTGACTGGTGGGGGGGACTATGCCGTGGCAAGGTTTCAGGCGGAAACCGATGCTGAGGCTGCGCAATTTGTCGCTGTTCTGAACAGCCTCACGACCGATGATGTGCCGTTTGCGCTGAAGGATGGCGAATATATTGCGTCCCCCAGGCCGACGCCCGAGGAGTTGAGCAGATGGCTGACCCGCGCGCTGCAACCAGTCGAGCTGTTGAGATCTGACCTTTTCCACAAGGACTACAGTACCGATGCCCAGGCAGAGGGGATGGAGCGTATGCAGGTTCAGATCCGCTTCGGTCATCTGCCTGAAGGAGACGTCTTTGCAGCGCCCGATTTCGATATCGTGGGCGAGATGACTGATCCGGCCGTGCGGGTCGAGGTGGATAAAGACGCGCTCCGCTGCTTCCCCCAGCGTTATTATCCGATCGGGGACCCTCAGGACGGCAGGCAGTTGGTCCTCGCGCTACAAAGCTATGGCTCGTCTCTGCCGCAATGCCGCAATCTTGCCGGTATATTTGCAGGCGTCGATCTGGATGGCATGCCAGAGATCGCATTTGCAAAGAAGATCGCGCCTCATCTCGGAAAATACACACGCGTTCAGATTGATGGCGATCAGATAACCGCGTCGTGGCCGGGCAACTCGGTCACGATCGATGTGACGGCGGAAGAAAGTCTTGAGATGCCGGTCGAGGTTCTGTCGAACTTCCAGGGCGGCCATATCGTGCGCAGCGACGGGCTTTTTGGCATGATCGACGAACAGGGCAACACGATCCTGCCAAGCGAATATGATGCTATCGAACGGTCGGAATATTCTGGCGATCTGGCGCCTGCGTTCGATCTTGTAAAGGCCGGTAAGCGCGGCTTTTATGTACCTGACCGCGACAGGCTTCTGCTGCCGATAGAATATGACAGGATCAGATCGATTGGCGATGAGGGGCTTGTCCTTGGCTACAAAGGCGATTTGTTCGAAGCCTATGACCTGGCGCGGAAGGAGATGATGAAGGGACAGTTCCGCAAGTTCATTATCGGGAACACACAACGCGCCTCGCGCTCTGACCGGGATTTCATTGCGTTGCAGCAAGAGGATGGTTCATGGGTGTTCTGGACGCGGGTGCCCCAGCCACTTCTGGAGGGGCGCTTCAGCTCGGTCGAGCTGGAGACAGGGGCTGTGACGCGCAATTTTCACCTCATGCGGGACGACGGCAGCCGGATCAGCATCGACCATTGGCTTGACCCACTGCCGGCCCCATAAGCCGTGCGTGATTGCGTGACGACAGCCAGCGGACTAGTGTCAGATTTAATTCGCTGAACTGCGCCGCAGCCTTGGGTGAGAAATGCTGAAAACCTCGATTGCCACCGTGTCGATTGCCGGAAATCTACGCGAGAAACTCGCTGCGATTGCCAAGGCCGGGTTTGACGGGCTGGAGATTTTCGAACAGGATTTTCTGCAGGATGCAGCCAGCCCGCGCGAAATCGGGCAGATGATCGGCGATCACGGTCTGGAATGCATGCTGTTCCAGCCATTCCGCGATTTTGAGGGTCTGCCAGAGCCGTTGCGCAGCCGGGCCTTTGATCGCGCCCGTCACAAGTTTGATCTGATGGCGGAACTGGGCGCGCAGCAGATGCTGATCTGTTCTTCCGTGCATCCTCAGGCCATGGGCGGAATTGATCGCGCGGCTGACGACATGGCGGAACTGGCAGGCATTGCCGCCGAACGTGGGTTGCGGCTGGGGTATGAGGCGCTTGCCTGGGGCCGCTATGTCAACGATCATCGTGACGCATGGGAAATCGTGCGCCGCGCGGATCACCCCGCACTCGGTCTGATCCTGGACAGCTTCCACACCCTTGGCCGCAAGATCGACCCCGAAACCATTCGGCGTATACCCGGTGACAAGATCTTCTTCGTCCAACTCGCCGACGCCCCCATGATCGAAATGGACCTGCTGTATTGGTCGCGCCATTTCCGCAACATGCCGGGCGAGGGGGATTTGCCGGTCGTCGATTTCATGCGTGCCGTTATGGCCACAGGCTACGATGGCCCCCTGTCGCTGGAGATTTTTAACGACCAGTTCCGCGGCGGCAGTCCAGACGGTATCGCGCGGGACGGCCATCGTTCGTTGATCTGGCTGATGGATCGCGTGCGTCGGTCCGAACCTCAGTTGAATGTCGATCTTCCCGACATACCGGACAATATCCGGGTTGACGGGGTGGAGTTTATCGAATTCGCCTCGAACCCGACCGAGGCACCGGCGCTGGAGGCGGCGCTTGCCCAACTGGGGTTCCGACGCGCGGGCGAACATCGCAACAAGTCGGTCACGGTCTGGCAGCAGGGCGACATCCGTATTGTCGTGAACACGGATCAGGCTGGCTTTGCCCACAGTTTCTACCTGACGCACGGTACGGGCATTTGTGACATCGGCCTGCGGGTAGAGGACGCGCATGCCACGGTTACCCGCGCCGCCGCACTGGACGCCACGCTTTTCAGCCAGCCGACCGGACCGGGAGAGATGGATATCCCCGCAATCCGCGGTGTCGGCGGGTCGATCCTGCACTTCATTGACGCCAAAAGCGGCCTGTCCGATGTCTGGGACGTCGAGTTCCGCCAGACTGATGAAAAAACGCCAGATTTTGGTCTGACACGTGTCGACCACATCGCCGAGACGATGAATTATGACGAAATGCTCAGTTGGGCGCTGTTTTACACCTCCATTTTCGACATGCGTGCCCGCCCGATGCTGGACGTGATCGACCCGGACGGACTTGTCCGCAGTCAGGCGCTTGCCGCGCCCGACGGCGGAACCAGGATCACGCTGAACGGTGCGCAGTCACATCGGACTTTGGCTGGCGGCTTTCTGGCCGATTCCATGGGCTCTGCCGTGCAGCATATTGCGCTGGCGTCCCGCGACATCTTCGCCAGCGCCGAGCAGATGATCGGCGCCGGGTTCGAGCAGTTGCCGATTGCCGAGAATTATTATGATGACCTTCGGGCGCGCTATGGTCTGGAAGACGCGAAAATCGCTGCGCTACGACGCGGGAATATCCTTTACGAAGCAGATGATGCGGGCGGCGAGTTCTTCCAGTTCTACGGACGACCCTTGCAGGGCGGCCTGTTTTTCGAGATCGTCGAACGACGCGGTGGTTATGACGGGTATGGCGCGTCCAATGCACCTATCCGCATTGCCGCGCTGAAGCGGTTGTTGCGCGGCAAGTCATTCCCGCGCGCATGATGAACCCGGAGGGAGCATGATCACAGGTCACACCCAGCTGCTTGCCCATCTCGGCGTTCCGACGGAAAGCTTCAAGGCACCGATGATCTACAACCCGTGGTTCGATGCGCGCGGCATTCCGGCCGTTGTCATGCCCATGGGATGCGAGCCGGAAGATTTCCCGCGTTTCCTGCCCTTGGTGGCCCGCCTGCGCAACTTCGCCGGGGCACTGATCACCATGCCGCACAAGGTCGCTGTCGTGGCGTTGCTGGATGAAGCAAGCCCGGCCGTGCGCATCTGCGGGGCGTGCAATGCAGTCAGGTCCGACGCCGACGGCAGGCTGATCGGTGACATGTTCGATGGAGAGGGCTTTGTGCGGGGAATGATCCGCAAGGGGCGTGCGGCTGCCGGGGCATCGGCGCTCGTGGTCGGCTCTGGCGGTGTCGGCTCGGCCATTGCTGCGTCGCTCGCAGCGGCAGGTGTGGCGCGGTTGGGGCTTTATGACATCAATGGCGCATCGGCAGAGGGGCTGGCCGATCGGCTGCGCGATGCCTATCCGAACCTGAGCGTGACCACCGGCAGCAATGACCCCGCAGGCTTCGATATCGCGGTCAACGCGACACCCATGGGCATGAGCGCGGGCGATCCGATGCCCATGCCCGTCGACCGGATCGGCGCGCAGACTTTCGTGGGCGAGGTTGTCATGAAAGCCGAGGAGACTGCCTTTCTTGCCGCAGCAAGGGCCCGAGGCTGCGCGGTGCAGATCGGGACAGACATGCTATTCGAGCAGATCCCGGCCTATCTGGAATTCTTCGGCTTTCCAGCGACAACACCCGAGGAGCTGCGCAAGTACGCTAATATCAGTTACTAGAGAAAATGACGCACGAATCTGAAAATATCAGACGATTTTTTGAAAACGATATGATATAGCCGGGAATCAACAATGATCGTTCGATTGGGAGGAGAGCGAATGTTCAACAGACGCAAGCTACTTGGTGCGGCGGCGGTTGCCGTTGCGGCCATCGGCCTTGGCCTGCCGGCCATGGCGCAAGACAAGCAGAAGCTGCGATTTTCGGCGGTGTTTTCCGAACAGGACATCCGCGCCGACATGATGAAACAGTTCGCCGAGGCGATTGGCGACAACTACGAGATGGAGCTGTATTACGGCGGCACGCTGTTCAAGCAGACGACCGAGATCATTGCGATCCAGCGCGGCAATCTTGAAATGGGCAACGTCGCGCCACAGGATATCGCCACGCAGATCCCAGCCTTCTCGATCCTGACATCGGCCTATCTGTTCCGCGACGCGGCGCATATGCGCGATTTCTTCAAAAGCGAAGCGGGGGCCGAAATGAAAGCCCTGGCAGAGGAGCAGCTTGGCATTCACATCCTCGGGCCGACCTATTTCGGGACCCGTCAGGTCGGGCTGAACATCGACAAGGAAATCAAAACGCCCGCAGACATGTCCGGTGTGAAGCTACGGATGCCCGGCGGCGATGCGTGGCAATTCCTTGGTCAGTCACTGGGCGCGAACCCGACGCCAATGGCCTATGCCGAGGTCTATACCGGCCTTCAGACGGGCGCCATTGACGGTCAGGACAATCCTTTGCCGAACGTCGAGAACATGAAGTTCTACGAGGTGATGAAGCAGATCGCGATGACCTCGCATCTGGTGGGTTACGACCTTCTGGTGATTTCCAAGGGCGTCTGGGATGAAATGACCCCCGAACAGCAGACTGCGTTTCAGGCAGCTGCCGACGCGGCCATCGACTGGAGTCAGGCCGAACACCTCAAGCAGGAGGAGGAACTGGCGAAATCCTTCGCCGAGCGTGGTCTGAACGTCTATACGCCAGACTTGGACGCCTTCCGCACTCATGCGCAGCAGATGTATCTGGACAGCGACATCTCGGCCGACTGGCCGGAAGGGATGCTTGATCGCATCAACGCGATGTAACAGCTGGCGCGGTCGATTGTCGGCCGCGCCTTTCGTTTTTCCACGGCAAGGAGGATGTCATGGAACGACTGAAACCGACATTGGTCTGGCTGCATCGTCGGGCCGAGGATGTGGCGGTGATCATGCTTGCGGTGATGTTCATCGCATTCATCGTCCAGATCGCGTCGCGTTATCTGTTCAACCTGCCGGTGGGCGGCGCGAACGAGCTGACGATTACGATGTGGCTATGGGTCGTGCTTTGGGGCGCGGCCTTTGTGTTGCGCGAAAGCGAAGAGATCCGCTTCGACATCATCTATGGTTCGGTCAGTGTGAAAACACGCCGCATCATGACCATCCTGGCCTCGGTGGGGCTGCTGTTTCTGTATGGCTACTCGCTTCCGGCGGTGTGGGATTATGTGACCTTCATGAAGATCCAGAAGACATCATATCTGGATATTCGATTTGACTGGCTATTCTCGATCTATGTCATCTTTGTCGTGGCGATCCTGATCCGTTATGCGTTCATTCTGGTCTACGCATTGCGCGGTCGCGGTGCCGAAGACGTTCAGCGAGGGGATGGCCAGACATGAGCCTGACCGATCCGTTTACCCTTTCGATCATTTCAATCGTCCTTCTTTGCGTCCTGGGCCTGCCCATCGGGCATGCCATGATCGCCTCGTCCATTCTTTATCTGATGCTGGCCGGGCTGGATATGGGCACTGCCGCCGAACAGCTGCTGAACGGTATGTATTCCAGCTATATCCTGCTGGCCGTGCCCCTGTTCATCGTCGCGGCCGAACTGATGAATGCCGGTTCGATGACCTTGCGATTGCTGGCTTTCTGTAACGCCTTCGTGGGGCGTTTTCCGGGTGGTCTGGCGCTTGTCAACGTCGTGCAGTCCATCATTTTTGCCGGCATGTCGGGATCGGCGATTGCCGATGCGGCAGGTGCTGGCAAGCTGATGCAGAAGATGATGACTGCTGACGGGAAATATCCGTCCGCTTTCGCTGCCGCGCTGACGGCATCCACCGCCGTGATCGGGCCGATCATTCCGCCTTCGATCCCGATGATCGTCTATTCGCTGGTGTCAGATGCCTCGATCGGGTTTCTGTTCCTGGCCGGTGTTCTGCCCGGTCTGTTGATGGGTCTGGTGCAGGCGATCATCGTCGTCATTTCGGCCAGACGCCGCAATTTTCCAGTCGAAAAGCCGGTGCCGCTGCGAGAGTTGCCCAAAGTGACGCTTGAGGCATTTCCCGCACTGATGATGCCCGTCGTGCTTCTGGGCGGTATCTACGGCGGTGCGACCACACCGACCGAGGCCGCGGCACTTGCCGCGCTGTATGCCTTGCTGATCTCGGCCTTCTACTACCGTTCGATCACGTTGCGCTCGGCATATGAATCGCTGCTTGTCAGCGCAAAGACAACGACCTCGATCGGCATGCTGATCGCGGGCGCGCTTGTCTTCAATTATGTCGTCACGGTCGAAAACATACCCTCCGCGCTCAGCAGCTGGCTGGCCGGGTTCGAGATGACGCCGGTGCAATTCCTGCTGATGGTGAACGTTGTCCTGCTGATCCTTGGCTGTCTGCTGGAAGGTACCACCATTCTTTTGATCGTCGTGCCTGTGTTTATCCCGACAGCGAACGCGCTTGGTATTGATCTTGTCCATTTCGGTGTGGTCTGCGTGGTCAACATCATGCTGGGCCTGATTACGCCGCCTTACGGGCTGCTGCTGTTCGTGATGAGCAATATCTCCGGCAGTTCGCTTGGCAGGATCGTCAAGGAAATCCTGCCCTTCCTGTTGGCGCTGCTGGTTGCGCTGGCGATCATCACGCTGGTGCCGGACCTGTCCTTGTGGCTGCCGCGTCTGTTTGGATATTCGGGATAATCGGATGAAGCCTGTACATGTTCTGAATGGCCCGAACCTGAACCGTCTCGGCCTGCGCGAACCCGCAATCTACGGAAAGACCACGCTGGCCGAGGTGGAACAGATCTGTCATGACGCGGCAGGACAGGAGGGCGTCGTTTTTCGCCAGACCAATTCCGAGGCCGAGATGATCGCCTGGATACATGACGCGATTGACGAGTCCTCGGCATTGCTGATCAATCCGGCGGCGTGGACATTTTATTCCATGGCAATCATGGACGCGCTGAAGATGTATCCTCATCCGCTGATCGAGTTTCACATCAGCAATGTCCACAAGCGAGAGCCGATGTATCACAAGTCGCTTGTTTCGCCCGTGGCAACTGTGGTGATGGCGGGGGCAGGGGCGCGCGGTTATGCCCATGCAATCCGAATGCTGCGAGAGATGGCTGCCGAAAAAGCGGCGGCCTAGCCCGACAGCTTGCCTGAAGCGATGATATAGTCCCGCCCGGCTTGAATGTGATGGGTCAGCAGTTCAATGGCACCATCAGCATCGCGCGCGACCACCAGTTCAGCCATCCGGTCATGATCTTTCCGCGCCAGATCGCCGCGGAATTCAAGCGTCAGCATGTGATAGCGCAGATAGCGCTCGAAGATATTGCGATGGGTGTCCATCAAGGCCGGCATGTCGCAGGCGGAAATCGTGGCGTGATGGAAGCTCCAGTCATATTCGACCCATTTTTCGACCGGTGTGCCAGCGCCGCCGATCAGTCGCGATTCCACCGAATGCAACATGTGGTGCGCCGACACGACACTGGCTTCCCATTCCAATGCGCCCAGCTTGATCGAGCGGCGCAGCGCATGGCTTTCCAGAAGAATTCGCATGTCGGCCAACTCGCGCAGTTCCGGCACACTGACGGGTGCGACTTCGAAGCCGCGCTGCCCCTCGGCAATCACATAGCGTTCTGAAACCAGCCGGCTCAGCATTTCGCGCAGCGTCGTGATACTGGCCCCGTAAGCCTGCCGAAGGCGTGCAAGGCGCAGTCGCTGACCGGGTTGCAAGACGCCGCGGATGATATCGGCGCGGATCTGTTGCAGGACGGTGTCGCCAACCGTAGGATTGGCCGTATCGGGCAGGGACTGGCTGATGGTCATGACTTTGCTTCGTTTTGTGCCTTTATCCTATATCCGAAGTTTTGTCGGATAAACGAAGGTTTTCCGCCGATGGGCAAAATAAAGCGCGCGAAGCTGCCCAAGCCGAAACGGCAACCGCGCCCAAGTCCTGACCGCCGGCTTCATGCGACGATGACGCAGATGGTGGCCGACTTCGACGCCTGGCATCGCGAAAATCCGGAAAGCCAGTGGGTTCCCGGTTGACCCCTGTGACCGCGGGGCATAGGCAGTTCCGGAAATCTCAATAACCCCTGAAAGTGCGCGGCCATGGACAGCCCCATTCGCGGCATCCTGCTGAAATGCTTCAGCGTTCTCGTGTTCACTGTAATGGCGGCCATTGTGAAGGCGACCTCGGATGGCGGGCTTGGCGTGCCACCTGGCCAGCAGGTTTTCTTCCGGTCATTTTTCGCGATTCCGGTGATCTTGTTGTGGCTGATCTGGCGGGGCGAGTTGCGGACCGGACTTCGCACAAATCGCCCGATGGAGCATTTTTACCGTGGGATTGCCGGCACATGCGCAATGGCGCTGAACTTCTGGGCGCTGGCGCTTCTGCCTTTCCCCGAGGCGATCGCAATCGGTTACGCCGCGCCACTGCTGGTCGTCATTTTTGCGGCCATGTTTCTGGGCGAAGATGTGCGATTGTTCCGCTTGTCGATGGTCGCACTCGGCCTGACCGGCGTCCTGATCGTGCTGTCGCCACAGATTGGTTTTGGGGACGCAGCCCCTGATTTTCGTCACAGCCTCGGCGCGGTCGTCGCCTTGGGCGGGGCAGCATGTGCTGCAATGGCGCAGGTCTTCGTTCGCAAGATGGTGCAGGTTGAACAGACCTCGGCAATCGTCTTCTGGTTCTCGGCCACATCTGCCGTCCTTGGATTGCTGACCTTGCCGTTCGGCTGGCTGATGCCGGATGCAATGACACTGGCGCTGTTGATCGCAACCGGCCTTCTGGGCGGTATTGGGCAGATCCTGCTGACATCGGCATATCGCTATGGCGAGGCGTCGCTGATCGCGCCGTTCGAATATGTGTCGATGATCCTGTCGGTCGCGATCGGCTGGTTCCTGTTTGCCGAGGCGGCAACCCCGGTCATGTTGGCGGGTGCGTCGCTGGTGATCCTTGCCGGGATCCTGATCATCTGGCGAGAGCGGAAACTGGGGCTGGAACGTAACCGCCACCGCAAGGCGATGACGCCACAAGGCTAGCGATGGCTCACACCGTTGCCCGGTCCCAAAGCCCGACCAGATCGCCGGCGCGCCCGGCGACTGTTTCGGGACTGTCGCCGGGCCGGTAGATGCCCGTCCCGACGCCGATCCCCGCCGCGCCCGCTTCCAGCCAGCCTGCAAGCGTATCGGCATTGACCCCGCCCACCGCATAACATGCGGTGCCTGCGGGCAGGACGGCGCGCATGGCTTTCAGACCGCTTGGCCCGACAAGTTCGCCCGGAAACAGCTTGAGCGCAGTCGCACCCGCATCCAGCGCGGCGAAAGCCTCGGTCGGGGTCATGACACCGGGATAGCTGGCAAGGCCGGCCTCGCGGGTGGCGCGGATTACATCGGGATTGCAATTGGGCGATACGATCAGGCGACAACCGATTGCTGCAAGCCGTTCCACTTCGGTCACGCGTAGCACGGTGCCGGCACCGATCTGCGCCCGCGACCCGACCGCGTCGATCAGCCGGGTGATGCTGGTGAAGGCGTCGGGCGAATTCAGCGGCACCTCGATCTTCGTGATACCGGCGGCGATCAGGCTTTCTGCGGTGGCGACGGCGTCCGGCGGGGTGATGCCGCGCAGGATGGCGATGATGGGGCGGGTCATGAACGTGTCCGATATTGGCGCCAGGCTGCATGAAGCCCGGCACGGGTTGCGGTATCCGTATCACCGATGATCGGGGCGGAGCCTTGTTGTTCCAGGGCCGAGGCGTAAAGCGCAGACAGCCGTGGTGCGCCAATGATCAGAACCTGCTCGCCCAGCCAATATGGTCGCGCCGCACCAAGATCCAGACCGATCAGCATGCCCGACAATGACCCTTCAGCAGATCCGGGCGCGGAATGACCGACCAGATCGGCGGCACGCAGCCGGAACAGATTGGCCCATGCCTGATGCGGTCGGCTGAGGGCTTCCGACACGGCATCGGAAAACGCGGCGATCCGGGGGTCGCTGCTGCCTTCGGTCATACTGTGACGCAGGACCGACTGTCGACTGAGCAGTGAAAACACCTCTCCGGTCATTACGGTCTGGAAATGGCAGATTTCGCCGGCCGAGATCCGAACCCATTTGGTATGCGTGCCAGGCAGGCATATCACGCCGTCGAAGTCTGGCCGGGCTGCCAGAATGCCGGCGATCTGCGTTTCCTCTCCTCGCATCACATCGGGGGGGTGGCTCTGCTTGACGCCGCCCGCGATCAGGACGGGACGCCCACCCGGATCGCCGGGAACGGCGACAAGTTCGGGAATGGCAGGGCAGGGGGCCGTTCGATAGGGGACCTCGACCCAGCCCTGACGCGCGCCGACCATTCCGCAGGCGACGACTGGCAGGGCCGGCCATCCCTCGGTGATCCGGGCAATCTCGGCTGCGAACTCCTCGGGTGATGCGAGCGCGTTCATGCCCTTGTCAGAATTGCGCATGTCGATCGCTTCATCATCCCGCATCGCCCAAACGCGCAGGTTAGAGGTGCCCCAGTCGGCGGCGATCCAGTCGGCGTTTGTTGCGTTCATCTTCCCCCCCTGGATGCAGTCATCAACTGCATCTTCGCAGCAGCGGGACGGGGCGGCAAGGATCAGCGCAGGGCGGCCTCGATATTGCCGCCATCCACGGTCATGACATGGGCCGTTGTGCGCGCGGCCCCGGCAAGTGCCAAAAAGGCCTGCGCGACATGATCCGCTTCGACCTCGCGTCCCAGCAGGTTACCAGCCATATAGCTGGCCTCGTCCAGCCCGCGCGCGGCGGATCGCGTCTTGATCATGTCATCTGTCAGCAGGCCCGAACGGATGCGGTCGGCATTGACGCCGTTGACGCGGATGCCTTCGGCCCCCAGTTCCAGCGCCAATTGGCGCAGCAGGAAGAAGGTTGCGGCCTTGGGCAGGCCGTAAGCCCCGAAATTCCTGCCCGGATTGACCGCCTGTTTCGAGACATTCAGCAGGATCTGCCCAGCATCGCCCGGCCCCCGCGTCCGGCGCCCGGCGGTCTGATCGCGGAATACTGCGATGGCGGCCTGTGCAAAAGCCTGATGCGCAAAGAAATTCAGTTCGAAACTGCGGCGCAGGGTGTCGTCGGGCAGGGTCGCGATTTCACCGCCGATCGCTGCCCCTGCATTCGAGACAAGGATATCGAGGCCCCCAAATCGCGCGACGCAGGCCGCCACGGCTTCCTGGGCTGCGCCGGGTGCGGTGATGTCGCAGGTAACGCTGCCATGGTCGCGGCCAAGCTGGGCATTTGCCGCCTGCAAGGCTTCGGGGTCCCGGTCCACGACACAGACCGATGCACCTTCGGCGGCAAAGGCTTTCGCCGTCGCCAGCCCGATGGCGCCCGCACCGCCCGTGACCAGCACGATCCGGCCCTGCCAGCGCGGCGGCTTGCCCGTTCCAAGCTTCGCCTGTTCCAGCGACCAGTATTCCATGTCGAACAGGTCCGGCTCGGCAATGGGGTGAAAGCCGCCCACGCGTTCAGCGTCGGCCATGACGCGGGCGGTCTGGGTGCCGATATCACCTGCGATCCGGGCCGAGGCCGCACTCGTGCCGACGCCGACGATGCCCGTACCTTCAACCCAGATCAGATTCGGGATCGGGTTCAGCATGGTCTTGGGGCTGGCTGCGTTGGGCGCGTTGCGGTCGAAATAGGAGCGGTAGTCATCGGCGAACGCCGCAACGGCTGCGCGCAGGGCATCCGGTCCGGCGTCAAGCATGGCCTGCGTCACCAACAGCGGATGGCCCTTGGTGCGAATGACGTGATCGGGTGTGGCGACGCCGCGCGCAGCCAGCGCGGGCAGATCGTCGCGCGTGGTGAAGGCACGGGTCACATCGTCGCGGCGCAGATCCAGCACCGGGAGTGCTGCATTGTCAGGCAAGACGGATGCCAGCGCGCCGCGCAACCGGGCAAGGTTTTCTGTCTGCTGCGCACGCGGCTGCGGCGGCAGGGCGGTGGCTTTCCGCATGGGGGCAGGGCGGCGATCAGCCAGCCAGGCCTCGACCTCATTGGTTTGGGCGATCAAACGGTCGTAAGATGCCTTCGCATCCGGCCCCCAGGTGAAATGGCCATGATTGACCAGCAAAAGCCCCTCTGCCTGCGGGTTGGCGGCATAGGCATCTGCAGCCGCCTTCGCCAGCGCGAACCCCGGCATGATATATGGCACCAGCGTCAGCCGCGTACCAAAGATTTCGCGCGTGACATCGGCCACTTCAGGCAGGTTGGCCAGGGTCAGGAAGGCCGTGGCATGGGTGTGATCGACATAGGTATGGGGCAGCCAGGCGTGCAGCAGCGTCTCGACCGAGGGGTTGGGCGCGGCGCTGTCCAGAAGATTGGCGCGTTGCACATTGACCATCGCCTCATCCGACAGGGCGGGCAGGTCGCGCAACCGGTCAAGCGGCGCCATGCGGACGGCGGGAAGGCCCGCGGCCTCGATCACTTCCAGATCCCAGCCAGAGCCCTTGATATGGATCACGTCGACCAGATCACCGTAGACATCAATCGCTTTCGCTTTCAGCGAGGTATTGCCGCCACCGTGCATGACCAGATCGGGATCGGCCCCGATAAGACGCGAGCTATAGACCCTCAGCGCCAGTTCGCGCGCCGCCGGATCGCTGCCGGCCTTGTCCTGCATCGCTTGGGCGTCTGCCGCGTTCCAGCGATTCTCGATCATCGGCCTCTCCCTTGCCTGCATGTCCGGCGGGGCTTGCCCGAACGGAACCCGGTGTTATTATCTACAAATGTCAATATCACCTGTCAAACGTTGAAAGCGCAGCCATGAGCCAGATCAGCAAGCGCCGAACCATGGGCCAGATCAGTGGCGAGAACGCCGTGACCGAGGTCGCCTGGCTGTATTACAATGACGGGCTGAACCAGAAGGACATCGCCGAGGCGCTTGGCATTTCGCGCGCGACGGTTGTGAACTATCTGCAGGAAGCGCGGGAAAATGGGCTGATCCGCATCACACTTGCCGCGCCTGCCTTCACCACCCATCGCCTTGCGGTGGAACTGTGCCAGCGTTTCGGGCTGACCGCCGCCTATGTCGTTCCCGACGAAGGCACCACGCAAGAGGATCAGTTCATGCGCGTGGTGCGTGGGGCGGCGCTTTGGCTGCCCGATCTGCTTGGCCCCGGCGACAATCTGGGTGTCGCGTGGGGCCGCACCGTCTTCGATCTGGCCGAGGCGCTGGAACCACATGAAATCGCCGACATGACCGTGCTGCAACTGGTGGGGTCGATGGCGACGCCCTACGGCTTCACGGCCGAGGCGTGTTCGACCCGGCTGGCGCAGCGGCTTGGCGCGCGCTGTCTGAACCTGCATGCGCCGGCGATCTTGTCCAGCGTCGAACTTGCCGGCGCTTTGCGGGCAGAACCGATCATCGCCCGGCAACTGGCCGAGATCGAGAAACTGAACAAGCTGCTGTTTTCCGTGGGCACCATTCTGCCCGACAGTCATATCATGTCGGCTGGCTTGGCGACGCTGGACGATCTGGATCACTATATCCGCAATGGCGCGGCCGGGGTGATCTGCGGGAGGTTCGTCGATACCGATGGCCGCGCCATTCCCGGCCCGATGGAGGACCGGATGATCGGCATCCCGCTGGAACATCTGACCCGGCTGCCGATGGGGGTGCTGGTGACGCCCGGCCATGACAAGGTAGCGGCAACGATGGCCGCGATCCGGGGCGGTTATGTCACCCATCTGGTCACCGGAACCACCGTGGCCGAGGCGCTGTTGGCAGCGCCCCTTTAGCCTCCGTTCAGCCGTCACGGCGACGTTCGATCGCGGCATTCTTCAGATCGCCGAACATCTGCGCCATCGCATCGGTATTGGCCGAACAGACGCCGCGTTCGGTGATCAGCCCGGTCACCAGTTCGGCGGGCGTAACATCGAAGGCCGGGTTGCGGCCGCGGGTGCCGTCCGGGCTGATCTGGACGGTGGTGATGCGGCCCCTGTCGTCGCGACCCTGGACATGGGTCACTTCCTCGTCGGATCTTTCCTCGATCGGGATTTCCCTGACCCCGTCGCTGACCGTCCAGTCGATGGTGGGCGAGGGCAGGGCGACATAGAAGGGCACGCCGTTGGCCTTGGCCGCCAGCGCCTTCAGATAGGTGCCGATCTTGTTGCAGACATCGCCGCGCGCGGTGGTGCGGTCGGTGCCGACGATGACCAGATCGACCTCTCCATGCTGCATCAGATGGCCGCCCGCGTTGTCCACGATCAGCGAATGGGGAACGCCGGCGCTGTTCAGCTCCCACGCGGTCAGTTGGGCGCCCTGATTGCGTGGGCGGGTCTCGTCGACGAAGACATGGACGGGGATGCCGGCCTCGACTGCGTGATAGATGGGCGAGGTGGCGGTGCCCCAGTCCACGGTCGCCGGCCAGCCGGCATTGCAATGGGTCAGGATATTCACCGGCTCGCCGGGCTGCTTGGTTGCCGCGATTTCCCGGATCAGGGCAAGGCCGTTTTCACCGATACGGCGGTTGATCTCGACGTCTTCATCGGCAATCTCGTCGGCGCGGTTAAAGGCCGCTTCGGCGCGGGCTTCCGGGGGCAGGGGGCGCAGCACAGCCTCCATCTCATCCAGCGCCCAACGCAGGTTGATTGCGGTCGGACGGGTTTCATGAAGCACGTCCCATGTTTCGGACAACGAGGCGTCAGATGGGTCCTGTTCCATCTGGCGGGCCACCCCGTAGGCAGCGGTCGCGCCGATCAGCGGCGCGCCCCGCACCCACATGTCGCGAATGGCCACGGCGAAGTCGTCGCGCGTCACCAGCGGCACGATGCGCAATTCATGCGGCAACCAGCGTTGGTCGATGATGCGCACCTCGCCCGAGGGTTCGCGCCAGATGGAACGGAAGGGTGTGCCGTCGATCTTCACAGGTGATCCTCCGATGCGATGCGCCGCGCCAGATCCAGCAGGGCGGGCATGTCCTTGATTGTGTCGCGGCCATGGATGACGGCGGCACCAAGCGCCAGCGCGCGGGCCTCGCAGGCGGCGCGTCTGGGCTCGTCCTCGATCCGTTCGAAATCGGCGTTATGCGCAAGGCCGAGGACGCGGCGGTGCATCTCGACCCCGCAGAAGCCAAGTGCATCCCGCCAGATCGCCGCCAGCCGTCCGGCAAGCGCGATATCGGCGGCTTCGGCATGGCCCTGATCCTCGTAAAGTGCGGCCTGATACAGGATGCCGGTCCGCTCGGTTTGCCACAACCGGGTGAATTCGGCAGAAAACGCCGACCAGATTTCCGCAGTCTGATCCAACAGCCAGTCCTGATATTCCGCCCGCTCTCCGGTCGCGGATTCATGGCCGGGTTGGGACATGAAGGCCATCAGGAAGTTGGAAATCAGCATGCCGACATCAAACCCCATCGGGCCATAGAAGGCGAATTCCGGGTCGATGGCGCGGTAGTCGCCCTGATCCGAGACCATGACCGATCCCGTATGCAGGTCGCCGTGCAGCATGGTTTCGGCCCGCGCGGTGAAATCCAGCTTCAGATCCTGCGCGGCGACCTTCAGGGCGATGTCGTTGCGCAGACGGGCAACGGCGGCGTCCAGCCCCGGCGTATGGTGGTTCATCTCGGCCGCGTAATAGGGGTCCGAGAAGATCAGATTTTCGGTGATGTCGCACAGTTCGACATTGCCGGAAAACAGCGCCACATCGGCCTTTTTCTGCGGCGCCTGCATCGACAGGTCCGATCCGCGAAACAACGTGCGCGCTGCGAACAGGCCCATCCGTTCGCCAAGCCCCGGATAGCGCCGCCCGGCGATCAGCCCCTGCCGCAGGATGATGTGATCGCCAAGGAATTCCATGACGATCATGGCCTGATCTTCGTCAAAGTGAAAAACCTCCGGCACCGATCCGGGGTCGCGGTCTGCCTGCCGGATCAGCGCATGATATTCGAAGAAGCTGCGCGTCAACGGCAGCGGCCAGCTTTCGCCCACCAGCCGGACATAGGGCAGCGCCTGCTTGACGATGGCCGCGCCCGTCGCGCCCCGCACGATGAAGACAAGGTTCAGGTTGCCGTCGCCCACCTCGCTCACCTGCCAGCTTTCGGTCGGGCCGACGCGTTCGGCAAGCGCAGGCAGGTTGCCCAGGCGATCTGGCAGGGTTTCAGGTGTCAGCGCCTGATATGCGGTTGCGGTCATCTTCTTTCCCTCCCCCCGAAGGTGCTGCGACGGATGGCGCCGCTCCTCCTTCTCTCCTTGGACATGGGTAGGATTTCGCGTCGAAAAGCAAATGTCAAACTTTATTGACATTTGCACAATCACCGCATTAGCCTTTCGTTCAGAGGGGGAATTCAGTGACTGATGATGCCATCACCATTGCCGGGCTGACCAAGTCCTTCGGGCGTAACAAGGTGTTGCGCGGCATCGACCTGGTCCTGTCTGCCGGTCAGGTCACGGTCCTGATGGGGGCGAATGGCGCGGGAAAATCGACGCTGGTGAAGATCCTCTGCGGCGTGCATCCTGGCGATGACGGAACCGTCACGCTGGATGGCCGCGCCTTCGCGCCGGAAAGTCCTGCCGAGGCGCTGCGCGCCGGTGTCGTGACCGTACATCAGAACATAAATGAAGGCGTGGCCCCGGATCTTGACGTGGCCTCGAACCTGATGCTGGACGAGTTGGCCTCTGGCTCGGGCTTTTTTCTTAACCGGCGGCGGATGCGGGCAGAGGCGCGGCGCATAGCCGGTGCGGTCGGCCTTGATGTCGATATGGCGCGAGAGGTTGGCAGCCTCACGCTTGCCGATCGCCAGCTTGTGTCGATTGCACGCGCCATGTCGCACCGCCCGCGCCTGCTGATTCTGGACGAGCCCACGTCGTCACTGTCCGCAGCAGAGGCCGAGCGTCTGTTCGCCCTGATCGAGCAGCTGAAGACGAAGGGGGTGGCGGTCCTTTATATCTCGCATCGCATGTCCGATATCCGCCGTCTGGCCGACCGGATCGTGTCGATGCGCGACGGCCAGATCTCTGGCCTGTTCGAGGGCGGAACCGGGGGCGAGGCGCTGGATTACGCCGGTGCCGTGCGCGCCATGCTGGGACATGAAATCACCGAGGTCGACATCGCCATTCCGCCGCCCGGTCCGGTCGTGGTCAGCGCCCGCGGGATCGTCCTGCGCGACGGCGCAAGGCCCTTCGATCTGGACCTGCATGAAAATGAGGTGGTCGCCGTTACCGGTCTTGTCGGCGCCGGCAAATCCGCCCTGGCCGAGATCCTGTTCGGGGTCTCAGTGCCCGTCGCGGGCACGCTGGAACTGGATGGCCGCCCCTACCGGCCCCGCAATCCGACAGACGCGGTGCGTCTGGGTGTCTTCCAGTCGCCGAAGGATCGGCGGCAGAACGCGGTGATCCCGGATTTCGACATTCAGCGCAATATTACGCTGCCCTTCCTGAAGCGCCATCAGGGGCCTTTGTCGATCATGCGGCGCGGATCTGAACGTGAAACGGCCAGCCGGATGATCGATACGATGGGAATCGTCTGTCAGGGCGCGGGCGACGCGATCCTGACACTGTCGGGTGGTAATCAGCAAAAGGTGGTGGTGGCCCGCTGGCTGGCCGAGGCGTCGCGCCTGCTGATCCTGGACGAGCCGTTTCAGGGCGTTGATATTCAGGCCCGCCGCGATATCGGCCGCCGCATCCGGCAAAGTGCCGATACCCGCGCCACACTGGTGTTGTGCGCCGAGATCGACGAGGCGCTGGAAATCGCCGATCGGATCATCGTGCTGTCCGAACACACGATCGCGGGTGAACACAGCAACCAGAACATCGATCTTGGCCTTGTGATGGCCCAGGTCACCGAAGCTGCGCCCACGACGACAGCCGCAACCACGACAGGGGCGCATTCATGAGTGATCAGACCAAGGGCGGTTTCGACCTGACCGAATTCGCCATCCGCTATGGCTTCCTGCTGCTGATGGCGGGGCTGATCCTTGGGTTTTCCATCGCGCAGCCGGCTTTCATGTCGGCGCGAAGTGCCGTCTTCATCTTCCAGTCGGTCGCGATCACCGGGATTCTGGCACTTGGCGTCACCGCGACGTTGGTGGTGGGCGGGTTCGACCTGTCCATCGGGGCGGTCGCCACATCCTCGATGATGCTGGCGGCCTATGCGCAGGTGATCTGGCAGCTTGGCGCGGTCGAAGCGGTTGTGCTGTGCCTGCTGATGGGGGCCTTGGTTGGTGCCGTCAACGGCCTTCTGATCGTCAAGATGAAGGTCCCGGACCTGCTGGCGACGCTGGGGATGATGTTCCTGCTGATGGGGCTGCAGCGCATTCCGACGGAAGGAAATTCGATCTCGACCGGGATGGCGCTGCCTGACGGGTCAAGCGCGACCGGCACGTTTTCGCCCTCTTTCCTGATGCTGGGCCGGCATCGGCTGGACTTCTTCATTGAGAATCTGCTGCCACTGTCGGTGGTGTTCCTGCTGGCCATCGCCCTGCTGGTCTGGGTGTTTCTGGAAATGACGCGGCACGGGCGGGTGATGTATGCCATCGGGTCGAACGACAAGGCGGCGGCGCTGGCTGGGATCAACGTGGATCGCTATCGCGTGCTGGCCTATGTGATTTCGGGCACGCTGGCCAGCTTTGGGGGCATCCTTCTGGCGGCACGCCTGGGGCGCGGCGACGTGGCATCTGGCAACAACCTTCTGCTGGATGCGGTGGCCGCTGCGCTGATCGGCTTTGCGGTGCTGGGTGCGGCGAAGCCCAATGCCTTCGGCACCGCCATCGGCGCGCTGTTCGTCGGCATCCTGTTGCAGGGCCTGACCATGCTTAATGCGCCTTACTATACGCAGGATTTCATCAAGGGCGCAGTGCTTGTTATCGCCCTGGTCTTTACCTTCGCGCTGTCCGGCCGCCGTGGCCGGGTGCGCGCCTGACTTCGGAGCATAAGGGAGGAAACCATGATCTCCAGAAGAGCACTTATCGGCCTTATGGGCGGCGTTGCGATGCTGCCCGGACTGGCCTTCGCACAGGAAGCGCCTGCACCATTCGACAATCCCGGCGACGTCAAGATCGCGCTTGTCCGTTACCTGTCCACTGGTGATTTCTTTCAGGCCTATCTGTCCGGCGTCGAAAATCAGGCAGAGGCGCTTGGCGTCGATCTGCAGATCTTCGACAGCCGTCAGGATGCCGCGTTGCAGGCCGATATGGTCGATCAGGCCATCGCGCTTGGCGTGGACGGGATCATCATCCAGCACGGTCTGACGGAATCCATGAAAGAGGCCGCGCAGCGTGCCGTCGATGCGGGCATCAAGGTCGTGGCCTTCGACGTGAATGTCGAGAATGAGGCGATCCCCCAGATCGAACAGTCAGACCGCGATCTGGCCCGCCTCGCGCTGGAACAGGCGATTGCCGATAATGGCGAGGAATGGGTGGCGGGCTACGTCTATGTCGCCGGCATCGCGCCCCTGGATCGCCGGAACGAAACCTGGGTCGAGTTCAAGGAAACCTATCCCGGCATCACTGAAAAGGCCGCCTTCGGCACCATGGACAACCCCATCGCGAACTCTGTCGCCAATCAGGCCCGTTCGGTGCTGACGGCCAATCCCGACATTCAGGTCATGTTCGCGCCCTATGACGAATTTGCCAAGGGTGTGAAGATCGCCGTGGACGAGGCAGGGATGGGGCAGGATATCTCGATCTATTCGGCGGATATATCGACCGCCGATATTGCCCTGATGCGCGAACCGGATTCGTCCTGGAAAGCCACCGCCGCGACCAATCCGGCGGTCGTGGGCGAGGTTTCGGTGCGCACGCTGGCGCAATATCTGGCCGGCGAGGACGTCCCGCCGCAGGTCATCGTACCGCCCACGCTGATCACGCAAGCACAGCTGAACGAGCTTGAGATCACCAATATGGAAGAACTCGGCGCGAAACTGCCCGAATTCGTCCATGCCGATGTTGCCGTCTCGGACTGGATGACCCTGCCGGAACGCTGATACCATGCCGGGGGCCGTGCGCCGGCCCCCTGCCATTTCATGAGGTAGGCCTTTGCGAAACTCCCGTCCCACTGAAGACATAGCACTCGGGATCCGCCGCCGCGTTTTCGAACATTCGATGCGCAATAATGGCGGCTACCTGTCGCAGGCCTGCTCTGCCGCCGAGCAACTGGCCTTTCTGTATAACGAGGCGCTCAATCTCGGGCCCTCGACCATGCCGATGATCCCCGAACCTTTCGGCGGGGTGCCTTCGGCCACGAATACCGATTACCGCACGGGCGCGGGCTATAATGGTCCATTCGACGCGGTCCATGACCGGCTGTTCATCGCGCCCGCGCATTACGCCCTCGTGGCCTATGCCTGCCTGATCGAAACCGGTCGCATGGCCCCCGAAGGACTGGAAATGTTCAACCAGGACGGATCGTCCGTCGAAATGATCGGGGCCGAGCATTCGCCGGGGATGGAGGTGCATAACGGCACCCTCGGCATCGGCCTGTCTACCGGCGCGGGGCTGGCCTGGGGACGCAAGCGGCGCGGCGAGACCGGCGAGGTCTGCGTTTTCATGTCCGATGGAGAGGTGCAGGAGGGCCAGACCTGGGAAGCCGTGCAGGCCGCCGCCCATCACGGCATCGACAATCTTTGGGCGCTGATGGATGTGAACCGCCAGCAATGCGACGGGGCCATGGACAGCGTCATGACAGTCGGCGACATCGCCACCAAGATGCGCAATTTCGGCGCTGTCGTGGCCGAAATCGACGCCCATGATCTGGACGCCCTGCGCGAGGCGAAGGCCACCCCGCACGAGGGCCGCCCGCTGATCATCCTTGCCCATTCCAGCCCCACGCAGGGTATGGAATTCCTGATGCGCCGCTTCCCGCGCCTGCATTACGTCCGCTTCAAATCCGCAGAAGAACGCGCGGAAATGAACAAGGCCATCGCCGCCGAGCTTGGCATAGACCCCGTCGAACTGGAGGCCCACTGAGATGGAGATGGTCAACCGCCCCTATGCCGGTGCATTCGAAGACTACGCCGTCGCCAACCCGGATGTGCTGTGTCTGTCTGCCGATCTGACCTCCAGCTGCGAGATCGACGGCTTCCGTGACCGGCACCCCGATCAGTTCCTGTCGCTCGGCATGGCAGAGCAGAACATGCTCTCCTTTGCCGGCGGACTTGGGCTGGCCGGCTATCGGCCCTTCCTGCACAGTTTCGGCGTATTCCTGTACCGCCGACCCTATGATCAGTTGATGGCGTCAATCGCGTATCCGCGCCGGAAGGTTCGGTTGATGGGCTTCCTGCCGGGCGTCACCACACCCGGCGGCATGACCCATCAGGCGATTGAGGATATTTCGGTCATGCGCACCATCCCCAATATGACGGTGCTGGAATCCGGCGACGCCACCGAAGTCGAATCCATCGTCGCCGCCGCCGACAGCGTCGACGGCCCGGTCTATTGCCGCATCCTGCGCGGATCGGTGCCGCGCATTTTCGACACGCCGCTGGAAATCGGCAAGATGCGGGTCCTGTCCGAAGGGTCCGACGTTCTGGTGGTGACCGCAGGGATCACCACGGAAGAAGCCATCCGCGCGAGGGCGGCACTGGACAAGGCGGGCGTCTCGGTCCGGCATCTGCACCTGAACACGCTGAAGCCCTTCGATGCGGCGCAGATCGTCGATCACGCGGCATCGGTGAAACATGGCGTGGTGACGCTTGAAAACCACCTTGTGACCGGCGGGATCGGTTCGATGGTGGCGGAAGCCATGGCTGATGCGGGCCTGGGCAAGCGGCTGATCCGGCTGGGATTGCAGGACACTTACGCCCATGGCGGGTCGCGGCCCTATCTGATGAAATATTACGGGATGGACGCGCTGACGCTGGTGCGCGCGATCGAAGACCTGACAGGGCAGCAGACCGGCATCGACGAATCCGCATTGGAAGCCGTCCGGGTCGAGGCCGTCCATTCCGCCGTCAAGGCCGAGGCCTTGTGATGCGCTTCGGCGTCACCTACCGCATCCGTGCATCCAATGCAGCCGAGGCCCGCGCCCGTGCAGAGGGCATCGCGCTGGAACAGACCGTGGAGGTGCCGCGCGCCGTCGTGCCACCGGGCTATATCGCCGATGAAATCGTCGGTCAGATCGAAGATATCGGCAGGTCTGGCGAGGGGATTTTCCGCGCCGTGATCAGCTATGCCCCGGACAGTGCGGGGGACGAGATCACGCAGTTTCTGAACGTGGTCTTCGGCAACAGCTCGATCCAGCAGGGCATTCGCGTTATCGGTATTGATCCCGGCGTGGACATGGCCCGCCGCTTTCCCGGCCCGCGTTTCGGTATCGACGGCATCCGCCGCCTGACCGGACGCGCCACGGGCGGGCTGATCGCGCCGGTTCTGAAGCCCATGGGCCAGTCGCCAAAGGCGTTCGCCGCACTCGCCGCCGGATGCGTCCGGGGTGGCGCGGATATCGTCAAGGAGGATCACGGGCTGGCCGGCCAGCCCTCGGCCCCGTTTCGACAGCGGGTCGAGGCGGTGGCGGCGGCAGTCGCAACGGCGAATGCCGATGAAGGGCGGCAGGCGTTGTATTTTCCCAATCTGTCGGGAACGGCGGACGAGATCGAATCAAACCTGCGCTTCGCCAAGGATGCCGGCGCAGGGGGCATCCTTGTCATGCCCGGCCTGTTTGGCTTCGGTGTCGTTGAACGCATCGCCCGCGATGCCGGGCTTGATCTGCCAGTGATGACCCATCCGGCCTTTCTTGGCCCTTATGTTCTGGCCCCCGATACAGGCATCGACCACGGGACCTTGTTCGGGACCATCCAGCGGATCGCGGGGGCAGATATCTCGGTCTTTCCGAATGTCGGCGGGCGCTTCGGTTTCAGCGCTGATGAATGCCATCAGATCGCCGATGCCTGCCGCAGCCCTGACGGTCACGGCCTGCCGATGATGCCCAGCCCCGGCGGTGGCATGAGCGTTGATCGCGCCAGCGATATGGTCGGCATGTACGGCGAGGACGTCGTCTACCTTCTGGGCGGCAGTCTGCTGGCCGATCCGCCCAATATCGACCGTGCCGTGGCCGCGATGCGGACTGCCGTGGACGGGGCAGGGCGGTAAAGACCTGAGCACCAGACCCTGCGCATAAGGCCCCCGGCACGCGCGCTCTGCGCACCGGGGCTGCCTTGTTGCTGGCCGTTCAATCAGCGATTGCCGGCGGGTGCGGGATCGTCGAAGACATCCCCACGCCCCAGAAGACGGCGCATCAGAACGTAGAACAGCGGCGCGAAGATGATTGCCAGCACCGTCGCCATCAGCGTTCCGCCCAAAACCGTGGCGCCGATGGCGTTGCGACCCGCCGCACCCGCGCCGGTCGACAGAACCAGCGGCGTTACACCCAGCGAAAACGCGATAGAGGTCATGATGATCGGGCGGAAGCGCTGGCGCGCGGCCTCGACCACGGCACGGAACAGCGGAACACCGGCAACCGATTGCTCTCGTGCGAATTCGACGATCAGAATGGCGTTCTTGCCCGTCAGGCCGATCACCGTCAGCAGCCCGACCTGGAAGAAAACGCCGTTGTCGAAGCCACCGACATAAGCGCCCAGCAATGCACCCAGCACCCCGATGGGCATGACCAGAATGACCGCCAGCGGGATCGACCAGCTTTCATACAGTGCGGCAAGGCACAGGAACACCGCTGCCAGTGACAACGCATAAAGCAGCGTGGTCTGATCGCCGGATTCGCGTTCTTCCAGTGAAAGGCCTGTCCATGCGACATCGAAGCCGTTGGGAAGCTGGGTTGCCAGCTGCTCGATCTCGGCCATCGCATCGCCCGAGCTGACGCCAGGCATGGACGCACCTTGCAACTGCATCGCGGGCACACCGTTATAGCGCGTCAGACCCTGCGGCCCGTACGTCCATTCGCCTTCTGCGAAGTTGGCGAAAGGCACCAACCCGCCCGAGGCATTGCGGACGCGCCACTTCTCCAGGTCTGTGGGCACGGATCGGCTATTGGCCTCGCCCTGGACATAGACTTTCTTGATCCGGCCGCGATCGATGAAGTCATTCACATAAGACCCTGTCCATGCGACCTGCAGCAGGCTGGCCACGTCCGTCGCCGTCACGCCCATGGCGCCGGCCTTCTGCCAGTCGATGTTCAGCTGGAACTGCGCTGCATCCTCCAGTCCGGAAGGACGGGTCTGGGTAATGACCTGGCTTTGGGCTGCCATGCCAAGCATCTGGTTGCGCGCATCCAGCAACTGCTCGTGCGACTGGCCGCCACGCGCCTGCAGATAGAAATCAAAGCCAGAAACGTTGCCAAGTTCGATCACCGAGGGCGGCACGATCGGGAACACCATGGCGTCCTTGATCTGGCTGAGTGCGCCGTAAGCGCGCCCGGCAATGGCCTGCACGGATTGCGCAGGATCGACACGTTCGTCCCAGTCCTTCAGTCGCACGAAGGCCATGCCGACGTTCTGACCCATGCCCGCGAAGCTGAAGCCCACGACGCCGAACATGGATTCGACCGAGTCGGCCTCCTGGGTCATGAAATATTGCTCGACCTCGTCAACGACAGCTTGCGTGCGTTCCGCAGTCGCGCCGGTCGGACCCTGGATCAGGACGAACATGATGCCCTGGTCCTCATCGGGCAGGAAGCCCTGCGGCGTGCGGATGAACAGGAAGACCATCGCTGCCAGCAGCAGGGCGTAGACGATCAGCACCCGCAGCGGGCGACGCACCACGTAACCCACGATGCCGGTATAGCCGCGCGTCGTCGAATCGAAGCCACGGTTGAACAGTCCGAACAGCCCGCCCCGCTTGCCATGTGCGGGCTTCAGCATCGAGGCGCAGAGCGCCGGCGTCAGCGTCAGCGCCACAACCACCGACAGGCCCATGGCAGACACAATGGTGACGGCGAATTGCTGATAGATCACCCCGGTCGAGCCGCCGAAGAAGGCCATCGGCACAAAAACCGCTGACAGAACGAGCGCGATACCAATCAGTGCGCCCGTGATCTGACCCATGGATTTGCGCGTCGCCTCGCGCGGATCAAGGCCCTCCTCCTCCATGATCCGTTCGACGTTCTCGACAACGACGATGGCGTCATCGACCAGAAGCCCGATGGCCAGAACCATGGCCAGCATGGTCAGCGTGTTGATCGTGAAACCGAAGGCCGCCATGATCCCGAATGTGCCCAGAAGCACCACCGGCACGGCCAGCGTCGGGATCAGCGTCGCCCGCCAGCTTTGCAGGAAGATATACATCACCACAAAGACCAGCACGATCGCCTCGATCAGCGTCTTGACCACCTCTTCGATCGAGATTTCGACGAAGGGCGTTGTATCGAAAGGAATGACGTATTCGACCCCTTCGGGGAAGAACTGGGCGAACTCCTCCATCCGCTCCTTCACGCGTTCGGCGGTGTCAAGCGCGTTGGCACCAGGCGCGAGACTGAGCGCCATCCCCGAAGATGGCCGGCCATTGAACGTTGCATCGGCGACATAAGATTCCGCCCCGATCTCGACCCGGGCGACGTCCTGCAAAAGCACCAGGCCGCCATTTTCTTCGGCGCGAAGGACAATCTTTCGAAATTCGTCCGGCGTCGACAGCAGCGACTGCGCGGTAACAGTGGCGTTCAACTGCTGGCCGGGCATGGTCGGGCGATCACCGAATGCCCCGGCCGAGATCTGGGTATTCTGTGCCGACACGGCGGACACGACGTCCGACGGCGTCATCTCGTAGGCAGCCAGTTTCGACGGGTCCAGCCAGATCCGCATGGCATATTGCGCACCGAAGACCTGAACGCTGCCGATACCTTCCACGCGGCTGAGTTCGTCAACCAGGTTTGTCACAAGATAATCCGAAAGATCGGCATCGTCGTAATCGTCATTGCCGACCAGACCGATCACCATCAGGAAGCCCGAGGCAGCCTTTTCGACCGCAATCCCCTGCCGTTGCACGGGTTCCGGCAGCAACGACGTCGCCTGGCTGAGTTTGTTCTGCACCTGGACCTGGGCGATATCCTCGTCAGTTCCTGTCTCGAAGGTCAGCGTCGTGGTTGAAGACCCTGCCGAGGTCGAACTGGACGACATGTAACGCAGCCCGTCCAGCCCGGTCATCTGCTGTTCGATGATCTGGGTAACGGTATTCGACACAGTTTCCGCCGAGGCACCCGGATAGGTCGCGCGGACCGTGACCGAGGGGGGCGCGATCTGCGGGTACTGCGCGATCGGCAGGGACAGGATCGACAGGACGCCGATCCCCATGATGATGATCGAGATAACCCATGCGAAGACCGGGCGATCAATAAAGAAACGGGCCATGGCTCTGCTTTCGATGATCCGGGCGTGTCAGGTCAGTTGCCGGCGGGGGTGTCGCCTGCCGCGTCGGGCTGGCCTTCAGTCGCATCAGGTGCGGGTGCGTCGGTGGCGCCTTCCTCGGCTTCCGTAGGGGCGGCATCGCCGGTCCCTTCGGCCGGTGCCGCCTCGGCTGAGGTTTCGCCGGCAGCGGCCGCGTCGCCGGTGGCGGATGCATCTGCATCAGCCTGCGCCGCCTCGCCTTCAGGCGCGGAACCTTCGGCTGGCGCGTCCTGCCGTTCCTCGGGGGTGACGGGGGCGCCCGTGGCAATGCGCTGGAAGCCTTCGACGATCAGTCGATCGCCGGGCTCCAGCCCCTCGCGCACGACCCAGGAATTGCCGCGGTCCTGCACGATGTCCAGCATCCGCTCCTCGACCACGTTCTCGGCGTTCACGATATAGGCGATGGGCCTGCCGCGGCGGTCGCGTGTCACGCCCTCCTGCGGTGCCAGGATGACATCATCAAGCTTCGCTTGCGGAATTTCGGCCAGAACATACATTCCGGGCAGCAGCAGGCTGTCGGGATTGGCGAATTCCATCCGCAATGTCACCACGCCGGTCGTTTCATCGACATGGGGCTCTGCCGCCATCAGCGATCCCGTCTGGTCGAATTCGGTGCCATCTGCCAGCTGCAGGGTCACGGAATCATCCGCATCCGGCGGCAGGGCCGCTGCTGCACCCTGACGCTGCCAGCGCACGATTTCAGCGGCCGATTGCGTCACGTCCACCTGGATCGGGTCGATGCGGCGGATCACGGCCAGCGGGTCGGCCTGACTGGCGGTGACAAGCGCGCCCTGCGTCGCAAGGGCAAGACCGATGCGGCCTTCCAGCGGCGCACGGATGGTGGTGCGGTCAAGGTCGATGCGCGCGGCGTCAAGCGTTGCCTCGGCGGCCTTGACGGCGGCATCAGCGGCCTCGCGGGCTGCGACCGCGCTGTCAACGGTCTGCTGGCTGGCGACGCTCCGGTCGCGCAGCGCTTCGACGCGCTCTGCCTCGCGGCGGGCATCGTTTGCCTGCGCCTCGGCCTGCGCGAGCGACGCTTCCGCCTGTGCGACTGCCGCTTCATAGGTCCGGGCGTCGATGCGGAACAGCGGATCGCCTTCGGCAACTTCGCTGCCCTCATCGAAGGTGCGTTCGATGATGATTCCATTGACCTGCGGCCGCAGCTCTGCCTGGGCCGATGCGATGACCCGTCCGGGCAGGCTGGAGGTCAGTGTCACATCCTCGGCCTGCAATGTGACGACGGTCACGGCGGGCGGCGGTGGCGCTTCGCCGCCCTGTTCCTGCGCACCTGCCGGGCTGGCCAAAGTGATCGCGCCCAGAACGGATGCGCGCAAGGCGACCTTCATAGATGTCATTCCAATTACCATTGCCAAGAATGAATAGATGATCGCCCGACAACCAGAATTGCCGGTGTTCCCGATCACGCGTCGGTGCAGTTTACGCGAGCGCGTGGCGGTTCGCAATGCGTTCCGCCGCGACAAAAATCGCGAAATTCAGCCCGTTGCAGCCGAATTCCGAAGCCGTTCCAGCATCGAGACTTCATCTGCGTTCAGCGTGATGCCGTTCTGCAGCGCCTTCTCGCGGGCGGCGAAACGGCGCTGCGACGGCAACCGCGCGCCCTGGCCGGCGATGGCGTCCAGCAGGGATTCAGCGCGGGTGAAGGGATCGCCGGGGCGACCGGCGGAAAAGCGTTCGGGCGAAAAGGCCAGGATCAGCTCTCCGTGATGGGGAAGAATCGCCGTGGTTCCAAGATACTCAAGCGCCTTGTCGCTTGTCAGGTCACCGATCATGGCGCCGGCCAGCAGTTCGATCATCGTGGAAATTGCCGATCCCTTGTGTCCGCCGAATGGCAGCATGGCGCCTGCCAGCGCGGCTTCTGCATCGGTGGTCGGGTTGCCGTCGCGATCGACGGCCCAGCCTTCCGGCAGTGGCTTGCCTGCCTGACGGTGTAGTTCGATTTCGCCGCGTGCGACGATCGAAGTGGCGAAGTCGAAGACATAGGGCGGTTGGTCGGGGCGCGGCCAGCCGAAGGCGAAGGGGTTGGTGCCCAAAAGCGGCGCACTGCCCCCCGATGGCGCCACGGACGAATAGCTGGGGCACATGGCAATTGCCGCCAGACCCTGCGCCGTCAGCGCCTCGATCTCTGGCCAGAGGGCGGAAAAATGGGTGCAGTTGTTAATGACGAGCGCGGCCACGCCGAGGGTCTTCGCCCGTTCTGCCAGCAACGGCGCGCCAAGAGCAAAGGCAGCTGGCGAAAAGCCGCCATCCGCATCGACACGCACGACCGCACTGCCGTCGTCGATCAGTTCGGGACGGGCCGTGCCGGATACTTTTCCCGCCGCGAGTGTCCGCAGGCAGCCGTCGATCCGATAAACCCCGTGCGATTTGCAATTGTCGCGCTCTCCGGCGACGATGACCTCTGCCACGGGACCAGCCTGTTCGGGCGTCAGCCCTGCGCCCAGAAAGATGTCGCGAACAATCGCGTGCAAAGCATCAAGGGTGAAGGTTGTGGTCTGGGACATGGCGGCTTGGCCCTTCGGTCGGATCAGGTTGTGATTTTTGTATACGTCATGTATGCAACGCAAACAACCTGACATCTACTGATCATCAAGGGAGACCCCGATGCCCTTCACCCCTCATGGCAAGCACCTGATCGCTGGCGATTGGGTTTCCGGTGACGAGACATTTTCCAGCGAACCGGCGCATGGCCCGTCGCATCAGTTCAGCACCGGGACCGTCGATCTGGTCGATGCCGCCGTTGAAGCCGCGGAAGACGCGTTCTGGACCTATGCCTATACCAGTCGCGAGGACCGTGCCGCCTTCCTGGACGCCATCGCCGACGAAATCGAGGCCCGCGCCGAGCAGATCACCGAAATCGGCAGCCAGGAGACCGGCCTGCCCGAAGCGCGCCTGCAGGGCGAACGCGGCCGGACCACGGGCCAGTTGCGCCTGTTCGCCGACCATATCCGCAAGGGTGACTACCTCGACCGCCGTCACGACAAGGCGCTGCCCGACCGCCAGCCGGCCCCGCGCCCCGATCTGCGCGTGATCCAGCGGCCCATCGGCCCGGTCGCGGTGTTCGGTGCCTCGAACTTCCCGCTGGCTTTCTCGACTGCGGGCGGCGAC
>VAFL01000049.1 GCA_005768755.1 Paracoccus denitrificans | reverse complement strand
AATCGAACCGAATCGAAAAGAACTGAATCGAAAAGAATCGAATCGAAGAGAATCTAATCGAAACGAAAAGAATCAAATCGAATCCAAAAGAATAGAATCAAAACGAAAAGAGACGAATTGAATCAAATCGAAAAGAATCGAATAGAAAAAAATCGAATCGAATCGTATCGAAAAGAATCGAATTGAAAAGAATAGAATAGAAAAATTCGAATCGAATCGAATCGAAATGAATCGAATCGAATCAAATTGATTGAAAAGATCAAATCAAAAAACATCAAAGAGAATCGAAATGAATCGAAACGAATCGAATCGAATTGAAAAGAATCGTATCAAATCAAATCTAAAAGAATCGAATCAAATCGAATCAAAAAGAATGGAATCGAATTGATTCATATTGAAAAGAATCGATCGAATCATATTGAATCAAAAAGAATCGAATCGAATCGAAAAGAATCGAATCGAATTTAATCGAAAAGAATCGAATCGAATTGAATTGAGTTGAAAAGAATTGAATTGAACAGTATCAAATCAAATTGAAAAGAATTGAATCAAATCAAAAAGAATCGAATCGAAACGAAAAGAATCGAATCGAATCGAATTCGAAAGAATCGAATTGAATTGGAATGAGAAGAATCGAATCGAATTGCATCGAAACGAAAATAATTGAATCGAATTGAATAAAAAAGAATCGAATCGAATCGAATCGAAAATAATTGGAATTGAATCGAATCGATAATCGAATCGAATCAAATCGACTCAAATCGAAAATAATCGAATCAAATCAAATGGATTAAAAAACAATCGAATTGAATCAAATCGAAAAGAATCGAATTGAATCGAAAAGAATCAAACCGAATCAAAAGAATCGAAAAGAATTGAATCAAGAAGAATCGAAATGAATTGAATCGAGTAGAATCGAATCGAAGCTAGGGGGAAAGAATTGAATCGAATCAAAAATTATCTAAACGAATCCAATTAAATCCAAAAGAATCGAATCGAAAAGAATCGAATCAAAATGTAACAAATCGAATCCAAATGATCGAATCGAATCAAATCAAAAAGAATCGAATCGAAAAGAATCGAATTGAATTGAATCGATTCGAGAAGAATCGAATTGAATGGTATCGAATTGAAAAGAATTGAATTGTATCAAATCGAATCGAATCGAAAAGAATCGAATCGAAGAGAATCTAATCGAAACGAAAAGAATCGAATCGAATCAAATTGAAAAGAATCGAATCGAATTGAAACGAAAAGAATCAAATCGAAAAGAATGGAATCGAAAAAATCGAATCGAAAAGAATCGAATCGAATCGAAAAGAATCGAATCGAATGGAATGGAATCGAATGAATCGAAAAGAATCAATCGAATCGAATTGAATAGAAAAGAATCGAATAGGGGATCCCTGGGTGGCGCAGCGGTTTAGCGCCTGCCTTTGGCCCGGGGCGCAATCCTGGAGACCCGGGATCGAATCCCACATCGGGCTCCCGGTGCATGGAGACTGCTTCTTCCTCTGCCTGTGTCTCTGCCTCTCTCTCTCTCTCTGATGACTATCATAAATAAATAAAATTTTTTAAAAAAATGTTAAAAAAAATAATTGAATAGATTCGAATCGAAACGAATCGAAAAATCGAAACGAATGGAATCATATCAAATGGAAAAGAATCCAATCGAATTGAAAAGAGTAGAATCGAACGTAATCGAAAAGAATCGAATCGAAATGTAACAAATTGAATCCAAATGATCGAATCGAATCAAATCGAAAAGAATCGAATCGAAACGAAAAGAATCGAATAAAATCGAATTGAAAACAATCGAATCGAATCGAATCGAATGGAATAGAATCGAACAGAATTGAATCGAACGAAAAGAACCTTATCGAATCAAATCGAAAAGAATCAAATCGAATCGAATGGAGAAGAATCAAATCGAATCGAATCAAAAAGAATCTAATCGAAAAGAATCTAATCGAAACGAAAAGAATCAAATCGAATCGAAAAGAATCAAATCGAAACGAAGAGTCAAGTCGAATCGAATCAAAAAGAATCTAATAGAAAAAAATCGAATCGAATCAAATCGAAAAGAATCGAATTGAAAAGAATAGAATCGAAAAATTCGAATCAAATCGAATCAAAATGAATTGAATCGAATTAAATCGATTGAAAAGATCGAATCAAAAAACATCAAAGAGAATCGAAACGAATCGAAATGAATCGAATCGAATCAAATCGAATTGAAAAGAATCGTATCAAATCAAATCTAAAAGATTCGAATCAGGGGATCCCTGAATGGCGCAGCGGTTTGGGGCCTGCCTTTGGCCCAGGACGCGATCCTGGAGACCCGGGATCGAATCCCACGTCGGGCTTCCGCTGCATGGAGCCTGCTTCTCCCTCTGCCTGTGTCTGTCTCTCTCTCTGTGACTATCATAAATAAATAAAAAATTTAAAAAATAAAATAAAATAAAAGATTCGAATCAATCGAATCAAAAAGAATGGAATCGAATCAAAAAAATCATCGAAAAGAATCGATCGAATCGTATTGAATCGAATCGAATCGAAAAGAATCGAATCGAATGGAATTGAATCGAATCGAAATTAATCGAAAAGAATTGAATTGAAGAATATCAAATCGAATTGAAAAGAATTGAATCAAATCGAAAAAAATTGAATCGAAACGAAAAGAATCGAATCGAATCGAATTCGAAAGAATCGAATTGAATTGAAATGAGAAGAATCGAATCAAATTGCATCGAATCGAAAATAATTGAATTGAATTGAATAAAAAATAATCGAATCGAATCGAATCGAAAATAATTGGAATTGAATCGAATCGATAATCGAATCGAATCAAATCGAGTCGAATCGAAAATAATTGAATCGAATCAAATGGATTCAAAAACAATTAAATCGAATCAAATTGAATCGAAAAGAATCGAATTGAATCGAAAAGAATCAAACCGAATCAAAAAGAATCGAAAAGAATTGAATCAAGAAGAATCGAAATGAATTTAATCGAGTAGAATCAAATCGAAGCTAGGGTAAAAGAATCGAATCGAATCAAAAATTATCTAAATGAATCCAATTAAATCCAAAAGAATTGAATCGAATCGAATCGAAA
>VAFL01000048.1 GCA_005768755.1 Paracoccus denitrificans | reverse complement strand
CGGAACCCTTAACAATCCCAAAACTTGTCGAATGGTCGGCTTAATAGCTCACGCTATGCCGACATTCGTCTGCAAGTTTAGTTAAGGGTTCTTCTCAACATCAATAAATTTTCTCGGCATAAATGCGTCGTCTATTTTTTATTATCTTCATGATAATCATATTTTTCTTCCATCTCGTCAAAAGCATCATCTTTATAGAAAAACAAAAAGTAAGCAACAACACCAATAGGAATAAAAAAACAGTGTGAAAACAAGAAGAAACTCGTTTCAAAATCCCCTCAAATATTCTAATTATTCTTTTTGAAATTCATAACCTTAACAACCAAATAAATAGCATTTATTCCCATCAAAATAACATACGGAATTAATATATATAAATTTTCCAAATGAGATATAAAAATTAATCCAAGTAAAAAGAAAACATTTAAAATAGTTGCTATAACGTAACCTTCATCTAACACTGTGTTTTTATTCAAAATAAACACTCCTTTTTTAAAAAACTTTATCACAAGACTTACTCAAATTATAAATACCTTTATTTTGAGTTTTAAGGGGGTATTTTAAAGGTTTAGGGGGTATCATATAGGTTTTTAACTTAAAAATATATACAAGCTCTTAAAACGCAAATATGAGCCAAATAAATATATGGTAATTTCACAAACAAAAATTTCAGCAAAACCAGTGACTAATTTTTTAACACTGCCCATTTACATGCAAATTAAAAATTAGCATAAAATCCTTTAAAACTTCCACATGTTTTTCTAAATTCCTGCAGGGCGTTTTTTATCAAAAATCGAGAATTTTTAATTTTTCTCTAAAAACTCCGTAAGAGCATAAGGAGAATTTGCTATCATTCAAAAATGATAGGTCTGGCAAAGCCAGAAATTCCAGGGGTTTTAAGGTATTTTAAAGTGATATCATACAAAGCTGTACTGTCTTATTTTTGTGACACAATATATTGCGTTTGTCTTATTTTTGTGACACTACATACAGCATTTGTCACAAAAATAAGACAGTACTTTTTTATAAAAAATCAACAAAAAAGACATTAGTCAACACTAATGTCTTAAATAATAATTTTGCTTTTCGAAATTCCAAATTGCGGTAATTGAATGTGCTTTTTCTTCTTCGTCTGTTGTTTTATCTTCATCACTTGCATTAATCAAATTACCATCTTCGACATCGTCTAAGTTTAAAATTTTATGTTTTTGTTTAAGCAATCCACCATAACTTAACATACGTTTTCGATACAAACCTTTTTCTAAATCACTTACAATTTCTTGATTTTTTTCATCATCATCAGTTAAAAAATCAGATGATTTAACCGAATATTTTGAGGTCTCTTTGATTGCCGATTCAATGTCTTTATCGCCTTTTCTATTCGGTTTGATCGCTTTAACATTAGCAACAGGTCGATAGTCAACTTGTAATGCTCTTTGCCATAAATTAACCCATTCTTCTTGAGTTATATAATTCTCTTTTTTTCTAAAATATGCATTTTCAACACATAACAAAACATGCATGTGCTGATTATAACTACCGTCATTTTTATTAACGGTAACTTCTGTTGAACGCATAAATCCAACAAGATTTTGTTTAACCTTTTTATATCTACTCAACCTATCAAATGCTTTAGTTAGATGCTTCAAACTTTGTTCTAAAGTATCTCCATCTATCGCATTTTTTGTTGAAAGTGTTAAAAACAACCAACGTGCTTTTGGCTTTTCCTTAATTACTTTTTCAATCACTTTTTGAGCTTGATAACTATTTTTCATAGCACGTCTCCAATTACAAACCGGACATAATTTTGATTTACAAAACCATGTCTTATGTAACTTCAAATAGCCTTCATCAGTTGGCTTAAATTCTAAAATATTACCACATTGTTTTACATTAAAAGCCTTTTTGATTTTTAAAATTTCTAGTATATCTGCATAGCTTACATTATCTATTTTCTTTTCTCTCCATGGGCGTTGTTTCCCACTTTTCGTCATATCTTTTAACGTTTTATTATCTTGATTTTCGGTTATACTTCTAGTAGTATTATATTGCATATAAAAAGACCCCCAGTATTATTTAAGATTCGACACCTTAATAATATAACTGGGGTTTTTTATTGTCAAATTTTCCTTTCACGCACAAAAACACGTTTAAACACTGTAATATCAACAGTTACAGCTATATATATAAAATCGAGTTATTTCTATATAGTATCAAGACAAGAAGAAACTCGTTCACACTCGTTTCAAAAAACAACCTATTCCTTCTTCTTTTTATGACCCTCTAAACCTAAATAAATTAATGTGAAAACCAATGAATAAATAAAACTTTCTAAAAAGTCAAAAGGATTATCAAATAAAATCGAATTAACAAAATTAAAAATTAAAAATACAGATAATAAAATAATCAAAAAGTAAAAAAACTTATTCATATTAAACTCCTTTGTTTTTATATGTTAATATTATATTGAATTCATTTAAATAACAAAACAAGGGGGCATTTACAATGAATGCAATTCAAAACAGTATATCACTAAGAAAGATTTTAGTAGTATCTTTAAGTATTTTAACCATACTTTCAATGGTCTTGGATTTTAATTTCAAAGAAGCTCAAGCCCAAAACAAAAATAACATTGCAGATAAAAACGTTGAAACTTTAAACGAAAAAGAAATTGAAAAAGAACTAAAATACATATATGGCAAAATTATTATTTTAGATAAAGACGGAACAGCTAAAGATGTTAATCTAGAAAATGCCAAATCTCGATATGGATATGTTCCTGAAGGATTCCAAAAACTAAAAAACGACATAGAGAATAAAAAGAAAACTAGTTCAATATCACCTAGAGCAGTTGGTGGGAACTACAAAAATAGCGGTGACTGTTTCTATTCTGAAGTTTTAAACTCATATGGAGAACTTTTAACTGGAAACATAATCACAGCAGTTTTTGAAGATGTTAAAGCCAAAAACTTAAAGGGCGTAGCAAAAAAATTAGCTAAAATTGGGATAAAAGGAAACCTAGCTGGAATCGCAGCTACTATGGTTTCGAAGGATGTACAATGTAATCTTAAATACGGGTTACTTTAGATACTATTTATTCCAATTGCTTTATTGACGTTGAGCCTCGGAACCCTTAACAATCCCAAAACTTGTCGAATGGTCGGCTTAATAGCTCACGCTATGCCGACATTC
>VAFL01000035.1 GCA_005768755.1 Paracoccus denitrificans | reverse complement strand
CATCGGAGCGGCGGATTATGCCGAACGTAAAGACGAGCATGGCCTGCAAGCGCAATACCGCGCTCACGAAGTCGGCATAATCCGACTAGCGGCATAATGCCCCATCTCGTGCAGCGCCGTCCGGTGCCAGTTAATCGGCTCGAAATAGGCGGCCGGCGGCGGCACCTGCACATAATCGAGTGCCGGCACATAGAAGGCGCGATCTCCGCCGATGCGGAAATCGATCCCGGTCGCGCGGATCAGTGCCTCGACCTTCGGCTCGATCATACCGGGCGGCGGTGGTGGCGCCTCCACGGCAATATCGGCGCTTCTCGTCTTCCGGGGTGAAGCGGTCGGCATAGACGACCGTCGTGCCGTGCTCGCCCTTACGGACATTGCCGCCGAGGGCTGCCGCCTGGCGATAGGTGAGCCAATGCTGGGTCGGATAGCCGTTCTGGACCACGGCACCCCAGAGGATCAGCACATTGATCCCGGAATACTGCCGCGAGGTCGCGGCGTTTCGCGGCATGGCAAGCGGCGCTTTCGCCGCAGTCCCCCAAGGCTGGACCCAGGGAAGCCGTCCTTCCTCCAGCTCGGCGATGATCTTGCCGGTGATGTCGTCGTAAAGATTGCTGCGGGCGCCGCCTTCACGGGCGCGGTCCTGTCTGGCCATCGGGATGATCTCCGCGACGGGCGCCGGAGGCCACTCCTCCAGTCCTTAACCCGTCACGGAAAACCCGCCCGCACTCGAACTCTCAGGGGGCGTTGCGGGGTCTCCCCGCTGATGGGGGTGCGTCGGCAACGCAGTGCCGACCAGGGGGAAGGCTTTTCCCTGCCACCTGAGAATCTCAGCCATGATGAACCTTGTAGTCGTTCACTGCGCCTGCATAGTGTGACAGTCCGAACAGAGGCTTGAGCGATTGAAGGGGCGGAGAACGGACGTTCGTTGCCGTGAGCGCGAATGACCACAAACTTCCCGATGTTCCCGATCGCGAGCTACCCCTCGAGCCACTTCACAGAACAGATTGCTCGACTTGAAGTACGTTTCTCACGTAAAACCAAATAAAGTCATGTAGTTGTTGTCGCACATCCGCAGCACTGTCATTGAAAAGAACGCGCATGCAGCCGCCGCTGCTAAGAGAGTCTTAACCAGATGAACAAGGCCCATGAGATAGACAGCCCCGACAAGATAACCGTTTCGGCCGGGCCGGAGGCCGGAGTTGCGTCCCCAACGGCGATTTCGACGGCAGCGTGCAAGGTCAACGAGCACTGTGTCGGCGATCACTGGACGGTCGGTGATGTCAAGTTACTAGCGCGGCTCATAGCGATCATCGCGATGGGACAGGCGAAGCACGCGGCGCGAATTATCGCGGACCTGCAGCCAGCGGTTCCGGCCTTGACAATCGACGTGCTCCGTTCCGACGCGAAACAGCGTCTGACCGTGACCGGAGACACGCCGGAAAAGCAGGACGCTCACCGATGGCATCGCGACGGTCTGATCTTCGAGGCGATCTCCTGGATCGCCGCCCGACAGGGTGCTGCCGCCAACGTGCTCATGAGAGACCCGCACATCAGCGCGACGACACAGGGTCTTGACGGGCTCATGATCGAACTGGACGAAAAAGGTGAAACGGTCGTCCGCGCGACAATTCTCGAAGACAAATGTTCGAACGACCCCCGGCGAAAATTCAGAGACGAAGTTCTGCCTGCCTTCCGAAACTACCATGCGGGCAAAAGGGCTTCGGAGCTGGTGGCGGCAACATCTTCGCTGCTTGACGGCAGGATTCCCGACGAAGCGGTCATGGAGGCTGCAGGGCGCGTACTGGATATGGCATTCAGGGCCTACCGCGCCGGATTGACGATCAACCCTGACCACGACTCGGAGGCGGGACGCACAGCTTTGTTCAAAGGATATGAGGGGCTTGAAAAGATCACCGGGGCGCAGCGCATCGGGGCGACATTCCTGCCGCCTTCGGAACTGCGCACCTGGTTTGACGAGATTGCCGGTCGGGCGATCGCCTTCATTGACGTGCTCGGGGAGGACGATCACCAATGTTCGATCCGGTGACAGCGGAAATCATGCGTACTGCGCCAGCCTTGCCAGGCCTGAATCCTGCCGAGCTGCCGCAATTGCTTACAGCGCAGTATGCAGAACTGGCTGCCCGCAGAATGAGGCGCGTCGATGGCGCTGAAGAGGCGGCGGGTGACGGCGCTGCTGACGGCGAATGGCCTCTCGCCCGTATTGCCGACGCCTATGAGATCGTTGTGTCCGTCCGGCGTGATGCCGACCACCGCAGAGCGGCGGCATTCGTTGCCGGCACGGCGCATCAAATTCTGGCGCAGGACCTCGCGCAGACCGATGCTGCCGGGTCTGTTGCCATCATGGATCGGGATCGCATCCATCCGGCGATCGCGGCGGCGGTGCTTTTTCTGGTGGCCGAGCAGTATGCGGACGCCCACGAAGCCGCGCGCTTTATCAGGCCGGAAGATGGAGGGCAGGACTATGTCTGCACCATTCTGGCCGAAGATATCCGTGACCTGGCGCGCGGCAATTTCCAGAGCATTCTTGACCGCGCGCAGCGCCGTCCGGAGGGGTTCTTCTCCGGCGGACTGCTTGAACAGCGGGGGACAACGGCGCTCTTCGAGAGCCTTGTCGTCGGTGTCGAGTTGTTTGCTGCGGAAGTTCTGGCAGAAGATATGCCCGAGAAGGCGGCAGGGCGGTTCGACGGCGCAAGGGCGACGTTCGCCCGCGTGTTGGCCCTCTCTTCGCTGGAGCACGGGCGCCTCGGCGATTTGTCCCAGAATTTTCAGACCACCTATCCGGGACCACGTCACCTCGCATCACTGCTGCTGGCAGCCTACGACTCCATTGCGGGCGCGGCGGTTACACGCCTGCAGCCGCCCAATGGTTCAGATCGGGATTATTGGCGAAGCTGGCTGAGGCATCGTGCGAATGCCGCACCTTTCGCTTGGCCCAATCATAGGGAGGCCATAGCGAAAGGATTCCACGAGAGCGGCAAGTCCGCCGTGCTCGTTCTGCCGACCGGCGCGGGAAAAACGACGGTCTCTTGCCTGAAGATTGCTGCTGTACTGGCAAGCGGCAAGTCGGTTGTGTTCTTGGCTCCAACTCACGCGCTTGTGGATCAACTCACCGACGATCTGCAGAAGGTCTTCCCGGAATCGCTGGAAGGTTCGGTTGTTTCGAGCGATTTCGATCGCTTGTTCGCTCCCGGTACCAACTTCGAAAGCATCGAGGTCATGACGCCGGAGCGCTGTCTTGCACTTCTGTCATATTCGCCCGAGGCTTTTGAAAACGTAGGGCTGCTGGTCTTTGACGAATGTCATCTCCTCAGCCCCGTATCGAATCTCCGCCGGGCGTTGGACGGAATGTTCTGCGTCCTTGCCTTCAACAGCATCGCGCCGGAAGCCGATTTCCTTTTTCTTTCAGCGATGCTTGATAATGGCGCGGCATTCGCAGAGTGGATTGAAGAGCTCACCGGTCGGACCTGTGTTTTTGCCGATCCGCTTTGGAAGCCGAGCCGACAGGCGCGCGGCGTCCTGCTGTATGAGAGTGCCGCCATCGTGCAGATGAGACGCAACGCGATCGCCGTTCAGCGCGCGGAGGATGCCCGAAAGAAAAAGCGCGCAAAGCATCTGCGCAAACCAGCTGCCGAAGCGCTGCAATGCCCGCCGCATGCTCTCTTCGGGCTTCAGCACAACTGGCTGGCCGGTGCAGCGCCAAGCTGCACCCTGGCGGCCATTTCCGATGCGCCGGTCCCGTTAACCGGTAAGCTCAACCGGGATGGTTCGATCTATCTGACGCCGAATGTAAACAAGGTCGCCGCGCAAGTTGCGGCTGCTGCGGCGCGCAACGGCCTGAAAGGTATCGTCTTCGTCAACCGCAAGGATACTGCCGCGTCCACTGCGCGTGAAATCTCGGCGCTGCTGGGCGACCCGCCAGAGCAAACGCAAGATGAAGAAGAGCGATGGAAGGCGCTGGAGATCGAGCTTGGCGGGCTGGAACATGCGATCTTGGCCGGTCCCGCTGCCGCCGTGCCCCACAATGCGCTGATGCTCAGGCTGGAGCGCGATCTGGCAGAACGCTTGTTCCGCCGTGCCGACGGGGCAAAAGTCATCGTTGCTACACCGACGCTGGCGCAGGGTCTGAACCTTCCAGCTCATATTGCCATTCTTGCCGGGGACAAGCGCAGCGACCCGGACGAAGGAGGGCGTGAAGACCTGGACGCGCACGAGATACTGAATGCTGCGGCCCGTGCAGGGCGCGCCGGTCACCTCGCCAACGGCATCGTGCTCCTGATCCCTGAAGTCGTGCTTCAATTCAGGCAAGGTAGGGCCTTCCCAAAAGGGGTGCTCGACAAGCTGAAGTCGGTACTGCCAGAGGACGACCGCTGCCTGTCCCTGAGCGATCCCCTGCAGACAATTCTTGATCGCATTAATGTGGCGGCTGCTGCCGATCCCGACGTCGAGTATGCCCTGAACCGCCTAGCCACTGCGGTCGCGCCTGAAGGCGCAGAAACCGAAGCAACGACGCGCTTTTCGATAGGACGATCACTGGCTGCCTTCACGGCCATAAGGATCAATCAGAAAGCGGGGTTCGATGCGAAAGTCGCGCGACTGAACGAGCTTATCGGCGAGAGAGCGAAGGAGGCCGATGATCAGGTCCTGGCGGAGCTTGCCACCCAGAGCGGCGCGCCGCTCGGCATCCTCAAATCGCTGCGGCAAAGGATCGAGGATCAGATTGAACGGCTACCCCAGACAATACCGGACTGGACGTCCTGGATCATCAACTGGCTTGCAGAGGATCAGGATGCGCGCGATGCTATTCTGATCCGTGATGGTAGAGCAATTCTCGGCGCTACCGGAAACAAGAAGGACGGACCGCTGACGGCCGACGCCGTAAGAAACCTCGAACCCGGCATTCTGGCCTGGCTATGCGGCGAACCCTTGCGCGAAATCGAAAGACAACTCGGCGGCGACCCCGCTGAAAAAGCGATTTGCCCGCGTGCCCGTGAGCTAGTCTCTCAGCTAGTGCCTCTCAGCCTTTCCTTCGCTGCCGGTCTAGCCGCGCGCACGGCAAGCGAGATACCTGCCGTCGCCGACGGAACGGCTACGCCGGTCTCTGTCATTGACTGCCTTGCAGCCGGGATCAGACGCGGCTTCGACACCCCGAACAAGCTCGCTTTTAGCGACATCAAGCGCGGCTTTCTGAGCCGCGTTCAGACGCATCAGGCCTATTCCGCCACTATCGAGCGTGAGCCAGAGATCTCAAACATGGAAGAGTACCCTGCGGTGGTGGATCGCATGCGGATGTATCTGCTGCTGGTCGACGACTGAGTGTAGCAGGCAAGTTTTCAAGCATCCCTGTTGCCGTACGATCAATCTGGCTAAGGAAAGCAGAAGTTAGCCTCTGTGCGGTCGTGCGGCCGCAAAGAGCCGATTTCGTTTTCTGCAACTGCGGTCAATGCGAGGTTGCTGGGTGTCGTAAAGGTTCCGACCATTACCGAAAATCCCGCGTCTTTACCCTGATCGCGTCGACGTGCGGGTCGGGCACAGCCATACTGCACGCCCGCAGCCCCTTCGGTGGCTGACCGCGCAGATCAGGCGTCGGAGATTCTTGGTGGAGTTCGCTTCCTCTGCCATCCGGCAGGAGGGCCGCCACGTCGCGTTGCCCAACGCTGGCCAAATCCCGCGACAGATCGACGATCCGATGGACAACGAGATGCACGACCTCGCCCTCGCGCTGAACGCGCCCCCTGACGGCAATCATGCTCGATGAGAGGATCACACGCCAATACTGCGCGAAGACCTTCTGCCAGACCACGAGATTGGTGATGCCGGTCTCGTCCTCGATCGTGATGAACATGACGCCCTTGGCCGAACCAGGCCGCTGGCGGACGAGGACGATCCCCGCCGTCTCCAGCCAGCGGCAGTCGCGCGCGCCCATCGCCTCGGCGCAGGAGACCATGCGGCGCTTGCGCAGAGCCTCGCGCAGGAAGGCAACCGGATGGCGGCGCAGCGACAGGCCGGTATGGCTGTAATCCGCGACCACCTCGCCGCCAGCCGCCATCGGCCGCAGGGCGATGGACGGCTCCGATATCTCTGAAACCGTCAGGCCCTCGCGTGCCGAGGCTGCCGCAAACAGCGGCAGTTCCTCGTCGCGCAACCCCTTGATCGCCCAAAGCGCTTCGCAGCGCGCGAGGCCGAAGGGCGGGCGGAAACCGTCGGCCTCGGCAATGTGGACCAATGCGGCGACCGGAACCCCGGCCCGCCGCCAGAGATCCTCGACCGAGGCAAATGGCTGATCGGCACGGGCGGCGACAATCGCCGCCGCATGGGCATTGGCAAGCCCCTTGACCATGCGCAGGCCAAGCCGAACCGCAAAGCGCGCCTCGTTGCCGGTCGGCTCCAGCGTGCAATCCCAGCGGGAGGCATTGGCGCAGATCGGGCGCAACTCGACGCCATGGTCGCGCGCATCGCGCACGATCTGGGCCGGGGCATAGAATCCCATCGGCTGGCTGTTCAGTAGCGCGGCGCAGAAGGCATCGGGATGCCAGCATTTCAGCCAGGCCGAGGCATAGGCGATCAGCGCGAAACTTGCCGCATGGCTTTCGGGAAAGCCGTAGGAGCCGAAGCCCTCCAACTGCCGGAAGGTGCGTTCGGCAAAGTCCTGTTCATAGCCCTTGGCAACCATGCCCGAGATCAGCTTGTCGCGGAATTTCGAGACGCCGCCGGTGTGCTTGAACGTGGCCATGCTCTTCCTTAGCATATCGGCCTCACCGGGGGTGAAGCCCGCGCATTCAATGGCGACGCGCATCGCCTGTTCCTGAAACAGCGGCACGCCGAGGGTCTTGCCCAGCACCTTCTCCAGTTCGGGTGTCGGATAATCGACCTCTTCCAACCCCTCGCGGCGGCGCAGATAGGGATGGACCATATCGCCCTGGATCGGGCCAGGCCGGACGATGGCGACCTGCACCACCAGATCGTAATAGGTGCGCGGCTTCAGGCGCGGCAGCATGGACATCTGCGCCCGGCTTTCGATCTGGAAGGTTCCCAGCGTGTCCGCCTTGCGGATCATCGCATAGGTGCGCGGATCTTCGGCCGGGATCGTCGCCAGATCAAGGGCGATGCCCTTGTGTTCCACGATCAGATCCAGCCCCTTGCGCATGCAGGTCAGCATCCCCAGCGCCAGCACATCCACCTTCATGAAGCGCAAGGCGTCGATGTCGTCCTTGTCCCATTCGATGATCTGGCGATCCGCCATGGCGGCGGGTTCGATCGGCACCAACTCGTCCAGCCGGTCATGGGTCAGGACAAAGCCGCCGGGATGTTGCGACAAATGCCGCGGCGCCCCGCGAAGCTGGGCGGCCAGATCAAGGGTCAGGCGCAAACGCCGATCCTCCGGGTTGAGGTTCAACTCACGAAGCTGCTGATCGTTGACACCGGTCTCGGACCAGCCCCAGAGCTGGCCGGAGAGTGTCTGGATCAGATCCTCGGGCAGCCCCATGGCCTTGCCGACATCGCGCAGCGCGCCCTTGGAGCGATAGCGGGTCACGGTGGCGGTCAGCGCGGCCCGGTCACGGCCATAGTTCTCATAGACCCATTGGATGACTTCCTCACGGCGTTCGTGCTCGAAATCGACGTCGATATCCGGCGGTTCGCGGCGTTCCTCGGAGACGAAGCGCTCGAACAGCAGATCGTTGCGGCCGGGGTCGATGGCGGTGATGCCGAGAACATAGCAGACGGCGCTGTTCGCCGCCGATCCCCGCCCCTGACAGAGAATGCCGCGCGACCGGGCAAAGCGGACGATACTGTTCACGGTCAGGAAATAGGGCGCGTAATCGAGCTTGCCGATCAGGGTCAGCTCATGGCGCAACGCCGCCGTCACCTCATCCGGCACGCCCTCGGGGTAGCGGTTGGCCGCGCCCTGCCAGGTCATCCGCACCAGTGTTTCCTGCGGGGTCAGTGCGGGATCGTCGCGTTCCTCCGGATATTGATAACGCAGCTCATCCAGGCTGAAGCGGCAACGGTCGGCGATCTCGATGGTGCGGGCCAGCGCCTCGGGCCAGCGGGCGAAGAGCCGGCGCATCTCGGCGGGCGGCTTGAGATAGCGGTCGGCATGACGCTCACGGCGAAAGCCCAGCTGGTCGATGGTGGTGTTGTGGCGGATCGCAGTGACCACATCCTGCAGCATCCTCCGGCCAGGCTCGTGGAACAGCACGTCATTGGTCACGACGGTCGGCACGCCGATCCGCTGCGCCAGTTGCGAAAGCTCCCAGAGCCGCATCTGGTCGTTGGGCCTGCGGCGCAGGGTCAGCGCCAGATAGGCCCGGTCGCCGAAGGCATCGCGCAAACGGCGCAATCGGAACCCGCAGTATTCATCGGCATCATCCGGCACCAGCACCGCGATCAGCCCTTCGCCATAGGCGGTGAGATCGGCCCATTCCAGGTGGCACTTGCCCTTGCCGGCCCGGCCCTTGCCAAGCGTCAGCAGCCGGCAGAGCCGGGCATAGGCCGCTCGGTCGGTCGGATAGACCAGCACCGACATGCCGCAGGCGAGATCGAGGCGGCAGCCAACGATCAGCCGGATGCCGGTTGCCTTCGCCGCCTCATGGGCGCGAACGATGCCCGCCAGCGAATTGCGATCCACCACCGCCAGCGCCTCGATCCCCATCGCCGCCGCCGTCGCGAACAATTCCTCGGCCGAAGAGGCCCCGCGCAGAAAGGAAAACTGCGTGGTGACCTGCAATTCGGCATAGCGGGGCGCATTCATCCGAAAACCCCGTGCAGGAACCAGCGATGCGATCCGGTGGCGACATCCTCGCCGTCACCGGCGCGGAAGATCCAGAAGCGTTCGCCAGCGTCATCCTCGATGCGGAAATAATCCCGCACCGCGACCAGCTCGGCATCGCGCTTCCACCATTCCCCGAAGACCCGCTCGGGGCCATCGGCCCGGCGCACCCGCCGCCGCACGCCGCGCCACGAGATCCAGTTCGGCGGATGGTCGGGCAGCAGCGCCATGGTCTCGATCGGCTCGGGACGGGGCAACAGCCGCGAGGGGCGCGGCCAGTGATCGGGCCAGCCCGCGCCGGTCTCTTCCGCCAGGGCCGGAATGCGGCAGACGGATCGCTCGGGCACATCGCTGGCCACCGGCGCGAAGCGATAAATCGCGCGGGCGCCGACCCGGTTGGCGAGCGTGTCGATCAGGCCTGACAGGTCAGGCTCGGGCGCCTCGATCAGGTGGCTCACGGCCTGGCGCTCGGTCATGGGTTCCGCCAGCGTGGCCGTCAGCGTCATGATCTCGATGCCGAGGCCGGGGTCGATGGTCTCGATCTTGTCGCAGAGCAGCCGGGTCAGGCGCTGAGGGTCGCGCACCGGCCGCGCGAGGCCGATGCGGACGGTCTCGACACGGCTGTCTATCCGGTGGCAGAGCAGGTCGAGGCGGCGCACGCCGAGGCCGCGGGTCTCCAGCGCCTCGCAGAGCGTTGCGACCAGCTTTCCAATATAGCGGGCGATGGTCTCAGCGGCGGCGATGGGTTCGGCAAAGCTGCGCCGCGCCTCGATCATGTCCTCGGGGCGCAGCGGCTCGATGGGTTCGGCGCTGTTGCCCAGGGCCTGATCCAGCCGACGGGACAGTTCCGGCCCGAAGCGCAGCGTCAGGGGCGCGCGGGGCTGGCCGATCAGATCGCCGATCCGGGAAAACCCCAGATCGCGCAGGCCAGCCGGGATCGCGGGCGACAGCCGTAGAGCCTCCAGCGGCAGCGGCGCGAGCATGTCGATGCTGGCCCCCGGCATGGCGATCAGCACCGGATTGGACCCATAGCGCGCCAGCGCATGGGCCGCGCCCCAGGTGTCGGCAATGGCGGCCCGTGCAGACACACCCGACAAGGTGAGCCGCCCGATCAGCGCATCGAGCATCGCCGCATCGCCGCCATGCAGATGATCCGCGCCGGTAGAGTCGATCACGATCCCGTCCGGCGGATCGACCGCCACAATCGGCGCGATCCGTTGCAACACCCAGAGCGCGAGGCGCTCCAAGCTTTCGGCATCGGCTTTTGGGTCGGCGGGTTCAATCACCAGTCCCGGCACCAGCGCCTGCGCCTTGGTGACGGGCATGCCGACCCGCAGGCCGAGCGCCTGCGCGGTCGCGTCGACCGCCGTCACGATACGGCGGTTACGATCACGTCCTGCAATGATGAGCGGCACCTCAACTGGCGGCGCTGTGTCGCCGGCCTTCCGCCGCAGCCGGTCTGTCGGCCATGTCGGCAGGAAGACCGAGATGACCCGAGCCATCGCACGCCTCCAGTTCGATATCGAGGGATTCTCCCGCCCGCGCCCGGATCAGTTCGATCAGCCAGCGCGCGCGACCGACGCCGGGCACGGGCAAAGGCCGGGACGGCAGCACCGAGATCCGCCAGCGGGTCATCGCCGCCGTCGGCTGGCCGAAATCGCTGGCCTCGGCCTGCCGCCGCCAGCGGCGCAGGGCGAGGCCGATGGTGCCGCTTTCCTTGGCGGCCAGGTGCAGCCGCCGCGAGGCGGTCATCGGCAGCCGGGCAATATCGGCGACCACCGCGCCCAGCCCACCGTGCCGCAGGCCTTCCTCCATGCAGGCCAGGACCGACTTGTCATCGCCGGCCTCGACATGGATGACGCGATCGGGCGGCAGGCCGGCCTGTTCCAGGCCCGGCGCGAACAGATCCTGCTGGGCGACGCACCACAGCACCTTGCCTTGGGTCCGCGCGGCGATCCCGGCCACGAAACAGGCCGCCGCCGCGCCGTCCACGGCGCCGTTGCCGCCGCCCGCAACCTCATGCAGACAGCCAAGAGCCAACCCACCACCGGGCAGTTTGCGGTCCAGAGACGGAACGCCGAAGGGCAGCACTTCCCGCGCGCGAGCGCCATCACCTTCAAGCTGCGCGATTCGCACACGAAGGGCCGCAATGGCTGGACTGATGGCGAGCTCGTGCATCTGGAAGGCAGGCTCCGGATCTTCTCAAGGGCAAATCCTGTCGTTATGTTCTTTGTTTGTTCTGGTGCGCGGCGGGAGTCAATCTGAGTCTCGTAAGATGTGATCGGAAGCCTTGCCGGAACTTCTGGCGTATGATGGCCGCAAAATCGGAGAAGCGGGTTTGTGCAATCTCTACAATCTGACCACCAACCAGCAGGCGATCCGGGATTTCGTGGCGCTCACCCACGACAGTATCGGCAATCTGGAACCGATCCTCGACGTCTATCCCGACCGGCCCGCGCCGGTCGTGCGCAAAACCGATGGCGGGCTGGAGCTTGCTCGCCTTACATGGGGAATGCCCACGCCGGTCGAGCATCTGAAGACCCCGGACGCGCCTGACACCGGCGTCACCAATGTTCGCAAGACCTGGATACGGCACTGGCAACAGTGGCTCGGGGTTGAGCACCGTTGCGTCGTCCCGGCGACGGCGTTCTCGGAATACGGGCAGGTGCCTGATCCGGTGACGAAGCGCAAACCACTCTACTGGTTCGCGCTCGACCAGGCGCAGCCCCTGTTCTTCTTCGCCGGGATCTGGACCCGATGGGAAGGGACGCGCGGATCGAACCGCACGCCGAGACCGGGCGAACATGAACTCTTCGCTTTCCTCACCACTGATGCCAACGAAGTGGTGAAGCCGATCCATCCCAAGGCAATGCCAGTGATCCTGACCAATTCCGACGAGGTGGAGGTCTGGCTGACGGCCGACTGGCGCGAGGCGAAGGCCCTGCAACGACCTTTGCCCGCCGATCGGCTGGAAGGTATCGAAAAACCGGCAACTCCGACAGGTTGACGACGAAGCATGTCGGGATCGGGAGAACAGATCGGGGAGGCCGCCGAGCCAGACAGGAATATCGGCAAGATCATCCATGTGGATATGGATGCGTTCTATGCCTCGGTCGAGCAGCGCGACAAGCCGGAGTTGCGGGGCAAGCCGGTCGCTCCTAACCTAGCGCAGCTTCGGTCGAGTTCGAGATGTCAAGCGGCGGTACGTGCCCTCTCGAAGTTGCGCGACCTGTACCCCTCGGACTATCTTGAGGAATGATGCAAAGCACCGCTCCAGATCCCAATAAGCAACCGGAAATACTCGGTCGAACACGCCGGCTGACGCCGCAGCACAGAATCACCTTCGACCAGATATTTCACAGTGGTGGTGGCTACGTTCTGAATTTCTCTGACCGGACCATGGGTGAATGGTTTGAAGAATTCTTCGATTTCAATATTTTTGACGAACGTTATCAGATCGAGGGCGATAGCAAGGGCAAGACGCTGAGGGGTTTTATCGAGGTCGCCGAGCCACGCCTCGTTGCTCGCGTCCTTCGCGCACTATGGGACTATCGTTGTAGCCTGGACGGTTTCGTGGAAGACAATTCCGATCAGGAGACGCGACTCAAGATGTGGCTCGAACAGTTCACCAACGAGTTGGAGAACTCCTCATCGCTTAATCTGGACGAGGCGTTCAAGGACTTCTCGAGCGATACGACTTTGCCCAAGCTACGAGCGTCGATCGCTGGGGATCTGATCGGCAACAAGCCTGATGTGGCACTCGATCGCATACACACATACTGCGTGAAGCGGTTCCGTGCACTGCTAGCGGATCGAGGTATGCCGTGCGATCCATCGACACCACTACACGCCATTTTCGGTGCATATGGCAAAGCGGTGCGAGATGAAGGTGTAGTGAGCCAATTTGCACTACCGACCCTGCGCGTTCAGCATAAGCTCTTTGAAGGTCTCAATGACGCGCGCAACAAGCGCTCTTTCGCGCATGACAACGACCTCCTTGCTGTTTCGGAGGCGCGGTTCATCGTCGATTGCGTATTGGCATCGCTTTCCTTCATCGAACGGATCGAGGCCGACCGGGACTCAGCAAACACCACTTCGGACAACGAGATTCCGTTCTAGAATTGCCCTTCTTGCTCGGGGTCAGGCCACCTGGTCCAACTGTCGACCCAGCCAAGTATTGCAGCTGCCCCCTGCCCGCATTAGACTGACCTCAGGACATGGCTGGAACGTCGCGCTGTGCGAGCAGATGTTCAAATCTCCTGGCGAGCCGCAAATTCGCACATCGTCGCGCCAGTATTTTTGCGACGCCATGCTGCTCAGGACTACGCCAATGCCCGACCCAGCCCTCCATTCCCCGCCGAACGCCGCCGGGCGCTTCTCTGTAATGCATTGGAAATGCTGCGTAGTCTCTGTGCAGGCTCTTCAGGGATCGGCACGGGAATGGCACGGCAACGACAAACCACCGCATCGAAGCTTCGGCTGGTCACCGAGACCACCGATGAAGCCGTTGCGCGCGTTGCTGGCACCCGCAACCCCGACCCCCGCCTCGCCGATCTCGTCCGGCAACTCGCCCGGCAGGCTGCGGGCGATTTCGTCCAACAGGAGACGGCCCGATTGGCGGGCGGCCGCCTCCCAGACTGAGGTGTCCGCATGAAGGTCGCGCTCTACGCCCGCTACTCGTCCGACAACCAGCGTGACGCCTCGATCACCGATCAGCTGCGCATGTGTCGCCTGCGCGCCGAAAAGGAAGGCTGGACCGTCGTCGAGGAATATACTGATCACGCCATCTCCGGCGCCAGCATGATCCTGCGACCGGGCGTCCAGTCCCTGATCTCCGATTCCCTGCGCGGTCGCTTCGACATGATCATGGCCGAGGCGATGGACCGGCTGTCGCGCGACCAGGAGGATATCGCCGGCATCTTCAAGCGCATGACCTATGCCGACGTGAAGATGTTCACCCTGTCCGAGGGCGAGATCACCCATCTGCATGTCGGGTTGAAGGGCACGATGAATGCGCTGTTCCTGAAGGATCTGGCCGACAAGACCCGCCGTGGGCTGCGCGGTCGGGTCGAGGATGGCAAATCCGGCGGCGGACTCTGCTACGGCTATGATGTGGTGAAGAGGTTCGATGATCGTGGGGAAGCTGTCCGGGGCGACCGGACCATCAACGAGGCCGAAGCCGGGATCGTGCGCCGCATTTTTGCGGATTATCTCGACGGGAAATCATCGCGCACCATCGCCATGTCCCTGAACCGCGATGGCATACCGGGGCCGCAAGGCAGCGAATGGGGGCCATCGACAATCCACGGCAACCCGAAGCGCGGCACCGGCATCCTGAACAACGAGCTTTATGTCGGCAAGCTGGTCTGGAACCGGCTGCGCTATATCAAGGATCCCGACACCGGCCGGCGCGTATCCCGCCTGAACCCGGAATGCGAATGGGTCGTCCATGAGGTGCCTGACCTGCGCCTCATCGACCAAGACATCTGGGATGCCGTCAAGGCACGGCAGAGCCGCCTTGCCTATGATGTGGTCGAGACCAGTCCCAATCCCCTGAACGACCGGCGCCGCCCGAAGCATCTCTTTGCCGGCCTCGTCAAATGCGGCTGCTGCGGGGGCGGCTATACGATGATCTCCAAGGACCTGCTCGGCTGCGCGACTGCGCGCAACAAGGGCACTTGCGACAACCGGCTCAACATCCGACGTGATGCCCTCGAAGCGTCGATCCTGAACGGGCTGCGCAAGCATCTGATGGACCCTGCGCTGTTCAGGGAGTTCTGCGACGAGTTCACCAGGGAGGTGAACCGGTTGCGGATGGAGCGTGGTGCCGACCTTGAGGTTGCGCGGCGCGAATTGGACAAAGTCGGCAGGCAGATTTCTCAGATCATCGAGGCGATCACCGACGGCATGTATCACCCCTCAATGAAGGAGAAGATGACTGGACTTGAAGCCCGGAAGGCTGAACTGGCTGAGAAACTGGCCAATGCCGATGAGCCCCCTCCGCTGCTACATCCGAACATGGCGGCACTCTATGCGCAGCGGATCGGGCAGCTCTATGAGAATCTGCAAGACGAGGACGGCCGCGCCCGTGCCGCCGAAACCTTCCGCTCGCTGGTCGATCAGATCACGCTCATGCCGGATAACGGCGAACTGGCGATCGTGCTGCGCGGCGACCTCGGCGCGATCCTGCGCTTTGCGGCAGGAAAGAAGAACCCTGACTTCCTTGCAGAGGCCGAGGCTCTGGACAATCTGCTTTCGCCGGGATCGTTGGTTGCGGGAGGACGCAACAGACGATCGCTGCGGAATGGGGGCACAAATGCAAAAACCTCCGCGACGGGGTCAGCGGAGGTTTCGCAATTATCGTT
>VAFL01000017.1 GCA_005768755.1 Paracoccus denitrificans | reverse complement strand
AAGGTGCCTTCCGACATCCCATGCTTGCGGCACAGCTCAGCGCACTTCGCGCCCGCCTCATGCTCGGTCAGGATGCCGATGATCTGTTCTTCGCTGTATCTCGTTCGCTTCATTGTCCGTCCCTTCGTTGGGTCGGACTCTAATTCCAAATGGAGGAAGAATCCCGTGGCAGGTCACTACCCGCACGCTTGGGTTGTCTGGCGGTGTTGCGTCGTCAAGCCGGTCCATGAAGGCCTGACCGATATATGTTCGCCAGCCCATATCTGGGATGCCGGGCTCATAATCCCAAGCGTTCGTGACACGCTCGCCCCTGCGTTTCTGATCGAGCTGGCGCATTGTGACGAAAGGCCGGCTGTAGAACAGCAGAGCATCATGCCCCAGAACGTCACCCATAGCTGCAATACGGAAGCGCCGGAAAGCCGGCGGCAGCCATTTGTCATGGAAGCCTTCGACCAGGCTACGCCCGAAGCCAAAGCCCTGATAGCCGAGCCGCAGCTTGCCAGAGCGCGCAATCGCGTCGATGCCATCGTTGAAGGTCGGCAGCCCTTCGGCCTGCTAGGGGAAAAAAATCTGAATGCGGGTCAGCGGGTGGCGATCGTGATCAAGCGAGAAGAAGGGAGAAACGGCATGCCAAGCGGATTCTGATCAGACCCGTACAGGCGCAGACCGCTGTTTTTGGCATACCTTCTTGGATAAGGCCCAGCCATCCCTGCGACCTCTTATCGCAGAAACCTATCAGTTTTCGTGGCTTGCCCGTTGGCCCGCCAAGTACCATGAACGCCAATTCATTCGCAAACCGATTTTGAAGCAGGGTCAGCATCTGGACCGCAGTGTCGCGGTTTGCGGCTTCAGCTAGCATACCGTTAAACACGAAGCCGATCCGAAAGCAGGGCAGGGCGATCGGCTCGTCATTGTTGCGCAGTGTCGCGTAGAGCGTTTGTGTCATGTCCTGCCCCGTCCGTTGACCGCGCGGGCAGCGCATCTGCACGTCGCCTTGCTGCCCTCAATTGGGGGTGTTCCGGTTACATTTTGATAAAAGCGCTTCTGGCTTTCGGAATAGCTGTCCTGATAACGCTCCCGAGCAAATTTGAAGTCATGTATTTCATCGACATGTCCATCATCGGGATTGATCACCTAAGAGTCCGGCTTGATCCGCCGCCCACCAATCGAGCCGGCCGCGTCGCCGGTGCAGCGCACGGGACCGGCCAGGCAGCAAGGCAGGTCAGGCCCAGCTGAAGCTGGGCCAAATCGATCCGTCCTCAGCAGGTGTCTCCACCACTGCATGGATGCCTCGTGGATACGCAACAGCCCGCCGAACGGCGGTACCAACCTGAATAATGTGGCGGACATGTTCAACAGGGCCACCTTACGAAGGAACTACTCACTGGTCACGACGACAAAAGCTTTGTTGTCCGGGGATTTGATCAGGAAAATGCGTGCCCCGGTCGACCGGTCGAAGGATTGTGTCCAGTTCACGGCGGTCCAATCAGCCCCTTCGAACGCGCCGCGATAATCATCCGGCATCAGATCCATCGGAAACCAACCCGGATCATTCAAGGGCTTGAACCCGTCTATGCCGTCGAATGACCCGGGCGTAACTTCCGCACTCAGGTACGAAAAACTGGCCCAGGGTGTGCTGCCTGCGCTGCAAGACAATATCTCGGGGTCCTGCTCCACGGAAAACAGTTTCCGCAACATATTGGAAATCCTGCTGCCGCTGTCCTCAGAACAGAGGTCTTGTCTGACCGGCATTGTACCGCCCTCGTTCGCGTTCCAGAACACCAGACCCAAGCTCGCCGCCGCGACGCAAATCGCCACGATGAAGTTCCGTCTGATTTTCCTGTCGCTCATACCGGCACCGCAACATAGATGACCCTACCGCCCCCGCACCTGCGCGGGGGGCCGCGAAGGTGGATGATTTCGGCCTTGAACAACCCGTAGATCGTCTGGACCCGCGCGTCGAGAACGAAACCGGCATGGGCCCCATAACAAAGGATTGTCTGGCGGAACCCAGACAGTTCGGTTTCGTTTGAGTCCGACGGAAAGCGCCTCGTGCATGAGGCTATGGACTGGGCTATCCGGTGGCGCACCGGAACGCCCCCACAATATCACGGCCTGTCTGGCTCGGGGAGGAACCAAGATGGACAAGAAAACGATAGTCGAAGCGATGCGCGACATGGATCTGTGCTTCATGTCCACGGTTGGAAAAAGCGGGGGCGTATCGTCGCGGCCGATGTCAAATAACGCCCAGGTCGAGTGGGATGGCAGCAACTGGTTTTTCAGCAATGGCGACACGCGAAAGGTTCAGGAAATCGGCGCAAACCCTGCGACCGAGCTGACGTTTCAAGGCAAAGATACCTGGATCGTGCTGTCGGGCGAAGCAAAGCTTCATCAGGATGATAAGGAACTGTTCAAGAAGCACTGGACGGACGAACTTGACCAGTGGTTCGAACAGGGGATCGATACGCCCGGCCTGACTTTGATCGAAGTGTCATCCAAGCGCGCGGAATGCTGGGGCAAGCCGGGTGACGGCGTTGTGGAGTTGTGAAGCCGCAGCCTCTGCAAGAGGTGTGGTAAAATCGGCCGACGCGCCTGATTGCCCATCTGGGCGGCGGCGGGGTCGGCCTGTGCTGTGCCAAGTGACAGAACTGTAGCCAGAACGCGCGGCTTATGCCGCGATCAGAATTTTCCAGCTAACGGAGACAACCATGGACAAGAAGGCCCAGACAGGAAACGCAGGCGAAACGCATCAGCGCGCAAGCGGTGACGAGCGGCTGACCACCAATCACGGCGTTCCGGTGTCGGATAACCAGAACAGCCTGAAAGCGGGGTCCAACGGGCCGACGCTGCTGGAAGACTTCGTTCTGCGCGAGAAGATCTTTCATTTCGACCATGAACGCATCCCGGAGCGGATCGTCCATGCCCGCGGCAGCGCGGCGCACGGCTATTTCGAATGCACCGATGCGATCCCGGATCTGTCAATGGCCAGCCTTTTTGCCGAGAAGGGCAAGCGGACACCGGTTTTCACCCGCTTTTCGACCGTTGCGGGCGGGGCTGGCAGTGTTGATACGCCGCGCGATGTGCGGGGCTTTGCGGTCAAGTTCTACACTGATGAAGGCAACTGGGATCTGGTTGGCAACAACATTCCGGTTTTCTTCATTCAGGATGCGATCAAGTTTCCCGACCTGATTCATTCCGTGAAGATGGAGGCGGATCGCGGCTATCCGCAGGCAGCATCCGCGCATGATACATTCTGGGACTTCATCTCGTTGATGCCAGAAACGATGAACACCATGATCTGGGCCATGTCGGATCGCGCCATTCCGCGCAGCCTTCGGATGATGCAGGGCTTTGGCGTCCACACATTCCGGCTGGTCAGCGCGGACGGGAAATCGACTTTCGTCAAGTTCCACTGGACGCCAAAGCTGGGCATCCAGTCACTCGTCTGGGACGAAAGTGCCAAGCTGCAGGGGGCGGATAACGACTTTCACCGCCGCGACTTGTTCGAGGCCATCGAGGCGGGCGATTACCCGGAATGGGAACTCGCCGTCCAGGTCATCAGCGACGAGTTGGCCGAAAGCCTGCCCTATTCGGTGCTGGACGCGACCAAGATCGTCCCCGAGGAAGATGCCCCACTGCGTGTCATCGGCCGCATGGTGTTGGACCGCTGGCCGGACAACTTCTTCGCCGAGACGGAACAATCCGCCTTCCTGCCGTCGAACGTGGTGCCAGGGATCGACTTTACCAACGACCCGCTGCTGCAGGGGCGCTTGTTCAGCTATCTGGACACGCAGAAATCCCGGCTGGGGACCACAAACTTCCACCAGATTCCGGTGAACGCACCCAAATGTCCCTTCGCCAACATGCAGCGCGACGGGATGATGCAAACGATGATCCCCAAGGGACGCGCGAATTACGAACCCAATAGTCTGGATGAGGCGGGCGAAGATCCCGGTCCGCGCGAAACCGGAACCGTCTTTCATACCTATGAGGACAACACCGAGCTGGGCAACGAACCGTCCGAAAAGCTGCGCAAGCGGGACGAGACGTTTGGCGATCACTACAGCCAGCCGCGCCAGTTCTGGCTGAGCCAGACCGATAACGAACGCGCCCATATCGCCAGTGCGATCACGTTCGAACTGTCGAAAGTCAGCCTGCCGCATGTGCGCGACCGCGTGGTATCGGTGATCCAGAACATCCATCCCGATCTTGGTCAGCGTGTCGCTGACGGGCTGGGGATCGATCTGCCCAAGGCGGCGAAGCCTTTCCGTGAACCGGTTGAGCTTGCACCCTCGGATGCGCTGTCGATTCAGAAGAACTGGAAGGACACGCTGGAGGGCCGCAAGATCGGCATCCTGTTTGCCGAAGGGTCTGACAAGGCAACCATCGACAAGCTGAAATCCGATGTCGAGGCGAAGGGCGGCAGCGTCATGCTGGTTGCCCCCAAGGTGGGCGAGATGAAGGTCAAGGGCGGCACGCTTGCCGCTGACGGTCAGCTTGCCGGCAGCCCCTCGGTCATCTTTGACGCTGTTGCGATGGTGTTGATGCCGGAACAGGTCGAGAAACTGAAAAAGGATGCCGCGGCGAAGGCCTGGGTGAGCGATGCCTATGCCCATCTCAAGGCCATCGGCCATTGCCCGGGATCCAAGGCCTTGCTCGATCACTGCCACATCGAAGCAGATGAGGGCGTCGTCAAGAACGAGGATTTCGTTGCCGCCGCAAGCAAACGCTATTGGGAACGAGAGCCGAAGGTTCGCGACCTTGCATGACCCTTTTGGGCCGCCGGTTCTGGCGGCCCATTTTCATTGGATGAAACTAGATGACAAACGGCAAGGACGCCGAAACGCGCAAGGATGATCTGCGTACCGGCAAGCCCTATTGGCTGACCACTTCCGGCATTTCCGTGCCGCACCGCGCCGATCCGGGCCGTGACAGGTTTGACGTGATCGTCGTTGGTGGCGGCATCAGCGGGGCCTTGACGGCCGAGGCGTTGACGCGACAGGGCCGCTCGGTCCTGATCCTCGATCGTCGCGCGCCGGTCAGCGGATCAACCCCGGCTTCGACCGCGATGATCCAGCATGAAATCGACGTGCCGCTGACCAAACTTCAGGCGCAACGCGGCGCACGTGCGGCAAATGCCGCTTGGCGTCGGTCGGTCGCCTCCGTGAATGATCTGGCCGAACTGGTCGAGCGCCTGAAGATCAATTGCCAGATGCAGCGCAAGCCCGCGCTTTATCTGGCGGGCAACCAGATGGACGGTGATGATCTGGCAGCGGAAGCGGAAGCGAGGCGAAAGATCGGCATCAAGGCCGAACTCATCGACCGCACGAGGCTCAAAGCCGATTATGGCATGTCGCGCGCAGCCGCGATCCTGTCGCCGGATTCAGCAAGTGCGAACCCTGCCCGGTTGACGGCGGGATTGCTGCGCGCGTGCAAGGCGCGCGGTGCGCTGATCGCGGCGCCCGTCGAAGTTACCGATATGGCTGAACTTCCGGGCGGCGTGGCGCTGGCCACCAGTGACGGCCGGGTGCTGACGGCAGATCACGCGGTTTTCTGCACCGGTTATGAATTCCTGCCCCAGATGCAGACCAAATCGCACCACGTCACGTCGACCTGGGCGCTTGCGACGGGCAAGATCAAGGACCTGCCAGGCTGGCTGAAAGACACCATCGTCTGGGAAGCATCTGATCCTTATCTGTATTTCCGCAGCGACCCCTCAGGTCGGATCATCGCGGGCGGCGAGGATGAGGACGCATCAGAAAGGAACAGCGATCCGAAACTGCTGGCCCGCAAATCCAAGACCATTATAGCCAAGTTGGAAAAGCTGACGGGCCTGGCTGTCGGACCGGCGGAATTCGCCTGGTCCGCACCCTTCAGCGTCACGGATGACGGGTTGCCGATCATCGACCGGGTCAAGGGACACGACCGGGTCTGGGCGGTGATGGGCTTCGGCGGAAACGGCATCACCTTCTCGATGATCGCGGCGCAGATTGTCGCGGCTGGCATCGCTGGCGAAAAGGACCCGGACGCCGGTCTTTTCCGGCTGAGGTGATCAGACGCGGTTGGGCCGACCAAATATTCCAGGATTTTTGCCCGCCGCTTCAGTTTCACATCGCGCGAACCAATTAAGAACGACCCATTGAAACCAGAATCTTTAACATCTATATACCATCCATGTGGATGGAGAAACCGATGCATAACGTAACCCGACTGCCGGAGCGGCAGGCAGAACCCGAAAAGATCACGATCAATCTCGGCCATGTCGATCTTGGCCGGATCGATCTTCTCGTTCGCGAAGGCTTCTATGCCAACCGGACAGATTTCATTCGCACCGCTATCCGCAATCAGTTGACCAGTGAAGGCAGTTCGGTCGCTCAGTCTATCGACCGCCACCAGCTGGAGCTTGGGCTTTTCGACATCACGCGCGCCGATCTTGAGGCTTTTGCGAAGGCCGGGGAAACCCTTCACCTGAAGGTTGTCGGACTGGCGCGGATCTCGGCCGACGTCTCGCCCGAACTGGCTGTGGCGACGATCGGGTCGCTGAATGTGCTCGGCTCACTTCAGGCGCCGAAGGCCGTCAAAGCCGCACTTAAAGACCGCATCACCTGAGGCCGTCGGCCTCTCAAAAAGGATAAAATCAATGAACGACGATTTCGCGACGGCGATGCGCCGGGCGCTCGGGATGACTCATGCCAACGACCCGGTCAGGGCCACGGCAATCATTCAGGAAGCGCTTGGGCGTCAGACAGGTCACGCGCCAAGCGACCCGGACCCGATCGACCCAGTGGCTAAGAGGCCCGGAAACCCGTTTGCCAGCCTGCTGCGTGACGGTTGTCAGCCCTGCGCCGGCGGCGGACTGATGCAGGGCTTGCAATTGCCCACGCAACCCGTTGGCAAAGGGATCGAAGTGCCAGAAGGCGCCCGTTACGAACGGCGCCATCATGCCGGCCCAGCCGGGTCACGGCACTATACGCTCTATACCCCCACGGATCGCGCGGAGGGTTTTGCGGGCATCGTGATGATGCTGCACGGCTGCACGCAGTCACCCGACGACTTCGCGCGCGGCACGCGCATGAATCAGGTGGCCGAAAAGGCGGGATACATCGTTGCCTACCCAGAGCAGGCGCGTGCCCACAATATTCAATCCTGCTGGAACTGGTTCCGGCCCGAGGATCAGGCACGCGGCGGGGGCGAGCCCGCGATTCTGGCCGGTATCGTCCGCGACCTCTCGGCAGAGTTTGACCTGCCAGACGGTAGCGCCTTCGTGGCCGGCTTGTCGGCGGGCGGCGCGATGGCCGCCATCATGGCACAGACCTATCCCGACATATTCGCCGCCGCAGGCATCCATTCCGGCCTTCCTGCCGGTTCGGCCAGTGATGTCATTTCAGCATTTGCCGCCATGCAGGGGAACAGCGCTGCTCGCGCGCCGCATGCGACAATACCGATGATCGTGTTCCACGGAATGGCGGATGCGACGGTTGCGCCGATCAACAGCGAGCGGCTGATCGGTGGGTCGGGGATCGAGACACAGCATAGCGGAAATGGCCGATCCTGGTCGCACTTCATCGCCAACGATGGCTCGGAACTTTGGCGCGTCGCGCAGGCCGGTCATGCCTGGTTCGGGGGCGATCCGGCGGGTTCTTACACCGACCCCCTGGGTCCCGATGCATCGGCAGAGATGATCCGTTTCTTCAGGAAAATCGCTGAAGGTGAAAGCAGAGAGTGACAACTGGCGGGCGCGCGTCGCTGAGAAGGTGACTGGCGCTGTGCCCGTGCCGGGAAAAGCCCCGCGACCCCAGAGAAAAGGCCGCTTGAAAGAGAAAAAGACCGGCGTTTCTTCAAGACAGTCCAATCGGCACTATGGCAGGGCAACGAGTTCCAGCATATTCGTGATTGCCTGATCTGGGGTGATGCCTTCGCCGACCGCCTCGAAACGAGTTTCAGCCTGTGCCGGAAGACATTATGCGCGACAGCATGGATGTCCTGCGGGTCGACATAGTCGCGGCCCTCCAGCCAGGCATGGGCGCGCGCGCATTTGTCGAGTGCAAGAGATGCGCGGGGGCTGGCCCCGATCTCGATCCATTCGGCAAGCTCATCGGACAGGTCGCCGGGGGTCCGGGTCGCCTGCACCAGATCGGCCATATAGCGGGCCATGGCGTCGGCGACGTGGATGCGTCCGATTTCGGATCTGGCCTTGAATATCGCGTCCTGGGGGATGGGGGATAGCGATTCCTTGGAAGCCGCGTCATCCGATTTCGCGTTTTCCTCGGCTCGCACCATATTGATGATCTTCACCTCGTCCTCGACAGGCGGATAATCCACGCGGACATGCATCAGGAAGCGGTCCATCTGCGCCTCGGGCAGGGCATAGGTGCCTTCCTGTTCGATGGGGTTCTGGGTCGCAAACACGATGAACAAAGGCGGCATTTCATGCGTGGTCGATCCGACGGTGACCTGGCGTTCCTCCATCGCTTCCAGAAGCGCCGCCTGAACCTTGGCGGGGGCACGGTTTATTTCGTCGGCCAGCACGATATTGGCGAAGATGGGGCCGGCTTCGAAACGGAACTCGCCCTTGCCGTCGGTCTGATAATAGACATCCGTGCCGGTCACGTCCGAAGGCAGCAGGTCCGGCGTGAACTGGATGCGGCTGTAATCGGCCTCCAGATTTTTTGCCATCGCCTTGACGGCACGGGTCTTGGCAAGGCCGGGCAGGCCCTCGATCAGCAGGTTGCCATTGGCCAGAAGCCCGATGATCAGATCGCGGATCACCGCCTGCTGCCCGACGATCTGGTCGCCCATCCGGTTGATCAGGCTGCTGATGTCGTCATGCGCTGTCATGGCACTGTCCTTATCTGTCTGTTCTTGTTGTCACGGGTTGAGGCGCGGAAGCTTGTCCCGCCCGATTTGCTGGCGGGCGGGGTGTTGCCGTGCCTGCTTGTCCAATGCGCGTTTCCCCGCGTCCCAGGTTGCATCAAGCGCGGGGGTGTCGAGTGGCTGCGGGCCGTAACGCCCCCTGCCGATGGTCAGATAGGCGGACTGGACGGCTTTATCCTGTTCCCTGTCGCCCCGCCGCCACCATCGGCTGGTCCATGCGATTGCCGCGCCAAGCCTGTGATCCTGCACGGCCTGACGGGCCTGCCGTAACGCATACCGTGGTGACGCCTGCCATGCCGCGCGTGCCCGCGCAGCCCGCGCCCTGAGGATGGGGCCGTAACGTCGCCACACCGCCCAGAGGATGGCGGCCAACAGAAGCAACGCCATCGCAATGACCGCGATCATTCGCCAGTTCAGAGGCTGCGATGTCTCGGCCGGGCTGGGGCCACGCACGGCAAGGCTGACGCCGGAAGCCGTTGCCTGTTCGACCTGATCGGCTGCGATATTGTACCAACCAATACTGATGTCCGGCAGGGTAAAGCGCCCGCCCTGATTCGGGATATAGGTCACGCTTTCGACGCGGGTGCCGATCCCGGTTTCCGGGTCGTCCGTCACTTCGGGCGGATCGGGATGTTCGGACAGGCCGGGCAGATCGAGGGGCGGCAGAAGCGGCGGGATGGTCATGGCCCGGCTGCCGTCGATGGTCGCGGTGACGGTGCGGGTAATGGCGGCGCCCGGTTCCAGTTCGCCCTCGGTGCCCTCGATTACCTGATCCAGCGTCAGGGCGTTTGCCGCCAGGAACGGGTCCAGCCCTTCGGCGCCGGGCGGAACAAGCCCGGTCAAGATCACCGCATCGGTCTGCGCGGTTGCCTTGACCGGCTGATAGTCCGCATCGGCATAGGTGAAGCTGACGGACTGCGCGGGCAGTGTGATCTCACCCGGAACCAGCGGGGTGACAAGATATTGCCGCCGCACGCCGGACCATTTGCGGCCCTGAACGCGTTCGCTGACCGGGTGAGTATCTTCGTCCGGCAGTTCCACCATGATATTGGGCAGGTCATAACTGGGAAGCGCTACGGGTTCGGAAAAGAAGCTTGGGACCAGAACGGTCACCGTCAGACTGGTCTGCTGACCCGTAAGCACTTCCGCCGGATCAAGCTGCGTTCGGATAATCGGCTGATCGGGCGCATCCTGCGCCGTTGCGGGCGCGGCGAACGCAATCACCAGAAAAAGCAGGATGCGGCTCATTCCTGGCCCCCTGCTTCAAGGGACAGGCGGATCTTCAGGAAATCCTGCATCCGCGTGTCCACTGTGCGCATCCATTGTTCCGCAGCCTGCAGTTCAAGCTGCTGGGTCTGAATGGGCTGGGCCTCCTGTCCCTCCTCCATGTCTTCGTCGAAGACGACTTCATCAGCGCCGTCATCGGCACTGGCATTCTGACGATCTTCCATCACCTGTTTCACAATGGCTTGCGCGATTTCCAGATCGCGGATGGCGAGTTCGTTCTGGGGGTCCATCTCGACCGCCTGTTCGATCGTCTTTGCCCCGTCGCGGTAATTGCCCTGTCGGATCTGGGCCATGCCCTTGGCGACAAGCGCGTCAGAGCCGCCGAGACGGTCAAACACCTCCTCCGCCTCTTCATATTTCCCGGCGCGGTAAAGTGACAGCCCGCGCCAGGCGAGGTTCTGAAACAGCCTGGCGGCTTCTTCGTAGTCACGGTTCTCATAGGCGCGGCGACCCTGTTGGTCCGGGGTCCAGAACCAGTCGGCAATGCCGTCGGCCCGGGACGGCGCAGCGGGCAGGACCAGGCCAAGCGCCAGAACCGCCACGCCCCAACGCATCGTCCAGCCGCGACGGAACCACAGCAGCGACAGCATCAGCGCGGGTACGAAGAACAGCCAGCCGCGATCGTCCCATTTCTGCCGCTCATCCGCCGCCAGAGCTTGCTGATAGGCCGCGTCGATGTGGCGCGAGACGGCTTCCACATCTTCATCATCCGGGGTCATGGTGACGGTGCGGAGGCCCCTGATCCCACTCAATTCCTCGGCCGGGGCGCCGCTTTCGGTGATCAGCAGGGCGATGATCGGTGCGCCGTCATTTTCCAGATAGCTTTGCAGCGCGGGAATATCGGCCCGGTCGATTTCATCGGCGACGAACAGGATCGCGCCCGGCGAATCCTCGGCAGAAAGGATCGTATCCGCCTTTTCCACGGCGAGCGTCGCGTTATTGCCTGATACTGGCATCACATCGGGAAACAGACCGGACAGAAAGCTGTTCAGCACCTGCGGGTCTTCGGTCAGCGGCGCGATCAGATGCGCTGACCCGGCATAGGCCACAAGCGCCGTGCGCCCGCCGGTCCGGTTGGCCAGAATATCCTGTATCTTGTATTTCGCCCGCTCCAGCCGGTTTGGCGCTATATCGCGTTCGGTCATGCTGTCCGAGACCTCAAGCGCCAGCACAAGCGGGGCGGTTGGCGCAACCAGCGGGTTCGGCACCCGTGTCCAGCTTGGCCCTGCCGCGCCAAGCACCACCAGCAGCGTGCAAAGCGCGACCGCATCGACCGGCAGCAGGCGCTGCCTGCGCTTGCCGTCTAGGCTGAGCGCGTGGGCCAGATGATCGGCCATTCCGGCGGGTTTCTGGGTCTTTGGCGCAAGCCGCCTGCGGGTCAGCCACCACGCAAGCACGGCCGGCAAGGTCAACAGCAGAAGCCACGGCCGGATGAAGTGGAAATGCGACAGGCCTGAAAGGAAATCACCCATGCGCGCGCCCCCGCCCAGGGGTGAGGATCAGCAGAAATTGCGACAGCAGGATCAGCAGCGCCGCCAGAAGCGCGGGCAGATGCGCAAGACTGTCGCGCGGACGATAGCTGATCGTGTCGACAAGGCGCGGCGCAAGCTGGTCGATCTGGTCATAGACCTGCGTCAGCCCCGCCGTGTCGCCGGCAAAGAAGAACTGCCCGCCGGTGCGTTTCGCAATGTCCTGCAAGGCGGCGATGTCGACCTGATTATCTTGCTGATTTCCGGTCGGGTCACCCACGCCGATGGTATAGATCTGTATGCCGTTCTGGGCCGCGATCTCGGCGGCGTTGACCGGGCTCATCCGGCTGCCGGTATCGGCCCCGTCGCTGAGAAGGATCATCACGCGCTGTTCGACCTGACTGTTTTCAAAGCTTCGGATGCCAAGACCGATGGCGTCGCCCAGATTGGTGTGCGGTCCTGCCATCCCGACCGTGGTCAGGTTCAGAAGGTCCCGCACGGCCTGAAGGTCCTCGGTAAAGGGGGCTTGCAGGAAGGGCTTCGCGCCAAAGACGATCAGCGCCACCCGGTCGCCCTCACGCTCCGATATGAAATCGCCGACGACATTCTTCACAGCCGCAAGGCGTTGCAGCGGCTCGCCATGCTCGGTTTCGAAATCCTCTTCATCCATGGATTCCGAGATATCGACCACCAGCATCAGGTCACGCGCCGCGTTTGTAACCTCGATCGGCTCACCAACCCGTTCGGGACGGGCAAGGGATAGGAGCAGCAGCAGCCAGACGAGTGCCCCCGTCAGCATCTGCTGTCGCCTGCGGCGCACCAGCAACGCGCCTTCCTCGGGCGTGACGCCGGCGGCTTCAACGATGCGGGCGAAGAAGGGAAAGCGCAGGGCGTGAACGCTTTGCCGATAGGGGCGCACGAAGCGCCAAACCAGAAAGGGCAGGGGCAGCAGAAGCATGACCCAGGGATGCGCAAGTTCGATCATGCCGCACCCTGCTTGTGGTGCCGTATCCAGCGGCGGGCCAGATCGCGCAGGGACGGATCGGCCGGGCCAGCCGGCTTATAGGCCGCAGTCGCCAGCACGCGGCCCGGCCCGTCCGCAAAGCCGCTGCCACGAAAGCTGTTATCCAGAAAATCCAGCCAGTCCTGACCGTAAAGCCGGGCGACCTGACGTCGCGGATAGGCCGCAACCGCGGTCCGACGCAGAACCATTGCGATCTCTGCGGGATCGTCGCCGGTCTGTTCAAGCGCGGTCAGTGCGGCGCGGCGATAGGCGTTGCGCCGCCACCAGATCACGATGCGCCAGATCAGCAGCGCCAGACCGATCAGGATGACCACGCCGACGACCAGCCAGCCCGCCGTCTGCGGCGTATAGGGGATCTGCGCTGGATCTGGCGGCATCTCCAGCAGATCCAGCAAGTCCAGCAGGTCTAGGCCCTCAAGCTCTGGGTTCATCTTGTCCGCCTTGCCGTCGCGCCAAGAAGTTTGCGGATCTGAGGCACGGTTTCTTCAGCGGCTGAAAGCGGCATCAGCGGAATGCGGAATTTCCGCGACCAGCTTTCCAGTGCCTCGGAATGCGCCTCCGAAAGCTGCGTCAGGGCCTGCAATACGGTTTTGTCGCTCGTGTCGATTTCCGCCTGCAACCGCCCGTCCGAAGCGGCCAGCCGCAGATCAGCCGGCGGGTTCAGAGTCATCGGATCATTGACCGGGCACAGAATTACATCGTTATGCCGCGACAACCCGCTGATCAGCCGTTCCGAGCGCCGCCCGATCCCGTCGAAATCGCTGATGATGATGATCAGATGATCCCGCCGCGCGATCCGGGCCACGGTGCGAAGCGGCTCGCGAATGGGCAGCGGTTCGACATTTTCGGCATCGGCGGCAAGCGCCATGTTCGCCGTCGCGAGCGCGCTTAGAAATCCTTGCGCGGCGCTGCTGCCGCGCTTGGGGCGGATTTCAGTCATGCCGTGATCGTTAAAGACGATCCCGCCCAGACGGTCGCCCTGATCCAGAACGCGGAAGGCGATCAGGGCTGCGGCCTCTGCGGCTGTCACGGATTTCATGTTCAGCTTCGATCCGAAGAACATCGACATGCGCTGATCCACAACGATCAGGGCGGGGCGGTCGCGTTCCTCGGTAAAGACGCGGACATGTGGCTCTCCGGTTCGGGCGGTGACCTTCCAGTCGATGTTGCGCACGTCGTCGCCAGGCAGATAGCCGCGCAGCTCTTCGAAATCCAACCCGCGCCCCCGAAGTGCCGAGGCGCTGCGCCCGTTCAAAACGCTGCGCACAGGCTGTTTGGGCAGAAACCGCAGATCCCGTGCCTTGCCCGCAAAGCGGCGCAAATGCGCCAGATCGACATGGACGCGCGGATCAGTCTGGTTGTCGATCATCGGGTCTGACACGCGCGAAGTCTTCCGTTGAGCTTCGCTCATCTGCGAAATCCCGGTCGCAGCGCGAAACCTGAAATTCAAGCCCATTCATCGCAGGCTGACGAAAGGATTACGAAAATCCGGTGCGGGAGGTCGTGAAAAAAGCCTGCGTCCGCAAAAAAATGGGGCGGCACACAGCCGCCCCATTCATGCTTATTGAGAGGCCGCTTCTTCGGAGGCCGCTTCTTCGCCTGCTGCAGCTTGGTCTCCGGCGGCATAAATCATCGAGGTGAGATCGCCGACCTGAACCGAGGTGCTGCGCTGACGCGGCGGGAACTCTTCAAATGTTTCGACAAAATCGGCCACGACGCCACCTGCCGGGCCAAGCAACCAGCTGCGGTTTTCTGCCCATTCATCATAGCCGCGCGATTCGTGGAAACGCTCGAACGGATCCAGCTTGAGGTTGGTGATGATTGGCGACGAGAGTTCGGGCTGAGGCGAGCGCAACCATTCATACTGATCGCGGAACTGCAGCTTGTAATCACCTTAGCGCAGGCCGTGGAAAGTCGTCTCGGTGAAATAGAAGAATTCGTTGCGCTTCGTTTCACCGTTATTCAACAGGATATCCGACTGATCGTATCCGTCCAGATGCACGCGATAAGTGGTGTCGCCGACCTGCTTGCCCTCCAGCAGATCCTCTTTCAGCGTGTCTTCGCCCAGGAAGGAAAGAAGCGTCGGCATCCAGTCTTCCATGGTCATGAATTCGCCAGTCGAGACGCCTGCAGGAATATGGCCGTCCCATTTCACCATCATCGGGACGCGGAAGCCGCCCTCATATCCGCCGGCGCCTTTTTCGCCGTGGAAGGGCTGGTTGCCGCCACCTGGCCAGGAATTCGAGGCAGCGCCGTTATCGGTCGAGAACATGACGATGGTGTTATCCGCAACGCCAAGCTCATCCAGCAGGGCGAGCAATTCGCCGACATAGCCGTCCACTTCCCTCATGCCGTCGGCATAAAGGCCGTAGCCGGTCGCGCCGTCAGATTCCGGCTTCAGATTGGTCCTGTAGTGCATCCGCGAGAAGTTGTGCCAGACGAAGAAGGGGTCGCCTGCCTCGACCGAGCGGCGGATGAAGTCGACCGACTGAGCCATGACTTCGTCGTCAAGCACGCGCTGACGTTCCTGCCCGAAGGGGCCAAGGTCCTGGACCTGCTGCTCGCCGTCATCCTGTGCTGTGGCCTGGATCACGCCGCGCTGTTCAAGCCCGAACTGTTCCTGGGTTTCCTGATCGGGGAAGTCGTATTGTTCAGTATATTCACCGGCATTCAGGTGATAGAGGATGCCGAAGAATTCATCGAAGCCGTGATTGGTCGGCAGATGTTCGTCGCGGTCACCCAGATGGTTCTTGCCGAACTGACCGGTCGCATAGCCGAGTGGCTTCAGCAGTTCCGCGATGGTCGGATCTTCGGGTTGAATTCCCAAAGGAGAGCCCGGCAGGCCGACAGTGCTGAGCCCGGTCCGCATGGGATACTGCCCGAGAATGAAGGACGCGCGGCCCGCCGTGCAGGATGCATGGCCATAGTGATCCATAAAGATCATGCCTTCATCCGCGATTCGGTCGATATTGGGCGTCTCGCCGCCCATCATGCCGCGGTGATAGGCACTGATGTTCCACATGCCGATGTCATCGCCCCAGATGATCAAAATGTTAGGGCGCTCGGCATCCTGCTGGGCGGCGGTTCCATTCTGTGGCTCGGTCTCGGTGGTTGCATCTTGTGCAAAACCCGCAGTCGCGAAAGCAGTTGAGGCAGTCGCGGCAATGAAGAATGTCTTCAGGCGCGTTAGTGACATCAGGGCGCTCCTTTGAATGACCAATTGTCCTATGTTAGTTAAGCGCATGATTATGACATTCGCAATATTGTGAAGAGATTTTATCAAGGGTATTCCGTGTCAGCTTGTTAACAGGAAAAGCAGCGATGCCATTCGGTTATAAGTTGGTCTTTGCGGCGATCCTCTGTCTTTTCAGCGGATTTGCGGCCAATGCCGATCAGGGCGAAACGCCGCAGTATATCGGCAGCGGGGTCTGCATAGACTGCCACCAGCAGCAGGCGGATGACTGGCGCGAATCGCACCATGCGAAGGCGTGGATGGAACCCTCAGAGGCCAGCATTATCGGGGACTTCACGGGGGAGCCCTTTGCCTTGGGTGAATCGGTATTCAATTTCAGATATCAGGACGGCACCCACAGCGTTACCATCACCGAACCCGACGGAACCCGCGCCAGCTATGACATCACGGATGTCGTCGGCATTACGCCGCTTCAGCAATACCTGGTCGAGACGGCGCCGGGCCGGAAACAGGCGCTGGATGTGGCATGGGACGATATTCAGGGCCGCTGGTATGAACTTTACCCCGGCGAAGACTACCTGCCATCCGACGGGCTGCACTGGAGTGGGCCATACAAGAACTGGAACGCCCGCTGCGCGGTTTGCCATGCGACCGGATATGAAAAGAACTACGCGCCGCAAACCAGAAGCTATGACAGCCGTCAGGCGGAAATCGGTGTCGGCTGTGAGGCATGTCACGGCCCGGGATCTGCCCATGCCGAATGGGCGGAAGCGCCCGGCAGCTTCGACATCACCGGAATGCCGGGCCTTTCAGCGCTTGGTTTTACCCAGGAATTTCCGGCGGACGATCCCGAGGCCCAGATCCAGACCTGCGCCGGCTGCCATTCGCGCCGCGCGGCGCTGACGGACGAAAGCCCGGTTCCGGGAACGCCATTCCATGACAGTTATGAACTGGCGCTGATCGACGCCGACCGGCTGTATTACCCCGATGGCGCCATCAAGGATGAGGTCTATGTCTACGGTTCGTTTCTGCAGTCCAAGATGTATCAGAACGGCGTGCGGTGCAGCGATTGCCACAACCCCCATAGCGGCAGGTTGAAGGCAGAGGGCAACGCCGTCTGCACGCAGTGCCATTCCGAGGCAGGAAATACCCGATTCCCATCGCTGAAGCTGGCCGATTACGACAGCCCCGAGCATCATTTCCACGAATCCGGTTCCGATGGGGCGCAGTGCAAGAATTGTCACATGAAGGCCCAGATCTACATGGGGATCGACGAACGCTCTGACCACGCGTTCCGCATTCCTCGCCCTGACCTCGCCGCCGAGACCCGCGCACCCGTGGCCTGCCTTGATTGCCATCAGGACAAGGATGCGGACTGGGCCGATGCGGTCATTCTTGAAAACCATCCCGATGCGGATCGCAGCCCGCATTTTTCGCAGGTATTCGCCCATGCGGAAGGCGGCGGTAATGATCGCGAAAAGCTTTCGGCCTTGTTCGAGATTGCCGAATATGACGCGATGCCAGCGATCCTGCGGGCGAGTGCCCTGGAACTGGCATTCCCTCATATGCGGCCGGAAGACGCGCAGACGGCTGCGGCTTTTCTGGGCGCCGATGATCCGCTGATCCGCGCCGCCGCCATCCCATTGCAGCGCAGCGCCCCGCCTGACCAGAAGATACAGCGTATTGGTCCGATGCTGGACGACCCGCTTCGCTCTGTCAGAATCGCAGCGGTGAAGGAATTGCTGCAAACGCCGGGCATTCCCGTCCCGCCCGCGCTGCAGCCGCCGTTCCAGACCGGCATTCAGGAAATGCAGCAATGGCTGGTCGCGAATGCCGATTTCCCCGAGGGTCAGCTTGCGTTGGCGGGCACGGCGCTGGCCTTGCGCAATGTTCCGGCGGCGCTTGCGGCCTTTGGCGAGGCGTCAGAACAGGACCCGCAGCTTGTCGATGCCTGGGCGATGCAGGTCAGGCTGCTCGCTGCGCAGAACCGACTGGACGCCGCGCGTGAGGTGCTGTCGCGCGCGATGACGGCCAATCCGGGCAATGCGCAGCTTCTGTCGCTGGACCTGCAGCTGTCAGCACAATAGGCGCATGAGCTAGTTGGCCGCGCCCTCGGACGGCTCGGCTATCGGCTGGAAGCTGTAAACCTGCCGCCAGTCGTCCTTCATGCTGATCAGGTGCCAGCCGCGTGCGTCCGCCTCGTCAAGACCGCGGTCAAGACTTCCCGCCATCGACTCGCGGTCATAGGCGACGGCACGTTCCGCGTCATCGTGGTGAACGATCATCCCAAGGCCCGGGCCGGTGCCGTCAATCGCCCATTCCAACATTTCGAAATCGCCGTCGGAATTGCCGAAGACCGCGATCGGCTTGCGCCCGATATGGCTGGCAATGCCGATGGGTTTGCCGCCGTGATCGTTGATGAATGTCACCTCGCCCCGGCGGATGACGACGGGTTTGCCGTCGCGTTCTTCCAGCACCAGCTTCAACTCGCTGCCGACGACCTGCTCGGGCGGGATGCCATAAAGCTCTTCGCTGACGGCCCGGATGAATTCCTCGCCGCCGCCGGAAACGATGAAGGTCTTGAAGCCGTTATCGCGCAGGTAATCCAGCAGTTCCAGCATCGGGGTAAAGGTCAGCGCGGCATAAGGTTCGTCATAATCCGGGTGCTTGGCCTCGTGCAGCCACTGGCTGACCTCGGTTCGAAATTCCTCCGGGGTGAAGCCGTCATGCGTCGCCGCGATCAGGGCCATCAGGCCTTCCGAGCCGCCAGCGGCAAGCCGTTCCATGTCGCCATCCAGAACGGCGCTGAACGGTTCGGTGTCCTGCCATTCAGGATGATCGGGTGCGTTCTGTTTGATCTGATCAAGCGCGAAGGCAAGCTGGATGTAATATGGCTGCTCGCTCCACAGCGTGCCATCGTTGTCGAAAACCGCGATGCGCTCTGCCTCGGGGACGAAATCGGCGCTGCTTTCATTGGTGACGGTCTCGACAAAGGATATGATTGCCGATTTGCGCGCGCCGTCTTCCCATAGCGGCAGTGCATCCTGTGCCATGGCCGGCAAGGCGAATGAGATAAGCGGTATGGCAAAGCTTGCAAATTTCGACATGACAATGCCCGGATGTTGGATTTGTGATAACTTCAGGCTAGCCATTCTTGCGGGCGACGGTCAAACGATTTCCGGCTGTCGGGCGACGTGCTTCGGCCAGGAGGGTGCCGAAAGCGAGCATCCCGATCCCGTAGCGAACGTCCCCCGCACCCTGTCGCCCTGAGAATTTGAAAGCAAGGGCCGGAGTGAGCGGCGTGGCGTTCACCCTATATTGGTTCCATCAACGCAACGACCCGAGTGATTGTCATGACCCAGAAACAGACCGCAGAGGACCCGCGCTGGCAAAGTGTGGTGGACCGCGACAAGAACGCGGATGGCAGCTTCGTCTTCGCGGTCAGGACCACTGGCATCTATTGCCGCCCGTCCTGCCCCTCGCGCCGCGCCAAGCCGGCCAACGTGGAATTCTACGACAGTCCCGAGGCCGCCGAGGCGCAGGGTTTCCGTCCCTGCATGCGATGCAATCCCAAGGGACAGTCTACGTCTGAAGCAAATGCTGCGGTCATCGCCGAGGCCTGCCGGATCATCGAGGGATCTGACGACATGCCAAAGCTGGATGATCTTGCCCGCCGGGTCGGGTTCAGCAGCCATTATTTTCACCGCCAGTTCAAGGCAATCACCGGGCTGACGCCGCGCGAATGGGCCGCGGCGCATCGCGCGAAAAAGGTGCGCAGCAGTCTGCAGCAAAAGGAGAACACCGTGACCGAAGCGATCTATGACGCCGGTTTCAATGCGAACAGCCGCTTTTATGAGACAGCCGACAAGGTGCTGGGGATGACGCCCACGGCCTTCCGGCAGGGCGGCAAGGATACCGAAATCCGCTTTGCCGTTGGTGAAAGTGCGCTCGGCGCGATCCTTGTCGCCGAAACGGACAAGGGTATCTGCGCGATCACCATGGGCGACGACCCCGAAGGCCTTGTTCGCGATCTTCAGGACCGCTTTCCCAAAGCGCGGATGATTGGCGGCGATGCGGCGTTCGATGCGCGCGTGGCGCAGGTGGTCGGCTTTGTGGAGGCCCCACAGATCGGGCTGGATCTGCCGCTGGATATTCGCGGCACGGCCTTCCAGCAGCGCGTCTGGCAGGCCTTGCGCGACATCCCGGCGGGCGAAACCGCCAGCTATACGGACATCGCCCAGCAGATCGGGGCGCCAAAATCTGTCCGCGCCGTGGCGCAGGCCTGCGCATCGAACAAGATCGCCGTGGCCATCCCCTGTCACCGCGTCGTGCGCCGCGATGGCGATCTGTCCGGCTATCGCTGGGGCATCGAACGCAAGCGCGCATTGCTGGAAAAGGAATCCGCCGCATGAACGCCGTCACTGATTTCATTCCCGCCCGGGCGGTCGTCAGATCCGCAGAGGAGCGCCTGTCCAGATATGACTGGGACGCATTTGCCGATGAGATGAACAATTTCGGCTGCGCCACCCTGAAGGGCGTGCTGACACCCAAGGAATGCCGCGACCTTGCGGCGCTTTATCCGCAGGAGCAGCATTTCCGCAGCCATATCCACATGGCCCGGCACGGCTTCGGCAAAGGCGAATACCGTTATTTCAAATACCCGCTGCCTGATCTGCTGGGCGGGTTGCGAACCGCCCTCTGGCCAAAACTGGCCGACATTGCCAATAGCTGGAATGAGCGCATGAACATCGACCTGCGCTATCCGCAGGCGCATGAGGATTTCCTGCGTCAATGCCATGAGGTGGGCCAGAAACGCCCGACGCCACTGCTGCTGCAGTATGTGCCCGGTGACTTCAACTGTCTGCATCAGGATCTCTACGGCGATCTGGCTTTCCCTTTGCAGGCGGCCTTCCTGCTATCGAAGCCGGGACAGGATTTTACCGGCGGAGAGTTCGTGCTGACCGAGCAACGACCCCGCATGCAAAGCCGTGCCGAAGTGGTGTCGCTGGATCAAGGCGACGCTGTGGTCTTCGCCGTCCACAATCGCCCGGTTCAGGGCAGCCGCGGCAGTTACCGTGTCAACATGCGCCACGGCGTCAGCCGACTGCGCAGCGGTCAGCGTCACACTGTCGGGATTATCTTCCACGACGCGAAGTGACGCGCCTTCAACTGTCCAGCTTCGACGTCAGACTGGCCACGATGCCGTCGAGGTGCGGATTTGCCGCGCCTCGGTTTTGCATGACCACGCATGGATTGAAATGATCCGCCTGCTCGGCTACGTCTGACAAAATCAATCAAGAATTTGGCTGGGGCATGTGTGAGAAGCGAAACAGCTTTGAACTTCTTTTTGCGGCAGAGGCGTATGGTCTTCGTCGCTTCCTTCGCAGCAAGAATTTAAGCGATTTTGACGCCGAAGACATCGCGCAGGACAGTTGGCTTCGTCTTGGTTTTGAACGTGCAGCGACGCTGGAAAACCCTGTTGGTTACCTAAGACGCATAGCGGCGAACCTTACCATTGACGAACATCGCAGGCGGGCGCGCAGGCGATTGGCCCCTGTCGAAATCGACGCACTTCTTGATATCCCCGATGACGCCGCCGGCCCGGAAAAGACTGTCATCGCAAAAGACGAAACCTTGCACCTTCGGCGCATCCTGCAAGAGTTGCCGGCGCGCCAGCGCGAGATCCTTGTTGCGTCACGGCTGCAAGGCGAGCTCTACAAAGATATCGCGGCGCGGTACGGCATCACAACGAGAACGGTAGAAAATGAAGTCCGTCGCGCGCTGGATTACTGCGCAGATCGGCTTCGAGAGCAGGCCGACACTTTCGGCTCGCATCGGTCTGGATCGTCATAGTATCAGGAACAAACCAGCCGGAGGTCATCCGCGTAGCTTCGGCGACCCGTGATCATGTGATGGACGAGACCGACGATAAACAGGGCGACGCAGCATTGCGGCGTGAGGCGCACCAGTTTGTGGCACGCCTGCGCTCGGGCGAGGCGACGGCAGAGGATGCAGATGCATTGAGGCGCTGGCGGGGCCAAAGCCACGCGCATGAGATGGCGTTTCGTGACGCCGCAATTCTTTGGAATTCGTTGGGATCGGCTGTTGGCCCCGTCCAGGAATCGACCAGAAGCCTGTCTCGGCGAAAATTCATCGCGGGCGCTTCGCTGGCTGCTTCAGTGGGTGGATTGGCGTTCGTCGGTTCGTCGTTGGGTTATCTTCCGACGATGTCGGCTATGGCGGCAGATTACGCGACCGGCGTAGCCGAGCAAAAATCCTTTGATCTGGACGATGGCACATCTGTCTTGCTGGATGCGGGATCGGCGCTTGATGTCGATATTACCAGCAGCGGCGGGACTGCAACGCTGCACCGGGGCGCAGGGGTTTTTACGGTTTCGCGACCGGCGCTGCCATTCGATCTTGCCGCAGCAAGCGGGCGGATCATGGCCGATCAAGGCGTTTTTTCGGTCAGCAAGCGCGTAAACAGCGTAGAGGTTGCCTGCATCGAAGGTCGTGTCGATGTGGCCTGCAACGGCACGCGCCGCCTGATTGCAGGTGAAATGGCCAGATACGACGACATGGGCATATCCGAACCGATCCGCTCTGACCCGGATGCGGTTGCGGCGTGGCGGAAACGGTTGCTTGTCTTCTCGGACAGGCCGCTGGGTGAGGTTGTAAGCGATCTGAACCGGCATCGAACCGGACGGGTCATCTTGGCCCGGAAAGAGCTGGAAAACCGCCGAGTGTCGGGGGTTTTTCATTTGTCGCGTCCTGACGAAATCATTTCCCATCTGGCAACGGCGCTTGCGCTGAATGTCACCTCGTTGCCCGGCAGGGTTGTCATCCTGCGCTGATCAAAAAAATTCATGTTTGCCTTTCGGGTCGCGGCATCCGGATTCGTTTCATTATCAGACGCGCCGCAAGCGTGGCGGTTGACAGTGATAGGCAGAGGGATTCGGGAATGATGCATATGTCCGCCATGACAAAACTTCGCAGCAGAACGGCACGTGTCGTCCTGCGCACGCTGATGGCGTCGGCGGCCCTGTCATATGGGGTGGGTTTTTCCGCGGCCAAGGCACAGACAGCGCAGCAGGTCAGCCTGTCCATCCCCGCCGGCCCGCTTGATTCAGCCCTGACGCAGTTCGGCGAGGCAACTGGTCTGCAACTGGTCTATGACAGTGGGGTCACTTCGGGCCAATCCACGGCTGGCGTATCCGGTGCAGTATCTCGGGATGCCGCGCTTAGCCAGCTGCTGTCTGGCACTGGTTTGAGCTACAGCTTCACTGGTCCGAATTCCGTCACGATTATTGCACCTGCGGCCGCATCGTCCGCTGCCGCGCCCGAGACCGCGGCCCTGCAGGACGGCACCATCGTACTGGATACGGTTGTCCTGCGCGCGGGCTCGGGGAACTCTACGCTTGGCGCGCCTGCGCCGGCTTACGCGGGCGGTCAGGTTGCCACTGGTGGCCAGTTGGGCATGCTGGGCGAGCGCGACATCATGGATACGCCCTTCAGTCAGACCAACTATACCCGCGAAACCATCGCCAACCAGCAGGCCCGAACCGTCAACGAGGTCCTGTCGATAGATCCCTCTATCATCGTGAATAACTCTGGCAACCGTTCGGACGCGGAGACTATTCGCGGTTTCCAGACGGTAACAAGCAACGGCACGCGCAGCCTGAACGGTTTGCCGGGTCTCGCGCCGATAGAGTTTCCGTCGGCTGATTTCCTTGAACGGGTAGAGGTTCTGAAGGGGCCAAGCGCGCTTCTGAACGGAATGTCGGCCAAGGGGGGCGGCACGGTCGGTGGTGCGGTCAACCTGACCAGCAAGCAGGCCACCGATGAGCCATTGACCAGAATAACGTCGCGCTATGCATCCGATTCCGTAACTGGCGGACATGTCGACATCTCTCGCCGTTACGGCGCGAACAAGGAATTTGGTCTGCGGTTCAATGGCAGTTTCGATGCGGGCGACTCTTCTGTTGACGGGCAATGGGTCCGAAGTGGCCTGGGTGCGCTTGCGCTGGATTATCGGGGGGATCGTTTCAGGGTCGCTGCCGATCTGGCTTACCAGCGACAGGAAGAAAGCCCCCGCGCGAATTACGTCATCTTGCGGTCGGTGATCACAACCTTGCCGGACGTTCCTGACGCTCCGGATGTCGATACACGCCTGTTCCCGACATGGGAGGAGGGCCGCTCGGAAACCAAGCTTGGCATGATCCGGGGTGAGTTCGACATAACCGACAATGTTACGGCCTATGCCGCATTCGGCTCGCAACGGTTTGAAAGACGTTTCAGCGTCGCGGGGCCAGCGACCCTGCAGGGTGAGGACGGCAGCTATACCATCCAGCCGTGGGTGCAGAAAACCGACTATGACGTTGACGCCGTCCAGGCCGGTTTGCGTGCGACCGTCAATACCGGAGCGGTGGAGCATTCGCTGGGTTTCAACCTTTCGCGCAACGACTATGAGGAGCGCAGCGCCTACTGGATCGGCGAACGTACCGATGCGGGAACGCTGGATGACCCGTTTTACCCCGCCCGCCCCGAGCTGGGCGATCCGGGCGACACACGGATAAGCAATGAATCCACCATCTCAAGCGCTGCCTTCGCTGATACGATGTCTTTTCAGGACGGCCGCATCCTGGTGACCGCCGGTCTGCGTTATCAGAAGGTAGAGACGAAAAACTATAGCAGCAGCACCGGTGAACTGACGACGTCTTATGACAGCGACAAATGGAGCCCGTCCATAGGCGTCGTCTATAAGCCACGCGAGAATATTTCGGTCTACGCGAACTATATCGAAGGGCTGGAGCCTGGCACAACCGTCAGCGAATACTACGCCAATGCCGGCGAAGTGTTCGAACCCTACGCAAGTGAGCAATACGAAATCGGTGCCAAATTCGACTGGGGCCGCTTTACCACGACGATTGCAGCATTCCAGATCACCCAGCCGAGCGCGATTTCAATACCTGATGAAGACGGCGGACTTCCACGGCTTGCGCTGAATGGCGAACAACGTAACCGCGGTGTCGAGATCAGCGGTTTCGGTGAATTGACTGACGATCTGCGCCTGCTTGGTGGCGTCACATTGCTGGATGCGAAACAAAAGAATACCGCGGACGGAATTTATGACGGTGAAAGGGCTGCAAGCGCTCCGAAATTTCGCGCAGTTCTGGGGGCGGAATGGGACACGCCCTTCGCCGATGGCCTGACCCTTACCGGCCGGATCACCCATACGAGCGATCAGGTCGTGGTCAATAACCGCCCCGATCTGAAGATTCCCAGCTGGACACAGGTCGATCTGGGTGCGCGCTACGAGTTTGAGACGGCTGGCCTCGACAATCCCGCAACGCTTCGCCTCAATGTCGATAACGTGTTCAACGAAAGCTACTGGAAGGCGCCATTCTCATCCGGGATGCTGCATCTCAGTGAACCGCGCACCTTCCGGGCATCGTTGAGCTACGATTTCTGATGCAAGCTGCGACAACATTCGGAACGCTTCTGCGGCCTGCCGGCTGGCTGGCCGGGCTGATGCTGGTCGCGAACGCGCATATGGCCCAGGCAGAGATCATCCTGACCGATATTGCCGGTCGCGAGGTGCGACTTGATGCACCCGCCAAGCGTATCATTCTTGAAGGGCCAGCCTATTATCCCGCGCTAGCGCTGCTTCATACGGACGCTGCCGATCTGATCATTGCGGCGGGCACCACCAAAGCCCGAGGAGAGTTTCAGGCAGAGCGTGATCTGGCTGGAAAGCCGCGCCTTGGTACGATGGTGTCGAACACCTTTTCAGTCGAGCGGGCGCTTGAATTGCAGCCAGACCTGATGATCGCGACACTTGAGGCGCCGGGTCAGCAATCGGCAGTTGAAGCCGCATTCGAGACGGCTGGCGTTCCGATCATCTATGTCGACTTTTTTCTTGATCCCGTAACGAATACCGTCCCCAGCTTCAAGCTTATCGGGCAGGCGACTGGTGCAGAGGACAGGGCGGCGGACTATATCGCCTTTCACCAAACTCGGTTGGATCACATCCGTGACGTGATTGAAGAAGCGGACGTTGTTGCGCCGCGAATGCTGGTCCACCGGCAGGCAATCGACGGAACCTGCTGCTGGAGTTTCGCGCAGGGTTTCATGTCCAGCTTTTTCGACATGCTGCGCATCGAAAATATCGCGCAGGACAAGCTGCCGGGCGTGGTCGGCCAATTGAATCTGGAAGCTGTCATCGCCGACGATCCGCAGGTCATTGTCGCAACCGATATGTCACTGACGCCAGAGGCGCTTTTCCGACCAGGCCGCAAGACCGATGAAATCGAAAGTGACCTGCGGGAACTGACCGCAGAGCCCGGCTTTGCCCAAATGTCGGCGGTTCGCGACGGTCGCGTGCATGGCATGGACATTACGCTGATGCGCTCGCCGCTGAATATCCTTGCGGTCGAGTTGTTTGCTAAATGGGCGCATCCGGACCTGTTTGCCGATCTTGATCCACAGGCGACACTTGATCAGATCAATGAACAGTTCCTGACGACACCGCTGGAACCGCCGCTTTGGGCAAGCCTTCCCGAAGAATGATGCAAGGCGTGGAAAGACAGCAGGCGGTGCTTGCCGCCTATCGGCGGCAAATGCTGCGCCGCACGATCATTATTGCCTTGCTGGCGGTCGTTCTTGTCTGCTCGTTCGTTCTGGATCTGACAAGCGGTCCGTCAGCCCTTGGCGTAGGCGACACGCTGCGCACCCTTCTGAACCCGACAGAGGCGGACCCCAGCACCGTCGCGATTGTCTGGAATGTCCGCCTGCCGCCCGCAATCATGGCTGTGCTGGTCGGCGTGGCGCTTTCGGTCGCCGGCGCAGAAATGCAGACGATCCTCAACAATCCGCTTGCCAGTCCGTTTACACTCGGCGTTTCTTCTGCCGCGTCGCTGGGCGCTGCCTTGGCGATCATTCTGGGCATCGGCTTGCCCGGCATTCCGGCAAGCTGGATCGTCACAGCCAACGCGTTTTTCTTTGCCTTCGGCGCGGTGCTTCTGCTGCAGGGCCTGACCCGGATCAGGGGGGCAGGGCCCGACAGTCTGGTGATGTTCGGCATTGCACTTGTCTTTACGTTCAATGCACTGGTCGGATTGCTGCAGTTTGTGGCCTCGGCACAGGCGCTGCAGCAACTGGTCTTCTGGGGCATGGGCAGTCTTGGCCGCGCCACCATGGAATCCATCGCGATCCTCGGCCTGGTTTGCCTGCTGGTGCTGCCGTTGTCCGTGCGCGACTCGTGGCGGTTGACGGCGCTGCGACTGGGCGATGATCGTGCCCGCAGCTTCGGAATCGACGTCGCCCGGCTGCGTTTTGTCGCGCTGCTTCGCATCAGCCTGCTGGCTGCGACATCTGTTTCTTTCGTCGGCACCATTGGTTTCATAGGACTGGTCGGGCCCCATATCGCGCGTCTGCTGATCGGCGAGGATCACCGCTTTTTCCTGCCCGCAAGCGCGCTGACGGGCGCGGTGGTGATGTCGCTTGCGAATCTGCTCAGCAAGACAATCGCACCGGGTGTCATCATTCCGATCGGTATCGTTACGTCGCTTGTCGGCCTGCCGTTTTTCTTCGCCCTGATCTTCCGTCGGCGGGAAAGACTATGACAAAGGCTCTCTGCGTGACCGAATTGTCGGCGGGCTATCGCGGGAAACCTGTCCTCGACAGGCTCAACCTGCAACCCTTGCAGCCCGGCACAATCACTGCCCTTGTCGGCCCGAACGCTGCCGGGAAATCGACATTGCTGCGAAGCCTGGCCGGGCTGCACCCTGCGACCGGGCGGATTGATCTGGGTGAGCTTGACCTGAACCGCCTGTCATTGGCCGAGCGCGCCTGTCATGTCGGTTTCATGCCGCAATCCCTGCCGCAGCGCACCGAGTTGAGCGTGCTGGAAGCTGTCGTCGGTGCCCTGCAGTCCGCGCCCATCGGGACCGGCCGCCTGGCCGACAACCGCCGTCGTGCGGTTGAAGTGCTGGACTGGCTGAACATCCTGGACCTGGCGATGGACGGGATCGGTCGTCTGTCCGGTGGACAGCGGCAATTGGCAAGCCTTGCCCAGGCGATCGTCCGCAAGCCGCGCGTGCTGCTGCTTGACGAACCAACCAGTGCGCTGGATCTGCGCCACCAGTTCGACGTGATGTCGATTGTTCGCGAGATCGCGAATTCGGGCTGTATCGTGATCGTCGTCCTTCATGACCTTACGCTTGCCGCGTCCTGGGTTGATCATCTTGTCGTGCTGGACGGGGGCCAGATTGCCGCAGAAGGCGCGCCAGAGATCGCGTTGACCCCCGAAATCCTGTCCGCCGTCTACAAGGTCCAGGCCCGCGTCGAGCGCTGTTCACGGGGACGACTGCAAATCAGCGTGGACGGGCCGCGGCCCGAAGACCCATAAGCAACAGGAAGAAAGCGCGCATGACTCTTTACACAGCAGAAGCCCGCCTGATCCTTGATCAGCCGGACATCGTTGTCAGCAAGGTTTGCGACCACCTGCTGACCCATGGTGCCAAGGTTCGGCGCGACGAAACAGGCCGCCGACAGCTTTCCTTTTCCTGGGGCGATTGTGAGATCGAGGTTGAGGAAAGCCATGCGATTCTTCGTGTCGCCGCACCAACGACAATGGGTGTCGGGATCGTTCAGGAAACGGTTTCTTCCCATTTGATCGAATACTCCGAAGCCTTGGCCGACGAGATCGTCTGGTCGGACAGGGCCACGACGTCGCTGCCAGTGTGGTTCTGTGCGTGTACCGTGATCGAAACGCGCCAGCTTACACCGCATATGCTGCGTATCCGCTTCCGGGGCGACAATCTGGAACGCTATGACAGCCTTAGAAATCTGCACATGCGCCTGATGTTTCCGCTGAACGACGGCGAGGCCCCCGAGTGGCCGACGACCGGCGCAAATGGTGTGACGCATTATCCACCCGCGGACATCCTTGCGATCCGTAAATACACGTTCCGGAACATTGATGTGGCGGCGGGTACGTTCGATGTGGACTTCGTGTTGCACGACAATCCAGGTCCGGGCGCGTCATTTGCCGCGCGTGCCAGAATCGGGGATGTCATCGGTTTGGGCGGCCCCGGCGGCAGTTCAGCGCCGCTGGACCGGAGCTGGTATCTGCTTGTCGGGGATGAGACCGCGTTGCCGGCCATATCACGCCTTCTTGAGGCCTTGCCCCCCGATGCACGGGGGCGGGCGATAATTGAAGTGGACAGTTCTGAAGAATGGCAACGCCTGACTGCGCCGCAGAATTTCGAGTTTCAATGGCTTTATCGCAATGGCGAAAATCCTGGCGACGCCGATCGGCTTGCGGACGCTGTGCGGTCTACACAGCTTCCGTCGGCAGATGAATCGCGGTTCGTCTGGGTGGGTTGCGAGTATGACGACTTCAAGACGATCAGGGACTATGTCCGCAATGATTGTGGCCTGTCAAAACACGAGAGCCTGATTGTTTCGTATTGGCGCCGGTCCGTTTCGGGCTAGTGCAAGTTAATCCCGCGCCGTGATGGTGGGCATTGGGGGCAATCGCGACCTGCGCCTTGCAGGCGTCAAGTTCTGCAATCTCATGGTGCGGCAGTCGGGTGAAACCACCTGACTGCCGATCAGATATGGGGCGCGGGGCAGGCGGGTTGTCAGCTTGCCAACTTCGCAGGGACAGAGATCGTGTCGGACGGGTCCCAGCTAAGCCAGACCCGGCCCTCGTCATCAAGGACGGGCATGTCGCGGTCGCGCGCGATGACTTTCCACTGTCTGCCGTCCACATCGATCAGGCTTGTCGCCATCGAACCGGCGAATATCCGATGCACGACCTTTCCGCGGATCGCATTGCCGACGGCGGGCTTCGTCGGGCTGATGCTGAGCATTTCGGGGCGCACCGCGAATTCGTTGCTGGCGATGTCGGCAGGAAGGGTCAGGCCGTCAAGTCGGGTCTCGGGTATCCAGTTGGCCTCGCCCAGAAACCCGGCGCAGAAGGCGTCGACCGGGTTGTCGTAAACCTCTCTCGGGGGGCCTGACTGAATGATCCGCCCGGAGCGCAGGATGCCGATATTGTCCGACAGGGTCAGCGCCTCTTCCTGATCGTGGGTCACAAAGATCGTTGTAATCCCGATCTCGCGCTGGATGCGCTTCAGTTCGAACTGCATGTCGATGCGCAGCGTCTTGTCCAGTGCCGACAGCGGCTCATCCAGCAGCAGCACGCGTGGATTGGTAACGATGGCACGCGCAAGTGCCACGCGCTGCTGCTGGCCGCCGGACAGTTGCGCGGGCTTGCGCTGCGCCATCTCTGTCAGTTGGACCAGCTCCAGCACCTCGGCGATGCGGCGTCGCTCCTCGGCGGCGGGTATTTTGCGCACGCGCAGACCGAAGCCTACGTTTTCAGCCACCGTCAGGTTGGGAAACAGCGCGTAGTTCTGGAACATCATCCCGACATCGCGCTTCTCGACCGGGACATTGCCGACGTTCTCGTCGCCGATGCGGATCGTGCCAGCATCGGGGAAATGAAACCCCGCGATCATGCGCAGAAGCGTCGTCTTGCCGCTGCCCGATGGTCCCAGCAGCGCGAAGAAGCCGCCATCCGGGAAGTTCACGGTAATATTGTCCAGCACCTTCACCGGGCCGAAGCTTTTTGAGACATGTGAGACATCGACAGACGACATCAGTTCTCTCCTCCGAATTTGGAATAGCGTGCGGCCAGCAGAATCAGCGCCATGGAAACGGTGATGATGATGGTCGAGATCGCATTGATCTCGGGCGTGAAGCCCTTGCGGATGGCGGTATAGATCAGCACAGGCAACGTCGTATCGCCGGGTTCCGACAGGAAATATGACACCACGAACTGATCGAAGCTGACTGCGAAGGCGAACAGCGCGCCCGCGATGATGCCGGGCGCAATCCAGGGCAGGGTAACGCGGCGCAACACCGTCCATTGTTTCGCACCAAGTGAGCGCGCTGCCTCTTCCAGTGTGGCGTCGAAGCTGCTCATCCGGGCGGAGACGGTGACGATGACGTAAGGCAGCGCCAGCGCGACATGGCCGATGATGACGGCGGGTGTGCCGCGCCCGATGCCGATGGAAAAGAAGAAGATCAGCATCGCCGTGCCAGAGATCAGCCACGGAATCGCGATCGGCGGGAACAGAAGCACCTGCAGCAGTCGCTTGCCCCGAAACTCATAGCGAAACAGCGCGATCGAGGCGGCCGTGCCAAGTGCTGTGGCAATCACTGTTGTCACGCAGGCGATCAGGACCGAGCGGATGGCAGCGTCGATGATCTGTGAATTCTGCGCAACATCCTGATACCAGCGGGTCGAGAATTCGAACGGCAGCTGGTAAAATGGCGACGCATTGAACGACATTGCCGCCATGACAATGATCGGCGCGTAGAGGAAGATCAGGATAAGCGCCAGCCAGACGCGGCCAAGGCGCGACAGAAGTTTCAGGGTCATGCGGCCCCCCGTTTCAGGGCCGGGCCGGACAGCCCGAGGATGACGAGGACGACCGCCAGCAGCACGAAGGACAGTGCGGCACCAAGCGGCCAGTTATAGACGGCAACGAACTGATCCTCGATCACGGTGCCGTAATATGTGCCTACGCGACCACCGAGGATGCGCGGCTCCATGAAAGAGCCGACGATGGGCACAAAGACCAGCACCGCGCCCGCGATCAGCCCGCTGGCCGAAAGCGGGATCAGGATACGGCGCAGAATGGTGAACGGCGACGCGCCCATGGTCCTTGCGGCGTCAATCAGATCATCGCTGATCGCCTGCAGCGCCAGATAGCAGGTCAGGATCACATAGGGCAGATAGCTGTGCACCAGCCCGATCACGATGGCGCTTGTCGTGAACATCAGGTTCAACCGGACATCGAAGGGTAGCACCGCGTTCAGTCCCAGCTCCAGCACGCCATTGCCGCGCAGGACGATGGCCCAGGAAAAGATACGCACCAGCGAATTCGACCAGAAAGGAAGAATGACCAGCAAGAACAGCGCCTCTCGTGACCGGCCCTTGATGCCCTTGGCCAGCACAAGCGCGCAGGGAAATCCGACGATCAGGCAGATCGCCGTCACGGTCGTTGCAAGCACCAGCGATTTCCGCAGCAAGGTGACGTAGGTCGGGTTGCCGAAGAACTCGCGGTAATTGTCAAAGGTCAGATGCCAGGCGGCGTCGTCGCCCGGCATCTCGGTCAGGAAGCTGAAGAACAACATCGCCGACAGCGGCAGGAAGATTGCCACCGTCAGCCACAGGTAGGCTGGTGACAGAAGTGCCACCAGTCGCCCGCGGTCGGCTTTTGTCAGCTTCGCTGGCATGTCGCTTGCCTAACGCGCCCGATTACTGGGCAGCCTTCAGGGACTGCCACAGCTTCAGGTAGGTCTCGCGGGTTTCGTCGGTGACGGCAGCCTGGAACTGCACGCGGTCAATCACCGTCGGGTCGGCCACGACGGTCTTGTTGAACGAATCGTCAGGCAGCGCCTCGATGGCTTTGGCATTGGCCGAGGTGGGCGCGCCTTCGGGGTCCCATTTCACGTAGAAATCCGGGTCGATCATCCAGTCGATGAATTGTGCCGCAGCTTCTTTCTTGGTCGAGGATTCGGGAATTGCCAGGCTGTCCAGCCAGCCAATGGCACCTTCTTCGGGAATCACGAAGGCAATCGGAAGGCCTTGCGCGATTGACCGCGCGGCAGAGCCTGACCAATAGGTCGCAACGTCGAACTCTCCGGCAGCCATATACTGGTTCCAGTCGTTTTCGCTGCCCCAGAACGTCCTTAGTTGAGGCATCAGCGCGGCCAGCTTCTCGCGCACCGCGTCGAGATCAGTGATATTGTTGATGTCCTGCCCGGTTGCAAGCGCACCGAACTGCACGGCCTCCAGCGCGTCATCGCGGATCGAAATGCGGCCCTTGCGTTCTGGGTCCCACATGGTTTCCAAAGATACCGGCGGTTCGGGGTAAGCAGACGTATTCACCGCGATCGAGGTCAGACCCCAGGTCCACGGCACACCGTAAACCTGATCTTCGTAGACCAGCTTGCTGTCGGTTGCGAAGGCCGGGGTCACATCGGCGAAATTCGGGATCGTCGCGACGTCGATTGGCGCGATCAGCCCTTCGGATTTCGCCTGTTCCGTGAAGGCCGCATTGATCATGACGACATCATATGCGCCCGGATTGGTGCGCAGCTTGGTCAGCATCTCCTGTTCGGAGTTGAAATATTCATGCACGACCGTGTGTCCGGTGGCAGCCTGAAACTCCTCCAGCGACCATCCGATATCAGTGCCGTATCCCTGCCAGTTCAAAACCCGGATTTCGTCGGCGGCGGCGGCCTGCCCGACAACGATAAGGGCGGTCGCGGCGATCAGCTTGGTATTCATGTTCTCTCCTCCTCGTTGGTGATGCCCCAGGATGGGGCGCTTGCGCCGCCTAAAGCAACGCCGATACCTCTTCTCGGCGTGGTGGGGTCACGGGGCCGTCGCGTGTCGTCGACAATGCGGCGGCGATATTTGCGTACCGGGTGGCGGCCATCGGATCGCCCGTCCGGGAAAGTTCGGCAACGAAGCTGCCGATATGGCAGTCGCCGGCACCGTTGCTGTCAACCACATTGACCGCGAGCGATGGCACCTTTTCGTATCCGCCCCCAGTTGCCAGCCATGCGCCGTCCGCCCCGCGGCGCAACACGGCGCCGGCGCGATTGCGGGCCAGGCGCTGCGCGACCCTGCCGGGCTCGTCGAAGCCGACCAAGGCAACGCCTTCCTCGAAATTGGCGCTGACCCAGTCGGCACGGGCAAATACCGGGGCCAGAAGTTCCGGCGGTATTTCGGCGATGATGGGTGAGGGATCGAACAGCACGTTGATTTCGGGCGTCAGTGCTGCGATCCAGTCTGAAACCGACTTTGCCGCCGCCGGGTAGAACAGCGTATAGCCCGAGACCATGACCCAGTCGCCGGGGGCAAGCGTGATCCCGGCGAGATCGTCTTTGCTGACATGGCCTTCTGCGCCATGCGCTGACACGAAGGTGCGTTCGCCGTTCGGTTCCAGCATGACGGTGCAAAGGCCCTGATCGTGTTCCCTGCTGGTGCCGCCGATATGGGGTATTTCCTGTTCGGCCAATGCCCGCCGCGTCATGTCCGCGAATGGACCGGTACCCAGGGTCCCGCCAAGGGCCGCATCCATGCCGGCCGCGCGCGCCGCCACCATGGCGTTGAACCCGCCACCGGCCGAGGCAAGAAACCCGGTCACCACCCCTTCCTGCCCCGAAGCGGGGATAGCCCGCACCCGGTATACAAGGTCAAGGACGGGTCCGGTGATCTGGATCAGCCGCGCCATCAACCTGGCTCCGACGCCAATTGCCGCTGCACGACAAGCCTGCGTGCGAGGGGGGGAATGTTCAGGTCATTTGCGTCCTCGACCCGGCGGATCGCGTCCTGTGGCAGACCCGCCATGCCCGAACAGGCCCCGGCCATGGCCCCTGCCATGGCGCCTATCGTATCGGTGTCATCGCCGATATTCGCTGCCATCAGCATTGCCTGCCACCCGTCGCCTTTGGCCAGGGCAAGAAGGCCAAAGGCCGCGGCAACCGATTCATGGCTTTTGACCGATGTGCCGGTGGCGCTGATCACCTGTTCCAGCGAGTCCGTCTTTGCCACGGTCAGGGCGTTGCCGATGCGGTCGGCCATATCGCCTGCACCGACGGGGTTGCCCATCGCCTGTCCTAGCCGCGCGGCATCCAGCGCCAGCGGAAGGCTTTCATCAAGGCTTGCACCGCCGACCCCGGCTGAAACGACCATGGCCACGGCCGCGGCCGCGGCAATGGCCTCTCCGGTGTTGTGCGTCACGCGGCAGGTTTGGGCCACGCGCCGGGCAATCCGCGCCGGGTCAGGCGGCGTCATGATGCCCAGGGGCGCGATGCGCATCGCGGCCCCGTTCGTGGTGCCGTTCTGTCCGGTCACCTCGGGCGGGGTGCCGGACAACAACGCATCCAGCGCCGATTTCGTTGATGGTCCCAGCAGATCGCGCAACCCGATGGCACGTATGCGTGCCTCCCATTCCAGCAGATCGCGCGCCCAGGCCGCATCGTCGAAGCCGTCGGGATCTGTCAGCAGGCGCTGCGCCAGCAACAGCGCCTGTTCGGTGTCATCCGTGACCTGCGCCGCCGTCAGACCATGAGAGATCGGATGACCGTCGAACGGATCGACGAAGCCTTCGATCTTGCCATAGCGGGCGCGTATGACGTCGCGCGAAAGGGTCTGGGATGGCATGCCCAGGGCGTCGCCAATGGCAAGACCGTATAGCACGGCTTCGGCCCGGTCGATCTGCATGTCGCTACCGGACATCATCAGAATTCCATCCTCAGCCCGAAGTTGTCAGCGTCCAGCAAGGTCTCGACATACTCGACCACAGAGTCATTGGCCGAGCGCGTCAGACGCTTCACCAGAAGCATCGGTTCATCGGTGGGCCGGTTCAACATGCGGGATTCGGCCAGCGACAGGCTGCGCTGGATCGAGGCCCACTCCTCGCCCTTGGACGGGATCAGGCCACGATTCTGAAGGGTACGACTAAGCGAGTCTTCATCCAGTCCGAAGGTGACAATGTCGACGAAGTCCTCTCTCCAGTGCATGCGGCTACGCTCCAGCGTCAGGCCGAGACCGTCGCTGCCGCGATAGCGCACGCGATCCACCGCCAGCACATGATCGTCGGTGTTGAAACCGGGCGCATCCAGATCCATCCGCGTCTTGACGATGCGCAGCACGCGTGTCGTCAACGCGATGTCACGACCCTGCAGGCCCACGGCCCAGCCCATGTCGCTGTTCAGCACTTTGCCGTCGAAGGTCACGAAGGACCCGATGCCGACACGGGTTTCGATCAGCCCACGTTCGGCAAGAATTTCCAAACCACGGCGCACGGTCGTGCGCGATACGGAAAACCGGCGGACCAACGCGTTTTCGCTGGCCAACGGATCGCCGTGGCCAAGGCTTCCGCCCCTGATCTCGGCCTCGATCTGGGCGGCAACGCGTTCCGGTTTTGATTGCGCAGTCACTCGTTACATACCTGTCTACACCTGTATGAAAGTATCAGAACACGAACCTGTCGCAAGTCAACATTTATTGGGTTGGTTAATCCGCCTTGGCTGTTTCAGCCGGGTTGCTGTTGCCTTTTTGCGGCGTCATGCAGGGTTCCTGCCGACGCCGGTGGCACGCGCCCGGCTTCCCAATTTCCGGTTTTCGCTTCAATATCCGTCGTGACACGGCGCGGCCTTCCCGCGCGGCGACGATTCCGGATGACGAAAGGAACTGAAACATGAGCGCCACGCAAGGCAAGGTCATCATCACCTGCGCGATCACCGGCGGCATTCATACGCCCTCGATGTCACCAAACCTGCCTTATACGCCCGATGACATCGCGAAACAGGCGATCGAGGCAGCGGAAGCCGGTGCTGCCATCCTGCACCTGCATGCGCGCGACCCCGACGACGGCCGTCCGACGCCCGACCCGGATGTCTTCATGCAGTTTCTGCCGCGCATCAAGCAGTCCACCGATGCGGTCATCAATATCACCACCGGTGGCAGCCTTGCGATGACGGTCGAGGAACGGCTGGCCGCGCCGCTGAAAACCGCCCCGGAAATGTGCTCGCTTAACATGGGGTCGATGAACTTCGCGATTCACGGGCTGGCGAAGAAGGACCGTGAATGGAAGTTTGACTGGGAGAAGCCCTATCTGCTGAGCACGGACGATTTCATTTTCCGAAACACGTTTCGCGACATCGAACGCATTCTGAAGATGCTGGGCGAAGATCATGGCACCCGGTTCGAGCATGAATGCTACGATGTGGGCCACCTGTATAACCTCGCGCATTTTGTGGATCGCGGGTTGGTGAAGGGGCCATTCTTCGTGCAGATGATCTTCGGAATCCTGGGCGGGATCGGGCCATCGGTCGAAAACCTTGTCTTCATGAAGGAAACCGCTGACAAGCTGTTCGGCGATCAGTATCGCTGGTCAGTCCTGGCAGCGGGCAAGTGGCAGATGCCGTTGGCGACGCAGGCCGCGATGATGGGCGGCAACGTACGCGTGGGGCTGGAAGACAGCCTGTTCATCGGGCGCGGCAAACTGGCCGCGAACAATGCCGAACAGGTCACAAAGATCCGCCGTATCGTGGAAGAAATGGGTCTGGAAATCGCGACCCCGACTGAAGCACGCGAGTTGTTGGCCCTGAAGGGCGGCGATCAGGTGAATTTCTAGGTGCCGCGCGGCTGGGCGTCCGCTGCCACCATTGCGCTGGCGCCGCTGATCTCTGGCAGGACCTCACCCGCGTGAAGGCGTTTCAGCAGTTGCAACTCGTCCGCCTGCATCTGCAGGGTGCGTGTGGTGATCGCAGACAGCTGATCAGGCGGCAACACAAGGACGCCGTTTTCATCGGCCAGAATGGCGTCGCCCGGATGAACCGCCACGCCGCCGACGACCGTGGGCTGATTCATCGATCCGCCCAGGTTGCGCAGCTTGGTCGTCTTCGCTGCCAGGCCGCGCGACCATACGGGCAGCTTCTGTTGTCGGATGGCCGCAATATCGGTCGCCATACCGTCGATCACCACGCCTGCCAGACCTGCGATTTTCGCAGTCTCGGTCAGCACCCCGCCCCAGCAGGCGTGCTGGCGGTCGCCGCGAAGATCGATCACAAGGATATCGCCGGGCCTGACAAGACGCATTGCATGGTTCAGAAGCGTGCCGTCGCCTGCCGGAAGCGAAATGGTTACGGCTGTTCCCGCGATCCATGCCCCCTCCAGCCGGCAGGATATGCCGGGGTCCACAAACCCCTCCTCCCGGAAATGGCCGATGGTTGCAGGCTCGCATTCGCGCAAGGATGCCAGTGCATCGGGCGCGATGGGGTCGGGCATGGGTCCGATTTGATACATGACAGGTCCTATCGCGCGCAGGTCAGATGAAGCTGGGAAGCCAGGTGATAAGGGCAGGTATCGTCGCAAACAGCACGAGCCCGATCAGGAAACAGATCACGATTGGAATGGCTGCAGAAAAGATCACCGGCATCTTCAGCCATGGCGCACTGCCTTTGGCGGCAAACAGGTTATAGCCGAAGGGCGGGGTCAGGCTTCCGATCGCAAGGTTGATCAGGAACAGGGTCCAGAACCATACTGGATCGAAGCCGTACAGCTTAACGATGGGGGCATAGATCGGCACCACAACCATCATGAAGGCAATCTGGTCGATGAACATGCAGGCGATCAGCGGGATCAGCATCAGGATCAGCAGCATCACCATCGGGCTGGCATTCAGCTCGGTTGCGGTCTGAACCATACCGGCCGTGGCACCGGTGAATGACAGAAGCTGACTGAAGAACTTCGAACATGCCAGGATCGCCACGATCATGGCCGAAATCCCCAGCGATGACATGATCGAGTCCCATGCCATCGTCAGGCTGAACCTGCGATAGATGATCGCGACGATAATCGCGCCCGCCACCCCCGTGGCAGCCGATTCCGATGGCGTGGCGATGCCCAGCATGATCAGCCCGAGAACCGAGAAGATGATGATCGAAAAGGGCAGCATCCGGCCAAGGGCGCGCCAGCGTTCGGCGGCTGTGCGACTGTGCTGATCGTCGGCGGACATGGGTGGCACTGCCGTCGGATCGGCAGAGATCTTGAACAGGGTATAGGCAATGAACAGCCCGGCCAGGATCAGGCCCGGCACAATCCCCGCAATCAGAAGCTTCGCAATGGACACATCGACCAGTGATCCGATGATGATCACCATCAGGCTGGGCGGAATGATCGGCGCCAGCCCCGCACCACCCAGGATCAGCCCCACGGAAAGCTTTTCGTCATAGCCCCGGTCGCGCATCGTCGGCAGGGCCGAGCGGCACAGCATTGCCGTCACCGCCAGCGCCGATCCCGACAGCGCACCAAACAGCGTCGACAGCGCCACGACGAAGAAATACAGCCGCCCCTTGATGCGGCCCATCAGTGTATCGAGCGAATCGAAGATCACGTCGATCGATCCTGACCGGAACAGCAACTCGCCCATCAGCACGAAAAGCGCGATGGTGGTCAGCGTTTCCGAGGTCACGGTGTCGTAGATGCTATTGGTGAACATCCCGAACCCGGCCGGCCCCATCAGCCAGAAGGTCCCTGCGACATTGATTGCCAGGAAGGCCGCGAAAACCGGCACGCCGAGTGCGAACAGGACCATCAACGTGCCGATGGCCAGCGAAAGAACGATTTGCCAATCCATCGCTCAGACCTCCTGCGGGGCGTAGTCGGGCTGGGGCAGGGTGCCGGGCAGCAGCGTGGCGCGCAGATAGTAAAGCGCGGTATTCACGAAACCGTAGAAGATCAGTCCCGACAGCCAGACCTTGGGAATACGCACGCCGAACGCAGTCGTGGTGCCTGATTGCGCCTGACGCATCATCTCGGTCCCGATCATCCATGCCGCGCAAAGGCAGATCGCCGCCGTCAGCGCGGCGGTCCGGCGCCGGTGCCGCGCACTTGTCGCGGCTGGCATCCGCTCCTCCAGCATGGTGATGGCGATATGGCCCCGCGTCCGGGCCAGTTCCGGCATGGCCAGCATTGACGAAACGCAAAGCAGATAGGCGACAGCCGAGGGCGACCACAGGGTCGGCGCGTTGAACATGTAGCGCATCACCACCTCGATCAGGTAGCTGATGACGATGCCGCATAATGCGACACCGCCAAGGACATACAGCCAGCGGGTGATGAGATCCTGTAGACGCAGGATGGCGGGCATCGTGGTACTCCTGTCTGGCCGGCTGGGCATGCGCCTTACTGGGTCAGTCCGTTTTCTTCCGCCAGCTGCTTCATCTGGCCCACGACATCAGCCGATTTGTCCATGCCCAGTTGCCAGATCCCTTCATTGACCAGTGTGGTCAGGTTCGGCACATCCTCTGGTGCGAACTGGGTTTCTTCCATTCCCAGCTCCTTCAGCTCGTCCCATTCCTTGACCGCCAGCTCGTCCAGAAGCGGGGCGCTCGTGTCTTCCAGCGCCGTGCCCTGTTCCAGCAGCAAGGTCCGCTCTGCCTCATCCAACCCGTTGAACTTGTCGAGGTTCATCAGGACATAGGTATAGGTCTGCCCGAAGGTCGGTTTGGTGAAATAGCCCGCCACCTCGTGCCAGCCCAGGTCCTTGACGCCGTTCAGCCCCCAGGCCGCGCCGTCGATCACGCCGCGATCCATTGCCGAATAGACCTCGCCCGAGGACATCAGAACCGGCGCACCGCCCAGCTGGGTGGTGATATTGGTATAAGTCGGGCTGCCGCGCAGCCGGCGACCCTGCAGCGACGGCGCAGCTTCGATCGGTTCCTTCAGAACGTACTGGAAGCCCGACGAACCCAGCGGAACAATGGCGATCACCTTCAGGCCAAGTTCGTTGTAATGCTTGTCGATCAGATCCCAGATCCCTGAATCGCGGACCTTGGCCGGATCGACCGCGACCGCATCCATGGCCGCGCCGACGCCTGTGGTGTCGGTGTGATAGGCGCCATGCGTATACAGCATGTCGAATACGCCCGCCGCAACCGGCTGCAACTGTTCCAGCGGCGGCACGACATCGGGGCCTTGCAGCGTCACCGTGGTTTCCCCGCCCGAGGCTTCAGCGACCATGTCATTGAAGCGGACGGCGACATTTTCGGTATAGGCCGTGTTCATGCCATAGCTGGTCAGCATCCGCAGCTCTGTCGCGTTGGCTGCCGTCACCAGAAGAAGCGACATGGCCGAAACCGCCAGCCGGCGAGGCATCGAAGCAAATGGAAAATTCATCAGAGACTCCTTGTTGGGCGCTGCCGGATCGGACCTGCGCTGCAGATGAGAATGGCCGTTCTTGCGCCGGCTTCGTATGGGCTTGCGAGGCAAAGCCCGCAACCCGTTCATCGGGTAGTTTAGCGTTTCGCAGCAGGATTCTGTCAACTCGGCGCTATTTATGGCTGGCATAGGCTGGCGCGGTTCGCTGATCCGCGCATGTTGGGCCCGGACGCCTTTCGGCATTGCGAAAGGGCGGCGGGTCATGACAATGCGCGGTCGGGGCGCTCAGGCCAGGGTCGTGCGCTCGAACCGAAACATCTGCGAAAGAGATCACTCATGTCCATCACACGTATCGGAAACGGCCCCCGGATGAGCCAGGCGGTCATTCACGGCGATACCGTCTACCTTGCCGGTCAGGTCGGAACCGAGGGCGCCGATATCGAAACCCAGGTGCGTGATGCACTGGCAAATGTCGACAAATTTCTGGCCGAGGCCGGATCGGACAAATCGCGCATCCTGTCCGTCACGGTCTGGCTGGCCGATATGGCAGATTTCGCGGCCATGAACGCGGTCTATGACGCCTGGGTCGATCCTGAAAACCTGCCGGCCCGCGCAACTGGCGAGGCGAAGCTGGCCACACCCGGCTACAAGGTTGAATTCATCGTTACCGCCGCCCGCTAGGACAACTGTCTGCGCTGTCGCGATTTCTGGCTGCAGCGCAGGTCCCGCCGAACGGCGCCCCATCACGACGCCCTTGCCGCATGTGGTCGTCGGGGTGCAATCTTGGCGCCGCGCATTCTCGGGAACGTCTCATGCCGAATCGACCGGCCGTCGCCGATCTGAACTGGAACCTGCTTCGCACCTTCTGTCTGATCGCAGAAGAAGAAAGCCTGACAGGCGCTGCCAGGCGCCTGAACATGAGCCAGCCTTCCGTCAGCCTTGCCCTTCAGCGGCTGGAGGAACAGCTTGGCTGCCAGTTGGTCTTTCGTGGCAGCCGCCATTTCGCCCTGACCCTGCGCGGCGAACGCATCTATCAGGAATGCGCCGAGATCCTGCGGGGCGTGGACCGTATCGCCGCCATGTCCGAAGACCGCCAAGACGAAGAATTCGGCAGCCTCACGGTCAGTATAATCAGCCGGCTGCGATCCCCCCTGATCGACGAAGCGATCAGGCTTTTCCATCAGCGCTACCCTTCGACCAGCATCAGGATCGAGGTGCGCAATTCGCTGGAAACCGTGCGCCAGATCACCAATGACAAGCAGGGCGTGGGCATCTGCCTGCTGCCAAAGCCTTTGCCCGGTGTCGAATGCCGTCAGCTTTTCCGCGAAGCCTTCGCCGTCTTCTGCGGCGCCGAACATCCGCTTTACGGGCGCGAGGAGGTGACACCCCGCGAACTGGCGCAAGAGCCCTTCGTGGCCTTCAGCTGCGCGACCGAAGGCATGGGGCTGGAACCCATGGCCATGCTGCGCGACGGGCTGGGGATGGGGCGGCGGATCAGCGGATCAAGCCATGATCTGGGCGAGATCCGGCGGATGATCATCGCGGGCGTCGGCATCGGCATCCTGCCGGTTGATTCCGTCACGCAAGAGGCAGAGGCCGGCCAGATCTGGCCCTTGCGTCTGCCCGATCATCCGCTTGGCGCGGACGTGTTTCTGGTCTTTGCCGAGAACGGACCGCTCACCGCCGCAGAGCGGAAGTTTGTCGATCTTCTGGCCGAACTGCAGCAGCTGTACCCGGATATGAACTGACGCCTTCAGCGATCGGCGCGCCGCACAACGGCGTGCAGCAGCATGTTCAGCCCGGCCAGAAAATCCTCGGGCTCGCAGAATTCTTCGTTGTTATGTGTGATGCCGCCCTTGCAGGGGGTGAAGATCATTGCCGTCGGGCAAACAAGCGCTATGTGATAGGCGTCATGGCCTGCCTGCGACTGGATATCGCGCCAGTTCCAGCCCTGCCGGACGGCCTCGTCGCGGATCAGGCCGATCAGATCGGCGTCGAAGATGTCGCCGCCCCATTCCCATTCGTCCTCGACTTCCAGTTCGCATCCCGCAATGGCGGCGGCGGACAGCGCGGCGCGGCGCATCTTTTCTGCCATCACGCGGGCGGTGATCGGGTCCGGGTGGCGCACATCGGCCACACATTGCGCGCTTTCCGACAGGATGCCGGGCTTGTTCGGCCATGCCGCAAGCCGTGATCCGGTGGCCTTGCCGTCATGTATCGCGAATTCCCAGCCGATATCGTCCACCGCTGTCAGCCAGCGCGCGCCCGCGATCAGCGCGTTATGGCGCAGGTCCATCGGCGTCGGACCGGTATGGGCGGTCTGGCCATTGAACATGACCCGCATCCCGTGGCTGGGATAGCCGCCGGTCACGACGCCCACCTGCCGGCTTTCGGCATCAAGGATCGGGCCCTGTTCGATATGCAGTTCGAAATAGGCGTCGACCGGGCTAGCGGCGCAGGCAGCGTCGCCCAGATAGCCGATGCGTGCCAGTTCATCCCCGAAACGCGCGCCGTCATCGGCGATCAGGTCATGCGCCCAATCCTGCGTGTATTTGCCGGCAAACACACCCGAGGCGACCATGGGCGGAGAGAACCGCGCGCCTTCCTCATTCGTCCAGTCGACGACAATGATCGGGCGGCGGGTGATGTGGCCGGCATCGTTCAGGCTGCGGATCACCTCAAGCCCCGCCAGCACGCCCGCGATGCCATCGAAACGGCCACCATTGATCTGCGTGTCCAGATGGCTGCCGATCAGGATCGGCGGCAGGTCGTTGTCGGTGCCCGCGCGGCGGCCGAAGATATTGCCCATCTGGTCGATCTGCACGTCCAGCCCGGCATCTTCGCACCACTGAACGAACACGTTGCGCATATCGCGATCCGCATCGGTCAAGGTCAGGCGCGAAAGCCCACCGGGGCGGCCCTTTCCAATTTCCCCCGAGGCTTCGATCGTGGACCAGAACCGGCCGAGATCGACCCGGGTTTCGGGGGTGAATGTCATGTCGATGCCTTTCCTGTTGTGCCGGGCGCAGGTGTTCAGTCCGGTCCCGGCGCGTTCGCGCGGGACGCCTTCAGCCTGTGGCGGAACCTTCCTCTGCCGGTGCGCAGATGGCAAATAGGCGCCATCAATGGCTGCCATCAGCGCGACGCGACACGACGCGGCGGGGGTTGCGGCATCGTTGAAACGTCAGGGGAACGTGTCAAATGATCTAGCGCGCGCCGTAGGACAGGATGCGCCCCGCGCTGCCCAGCACATAGCCGCCAGCACTTCGCAGTTCCTGCAGGGGGTTGGCTTGCGTGTCGGGGGCGCGCAGCGATGCAAGCGCCAGGAACCTGTCATGGTTTGCCCGCCCGCTTGACGGCAGCGCCGAAATGTCGATCAGCCGCACCCCTGCCTGCTGCGCAAAGGCCTGAATGACGGGATCGGCGGGATTGACTGCACCCAGCCGCGGTTTGCCGCCCGACACCCGCGCCGATGCCGCAAGTGCCCGATCATCTGACGCAGCCAGCACCGTCAGGGGCGGATCCAGCGGCCCGACGTCACCGATCTGTTTCGCGAATACATCAAGGTCGATATCCGGTGAGGCCAGTCCGACCTGCAGATGCGAAATCACGTCGTCCCTGCCGGTCTGGCGCAGTTCACGCAGCGCCTCCATCACCAGCCACCCGCCCATGCTGTGACCGATGACCATGACGTTACTGTCAGGGCTGGCGGTGGCCAGATCGGTCAGCAAAGCCGTCAGGTCGTCGCGCGCGTAGGTCGAGGAATCGCGGTCAGAGACATAGCCCGTGACCGACGCCGCCGAGGGCCACGAAAACACCACCGGAACCGCGTTGACGCGCGACTCGGCCGCCATTCCAGCCAGGCGCATGATCGCTTCCTGATAGGTATTGTTATATCCGTGAACGAAAAGGATGACGGTCCCGTTGCGGCCCCGCTGCATCTTGTTCAAGGTCTGAAGGAACGCTGCGCGCCCGAACCGGCGCCGTTCTGCGACGGTAATGTCAGGCTGTTTGCGCGGATCCGGGTCAGAAACGTCGACCCGAAGCTGATACTCTTCATAGCTCATGGCGCTGCGTTCGCTGCCATAGTTCGGCGGATCAATGCTGGACAATGCACGGTCGGTGGCGGTCAGAAGGGTCAGGTTGGCACTGCTGTCGGGCATGTTGGCCACCGGCAGCAGCGTCTCTGGCCCCGGGCGGCTGGCGCAACCTGTCAGAACGAACAAGGCGCTGAATGCCGCAACCAGCACAGCACGGGTTCTACGCGCTACAGGCCGGGTTTGCGGCAGGTGCGATACGTGTTTTTGCTGCATGGGTGACCGCCACAATAAAAGGCCGGGACGTGGTCGCGGGACTTCAGTCGAATTCGAATGACGCGTCAACCCTTGACCTTGGGGCAAGTGCTGCGTCGAATTAGCGGGCTGACAGCGATTGCGGAACATGCGTAACTGCCCCCGAATTTGGCGCGGCCGCGCCCTGGACAGATTGGCAATGGCAAAGGATGGGTTCGAACCGACATGAAACGTCTTGATGGAAAATCTGCCCTGATAACCGGTGCGGCGCGCGGCATCGGTCGGGAATTTGCGGCGGCCTATGTCCGCGAAGGCGCGACCGTGGCCATTGGCGACATCAACCTTGATGCGGCGCGTCAGGCGGCAACGGATATCGGACCGGGGGCCTATGCCGTGGCGCTGGACGTGACGCAACAGGACAGCATTGACGCGGCCATTGATGCCGTCGTCGCGCAGGCGGGCAAGCTGGATATCCTTGTCAACAACGCGGCCCTGTTCGATGCGGCCGAAACCGTAGACATCACCCGCGCCAGCTATGACAAGCTCTATGCGGTCAATGTCGCGGGAACGCTGTTTACCATGCAGGCGGCGGCTCGTCAGATGATTGCGCAGGGTCACGGTGGCAAGATCATCAACATGGCCAGTCAGGCGGGTCGGCGGGGCGAACCGCTGGTGCTGATCTATTGCTCGACCAAGGCTGCGGTGATCAGCATGACCCAGTCGGCGGGTCTGAACCTGATCAAGCACGGTATCAACGTCAATGCGATCGCCCCCGGCGTCGTAGATGGCGAACATTGGCAGCATGTCGATTCGATGTTCGCCAAGCTGGAAGGCAAGGCGCCTGGCCAGAAAAAGGCGGAAGTTGCGGCGGGCGTTCCCGCCGGCCGCTTCGCCACACCCGCCGATCTGACCGGCATGGCGGTGTTCCTTGCTTCGGCTGATGCGGATTACATCGTTTCGCAGACCTACAACGTCGATGGCGGCCAATGGATGAGCTAGCCGCCGAGGCCGGCAAAGTCGGCGAAATTCCTGTAATCGGCGATGTCCTTACGCTTAATGCCGGGTCATCGTCGCTGAAATTCGCGCTTTATGACGATACGGGCGACCAGCCGATCGCCAAAGGTATGGTTGACCGGATCGGGGCCAATCAGGCCACGATGACGCTGCAGGACGCGGCCGGCCATGACTTGCCGGTCGCCAATATTCCGCTTGTCGATCATGGCCAGGCGATCAGGGCAGTGCTGGACAGCCTGCGCGCCGCCTTTCCCGACAACAAGCTGGGTGCCATCGGCCACCGCGTCGTGCATGGCGGCATCGAATTCGACCGTCCCACCCTGGTCGATCAGGACGTGCTGACCCGGCTGGAGGCGCTTGCACCTTTCGCGCCGCTGCATCAGCCGCATAATCTGGCCGGCATTCGTGCCGCGACGGCCGCCTATCCGGGCGTCCCGCAGATCGCCTGCTTCGATACGGCCTTTCACCGCTCACACCCATGGGTGAACGACACCTTCGCCCTGCCGCGCGAATATTATGACCGGGGCGTTCGGCGGTACGGGTTTCATGGCATCAGCTATGACTACATCACGTCGGAACTTCAGGCCCGTGCGCCCCTGATCGCGGCTGGTCGGGTGGTGGTCGCGCATCTGGGGAATGGCGCGTCCATGTGCGCCATCCAGCACGGCCGTTCGGTCGCCTCGACAATGGGGTTTTCGGCGCTTGACGGCCTGCCGATGGGCACGCGGCCAGGCCAGCTTGATCCCGGTGTTCTGATCTATCTGATGGAACAGGAAGGCATGGATGCCGACGCGATTTCCGACATGCTCTATCGCCGGTCGGGGTTGCTGGGTCTGTCTGGCGGATTGTCCAATGACATGCGCACGCTGGAAGCATCAGACGCACCCGAGGCGCGCGAAACCATCGACTATTTCGTCTTCCGCATCCAGCGAGAGCTGGGCGCAATGGCGGCGTCGATGGGCGGGATTGACGCGCTCGTCTTCTGCGGCGGAATTGGCGAGAATTCGCGCCTGATCCGGTCAAGGATCTGCGAACGGACCGAATGGATGGGGATCGAGATCGACCACGCCCGCAACGCTGAAAACGCGACGATCATCTCGTCTGATCTGTCGCGTGCCAAGGTCATGGTGATACCGACGAATGAAGGGCTGGTCATCGCGCGCGCGGCACGCGCGCACCTGCGCGAAAACGTCTAGCCGGCGCCCAGGCCCCTTGCCCGGTCGCGCAGGACGAATTTCTGGATCTTGCCGGTAGAGGTCTTCGGAAGCTCGTCGAAGATCACCGTTTTGGGCACCTTGAAGCGGGCCATGTTCTGATGGCAGAATTCGGTCAGCTCCGGCCCGGTCAGGGTGCGTCCCGGTTTCAGTGTCACGAAAGCACACGGCGTTTCGCCCCATTTATCATCCGGTCGGGCAACAACCGCGGCCTCCAGCACGTCAGGATGGCGATAGAGCACATCCTCGACCTCGACCGAGGAAATATTCTCGCCCCCCGATATGATGATGTCCTTCAGACGGTCCTTGATCTCGATATAGCCGTCCGGGTGCATGACCCCCAGATCGCCCGAGGCGAACCAGCCGCCGCGGAAGCTTTTTTCGGTCGCGGCGGGGTTCTTTACGTAGCCCTTCATCACGTTGTTGCCGCGCATGAATATCTCGCCGATTGTCTGCCCGTCCGGGGGCACCGGTACCAGCGTATCGGCATCGGCGACCATCAGCCCTTCCAGTGCTATGTTCTTCACGCCCTGCCGCGCCTTCAGCCGGGCGCGATCATCGCCTGCCAACCCGTTCCATTTTCCCTGCCATGCGCTGACGACCGAAGGGCCGTAGGTTTCCGTCAGTCCATAGACCTGCGTCACGTCAACGCCCATTTTTTCCATATTGGCGATAACAGCGGCGGGCGGGGGCGCGCCTGCCGTCATGACCTTCACTTCTTGTGTGAAATCCTTCAGATCGTCGGGCGCGTTGACCAGCATCTGCAGGATGATCGGTGCGCCACAGAAATGGGTGACCGCCTCGTCGCGGATCAGCTGGAAAACCGGCTCGGCCCTGACCGCGCGCAGGCAGATGCAGACCCCGGCATTGGCGGCGATGGTCCAGGGAAAACACCAGCCGTTGCAGTGAAACATCGGAAGCGTCCACAGATAGCGGGCATGATGTTCCATGCCCCAGGTGACGATATTCGACATTGCGTTCAGCATCGCGCCGCGATGGTGGTAAACGACGCCTTTCGGATCGCCGGTGGTGCCAGACGTATAATTCAGGCTGATCGCGTCCCATTCGCTTTCGGGCAGCGACCAGATGAAATCGGGATCGCCTTCGTCCAGCAGGCCCTGATAAGTCAACGCGCCGACCCGGGCGCTGCCTTCGAAACTGTCATCCTCGATATCGACGACCAGCAGGTCGTGCCGGCCAGCCATCTTGACGGCACGCTCGGCAAGTTCGGCAAATTCGACGTCAACCAGAAGCACCTTCGCCTCGGCATGGTTCAGGATGAAGGCAACCGCCTCGGGATCAAGCCGCGTGTTTATTGTATTCAGCACGGCCCCTGACATCGGTACGCCGAAATGGGATTCGAACATTTCCGGAATATTGGCCGCGATGATCGACACGGTGTCGCCTTTGCCGACGCCCCGACGCGACAGCGCCGAGGCGAGCCTGCGGGTGCGGGCATAGGTTTCAGCCCAGTTCCTGCGCACATCCCCATGAATGACGGCACACATTTCGGGATAGATCGCGGCCGTGCGTTCGATGAAAGACAAGGGCGACAGCTGCACGAAATTCGCAGCATTCGCGTCCAGCCCCATTTCGAAGATATTCGTGGATTCCGCCATGACCTTCATCCCCCCATGCTGCAGAGGCCGGATCAGGCGCGGGCCCCGTGGCTGGCATAGTCCCTGCGCGCAGCGCGGGGTGCAAGGGGTGGCTGCTGGCCGAAAAACGGGCAGACAGCGGCATCACGGCACAGAAAAGCTTTGCAGGCCAAGGTTAATCGTGTAATCATGTGGAATACGAATCTTTCCGCAATGATGGGATGACAGCGCTATGGTTCAGCCGAAGCGGTCTTCGATGCAGGATATTGCTGACGCACTTGGGGTGTCGCGGGCGACGGTATCGAATGCGCTGCTGGGCAAGGGTCGGGTGTCAGACAGGATTGCCAGCCGGGTTCGTGAAAAGGCGAAGGAAATGGACTATGCGCCGTCCGGGCTTGGTCGGGCGTTGCGCACCGGGCGCAGTCAGCAGGTGGGATTGGTCCTGCCTGATTTCCGAATGCCGCTGTTCGCTGAATTTGCGCGTGCTTTCGCGATGGCGGCGCGCGCGCGCGGACTGGTTCTGACCGTCGCAGACTCGCTTGGCGATATCGAGATGCAGCGATCGAATGTCACGGAACTGGCGGCGCGCGGAATGGATGCGGTGCTGCTGGTGCCGATGCGGGGCTCGTCGCTGAACGGCTTGCGGCTGCCCACGCCCCTGATCGTCATCGATGCCGAGACAAATCCCCTGAATGCCGTATCGTCGGACCATGGCGCCGGTGGCCGCCTGATCGCCGGTCATCTGGCCGGGTTGGGGCATCGCGACGTCCTGATCCTGAACGGCGGTGATGCACCGGCGTCGCGTGTCAATCATCTGCGGCTGTCCAGTATCGAGGAAACCCTGCGCGCCTTCGGCGTCAGGACACAGACTGCCAGTCTGCCGCTTCAGTTTACGGCTGCGCGTGACTTTGTCATGGATTGGCAGCCCGGACAGGTGACGGCGATTGCGGCGACCTATGACACGCTTGCCGTTGGCGCGATCATGGCACTGAACGAACGGCGCATCGCCGTGCCCGACCAGATTTCGGTGGCGGGCTTTGACGATACGGTCTGGGGCCGGATCACGTCGCCACCGCTGACGACGGTACGCCAGGATCTGGACCGGGTCGCCGAACTGGCCTTGGCCCGCGCCATGGGCGAGCGCGAAGGCCCCGATCTGGTGCCGGTTTCGCTTGTCGCCCGCGCCTCGACCGCAGCCCCACAACACGAAGCAACCAACAGGACAGTATCATGAAACTTCTTCTCTCTGCCGGACTGACAGCGCTGACAGCAACCGCAGCATTTGCGCAGGACAAGGAGCTGACGATTTCGGTCTATGGCATCTCTCAGGATGCCTATAAGGAAGCGCTCTATACCCCGTTCGAGGAAAAGTGCGGTTGCACGCTTGTGATCGAGCTGGGCAACTCCTCTGAGCGGCTGGCAAAGCTGGAAGCGAATGCCGCAAACCCCGTCGTCGACGTGATCGCGTTTTCCGACGCGAGCGCGCTGGAGGCCGCTGACAAGGGGCTGATCGAAGCGTTTGACCCCGCAAAGCTGCCCAATATCGCGAAGATCTACGACTTCGCCAAGGACCCGGTCGGCGGCAATTTGGCGGTGGGTTATACCTTTTATGGCACCTCGATTGTCTACGATTCCGATGTCATCGACGGGGTGGATTCCTGGCTCGATCTGTTTTCCGATGAAATGGCCGGTCAGGTGGCGCTACCCAATGTGTCGACCACTCAGGGACCGCTGACGCTCTACATGATCGAGACGGCCCTTGGCTCGGACGATCCGAACTTTGGTCAGGCCATCGACATGGTGGCCGAGCATCGCGACGAAATCGTCACCTTCTATGAAAAGGGCGGCCAGATCCCGCAGCTGATGCAGCAGGGAGAGATCGCGGTCTCGGTCATCGGGCGCTTTGGCTGGGCGAACCTTCTGAAGACGGTACCAAGCGCACGCTGGGCGACACCCAAGGAAGGCCAATCGGGTGGCATGAACGTCATCTCGATGGTGAAGGGCACCGACAATGCCGATTTGGCACAGGAGTTCATGGATTACTGGCTGTCGACCGAGGTTCAGCAGAAACTGGCCGAGGCGCAGGCTGACAGCCCGGTGAACACCGAGGTCGAGGTTCCGGACGACATCGCCGAGGGCCTGTCTTTCGGCTCGGACCTTGCGGCTTCGATCAAATTCCTGCCTGCGCGGATGCAGATCGAGAACCGCGATGCCTGGCTGGAAGGCTGGAACGCCAAGGTGGCCCGCTAACACCCGAAACGCCCTCGGCGCGCGTCCGCCGGGGGCAACACTCTCGGAGGACTGCCATGTTCCAGGACCGGCGCCTTGGGCTGACCCTGCTTGCCCCCGCCACCATCTTCATCCTGCTGGGATTCCTGCTGCCCGTGCTGATCCTGCTGTCCGGGGCCTTTATCGGCGCAGACGGCGGCTGGGGCTTGCAGAGCTTCACGGAATTCTTCTCGTCAGGACTGAACCGCGAGGTGTTCTGGCGGACCTTCCGGCTGGGCCTGTGGGTTACCGGTATCTCGGCCGTGGTGGGTTACGCCGTCGCGCTGAGTATCGTTGACGCCAGCGACCGTGCCAAAGGCCGGCTCATTGCAACGCTTGTGCTGCCGCTTATGATCTCGCCCGTGGCGCGGACTTATGCCTGGGTGGTCATTCTGGGCAAGACCGGGATCGTGAACCAGTTCCTGACCGGGACCGGGATACTTGAGACCCCGGCACGGATCCTGTTTTCGGAAACGGCCATTTTTATCGGGCTGATCCAGCTTTTCTTTCCGCTGATGGTGCTGCCGCTGATCTCTGCGCTTGAAAACCTGCCGCGAGACGTTGTGCCGGCGGCGCGGATGCTGGGGGCGAACTGGGTCCAGGTCTTCTGGAAAGTGATCCTGCCGTTGACGCGTGACGGGCTGGTCGTGGGCGGCACGCTTGTCTTTGTCGGTTCGCTGACGGCCTATGTCACGCCGGCAATCCTTGGCGGATCAAAGGTTCTGATGCTGGAAACGCTTCTTTATCAGCGCGTGGCGGTGGCCAATGACTTCGCTGCCGCCAGCGTCATTGCGGTGATCCTGATCATGATGTCGATCCTGACGAATGTCTTGCTGAAGCGCCTTGCTTCGGCGCGGAAAGGGGCACGATGATGCGTATCCTCGGCCAGATCATCTTGGTCCTCGTGCTGATCTTCCTGATCGGTCCCTTCGTCATCGTCTGCCTTGCCGGCCTGTCTGCGGGCGAGACCCTGGCCTTTCCGCCCGAAGGCCTGTCCATGCGCTGGGTCGCCCGCGTCTTCGAGGTCGAAAGCTTCCGGAACACCTTCAGGATCTCTATTGTCCTCGGGGTGGGTGCCACGCTTCTGGCACTGCTGATCGGTATTCCGGCTGCCTACGGGCTGGAACGCTATGATCCCCCGGGTGCTGCCGTGGTCCGCAATGTGCTGTCGGCACCGATCATCGTGCCGGGAATCATCGTCGGGCTGTCGCTGCTGCGATATCTGGTCATTCCGATGGGAATCGGCATTCTGCCCGCCTTGTTCATCGGCCATACCGCCCTGCTGATCCCCTATGCCGTGCGCATCGTCTCTGGCTCTCTGGTGAACCTGCGCGTGGATATCGAGGAGGCGGCCGTTCTGCTTGGCGCATCCCGGATGCAGGCATTTTTCAAAGTGGTGATGCCCAATATCCGCAATGGCGTGATGGCAGCCTTCATCATCGGCTTCATCACCTCGTTCAACCAGGTTCCCGTATCGCTTTTTCTGACCGGTCCCGGCGTATCTACGCTGCCGATCGACATGATGGCTTATATGGAATTCAACTATGACCCCTCCATCGCCGCGCTGTCGGGCCTTCTGGCCTTCATGTCGCTGGCGATCGTGATGGTGGCCGAGAAACTTCTGGGGCTTTCGCGCTATGTCTGATGCTTTTCTTTCGCTTTCCGATCTGACGCTTGGCTATGGCGGGCAGGTTGCGGTCGATCGCCTGAATCTCAGCATGAATCGGGGCGAGCTTCTTGCCTTGCTTGGTCCATCGGGCTGCGGCAAGACAACCACCATGCGTGCCATCGCGGGACTTTTGACGCCCATGGGCGGGCGGATCACGCTGGATGGGCGCGACATCACCCGCACCGCGCCAAACAGGCGCGGCATTGGTCTGGTCTTTCAGTCCTATGCGCTGTTCCCGCATCTGACTGTTTTCGAGAATGTCGCTTTTGGCCTGCGTCTTCAGGGCGTCAGCAGGGACGATATCACGCGCCGCGTCGGTGCAGCGCTGGAATCGGTCGGGCTGTCGGGCTTTGCAGATCGCCAGCCCAAGGCGCTGTCGGGCGGGCAGCAGCAGCGCGTGGCGCTGGCGCGGTCGATTGTGGTCGAACCGAAACTGCTGCTGCTGGACGAGCCGCTGTCGAACCTGGATGCGCGGCTGCGCCTTGAAATGCGGTCCGAATTGGCGCGGCTGCAGAAGGACCTGGGAATCACAATGGTCTATGTGACCCACGATCAGGCCGAGGCGCTGGCGCTTGCCGACCGCATCGTGGTCATGCGCGATGGCCGGATCGAACAGATCGACACGCCCGCCAATGTCTATGAGCGCCCGCGAACCGCCTTCGCGGCCGAGTTCATCGGTTTCGAGAACACCTTCACGGTGGAAGATGGCGCGCTGCGCGGTTCGGCGGGCAGCCTGCCGCTGGACGCGGTGACAGACGCGCATGCGCTGGCATGGCGGCCGCGCGCCGTGGTGCTGGGGCAGGGGCAGCATCAGGGCCGCGTCATCGGCGCCTCTTATCTGGGTGAAATGGTCGAATACCTGATCGAGACGCAGGCCGGTCTGATCAAGGCCGAAACCCCGGCCAGTGCCCCCCGCCACGCCATCGGCGAGGCGGTGCTGTTCGATCTTCCGGTGGAGGCCGCTGCAGCGCTGGCAAAGGCCTGAGATGCGGGTCTGGATCGACACGGACATGGGTTTCGACGACCTCGCAGCGATCGGGCTTTGCCTGTCGGGCGGGGCTGATGTCGCGGGCCTGTCGGTGGTTGCGGGCAATGTGCCGCTGGACCGGGCGGTCGCCAATGCCTGCGCGGCGGCGGATGTGTTCGGATGGCGGATGCCCATTCATGCCGGGGCGGACGCGCCTTTGTCCGGCGCGCTTCAGACCGCGCAATATGTGCTGGGCCCGGACGGGATGCCCAGCACTGGCGCGCGCCTGCCCGCCCCTCAGCAGGGTCCCGATCCGCAGGATGCTGTGACGGCGCTGGCAACCTATCTGGACAGTGGCGGGGAGTGGATTCTGGCGCTTGGTCCGCTGACCAACCTCGCGCATCTGGCGCAGGACCGGCCCGGACTTCTGGCGCAAGCCCGGATCGTCTGGATGGGTGGCGCCTTCGCGCGCGGCAATCACACTGCTGTCGCGGAATACAACGCCGCCGCCGATCCCGAGGCCCTGGACATCGTCCTGCGGGCGGGCGCGGATTTCATCATGGTCGGTCTAGAATGCTGCCGCGCGGTGCAGGTCGGTCTGGATGATCTGGCGCCCCTGCGCGCGCGAAAGGGTCCGCGCGCCGCGCTTCTGTTCGATCTGTACGAGGGATATATCCGCATCGCCGCGGATGGCGCGCGGCCAATGGCGCTTTACGATCCCGTGGCGGCGGCGCTGCTGCTGGAACCGGGGCTGGCGGATTATCAGCGGGTCCATATTGCGGCGGAACTGAACGGCGTTCATACCCGAGGCATGACCGTGGTAGAATGGCGAGCGGGCAAGGCCGCGCCTAACGCGGTCGTGGCGCTTGACCCGGATGCAAAGGCGATCCGTGCGCAGTTTCACGGCGCCTTGATGGACATGGCAGGGGGACGCGTTGACTGAGATCCGAGAGCCGCAGGATTTGAACGATACCGCCCTGCGCGACCGTGCGGTCCTTGCCGCGACCGGTCATGGGCCATTCGATCTGCTGTTGACCGGCGGGCAGCTGGTCAATGTCGCCACGTCCGAAATCTACGCGGCCGATATCGGCGTGGTGGGCGGGCTGATCGCCTCGGTCCACGCGCCAGGCACGCGATCCGACGCGGCAGAGGTGGTGGATTGCGCGGGCGGCTTCGTCGCGCCGGGGCTGATCGACACGCACATGCATATCGAAAGCTCGATGGTCACACCGCGTCATTATGCCGACGCCGTGGTGCCGCGCGGCACCACGACGGTGGTCTGGGACCCGCATGAGCTGGGCAATGTTGCGGGGCTGGACGCCGTGCGTTGGGCGTGCGAGGCCGTGAAGGGGCTGGACCTGCGGGTGCTGGTGCTGGCGCCGTCGTGCGTGCCCTCTGCGCCGGGGATCGAGGTCGCGGGCGCTGCCTTCGATCCGCCCGAACTGCGAGAGATGATGTCATGGCCCGAAATCCATGGTCTGGCCGAGGTCATGGATATGCGCGGCGTGTTGCAGCGATCCGACAAGATGCGCGGTGTCGTGGGCGCGGCACTGGCGTCGGGGAAGCTGGTCTGCGGTCATGCGCGGGGACTTGTCGGTGCAGACGTGCAGGGATTTGCGGCTGCCGGCATCAACTCGGATCACGAGATCAGCGCGGCCGGGGACTTCATGGAAAAGCTGCGCGCAGGCTTCACGATCGAACTGCGCGGCTCGCATGATTACGTCCTGCCCGAAGTGGTCGCTGCGCTGAATGACCTGCCCCATCTGCCGCAGACATTGACCCTGTGCACAGATGACATCTTCCCCGACGATCTGGCGCGCGGCGACGGCATGGCCGATCTGCTGCGCCGTCTGGTAGGTTACGGCATGGCTCCCATCGACGCGCTGCGCGCCGCCACGCTGAACGCGGCCATGCGGCTGGGGCGCGTGGATCTGGGGCTGGTCGCGCCTGGCAGGCGGGCTGATATCGCCGTCTTCGACGATCTGGGTCAGTTCGATGCCCGTCTGGTTATCGCCTCGGGCCGGGTCGTGGCGCGGGATGGCGCGCATCTGACGCCTGAACCACCGCATGCGCGGCCGCCCTTCACCGGCACCGTGAAGCTTCAACCGCTGACCGCAGCGGATTTCGAGATTGCGGCATCAGGCGACAGCGTGCGAGTGAACACCGTCCGCCGCCCGCGTTTTACCGAATGGGGGCAGGCGCAACTTCCCGTGCGCGATGGCCATGTGGCCCCGCCGCCCGAGATGCTGCGCATGGCAGTTATTCACCGGCATGGCCGGGCCGATCCGCGCCCGGTCGTCGGATTGCTGGAAGAATGGGGACGCTGGCAAGGCGCCATTGCCACGACAATCGCCCATGACAGCCATAATCTGAACGTCTTCGGCACTGACCCGGCCGATATGGCGCTTGCTGCCAACGCGCTGATCGACGCCGGCGGCGGAATGGCGGTGGCACAGGGCGGCAAGCTGCTGGCGCTGCTGCCCTTGCCGGTCTGCGGTCTGGTCGCGGACCTTCCGGTGACGGAAATCGGTGCGGCGTTGGCTGAACTGCGCATCGCAGCCGCTCAGGTGGCGGACTGGATGCCGCCCCTGCGAAGTTTCAAGGCGCTTGTCGGTGCGTCTCTGGCCTGTAATCCGGGCCCCCATGTCACCGATCGGGGGATTTGCGACGGCCTGACCGGCGAAATCCGCGAAACGGTAATTGCCTAGCTCTCAGCCGCCGTCTTTGGTCATCAGATCGACCTGCCGGGGCAGAAGCGCGTCGCCGTGGCCATCCTCGACCAGCCGGGCCATGATGTCGCGGGTGGCTTGGGCGATCAGGTGGGGGGTGCCGACCTCATCGGCCATGGCATTGTAATAGGTCAGGTCTTTCAGGCTGTTCGACACGGTAAAGCGCAGCTGATCAACGGCCCCGTCCAGCAGATACGGCGCCATCCGATCAAGGCCCGCGCCATAGCCGCCACCGCGTTTCAGGCAATCAACCAGAACGGCATCATCGATTCCTGCCGCGCGCGCGCAGGCGGCGGCTTCCGCGATCAGCGTGACCGAGCCGAGCGAGACAAAGTTGTGCAGCAGCTTCAGCCGGTGGCCGGAACTGACCGGACCGGCATAGAAACGGTTTTCGGAAAATGTTTCCAGCACCGGGCTGACGCGATCGACGATGGCCGGATCGCCGCCGATCAGCAGGTTCAGCCGCCCCTCATGCGCCTCTTTCGGGGTGCGGGTCATGGCGGCATCGATGAAATGGGCACCCTTGTCCTGGACCAGACGGGCAAGGGCCAGCGTCGATTCCGGGATCGCGGTCGAGCAGTCGACAACGACCATCCCGGGGCGCAGATTGGCCAGCAGATCACCCGATCCGGTCAGCACGTCCTCGACCTGCGGGGTGCCGGTCACGCAAAGCAGCAGGATATCGCTTTCCGCCGCCAGCGAGGCCACATCGTCGAATTGCCGTGCCCCTGCTTGCAGCAGATCATCAGAGGGCTGGTTTCCCGCGTGGTGAAGATAACCAAGCGGCCAGCCCTTGGTCACGATGTTATGCGCGATGCCATGCCCCATCAGCCCGATGCCGACGATCCCGATGCGTTCCATGGTCATTTCGTCTTTCTCCATCTTGAAGCCCCCCATCTTACAGTCCCCGCGTCAGATACAGGCTGATCGCAGGAACATAGGTGATCAGCAAAAGCGCCAGAATGACTGTCGCCAGTGGCATCAGCAGCGATTTGAACAAGCGCTGAACGGGGATCTGGGCCACCGACGCGGCGGCGAACAGGTTTACGCCAAGCGGCGGTGTGATCATCCCCATGGCAAGATTCACGATCATGACCACACCAAAATGCACCGGGTCGATGCCGTAGCTGATGGCGATGGGTGCCAGCACCGGGCCCAGCACCAGAATCGCGGCAGAGGTTTCGATGAACATGCCGACCACGAACAGCAGGATGTTGATCGCCAGCAGGAACGCCAGGGGACTGGCGAAATTCCCTTCGGCCCAGACGCCAATCACGCGCGGCAGGCCGGACAGGTTCACAAGGAAGGACAGAAGCCCCGCCGTGCCGATGATCAGCATGATGGCCGCCGTCGACACGGCGGCACTGCGAAAGATGTCCGGCAGATCGGCGGGGCGGATCTCGCGGTAGATGAACATGCCCACCAACAGGGCATAGCCCACGGCGACGGCGGCGGCCTCGGTGGGCGTGAAGACGCCACCATAGATCCCGCCAAGGATGATGATCGGCAGCATCAGCGCCCAGAAGGCGCTGCGCGCGCTGGCAAGGAAGGAAAGACGCTGATCGCCGTCGCGCTTGCCCAGACCTGCGAAACGGCACCAGATCTGGACCATGATGACCAGCATGACGGCTATGAGGATGCCGGGCCCGATGCCGGCCATGAACAATTTCGTGACCGAGGTTTCCGTCGAAACCGCATAGATGATCATCGGGACGGATGGTGGAATGATGACCCCCAGTTCCGCCGATGATGCCTGAATGGTCGCCGCCATTGGCCTGGGATAGCCATGGGCGACCATGGCCGGGATCAGGATCGCGCCGATGGCATAGGTGGTGGCGACCGATGATCCCGAAATCGCCGCGAAGATCATGCAGGTGACGACGCAGGTGCTGGCCAATCCGCCCTGCATCCCGCCGATGATGGATTTCGCAAAATCAACCAGACGGGCGGACACACCCCCCCGCGACATCAGATTCCCGGCAAGGATGAAAAAGGGCACGGCCAGCAACGGAAAGCTGTCGAGGCTGGTGAAAATCTTTTGCGGCACGACCAGAAGCGGCATGGTCGAGAAGAAGGTGATCCCGAACATTGCCGACAGGCCGATGGCGACGGCCACGGGCACCGACAGCACAAACAGGATGATCAGCGATGCGGCAATTGCAGCATTCATGCCGCCCCCTCCTGATCTTCGGGGCGGATGGGCGGGTCGATCAGCGCCAGAATGACGCCCGGAACGGCGATCAGGCAGCCGGTCGGGATGGCCGCGTAAAGCCAGCTCATTGAAACGCCAAGCATGGCGACCTTCTGGTTCTGCACGCGCAGCGTCATCTGCAGGCCATACCAGCCAAGCACGCCCAGAAACAGCAGCGTCAGCGCCGCAACCAGCCACATCACGGCGCGCCGGGCGCCCTGCGGCAACACGCTGCGGATAAATTCAAGCGAGATCATGGCGCCGGTGCGGAATGCGACGCCAGCCGCAATGAATACCATCCAGATGATCGTCGCGCGCGAAGCCACCTCTGACCAGCCCGAAGCGCTGCCAAGCACGAAGCGGGTGAACACCTGCCAGATCACCATCACCGACGCGATGGCCAGCAGCAGTGCCGCAAGGTTGTGGGTCAGTGACATCAGCCACTCGGCTGCTTTGCGCGCCGTGTTGGTCATGGGTTCCTCCTCTGACGGGCGTCTGTCGCGTGATCATGCGCCGCAGTCCCCGTGTCGGGCGCATTCATCCCAAGTTCAACCGGGTTTGTCACCCATAGAAACGCTTGTCTTCGGGCGGGTATGGGCAACGTGCTTCCGTTGGGTTATCCCGCAGGCCGCAAGACGTGCTGCGGCTAAGCGGAGAATCACATGAAAATTCAACAATCGCTCTGGTTCGATCCGACGATGATCTTCATTGGCGGCCAGTGGCAGCGGCCCGGTAATCCGGACACGATCCCGGTTGAAAATCCGTCGACGGGCGAGGCGATCGGTGCCATCGGTCAGGGAACGGCGGATGATGTGGGCAAAGCCGTCGTGGCGGCGGAACAAGCCCTGGAAGGCGAATGGGGCCGCACCCCGGCCTTTGAGCGCGGACGCATCCTGACCCGGTTGTCGAAACTGGTATTGGACCGGGCCGAGGAACTGGCCTTTCTGGAATCGACCGATGTCGGCAAGCCGATGAAACAGGCCCGCAACGATTCCATCGCGCTTGCCCGCTATCTGGAATACTACGGCGGTGCGGCGGACAAGCTGCACGGCACGACCATACCCTATCAGGACGGCTTTACGGTCTATACGTTGCGCGAACCGCATGGCGTGACCGCCCATATCATTCCGTGGAACTATCCGATGCAGATCCTCGGCCGGTCTGTGGGCGCGGCGCTGGCGATGGGGAATGCCTGCGTTCTGAAACCCGCCGAGGATGCCTCGCTGTCGTCGCTGGCCTTCGCGGCGCTGGCGTCAGAAGCGGGACTGCCGGCAGGTGCGCTGAACGTCGTGACGGGTTACGGCGCGGAAGTGGGCGCGGCGCTGTCCACCCACCCGGGCGTCGATCATGTGTCGTTCACGGGATCGGTCATGACGGGGCGGCATATTCAGGAAGCGGCGGCGAAGAACGTCGTTCCTGTGACGCTGGAACTGGGCGGAAAATCCCCGCATATCGTTTTCGACGATGTCGATCTGGAGGCGACGCTGCCGACGCTTGTGGGCGCTTGCGTGCAGGGCGCGGGTCAGACCTGTTCTGCGGCGTCGCGGGTGCTGGTGCAGCGCGGGATCTACGATCAGGTGCGCGAACGGATGGCGGCGGTCTATGCCGGTCTGACGGTCGGTCCCGCGCCCGAAAACCGCGACCTTGGTCCGCTTGTCTCGGGCAAGCAGAAGAAGATCGTCGCGGACTATATCGCGCTTGGAAAGCAGGATCTCACCGTGGCGGCGGAAGGGACGATCCTGCCCGAGGCGCCAGCGGGTGGCCATTATGTTGCCCCGATCCTGTTCGCGGATGTGCCCCCCGATCACCGTCTGGCGCAGGAAGAGATCTTCGGCCCCGTGCAGGTGCTGATCCCGTTCGAGGACGAGGCCGAGGCCTTGCGGATCGCCAATGGCACCGATTACGGGCTGGTCGCTGGCCTGTGGACCCGCGACGGGGCGCGGCAGATGCGGATGGCACGCAAGCTGAATGTGGGTCAGGTCTTCATCAACAACTACGGCGCTGGCGGCGGGATCGAACTGCCGTTCGGCGGGACGGGAAAATCCGGCCATGGCCGCGAAAAGGGGTTCGAGGCGCTATACGGCTTTTCCCGCCTGAAGACGGTAACCGCGCATCACGGCTGATCGCGGTCGTTCCCAATGACCAGGGGCGGCTGGATAAACCCGCCGCCCCTTGCTTTTTGGCAGTGAACAGACGCGTCTATTCAGCCGCTGAATCGTCTGCCGTCGCGGCCTCTGGCACCGCATCGACGATCGTGTCCGGGCCGGTCGCGTCATGCGATTCCTGATCGCGGATCGCCGCCACCTGATCGGGCGTCACGGCAGAGCCGTCATTTCCCCAGGCAGAGCGTACGAAAGTCGCAAGTTCGGCCACCTCTTCATCCGACAACCGGTCAGCATAGCCCTGCATGACCAGATGCATCGGCCGCAGCTCGGTCGAGGAGACCTCGGCCCCGTTCAGGATGATCCCGATCAGCGCGGCGGATTCCGTCCCGTTGGCAAGATCGTTCCCGGCCAGTTCAGGGAAGATTTCCGGGGCGCCGCGACCAGACGCGAAATGGCAGGCATTGCAGTTGTCCAGATACAGCCGCGCGCCAAGCGGCATGTCGGGCGATGCTTCTGTCAGCATCGTTGCCGTGGCTTCTCCTGCTGGATCGGCATCGGGTGCTGGCAATGCTTGCGTGCCCTCGGCGACGATGCTTTCGGGCAATTCCACCGCGGCCCCGTCGGCGCCTTTCAGGAAGGCGGCGATTGCAATGTTGTCCTCGTCCGTCAGGTGTTGAAGCGATTCACTGACGACCAGCCCCATTTCGCCATTCGCGGTCGAGTGGATGTTGCGCCCGGTGGCCAGATACATCGCCAGCTGGTCGATGTCCCATTGCTGCGACTCGCTGCCTTCGCCGCGCAGCGCAGGCACGTTCCAGCCATTCAGCACGCCGCCGGTCAGGAACCCGTCCTGACCAAGCGACGTCCCCTCCTGCGTCATGAAGCGGGTGCGCGGGCTGTGGCAGGCGGCGCAGTGCCCGGGCCCTTCGACCAGATACTGGCCGCGGTCCTGCACCTCGGACACGCCTGCGGGGGTAAAGCCCGCATCGCCGCGCAGCGCGATCCAGTTCCAGACCCGGATTCCCCATCGCTGGTTGAACGGGAAGCGAAGCGCGGTTTCGGTCACTTCGTTTTCTACCGGCTCGACCTCGTTCATGAAGTAATCGTAAAGCGCGCGAACATCTTCTTCGGTCAGCTTGCGGTAGTTTTCGTACGGCATGGCCGGATAAAGATGCCGCCCATCGGCCGCGATCCCGTCATAAAGTGCGGCACGAAACTGATCGAGCGTATAGTTCCCGATCCCGGTTTCCGGATCTGGCGTGATATTGGTCGACCAGATCGTGCCCATCGGGCTGGCCACGGCCAATCCGCCCGCGAAGGGCTGGCCGTCCGCCGCTGTGTGGCAGGCTTTGCAGTCCGCCGCATACATGGCGTATTCGCCCGCGCCTTCGGGTGGCGTCCAGTCTTCTGGCAGCTCTGCGGTCGGTGCGGTCTTGTGCACCGGCAGGAAGATGATCGCCAGCAGCACCACCAGCCCGATCAGTGCCAGCGCGGCAAGGAAACGAAGTAGCTTGATCATGACATCGCCCCTTTCTCAGACCAATGGACGCGGGTTGGACAGATATTGCGTGCGGATCGCATGGGCCGTCCAATAGGCCAGCCCGCCGACCAGCCCGGTCGGGTTATATTGCGTGTTCTGCACGAAATTCCCGGCCCCCGTCGCGAAGACATTGTGTATTCCCCAGACCTGGGAAAAGCGGTTCACCACCCCCTCGGCCGGGTTTTCGGACATGATATGGCCGCCGGTGTTATGGGTCGTCTGATAGGGCCGCACGTCATAATGCGCGCCGATATCCTTGAAGCCCGATTGCATCAGATCGGGATTCATCGACGCGGCAAGCGGCTCCATCTTCGATTTCATGAACTGATTCATGCGCAGGTCATTCGGGTTCCAGTCGAAGGTCATGCGCATCAATGGCCGACCGTGCCGGTCCTTGTAGGTCGGGTCCAGATCAAGATGGTTGGTCTTGTAGGCCATATGCGAGCCGTGCGACCCGATGGACATCGAATGCCCGTACCACTCCTTGATCGCAGATTTCCAGCCCGCGCCCCATGACGGCGTGCCGGATGGCAACGACATTGACCGGATCGGCTGGCCGTTGAACGTGCCCGATCGCCAATAGGAGCCGCCGATAAAGCCTTCGGCCCCGAAGTCGATCTGGTTGATGGCGAAATCGTCGATCACCTGCCCGTTCGAACCGTGACCGACGAAGGGATTGAAGATGTCTTCCTTGAAGAACATCGTGACCCCGCCATTCATCTGATAGGCATAGCTTCTGCCGGTCACGCCTTCGCCCGTTACCGGATCATAAGGCTGGCCGATGCCGGACAGCAGCATCAGATGCACGTTGTTCAGCTGGTAGGATGCCAGAACCACCATATCGGCGGGCTGGAACACCTCTTCCTGGGTCGCGTCGTCAAAATAGGTCACGCCGGTTGCGGTCTTGCCGTCGGCGGCCAGTTCGACACGCAGCACCTCGGCCCCGGTACGATAGCTGAAATTCGGCTGGCGCTTCAGGGCATCGATGATGGCGGTCTGCGGCGAGGACTTGGAATATTGGAAACAGCCGAATCTTTCGCAGAAGCCGCAGAAATTGCACGGTCCCATCTGCATGCCGTATTCGTTCACATAGGCGGTCGAAGCGATCCCGGCAGGTGCCGGGAACGGGTGGTAGCCCATCGATTTGGCGGCTTCGGCAAACTTGGTGCTGTCCCAGGTCGACGGCATGGGTGGCATCGGATAATCGCGCGACCGCCAGCCCTCGAACGGGTTCCCGCCCGGCACGATGCGCCCGTTCAGATTGCCCGCCTGGCCCGAGATACCGGCAACATGCTCAAACCGGGTGAAATGTGGCTCCAGCTCGTCATAGCTGACGGGGTAGTCGCCCAGAAGCATGTCTTCTGGAATGATCTCAGCGCCCCAGTTTTCGGTGACATAGGATCGCAGGTTCAATTCTTCCGGCATCGGGCGCCAGTTCAAACCGTTCCAGTGCACGCCCGCGCCGCCGACGCCATTGCCGGGCAGATATGACCCCAGGGCGCGATAGGGAAGCGCCGTTTCACCGGCATTGCGCCGAACGGTCTGGGTCTGGATCGCGGGCGGCTGCATCAGTTTTACGCGCACGCCATAGCGCAGCTCGTCGATCATGTTGGGATATTTGAAATCGGGGACAGTGGCGCGGTCCTCTCCGCGCTCCAGGGCTAGGATCTCCAGCCCTTCCTGTGCCAGTTCCATCCCGATGATCGAGCCTGTCCAGCCAAGGCCCACGATCACGACGTCTTTCTTCTTTTCCTCGCGCGCCATGATCAGGCCCTTTCCCCGGAGATCGATACCGGACCAAGCGGATACGGCGTGTTGTGGCGCCCGGCCCATTCGCGGAAATTGCCGCGCGCGCCGGGAAAGCCGATATAGACCCATGCCTGCATGCCGTGATTGCCGCCATACATGGGATCGGCGAAATAACCTTCCTTGGTGTTCTGCAACAGGATCGAGAACAGGTCGCGCACCTCTGGCTGCAGGGGCACATCGCCTTCCTGCAATGCCGTCAGTGCCTGATCCTGTACCGCGGGTTCCAGCCCGGCGAAGATCGCACCGTGCTGGGTTTCGCACCATGCATCGAAGGCCGCGATACCTTCGCGATAAACCTGCGCAGGATCCAGCGGCGTCTGCCAGCCACGCTGTGGATCTGCCGAAGCGTCATGCGGGCCGGTCATGTACCAGTCATCGGCGCTGCCGTAATCGCCAGCCAGTTGCCGGTCGATGAAGACCGGCACCCGCGCCTCGATCGCGCCGGGTCCGTCGCCGTCGGATGGGATCAGTCGCGCGGTCGCGGCCATGATGAAGGCCCATTCTTCGGCCGTAAAATACTCGGGCTGGTAATCTTCCAGCGCGGGAACCGGTTCGGCCGGCTGCGACTGGGCATGAGCGGCGAGGCCGGTCAGCGCCACTGTGGTGGCAGCAGAAGCCTTCAGGAAGCTGCGGCGGCTGGGAAATCCGGGTGGTTCGCTCATCGTGGTTGCTCCTGCCTTTTGGGTGGGATTTGGGTCACGTTATATAATGGAGGTCGAGTTTAGCCGGGGAATTCTTGATGTCCACCAGCCCCGGCAACCGGCCCGACCCTTGCCGCCGCATTGGCCCGCAATGGGGCAACGCGGCGGCTGTTCCGTCAGGCTTCCCAGTCGGGCGCCAGACCGCCGGGGCTGACAATGCGACCGTCAGATTTCGCCAATCCCGAAATGGTTTCCATCTGCGCAGGCGTCAGCGAAAAGTCGAAAACGTCAAAGTTCTCGGACAGGCGCGAGGGGTTGGCCGTTTTCGACAGCGCAATGAAGCCCTGCTGGATCAGCCACCGCAGCGCAACCTGAGCAGCGGTCTTGTCGTGCTCGGCCCCGATTTTCTGCAAGGTTTCGTCCTTCGGCACGGCGCCGTCGGCCATGCCGTAATAAGCGGTGATCGCGATTCCCAGATCGCGCGCGGCAGCGGCCATTTTCGATTGGTCCAGATAGGGATGAACCTCGATCTGATTGGTCACGATGGGTGATGCGGACAGTTGCGCGCTTTCGCGCAGCTGGCTGATATTCTGGTTGCTGACCCCGACATGGCGGGTCTTGCCAGAGGCCGCGACCTCGTTCAGCAACTCGATCTGCTTGGCGATCGGCACCTGATCACCCGGCCAGTGCAGAAGCAGAAGATCGACCTGGTCGACGCCAAGCCTGTCCAGGCTTTTATCCACCGATGCGGCGAAATCGCCGGGCTGATACTTGTCGACCCAGACCTTGGTGGTCAGGAAAAGATCGTCGCGATTGGCACCCGCCGCCTTCAGGGCGCGGCCAAGCGCGGCCTCGTTTTCATAGATCTGGGCGGTATCGAAATGGCGAAAGCCAGTTTCCAGTGCCGCAGGGATCAGCGCCTCGACCTCGGCGTCCGACATGCGGAACACCCCGAAACCAAGCGCCGGGATCTTCGCCCCATGCGCGGTGACATATTCCATGGTCTTCTCCTTAACTGGACAGCAGCAGGGCAAGGGCCCTGCGGTATTTTTCAATCCGGGCGTGGTCGACTTCGCCGGGGGCGGCGATCCGCGAAAGGTCGCTGTTGTCCTGCAGATCAAGTATCTTCACCGCGCGTCCAAGCGGGTCGGCACCGGCCCGGCGGATAAACGCGTCATAGCCTTCATCGTTCCGTCGGGTGACAGCATCCAGCGCATCGGCCTGGCGCGCAGAAAGTCCGCGCGCAAGCAATTCGTCCAGTGTCCAGTCGCTGTCCTCGATGACGTCATGAAGCAGGGCGACGATCCGTTCGTCATGGTTGGCTGCCGCAAGCATCAGCCGCAGCGGATGAAGGATGTAGGGCTGCCCGCCCTTGTCCTGCTGACCACGGTGGGCCTCGGTCGCAATCGTGATCGCGTCTTCGATCTTCATCGGGGGTCCTTTCGGTGGATGGCTTGCCGGCGCGCCGTTCATCGGTAATCTGACCGCCGACCCGTCACCCAGATAAGGGGATATTCATGGCTACCATTCTTGGACTGTCCGGCAGCCTGCGCAAGGCGTCCTTCAACGCAGGCCTGCTGCGCGCCGCCCGCGATCTTGCGCCCGAGGGCACGACCATCGAAATCGGCGATATTCGTCAGGTGCCGCTGTATAACGCTGACGAGGAGACCGCCCATGGCCTTCCGGCCTCGGTCAAGGCGCTGCAGGATGCTCTGGCGTCCTGTGACGGGCTGCTGATGGTGACGCCGGAATATAACAATGGCGTGCCGGGCGTGTTCAAGAATGTGATCGACTGGATGTCGCGCGGGCCGGGGCTTGCGGAATTCGTCGGCAAGCCGGTCCTGCTGATCGGCGCGTCGCCGGGCGGGTTCGGCACCATTCTGGCGCAGAATGGCTGGCTGCCGATCCTGCGCACGCTGAAGGCAGACCTGTGGGCAGAAGGCCGGATGATGGTGTCTCGCGCGTCGGGGCTGTTCGATTCAGATGGCAACCTGACGGACGAAAAGACGCGCGAGACCCTGGCCGGACTTGTCGCGGACTATTCCGCTCATCTTTCGCAGCCACGTGGCTAGATTTCCCACCAGCGGGTGACGTGACAGGTCGGCTCAGGCCGGGGCGTCCTGCGCTGCCAGCCAGTTGGTGGCGATGGCAAGGTCATCCGGCGCCAGCTCGTGTCCCGCTTCGATGTCGCGCGCATCCAGCGCCGCACCACCGCTGCGCAATGCCTGTGCCAGCGCCGGGGCCATCCTGCTGAATGGATCGCGCACACCTGACAGCATGAGCACCTGCGTCCCCGTCAATTCAGGCGCTGTCGGCGCGTCAGTCAGCACCTGCACGGCACGCAACAGGATTGCACGGCGCACCACGCCGGGGCGCAGCTGCAAGATCGCACCCAGAAGATTGGCGCCATTGGAATAGCCCAGATAGCTGATCTTTTCGGCATGCAGGCCATATCCCCTGATCGCATCCTCAACAAAACCCGTGAAGGCCTCGGATTCTGCGATGACATCGGCCTGATCGTAGGTGACGGCGTCAAAGCGGCGGAACCAGCGGTTGATCCCTTCCTCGGTCGAGCGGCCGCGCACGCCCAGAAGCGTGGCGCGCGGGTTAAGCTTCGCGGCCAGAGGCATCAGGTCGGTCTCGTTCCCGCCGGTCCCATGCAGCAGTACGATCACGCTGCCATCGGGATCATCGGGGGTGTGGAAACGGTGGATGAAATGCAGGTCGCGCATGGGCATCCTTTCTTCGCCCGGCAGGGCAAATTGCGGCAACATGATTTTCAGATCGGCCGCACGGGCGGCATCACCGGGCGGCACCATCAGCGTCTCGCCCAGATGCGCCAGAGGTTCATCCACGGTGACGCCCGGCCCGTCGGTCGCATATTCGTACAGCGTCCCGGCCGGCTCTCTGACGTAAAGAGACATGAAATACTTGCGGTCATGGACATGTGTCACGCTGTCGGCGTCACGCAGATCAAGCCGCATCTGGCGCACCGCATCGACGTCGGTTGCACGAAACGCGACGTGATCGAAGATCGACGCGCCGGGGATGCCGGGAAAATATCCGCGTGCATCCCGGATATCGACGGCATCGGTGTCCGACACCATGCGATGCGTGTTTCCTTCTGTCTTCAGTGGGCGATATCCGAAGCGGGCCGTGAAATCCGATGTCGCGTCGGGGTTATCGGTCAGAACTGTCACCCCCCGGATGCGCGTGGGCGCAATCGGATCGGGCAAAGGCGCAACGGCTGGCATATCCACGCCCACCAGCTTCACGATGATCCCGTCGGGGTCCTTCAGGCGCAGGACGGTTTCGCCCATTTCACGCGACGGCCCCTCGACCGGGGCGCGGGCGGTCATGGCGCGCTGCAGCCAGTCGCCGATGCTGTGGGGGGGCACGGCAAAGGCGATCTCGCTGACCTGGCCAAGACCGGTCCGGCCCGGCGCACCCGATTCCCAGACCAGAAACGTCACGAGGCTGCCTGGGCTACCGGCACCATCACCATAGATCAGGTGCAGCTGTTCGGCATCTTCGAATCCGCCGGTCTGCTTGACCAGGCGAAGCCCAAGGAAGCCTGCATAGAAGTCGACATTGTCCTGAACGCGCCGGGTGATGGCGGTGACATGGTGAATTCCGGTGGTCATCGTCACGCAGCCTTTTCCGCGGCAAGGACGTTCTGCACGGCGGGGTCCGCGGCCAGCCGGTCATGCAATGTCTGCACATTGGGATATTCCGCAATGCCATCCGGCAGAAGCTTGATCGCCCAACGGATCATCGGAAAGGCATAGGCGTCGATGACGGATCTTGCGCCGCGTCCCGCGCCCAGTATCCATTCGCGGCCGTCCAGATGAGCGTCCAGCAGGCCAAGCTGCTTTTTGACCAGCTTTTGCCCGGCCGCCACGACCGAGGCTTGCGCCTCCTTGCTGTCATCGATCGTATAGCGCTGTGGTCTAAATATCGGCCAGAACGCGGCGTGAAGATCGCTTGTGAAAAAGGCGGACCAACGATGCGCTTCGGCTTTCTCGCGCAGACTGTCGCCGCCTGACAGTCCAGCCTCCGGGTGCTTGGCCGCCAGATATTCCAGGATTGCACCGGCCTGCGTCAGCAGCCATCCGTCATCCTCGCGCAAGGTCGGCACCGCACCCGCAGGGTTTACCGCCAGCAGTTCGCTGGACCCGAACTGAACCTTTTCGGCCCGGTAAGGCGCGCCGATCCATTCCAGCACGATATGCGGGGCCAGCGAGCAGGCGCCAACGGCGTAGTAAAGCGTGGTCATGGTACACCTCGATCATGATTGGGACGCGCGTTATGCCTAGGATGAAATCGCGTAACCGGTCAAATTCAATGCGGCCCAGCACGAACGCAGGGTTCGATCAAAATGGACGCCACCCGTGTGGAATATGATTATTGACAATAACTATTATGATACGTAATCATGTGGCGGAGGAGAATCGCATGACAGTTTCCGGTGAAACCAGCATGGCATCTGCCCCGTTCGGCGGCGCCCCTGACGGGATCGCTGACAGCATGGCGGCCGAGCTTGTGGGCTATAACCTCAAGCGCAGCTACCTTGTCGTGCGAAATGCCGCGCAGAATGCGCTGGACCCGCTTGAATTGCGCGTCGTGTCCATGACCGCGCTGTCGCTGATCGTGGACAATCCCGGTATTGCGCCCTCGCAGATTGCGGATGCGCTGCAGATGGAGCGGCCCAATATCGTCGTCATCATCGACGATCTTGAAACCCGGCAGCTGATTTCACGCGCACGCTCGAAACAGGATCGCCGCCGGTTTGCGCTGACCGCGACGGTGCGGGGCCGGCGGTTGCGCGATCAGGCTTCGGCGGCAGTGGCGGCCGCCGAATATCGCGCACTTGGCGCGCTGAGCGATGCCGAGATCGGCCAGCTTATGGCGTTGCTACGCAAGATACGCAGTCCGGGGGACTGATAGAAACCCCGCCCGTGTCGGAGGAAAAGGCGCGGCGCGGTTCATGGGAGGAAGAAATGAAGGCATTTACGTTTTCTTTGATGATGGCAGGTGCGGCCGCTGTCTCGGTCGCGAAGGCGGAAACAATTCGCGCCACCACGGGGTTCGGTCCCGCGCATGTGTTGGCGACGGACATGTATCCGGAAATCAACACCCGGCTTCAGGAATTCACCGGGGGAAACTGGGACCTCAGTGACACGCCGTCGGGCCTTGTCGCGCCAAATGAAATGAGCGCGGCCCTGCGTGACGGGGTGTCCGATATGGGCGGTTTGCTGCTGCCTTATTTCCCGGCGGATTACCCGGAATCGGCGCTGCCATCGGAAGTTTCGTTTCTGGGCAGCTCCAGCGCGGTGGTTTCCGCGGCAGTGACGGAATACGTGGCGACCTGCGCCGAATGCCAGGCCGAATTCACCCGCAACGGGCAGGTCTATCTGGGGACCGACGTGACCCCGGTCTACAACTTCCTGACCATCAAGCCGGTGCGCAGCGCCGCCGACATGCAGGGAATGCGCATCCGCACCGGCGCGCCACTTTATGCAGCTTTTGTCGAGAAGATGGGCGGGATTGCGGTGCAAATGCCCTCGTCCGAACTGTTCGAGGGGCTGAGCAGCGGCGTCATCGACGGCACGTTCTCTGGCAATCATGAGATCGTGGCGAACCGTCTGGGCGATGTCGTCAAGTTTGTGACCGAGATCGAGCAGGGCGTGTTCAACGGCTCTGCATCAGGCTCGGTCAGCGGGCTTCTGTGGGCGCGCATGTCGCCCGAGGATCGGCAGGCGTTGGCGCGGGCAACGCAATACGGCATCGGCAAGGCGCTGGCGGGCTTTGACCGCGACGCGACAGAGGCGCGTGAGGTCGAGGGGCTGGAGTTCATTGCCGCTGACGACACGCTGAAACAGGCGCAGGAAGATTTCAACGCCGAATACCTGACCAATGTCGCTGCCACGCTGGAGGAGCGTGGCGTGACCGACGCACAGGCCAAGGTCGACCGCTATCAGGCGCTTGTCGAGAAGTGGGAAGGCCTGATCACGCCAGACATGACGCCCGAGGAAATGGGCCAGCTTCGCTATGACGAAATCTTCGCCAAGCTGGATATGGCAGGCTACGGCCAACAATAAACGCGCCGGCCGTGCCGGATCCGGCGCGGCCACAATTCCGCACTGTGGAGGATGCGGGGATGAAATCCACTGAGAAGGCGATAGCGCGCATCAGTATCGTGCTGGGTTCGCTGGTTCTGATCGCGATGATGATGCAGGTCGTGGTCGATGTGTTCATGCGGACCTTTCTGGGCACCGGCTTCCCGGCCACGGCTGATCTGGTCGGCAAGTATTACATGGTTGCCGTCAGCTTTCTGCCGCTGGCCGTGACCGAGATCGAGCGCCGACATATCGAGGCCACGATCTTCACCCAGAAACTGACCGGTACGCCCCGCAGGGCGGTTTTCCTTCTGGGGTTCGTGGTGGCCCTGATCGTCTTTGCGGTGATGACCTGGGGTTCGTTCACCGAGGCGCTGAAGCAGACCGAACGCGGCGCCTATATCGAAGCCGGCACCATGCGTTTCCCGACCTGGCCCAGCTATTGGATCCTGCCGATCTCGTTCGCGCTGATGGTCATCGTTCTGGTGCTGCGCATCATCGAGATCCTGACCGGCCGGTTTGACGACCACGAAGCTGATCCGCTGGAAGAAATCCAGTCCCATGTGATGGAGGCAGACTGATGGAACCGTTCACGATCGGCCTTCTGGCGCTTGCGGGGCTGTTGCTGCTGATCGGGCTGCGCGTGCCCATCGGGGTCAGCCTGATCGCGGTCAGCTTTCTGGGCATCTGGGGCATTGCCGGATCACGCGCTGCCATGTCGATGCTGACGACGATCCCGTATTCCTCATCCGCAAGCTGGACGCTCAGCTCTATCCCGATGTTCCTGCTGATGGGCTATATCGCCTATCACTCGGGCCTGACGCGCGGGCTGTTCGAGGCCGCACGGGTCTGGTGGGGCTGGATGCCGGGCGGGCTTGCCATCGCCTCGCTGGCAGGGGCGTCGGGTTTTGCCGCCGTGTCGGGTTCCTCCGTCGCCTGTTCCGCCGCAATCGGGCGCATCGCCATACCAGAGATGCACCGTGCAGGTTACGATCTGCGGATCGCCACGGGGTCGGTCGCGGCGGGTGGCACCATCGGCGCGCTGATCCCCCCATCCATCATCCTGATCCTGTTCGGCATTCAGTCTAACAGCAATATCAACGCGCTGTTTCTGGGCGGGCTGCTGGTCGGGTTGGCCTCGCTTGCCTTCTACATCACGGCCGTGCTGATCCTGTGGTGGCGCAATCCCGAACGCCTGCCGCGGTCTACCGGTCATTCCATGGGCGACCGCTGGCAGAAGACGCTGGAGATCTGGCCGGTTCTGGTGCTGATCGTCGCCGTGCTGGGCGGGCTTTTCGCGGGGTTTTTCACCGCGACCGAGGCCGGCGCCTTCGGTGCCTTCATGGCCATCGTGATCGGGCTGGTGCGCCGCTCGCTTTCCTGGAACGGCTTTCGCGAAAGCATGGTCGATACACTGCTGTCATCGGGCGGGCTGTTCATCATCGCGGTGGGTGCGAACCTGTTCACACGACTGGTGGCGATGTCGGGCCTGTCGGCCGAGATCGGGCAATTCGTCGAAGGGCTGGGCTTGAACAGCTTCATGCTGCTGCTGCTGATCACGCTGATCTACCTGGCAATGGGGATGTTTCTGGAACCCATCGGGGCGCTTCTGCTGACGCTGCCCCTGTTCCTGCCGTTGATCCAGGCCCACGGGATCGACGTGATCTGGTTCGGCCTTCTTGTCGCCAAATTGCTGGAGATCGGGATGATCACGCCACCCGTCGGCCTCAATGTCTTCGTCATCCATTCCGTCGCGCGCGACTATGTCCGGCTGGAGCAGGTCTTTGCGGGGATCATCCCCTTCCTGCTGGCCGACCTTGCGCTTGTGATTGCCATGCTGCTGACCCGCGGCCTGTTTTAAGGAGATCCGTTCATGAATATCGACAAGCAGATTGCCATCGTCACCGGCGCGGGCAGCGGTCTGGGCGAGGCCTCGGCCCGCAGGCTGGCCGCGCAGGGTGCGCGGGTGGCAGTGCTGGATCGCAGCCTTTCGGCAGCGCAGGCCGTGGCGGGTGATATCGACGGGCTGGCACTTGGCGCCGATGTCACAGATCAGGCTGCGGTAGAGGCCGCATTTGCCGAAATTCAGGCGCAATGGGGTGCCGCGCCGCGTATCGCGCTGAACTGCGCG
>VAFL01000034.1 GCA_005768755.1 Paracoccus denitrificans | reverse complement strand
CAGCGTAATGGCATAATCAGCCAGCTGCCACTCCGCCATTTCTTTCTCGATGAGGGCGACAACGGAGGCGGTACTCTCTGAGTGTATTACGCTGTAATTCATTGCATACGCCCCGTGTGAGCCGCTGCGGCGCTGGCCTCGATAGCGTCAGCCATACCCGCCAGACGTTCGATCTGAGTTGCCAGACCGTTAGCGCCATGCAGCTGCTGGAGCGTAACCATTTGAGAACCGGCTACCGCGATCCATTGTGCCAGAACGGCAGGATTAGCGACGGCGTAACCTTCTCCCAGCATTGCGTCGAGGTCAGTTACGGCGCGGGCCACAAACAGCGTCGCAGTCTGGCTTGACTCGTTAAATAGCATCGTTTCGAAGTCCTGATCTGTCATGGTTTTGATACTCCTGGCATAAATAAAAAAGCCGCTTCTCCAATACGGAGAGCGGCGTGTGGATATTCAAATATGGTGAATGGCATCCGATGAGCTCGGCCCGGACAGCGTACCGTCACGACCAATGCGGGCCTCCCGGAATAACGACCGCAGGAGAACGCGGGAGTTATCAACTCCATGGCGGGCTAGCAGGTCAAAGGGATCGTTGCCGTCCTCGAACAGGCAGCGAGAAAGCGGCACGGAATAAACTGGAGGATAGCGACGAGTGTTAGCCTCCGCGATACTTTGCGCTATCTCCTCGCCTACGCCCACGTCGCCCACGATGTAGATCGGGCTGTGGTCGTAAACAATGCGCAGCTCATCAATGACTGCGGCAAAATTATTGCAGCTCATTGCACAGAACACAGGCAATGCTCCGCCCATAGCGAGAGACAGGGCCAGCCCAGAGGTAAAACCCTCGCAGATAACCAGAGGTGAACCGTGACGGGCTTTGTCGATGTTGAACGGGTAGAAGCTCCCGCCACGCTGGGCACCTTTGAGGCCGCGTTTTGCTCCGGTGAATGACAGCTCAGTTTCTGGGTTAGGGCGACCGCAAATGATCTCTATGGTACTCATCCCCAACTGCAACGTGTCGGTGATGCGATACAGAGGGATAACCAGCGAGTGATTCCAGTAAATGCCTTTGCTGGGTGCTCCTTTCTCAAAGGTACGCCAGTTTGAAGCCTTTACGTCATCCGGCAGCGGTAGGGGCAGTGCGGCTGCACTGCATTTTCTCTGCCAGTACGGCGATTGAGCCGGATCGAGACTGGCCTTGTTGTAAATCTGCGTAGCCTGCCGGACGGCAATCTGGCGCTGCCGTTCGTCAGCCTCTAGTGCTACCCGGTGGGCCTCCTCCATTTCCCGGCGCTGTGCCTCACGTTTGGCGAGGTCTGCGGCGGTCGGTTGGTAGGAGCCAAAGCGCCCAGAGTGGATCTCCGGGATAAGACCAGAATCACGCAGGAACGCGCCAGCCATGGAGAACGGGCTGAGTTTTTCGAGAGACTGAGGGCGGAGAGCGGCGCGAATAAGTCCCGCGTCAGCCGGGGCTGCATTAACGCCTGATGCGCTCCAACGCTCGCAGATAGCCTGCGCATCGCTCAGCTTCAGGATGTTAGCCCAGCAGGCGATCTGCCGTACCTGCTGCACCCATTCCATGTAAGAGGGGGCAGGCAGTACGCGGGCCAGCGCTTCATCAAACACGCCGGGCCACAACAGGAATTCATCTTTGCTCTCGCTCATTCTCAACGCTCCGGGCGTTTTTGCGCCTTGATTGTTTTTCTTAGTTCCGGGGTTAGTAGCCAGTAGCTGCCTCCCGGTCTCGCTATGCCCTCAGGTGCTGGTATTTTCCCGGCAACAATCAGGCGCTCCAGCTGCCGCGTGCTTATCCTCAGTGCAGCGGCAAGATCTGGCTTGAATAGTTGTTTCATAGTTCCTCAGGGTTGGTTAGCGCCCGCCGATGGTCTGGCGGGACTTTTTGCTTATGCCAAAAGCATTGTGCAGACCATAAGGGCTTATGCGGTGATGCGGGTATTTCTACCCCGGAGAGTGCCGCACTGGCCTGCGCCTTTCGCTCTCGCGCCACGATGCGGAGGAGGAGAGAGAGCGTCCCCCTTTTTCACCCCCGTGGCTGGGCTTATGCCTTCAACTAACTGCCGTTGAAGTTAGTAAGCGGTTTTTTTGGTCGCCGCTTGATGAATAGCTTAGACAAAATGTCGTAGTGAATGCAATAATTATTTTCCAACAAAACCAGTATTGGCGCGGCTTACGGCGTATATGACGTAATGAAAGGCGGTTATAAAAATGGATTCTCCAACACCCGAAAAACTCCAGCTTGTCGGAGCCGTCGAGGCTTACCCGGATTTGATGCCCGGCATTCTGTTTGTCACCTGCCCGGATAAAGCAAAATCATGTGTCAGTGTCAGCACCTGCCAGCGTCTTCACGACGAAACGATAAGTCGTAAGGCAGACCCTGAGGCTTGCGCCAGACCATGCTCACGATGCGCTACGGGAGTGATTTTGTGGCGCGGTGAATCTTCACGGCTACCTCCCGTTAATATTGAGCATTGCCCTCGATGCGGGAGAACAGGGAGACTTGTTGGGAAGAAGAACGGCAGCAAGGCTACACCATGGAGCGTGTGTTGCGTGTCTTGCTGGAATCGCGTCGCTGAGAACAAAAAGGGCGTTGGAGCCCGTGGGAATCCGATCATGCAGCCGCCTCTTATGGCCCCGTGGCTTATCGGTCACGTTGAGGACGGCGTGCCTGTCTGGTCAGTCTGGATTGGCGACAGCCAAAGCGAGGCCATACAGCGCCAGCTGCTGCGTAATCCATCAACAGAGTTTCACAACCAGCGCCCCGGAGTGACAGGGTTTAATGTAAGTGGCCACCCGGTTTATTTATGCGAGAAACACCCATCGACCCCACTCAATTGGGACTGGGACAGGGATGCCCCGACAGTAGGCACAGTGCGGTTTTATTGCCCTGAATGCGAGCCGAAGGCACGCCTTCTACCGCTCGCCATTCCACGCTCCCCCATGCAGTTTATGACAGTGCAGGAAGCGGTAGAGATACACGCCACAGTGGAGGATAAAGCAGACACAGCAGCCATCTGCGCCGATTGTCACCGGGCACCGCTGCGAATTGCCAGAGACCGATCAGGCTTTGTTACTGCGTCATGCCCTTGCTGCAATGCCAGCGCTACCTCCTCCGGCAATAATGTCTCACGCAAGTGGATTGACCCGGAGCCAGTCCAGCCGCGCTATTTCGGCGTCTACCGGGCTGCATACAACGATTTCCCCCTGAGCGGTAGCGGTGCAGCTGCGCTGCAATTGGCGTCCACTTTACCCCTAACGCTGGAACGGGTGCCACAGCTCCTGTTTAACCGCTTACGGGCCTGCATTCTGGCTGCGCTGGGCGAATGGGAGTATCTGGACGGGCTCATGATTGACACCGAACGTGGCGACGGGCCGGAACTTCTCGCCCTACTGGCACAGCTACGGGCGGCTGATTTGTCGTGACAACACACTGGGGCCTCACAACAAAAAGAGGCATCCCATGGCTATTAAAATCCCGGTCAGTGCGCAGTTTGACGCTGCTGACCTTAAACAACAGATCCAGATGGTCAACGACCAGATCCGCGTCCTTGCGTCGCAGGTTGGGCAGGCCAATAAACAGAAGTTTGAGCCCATTAACCTGCGCTCAAAAGACGATCTGAATGCTTTCATTAAGCAAATGCAGAAGCTGCTCTCCATCCAGACAGAGCTCAAGCAGACCATGGGCAAGACCGGACAGGGCGCGACTAACCCGCTTATGGCTGACTGGTCAAAGATGTATACCGATCAGGCAGTACGCATCAAAAAAATGCAGTCCATGCTCCAGTTTCTCGGCGTGGAGTTTAACGACCAGCCAGCGCCGAAACCTAAGCCGCCAGCACCTACCCCCTCAAATCCTTCACCTGCGCCTCATCGCAGGCCGCAAAATAATAACCAGCCTCCGGCATGGCAGAACCACCTTAGCACGATGCTGCGCAACGCTGGCCCGGTTGGCGGCACCATTAGCGGCGCAATGAATGCCGGGCTTTCTGGCGGTGCAGGTGCAGGGCTCATGGGCTTAGTAGGCGGTCTCGCAGCTCTCGGCGTCGGCAAAATCATTGGTGCGGTTGCGGACAAGATCGGACAGGCGCAGGACAACGTGATCGGGCTGGATAAGCTCTATCGTCAAGTGGGCGGAATTGTCAGCTTTTCCAGCCTCCAGCGTGGTGTCATGAGTACCGCCAACCGTCTGGGCATGACCAACGGTGACGCCATCGCGCTGGCCTCCACTTACTCCCGCGCCGCTAACATCCAGCCGGGCCAGAACCTTGGCACCGGGATGCTGGTTTCTGGCGGTCTGGCCCGCTCCTACGGCCTCGACCCAAACAGCGTCGCGGGCACAATCGGACAGCTCTCCGCCTCCCGTGTCGTAAATAACGATCAGCAGCTGCGCCGCATGGGCCTGCTCATGGGGGAGGCTATCGGCAAATCAGGTGCGTTTGCTCAGGCTGGCGAAGCTATGCAGGCAATCAGCGACTTTGCCACCCAACAGGCACGCATGAGCCTGACCGCGCCTAATGTGCCTGGCTATGCGGGTGCAATGGCTGGCCTGATGAGCTCAGGGATCCCCGGTATGGATTTGCTGGGCTCCACCAACCTTCTGGGCCGCGTTAATGCGAACCTTCAGCGCGGTGGCGCGATGGGCGACCCATCACGGGCATTTATGGCCCGCATGGCCCTCCGCAACGGCATCAATAACCCGATGGCGCTTGAAGTCCTCCAGTCTGGCGGCGCTTTCGGCACAATCAGCAGCACTCTGGGGCCTGATTCGCTGTACGGTCAGCGTTTCGGCGGCAATTATCAGGGCGATCAGACTCTTCTCGATATGACCCGGCAGAGCATCCATCGCGCCTATGGTTACGGCCCTGATTCAGTCGTAGCGCTCTCTCGCCACCTTGGCGTCGGTATCAACGATGCGCTGGCGCTCGACCAGATGAGTAGCGCAGACATGAGCGGCGTTTCTGATCGCCTCAGCCGCCTGAAACTTGACCCCAGCAGCGTAAACGCGACCAGCTACGCCGCACTGGGACAGATCCAGAGCGGGAAAGGGTTGGAGATCATGGGCAATGAGTACCTCAAGCGTGGGAGCCTTGATGCTGGCGAACGCCAGCGCCTTACCGATGCCCTTAAAGGGACTGACCCGGAGAAACTGAAAGACGTACTCACTCAGGTAGCCGCAACGCATGGCCCGGCAAAGACAGAGGGAAGCGAGATCCGCGATAACGTAGCGAAGCTCAACAACCAGTTTGAAGACTACGCACGCCGCGCCCTGCCTGCTCTCGATGTGATGCGCATGGCGCTGGTCAAAATGACCGGGGGCAGTGAGGACAGTCTGCGCCGCGATTATGAGAAGGGGATGCGCCTCGATACGCAGCAGCAGGCCCGCCGCAAATACGGCTGGCGTCTCGATGCCTACCAGCAGGAAATGAACACCTTGCAGGACAAGGGCGTCGGTATGCAGACCATGGGGCCAGATGGCGACCGATACAGGGCACTGAAACACCAGCAGCACCTCATGCGTCAGCAGCAGCTCAACTTTGTAGAGCAGGGCAATGCAAATGCACACGCAGCTGCATACGGCCCGCAAACAGCAGGAGAGGCTGCGCTCGACAGCAACTATATTTCTTCACCATCCGCCGCCGCAGCTGGCAGCGGTGCTGCCGGAAACTGGGCCGGGAACAATGTCGGCAACGTGAAAGACGTTAACGGCAACTGGCGGCGCTTCCCATCCCAGCAGGCAGGCGTCGCAGCGTCGGCGGGGCAGCTGCTGCGCTATAGCACCGGGGCATTCAAAGGCGGACGCAAGCGCACCCTGCGCGAGATTGTCAGCACATATGCCAGTGGCGATCCTGAGGTGCCGCGCTACATCCGGCAGGCAAGCGAATGGACAGGGTACGGGCCAGATCAGCAACTGGACTTAACCGACCAGAACACGCTGCTGAACGTGACGCGGGCCATCCTCCGCAAAGAGAACGTGAAAAATGCCAGCATCCCGCAATCAGTGGTTACTGAGGGCGTTAACATGGCACTGAACAATCAGAACAACTACAAGATCGCCCCTGAAACCATGCCAGCCGGGCAACGCGGAGGAAAAATTGATATTTCAGACGCCAATATCAATGTAAACCTGCAATACCCTGATGGGCGCACACAAACCCAAAGCGTCCCGGTAAAAAGCTCTTTCACACAACCGCGCAGCTTTGCCAGTCGGTAGCGGTAGGGGCGTGCTGGCACGCAAAAAACAAAGGGCCCATATTTGGGCCCTTTTTTATGCTCTCGGCGGCGTAGGGTAGCGCCAGTGCCACGTTGGCGCTGCCATAACCCGCCGCATCTTTTCACGGGCTGCGGCGCGGATCCTTGCGTGCATCCTGCGCTTTTTCTGCGCGTCATGGGGGGCCATAACGCGCGAGGGGATCACCAGATTGGACTCAATCATATTCAGGTTTTCCCTCCTGCTTAACCGGATCGCGTAACTGGTGCTCCCGGTAGTTATCGCCCTGTTCCTGCCTCGCTTCATCCTCAGGTAAGAGGTTTAACGCAACAAGGTGCTGGAGTTCGGCATGGCGTTGACGCATATCAGCGGAGTCAGCCAGCCACTCACGGCGGGCCTTTGCCAGCCCCTCAGCCTCTTTGAGTAAAGCCGCGTCGTCATGAATAGCAGGGGAGGAATACCCCTCGTTACGCAGAACGGTGCGCAGATGTGCCAGCTGCATGACGTGATCAGAAGTGCGCTCACCCGCAGGCAAGCGCAGCGCAGACAGACAGGCCAGCAATACGGCCCGGCTGTTTATTTCCATCCCTGAGCGCTCCAGTCGATACCCTGTACAGCTGGAGAGAGCGGCTCCTCCGTCAGCTGCTGGCGAACGGCAGCGATACCGGGGGCACGGGCAGCGTCTGGAAGGCCACGAGAGGCAGAAAGAGCCTCGCTCAGCTCAACAATCTGCCCACTTGAAACGCCAGCGCTCTCACACTCGCGCAGCAGCTGCTGATCGGCAATCTGCTGCTGCCGGGCCAGATGGATTTGCTCAACCGACAGGTTGCGGGTGATCGTCATATCCGGGACGGACTGCACAGGGGAACCGCTCATTGCCTGCGCCAGCACATCGCCAGCGGTGGATTTGGTCATTGGCTCAGTGGAGAATCGGCGCATAACGCCAGCAATTCGCCCCTCGATCTCCTCCTGAGAAACGCCAGCAGCCTCACCAGCTGCAACCATATCTTTGAGCATCCTCTGATGATGCTCCGGCACGCCCAGCTCAACACAGCTTTTCAGCGCTAAATCCAGCGACTGACGCGCCAGAGGTTGACCGGAAGCCACAGACAGCGCTTTAGTCAGCGTCACAGGGCCCTGCGCATCACGCAGCAGATCAAGAAGTTTTTGGAAGTTACCCATTAGCACGATCCCCCTGGTAATTTTTAAGCGCCAGAACCATACCCTGATTTTGCAGAAGCAGCCCCAGACGACGATCCAGCGTAACCGAAGCCGCGCCATTGCTTACTTTCGCGCCAGCCATCGCAGCCAGATCCATGGACTCACGCAGCAGAGTGCTCACGTAGGCCAGATGGGCGCTCAGATACGCATCCTCAGCCGCCCGGCTTACGTTTGCATTGAGCATATCGATCTGGTGCTGGCAGGCTGACAGCTCGCTGCGGGTGGCTGCTGCCACCTGCTGCGCCGCTACCAGTTCGTTTTGCACCTCAGGCAGAAGGGCCGGAGCCATACCACACTCAGGGCGAACCGGTTCGCCAGAACGTAGGCAGGCTTTACCCTCCTCGATCAGCTCATTCAGATTCGCCAGCTGGGACTCCAAAGAGGAAACCTGCCCATTTTCAATCTCAAGGCGCAGGCGAAGCCCGGTAGCGGCGATCTCCTGCTCGCTGACCTTATCCAGCAGACGCAGCATGTGTGACCGGAGAGTGCTTAGGTCGCCTAATTTAGGCCCGGAGACCGTCAGGCTCTCCAGCCGGGTGGAAATTTGGTCGAGTACACGATCAACGTGTTTTTCGCTTTCTTTGCTCATTCGGTATGCCCTTTCTCGTTATAGCCAGCGGAATGCTGACCCTGACAGTTTGCCGTCACGACCAGAGCGGTAGGGGGCGTGCCGTTGGCCCGCAAAGGTGACTTTTTGGGTACACCTCAAAAAAGCAGTGATTAATGCGTCTTATAAATTGATTTTTTAACTTAAAAGACGCAATATCTAAAAACGCACTACAGAAAACACCCCATAGCGCGGGAGCTAACGATGAATTGCATGATTTACATGAGGGCCAGCACTGAGACACAGGACGCCAGCCGCGCAGAGGATGAGCTCAAAACCTTTGCCGCAGCTAATGGCCTGACGATCTGCGGCTGGTATCGGGAGAATATCTCCGGCACGCAGCTGGAGCGCCCGCAGCTCAATAAACTGCTGCACGACGCCGGGCCGGGCTTTGTCCTGCTGGTTGAAAAGCTCGACCGCCTGAGCCGCCTCACCCGTTCAGAGTGGGAGCAGTTGAAAGAACGGATCAGAGCCAAACGGCTGCGCATCGTCTGCTGCGACATCCCCACGACGCTGGCGGTATTGCAGGGAGAACAGCCGACCGGGGCGGGCGGTTTCGACGTTCGAAACGTGGTACTCGATGCGCTCAACTCGATGCTGCTCGACATCGCCGCAGCATGGGCCCGCGATGACTACGAAACACGCCGTAAACGTCAGGCGCAAGGCATTAAAAAGGCAGTGGAGGCCGGGAAATATAAGGGCAAGCAGCCTAATACAGCACTGCATAAGAAGATTTTGAAGTATGCAGCAGCGGGGCACAGACCGGGAGAGATCGCCAGACTGGCGGGCTGCTCACGCTCCACGGTGCTGCGAGTAACGCGAGAGCAGTAGAAAAGATTTGGCCCCGTTGCGTTGGAGCGCAGCAGGGCCAGAGGCGGCGCGGATCAGGTGGCCACCGTAACCGCGCCTTTGTCAGAACCACCCAATGGAACCAACATTATGATTATTGCATCACAGCGTCATACGGCGCAAACCTTCCCCGGACTCAGCATTGAGCATGGGCAGATCTACCAGCACGGAAAACCTCGCAGTGTAGCGATGAACGGGCGCGGCATTCATCAAGTAAGCCTCAGAACTACAGAGGGGCGGGTGCTGACCCTGCCCGTCTGCCGACTGTTCGAGTGGCAGGCATAACAACCGGGCCCCTTCGGGGGCCTATATCAAAATCAATATGGTGTAATGAATTACATATTATGAAAATCAATATACCCGTAGCGCTCACGCTACTCCTCGCCAGCACGCAGCTGCACGCCGGAGAGATAGCCTCCCGCTTTCTCTGCACTGACGGCACCATAATCAGGCTGGAGACCAATACCGGGCCACGCATGACTGTGACGTGGAACGGGAACCGATTCCCAGTCAGAGAACTAACCTCTGAAAGCTACGGCGTCCACATCACCGCAGGCGTGCCACAGCAGACTATCGCCATGATGGATATTTTCTGGCTGGACGGCGGAAACAGGAAATTCTTTGCAACCTTTGGCACCTCCCCGAAAGCTGACACTGTATCGGTTGAGTGTTCCCACGATTTAGGTTCTAACAAAATAAGCCTATAAAAAAGGGCCCGAAAGGGCCCTTATCTTACCTAAGGATTATCACTGCTTAGACGTTAATCTCTCGATCTCTTGAGCAATAGCATGAGCCTGCATAGAGGTGAGTTCTATCATCGTTCTACGGAAATTAGCGCCGCCCCCGGTTAACTCTTTAAAGCGACGCGCGGAGATAGCCTTAAAGCCGGTTTTAAAATCTTTGAGTGGCTTAGCGTATTTATCATCAGCTACGCCGTAATGCTCGCTTTTCACCAGCTCACCATCCACAACACCAGAAGCAATGATGCCTACGCCACTCTGATACAGATAGACGGTATCGCCTTTGGAAAGCTGACAGATGTACTCTTTCCATCCCTTACAAAAGGCCGCTGCCTCTTGGTTTTTAACCATATCGAAATGCGTTTCTTCATCGTTGTTGTAGTTCGTATTTAACATGAAGGCTTTTCTATCCATGAAGCTCGCAGCGCTATCCTCGCGCTGATCAACCAACTGCTCTTTCAATTCATCGCTAATCAGAGAGTGCTCTTTTAGTAGCTCATTCGCAGCAGCGACCCCGGCCTTAATAAATTCGCTGATCAGTGAGCTCTTAGAGCGATCAAGACTCAAAGATAGTTCGTCCAACTCATTATTTAAAATGGTTGGAAGTCGGATTGATATAGGGGCTGAAACGCTATCATCGACTTGATTAAAAAGACTATTTTTTAAAATTTCTTTCAGGTCTGGCATGGGCTTAATCTCACTATTTTAACAACTACAATTTGTATTTTTTATACTGTAATACATATTGTAGTTAACTTCAATAGAGCAATCGGTATGGCGGCAGCTGCGCTGCCACAAGGCGGTCGTGATGCCACCATGGCGTCATTCTCAATCAGCCAGGAATCCATCGCCATGGGCAGAACAACGTACACCCCACAGCAACGCCAGCAGGTGCTTATCCTCGGCAAAGAACCGGGTGCAACTGCCGCCAGCGTCGCACGTCAGACAGGGATCCCCGCCAGAACCGTGCGGGAGTGGTTCGCCAACGCCGAAAAGGAAGAACAGCAGCCGGACAACGTGACCAGCCTCATGGAGCAGCGCGAACGCGCACAGCAGCTGCTTAACGAGACACCCAGCGCGAAGATCCGACAGCTGCGCAATCACTTCACCGCCCAGCAATTCGAGCTCCTGCAACAGCACGCCAAAGACCTGTCAGGGCTCAGGGCTCGCCAGCTTAAAGCCGTTGTAGACAATGACCCCCAGATGACCCGCGCCGTGGCATCCGCGATCCTCGCCCTGCTCAAAGCGCAGGAGGCAGAGCGCCTGATGTACGACATCAAGCCCGGCACAGAGGCAGACATTATGCGCGGCGGAATGAACCGCCAGAAATGACCAAAACGGCGGGCATATTGCCACCTGTCCGCCGCTCTACCATCGTAAACCCCCGCCATACCACAAAACACCGTAGCCAAAATGTAACCGTATCATGAGGCTCTCAGCTGCCGATCTGGCACCGGGCCAGTGAATTTTGCAGTGTCCGTGCGAAAGCACGGCAGCTACCAGTCACGCAGTACAAAAGATGACCTGTCACAGGTGTCACGGGTGTCACGGCACTTTCTCCATATAGGGTAAAAAAATAAATAAAATAGGCTTAATTGGCTGTTATATGTACAGAATTACTATTTATTTTATTTTTTCTTTTTAATTAGAAAATATGGTGTGACAGGTGTGACACCATCATGAAAGCCTTGGTATTACTGTCTTTAGCTGTCACACCATACCCCGTGACGACCCCGTGACGGGTGTGACACTTACCCCCGCTGTCACACCCTGTCACACCCCCTGTCACACCCTACCCCGTGACACTCAGACATAAAAAAAGGAGGCCGTAGCCTCCTTATTGATTCCCTCACAGAGGGCTATTTTTATCCCGCCAGAAGTAGCCACGGGTTGATTTACCGTTGATTCGCCGCTGCCCTTTCTCATAGCTAAACCGGGCCATGATTGCGGAGAGGCGATTGTGCTGGACGGCTGAGACGCGACCAATATCAATACCCAGACGAGCAAACAGCGCCTCAGTGGTGGCGTACTCCATCGGCCTGGCGTGGTCGTTATCGATCTCCAGATAATCCGCCAGAGCATCCTCCCACGGATCGATAACGCGGAAATCATCGTGAACCTTACGGGCCAGCTCCTCGGCCTGCTGCCACATGATGCCGTTCTCTTTGAACATGTGCAGAGCCTCAGCCCAGAGGAGAGAGCGGTTTTTCTCGATGGCTTCACAGTCAACAAGGCCGCAGCTCATTGGCAGATAGCGGCGGTTTCCGGTGGAGTCGTTAAGGATTTGGCTATTGTTCGTTGTGCCGATGAACACGACGCGGCGCGGACTGCGCACTTTAAACTCTTTGAATTTCGGCACCCATTCGTCATGCGGGCTGGAGAAAAACGCCTTTGTAGACTCAGCGTCTCGACCGTGGAGGCCGCGCAGTTCCTCCAGTTCGCCAACGATACAGCCGCGCATTTTACGGGCCAGCACGTCATCCTTGTCGTTAAGGTTAAAACTGGCGTATGACTCGCTGAATGGGGAAATAAGGCGCACGCCAGTAGACTTGCGGGCACCCTGAGCGCCGTAAAGCAAAGGAACCATATCGGCTTTGATGCCCGGCTGCATGACGCGTCCGGCGAGTGCCGTCCATGTGTAGCGGCTGACAGCTGCTATGTATTCCTCGTCGCCTTCGCATTTGAAGCAGCGGGAGAAAAATTTCTCCACGCGTGGCTTTCCATCCCATTCCTGAGCGGTAAGCCAGCGCTGAGCGCTGTCAAATTTGCTGTTTTCGCAGACATAAAACATGGCGTCGCGGGCGTTATCTTTGCTCACTTTGGCAAAATCCATCCCAGCCAGACGCAGACGCATTTCGGTGATCAGGTTGTCAGAAAGCGGCATCCATTCGCCGTTAATGAAAACCCCCTCCTCTGCAAAAAAGCTATCATAGGCCAGCTGTACACCCGTTACGTCATGACAGCGAAGCGCTGCCACTACGTTCTCTAGCGAGCTCTCATATTTGCCTTTTTTATAATCAACGACCAGATCGGCAGGGAACGCTACCGTAGGCATCTTTTTGGGGAGTGACGGACGCCCACGCTTGGCCTTTGCCGCATCAAGTGGCGTTACATTGTCTTGCTGATTCATCTATCTATCCTTAACCGCGAATTTTTGCGTTAAGGTCGATTTGGCGGGGTATCGCTTAGAGGGAATTGCGTCATAAATGACGGCACAATAGACTTGAAACCGGGTGCAATGACCGCTAGAATCAGTCTTGAAAATTTAGTTTTTCCCTCGGTTGAAAGTCCCCACGACCTCGACCGAATAGCACCAGACAGATTCACCGTCTGAGGCGATTAAAAACCAGCTGCCCGGCTGGTTTTTTTTCGCCTGTAATCTGGGTTGCCGTTCCAAAACCGCCCAAATCAAATGCCCCCACAGAATAGCGTCGAAGGGCCAAACGATCAACGTAATTGATCCTCCGGCACTCTCATCTTTTGCATACAGATCCAAAGCCATTACGGCGTTTATGCCGTTGTGGATAAGCTATTGATGATAATGTGATTTTATCCACACTTTGCGGGTTCGTTGTGGACTGTCTTTGTGTCGAGCCAACGGCTCGGCCCTTACCGCTAATGTGTCACGTTGCATTACGTCGTGTATGACGTAATAATGCACTGAAACACAAAGGGGGGACGCCATGAAAGAGAACAAAACAGCTGCCCTGAGCCTCAGGCTCCCGGCAGATCTCATGCAGCTGCTTGATGAGCGAGCCAGTGCCGAACACCTCACCCGTACAGATATAGCGCTGGCTGCGCTCCGGGAGTACCTCGGCGTCGCTACTGCTCCGGCTGCGTCTGACAAGCTCGACAAGGTGATCGAATTGCTGGAAGTTATCGCCGGGAATGCCCCACAACGTAAGACAGCAGCACCACAGCGTCAGACAGTGCAACACATTGAAGCAACACCGCGTAACACGGCGTCAGGCAATGAAATACAGCGTAATACAGTGCGAGCCGCCGATCCTCGTTTTCATGCTGTAGACCCTGAGGCCGATGCTATGATAGTGCGCATGAGTGCTGAGGGGGCCGGGTTGGCTGACATTACGAACGCGCTCAATGCGCTGGGCTTCACCAGTGCGACCGGGCAGGAGTGGACACGCAGCCGCCTGCGGGACTATCGGCATAAGCTGCGGGATATTGGATTGATGAATGGCTAAAGCACTCGATGGGTTGCAGACGTTTAAGGAACTTGGCCTAAAAGACCTGAGGAACTTGGACGCAGAGGAGCGGCGGGATCAGCTCGATGAGATAGCGGCGGGCAGTACCGCAGAGGAGGCGCTGGCGCTCCTTGAGCAGCATATGGGGTTTAGCTCACCTGAAATGACCGTGTTGGTTAAGACCACCCATATCGGGGATATGAGCATTGTGCGCGATAAGCTTGCTCATATTGTCGAAAAGCGTGTTGATGCGCGTGAGCGTTACGTCAAACTTGCACTTGATACGCTGGAGCAGCCGTATGAGATATGGGAGACCATGTATGATGACGGCATGGTGCGCTATATCTTTATCGGGATGTATAAGCAGAAGCAGCAAATGCTGGTAGTGGTCGCGCCGTGGGATGGAAAGGTGCTATGGAATTTCATGCACACTGAGGCGAAAGGTCTCAACAAACACCGCAGGGGCAATTTGCTGTACAGCAGATAACAAAAAGCCGCAATGGATTACATCGCGGCAAATGATGTTGTCTTTTTATATTTACCACCTCAGACATTGGTGGGAGGTCTCACCCAAGCACAGAATTAAGGGCTTCTATGGGGTTCCTACGCCAGCTATTGCACCCTAATGCAGCTGGTTTCGCGCTCAACTTCAATCTACATCATTGTGGTTGACATTACAATACTATTGTTCGAGTAATTCGCGTGAGCCCGCTCCCTGCGCGGCTTTAGCGGTAGGGCGGCGGTGCCGCAGTTTGTGCCAAATACACGAATAGCAGTTATCTCAGCCAGACGCTGAACGCCTCAGAGATAGCCTTTTTATCTGCATCGCCAACGGTCAGCAGCGTGAGCTCATCAATTTTTGGCAGACGGGCCAGAAGGGGATCGAGGTCAGAAATACCGAATAGCTCCAGCATCAGCGCCGTAGCGAGCGCCTCCCGCTCGGCATCGCATACGCTACGGATGACGCGGGCACGCGCTTTGGCATCCTTCACCGTCATTGCTTTGCGTGCATCTGCTGCAAACTGCGGCGTCCCTCCCCATGGGCTTTTGGTAAAGCCTGCGCGGTCGATAACCACAGAGGCCCCGCCCGGCAGCGTCTGGCGAGCACCCGGATAGAAGTTAGGCAGCAGCGTAATGGCATAATCAGCCAGCTGCCACTCCGCCATTTCTTTCTCGATGAGGGCGACAACGGAGGCGGTACTCTCTGAGTGTATTACGCTGTAATT
>VAFL01000016.1 GCA_005768755.1 Paracoccus denitrificans | reverse complement strand
CATTATGCCGCTAGTCGGATTATGCCGACTTCGTGAGCGCGGTATTGCGCTTGCAGGCCATGCTCGTCTTTACGTTCGGCATAATCCGCCGCTCCGATGACACTTAAGGTAGGTTGAGGCATCCGGTTGGAGTTAGTGTGGTCGCGATCCGATTTTCCAGATGCGGCTTCCGTCAGCGGTGGCGTTTGCACCTTTATCGATCTCGCGACGGCGCTATTGGCGCTCGCTTAGATCGTGAGAGCGGATCAGGTCATGATGCAATGTTGGCCACCCCAAGCGCCAGGCCAACCGCTGCGCAACCGGCGAGAACAGTCACCGGGCCGAGCTTGAAGCGGAACACCGCAATAAGGGCGGCCAGGACAAGCGCCGCAGCCGACAGGTTCAGTGTGGACCAGACCGGCACATCGATATCGAGGCCAAAGGAGGTGATCGAGCGCACCTCCTCGAAGACCACGTGCAGGCCGAACCAGACAGCGAGGTTCAGGATCACGCCAACCACGGCTGCGGTGATCGCTGTCAGGGCGGCCGTCAACATTGTGTTGTCGCGCAGCCGTTCGATGAATGGGGCGCCAAGGAATATCCAGAGGAAGCAGGGCGTAAACGTTACCCAAGTCGTCAGGAGGCCACCCAGTGTTCCCGCCATCAATGGGGATAAGCTGCCCGCATCGCGAAAGGCGCCCATGAAGCCGACGAATTGCGTCACCATGATCAGTGGACCTGGTGTGGTCTCGGCCATGCCGAGCCCGTCCAGCATCTCGCCGGGGGCAAGCCAGCCGAAGTTCTGCACTGCCTCCTGCGCCACATAGGCGAGAACTGCATAGGCCCCGCCGAAAGTGACCACTGCCATGACGCTGAAGAAGCCCGCGATCTGCGAAAAGACATTCGCAGGTCCGAGAACGGCGAACAGCAGAGCGACAGGAGCAAGCCAGAGCAAGAGGAACGACGCTGATATGCGAAACGCCCAGGCACGATTCACCCGAGTGTGCTCCGGCGACTCTTCGCCTAACAGCGTGTCGGCATCCTCAACCTGGACGTTGCCCACCTTGCCGTGGCCGCCGCCGCCCTGAAACGCAGGCAGGCCCGCGCGCGCACCGAAGTACCCGATCAGGCCCGCGATCAAGATAATCAGCGGAAACGGCACTGCAAATCCGAAGATCGCGATGAACGAAGCGGCGGCGATGGCGACCATCGCATTGTTCTTCAGCGCACGTGACCCGATGCGGATGACCGCCTGCACGACAATGGCCAGCACCGCAGCCTTGAGGCCAAAAAACAGCGCCTCGATCGGCCCGACATTACCGTAGAGCGCGTAGATCCAGCTCAGCGCCATTATCGCGACGACGCCGGGCAGCACGAACAGGGCACCGGCGATGATGCCGCCGAGCGTGCGGTGCATCAGCCAGCCGATATAGACGGCGAGCTGCATCGCCTCGGGTCCCGGCAGCAACATGCAGTAGTTGAGCGCGTGGAGGAACCGCTTCTCGCCCAGCCAGCGCTGCTCCTCGACGAGGATGCGGTGCATGAGCGCGATCTGTCCGGCGGGACCGCCGAAGCTCAAGAGCCCGATGCGGGCCCAGATGCGGGTGGCGGCCGCCAGAGTTGGAAATGCGCGGTCCTGCATCATTCCGCCTTGGGCTTGTTGGAGGGCCAATTGTGCATCTCGTCCGTCGCATCCCGCGCCCATCGATAGAAGGCATCATAGAGCAGCATCCCGGCTTCCAGCTGCTCCAGGTCGTCGGAATACATCCTGGACAGGCCGAGAGAGGCTGCCAGCAGACCGGCGGCCTCCGGCGCCAGATCGAGCCGGGCGGTATCGGCGCCGCGGACGATGGCGGCTAGCCGGTCGAGCGCGGGAATACTCAGACCGAACTCGGCCAGCATCACGTCGAAGGTGCAAAGCTCGCCCCGATGGCTCCAGAACACATCCTCGATGTCAAAGGGGGACGCTTTGTAGCGTTCGGCAACGCCCACCACTTCGGCGGGCGCTACGAACAGGATGACTGCGCGCGGATCGAGGAAGCGGCGGATCAGCCAAGGGCAAGCGATGCGGTCGATCTTCGGGCGGGAGCGCGTGACCCAGACCGTGCGACCTTGTGCATCGCGCGCGGGCAGCTTGGCTGGATCGATCAGGGGGAGTCCGGCCGAGCGCCAGGCTTCGAACCCGCCTTCGAGGTATTCCGACGCGCAGCCCTCGGCCCTTAGCCAGGCGGCCGTGCCCTGACTGCGTCGGTGGCCCTCCTGACAGACGGCGATCGACGGCTGCCCGCCGAGTTGCGGTGCGAGAGCGGTGAGCGCCTGATCATCGATCCTGGTCGCACCGGGGAGCAACCGCGGATCGGCGGCGTAATCTTCCTCGGACCGCACGTCGAGCAGGATCGGTGCGCGAGGCGTCCCTATAATGCGGGTGAGTTTGTCGAACGAAATGGCATTAGGCGCAGGCATGTGCGTTCCTCCGTCGCCGGGGTTGGAGTGGAACGCGATCTTCGGCTGGCGCCTCGTGGGGAGCTCGCAATCCCCATGATTCTAAATACGAAAGACGAGGATGCCCCGTCAAGAACTCTATGTGCGTCAGCACATAGGATAAGAAACCGAAGGAAGATCTTGGCCACACTTGCCGCCAAGAGGAAGTTTGAGTGGTCACAGAGCAGGATTCAGCACGAAGATTATTGCTCCACCAACATGGAGCACAGAAATGGAAAAATCCGATTACACGTGTGTTGATCAGTATCTCGCGTCATTTGAAGAAAGCCTTGCGTCCAGAAACTACAAGCCGGACACGCTGGCGAATTATCGCTACCTGCTTCGACGCTTCGGCCGCTTGCTCGATACCGAGGGCATTGCGCCGTCGGTATTGACGCCGGATCTGGCTGTCGAGTTGGGACAGCGATTGCCGGCGACACCGAAGAGCCAGATCAAGGTTCCCAATCTTGCCAGGCTATTCGTCGCGCATCTGATCGAGATTGGGGTATCGACACGACCGCTGCTGACACCTGCGCAAGTCGAGCGTGTTGAGCTGCTGAAGAACTTCGAAACTTATCTTGTGCGGCAACGGGGTCTCAGCACGCGTACGGTCTATCACGTACTCCGGTTCGCAGACCGCTTTCTGGATCATCGCTTCGGCGACCGTATGCTCGACCTGCCAACGCTGAACGCGCGGGATGTCATCGCGTTCATGGAACACCTTCTCGCGCGCAAGCGCCCGTTCCGCGACAAGACACCAGCAACGCATCTGCGCAGCTTCTTCCAATATCTGTTCGCACAGGGCTATACGACCACGAACCTGTCGCTCTGCGTTCCTCGAGCCCACAAACCTTGGGGCGCGAGACTTCCTCGTTATCTGTCGCCTGACGAGGTGGAGGCCGTCGTGGCCTCGGTGCGCACCAATCCGCGGCGTGGTGCCCGAGACTACGCCATGCTGCTGCTGATGGCCCGCCTTGGTCTGCGCGCGCCGGAAGTCATCGCGATCAAGCTGGACGACATAGACTGGCGTGCCGGCGTACTGCTGGTTCGAGGAAAAGGGCAGCAACATGATCGGCTGCCAATCCCGCCGGACGTCGGCGAAGCCATCAGCGAATATCTTCGCGAGGACCGCACCTCAGCCACCACACGCACGCTGTTCGTGACGCATCGGGCCCCCAACCGTCCGTTCAAGGACAGCCAAGTCATCAACACCATATTGAAGGAGGCGTTCGCGGCGACGGGCGTGAAACCGCCGACACCCTATGTGGGATCGCATGTTCTGCGCCACAGCCTGGCAACGCACATGGTTCGCGCTGGCGCTTCGCTGGAAGAGATCGGCGATCTGCTGCGGCATCGGTCGCGTGCGACGACGATGATCTACGCGAAGCTCGACACGGACGGGCTGCGTTCCATTGCCCAGCCCTGGCCGTCCTCGGAGGTGGCACGATGAACTTCCTCTCCGAAATGGACCGCTACCTGACCATCAGAAGGCAACTCGGCGCCGATCTGAGCACTGATGAAAGGATACTACGCCGCTTCGTCACCTTTACTGACTGCGATGGGGCGCAACACGTCAGCACAAGCCTCGTCATGCGTTGGCTCGAAAGCCTGCCCTCCGCCAGTCCCGGAACCCGGGCGACACGCTTCAGGGTAGCCCGCCAGTTTGCCGAGTGGTTGCACGGCATGGACTCCAGGCACGAGGCCCCGCCCCGGGGATTGGTGCCGGGTCGCGTTCAGCGTGGGCATCCGTATATTTATGACGACGCCGAAATCGTCGCGATCATCGAGCAGGCGCGGACATTACCATCAGTCTACGGCCTTCGTGGCCTGACCTGCTCGACCCTCTTCGGTCTGATCGCCGTGACCGGACTTCGGATTAGCGAAGCTCTCGGTCTCGATCCTGCTGACCTCGATGTTGAATCCGGCGTTCTTCATGTCCGGCAGGGCAAACTCGGCAAGGAGCGATTGCTGCCGCTGGATCCGAGCGTCGTGAAGCGGCTGGAAAGCTACGGTCACGAGCGCGACCGGCTGCTCGGGCGCAGGCCGGGAGCATTCTTCGTGACCTGCGAGGGGCATCGTCTCGGCGATTGCAGCGCCCGCTACAACTTCGCGCATGTGTGCCAGCAGATCGGGCTGCGGCAGCCGCAGCTTCATCTTCGGCACGGTTGCGGACCACGCATCCACGATCTTCGCCACACCTTCGCAGTGCGTACCATGCTAAGCTGGTATCGATCGGGCAAAGACGTTGGTCGCGAGATGATCAAGCTCACAACATGGCTCGGTCATGCGAACCCCGCCCATACATACTGGTATCTGGAAGCGGTCCCGGAACTGCTGGAATTGGCCTCCGCTCGAATAACAGGCGTGGCGGCGGAGGTGGAAGTGTGATGAAGACGACCAACTTCCCCGCGCTGATCCAGCGCTTCTTCACCGATCGGCTCTCCACGCAGATGGAAGCGAGCCATCATACCATCGCGGGTTATCGGGACACGTTCCGGCTGTTGATCCGGTACGCAAGTGCACGGTGTGGAAAGCCACCGACAAAACTGACGGTCGAAGATCTGGATGCTGATCTCGTCGCTGACTTCCTGACCCATGTCGAAACGGCGCGGGGCAACACGGCACGCACCCGCAATACGCGCCTTGCCGCCATCCGCTCATTCTTCCGCTACGTTGCTTTGACCGATCCGAATTGGCTTCTTCATTGCCAGCGCATTCTCGCGATGCCGAACAAGCGGTATGTAAAGCGGAGCGTGACGTTCCTTGACGCTGAGGAGATTGCGGCTTTGCTTGCCGCACCGGATCGAACGACGTGGGTGGGGCGGCGTGATCATGTGCTGCTGGTGCTTGCACTTCAGACCGGGCTACGGGCATCCGAACTGACAAACTTGCGCTGCAAGGACGTGATCCTCGGCACCGGGGCTCACATCCGGTGCATCGGCAAGGGCCGGAAGGAACGCAGCACGCCTCTTCGTCGTGATACGGCGAAACTGATCCAGGGCTGGGTCGGCGAACGCCGCGACGGCGATGGTCCGATGTTCCCGTCGATCCGGGGCGAGAAGCTCAGCCGTGATGCTTTGGAGCACCTAGTGCGCAAGTATTGCCTGAAGGCATCACGGGCTTGCCCGAGCCTGACAGGCAAACGCGTCACCCCGCACACGCTTCGCCACAGCACGGCGATGGAATTGCTCCATCACGGCGTCGACCAATCCGTGATCGCACTGTGGCTCGGGCACGAATCCGTGGAAACGACCCAGATCTATATCCACGCCGACATGCGGCTGAAGGAAAAGGCGCTCTCTCAGGTCGCCAGCCCGGAGATGCATCCGGGGCGATATCGCCCCAGCGACGAACTGCTCGCATTCCTCGAAGCGCTCTGATTATGCCGAACTGCCGCATGACCGAAAACAGGCGTGACAGCCGGCAAGCACGGCCATGCGGCATAATCCGGCTAGCGGCATAATGGCAATTATGCCGATATCGGCATAATTGCCACGCCTCGGGCCATGCGTCTCGTCTCGGACGCGATCTCACCGGCAGCTTCGGCACAAAGACATACGCTTTCGAGGAACTGGTCGCCGAGATGAACGCCGCCTTCTGCTGCGCCTCGCTCGGGATCGTGCCGACCGTGCGCCACGCCGATTACATTGGCTCCTGGTTGGAGGTGCTCCGTGGAGACAATCGCGCCATCGTCCGCGCCGCGTCGCAGGCCAGCAAGGCGGCGGACTGGCTGCTGGCGCATCTGCCCGAGGCGGATAGCGCAGCTATGGGTGGGAGGGCGGCGGCATGATCCTCCTGACCTCTGTGCAACGTGACCGACTGCTGGCCAATGGCCAAGAGGCTGGCGCCGACCGCGCCCCGGTGGTCAAATTCTTCAATCCTTTCGGCGCCGGCGTCTGGCTGGCCACCGAACTCGATGCAGGGGGCGATATCATGTTCGGCTTGGCCGATCTCGGTTGTCCCGAATTGGGTTCCTGGTCCTTTGACGAGCTGCGATCCATCCGCTTGCCCTTCGCCATGGGGATCGAGCGCGATCTGCACTTTGCTAGCGATCTGCCGATTTCGGTCTGGGCGGAAGCTGCGCGGGAGGCTGGCAGCATTCGGGGCGCTGAGCAGTTGCTCCACGCCTGCGCCGGCCAATGACCTTCCGATGAAGATGACGGGAGGGCATGATCTTCAATCGTCGCCCCTATGATCCGGCGCCGCTCTCTTTCGAGGAAGAGGGCGGCGCTGTGCGTCGTGACGGGTCGGTTGCCGAGAGAGAGGCTTTCGGCGCCCGTCGCGGAGCAATCCTAATGGCCAATGCCAATCAGAAGATTATCCTCGCGTCGTCGCGAGACATCCCTTTCAACAAGCTGGTGCTGAGCCAGGCCAATGTCCGGCGGATGAAGGCCGGGATCTCGGTCGAGGAGCTGGCCGAATCCATCGCCCGGCGCGGACTGATCCAGTCGCTGCATGTGCGGCCCGAACTCGACGCGGATGGGCAGGAGACCGGGCTCTTCGAAGTGCCTGCCGGCGGTCGGCGCTTCCGGGCGCTGGAACTGCTGGTCAAGCAGAAGCGCCTGAACAAGATCGCGCCGGTGCCCTGCGTGGTCTCGGAGGCGGGCGATGTGCTGATCGACGAGGTCTCGCTGGCCGAGAATATCGAACGCGCGCCGCTGCATCCGCTCGATCAGTTCCGCGCCTTCCAGACCCTGCGTGACAAGGGCATGGGAGAGGAAGAGATCGCGGGGGCCTTCTTCGTTGACGCGAAGGTGGTGAAGCAACGCCTGCGCCTGGCAGCGGTCGCGCCATCCTTGCTGGAGGTCTATGCCGAGGACGGCATGACGCTCGAGCAACTGATGGCGTTCACGGTAACCCAGGATCATGCGCGGCAGGAACAGGTCTGGGATGCGATCAAGGACAGTTGGCAGAAGGACCCCTACCACATCCGGCGTCTGCTGACCGAAACCACGGTCCGCGCCGCCGACAAACGGGCGCTGTTTGTCGGCCTGGAAGCCTATGAGGCAGCGGGCGGCACTGTGCTGCGCGATCTCTTCCAGCAGGACGATGGTGGCTGGCTGCAGGACCCGATATTGCTTGACAAGTTGGTGGACGAAAAGCTGAAGGCTGAGGCCGAGGTCATCGCCGCCGAGGGCTGGAAATGGATCGAAGTCGCGGTCGACTTTCCCTACGGCCATGGCAACGGCCTGCGCCGCCTGACCGGCGCCACCATTGACCTGAGCGATGCGGAGCGTGCGGAACGGGAAAAGCTGCGCGACGAATTCGACGCGCTCGAGGCGGAATATGCCGAGGCTGACGAATTCCCCGACGAGGTGGACGCGCGTCTAGGCGAAATCGAGGAAGCGCTGGACGCCTTCGAGGACCGTCCCCTGCGATATGACGCTGATCAGATGGCCCATGCCGGCGTCTTTGTCAGCATCCGTCACGATGGTGGGCTTGTCGTCGAGTGTGGCTTCGTCCGTCCCGAGGATGAGGTGGTGGAAGGCCAGGAGGGCGATGGCGCCGATGGTTTGCGCGTCGAAAGTGATGAGCCCGGCAGTGTCCAACGCGCTGTGATCACCGTGGGCGGCGTAGTGCCGGAGGCCGACGAGGACGATGAGACCGATGCCATCAAACCGCTGCCGGACCGTCTTGTCAGCGAACTCACTGCGCATCGCACGCTGGCCCTACGCGACGCCGTTGCGCAATATCCGCATGTTGCCATGACCGCGCTGCTGCACCGGCTGGTCAGCGATTGCTTCCTGCCGCATTCCAGTAAGGGATGCCTTGAGGCCCATATCCGCGAGGTGCATTTCCCCGTTCAGGCCGAGGGGCTGGGCGAGAGCGCTTCGGCAAAGTCCATCCAGGAGCGGCAGGAACGCTGGGGTGATCACATCCCGGCGGATGACGCCGCGCTCTGGGACTGGCTTGAGGGGCAGGACGATGGCACCCGTATGGAGTTGCTCGCCCATTGCGTCAGCTTCGGCGTCAATGCGCTGCATGAAAAGCCGAACCCCTATAGCGGCATGGGCGTCAGTCAGCATGGTCTCGACGTGCGGCTATCACAGGCCGACCGGCTGGCGGGCGCGACCGGGCTCGACATGGTAGCGGTGGGCTGGCGGCCGACCGTCGGCAACTATCTCGGTCGGGTGACCAAGCCACGCATCATCGAGGCGGTGCGCGAGGGCGCGGGCGAACGGGCGGCGCAACTGATAGACCACCTGAAGAAGGGCGACATGGCGCAGGAGGCCGAACGTCTGCTGGCCGAAACCGGCTGGCTGCCCGAACCGCTGCGCATGGTTGATCCCGATGTGGGGGCCGGTGCGGCGGATGCTGTCGATGTTGAAGCCGAAGATCTGCCGGATTTCCTCACCGGTGACGGCGAGGAGGATGAAGACGACCCGCAGCACGCCGTCGCCGCCGAATAGGGCAAGATGGGGCGACAATGACCGCCCCCTCCGTTCCGTTTCCGACACTCGCCCGGTCCTCGTGACCGGGCTTTTTCTTTGGAGAACCCCAATGTCCGCATCCATCGACATTGATGAGATATTCCGCGATGACCGCCGCAATCTGCCTGCTGAGCGATCCCTGCCTTGGGAAGAAACCCATGATGGCGTCACCGTCGTGGTCGAGCCGAAACCCCATTGGGCGGCGGACCTGCGCGCCTTTCGCCTCACTGCCCGCGAATACTGCTATTATAACGACTGGACGGCGCATCGCGGTCGGGCGCGGTTCTACGGGCATATCGACACATCAGGCGACGATGTGATGATTAAGGCCCGCGCCATGATCGCCCGCGAGATCGCCGAAGGGCTCTGGGATTGATGCCTGCCGGAACGGGGCGCAAGCGGCAGGTGATTACCTCACGGACCAATGTCGAGCTTCACCATGTCATCCCCATTCTGATGGCGGGGCCGTTGGTTCCATCCCCCGGCCTGAATAGAACGCGGCTCTGACGTCCGCATGGCGGCACGGCTGGCGCGGTGACATCTGCGGACATCCGGCTCCTGTCTGATGCAAAGCCCCATCCCCACTTCCATTCGTAAACCTTGGTCTGATCCGTCTCTTTCCAGTCAACCCGCAGGGGGTCGGTCTACGCAAGCGTGCCGCCCTCGGGGACCCGAGGGTGATGGCAGATCCGGTCAGACACATCGGGCGCCTGTCACGCGGGGGATGGTCCTCCGCCTCCAAGACAGGAGCCGAAAAGATGTCCTACGCAGATGCCACCGCCTTCGCCGCCAGCCTCGCCGCCACACTGATGGTCGAGATCGTCGTGTTCGAGGCCGGAGATGGCACCCATGCCGCATGCCCTGCCGCCGAATGGGATGGCGATGATGAGATGGTGAAGCTGGAAATCGATCCGTTCGAATGAGGCGCGGCAGCGCCGCATCCCCGCGTCCCGACGGTCGCCCCCGCCGGGGCCATGAGAGGAAAAGGCGGGCCGGGACGGGGCGAGCTTGCCGGTTTGAGACAGCGCCGGTCGGCTTGTCCGTTCACCGCTCTCCGGGAGACCACGCATGACTAATCCCAAACCGCTCGACTTTGCCGCCTCGATGGCGCGGTTTCAGGCGGATCGCGCCACCTTTGAGGCCCGCGGCGCAACCATCCGGCCAGCCAACAAGACCGCCCTGTTCGACGCGCTGGCAGCAGCCGGCATCACGCAGGTCATGGTTACCTTCGACGGCTATGGCGACAGCGGCCAGGTCGAGGATATCTCGGCCCTTTCCGGTGGCGAGACCGTGAACCTGCCCGAGGCCCAGATCACCATCGCCACCACGAGTTGGGGCGACGACATAATCACCGAGCGGGCTATGACGGTCGCCGAGGCCGTCGAACAGCTTGCCTATGATTTCCTCTCGGAAACCCATGGCGGCTGGGAAAACAACGATGGCGCCTATGGTGAATTCACCTTCGACGTGGAGAAGGGGACGATTACGCTCGACTACAACGAACGTTACACCGCGACCGAAACCTACGAACACATATTCTGAGGGAGGCAAGGATGGCGCATCCTTATCATCATTCCCTGTCCTCGGTGAAAAAGTGGGGCGGCGAGTTCGATGACTTCATGCCCCTGCATGCATGGTTCGACCAAAGCAAGGAAATCACCGCCGACTTCCGGCATCGCGCGTTGCGCCACCATGCCGAGGGCGTGTTCATGCTGGAGACGATTTTTGGTCCGACGATCACCCTCTCCACGGGCCGGGTGATTCCGACCCGCTGGGTGGGCGAGCAGCATGTGCGTGAGGATCTGGGCTTTATTCCCAGCTTCGCGGACTGGGCGCGCGCGATCCGGCCGGAGCCGTGGATGGGCCGGACGCAAAAAATCGAGGTACTGGTCGATCCGGCGATGGCGGACGGATAGAGGCAGAGGCGGGTCGGGGTTTCCGTGACTGGTTGCAAAGGTGGAGGAAAGGCCTCCGCCGCCCGTCGCGGAGGCTTTTGCCATGAACACCCATGTTGTTTCCCGTTTCCCGATTGAAGTTCCGTCCGCGCTGACGGCCTATGCCGGTCCATTCAGCCTGTCCTGCGCGGGCGAGGCCGCCGCGCATGACCCTGATCTAGGCGCCTGGCCGGTGCAGAGCTCGATCCTTCTGGGCCGGTTCCGCAGGTTTGGCGAGGCGACGGCCTGCGCTCTACGCCGGGGGCGGCAGGGCGGCATTCGCGCCGATCTCCTGCCGGGTTTCACGCCAAGCCTGCTGATCATCACGGATGGCCAGCAGCGGCTTTGCCTTGCCGGGCGGATCACGCCCACAGGGCTGATCTGGTGCGAACCGGTCGCGACGGATCGCGAGGCCTGGCATGTCGTACAGGAAGCCTGCCAGTTGCGGGCGCAGGCCATGGTGGCGCTGGATCGCGATGCGCCCGCCGAGGCGCAGGCCCTGCGGTTCCGCGCCGCCGCGCTTGATGGCCGACTGGTCGATCCGCTCTGGCGCGAAACCGCCGCCACGCTGCTGCGCCAGCCGCTGGCCGCTTGACCCCTTTCTTCTCTCGCTTCGCCTTACATGGAGGCCGCCATGGCCGATTACTTCACCCATTTCTCCTGCCTGCTGGACGTGGGCACGCCCGAACACGCTGCCCGCGCGCTGGAACTTTACAATGCACTGGCGGATGAAAACGCCGCCGAAGACCCGCCCTCGGACGGCTTTCTGCTGTCGATCCAGCCCGAGCCTGGCGGCACGCAGCTCTGGATGCGCGACGATGGCAGTGGCGATCCCGAGCATGTCATCCGGTTCGTCAAACGCTGCGCCGCCGAATTCGGCCTGACCGGATTATGGGGGATGCAATATGCTTGCACCTGTTCTCGCCCGAGAATCGACGGGTTCGGCGGCGGCGCCCATGTTTTCGATCTGGCCACCGGCGAGACGGTGGACTGGATCTACACCGATGGCTGGCTTGCCACCGTGCTGGCCGGAGGCGATCCTTATGAGTGAGGTCATCGAAACGACAGTCTACCGCCTTGATGAACTGTCCGACGCGGCAAAGGATGCGGCTCGCGCCTGGTATCGCGAAGGCGGGTTTGATTATGACTGGTTTGATGCCGTCTATGAAGATTTCCAACGCATCGCGGAAATCCTTGGCCTTGATCTCAAGACCCGACCCGTTCGCCTCATGGGCGGCGGCATGCGTCAGGACCCCTGCATCTGGTTTACCGGCTTCTGGTCGCAAGGGGATGGGGCGTGTTTTGAAACCCGGTATTCCTATCGAAAGGCCGGGGTGCGCGGGATCAGGGAATATGCGCCGCAGGACACCGAACTGCAACGGATCGCCGATGCCCTTCAGGCGATCCAGAGGCGCAATTTCTATCAGCTTCGCGCCGATGTCAGTCATCGCGGTCACTATTACCACGAATACTGCATGGCGATTTCGGTTGAGAGAGACAGTCCAGCATATCAGGATATGACCGAGGATGCCGAGGAATCGGTCATCGAGGCGCTGCGTGATCTGGCCCGCTGGCTCTACCGCCAGCTTGAGCGCGAATATGACTATCTGACCTCGGACGAGGCGGTTGATGAAACCATCGCTGCCAATGAATACACCTTTACCGAGGCAGGCCGCCGCTTCGGATGATCCTGAGAAGACACTGACAAGCGCCCCACCGTCCGGTCGGGGCGCTTTTTTCATGCTGTGCTTTGAGAGTCAGAGGCGGTCCGGGAGGGGTTAAGTCCAGGCGGTCGAGAGAGAGCGCTGCCCGGGCTTGCCCTTCCCGCTCTTCCGAGGTTTTCCGACATGAACATTTCGTCCCCCGCGACCGATCAGGTCGCGCCGCTGGCGACTGCGCCCGCAATCCTGGCTGCGGCCAGTCTCATCCTTCCCTATCTTGAACGTGGCCAGCGCATTGATGCCGCTGCTTTGCGCGATGCGATGGAAACGGCCTTTGGTGCATCCGACGCTACCGGCGTCTGGGACTGGAAGCTGGCCTATGAGGCGTGCGAAGTCGCGACCGTTCTCTTCCTGCGCAAATACGGAAAGGCGCTTTTCCGTAAAGCAGTGTCTCCGGCTGCACGGATTTCCGTGCTGGCAAAGATCGCGGGGCTGCTGCCTACGCAGACCCGGCGTTCCGAGGAAAGCCAGAGCTTCCAGCAATTCAGCACCCCACTGCCGCTTGGTCTCGCCGCGCTGACCGCTGCGGCGATCACGCCCGAGGACATGGTGCTGGAGCCGTCGGCGGGCACCGGCCTGATGGCGATCCTCGCACAGATTTCTGGCGCGCCGTTGATCCTCAATGAACTGGCCGAAACCCGCTCCGATCTTCTCTCGTCCCTCTTTCCGGCTCTTTCTGTTACCAGGTTCGATGCTGCCCAAATCGACGATCATCTGACCCCAGATGCCGTGCCGTCCGTCGTGCTGATGAACCCGCCATTCTCGGTCATGGCGAATTTCAGCGGGCGTGTGGCGGATGCAGCCTACCGGCATGTCGCCTCGGCGCTGGCCCGCCTTGCGCCGGGTGGGCGGCTGGTCACGATAACCGGGGCGAATTTCAACCCCGAGGCCTCGGCCTGGCACGATGCCTTCATCCGCGTGCAGGCCCGTGGCCGCGTGGTCTTCACCGCCGCCATCGACGGTGCGGTCTATGCGAAGCACGGCACCACCTTCGATACAAGGTTGACGGTGATCGACAAGCAACCCGCCGATGATCCGTCCGTCTTCCCGGTCTCGCCGGGGATCGCGCCTGATATCGCTACGCTGATCGGCTGGATCGAGGCGCAGGTTCCACCGCGCCTGCCGGTCACGCTGTCGAAAGTGGCGGCTTCTGCTCCGACCGCCGCACCGAAGTCAGTACGAGGCTATCTTGCCCGCGGCGCAGCGGCCGGGCCGGTCGCGCCTCCGGCCGATGATCCCGAGGGGGTGGAACTGGCCTATGAGACCGTCGACTGGGTGCCACCGGAAGGCGCGCGCCTGTCCGACGCCATTTATGAAGAATATGCGCTGCAATCCCTGCGCATCCCCGGCACTGCGCCGCATCCGACCAAGCTGGTGCAATCGGCCGCCATGGCCTCGGTCGCGCCGCCCAAGCCCTCTTACTGGCCGATGCTGCCCGCCGACATTCGCGAGCGCCTATCGGATGCCCAGCTTGAGACGGTGATTTATGCAGGCCAAGCCCATGCCGAACATCTCGCCGGTACCTGGACCGTGGACGAAACCTTCGACACCGTGAGCGCTGCTCCCGAGGATGCTGGCGCCGTCCGCTTCCGGCGCGGCTTCATGTTGGGCGACGGCACCGGCGCGGGCAAAGGTCGGCAATCGGCGGGGATCATCCTCGACAACTGGCTGCGCGGGCGACGCAAGGCGGTTTGGATCTCCAAATCCGACAAGCTGATCGAGGACGCGCAGCGCGACTGGTCGGCCCTCGGCATGGAGCGCCTGCTGGTCACGCCGCTCTCGCGCTTCCCGCAGGGCAAGCCGATCACGCTGTCGGAATGCATCCTGTTTACAACCTATGCCACGCTGCGCTCCGACGCGAGCGGCGAAAAGGTTTCGCGTGTGCGCCAGATCGTCGATTGGTTGGGGGCCGACTTCGATGGGGTCATCATTTTCGACGAAAGCCATGCCATGCAGAATGCCGGGGGCGGCAAGGGAGACCGCGGCGATGTCGCCGCCAGCCAGCAGGGGCGTGCGGGCCTGCGGCTGCAGCATGCGCTGCCGGATGCCCGCGTGGTCTATGTCTCGGCGACCGGCGCCACCACGGTGCACAATCTCGCCTATGCGCAGCGGCTCGGCCTCTGGGGCGGCGAGGACTTTCCGTTTCAGACCCGCGCCGAATTCGTCGAGGCGATCGAGGCTGGCGGTGTGGCGGCGTTGGAGGTGCTGGCCCGCGATCTGCAGTCGCTTGGCCTCTATACCGCCCGTTCGCTCTCCTATGATGGCGTTGAATATGAACTCGTCGAACACCGGTTCACGGGGGAACAGCGCCGCATCTATGATGCCTATGCCACTGCGTTTTCGGTGATTCATGGGAATCTGGACGCGGCGATGCAGGCCGCCAATATCACCGGCAGCGGAGGCACGCTGAACCGGCAGGCGAAGTCTGCCGGCCGCTCGGCGTTTGAATCCACCAAGCAGCGTTTCTTCGGCCATCTGCTGACCTCGATGAAGACGCCGACCCTGATCGGGTCCATCGAGGCCGATCTGGAAGCGGGCCATGCTGCCGTCATTCAGATCGTCTCGACCGGCGAGGCGCTGATGGAACGGCGGCTGGCGGAAATCCCCACCGAGGAATGGAACGACATCTCCGTCGATGTCACGCCGAGGGAATATGTCGGCTCGTATTTGCAGCATTCCTTCCCCGTCCAGCTTTACGAACCCTTCACCGATGGCGAGGGCAATCTCTCCTCGCGTCCCGTGTTCCGGGATGGCCAGCCGGTCGAGAGTCGTGAAGCTGTCGCCCGGCGTGACGAGATGATCGAGCAGCTTGCCAGCCTGCCGCCTGTTCCCGGCGCGCTCGACCAGATCGTACAGCGTTTCGGCACCGATATGGTGGCCGAGGTGACGGGCCGTTCGCGCCGCATCGTCCGCAAGGGCGAAGGTTCGGCGGCGCGCCTCGCAGTCGAGAGCCGGGCACCGTCGGCCAACCTGGCCGAGACCTCGGCCTTCATGGATGACGCCAAGCGCATTCTGATCTTCTCGGATGCCGGTGGCACAGGCCGAAGCTACCATGCAGACCTCACGGTGCGGAACCAGCGGCTGCGGGTGCATTATCTGCTGGAACCAGGCTGGAAGGCCGATGCCGCCATTCAGGGGCTAGGGCGGACCAACCGGACCAATCAGGCGCAACCGCCGCTCTTCCGCCCTATCGCCACGGATGTGAAGGCCGAGAAGCGGTTCCTTTCGACCATTGCCCGCCGCCTCGATACGTTGGGGGCAATCACACGCGGTCAGCGACAGACCGGCGGTCAGGGCCTCTTCCGCCCTGAGGACAATCTGGAAAGTCCCTATGCCCGTGACGCGCTGCGACAGCTCTATCTTCTCATTGTGCGCGGCAAGGTCGAAGGATGCTCGCTGGAGCGGTTTGAATCCGCCACCGGTCTGAAGCTGATGGACAGTAATGGCATCAAGGACGATCTGCCGCCGATCACCACCTTCCTCAACCGCCTGCTTGCCCTGACCATCGAGTTGCAGGGCATCCTGTTCTCAGCCTTCGAACAGCTTCTGCAAGCGCGGATCGACGGGGCGATGGCCTCGGGTACCTATGACATTGGGTTGGAGACGTTGCGCGCCGAAAGCTTCATCGTCACCGAGCGGCAGGTGATCCATACCCATCCCGGCACCGGCGCGGAAACGCGGCTGCTGACCCTGACAGAACGCAAGCGCAATCAGCCGGTCACGCTTGATGCGGCACTGGCGGAACTGGACGATCCGCGCGCGAGGCTGCTCATCAACGAGCGATCCGGTCGCGCCGCCGTGCAGATCCCGACCACCAGCATCATGCTGGACGATGGTGAGATCGAACGGCGCGTGCGGCTGATCCGGCCCATGGAGGCGATGAATATCCCGGTGCGGGCAATGGGGGAAACCAATTGGGCTGAAGCTGACCATGCCACGTTCGTTACAGCCTGGGAGGCGGAATTGTCCGAGGTGCCGGAGTTCACGGACAGCGTTTTGCAGATGGTGACGGGCCTTTTGCTGCCGATCTGGAAACGCCTGCCGCAGGATTTCGCCCGCGTCTATCGGCTCCAGACCGATGAGGGCGAGCGGATTATCGGTCGCCGGGTCTCGCCCGCATGGGCTGCAAATGCTTCAACCAGCGGTGTCAGCAGCAGCATCACGCCCGATGCCGCTTATGCCGCTTTGCTGGAAGGCCGCACGATCCTCGATCTCGCCGAAGGGCTGCAACTGCGCCGCGTCCGCGTTATGGGCGCGAACCGGATCGAACTATGTGGCTTCACCGACGCGATGCGCGAGCGGTTCAGGGCCTATGGCTTCTTCAGCGAGATCATCTCGTGGAAACTGCGCTTCTTTGTGCCCGTTGACGCAACTGGACCGGAGATCATCGGCAAACTCCTCGACCGCTTCCCGGTCGAACGCATTGGTGAGCGGGAGGCCGCATAATGGCGCGTCTCAACGCTTCCGAACTGGCGCAGCGTCTTGGCCGACAGGCCGAGGAGGTGTGCCGTCATTATCTCTCCAATGGGCGCAAACAGGGCAATTACTGGCAGGTCGGCGATGTCCGAAACACCGCTGGCCGTTCCATGTTCGTCCGGCTGCACGACAGCGCGAAAGGCATTGCCGGTAAATGGCAGGACTCGGCCACGGGTGAATATGGCGATCTACTGGACGTGATCCGGGACTCGCTCGGCCTGATCGACTTCGCAGACGTTGCCGAAGAGGCCCGGCGCTTCCTCAGCCTGCCGCATCCTGAACCGCAGCCGCCATCCAGTCCGTCCCAAACGCCAGCACCATCGGGATCATCCGAGGCAGCACGCCGTCTCTGGCGCATGACGCAACCGCTGATTGGCAGCATCGCAGAGACGTATCTACGGAATCGCGGCATTACGGATTTACGCCAAACCGAAAATCTGCGCTTTCATCGGAACTGCTATTGGCGTCCCGAGGGTGACGGTCTCACCGAGATATGGCCCGCCATGATCGCCGCCGTCAGCGACACGGGTGGCAGGATTACTGGCGCACACCGCACATGGCTGGCCCCGGACGGTTCCGGCAAGGCAGCTGTCGATCCGCCGAGGAAGGCAATGGGTGACCTGCTCGGACATGCGGTTCGTTTCGGTGATGCACAGGATGTACTGGCGGCGGGGGAAGGCATCGAAACCATCCTGTCGCTGCAACAGGCTCTGCCGACGATGCCGATGGTCTCCGCACTCTCGGCCGGACATCTCGCCGCCATCCTGTTCCCACCGCATTTGCGCAAGCTCTATATCGTCCGCGACAACGATCCGGCAGGTGACAGCGCACGCGATAGCCTGATGGACCGGGCGCACGAGGTCGGGATCGACGCCATCACGCTCTCGCCCATGATGGGAGATTTCAACGACGATCTCAGCGCCTGCGGTCTGGAGGCGCTGCGGGCGCAGATCCGGGTGCAGATCGTCCCCGAGGATGTCAGCCGTTTTATGGCCTCGTGACAGGGCCGGGACGGAGAATGTGATCAGGGCATCGGCCTCGCCATGCGCAAAGGGTTGCAAATCCATCGGCAGGGGACCGCGCCTTGGCCTTCTCAGGGGGCGAGCGGCCCACAAGCGCTCCGGCCCGGCAATGGCGGCGCCCGACTGATTTCCGTCGGCGGGCAGGCCCGCCTTTACAGCGCGAATCAAATCAGTCTGGCTTTGCCATCAAGGCCCTCGCGAAAGGCTCGGGCTGCCCGGCCGGATCGCCCGTGGGCGTGTCGTCGCCATGAAGGCCGCGACGGTCGCGGTCCAGCCGAAGGACATTTCCCATGTATGCCCATGACGATTTCGAACCCGATCACAGCACATCCTCGACCGGCCATGTCACCGACGCCCTCGAACTCTATGGCTACCGCCCCGCCGAGGGCGAGGCCGATCCCCGGATTGCGCCCGAGGATCAAACCATCCAGACCGCCGTCGCCGATATCTTCGACGCGCTGATCTCCTCCATGGCCGATACCAGCCTTGATGCCGATCTCGACGAAATCCTGTGGTCCACCGTCAACAGCTTCCACCGTGCCGCCGAGCGGATCGCCCGCAAGCTGGACGATAACGAGCAGGCCCAGAAGCGCCTTCAGCGCGAACAGGATGGCAGCGAGGTCAAATCCGTCCAATTGGAAACCCTGATCGACATTGGCCAGAGCCTGATCACCCGCCGCGACAGCATGGAACTCTTCCGCGACACGGCTGCCGATATCTATCTGCGTACCACCGGCACGCCCTGGTCGCCGCGCTCCGGCTCACGGGTCAACCATCGCCAGATGACCTCGGCCATGATCGACAGCCGCGATTTCCTCGCCGCCAAACGCCGGGCCGATCATGAGGTGCTGCTGCCCGCCGGGCCGAAGATCGCCTTTTCGGGCGGCGACACCACCGATCACCGTGCAATCTGGAACAAGCTCGATCAGGTCCACGCCAAACACCCGGATATGGTGCTGCTGCATGGCGGGTCGCCGAAAGGCGCCGAGCGCATCGCCGCCACCTGGGCCGACAACCGCAAGGTGCCGCAGGTCGCCTTCAAGCCCGACTGGACGAAACACGCCAAGGCCGCGCCCTTCCGGCGCAACGATGCGATGCTGAACGTGCTGCCGATCGGGGTCATCCTCTTCCCCGGCACCGGCATTCAGGAAAACCTGGCTGACAAGGCCCGCAAGATGGGCATCCCTGTCTATCGGCTGGCAAAGGGCGGCGCGTGAGCGCCGCCCCAGCCTTGCAGATTATCGCAGCAAACCCGGCAAGTCCCGCGCGCCCTGAAGCACCCGCACAATTTGCACGTCATCACCTTTTTCAACGAAGAAGATCAGATAGCGGCCATGTCGCGCGTGGCGCAGCCCCTTGTGCAGGTCGTCGCGCTTCTGGAAGCTGCCGGGGCGCTCGCCTATCTCCATGATCTTCGCCTCGATCTCGGCCACGAAGGACGCGGCGCGGGGCGGATTGTCGAGCGCGATGAAGTCGCCAATGTCGATCAGGTCCGCCCGCGCGGCGGGCAGGATAACCAGCTTCGCCATGCTCAGGACTTGTCAGCGTAACGCGCCCGCAACTCGGCGAAGACCTCATCGGCCGGAATGCCCGGGCCGCTGTTCAACCCGGCCTTGATCGCATCCCGTAGGGCCTCAAGTTCACGGCGTTCGGTGTCGCGATTGCGCGCCCACTCGCGCAGGGCCTCGCGGACAACTTCGCTGGTCGAGGCATATTCACCACCGGCCACGGTCTGGCGCAGGGCCTCGGCCATATCGGAGGGCATTGTGATGGTCATTCGCTCGGCTGAAGCCATGGCATATCTCCTTCGCGGCGCGTCATACATAAGCATACTTCTGATGCTCTGAATGTCGAGTCCAATCACCAACATCTGATTCGCCGCCAACAAACATTCCACCCTCTCGCTCAAAGACGCGGGGCCTGCTATCCTTAAACCCGCGCCTGTGGTGGTGGAAGGCGCGCGTGTTCCATTCCTTGCACGGTGACACCACCATGATCATTTTTGGAATCCTCTTCTCTATCGCCGCGATCTGCGTCTTGTGCTGGATGCTGTTCAACTTTGCCGTCTATGCTCTGCCGATCTTTCTTGGCGTCAACGCGGGCATCTGGGCCTATGGCACGGGCGCGGGCTGGTTTGGCGCCATCGTCACCGGGCTTGTCGGCGCAAGCCTGACGCTGGTGGCCGGTCAGGCCCTGCTGATGCTGGTCCGTCCGGTCTGGGCGCGGCTGCTGATTGCGCTGGCCTTTGTCGCTCCGGCAGGCATGGCCGGTTTCTACGCCACGCTTGGGATCATCCGGCAGACGATGCCCTCCGAGACCTGGCAGATCATCTTCGCGGTGATCGGTGCGGTCGCTGTCGGAGTCACCGCCTTTCTGCGCATTGCGGGCATGGCGGCCACCGACCCTGCGGACGGAATCCCCGCGCGTGGTTGATGCCGCAGGCCCTTGTTGGCGGGTCAGAAGCTGGCAGAAAATCAGCCGTCCCCGTCACAAGGTTCCGGGCGATATCGGCGTGTTGGTTTCGGATCAGGTAGAGGCCCGGACACGGCCCCGGTCAAAGCGCAGGACAGTCGGCGATGTGACGCGCGGGCCGACTCTGAACCCGGTTAGGGCATTTTGCCCTGAGCGGGCCGGGAAGGACGGATACGCAAGGCCTGAACCAGCAGGTGACAGTCCGCCGGAATTGCCGGTCCGGTCTGCCTTGACGCGCCTTCCGGTCGCCATCGCCTCCGTTAAAGCCCCCGTGTCTCGACCGCTCCAAACGGCCTCTTCAATGGCCTGATCTGGCCGAAGAACAGCGCACGCGCTTCGACGGCTTTGGCGCAACAGCGACGGCGTAACTTTCTTCCCTTGGGCTGCGCCCATTCCTCGCGCGGACAAGAAACTTCCGCCTCTGCTGTCCAGCCCCGTTCCGAGGTGCGCCAGCCATCGCCTCCGGCCGGTCGATCGCCATCGAGGCCGCAATGGTGCGGGCTCGGAAACGGAAAAACGGAGACTGAAAATGGCAACCATCGGCACCTTCAAGAAGATCGGCAATGAATTCACCGGCGAGATCGTCACCCTCAGCGTTCAGGCCAAGGGCGTGCGCATCATCCCCGATAACCGCGCCACGGGCGAGAATGCCCCCAGCCACCGGGTTCTGGTCGGCCGCGCCGAAATCGGCGCCGCCTGGTCCAAGCGCTCGAACGAGGGCCGCGACTATCTGGGCCTCAAGCTCGACGATCCGAGCTTCACCGCCCCGATCTACGCCAACCTCTTCGATGACGAGGATGGCGAGGGCTTCTCGCTGATCTGGTCCCGTCCGAACAGCCGCCGCGGCGACTGACAGCGCGAGGGGCCCCGACCGCAAGGTCGGGGCCTTTGCCATGCCCGCAACCGAATCGGATGCGTTGACGCGGGTTGCCGACCCGCATCCGATTGACCCGCCAACGCCATTTTTGATTGGCATCTGCGCTAGAGCGACTATTATAGTCGTAGTTCTGGCGCATGCGCCGGGCCGGATGGGAGGTGATCATGCATGATCACCGCCCGACAATCACGGGCCGCGCGGGCGCTTCTGGGATGGACGCAGGAGAGGCTGGCGGATGAGGCCCGGGTATCTCTGACCGCGCTCAAGCGCCTCGAATCCGAAAGCGGGCTCGAGGTCTATGAAAGCACGCGCGATCAGGTGCGCCGGGCGCTGGAGACCGCCGGGGTCGTTCTGCTATCGACTGACAAGGGGCAGGGGGTGTTGTTGCTTCATGGCCGGGCTGATGAGAAGACGACACGCGGTTAGACGCGCTGAAGATGCTTTCCGGTGTCGATTGTCCGGGCGCTTATATTGTTTGTTCCAAAAACTTCCAGAGTGTCGGCATGACGCCTGAATCAGTTGAGCCGTTTCAGGATGAGCCGCCGACCGGCGAGGCACTGACGCCCTATGATCGCGCGCATATGGCGCTCTATCTGCGCATGCTCGACGCCCATCGCGATGGCGCGGACTGGCGCGAGGTGGTCGAGGTCCTGTTCGGCCTCGATCCGGTGGCGGAACCAGATCGCTGCCGCAGCCTTCATGACAGCCATCTCGCCCGTGCCCGCTGGCTCAGCGAACAGGGCTATCGCGAATTGCTTCGCGACAATCGGCGCTGAGCGGCCGGTGATGCCGCTGCGGCATCACCCTCTGCGAAACAATGGGGTTCCGAACTTCGGCTTTCGCATGAATGTTGGCTGGCATTCTCACGGCATGCGCTGAAAGCGAGGTAGACCATGCCCTACGATCCCTCCGGCTGGCGATCCTCTGCGGGCTACGATCATGTCGAAGACCTGACAGCATCTGACCTGGCCTGGGAATGGCTGCGCCGCAGTGACGACTATGCGGCGGATTACAGAGCGCTGAACGAGGCGCAGGAAGAAGGAGCCCCCACGCTCGCGCAAATGCGCGAACGCTGGGGGCTACGATTTCCCGCTCGATCCGTCCCTGGCGCCTCCCGGCGCGCCTGTCTTCTGGGAACCAGAGATCGATACCGGTGGCGTTGTTTTGGTCGAGGCACCGGAAGTGCTGAAGGCGGAGGTCGCGGCGTTGCCCGACTTCGACCGTCTGGGGGCAGACGAGGGTGAACCGGCAAAATTCCTGATGATCGACGGAGGTGGGCATCTCTGCCTGTTTCATGCCGAGATATCGTCAGGAACTGAGACCCCTGCTGCCGTGGTGCCGCTTGGATTGGAAGGTTTCGACCGATTGGAAGCCGTCCACAGATTGCTGGCATCGCTGCACCAGCGCGCGATTCCGCCCGACACGCGGCTGACGCCACAACAGCGCCTCCGTATCCGACGCATGTTGCAGGCCCATGATGCGCGACAATCCGGGGCGACACAGAAGGAAATAGCGCGCGGTATATTCCGAACAGGTGATCTAAGCCGTGACGAATGGCAGGTTCACTCGACACGCTATGCCGTCATCGGATTGCTCAGGGACGCCAAGGCTCTGGTTGCCGGTGGCTATCGTCGCCTGCTGCGGCATCGACGCAAGAGGTGAGCAGTTCGAACGACAATTCTGGACGTAACATCCTCCCCGGTGTTGGCTATGGAACTCGCGCCCGAGGCTGCGAATGGGCAGGCAATCTTATGATAGTGTTCTGTGGTACCGCTCTGGATCCGCGGAAATTTAGCTATTGCTGCGTTGAACTTCTCGGAAAGCTATGATGTGCAGGTGCCATGGCCCGCATTTTGATCCTGTTCGTTGTCATCGCACTGTCCGCTTGTTCATATGACCAGCTAGCCGGGGCGCAGCCTGAAGCCTCTGCTGGTGTGTTTTCTGGCCGTGCAGATGTTATCGATGGCGATACTCTGGACGTCGCCGGAACGCGTATCAGGCTTTTTGGCATCGATGCACCGGAGGTGAGCCAAACCTGCGGGCGTGGCGATGGATCCGCTTGGTCCTGCGGGCAATGGTCCCGAAGCGAGCTTGTTCGTCTGCTTGGCGGACGGCCCGTCGAGTGCCAACCGCGCGACGTTGATCGATACGGTCGGATCGTCGCTATCTGCTATGTGCAGGGGCGCGATGTGAATGCAGCCATGGTCGAATCCGGCGCGGCTCATGCCTATCGGAAGTATACGATGGGTAGATGCTGGCGCCCAACTGTTTCTTGAAGTTTTGGGCGGATTGCGGCCGTTCGCTGCGCCCGCAAACCAAAATTGACAAGCTGATCAAAGCGGCCGCTCGGGGCCAACGCACAATATTTTTTGGGGTGCATCTGCAGCGAAGGTCGGCAGTGAGCCCTTCCACGACATTCGTGGCGAGGTTCCGGAACCGACCTGCGGTCCCGGAACCTCTTCCTTATATCGTCAGACCGCAGGCCTTCCGGATGGCGACCTGGACTGGCGACGGTGCAAGCTTCGGATCAAATTCCATGCTGGGCACCAGCGGCGGCTGAGCCATGAAGCGCGGCTCGGATCCATGATGCGGCTGCGCCGCATGAACCACGAAGGGATGGCACAGGTAGACCGTCCCTGCCGCTCCGGTAGCGAGAGCGATCTCGCATTCTTGCGTGGAAGCGTAGCCGTCGGCCGAGAGCTGCCTGAGCGTGGCACCGGCCTTGCCGTAGGGCAGAAGCTCACGGGCTATAGTGGCGTGCGACCCCTTCCGTATCCGCGTGGGGGCATCGTCAGGGCCAACATCCGAGAACAGGAAAAGCATCAGCAGTGCCCTTCCGCTGCTCGTGACGTTCGCCCGCCATTCCATGAAGTCAGGGTTCTCGGTCCCGAAGCTTACGTCTACATGCCAGCCATCATCCCCGGCGCTTTCGTTCGATGGAAAGCGGATCGGGAAGGTTCCGAGCCCCTGAGGGGCCAGCCACCGGCCTTCACCAACGAGAGTGTCATAGGCGGCATGCAGGCGCGGCGTATTGGCGGCAGCCACGAAAGATGGCGATGACTTCGAACCAATGCGAACGACCGGTTCGGTCCAGGTCTCGGGTCGCTCCGGGGCGAGACCCATATCGGCCCACAACTCGTTTCGGCAGACCTTGGCAAGGTCGCGGCTGAAGGCATCATCCACCTTTACAAAGCCGTCGTTGATGAAGCTTTCGACCTGATCCGAAGTCAGGCCCATTTCTTGGGGAATGGACATTTCACGTTCTCCTTAGCGGCTGTCGCGATGCGACGCCGTCACGATTCAATAAGCGCCGGAGCGCCTGCGACGGGTGTCGCTCAGAATCGAGGGAAGAAGGTGGACGTAAACATCATGGGCGACTGGCTATTGCTGCTACTCGGATAGGTCAAGGTCAGCGTTCCCGATACCAGCGCAAGGCCACGGCCAATTGGACACCTTCACGACCGAACCAAGCGTCCGCTTCGTCCGCAAAATGACCGATGTGAGCTCAAAGTTCAACATGCTGCACTTATCGTGAATGTCCGCTCTTGGGTTTGGTCACATGCTGCTGCAGATTTGTGAGCGCCTGGGTGTAGCCTTCTCGATGACCACCAACAGCGTCAACTCCAACAAAGGAGGTGATCTGGTCCGTCAAAGTCAGCGCCGTCTTGTTTTCGCCAAGGGGTTTCAAGTCGAAGGTGATTAACGCGACTGTCAGGATTTGTTCTCCATCCCAAAGCTCTTCCGTGAAGGTGATTTGACGGTCGGGCGTAACAAGATGATAGATTACTTTGAGCGTCCAACGCAGATCGCCTTTGCCGCCGCACCGTCCGGTTTCATGACCTCCTGTTCGCACCTCCGAATTGTCGATCTTAACCTCAGCGGTAGGCGATGGTGTCGACCATTGCTCTCGGGCCTTTGTGTCAATGTAGGCCGAAAACAACTGGGAGGGAGGCGCATCAAAATCGCGCTCGAAAATGAGTGTTTCGTGATGAATTTCCATAGGATTATTTCTTTCTCTGATCATCGACAAAGGCGGCAAGGTTATCCAGCCGCGTATCCCAAAGTGCGCGGCGATCAGAAAACCATCTTTCGATTTGGCTCATTGCGGCCGGGTTGATCGAGCAGGTTCGAACCCGACCAGTTTTCTCGCTCGTGATAAGGCCTGATCGTTCTAGAACGCCGAGATGTTTCGTGAATGCCGGTAGTGCCATGTCGTAAGGCTCAGCCAGTTCGCTGACGCTGGCAGGAGCTTTCAGCAGGCGCTCCACGACCGCTAGTCGGGTGGGGTCAGCAAGAGCGTGGAACTGTGTATGCAAATAGTTACCCATTTGGTTAAGTTACCGCGCAAACGACCATGCGTCAATAACACTTTGCTATTTGGTTAAGTTTAATGGCAACTTCAGAGTAAGCTGCCGAAAGTCATCAGATGAGCAAAGCGGTCGTTCGTGCAGCGGCCACCAAGGTCGGGAAAGTCCCGCAAAGCAGACTGTGCCTGCCCGATCTCGCTGCACCAAGCATGAACGACCGGTCTCGGGATGCTGCAAGGCAGCGTCAGTCCGGCACTGTCAGGCCGCTTTGGGCCGTCTTTGCAGGCTTTACTGATCGTCCCTGATCCACACGGGGCGTCGTGCCGCGCTATGTGTTGTGGGCTGCGGGCCGCTGTCGTTGACCAGACCCCAAAACCCTGATTTGCGGGGATGGGCTGTCTTAAGTCCTGAGAGATATGTTGCGTGGTCGGCCATTCCGCTGGGCCGTGCGGGATCCGAATCTGCAGCCACCAGGCCCAGCTTGGCGAGATATTTCGCCCCATGCGCATAGGCCTTGGAGCGCGCGCGGGTCAGGATGTCGTCCAAAAGCGTCCGATAGAGGATCGTCGCCGCGAGCGGGTATTCGTGCTCTATGGTCGCGGCGATCTTGGGCAGGATGTGCCAGTCGCGGCCGTCCCAGCCATGGCGATGCGTCACGATCACCTGTGCGGCGAGATCGGGGCGCGGCCAGGCGAGGAAGAATTGCAGCGCGGCCTCAGGATCGACATGGTTCAGCGCGATTGCATAGGCCTTTCCTTCGGCCTCCATATCCTCAAAATCCGTCAGGTTTTTCAGGTATTCGCGCAGGACTTCGACGGAAAGCCGAGCCTCAAAACATCGCCAGCGCAGGGCCTGCGCGGCGGGCCCATCGTCCATCGCCTCAAGGATGCGGGCCTCAAGGCTAACCCGGTCGGGCGATAGCCCGTCCTCCGGCTCGCCATAGGTGCGCTGGTCCGGTTTGCGGACCCAGTCCAGCGCCTCGGCCGTACGTCCGGCCTCCAGCAGCTTCGCAGCGATACCCAACGTGTCCTTCATATGCGCATGCTTTTTCGCCTCCAGCGCGATCAGCAGGTCGAGATCGCCGCGCGCGGTGGCGATGCTTTGGCGCATTTCTGACCACTGCGAGGTCATGGAATAATGCCAGCCATCCGATTTGAGCTTTGCCTCGGCGGCCTTGCGCTCAGTGATGGCGGCTTTCAGATCGGCATCCCAGCGGGGTAGCGTGTCCTGCGGCAGGTGCGGTGCTACCGCGCGGGTCAGATCGGCCAGATAGCCATGGCTGCTTTCGCCAAGCGCGGCCATGATCTTGTCGGGTAACAGGTCAGCCTCTGCGCTGGACAGTTTCGCCACAAGATCGCCTGCATCGGAAATCGCCTGATAATAGACGTCCTGAACGCTGCCCGAGGAATCGTCGACACGCTCGAATACTTGTTCATGCGTGGCGAGGAAACGCAGCAGGCGATCTACGGCCAGCGCCGGTGAGGCCGTGCCGAGTTCCGAGGTGATCGTGTCGGTCAGGCTGCGCAGATCGTCCCGAAAGGCGCGGGCCTTGTCCCAATCGATGAAGCTTTTGGCACGCTCCAGTCCCGACAACCGCCGGTCGATCAGCTTGGCGATGGCCTCGGGGTCGGTTTTGCCTGCCAGTGCCGCCTTGACCTGACGGCGGAAGCCTGCGTTGCGCTCGGTTTCTTCCAGCACCAGCTGCGCGAGCTTGTCCGTGCCGAGGTCTTTCAGCTTGTCGGTCGAGAGGGCGGATTTGCGGGCCATGGGCGGTAGATTGGGTTGAGAACAATCGGCTCCATCAATGCCTTGAAAGTGGCGGGTTCACAAGGTGTGGGCGACTTCGCAGGGCTGCCTGCTGGTGTGCGCATTCACACCCCTCTGTCTTCCCACTGCATCCTGCCGGTTTCCCTCCGCCATCGTGACCTCCGACAGCCGCTCCTTTCCTGCGGCGCGCCATACCCGACGGAGACCCGATCATGCGACCCGACACCGCCCCCCTTCCGCCACGCTATCTGCGCACCAAGGAGGCGGCGCGGTTCGTGTCTCTCTCGCCCCGGACGCTGGAAAAGCATCGCACCTATGGCACAGGCCCCGCCTATCACAAGCTTGGCGGTCGGGTGGTCTATTCGCTGGAAGACCTTGAAGCCTGGGTTTCGCGCGGAGCGGTGACATCAACAAGTGATCCGCGCGGTGGACAAGTCCTGCCTGCCAAGCGGCATGTGCTGGTCGAGCGCCCGCTGCCCCACTCCACCGCCCGCTGATTGCAGGCGGACCGATGACCAACCGGCGCAAATCAGGCTCGGAGCGGGGGCAGCTCGATCTGTTTCGCGCACTGCCCGGCGGGTTTGCGCCCCGCGATGCGCAGGATCTGATGTCTTATCCCTTCTTTTCCCTTTCCAAATCCCGCCGGGTGGCGCCCATCGATTTCACGGCGGGCAAGGTCTCGATCCGGGTCGAGGCGGTGCCCGATCACGGCATGGCCACGATCTGGGACGCCGATATCCTGATCTGGGCCGCCAGCCAGATCGTCGAGGCGCGCGATGCGGGGCTGCGCACCTCGCGGCTGATGGCGGCCACGCCCTACGAGATTCTGGGCTTCATCGGCAGAGGAAGGTCCGTGCGTGACTACCAGCGCCTTAAGGCAGCGCTGGACCGGCTGCAATCGACCACGGTGCGCACTTCGATCCGCCAGCCCGCCGAGGGGCGGCTGCATCGTTTCTCCTGGATCAACGAATGGCAGGAACGCACGGATGCGGCTGGCCGCCCGGAGGGGATCGAGATGATCGTGCCGGACTGGTTCTATCGCGTAGTGCTGGACGATGCGCTGATCCTGACCATCGACCGGGCCTATTTTGGGCTGACCGGCGGGCTGGACCGCTGGCTCTACCGGTTGGTGCGCAAACATGGGGGGCGGCAGCGCGACGGCTGGCGGTTCGACATCCGGCATCTGCATCGCAAATCCGGTGCGCTGTCGCCCTTCAAGCGCTTCGCCTTCGATCTGCGCGAGATCGTCCACCGCCAGTCCTTGCCGGGATATCGCCTGTGTCTGGAGGTGGATGAGGCAGGGCGCATCTTCCTCGCCTTTGAGCCGTCAACTGGCTGTGGACAAGCTGTGAATGGCCTCGTGCTATCAGGAACCCCAACTATCGTGCCATCGGGAACCGGGGTATCGTGCTATCAGGAACCCAAACCGGGGTTAAGGCGCGGAAAGCAAAGCGCAAATCGACCCCTTAACTTAGACTCTAACATAGAGTCTAACTTTTGTAGAGCGGAGCCCGTTGGGGATAGACCTGCAAAAGGCGCTGAAAAAGCGCGCGAAACCACCACCGACAGCACCTGTTTCGTATCGGAAACCGGCATAGAAGAAGAGACGCCCGAACTGCCGCTCGATCCCGCATCGGAGGGCGGGCGATGAGCGGGTTGCAGCATTTCCCCGGTGATGCGCCGTCTAACCTGACGCTGGTCGAACTGACCTGGCGAGAAGGTCAGATCGAGCATTGGATCCGCTTCGGGCGGCCAGCTTGGGAACAGACCCTTGACCGCCACCGCCGCATTGTCGGCTTCGCACCGGGCGCAGTTTTCGCGTTCCTCCGCTGGGCCTCAAATAACTATGGCACGGTGCTCTCGCGCATCGACATCCTGCGCGCAATGCCGCCCGGCGCGCCGTATCAGACGTTGCCGCATGTCCGACCTGGCGGCGAGATGCTGCTGCGCAGCCATGGCTGGCCGAAGGTCGAGCAGGTCTTGCAGCATATCGACGCCATCGAGGCGCAGGGCATGCATCCGGCGGATGTCTCCGCGGATCACTGGCGGCATGTTCATAACCGGTTTAGTGTGGGGCAGCCGCCGCATCGCTATTCCGCCGCGCAGCACCGTGCCTCGCGCATGCGCCGGGACATTCTGTCATGAGCTCGCGCCGTGTCACACTCTGGGCGTCGGCGCTGGCCGTGGCGCTGATTGCGGTCCCGGCTGTCATAGTCTGGTCGCCGCGCCTGATCTGGAACGCCTCGGCCAGCGTGCCGATCGGGCTTTACGCCGTGCAACCGGTCGGTCGCATCGAGATCGGTAATCTGGTCGCTGTTCAAGCGCCTGATAAGCTTGCCACCTTCCTCGCCGCACGCGGCTATCTGCCCACCGATGTGCCGCTTCTTAAGCATATCGTGGCGCTGCCGGGTGCCGAGGTGTGTCGCTTGGGTGATGAGATCACCGTCAACGGAACTCCCCTCGGAATGGCGCTGGCGCGCGACCGAATGGGTCGCGATCTGCCCGTCTGGCGGGGTTGTCGTGTCATCGCCGGGGGCGAGGTCTTCCTGATGAACCCGGACGCGCCGGACAGTCTCGACGGGCGCTATTTCGGGCCGTTGCCCGCCAGCACGATCACCGCGCGGCTGACGCCGCTCTGGACCGATGCGGCGGGCGATGGCCGCTTCATCTGGCGCGGCGCGGCGCCGTGATCGCGCAATATCACCCGTTTCACCCCAGCAGAAAGGACCAGACCCATGCCACAGATCGGCGAGTTCACCCGTGACGCCACCGGATATACCGGGCGCATCCAAACCCTCACCCTCGACCTTGAGATCACCATCACGCCCGCCGAGCCGAACGAGGCCGAGAACGCCCCGGACTATCGCCTGCATCACGGCGCCGAAGACGACGCCCGCGAGATCGGTGCCGCCTGGACGCGCAGCGGTGAGAAGGCGGGCGAATATCTCGCGGTGCTGATCGACGATCCGATGCTTGCCCATCCGATCCGCGCTCATCTGTTCCAGAATGGCGCGGATACAACCTCCTGGTCGCTGCACTGGAACCGCCCGCCCAAGCGCGACGGAAGGGGCTGAGCGATGCCCGTCCTTTACATCCGTAGCCGCCGGAGCCCCCCGTTTGGGCGGCGCCCCACCGCCCGCCGTTGCGCCTCCCTTCTTCTTTCCGGCCTCTTCCTGATTGCCCCGCCGGGCGCAATCGCCTTGGCGCAGGAGATACCTCCGGCGATGCAAACCGCCGCCGATCCCCACGCGGCACATATCGCAGAAGCCGCCATGCGTTTCGCCATCCCCGAGCACTGGATTCGCGCCGTGATGCGCATTGAAAGTGCCTACAATGAGCATGGGGTTTCCTCTGCCGGAGCGCAGGGTCTGATGCAGATCATGCCCGAAACCTGGGCCGATCTGCGCCGACGGCACCGTCTCGGTGCGGACCCGTTCGATCCACGCGACAACATTCTCGCGGGTGCGGCGTATTTGCGCGAGATGTTCGACCGCTACGGCAATGTGGGCGCAATGCTTGCCGCCTATAATGCCGGTCCAGCCCGCTATGATGAGTACCTTGCAACCGGGCGCGCTCTGCCCGCCGAGACCCGCGCCTATGTCGCCACTCTGGCGCCAATGCTGGACGGCGCGGCGCCCGTTTGGGCGGTGGCGCGGCCCGTCGATTGGCGTGAGGCGTCGCTCTTTGTCGGTATTGTTGATGCAGCGCATGTACAGGCTGGCGGCAGTGCGATGGCGTCGCCAGCGGAGACTGGTGGCCTCGCACCAAGTGCCTCCGGCGATCTGTTCGCCCCCGGAGCCGGTGGGGAATCCTCACAATGAGCGTAATCGAGGCATGGCGTGGACTGGCGCATGTTCGGAAAGCTCTGACGGAAGGGCGAGCCGGGAAGGAGAGCGGAAAGGAAGCATGGCAAGATAAAAGCGCCTGCCACGAATGCCGCAAGCCTCTGGCGAGGCTGGCGTTTTCCTGTGCATGCAGTTCGGTCGCGGGCAGGATGCCCGAGATTGTTCAGGAATTTCAATGCACGAATATGCACAGTTGTGATCCGTCAGGGGATGGAGCCCTGCCGTGACTGACTCCGACCGCGAATTCCGCATACGCCCCGGCAAGCCCGGTTCCATCCGCGCGCCGCGTGCCAAGAGTTTTATCAACCAGGTGCTGCGCGCCGCGCAGAAGGCGGGGCATGTCTCGCCGTCACGATCTGGTGCCGGTCCCGTCCGCAACCGGGGCGGCGCCAGCTTCGGGCGTGGCAGCAACCGTTTCGGGAAATCCCGGATCTTTGCACCCTCCCGCCGCGTGGTGGTGGCCGCGCGGGTCGCCCGGCACAAGGGCCGCGCCTATCGCTCGGCGCCGCTGACCCGGCATCTTGCCTATCTCAAGCGCGAGGGTGTCAGCCGGAAAGGAGAGAAGGGCCTGGCTTTTGACGCCGCCTCGGACCGCGCCGACGATCTGGGGTTTGCCGAGCGCTGCGAAGAGGACCGGCACCATTTCCGCTTCATCGTCTCGCCCGAGGATGCCGGAGAGATGGCGGACCTCAAGGGTTTCACCCGCGATCTTGTCCGGCAGATGGAGGCCGATCTCGGCACGAAGCTCGACTGGGTGGCCGTCGATCACTGGAACACCGATAACCCGCATGTGCATCTGCTGGTCCGGGGCGCTGACGATCAGGGCGGCGATCTGGTGATCTCGCGCGATTATATCAGCTCCGGCCTGCGTTCGCGCGCCGAGGATCTGGTTGCGCTGGAACTCGGCCCAAAGCCCGAGCATGAGATCCGCAACGCACTGGAAAATGAGATCTCGGCGGATCGCTGGACGCGGATCGACCGCGAGATACAATACCGCGCCGATGATCTCGGCCTGATTGACCTGCGCCCGGACGCGAAGGGGCCGAATGATCCCGCGCTGCGGCGGTTGATGATCGGCCGTTTGCAGCATCTGCGAAAGATGAGGCTGGCCTCCGAGGGGGCGCCCGGCGAATGGATGATCGGGATGGAGGCCGAACGGACCCTGCGTGATCTCGGGACGCGGGGCGACATCATCAAGACCATGCACCGGGCTTTTGCGGCGCGGGGCGAAGATCGCGGTGTGGCCGAATTCGCGGCCGCTGGCGCGGACGCCAGATCACCAATCATCGGGCGGCTGGTCGAAACCGGCCTGCATAATGAACTGACCGGCGAGGCCTATGCCGTGATCGACGGCACGGATGGCCGCGCGCATCATGTCCGGTTTCGGGGGTTTGAGGCGTTCGATCACGCGCCGCGCGAGGGCGGGATCGTGGAGGTCCGCCGCTTCGGGGGGCCGGACGATCCGCGCTCGACGCTGGTGCTGGCCAATCGTTCGGATATCGATCTGCAGGCCCAGATCACCGCGCCCGGCGCGACCTGGCTCGATCACCGGCTGGTCGAACGCGACCGGATGCCGCTCGCCATGGGCGGCTTTGGTCAGGAAGTGCGCGAGGCGATGGAGGCGCGGGCCAATCATCTGATCGATGAGGGGTTTGCAAAGCGTCCGGGCCAGCGCCTCAACCTGCAACGCAACCTCCTCGCTACCTTGCGCCGCCGCGAACTTGATGCCGTAGGCGAGAGGGTGGCGAGCGAGACTGGCCTGCCGCATCTCCATGCGAAGGTGGGCGAGCATGTCAGCGGAACCTATCGGCGGCAGATGATCCTGTCCTCGGGACGCTATGCCATGATAGAGGGGATCGGCCCGGACGGCGGCCCCGGCTTTCAGCTCGTGCCTTGGTCCCGCGAGATCGAAAAGAGGCTTGGACAGCATGTATCGGGCATGGCGACATCGGGCGGAGGTATCGACTGGAGCCTCGGGCGAAAGCGCGGGCTAGGGATTTGAAAGGCATGTGAGAGCATCGTGCCTCGAATATCGGTCTCAGCGTTACGAGGGTGGAAATCGCCACGTCGCACTCCATCCCGTCTGCACGCTTTCACCGCCAGTTCCACGATGCGCACGGCATTTACATTGCAAACTTCTTCGCGCGGCCACTGATGTTCCTTCATGACCGCAACAAAGATCCTCTGGGGCCAGATCCTCATCGTCTTCCTGATCGTGCTCACCACCACCTGGGGCGCGACGCAATGGGTCGCTTGGCGGCTCGGGTTTCAAGCGCAACTCGGAGCACCATGGTTCGATCTGATGGGTGTGCCGATCTACCCGCCGCCTGCCTTTTTCTGGTGGTGGTATTTCTACGACGCCTATGCCCGTGCAATTTTCTGGGAAGGCGGTGCCATCGCGGCCTCGGGCGGGTTTCTCTCCATCGCCGTTGCCATCACGCTTTCGGTGATGCGGGCGCGGGAGGCGGCGGATGTCGATACCTATGGCTCGGCGCGATGGGCGGAGCGCAAGGAGATCGAGGAGGCCGGATTACTCGGTCCTGATGGGGTAGTGCTGGGCAGGCTTGACTGCGACTACCTGCGACATGACGGGCCGGAGCACGTGCTTTGCTTTGCGCCGACACGATCCGGCAAGGGTGTCGGGCTGGTGGTGCCCTCGCTGCTGACCTGGCCCGGATCCGCCATCGTGCACGACATCAAGGGCGAGAACTGGGAACTGACCGCCGGGTTTCGCTCCCGCCATGGACGCGTCCTGCGCTTCGATCCGACCTCCATGTCCTCGGCCGCCTATAATCCGCTGCTGGAGGTCCGGCGCGGCGAATGGGAGGTGCGCGATGTCCAGAATGTCGCCGATGTGCTGGTCGACCCCGAGGGTTCCCTGGAAAAGCGCAATCATTGGGAGAAGACCTCGCATTCGCTGCTGGTCGGCGCAATCCTGCATGTGCTCTATGCAGAGAAAGACAAGACACTGGCCGGGGTCGCGGCCTTCCTCTCCGATCCTCGTCGCCCGATTGAGGCCACCTTGCAGGCGATGATGACCACGCGCCATCTGGGCGAGACCGGGCCACACCCGGTCATCGCCTCGACGGCGCGGGAGCTTCTGAACAAATCCGATAACGAACGCTCCGGCGTGCTCTCCACCGCTATGTCCTTTCTGGGGCTCTATCGCGATCCCGTCGTCGCCCATGTCACAAGGCGCTGCGACTGGCGCATCGCGGACCTGATCTCGGATGGCCGCCCCGCCACGCTCTATCTGGTCGTGCCGCCGTCGGATATTTCGCGCACCAAGCCGCTGATCCGGCTGGTGCTGAACCAGATCGGTCGTCGGCTGACAGAGGATTTGCACGCCAGGGATCGCAAGCACCGCGTGCTGATGATGCTGGACGAATTCCCTGCACTCGGGCGGTTGGATTTCTTTGAAAGCGCGCTCGCCTTCATGGCCGGCTATGGAATCAAGTCATTCCTCATCGCGCAATCGCTGAACCAGATCGAAAAAGCCTACGGTCAGAACAATTCGATCCTCGACAATTGCCATGTCCGGGTCAGCTTCGCGACCAATGACGAGCGCACTGGCAAGCGGGTTTCGGACGCGCTCGGCACCGCGACCGAGATGAAGGCGATGCGCAACTATGCCGGCCACCGGTTGGCGCCATGGCTCGGGCATCTGATGGTCTCGCGCTCGGAAACCGCCCGTCAGTTGCTGACGCCGGGCGAGGTCATGCAGCTGCCGCCAGATGATGAGATCGTCATGGTCGCCGGCACGGCGCCGATCCGGGCGAAAAAGGCGCGGTACTTCACCGACCCGCGCCTGAACGAGCGCATCCTGGCGCCGCCCGATCCGGCGGAGGCTACGGTTTCCCCACAAACCGATGGCTGGTCGGAATTGCAGCCGCAACAGCCGGATACGGCGCTGCTGGCCAGGGCCGATGATGAGGCCAATGCCGGTCTGCGCCGCGAGCCGGAATTGCCCGAGCATGTGGCCATTGCGCCTGAGGTGCCGCCGGAACCGTCAAAGGAATTTGAGTTGATGCTGGATGACGAGCCGGAAGATACGGCCCGCCAGCGGCAGGTTTTGCGGCGGCAGATGGGGCAGGTCGCCCGGCAGGCGGCGCTCGACCGGAATGACGGGATTGATCTGTGAGGGTTGAGCAATGCGCGACCGCCTGAACCTTTCGCTGCCCGTTGAAATGATTGCTCGGATCAACGATCTGGCGGATCTCAAGCGGCTGACCCGTTCCGCAATCGTGGAGGCCGCGGTCGACAGCTTTCTCTCGCCGGATCATGCCGACATGCAGGAAGCGGCGCTGACCCGCAGGCTTGACCGGCTGTCCCGGCAGGTCGCGCGGCTGGAACGGGATCAGCGCATTACCGCAGAGACCGTCGCCCTTTTCGTACGCTTCTGGCTGACCATCACGCCGCCGCTTCCCGCCGATGATCAGTCGGTGGCGCAGGCCAAGGGGCGAGAACGGTTCGAGGGATTTGTCGAGACACTGGGGCGCCGGGTGCAGAAGGGCAGGAGCTTTCTGGACGAAATCCCCGAGGACCGGACACCGTCGTGATTCCGTGCGAAGCGGTTCGACAGGCTGTCAATCATCGCGAAACTTGCGCCAAGCCCGAGGCGACCCGGATGAGAAAGCCGCCTTTGGCTATCCCAATCTACGCCAGCACGCGCGGAGCTTGAAATCCCTGTTGCTCGCCCGTCCAATCCGGCTTTCTTAATCGACCCCGATCCAGGGCTGCCTGTTTGAGGCGCCCGGCGACGGAACGGGGGCGGTATGCCGGATATCGATCAGCGACCAGAAGCGATCCAGCGAGGCGCGCGGATGCTCCGTACAGCGCTCGGGCCAGCGATTGCCCGTTTTCTGGAAGATCCGGCTGTCGTCGAGGTGATGCTCAACCCCGATGGGCGGCTCTGGATCGACCGGCTCTCCGAAGGACTGTCCGACACGGGCGAGGTGCTGCGACCCGCCGATGGCGAACGCATCGTGCGGCTGGTGGCCCATCACATCGGCGCCGAGGTTCACGCCGGTGCGCCGCGTGTTTCCGCCGAACTGCCCGAGACGGGAGAACGCTTCGAGGGGCTTTTGCCGCCGGTGGTCGCGGCCCCGGCCTTTGCGATCCGCAAGCCCGCCGTCGCGGTCTTCACTCTGGACGATTATGTCGATGCCAGGATTATGACGCGGATTCAGGCCGAGGCGCTGCGGGTCTATGTCGCCACCCACGCCAATATCCTCGTTGCCGGCGGGACCTCCACGGGCAAGACCACGCTGACCAACGCATTGCTGGCCGAGGTCGCTAAAACCACCGAGCGCGTCGTCATCATCGAGGATACCCGTGAGCTGCAATGCGCGGCGCCGAACCTTGTGGCAATGCGCACCAAGGATGGCGTCGCGACGCTCTCCGATCTGGTCCGGTCATCACTGCGATTGCGCCCCGACCGCATTCCGGTCGGCGAGGTGCGGGGCGCCGAGGCGCTGGACCTGCTGAAGGCCTGGGGCACCGGTCATCCGGGCGGTATCGGCACCATCCATGCCAATTCGGGTATCGGCGCGCTCAGGCGCATGGAGCAGCTCATTCAGGAGGCTGTCGTTACCGTGCCGCGCGCCCTGATCGCCGAGACCATCGATCTGGTGGCGGTCCTTGCCGGGCGCGGTTCCGCCCGTCGCCTGGTCGAATTGGCCCGCGTCGAGGGTCTCGGCCCCGATGGCGATTACCGCATCAGCCCCACCGAAACTTCTCTCACCACCACTCACGCAACTGGAGACCAGGAATGATCCGTTTCGCCTTGCGCTGTCATCAGCGCATCACCACCGCCACCATATTTGCCGCGACCGGCCTGATGCTCGCTGCACCGGCCCATGCCGCCGGCTCCTCCATGCCCTGGGAGGCGCCGCTGCAGTCGATCCTGGAATCCATCGAAGGGCCTGTCGCCAAGATCATCGCGGTGATCGTCATCATCATGACCGGCCTCGCGCTGGCTTTCGGCGATACCTCGGGCGGGTTTCGCCGTTTGATCCAGATCGTCTTCGGCCTCAGCATCGCCTTTGCTGCCAGCTCCTTCTTTCTCAGCTTCTTCAGCTTTGGCGGCGGGGCGCTCGTCTGATGGCCGGCGGCTTTGAACAGCTGGATTCAGTTCCCGGCTTTTCTGTTCCGGTTCACCGTGCGCTGACAGAGCATATCCTGCTTGGCGGCGCACCGCGCAGCATTGCGATCATGAACGGCACGCTGGCCGGCGCCGTGGGTCTCGGCCTGCGCCTCTGGCTGGTCGGCATCGCCATCTGGGCCATCGGCCATTTCCTGGCCGTCTGGGCGGCGAAGCGCGATCCGCAATTCGTCGAGGTCGGGCGGCGGCATCTGCGCATCCCGGCGCATCTCACGGTCTGAGAGTCCCAACGATGATGAACCTCTCTGAATATCGCCGCAATGCCGCGCATCTCTCGGACTATCTGCCCTGGGCGGCACTGGTCGGGCAGGGCGTCGTGCTGAACAAGGATGGCAGCTTTCAGCGCAGCGCGAAGTTTCGCGGACCCGATCTGGATTCGGCAGTTGCGGCCGAACTGGTCGCGGTGGCCGGGCGGATCAACAACGCCTTTCGCCGCCTCGGCTCTGGCTGGGCGATCTTCGTCGAGGCTCAGCGGTCCGAGGCCGCAACCTACCCGGACAGCATGTTTCCCGATCCGGCATCTGCCTTGCTCGATGCCGAGCGCAAGGCTGGCTTCGAAGAGGTCGGTGCACATTATATATCGACCAATATCCTGACCTTCCTTTGGCTACCGCCCGCAGAGGATAGCGCGCGGGCCGAGACCTGGCTTTACGAGGGCCGCGAGCGGTCTGGCGTCGATCCGCAGGAGCTGTTGCGCGGCTTTGTCGATCGTACTGATCGGGTCTTGGCGCTTCTGGATGGCTTCATGCCGGAATGCCGCTGGCTCGATGATGGTGAAACGCTGACCTATCTGCATTCGACGATATCGACGACGCAACAGCGCATCCGCGTGCCGGAAGTGCCGATGCACCTTGATGCATTGCTGGCCGATCAGCCCCTGACCGGCGGTCTGGAGCCGTGCCTTGGTGATCAGCATCTGCGCATCCTGACTTTGACTGGTTTTCCGGGTGCGACCACGCCGGGCCTCCTGGACGAGATGAACCGGCTGGCCTTTCCCTATCGCTGGTCGACGCGTGCCATTCTGATGGACAAGACCGATGCGACCAGGCTGTTGACCAAAATACGCCGCCAATGGTTCGCCAAGCGCAAATCCATCGCGGCGATCCTGAAGGAGGTGATGACCAGCGAGCAATCGGCACTGGTCGATACCGACGCGGCCAACAAGGCTGCCGATGCGGACCTAGCCCTGCAGGAACTGGGCGCAGATATGGCGGGGTTGGCCTATGTGACGGCGACGGTCACCGTCTGGGACAGGGATCCGCGCCTGGCCGATGAAAAGCTGCGGCTGGTCGAGAAGATCGTACAAGGGCGTGATTTCACGGCCATGCCGGAAACGGTCAATGCCGTCGATGCCTGGCTCGGCAGCTTGCCGGGGCAGGTCTATGCCAATGTCCGCCAGCCACCGATCTCGACGCTGAACCTCGCCCATCTGATCCCGCTGTCAGCGGTCTGGGCCGGGCCGGAAAGGAACGATCATCTGGAGGGGCCGCCGCTGCTTTACGGAAAGACAGAGGGCGCGACGCCCTTCCGCCTGTCCCTCCATATTGGCGATGTCGGCCATACGCTGGTCGTCGGCCCGACCGGCGCGGGCAAGTCCGTGCTGCTCGCACTGATGGCGCTGCAGTTCCGGCGCTACGCGCGATCCCAGATCTTCGCCTTCGATTTTGGTGGGTCCATCCGTGCGGCTACGCTTGCCATGGGCGGCGACTGGCACGATCTGGGCGGTGGGCTGACGGTGGGTGAGGAAGGGGGCGTTTCCCTGCAGCCTCTGGCCCGGGTCAATGAGCCTGCCGAACGCTCCTGGGCCTCGGATTGGATCGCCGCCATCCTTGCCCGAGAGGGAATCGCGATGACGCCGGAGGTCAAGGAACATATCTGGACCGCGCTGAATTCGCTGGCATCCGCACCCGTTGCTGAGCGTACCATCACCGGGTTTGCGGTTTTGCTGCAGGCGAATGATCTGAAACAGGCGCTGCGACCCTATTGCGTCGGTGGCGCCTATGGCCGTCTGCTCGATGCGGAGGTCGAACATCTGGGATCTGCGTCGGTGCAGGCCTTCGAGATCGAGGGGCTTGTCGGCACCGGCGCCGCGCCAGCGGTGCTCGCCTATCTCTTCCATCGCATCGGTGACCGGCTGGACGGGCGGCCGACGCTGCTCATCATCGACGAGGGCTGGCTGGCGCTTGACGATGATGGTTTTGCGAGTCAACTCCGGGAATGGCTGAAGACGCTCAGGAAGAAGAACACCTCCGTCATCTTCGCCACACAGAGCCTCAGCGATATCGACGGCAGCGCCATCGCACCCGCTATCATCGAAAGCTGCCCGACGCGGCTTTTACTGCCGAACGAGCGGGCCATCGAGCCGCAAATCAGCGCCATCTACCGCCGCTTCGGCCTCAATGACCGTCAGATCGAGATCCTGGCCCGCGCGACACCCAAGCGCGATTATTACTGTCAGTCCCGGCGCGGCAATCGCCTGTTCGAACTGGGCCTCAGCGAAGTGGGTCTCGCGCTTTGCGCGGCCTCATCGAAGAGCGATCAGGCCGATATCGCCCGCATCTTTGCCGAACACGGGTGTGACGGTTTCCTTGCGGCCTGGCTGCGACATCGCGGGGTCGATTGGGCGCCTGGTCTCATTCCCGATCTGACCAATCTCGTCGGAGACGCGACTGATGATGCCCGGTCCGATCGATCCGATCCTGAAGCCGCAACTATTCACCATGAAGAGGAGATCATGCCATGACCCGTTTCCCCGCCCGCTTCGCCAGCGCCTCCATGCTGGCCTTCTCGCTTGCCGTCCCTGCGGCCCTGTCGCCGATCCTCACCGGTCCGGCCCATGCCTGGCGCATCGTCTACGACCCTTCCAACTACGCACAGAATGTCCTGACCGCCGCGCGGACACTGGAGCAGATCAACAATCAGATTCAGAGCCTCCAGAATGAGGCGCAGATGCTGATCAATCAGGCCCGCAACCTCGAAAGCCTGCCGCATTCCTCGTTGCAGCAGATCCAGCAGAACGTCCAGCGCACCCGTCAGCTTCTGGATCAGGCGCAATCGATCGCTTTCGATGTCAACCAGATCGATCAGGCGTTTCAGCAGGACTATGGGGGCCTGTCCCTCTCGACCAGTGATGCGCAGCTTGTGGCGGATGCCCGGTCCCGCTGGGAAACCACAGTCGGCGGGCTGCAGGACGCCATGCGCGTGCAGGCAGGCGTTGTCGGCAATATCGACGCGAACCGTACCGAGATGTCGGCTCTGGTCGATGAGAGCCATAATGCCGTCGGCGCGCTGCAGGCCACCCAGGCAGGCAATCAGCTTCTGGCGCTGCAATCGCAGCAGCTTTCCGACCTGATCGCAGTCATGTCCGCCAATGGCCGCGCCGATGCGCTACTGGAGGCGGATCGCGCCACTGCGGCAGAACAGGGACGCATTCAGCGCGAGCGTTTCCTGACGCCGGGCTCGGGATACCAGCCGGGCAGTGCCCGAATGTTCAACTAGGGCGGGGAGCGAAGGATGCAGGGGAATGTGCCGATCCGGATCGCCGCCATCGTCTTCGTTGCGATTGCGATCACCGCGAGTTTGATCGACATGGCGCGCGATGAGGATCCAGCGCCGGTCAGCGCCGCGCCGGAAATGCGGCCCGCTGCAGATCCGCTGCGCGCCACGCTGCGGCGCTGCCAGCAATTGGGTGAGGAGGCCGGCGATGATGTGGACTGCCTTGCGGCCTGGGCACAATCGCGAGACCGGTTCCTCGGACGCAGCTCCGATCCTGCTCCGGTCAGGGCCGCTGACTGATGGGGGGCACTGGCGTCATCGACAGTTTCCTGGGGGTCTTTACCACCTATATCGACAGCGGCTTCGGCCTGCTGGGCGGTGAGGTCGCCTTCATCGCCACCACGCTGATCGTCATCGATGTGACGCTGGCCGCGCTTTTCTGGTCGCTCGGCGCAGAGGACGATATCATTGCCCGACTGATCAAGAAGACGCTTTTCGTCGGCGTCTTCGCTTATCTGATCGGCAACTGGAACAGTCTCGCCCGGATCGTCTTCGACAGTTTCGCGGGGCTCGGCCTGCAGGCCTCCGGCACCGGGTTTTCTGTGGCCGATCTGCTGCGTCCCGGTCGCGTCGCCCAGACCGGCCTCGATGCCGGGCGGCCGCTTCTTGAATCCATCGCCGATCTGATGGGTTTTGTCGCCTTTTTCGAGAATTTTATCCAGATCGCCTGTCTGCTTTTCGCCTGGGTGCTGGTACTGCTGGCCTTCTTTATCCTCGCCGTGCAGCTGTTCGTGACCCTGATCGAGTTCAAGCTGACCACGCTGGCAGGCTTCGTCCTCATTCCCTTCGGTCTCTTCGGCAAGACGGCGTTCATGGCTGAACGGGTGCTGGGCAATGTCGTCTCATCCGGCATCAAGGTGCTGGTGCTGGCCGTCATCATCGGCATCGGCAGTACCTTGTTTTCGCAATTCACCACAGGTTTCGGCGGTGTGACCCCGACCATCGATGATGCGATGGCAATCGTGCTGGCCGCCTTGTCGCTGCTGGGGCTCGGCATCTTCGGCCCCGGTATTGCCTCGGGCCTGGTTTCCGGCGGACCGCAGCTTGGCGCAGGTGCCGCCGTTGGAACCGGTCTTACGGCGGGAGGGATGGTGCTGGCCGGCGGTGCTGCCGCGGGTATGGCCGCAAAGGGTGGGGCAGCGGCGCTGTCCGGCGGCGCGGCAGTTGCGCGGGGTGGTGCAGCCATGGCAGGCGGTGCAAGCACCGCCTATACGCTCGGATCGTTCGGCCAATCTGGCGCGGCGGGCGTTGCCTCGGGCCTGGGCGGCGTGGCGCGCGCCGCCGGTTCCGTGGCGGCGTCTCCGTTGAAGCGCGGTGCCTCGCATGCCTCCGGCAGTGTGGCCTCCAGCTTCTCCGACGGCGCGAAGACCGGTTTTGCGGCGACGGGTGGATCATCGACGAGCGGAACGATCGGTGGGCCACCTGATTCCGCACATTCACCCGCGGCCTCCGACAGCGCGCCTGCATGGGCGCAACGGCTGCAGCGCAAACAGGCCCTCAGCCATGGTGCGACCATGGCCGCCCATGCCGTCCGATCCGGCGACGGCCATGGCGCGGGCTCCTCCATTTCCCTTCAGACAGGCGACCGCCCATGAGCATCTTCAAACGCCCCGCGACCCATTACGGCAAGACACCGGAACCTGAGACGCCCTATCAGAAAGCCGCCCAGGTCTGGGATGAACGCATCGGCTCGGCCCGCGTGCAGGCGAAGAACTGGCGCCTCATGGCCTTTGGCTGTTTCATCCTGTCGGCGGGTTTCGCCACAGCTCTGGTCTGGCAATCGGTGCGCGGCACTGTGGTGCCCTGGGTGGTGCAGGTCGACAATCTCGGTCAGGCGCAGGCCGTCGCGCCAGCAAGCGCTGACTATCGCCCAAGCGATCCGCAGATCGCCTTTCATCTCGGCCGTTTCATCGAAGAAGTGCGCTCCATCCCCGCCGATCCGATCATTGTGCGCCAGAACTGGCTCCGCGCCTATGAGTTCACCACGGATCGCGGCGCGGCCGCGCTGAACGACTATGCCCGCGCCAGTGAGCCCTTTGGTAAGGTCGGGCGACAGCAAATCGCGGTCGAGGTCTCATCCGTGATCCGCGCTTCACCGGACAGCTTTCGCGTTGCCTGGACCGAACGCCATTACGAGAACGGTCAACTGTCCACCACGGAACGTTGGACCGCCATCCTGACACTGGTGATCCAGACTCCGCGCAGCGCTGAGCGGCTGCGCGCCAATCCCCTCGGGATCTATGTCAACGCCATCAACTGGTCGCGGGAGATGAGCCAATGAATATTTCCATCATGCACCGCTTTCCTGCCATCACGACGTTGATGGCCGCAACGGCGATCGCAGGCTGTGCAACCAATCGCCCGCCAGCCATCAGCTATGATGAGAATGTTCCACCGCTGTCTGCACCGCCCGTTGCCACCGACGACCGACCGCGTCCGCTGCACACACCACCTGGCTGGCAGGTCGCGCGCGGCGGTGCTGCGGCGGCCACGCCGACCGCGCGCGTCACCAATGCCAATGCCGCCGCCCGGGTCGAGCCGCGCCGCGAAGGCTATTACAACGCCATCCAGGTCTATCCCTGGTCCGAGGGTGCGCTGTATCAGGTCTATGCCGCGCCCGGTCAGATCACCGACATCGCGCTGGAGCCGGGTGAGAACCTGACCGGAGCCGGACCCATTGCCGCCGGTGATACCGCCCGTTGGATCATCGGTGATACGCTGAGCGGGGCAGGGGACGCGGCCCGCGTCCATATCCTCGTCAAGCCGACACGGCCGGACATTTCGACCAATCTCGTCGTCACCACCGACCGGCGCAGCTACATGATCGAACTCAGGGCGCAGGAAGATCTCTATATGCCGTCCGTGACCTGGTCCTGGCCAGCACCGCCAAAAGGGGCAAGACCGGCAGCGGCTCCGCGTATCCCATTGCCAGCCGCCCGGAACCATCGCTACGGGCTGCAGATCCGCGGTGACAGCCCGCCCTGGCGCCCTGCATCGGTCTTCGACGATGGCCGCCGGGTCTATGTCATCTTCCCGGCCGGGATTGCCCAGGGCGAGATGCCGCCGCTTTTTGTCATCGGTCCCGAGGGCGAGCCGCAGATCGTCAACAGCCGGATTTATCGCAATGTGCTGATCGTCGACCGGCTGTTCGGCGCAGCGGAACTGCGCCTCGGTTCGGGAGATCGGCAGCAGGTGGTTCGCATCGTGCGGATGCCGGCCGAACAGAAGGTTGCCTCGTCAGGTGACGCGGAGCATCGCGATGACCGATGATGCCCAGCCGATGCGCCTGCGCGCCGATCCCCCCCGTGTCACCCGCCTGTCGCGCAAGGTGCTGGCGGGTCTCGGTGCTGTCCTTCTGCTAGGCATTGGTGGGGCGCTGATCTACGCACTGCAGGGTCCGGAACGGGACGGGACATCTGAGGAACTCTATTCCACCGAAAACCGCACCACCGCCGATGGTCTGACCGGTCTGCCATCCGATTATACCGGCCCGACGCTCGGGCCGCCCTTGCCGGGCGATCTCGGCGGGCCGATCCTTGATGCCCAAAACCGGGGTCAGCCGGTGGCCCCGCCAGTGGTCGCCGCACCTGCGCCTGATCCCGATGAACAGCGACGACTGGCGGAGGAAGAAGCCGCCCGGCTGAGTTCGGTGTTCTTTCCGACCGAGACCGGGGCGGCTGGTGGTGCGTTGGCGGGCCTTGGCGGGCTGGCTGGGACGGGCCAGTCCGGACAGACAGGACAGGACCAGCATACGGCTTTTCTCAGCGCCGCGCCGGACCGACAAACCGTGGCACCGGACCGTATCTCACCACCGGCCTCGCCCTATATCCTGCAGGCGGGTTCGGTCATTCCCGCGGCACTGATCACCGGCATCCGATCCGATTTGCCTGGCCAGATCTCAGCCCAGGTTACCGAAAACGTCTATGACAGCCCGACAGGGGCACTGCTGTTGATCCCTCAGGGAACACGGCTGATCGGCCAATATGACGCGAGCATCAGCTTCGGTCAACGTCGCGTGCTGCTGGTGTGGAACCGCCTGATCCTGCCAAACGGTCGCTCTATCGTCCTCGAACGCCTGCCGGGTGCTGACGTTGCGGGCTATGCAGGGCTCGAGGATGGTGTTGATCATCACTGGTGGGACGTGATGAAGGCCGCAGGTCTGTCCACTCTACTGGCCGCGAGTGCCGAACTTGCCGGTGATGACGAGGACCGCCTGATCCGTGCCATCCGGGACGGAGCCCAGGACACGATCAACGAGGTTGGCCAGCAGATCGTCCAGCGGCAGTTGCAGGTCGAGCCGACGCTGACCATACGACCCGGCTTTCCCTTCAGGGTCATCGTGACCCGCGATCTGGTGCTGGAACCCTATAGGGATTGATCATGACAAAGCTGAAACTTGGACCCTTGCCTGATGACAAGCCGGTGAAACTGACGCTGGAACTGCCGGCCAGCCTGCATCGCGACCTCGTTGCCTATGGAGAAATTCTGGGGCGCGAGGGAGGGCAGCCGACCTTGGCACCGGCGAAGCTGATCGCTCCGATGCTGCAAAGGTTCATCGCGACGGATCGCGGCTTTGCCAAGGCGAGGCGTTCGGCGTCATTCCCGAAATCGCCGTCATAGCGTTCTTCGGCCTGACCGATAGCCTGGCGCGCGAAACGTCCTCAGGTGAACGGAATGTCTGAGAACCAGGCTATTGTGCTCCTACTGTGCGCCCTGCTTTCAGTTGGTCGGACCGTCACTTCCAGTTCTCACCATGAGTGCTTTCAATTGGTCGAGCGTTGACTTTCAATCGGTCGGGCTTGTAGTTTCGGATGGTCGATAAATCTCAGGCCCGGAATGTACCCCAGATTCGCCAGATCAAGAATAGAAGAGGCTCTGGCTGATACCCGGGTCGTCCTGATCGCGGGGCCGCGGCAATCCGGCAAAACCACGCTGGCGACCGATCTTGCCGCAGAGAAGGTGCCGTTTCTGACCCTGGACGATGCAACGGTCCTGCGCTCCGCAACCGATGATCCCGTAGGCTTTATCCGGGGGCTGGATCGGGCGGTGATCGACGAAATCCAGCGCGCACCCGATCTGCTTTTGGCGATCAAGAGTGAGGTTGATGCTGACAAGACACCGGGAAGGTTCCTTCTGACGGGGTCGGCCAATCTTATGACCATTCCGAAGGTCGCGGATTCTCTGGCCGGCCGGATGGAAATCGTCCGGCTTCTGCCCCTCTCGCAGGCGGAAATCCTTGGCCGCAAATCCGGGTTCATCGACAGGGCCTTCTCAGGTCAAACGCCTGTCGCAGAGCATATAATTCTCGGCGATGATCTGGTTGAGACCGTGCTTTCGGGCGGCTATCCCGAGGCGCTTGGTCGCAAAAGATGGGCACGAAAGCAGGACTGGTATCACGATTACATTGACGCGATCGTCCAGCGCGACGTGCGCGATATCGCCCAGATCGAACAGCTTGCGATCATGCCAAGGCTGCTGTCGGTTCTGGCCGAGCATTCCGGCCAGTTGGTGAATTATTCCGGGATCGGCGCGTCGCTCGGCCTGAACCATGTGACGACGGCAAAGTACCTGCACATCTTCGAAAGCCTCTATCTAGTTTACAGCCTGCAGCCCTGGTTCACCAACCGGCTGAAACGGCTGACCAAATCACCCAAGCTGCATTTCCTCGATGCCGGGCTTCTCGCGGCCATGCGCGATATCTCTCCGGATATTGTCGCCAAAGATCGAACGGCCTTTGGTCCAATCCTGGAGACTTTTGTCTTCAGCGAGCTGCGCAAGATCGCGTCCTGGAGCGAACAGCGATGTGCGTTCTGGCATTTTCGGGACAAGGACAGGAACGAGGTCGATATCGTGCTGGAGAACCGGCGCGGAGAGATCGTGGGGATCGAAATCAAGGCCTCGGCAACGGTCTCGGCCAGCGATTTTTCCGGGATGCGCAAACTTGCCGAGGCCTGCGGCGATAAGTTCGTTCAGGGGCTTGTCCTCTATGACCATGATCAGGTGGTTCCGTTCGGCGACAATATGTTCGCCGCGCCGCTTTCCTGCTTGTGGTCGGCGTGAACCTGACGGCTGCTTGAGGGATTCGTGCCGGTTCTGGCTCCGAAGAAAGTCAACAAGAAATCCGTGCTATTCTTGCACCGATTTGGCGAGCTTGAGAAACAGGGGCAATGCGGGATTGTCATTCTCTTCTGACCATATTGCGTGGATGAGCCTCGGCTCGGCGATGGGGCGGAGGGCAACACCCGGCATCCTGGCAATTGTCGCAGGTTCGAACGCGAGAGTGATCCCATGTCCCAAGGCAACAAGGAGGGGCAGGCTTTCCTGGTCGACATCCTGATACCGGATATTGGGCCGGCAACCAAGCGCACCGAGCCGGCGATGCAGATACTGACTTGTGCTCCGCCCTCGTGCGGAGTCGTTCAGAAGGAACGTCTCGTCGGCCAACGCGCCGATATTGATATTGCTATCTTTGGCACGCGGATGTGCTTCCGGCAGTACCGCGAAGAGCCGTTCATGCCAGAGGCATTGGCTCGAAACCTCATGAGGCAACCTTCCTTCCGAAACGAAAGCGACATCGAGCGTGAGGCCGCCCGCCTGAAACAGATGCGCTTCGGCGGTCGCTTCGACATAGGTCGTATGGATCTTGGGGTGCCGTTCAGCAAAATCGCGCAGCAGAGCAGAAAGGGTGCTGGATGCCAGGGAAGAGATGACACCAATTGTCAGCATGCCCCACATGCCTTGTCGAACGGCTTGAATCTCCGACTGCGCATGTCTGATCTCAGTCAGAAGATAGCGGCACCGGAGAACGAATTTTTCGCCCGCGAATGTCAGGCGAACCCCGGCTGCTGACCGAATAAAGATTTTGGTGCCGAGCCAAGCTTCGAGATCGGAAATGCGGCGGCTGATCGCGGATTCCGGCACATTGAGATGAATGGCGGCGCGTCGAAAGCTGCCGAGTTCCGCCGCCGCGACAACGTAGCGGATGTGTCGTATGTGCAATGCGGAAGAAAGGTCGACCATATCCCCATTCCTTGGGATCATCGAGTTTCAAGTTTTTGCAGCCAGATTCTGCTTTTCCAAGTTCCTGCAGTTACGTGAGGGAGGACGAGCCAGTAAACGACGATCCCCGCCAAGGGTATCAGCGCCGCGGCACAGCAGATTTTTGCTCGGTGTCGCGACACTCGGAAATTACTTGCTGACCGGAGAGATCCTGAAGAACGGGCTCTTCTATTCCGTAGAAACTGCGGGTCGCATTCAGCGCGCTGGTATTGGTGTCGGTGATGAGGGCGACAAGATCACTTCCCTGGTGAGTAAAAACCGGCCCCAGCAATCTGGGCTTCCATCCCAGGCTGGCGAGGCGATCAATCCAATAGGTTTCGCACACGATGGACAGGTTTTCGATTTGCGATTGAACGCAATATTCCTGTATCCCGCAATAGATGAGTCCGGCGGCCAATGCCGGTCTGGACGGCGTTCGCAGCGCAGGTGCGACAAAAATACGCGTCCATTCATAGATTCCCTTGCCTCGTGGCACGCCACCCGGCGCAAGGTTGGGAAAGACCTCGCTCATCAGGTGCGGCTTCAGACTTGGAACCAGACGAGAGCCGCCGACCACCTCCCCAGCAGACGTGATGCCAAGGAGATAGATGGCGTCATCATTGTCGAATTGATCGATCTCCCGCCCATCGGCGCGGGCAATATCCGTCCACCCACGCTCTCCGATATAGATTTCGTGCCTCAGCCTGAACTGTTGCTCAAGTTGATCTGCATAGCGATCTTTGTTGAATTTGTTGACGATGTGAACGCGAAACATGTGTCTGCCTCCCTGGCTATGACGAGCATGCCGACAAAAGCGATCACCGCTATCGCCAGAACTCGGTATTGATCAGGGCTGTATTTCCTGCCGCAGGAAAGCCGTCACAACGGCGTGGACATTGTTGGCAGCGCCCAGCTTGTTCTTTGCGTTTCGCTGATGCGTGAGCACCGTATGCTCGGAAAGCGACAGTATGCGGGATATTTCCCAGGCTGTTTTCCCTTCAGCGACCCAGCGCAGGATCTCCTTTTCCCGTTGAGTCAGAGCCGCAGTTGGGGGAGGGGCGCTGAGTGACATGATGCGCAGTGCGGAGGTTAGGGCCTGCCGGGCAAGGATTGTGACAGTCGGTCGGGTCAGGTCCGATTTCTCCACCTTTCGACCGGAAAGGCTGATAACTGCTGGTGCCGAGAACGGCGCATGGACGGGAATACAGATTCCTTCCCTCAGTCCAAAATCTTTGGCCTCTCTCATGACACGGACGGCTGCCGGACTAAGTGAACGCATCTCGATCTCGCGCCATGTGAAGGGTTCCGCAGATCTGAGACTGCGGGCGACACAAGGATCGTATCTATAGTGACCGGCGGCATTGTAATGATTGTACCAATCGTCGGGCCAGTCATTGGCCATAATATTTTCGTGCCATCGCGGGCGTTTCATCATCGTCAGATTGGTGATCAGGCAGGCGCTGTAGCCAAACTGCCTTACAGCGCCAAGAAGCGCGGTGTGAACGTCACCGATCAAAGTTGCCTGATCGATCTCGATGGCAAGTGGCAAGATGTCTATCAGATCGTTTTGCGCCATGGCATTCACGGAAACGAAGGGAACCGCCGCCTTACGGATTTGAGTGATGGATGGCGAAGGATATGTAGGGAAAACTTCTTCAAACAAGACAGCAACTTACGAATGATTACTATATTAGGTAGATACAAGAACACTCCGCTGCCTTTGTCGGCGGATGAGGTTGAGGTCGATCATTGCCAGAAATCTGCGACTGCAGCGCCAATCGGCGCGGCTGACCCAGGAGCAGTTGGCTGACCTGGCAGGACTCGATCGAAATTACATCGGAAAGCTCGAACGCGAAGAAAATTCACCGACCGTTGACACGCTAGAAGCCATTGCTTTGGCGTTGCAAATCGACGTCGAAGCTATGCTCTGCCGAGAGTATTTGCGCCGTCAGGACTGAGCGCAAATCTCATCCTCAAGCCGCCCAAGGTTGACCCCAAGGCAAGCATTGTCCGGCGCGGATTGATGGCAGTCAAGAAATTGATTGGCGATCACATTGCCTACTTGTGAGTTCTTTCAAAGAACTCTCTGGGCTCGCTTTCCAACGCCTCTGCGAGCTGCGCGAGGAAGGCAACGGTAGGATTACGACGACCGGTCTCCACGCCACTCAGGTAACCCCGTGTGCAATCCGCACGCAAGGCCAGTTCCTCCTGCGAAATGCCGCGTGCGCGTCTGAGACGCTGTATGTTGAGACCGACGAGCACACGGATGTCCATGCATCTCGGATCGCATCGCGTTTACTATATCGCGACACACTATAGTGAACATTCGTACTTGACAGCCACAGGGCGAATAGCGTCTTTTAGATTTTGTCGGAACAGCATTCCTAAATAAGGAACATTTATGTCGGGCAGCTTGTCTCTTAACCGTGGCCTGATGGTGCTTGAAGAGCTCAACGCATCGGTGGAGCCACTCGGTGTTCGTGAATTGGCGCGGCGCGTGGAACTCAGCGCTCCCGCGATCCAGAGGATCCTCAATACTCTCGGTGAGTTCGGCTATGTCGAACAGGATTGTGAAACCCGCCGCTATCATTTGGGCTATGGTGTTTTGGCCCTGGCACAGCGTCTCCTCGGACGGGACAGGCTGATCGAGCTGGCGCAGCCCGAACTGCAGGCCCTGGCCTCGAAAGGCCATTTCAATGCTTTCCTCGGAGTTCGCCGGGGTTCTCTGGGCCTGTATCTTCGCGCGGTTCAGAGCGATAGTCCGGTCGTGATCCGCTCTGCACCGGGCGAGACCATGAAGCTCCATGCCACGGCGCTTGGGAAGGCTCTTCTGCTGGGCATGCCGGACAAGGCTTTGGCCGAGTTCCTGAAGGAACTGCCACTCGAGAAGTTGACGCCGCGGACGGTCGTTGATGCCGGGCGATTGGCCGAACAGATTCGCACCGCACGAAAGATCGGCTACAGCACCTCCCTCGACGAAAACATTGTCGGCGTGATCTCCATCGCCGCCCCGATCTGTGACGCAGACGAGGCGGTCGTGGCTGCGATCAGCGTTGCCTATCCGCGTGGCGTAGGGCCGCAGGTCGAAATCGCCGAAACAGGTGAGCTGGTCATGGCAGCGGCCAAGCGTATCTCCGCGTCTCTGGGTCGCGCCGTTCCAGAAAACAAAGATCCGGAGCGCGCGGAATGAAATCTGATCGCATTCTTCTCAATATCGAACGTCTGAAAGAGCAACTGCAACACGAGCAGCTCGACGCCATTGTGGGAACCGCACCAGAAAATGTAACCTATATGAGTGGTTTTTGGGCGCTGTCTCAATGGATCCGTCGCGGGCCGCAAGCTTACGTGCTCTGGCCTGCGCCCGGCAAAGGAGAGCCGGAGATCATCACCAGCACGTCCACTCTGGACCTCGTCGCTGATCAGAGCTGCTGGATTTCGAAAGTGCGCAGCTTCGGCGCATTCCATGTCGATCAGCAGAGCGAAGCCAGGCTGACATCATCTTCGGAAGCCTTTGCGTCGCTTTTGAAGGTGCCGAACCATGCGGATTCTCTTTCTGCCCTTGTCGTGGCCCTGCAGAGTACCGGAATTCGTCGCGGTCGTGTCGGCATCGATGAGGTCGGCCTGATGCCTGGACAGTTCGAAATGCTTGTCGACCGCATGCCGGAAATCGAGTTCGTTCCAGCTGCCTCCCTCTTGCGGAAGGTTCGGAGGATCAAAACTGCCGAGGAAATCTTTCGGCTTTCCAGAATCGCGAAAATTACCGAGCGCTCGATTGAGGCAGCGCTGGCGGTTGCCAGCACCGATGTAACGGAGGCAGAGCTTGCACGGGCGTTTCATACGAAGACGGTTCAGGAAGACGCCCTCCCGGTCCTTGGGTGCATCGGTTTCGGTGAAAGAAGCGCCTTGCCAAATGTTCAGCCGTCGCAACGGCAGTTGCAGGAAGGTGACGTCATTCGGTTCGACGTCGGAGGTCGATATCAGCATTATCGCGCGGATATTGCCCGCATAGCAGCCTTTGGAGATCCCGGACCCGAAGTTCGGCGCTATCACGCCGCGCTGCTTGCTGGCATCCAGCGGGCCTATGAAATCATTCGACCTGGCGCCCGTGTTGCCGATATTTTTGATGCGGTGGTCGAGAATGTGCGCCGCGAGGGCATCGGGCACTATCGGCGCAGTCATGTCGGCCACGGGATCGGCATTGATGGGTATGACGCACCGAGCCTTACGGCGTCGAGCACAGAAATCCTTGAAGCCGGAATGGTCCTCTGCGTCGAGACGCCATATTACGAATTGGGTCGATGGGGCTTGCAGGTCGAAGACATGATAGTCGTTCGGCCTGATGGTGTCGAAAGTTTGATGACGACTGGCGGCGATCTGATTGAGGTCGCGCCATGACCGGATGCCTTGAATATTCATGTCTTCGCTGCGGTCTGCACCAAGCCGGCGATATCCCAATTGACTCGGGTGGCTGCGGTGCCTGTCGTCCGGAGGCCGCATCAAATCTGAGGCTAGTTCCGCTGGGCGGCAGGAGCGGCGCGATAGCCGCAGATGCGCGGGCGCCGTCGCTTCCCTCACTGTGGCGCTACGCTGACAGACTGCCCTGCAGCAGCGAGGACGCAGTTTCTCTGGGCGAGGGCTTGACGCCACTGATCGACACCATTCGGCTTGGCAAGCGCTTGGGGCTGCGCCGTCTTTATATAAAGGACGAGAGCCGGAACCCGACCTGGTCCCACAAGGACCGCTTTTCGGCAGTGGCGGTGTCGATGGCGAAGCGGCGAGGCGTGTCGATTCTGGCCACGGCCTCATCAGGCAATGCAGGGGCTTCTCTTGCTGCCTACGCAGCCAAGGCCGGTCTCAAATGTATCGTGGCGACATTCGCGGGTGGCCCTGCGCCGATGATGGCGCAGATCAGGAAGGCAGGGGGGATCATTGTTCCCTTCGCGCAAAAGCCTGACAGGTGGGAGTTCATTGCCGAAGGCGTTGAAAGGCATGGGTGGTTCGCAACCTCGCCTTTCCGGGCACCTGTCGTTGGCAGTCATCCACTGGGCATCGAGGGCTACAAGACCCTTGCCTACGAGATTGCGGAACAGTTGGACGGAGAAATGCCGGATTGGTGCGTTCTTCCCGTCTGTTACGGCGATGCCTTGGCGGGCATGTGGTGGGGCTTTCAAGAGCTTTTTGACGAGAGATTGATTGAACGGTTACCGCGTCTTGTTGCAGCCGAAATTCATGGATCGCTGATGACGGCCTTAGCCAGGACGAGCGATCGACTGCCGAATATGGCAGCGAAAGCTTCGTCTCTCGCGCTTTCAATTGGGGCAACGCAAAGCACCTTTCAGGCACTGCTGGCACTGCGCCAATCGGACGGAAAGGCTGTCGCCGTTGGTGATGCGGATCTCATCGCCTGGCAGGAGATGCTGGCGACCGAAGAGGGGGTTTTTGCGGAACTGGCCTCAGTGACACCCTTTGCGGCGATTGCTGCCATGCGGGAGAACGGCCTGATGAAGGCCGACGCAAGTGTTGTCGCCGTCGTTACCGCATCGGGCCTCAAGGATGTCGACCTGTCCATGCGCATGGACACGGCTGTCGAGCCCTTCAGATCGGTTCGCGATGCCTGGAATGCACTGCCCCTGGGCGCCGGACCAGATGATCAGACGGCGCGGCAGCAAGTTTGAATTCGACCAAAATCGATAATGGGAGGTGAAGATGGAAATGAATCGACGCAGCATGCTCGCCGGGCTCGCGGTGACTGGAATATTGCCGCGCGCCGCATGGGCCAAGGCCGATGGCTATCCGGCGAGAGATCCGGAAATCATCGTGGGTTTTTCTGCTGGCGGCGCAGGGGACTTGGCGGCGCGCGTCGTTGCCAAATACGCCCAGTCAAGTCGGGGCGTGCCTGCAACTCTCGATTTCCGACCTGGAGCCGGTGGTACGATTGCCAGCGACCAGATCGCGCGCGGTGCAAAGGACGGGTCCATTCTGACGCTGTTCTCTGTCAGCCCGTTCATGGTCGCACCCCATATTCAGGATGTGGCCTATGACCCTGAAACTGCTTTCACCTATATCGCTGCCTTTGCAGGTATCTCGATCCCGCTCTTCGTGCACAGTGACAGCCCATATGAAAATTGGGATCAATTGCTCGACTATGCCCGCGCAAATCCCGGCAAGCTGCGTTGGGCAACTGCCGCGCCGCGCGGGCTGGCGCATATCGCGACCGAGGCTGCGCTTCGTCAGGAAGGTGTCGCGGCGACCTTTGTGCCGTTTGGCGGCGGGGCCGAGGCCGTTACGGCGTTGTTGGGGGGGCATATCGATGCCGTGGTCGCCTCGGGCTATGGTCCCTATCTCGAAGCAGGATCTGTCAGGCTGTTGATAGAGACGGGGCCGGACTCGATCGCAGAACAACCGGATCTGCCAACTTTCAAATCGCGGGGCTATCCGCTTGCGATCCCCGCTGCTTATGGGTTGGTCGGTCCGACAGGGTTGTCGCCAGAGATCGTAGCCTGGTGGGAGGACCTGATCCTCGAAATGACGAAGGCACCGGAATATGGTGATTTCCTGACAAGCCTGCATGGTCATGCGCTTTACCAGAGCAGTGCGAGCTTCACCCAAAACGTACTGCAGGGGTATCGCAGTATTGGGGAACAGATCGATCAGCTGGGACTGCGCCCGTGACCGCGGTTCGTTTCGTATCCGCAATCTTGCTGGGGCTGGGCTTGGTGGCGGCAATCATCGCCTGGCATCTCGGTGTCTGGTCGGCCGGCCAGCCGGGTCCCGGACTCTTCCCTGCCATCGCCGGATTCTTGCTGGCGGGCACGTCGATTGTCTGCATGGCAACTGCGGGCGAGGTTACGGACGAGGAAGAGCCCGTCGATAGACGGCGGTTGCTGCAATACGGCATGGCGATTGTCGCCTTCGGACTCGCCATGCAAATCCTGGGTGCGGTGATCGCCACCTTCGGCCTCATCTTCGGTGTGCTGCGCTTTATCGAGCACCGATCATGGCTGAACGCTGCGGTCGTGGCAGCCGTCCTGGCGATCCTTTCCTGGGCGATTTTCCGACATCTGCTCGGCGTGCCCCTGCCAACAGGTCTTCTGGAGTTCTGACATTGGACAGTATTGCTAATCTTCTCAGCGGGCTGTGGATCGTTCTGCAACCCGACAACCTCGCCATTGCCTTCGTCGGGGCCGTTCTGGGGACCGCGATTGGCATTCTGCCCGGACTCGGTCCGACGGCGACGATCAGTCTGCTGCTGCCGGTATCGATCATGCTTGATCCCACGGCGGCAGTCATCCTGCTGGCGGGCATCTATTATGGCTCGCTCTATGGCGGGTCGACGGCTTCGATCCTGCTGCGCGTGCCGGGCGAGGCCGCCAGTGTCGTCAGCTGCTTTGACGGCTATCCGATGGCGCAATCGGGGCGGGCTGGTGTCGCCCTCGGGATCACCGCCTTTGCAAGCTTCTTCGCCGGGATTGTTGTCACATTCGCAATCGCCTTTGTCGGCCCAACCTTCGCCTCGGCGGCATTGGTGTTCGGGCCGGTGGAAAAGACGGCATTGGTTGTCTTCGGGCTGACACTGGCTGCCAATATCGGGGAAGGCCCACGTATCCGGGCCTGGGTGATGGTGGCCTTGGGCCTGCTGCTTTCGACGGTCGGCGTGGATCTCGTGTCGGGCGAGGAGCGGTTCACATTCGGCGTGCCATCGCTTCGCGACGGCCTCCATGTCGCCGTTCTGGCTATGGGCATGTTCGGCGTCAGCGAGGTTCTGCTTCTCGCCGAGCGGAAGCGCGATTTCACGCCAGCGCTTTCAACAAGCTACAAACTGCGGGATCTCATGCCTGATCGTGAAGATTGGCAGAAATCCAGCATGCCGATGGCGCGCGGGACGGTGCTGGGCTTCGTTCTCGGGTTGTTGCCCGGAGGAGGCGCCCTGATTGCCAGTTTCGCGAGCTATGTCATGGAAAAACGCCTTTCCAAACATCCTGAGCGCTTTGGCAAGGGCGCCATCGAAGGCCTCGCAGGTCCCGAAAGCGCCAATAATGCAGCGGCTCAATCAAGCTTCATTCCCCTGCTTTGCCTCGGCATACCTGCCAATGCGGTGATTGGCGTCATCATGGGCGGCTTGCTGATGCAGGGCGTGGTGCCCGGGCCGCGGCTGATGTTCGATCATCCCGAGCTTTTCTGGGGCGTTATCGCCAGCATGTTGATCGGCAATGCAATGCTGATCATCCTCAACGTGCCGCTGATCAGGGTCTTCGTGCTTCTGTTGCGCATTCCGCCGGCGATGATGGCCCCTGCCATCCTGATCTTCTGCGTCATCGGGGCGTTCTCGATCAGCAACAGCATGTTCGATGTCGGGGTCGTGATCATTTGCGGCTTCCTGTCCTACGGCTTGCGTAAAAGCGGTTTCGACCTTGCCCCGCTGCTTCTGGCATTTCTTCTGGGTACACTGCTCGAGCAGAACCTGCGGCAGGGGCTGATCCTCGGTTTCGGCAGTCCGGTTCTCTTTGTGACAAGTCCGATCAGTCTGATATTTCTTATCATTGCCGCTTTGACGATGACATTGCCGGTGCTCGGCAGGTTGCTGGCACAGCGAACGGGCAATGTAGCCTCATAATAGAAGCGCCGGGGATCGAACTGCGAGAACCATGAATCAGGTATCATCAGTCGATCCCCGGCCCCAGACAAGTCGCGTCCAGGCCTCTTCACCTCGCGGTTCGATCCGTTCCAGCGTTTGAGGTCCTGACGGAACCGGCAGCGGCCAGCCTGGCTGCCGGGCGAGCCAGTCGTCGTCATAGACAGTAGCCTGATATCGATGGCCTTCATCGGGCAGGATGACGAGTACCTTCTTGTCTGGATTGGTCTGCGCGTACCAGCCGGCGACCAGGGCGGCCGCTCCGCTGGTTGGCCCAGCAAAAACAGCATGATCGCGATACAACTGCCGCGTTGCGGCGAAGGCGGGCAGGGCGCCAACCCAATGCACCTCATCAATCATGTCCTGCCGAAGGTTTGCTGGCCGAATCGAGTTACCCAGGCCTCGCAGCAGGCGAGGGCCGGGGACTTGCCCGAAGAGTGAACTGCGATGCGTATCGACCGCGATCATGGTAAGTTGCGGAAAGATCTCACGCAGAAATCCGCCGGTCCCACACAGGGATCCCCCGGACCCGACGCAGCCGATCAGGCAGTCGATCTGGCCGAACCTATCGAGAATCCATTCGGCCAGCCTTCCATAGGCTTGCCTGTTGTGGGGATTGTCATATTGACGCGGCCAGAATGCCGTCGGCACCTGCCGGCGCATCTCCTGAAGGGTGTTCATCCGCTCTATCTGCGCGCCTGATTTTTTCGGATCACTGACGATATGCACCTCTGCGCCGAGTGACGTCAGCCGCCGTAGCATCACATCGTCAATCAGGCTGTCTGCGCTGACGAGGCTGAGCTTGTATCCTCTGACCGCCGCGAGCATGGCCAGTGCCAGCCCCAACGTTCCGGAAGTTGTTTCGACGATGTGCCCGCCTCGCTTCAGCAGGCCCTCATCGACGGCGCGATCCAGCATGAAACGCGCCGGCAAGAGTTTCATCAGCGGAAAGAATGCGGCGAAGAGATTTCGGCGCAGTTGGACCGGTCGCGGCATTTCATAGGCGGCCAGGAAATTCGCGGTGTGCTTCATGGCAGAAAATCCAACTCGGCATTCACCGCGAATGCTGTGATCTTCCGCCTGCCGGTTTCTTGAACGGCATCCATGAACGGCAGAATTTCAGCCTCGAGCCCGCTCTGCGTGGCATCGAACATTGCCCCAATGAGTGTCCCGCTATGGGACACCTGAACACCACAGGCGCCGTGTGCTTCGGCCAGTTGGACAAACTCATGGAATTGCGGTTTCGGAAGGTGGCGTTGGCTGATCCATGCGCTGCAACTTGCAAGTTTGCCCAACAGGCGCGGGTCCTGATGCGAGACGGCGCGGCGGGCCGCGCCGCGTAGGGCGCGAAACATCTCGATCTCGAACGGGCTGTATCGGGCTGGAGGGAGTGCCAAGGTGTCGATGGGCGTACACATTGTGCGAATGCCGATGACGACGAGCGGCGGAAGCTCTCCGCCGAGATGTTCAATGGCTCGACCTTCGCGTTGGGCGAAGAGCACAGTCTGATTGTCATAGGCAATCGCATCGCTTGCGCCCTCTGCCTCCGACGCGAGCCTGCAAACTGTGTCACTCCGCAGGGTCCTGCCAGCGGCATCAGCGACCGCACGAATTGCGGCCACAACATCCGCGGTGGATGAACCGTATCCGTGACTGACTGGAATGCTGCTTTCGATTGTCAATTCCCCGCCGGCCTGCGCAAGCCCGAGATGGGTCAGAGCCAGTTTGGCTGCACGGGCGGCTTTTGTTCGGTTCTCCGGGCGCGTTGAGATTGTGCCATCAGGCCTGGGCCAGAAGGTCACCACGGAGACTTCACGCGCCATGGGCAGCGTAATCAGCCCGCGATGAAGGCGCCCGTCAGAGCCCTCGAAGACGCCTTGTAAAAATTCGCCGTGATGACCCGTTGCGCGACCCGTACCGATCCGCAAGGCGCCATCAGCGCCGGGGGTTGGAGGCGGCTTTTCCTCCGATGTTTTTGGTGAGGCGCTCTTCGGCATTGGCTCGTCCCTCCGCGACCGACGCATGATCGATCAACGATGCTAGCCGCGCGTATGGGCCGTCACTCGCAAGATATGGCGAGGTACGTGATTATGCCCAGACCGGCACTATTACTGGGCCGTCCGTCATTGCCGCGACGGCAGCAACGATGCCGGCCGTGTCGATGCCGTAATGGTGGTAGAGATCGGCGATGGTGCCGGTCTGGCCGAAGCTGTCGACGCCAAGGGCGATTCCGCGATGGCCTTTGATGCCGCCCAGCCAGGACAGGGTGGCGGGGTGGCCGTCGATCACGGTGACGATGCTGGCATGGCAGGGCAGGGTGGCCAGCAGCGTTTCGGCATGGCTGGCGGCCCGCTGGCCCTGCCGGCGCAGGCGTTGCGCGGCGGTCCAGCCGGCATGCAGGCGGTCGGCCGAGGTGACGGCCAGCACGGCGACGTCGCGGCGATGTTCGGCGATCAGGCCGGCTGCGGCGATGGCCTCGGGCGCGACGGCGCCCTGATAGGCGATCACGACCTCGCAATTCGGGCCGGGCTTGCGCAGCCAATAGGCGCCGTCGATGGCGCCTTGCGCGGCATCCGGCGGCAGCGCGGCCTGTTCGATGGGCCGCGTGGTCAGGCGCAGATAGACCGCGCCGCCCTTGTCATCAGGCAGCGAGGTGCGGGCGTCGGGCGTGCCCGCGCCTTCACGCTGCATGTAATCGAAGGACCAGCCCATGATCGCGGCCAGTTCTTCGGCAAAGGCGGGTTCGAAACTGGCCAGTCCGTCCTGCGCCATGCCGATCAGGGGCGTCGAAATCGACTGATGCGCGCCGCCTTCGGGGGCCAGCGTCACCCCGGATGGCGTGCCCGCGATCAGGAAGCGCGCATCCTGATAGCAGGCATAGTTCAGCGCATCGAGGCCCCGGCAGACAAAGGGGTCATAGACCGTTCCGACCGGGATCAGCCGCTTGCCGAAAAGCGGGCCTGACAACCCGGCGGCGGCCAGTTGCAGGAACAGGTTCATCTCGGCGATGCCCAGTTCGATATGCTGGCCCTCGGGCGAGAAATCCCATTTCGCGGTCGAGGGGATTTTGTGTTCGCGAAACAGATCGGCGCGCGGGCGCCGCGCCCACAGCTTGCGCCGGTTGACCCATGCGCCCAGCCCCGTCGTGCCGGTCACATCGGGCGAGATGGTGACGATCCGCTGCGCCAGATCGCTGTCGCCGCGCGACAGATCGTCCAGGATCTTGCCAAAAGCCGCCTGCGTTGACTGTTCCGTCCCGGCGGACGCGGACAGGGCCGGCACGGTCAGAGCCGGCGTCTGATGGCGGCGCGTACCGGCTGCGAAGAAGGGCACGCGGCCCAGGGCATCGCGCAGCGCGGCGGGGTCGGGCACGGTGGCGAAGAGCTCCCATTCCTGACCCTCGGGCACGCCCATATGCGCCTGCCAGTCCTGCATCTGCGCCTTGGTCATCAGCCCGCCGTGATTGTCCTTATGCCCGGCGATGGGCGTGCCCCAGCCCTTGACCGTATAGGCCAGGAAACAGACCGGGCGGTCATGGTCGATGGCCGCGAATTGCGCCGCCATGGTTTCGACGCAATTGCCGCCCAGATTCTCCATCAGCGCGGCCAGATCGGCATCGCTGCGCGCCTCGATCAGCGCGGTGACATCGCCCTGATCGCCCAGATCATCCATCAGCCGCTTGCGCCATTCCGCCCCGCCGCTGAAGGTCAGCGCGGAATAGAGCTGGTTCGGGCAGGCGTCGATCCAGTCGCGCAGCCGTTCGCCCCCCGGCTCGGCAAAGGCGGCCTGCTGCAACACGCCATATTTGACCCGCACCACGTCCCAGCCGAAGGCTTGAAACAGCTTTTCGATCCGGTTCCACAGCCCTTCGCGCACCACGCCATCCAGCGATTGCCGGTTATAGTCGATGATCCACCAGACATTGCGCAGATCATGCTTCCAGCCCTCTTGCAGGCATTCGTGGATATTGCCCTCATCCATCTCGGCATCGCCCATCAGCGCGATCATCCGGCCCGCGCGCAGATCGCGGCCCCAGGGCTTGCCGGCGACGTAATCCTGCACCATCGACGCGAAAGAGGTGATGGCGACGCCCAAGCCCACCGAGCCGGTCGAGAAATCGACATCATCCACATCCTTGGTCCGGCTGGGATAGCTTTGCACCCCGCCAAAGCCGCGAAAGTTCTGCATCTTCTCGCGGTCCAGATTGCCCATCAGATATTGAATCGCGTGAAACAGCGGCCCGGCATGAGGCTTGACCGCCACCCGATCCTCGGGGCGCAGCGCGCTGAAATAGAGCGCGGTCATGATCGACACCATCGAAGCTGATGACGCCTGATGCCCGCCGATCTTGATGCCCTCGGTCTTGGGGCGCAGATGGTTGGCATTGTGGATCATCCAATGCGACAGCCACAGCAGGCGCTGTTCGATGGTCTTCAGATGGGCGCTGGCGATAGTGTCGGTCATTGTGAAATTTCCCAAGGGTTGCCTGCGCAGGATAAATGGCGACTGCGCAGCTTGTCCTCGCGTTCTGCGCGCGAATGCGGCAGGCTGGCGCAGGAAATCTGCCTAAAAGAGGGGGTTCGTGGTGGTAACCGCCAATCTTGATGAATTCGACCTGCGAATCCTGCGTCTCCTACGCGAGCAGGGCAGGATGCCGTTGCAGGAACTGGCTGATCGTGTCGGTCTCAGTCCCACGCCGGTGGGCCGCCGCGTCCGCCATCTGGAAGAGGCGGGGATCATCGCCGGCTATGCCGCGCTGATCGACGAGGCGGCACTGGGGTTTCCGGTATCGGTCTTTGTTTCGGTGAAACTCGACCGGCAGGTCGACCGCGATCTGGCCGAGTTCGAAACCGCCATCCAGAACTTTCCCGAGGTCGTGGATTGCTGGCTGATGACCGGCAACCGGGACTATCTGCTGCGCGTGGCAACGGACGGACTGGCGGGATTCGAGGATTTCCTGATCCGCCGCCTGACGAAACTGTCCTGCGTTGCCAATATTGAAAGCTCGATCCCGATTAGGAGAGTCAAGGCGGGCATATGTCGTGGGCCATGAGGGGCAGAGGATCTGCAAGGATCTCACGTGTATTTGCCGTTTACTGTTCATTATACCACGCCTCAAACTGTTCGGCGCTGCCTTGAGGGCTGGGGGACACCGGTAAATCTGATCATGGACGCGATATCGGTGTTTGCAGCTTCTGAAAATCCGGTCCCGGATACGGGAAGCCTCGAAGGCGACTTGCGACAGTTGCTGCGAAATGTTGTGGCTCTGTTAGAGCGTCCGGAAGTCCTTCGCCTATTCCGCCACATTCATTCGTTGGACCTCGGTCAGGATTCTGCTCGACAATTATGGCAGCAGTTCTGGGGCGCGCGGTTCGGAATCGGAACACAAGTCATTGAGCGGGCGATTCAGCGCGGCGAGGTTTCGCATGATGTCGACGGCATCGATATCTTGGAAATGCTGGTTGGCGTGACTTATGTTCGTGCTTTTCTCACTGGCCGCCCGCTTGACGACTCGATGATCGAGCGAGCTGTCCGCAGCGTTATGGACGTCGCGGTTCAACGCGGCGCTGTCGCCGAAGGCGAGCGTGGCGTCCGGCGTTCACCATGACCGATTGGCACTGTCATTTGTGCGGCCCCGACAAGGGTGCGCCCTATGCCTGGGCGAGGCAGTACAACGACTGGTGGCGCTGATTAAAGCGGTAGATGTAGTGCCTCCGAGTTTTTCTACTCCATTTTAGTGGACTTCACGTCGACACGGTTCTGGGTACGTTAATGAGAGGAAAGGTATACGATTTAGGCGTAACATAAGTACAAAGTCAGACTATTTGGCGAAAACGTATACGTTTTGCTTGCTACCTACACGAATCTAAGCTATCAGTTGTATCGAGGGGAGAATCGATCATGGCTGACAGCAGCAGTTCACAGACAATGCGAGCCGTTCTCGGTCTGCGTGGCATGATCGTTGACGGATTACTTTCGCCGGGCGATCGCATATCGGAACCAATGTTGGTCGAGCGTTTCGGTGTATCCCGGACGCCAGCACGGGCTGCGCTCGCGCAACTCGCTGTTGAGGGAATGATCGAGGCTCGTGAAACCACTGGCTATGCTGTGCGTGGCTTTACCGAGGCTGATGTATATCACGGAATAGCCATCAGGGGATCGCTGGAAGGACTTGCCGCCCGATATGCTGCCGAGCGTGAAGTGCCCGGAGATTTGCTGGACCAGCTTGATCAATGCGTAGGGGACCTCGACGCAGTTGTCTATACGAGCGACGAGAAGATCGATCAGCAGGAGTATGCGCGCCTGAACGATCGCTTCCACAGGTTGCTTCGCCAAGCATCCGGTAGTGACATGGTCGTCTGGACTTTGGAAAGGTTGGATGGTCTGCCTTTCGCAGCGCCGAATGCTTTCGTCGACTCACTGTCGCTGCAACATGAGCGTGTGCGCCGTATCCTGCAAAGCTCGCAGGAACAGCACCGAGTCATCGCTGAAGCAATCCGGCTGCGCGACCCTGTGCGTGCGCAAGCCGTCGCGACCGAGCACAGCAATGGCGCTGCGCAATATCTCAAACTGCTGAAATCCCTAAAGGATCAGGAAATTCCCTGGGTGACGTCACCCACGAAGAAGAAGGCCCGACGATCCAGGGTCTGACCAACCTACATCGCTGAATTTTGGAACGGAGAGATGAAATGAGCAATCTCGCTGAACTTCGGGCCATGCCCGAAGGCTACTTCACCACGCGCTGGGGCCAGCCTGAATATACCGACTGGCGGGACGAAAGCATGTCTTGGAAGGACACCTGCTATATTGGCGACTGGTCCTTCCTGTGGGAGCGTCGCTTTCGTGGCCCCGATGTCCTCAAGCTGTTTTCCGACGTGACGGTCAACAATTTCGAGAAGTTCGATATCGACCAGTCGAAGCACACGATTCATACGGATGAAAACGGCAAGATCATTGCCGAGGGGGTCACCACACGCGTTTCCGAGAATGAGTTGCTGCTATTCGGTCGCGGTACCTTTTGGGTCGATTACCAATTGCGCCAGGGCAACTATGACGTAGAAGCGATTGCCGAGGACTGGTTCAATTTTCAAGTGCAAGGACCGAACGCCATCCACGTTGTCGAAAAGGCGGCGGGGACCAAACTGCGCGACGTCAAATTCATGCATAACGGTCACATCGAGATCGCCGGCGTCAAGGTGAACGCGCTGCGGCAGGGCATGGCCGGAGAACTGGGATTCGAGCTTCAGGGCGATATCAACCGCAGCCAGGAAGTCTATGACGCGATCGTCGAGGCGGGTCAGGAATTCGGCATCCGTAAGCTCGGTGGTCGTACGGCCTTCATCAACCATCTTGAGGCCTGTTTCCCGACCATCGTGACGGATTATCTGCCGGCAATCTTCGAGCCGAAGATGAAAGACTATCTGCAAGAGTTCCGTTCTGCGATGCCCTCCTTCGCCTCGACCTTCAACGTGGCAGGAAGCTATGAAGGCCAGCAGGTCTCGGACTGGTATCGAAGCCCGGTCGAACTTGGCTGGGCAAACCGCATACATCTTGGCCACGACTTCATCGGCCGCGATGCGCTTGCCGAGGAAAAGGCAAACCCGAGGCGCACCATCCGCACTCTGGTCTGGAACCCCGAGGATGTCGTCAAGGTCTACGCGTCCTACTTCAACTCGGCCGAGCCTTTCGACTTCATGGAAATGCCGCGCGATCAGCGGGGCGTCATGTATGCCGACCGTGTCCTGAAAAACGGCAAGGATGTCGGTGTCACGACCTCGCGCGGATATTCCTACTTTTTCCGCGAGATGCTGTCGCTGGCAACAATGGATGTCGATGCGGCCGAGATTGGCACTCAGGTGACGGTCCTTTGGGGCAAGCCAGGCAGCCCGCAAATCGAGATCCGCGCGACGGTTCAACCGGCCCCTTACAAGCCTGATAACCGCCGCGCGTCCTACTGAGATCAGCCTTTCGCCGCCTTCACGGGCGGCGGACGGGCCGATGCCTTGCTTCCGCATCCATGGCGAGAGGCCCGGCAGGTCTTGTTCAAATGGGAGGATGAAATGACCAGACTGAAATCACTGATGCTGTCGGTGGCGCTTGCGTCGATCTCGACAGGGGCAATCGCGGAAACCGTAAAGGTCGGCGTGATCGGGCCGTTTTCGGGCGGCTTTGCCGGGTCCTTCGGCGAGCCGTTTCGGCAGGGTGTTGAAACCTATGTCGCGATGAACGGCGCACCCGCCGAAGGGATCGATGTCGAGTTCGTCTGGCGCGATCTGCCCGGTGCCGATCCCGCCCGTGCCCGCGCCCTCGCGCAGGAACTCGTTGCGCGCGACGGCGTGCAATATCTCGCCGGTTTCGTATTCTCGCCAAATGCGAACGCGGTGGCTCCTCTTGCCACTCAGGCCGAGGTGCCGGTCGTCATCTTCAATGCCTCAAGCTCTGGTGTGGTGTCGCAATCGGAATTTTTCGTTCGTGCCTCGAATACCTTGCCGCAGGTAACGGTGCCGACGGCCCAGAACGTCCTTGAAAAGGGCTATCGCAGCGTCATTACGATGGTGTCGGACTACAGCCCCGGCATCGACGCCGAAACCGCCTTTGTCGAGACCTTCACTGAAGGTGGCGGTGAAGTTCTCGAAACGATTCGGATGCCGCTCTCGACGACGGATTTTGGACCCTACCTGCAATCCGTCCAGTTGAAAAAGCCTGACGCATTGTTCGTCTTCCTTCCTTACGGTCCGCCCACCTACAGCTTCGTCAATGCCTATCGTGATAACGGGTTGGACGATGCCGGGATTGCCTTTGTTGGCACCTCGGAAACACAGGAATCCGATCTTCAGTCACTGGGCGATGCTGCGATCGGGCTGGAAACCGGATACTTCTATTCTGCCGCGCATGAATCGCCGGAGAACGAAGCGTTCCGCGCCAAACTGGAAGAGCTCTATCCCGGCGTACAGCCCAACCCTGCGACGGTTTCGGCCTTTGACGGCACCCACCTGCTGTACGAGATGATCCGCGCCACCGAGGGCCAGAAGGACGGTTCCGCAGCGATCGATGCGGTCAGGGGACTGTCCTGGCAAAGCCCGCGCGGACCGGTCACCATCAATGCCGAGACCCGCGACATCGTCCAGAACGTCTATATCCGCACGGTCGAACGCGATGCCGATGGCATGCTGGTGAACCGCGAGATCAAGGCCTACGAAGCCCAGCCCGACTGGGGCGTGGCGAATTGATCCGGTGGAGGCAGTCATGCTGACAATTCTTGCCGGCATCGCGATCGACGGTATCGCCTATGGCATGGTGCTGTTCATGGCATCTGTTGGGCTGACGGTCACGCTTGGACTGATGCGGTTCGTCAATCTGGCGCATGGCCTGTTCGCCATGATCGGCGGCTATGCGGCCGCCAGCCTGATCGCGGCAGCGGGGCTGCCTTATCCGGTTGCACTGATCCTCGCGGCGCTTGTCGCCGCGGTGATCGCCCTCGGGCTGGAGACAGTTCTGATCCGCCGCATGTATGCGCGCCCGGAACTGGATCAGGTCCTGCTGACCATCGGGCTGGTCTTTGTCGGATTCGCACTTGCCGGGCGGCTGTTCGGCAATTCCCTGGTGCCGGTGCCCTTGCCAGACGTCCTGCGCGGGGCGACCGATCTTGGCTTTCGTGCCATTCCGACCCAGCGGCTCTTCGCGATAGCTGTGGGACTGGCTGCGCTTGCGGCGATCTGGCTGCTGTTCGAGCGCACGCGCTTTGGTATCAATTTGCGCGCAACCGTGGACAATGCCCGCGCCGCATCCGAGCTCGGGATCAATACCCGGCTGGTCTATGCACTGGCCTTCGGTCTCGGCGCCGCCCTTGCCGGGCTTGGCGGTGTGGTTGGCGCAGAACTCCTGCCGATCGAGCCATCCTATGCGCTGAAATATCTCGTCCTGTTCCTGGCGGTCGTGGCCGTAGGCGGACCGGGCAGCGTCTGGGGCAGCTTTGTCGCGGCGCTGATCCTTGGGACGATCGAAACCGCCGGAAAATACCTCTCGCCGGAATTCGCGTCCCTCGCGCTCTATCTGACCATGTTGATCGTGCTGAGCTTGCGCCCGGACGGTCTGTTCACACGCCGGACGAGGATCTGAACATGACGCACGACACCTCTGTCCATACATCCTTTTCCTTGGTGACCAGAAATATTGCCGCTGATATAGCTATCCCGCTGGCAGGGATCATCTTGGCGGTGACCTTTCCCGGTCAGCAGGCCTTTCTTGTCCAGATTGCCATTACCGCCTTGCTGGTTCTGTCGCTGGATCTGGTCGTCGGCTATGCCGGGATTGCGACACTTGGCCATGTCGCCATGTATGGCGCTGGCGCCTATGCTGCGGGACTGTATTCGATCCATGTCTGGGCAGAACCGCTGACGGGTCTTGCCGTGGGCGCGGTGGCGGGCGCACTGGTCGCGCTGCTCTCCGGACTGCTGCTGATGCGCACCCATGGTCTGACCCTGCTGATGCTGACGGTTGCGGTGACGCAGGTACTTTACGAGGTTGCCAGCAAGTCGCGCGCCGTGACCGGCGGCGATGACGGGCTGTACGGCATTCTGCCTGATCCTGTCCTCGGGATATTCGCGTTCGATTTTATGGGGAACACCGCTTTCTGGTATTCCCTGGTCGTGCTCGCGATCATGTTTTCGGCGCTTCGCCGTCTGATGCATGCGCCCTTCGGTCTGGTTGCGCTGGCCGTCCGCGACGATGCCGGGCGGGTGACCTCGCTTGGCGGCAATGTCTACCGGCACCGCGTTGCGCTGTATGTGTTGTCGGGTGCCGTCGCAGGCATCGCGGGGGCGCTGACCGCGCAGACGGTGCAGGTCGTTGGGCTGAACACACTTGGCGTCCCGTTTTCGGCGGAAATCCTGGTTATGCTGATCCTCGGTGGCTCGGGGCGGCTTTGGGGCGCGTTGCTGGGCACGCTCATTTTCATGATGATCCACCATTACGCTGCAGCACTGGATCCTACCAGCTGGATGCTGTTCGTCGGTGCCGTGCTGATCGCCGTGGTTGTCTTCCTGCCCGGCGGCGCATTGCGCGGTCTGGAAATGATGGTGGACGCCTTCCGCAGGGAGGGCAGGGCATGAGCGTGTCGCCGATGCTCGAGGTCCGCGGGCTGCAGAAGTCCTTTGGCGGCCTGCGCGTAACCGACAATGTCGATCTGGTCTTGAATCCCGGTGCGCGAACTGCGCTGATCGGCCCAAACGGGGCCGGCAAGACAACACTGATCAATCTGATCACCGGGATGTTGTCTCCAGATTCCGGGACGATCCGCCTTGCCGGAGAGGACATTTCCCGCCTGCCCGCAATGGGACGTGCAAAGCACGGGTTGATCCGCACCTTCCAGGTCACGCGCCTGTTCATGCCCATGACGGTCGCGGATAACCTGCGTATTCCCGTCCTGCACCGTATGGGCAAGGAATACGGCGCCCGCTGGACAGCCCATGTGCGCGATGAGGTCGAGGCCGAAATCATCCGCGTTCTACACGAACTCGGGCTCGCGGACAGGGCAGGCACAAGGGCCGATCGTCTTGCCTATGGTGAACAACGGCTGGTGGAGCTGGGCATCGCGCTTCTGATGAAGCCTCGTGTGTTGCTTTTGGACGAACCGGCGGCAGGCGTTCCTCAAAGCGAAAGCCACATCATCATGTCGGCCATTGATCGGCTGCCCGCCGATCTGGCTGTGGTCTTTATAGAACACGACATGGATCTGGTGTTCCGCTTTGCCCGCGAGATCGTCGTTCTGATCCAGGGCGCAGTCAGTGCGACCGGCACCCCGGCTGAAATCGCCGCCGACGAAAAGGTTCGCGCCGTCTATTTCGGGGAGCATCAGCCATGAACCTGCCGCTGATTGAATGGTCAGAGGTTTCCGCCGGCTATGGGCTGACAACCGTTATCGAGGACATTGACCTGACGGTCAGTGCGGGCGAGCGCGTCGGCATCATCGGGCGTAATGGGGCGGGCAAGACGACGATGTTGTCGTCAATGATGGGTTCGGCCCGGGTTCACAAGGGACAGGTTCGGGCCGGTGGACAGGTGCTGAACGCATTGCCGCCATGTCGTCGGGGTCGATTGGGCATCGGGATCGTTCCGCAGACGCGCGATATTTTCCGTTCCTTGACGGTGCGCGAAAATCTGATTTCAGGGCTAAAATGCGCCGATCTGTCTCCTCTTGAGGACGCCTTCCGGTTGTTTCCGCGCCTGCGCGAGCGACAGGGAAACCTTGGCGGGAACCTGTCCGGCGGCGAACAACAGATGCTGGCGATTGCGCGTGCCCTGATGGGGCAACCGGATTTCCTGCTGCTTGATGAGCCGCTGGAAGGTCTTTCACCTCTGGTCGGACAAGAGGTGATGGCTGCAATCCGGCAATTGGTCAACGAGCGACGGCTGGGCTGCGTGCTGGTCGAACAACATGTCGGCACGGTGCTCGATTTCTGCGACCGCATCGTCGTGCTGACGCGAGGCAGGGCCGTCTTCAATGGCCCGGCCGAAGAACTGCGAGAGAAAAGCGAAATTCTGGACAAGGCCATCGGCCTGCGCGGCGCGGCGTGAAGTCTGCTTCGCGGATCATGCCAAAGGAGAGCAACATGGCAGATATCATCGACGGCAAAGAGGCGGCCGCCAACCTGCGTGATCGCATCAGGGGCGAGGTCGAGGCGCTGCAGAAGACAACCGGGCTGACCCCCGGACTTGCGGTCATTCTGGTCGGCGAAGATCCGGCCTCAGCCGTCTATGTCAAGAACAAGGGAATCCATACGCGAGAGGCGGGGATGGCCAGCTTTGAACACAAGCTGTCCGCCGATACCTCGCAGGCGGAACTGCTGGAATTGATCGCACGACTGAACGCCGATGAAAACGTTCATGGGATCCTGGTGCAATTGCCGCTTCCAGACCACCTGAACGCCGATCTGGTGATCAACGCCATTGATCCTGTCAAGGATGTGGACGGATTTCATATCACGAATGTGGGTCGTCTTTCCACCGGACAGCAGGCCATGGTTCCCTGCACGCCACTTGGCTGCATGAAGCTGCTGCGGGACAGGCTGGGTGATCTGACAGGGCTTGAGGCGGTTGTCGTCGGGCGTTCCAACATTGTCGGAAAGCCGATGGCGCAGCTTTTGCTTAGTGCGAATTGCAGCGTTACAATCGCCCACAGCCGCAGCCGCAACCTGCCAGATATCTGCCGCCGTGCCGATATACTCATCGCCGCCGTCGGTCGGCCCGGAATGATCGGTGCCGACTGGATCAAGCCCGGCGCGACCGTGATCGACGTCGGGATCAACCGGATTGAGCACGACGGACGGTCGAAGCTGGTCGGTGACGTCTCTTTCGCAGCGGCGGCAACGGTTGCGGGTGCCATCACCCCGGTCCCGGGCGGGGTCGGCCCGATGACTATTGCCTGCCTTCTGGCCAACACATTGACCGCATTTCGCCGCATTCATCATCTGGCCGAACCTGCCGGGCTGGCGGCGTGACCGATGACCGACAAATCTAGGGTGAATAAAGCCATGAAATCCTATTTCCTCACCGTTGCATGCCCTGCCCAGCGAGGCATTGTTGCAGCGATTGCGACCTATCTTGCTGAACAGGGCTGTAACATTACCGACAGCGCCCAGTTCGATGATCTGGACAATGGCCGCTTCTTCATGCGCGTTACCTTCGCCAGTGAAGACGAAAGAAACCTGCAAGAGCTGGAAAGCGGTTTCGCAGCCACGGCGACAGCTTTCGACATGGACGCGCGTTTCCACGACACGACCGAGAAGATGAAGGTGGTGATCATGGTCAGTCGCTTTGGTCATTGCCTGAACGACCTGCTTTATCGCTGGCGCATCGGGGCGCTGCCGATCGACATCGTCGCAGTGATCAGCAACCATATGGATTATCAGAAGGTCGTCGTGAACCACGACATTCCCTTCTACTGCATCAGGGTTACGAAGCAGAACAAGGCCGAGGCCGAGCGCGACATGATGCAGATCGTCGAAGAAACGGGCGCCGAGCTGATCGTTCTGGCGCGCTACATGCAAGTCCTGTCGGACGATTTGTGCCGGAAGATGTCAGGACAGATCATCAACATCCACCACTCTTTCCTGCCAAGCTTCAAGGGTGCGAACCCCTATAAGCAGGCGTTTGAACGCGGCGTTAAGCTGATCGGGGCGACGTCACATTATGTCACCGCCGATCTGGATGAAGGTCCTATCATCGAGCAGGACACCATTCGCGTCACCCACGCCCAGTCTCCGGACGACTATGTGTCGCTTGGTCGGGACGTTGAAAGCCAAGTCCTGTCGCGGGCAATTCATGCGCATATCCATCGCCGCGTTTTCCTGAACGGAAACAAGACCGTGGTGTTCCCGGCATCGCCCGGCTCGTTTGCGTCGGAACGGATGGGTTGATCGGGTCACGGGCAATCGGAACCACATGTCAAAACTCCGCATGCAAAGGACGTGCGGTTCATGGGAGGAACTAAGATGACGAAGAAAAGCGCGATCATATCGCTTGTTCTGGCTGCTGCGGGGTTGGTTACTGCGGCAAATGCGGACACGATCCGTGCCACCAGCGGGTTCGGACCGGCGCATGTACTGGCGACAGACATGTATCCCGAGATCAACACCCGGCTGCAGGAATTTACCGGGGGGAACTGGGACCTGCATGATACGCCGTCGGGTCTGGTTGCGCCGAATGAAATGAACACGGCCCTGCGCGATGGCGTCACCGATATGGGCGCGCTGCTGCTGCCCTATTTCCCCGCCGACTACCCGGAATCGACCCTTCCGTCCGAGCTTTCTTTCCTTGGCAGCTCTGGAGCGGTCGTCTCGGCGGCGGTGACGGAATATCTGGCGACTTGCTCCGATTGTCAGGCCGAATTCGTTCGAAATGGTCAGGTCTATCTCAGCACGGACGTCACGCCGGTCTACAACTTCCTGACCATCAAGCCCGTGCGCAGCGCCGCTGATATGCAGGGAATGCGGATTCGCACCGGCGCCCCGCTTTACGCCGCATTCGTCGAAAAGATGGGCGGGATTGCGGTTCAGATGCCGTCCTCGGAACTGTTCGAGGGGCTGAGCAGCGGTGTGATCGACGGCACCTTCTCGGGCAATCATGAGATCGTCGCGAACCGTCTGGGCGACGTGGTCAAATATGTCACTGAGATCGAGCAGGGCGTGTTCAACGGCTCTGCCTCTGGCACAGCCAGCGGTCTTCTGTGGTCGCGCATGTCGCCCGAGGACCGGCAGGCACTTGCGCGGGCCGCACAGTTCGGAAGTGCGCAGGCACTTGCGGCCTTTGACCGAGATGCGGCCAAGGCGCGCGAGGTCGAAGGGCTGGAATTCATCCCGGCGGACGACACGCTGAAACAGGCGCAGGAAGAATTCAACGCCGAATATCTGGCCAATGTCGCGGCGACGCTGGAAAGTCGGGGCGTGACCGATGCGCAAGCCAAGGTCGACCGGTATCAGGCACTTGTCGAGAAGTGGGAAGGGCTGATCACGCCGGACATGACGTCCGACCAGATGGGCCAGCTTCGCTATGACGAGATCTTCGCCAAGCTGGATCTGGCAGGTTACGGCCAGCAATAAGCGCACGGGCCGCGCCGGATGCGGCGCGGCCACAATTCCGCACTGTGGAGGATGCGGGGATGAAATCCATTGAAAAGGCGATCGCGCGGATCAGCATCGGGCTGGGTTCGCTGGTGCTGATCGCCATGATGATGCAGGTCGTGGTTGACGTGTTCATGCGGACCTTTCTGGGCACCGGCTTTCCCGCCACCGCCGATCTGGTTGGCAAATATTACATGGTCGCCGTCAGCTTCCTGCCGCTGGCCGTGACCGAGATCGAGCGCCGCCATATCGAGGCCACGATCTTCACCCAGAAGCTGACCGGCACGCCCCGCAAAGCGGTGTTCCTGCTGGGCTTCCTGGTGGCGCTGATCGTCTTTGCGGTGATGGCCTGGGGATCGTTCGGCGAGGCGCTGAAGCAGACCGAACGCGGCGCCTATATCGAAGCCGGCACCATGCGCTTCCCGACCTGGCCCAGCTATTGGATCCTGCCGATCTCTTTCACGCTGATGGTCGCCGTGCTGGTGCTGCGCATCATCGAGATCCTGACCGGCCGGTTTGACGACCGCGAGGCCGACCCGCTGGAGGAAATCCAGTCGCATCTGGTGGAGGCCGACTGATGGAACCCTTCACGATTGGTCTTCTGGCACTGGCCGGACTGTTGCTGCTGATCGGGCTGCGTGTGCCCATCGGGGTCAGCCTGATCGCGGTCAGCTTCCTGGGCATCTGGGGGATCGCGGGATCGCGCGCCGCCATGTCGATGCTGACGACGATCCCCTATTCCTCATCCGCCAGCTGGACGCTGAGTTCGATCCCGATGTTCCTGCTGATGGGTTATATCGCCTATCACTCGGGCCTGACGCGGGGCCTGTTCGAGGCCGCACGAGTCTGGTGGGGCTGGATGCCGGGCGGGCTGGCCATCGCCTCGCTGGCGGGGGCCTCGGGCTTTGCTGCGGTGTCGGGCTCGTCCGTCGCCTGTTCGGCCGCCATCGGGCGCATCGCCATCCCGGAAATGCACCGCGCGGGCTATGATCTGCGCATCGCCACGGGGTCCGTGGCGGCGGGCGGCACCATCGGCGCGCTGATCCCGCCATCCATAATTCTGATCCTGTTCGGCATCCAGTCGAACAGCAATATCAATGCGCTGTTCCTGGGCGGGCTGTTCGTCGGGCTGGCCTCGCTGGCTTTCTATATCGCGGCTGTGCTGATCGTCTGGTGGCGTCATCCCGATTGGCTGCCGCGTTCGACCGGGCATTCGATGGGTGACCGTTGGGCCAAGACGCTGGAGATCTGGCCGGTTCTGGTCCTGATCGTGGCTGTGCTGGGCGGGCTGTTCGCGGGCTTCTTCACCGCGACCGAGGCCGGTGCCTTCGGTGCCTTCATGGCCATCGTGATCGGGTTGATCCGCCGCTCGCTGTCATGGCCGGCTTCAAGGAAAGCATGGTCGATACGTTGCTGTCCTCGGGCGGGCTGTTCATCATCGCGGTCGGTGCGAACCTGTTCACCCGGCTGGTGGCGATGTCGGGCCTGTCGGCCGAGATCGGGCAATTTGTCGAAGGGTTGGGCCTGAACAGCTTCATGCTGCTGTTGCTGATCACGCTGATCTATCTGGCTATGGGGATGTTTCTGGAACCGATCGGGGCACTGCTGCTGACGCTGCCTTTGTTCCTGCCCTTGGTCCAGGCACACGGCATCGACGTGATCTGGTTCGGTCTTCTGGTCGCCAAGCTTTTGGAGATCGGGATGATCACCCCGCCCGTTGGCCTCAATGTCTTCGTCATCCATTCCGTCGCGCGCGACTATGTCCGGCTGGAGCAGGTCTTTGCGGGGATCATCCCCTTCCTGCTGGCCGATCTCGCGCTTGTGCTTGCCATGCTGCTGACCCGCGGCCTGTTCTAAGGAGATCCGTTCATGATTATCGACAATCAGATTGCCATCGTCACCGGGGCCGGCAGCGGTCTGGGCGAGGCGGCGGCCCGCCGGCTGGCCGCGCAGGGCGCGCGGGTGGCGGTGCTGGACCGCAGCCTTGAGGCAGCGCAGGCCGTGGCGGGCGATATCGGCGGGTTGGCGCTTGGCGCCGATGTCACAGATCAGGCTGCGGTAGAGGCCGCATTTGCCGAAATTCAGGCGCAATGGGGTGCCGCGCCGCGTATCGCGCTGAACTGCGCG
>VAFL01000047.1 GCA_005768755.1 Paracoccus denitrificans | reverse complement strand
CCATGAAACGCGCCCCTCGCAGCCTTCAACACCATGTTTTATATAGGAAATATAATGGTCAGGACAGCGAAATCAGCGCCTTACTTGGGAAATGTGGGTCAACTCCTCGGTGCAGCGATCGCCGAATTTTTCCAGATATGCCTTCAGTTCCGCCATGATATCGGGGTGCATGCGCAGGGCGTCCTGGCCTTGGGCCGTCAGGCTTTCAGTCAGACCTGCGGCCGCAACCATCTGGCCCATCCGGGCGATCCGGCGCGCCGGCTCGGCCGAGACGATATCGCCCTGACCGATCATCACATCGTTATGCAGTTCAAGTCCCTGCTGACCCAGCCATTTCTCCATCAGCTTGCGCGAGGCACCGAAGCCGATCATGCACAGGAAATCATTCACCAAAGGCGCGTCCCAGCGGTCGAGCAGTGTCGATTCGATCTTGCGATATTCGGCTGCAAGGGCTGTCGGCGTGGCTGTCGCCAGATCCAGATCGCCGTTCAGGGCAGCGTTCAGCCGGTCATAGAAGCGCGCCCGTGTTTGCGGCAGCCGGATCGCTTGCCAGCCAAGCCCGGCGCCGACGCGCAGCAGCCTGAAATATTCGGCCCACCGTGCTGAACCCCTCGCAGGCGGCGCGCCTATGGTCGAGGTCAGTTCCGCCGGTAACGGCTCGGACACCCCCATCATGGTCTCCATATAGCCGCGGTTCAGCGAAAATCCCGGCAGCAAAGCCAGCGCCCGATACCAGTTGCCCAGATTGTAATAGACGCGGCCATCGACGCGACCCAGCATATTGGTGAACAGATGCGCATGCTGGTCAATGGCGGACGATGACACCCCAAGCAGTGCAACGAAAGCACGATAGACGCGATCATACACATGGACCGCGAAGCTGTAGGTCAGCGGGCTGACCAGCCCCGGATAGCTTTCGATGATGTTGGAATTGTCAAAGACACTCAGCGCGTCGTCCGGCGTGGGCGCGGGACGCAAAGACGTCGTGATCGGGCGGCTTTGCAGGATGTGCAGGCCACGGCTGTCAATCGCCCATTCGATATCCTGAGGCGCGCCGAACGCGGCTTCCGCCTTTCTGGCAAGCGCGGCAATCTCGGCGGCTTGCGCGTCATTCAGGATTTCGGGCGATTCCGGCGGGATGGCGGTCGCGCCGAACAGCCAGTCCTCGCCATCGACCTCGCCCGACACCAGCCGGTCGCCCAGCCCTGCGATGGCGGAGATCACCACCTCGCCCCGTTGACCTGTAACCGGATTGGCTGAAAAGGCCACACCCGCCGCGATAGCGTCGATCATCGTCTGGACGATAATGGCCGGGGCCTCGGCCGCGCCGCCGGCGTGCCTGTCGCGGTAAGTCTGAACGGTATCTGAAAAGCCTGATTTCCAGACCTTGGCTGCGGCTGCGATCACGTCGATTTCTGCGACATTCAGCACGGTGTCGAACTGGCCGGCATGGCTGTGTTCGGCGCCGTCTTCCGCCCGGCCTGAACTGCGGACCGCATATAGACCGGGCCCGAGCCTTGCCAACGATGTCTGAAGCTGCTCTTGCAGTTCCGGGACTGGGCTGCCGTTCTGGAATGCCTCTGCCAGGATCACAAGGAAGGGCGGCGGATTGAAGCCGCCAGCAGCCAATCGGTGCAGGCTAGCTGCCTTTCCGCCGACTTCGGCCGGGTTGCGTGCAACGTCCTGATCCAGCACCAGTCTCATCCGATCAGGCCTTTCAGCATGGGGGCAAAGCCAGCCGTCCCGTAGCACAGAAAGACCCACAGCCCCGCCAGCATATCCATGCGCTTTTGCAGTGCGGGCGTGGGCGTCTCGCCATACCGCCAGGCGCTGATCGCGCAGGCAGCAAAGCCGGTTGCGGCGACGGCAAGGCTGATCCAGGGCGCGCCGGTTTTCAGGCCCACCCCAATCAGCAGCAGGGCTGAAAGCAGAACGCATAGCGTCCACACCCGCGCAGCCCGCTTCGGCCCCCACAGGCGCGAGTAGCTGTCCACGCCCACGATTTCGGCCTCGGTGGCCCATAGCTTGCGCCCGATCTCCATGACGCAGCCATTGATGAAAGACAGCGCCAGAAACAGCCAAAGTCCTGCCGGCGCGGTGTGATGGGGCATCCATTCCAGTGCGGTCAACAGCAGGTCGATCAGCGGCATGATCGCCATGTGGCTGACGAGGTACAGCACTGGCCTTGCCTTCAACCATGCGGGGACGCCGAATTCGACACTCATCGCTGCCAGCCACAGCCACGCCATCCCAAGCAGCCAAAGCAGTGGTGGGTGAACCAGCCATGCCGCCAGCGCCGTCACCACCATGCTGGCCGCGCCCAGTCCCCCGATCTGGCGAAGCGAGACCAGCCCACGCGGAATGGGTCGGTCGGGGCGATACTGGCGGTCGTCTTCCAGGTCCTTGAACTCGTCACAGACCCGCATCTGGAAGAAAAGCGTCATGGCGATGAAAAAACCGGCCAGATAGACCACCCAATGGGGCAGGGGGCGGCCGGCCAGTTGCGCTGATACAGAAATGCTGGCGGCAGAGAAGACCCCAAGCAGCGGCGCTGTCTTGGCGAGCGGAAAGCGTTCCGCCTGATAGGTCCAAAATGCATTCAGGTTCATCTGTGGCGCGCCAGATTTTCATGGGCGCGGGTGAATTCGCCAGCTGCGATTGCCGCCACAATCGAGATTTCGCCGCACAGGCAGGTTGCGGCCGCCACTTCGGCCAAGGCAGTCGCGTGACCTGCGCCTTTCAAACCCAGGATATTCAACCCGGCGCTTTGACTGGGCAGGCCCGTCCCGCCACCGACCGAACCGACAAGAATATTCGGCATGGTCACGCTGACGAAAAGATCGTCGCCCCGCGCCTCCATCCGGGTGATGCCGACGGCGCTTTCGGCCACGCAGGCGGCATCCTGGCCGGTCGCCAGGTAAAGTGCCGCCAAACCGTTGGCGAAATGGGCCTGCGCGCCAAGTTGCCCGGAAAGATGCGATCCAAGATTGGCGACCTGCCCGTAATCCAGCATCGCCTGCACCGAAGTGCCAAGGAATTTCTGCACGATTGTGCCCGGCAGCACGACCGAGGCGCTGACCTTCCGGCCGCGTCCGGTGATCATGCCCAGAAATGACGCCTTTTTATCGCCCGAGAAATTGCCTTCGATATACCAGGCGCGGACAGGAACCGGGCAGCTTTGCAGGATGGCCTGACACAGCGCATTCGTGGCGATCGTAACCATGTTCTGACCGGCCGCATCGCCTGTGGTATAGCGGCAGATCAGGAACACGACATCGTTGTCTATGATCGGCTCCAAAGATGTCAGCTTGCCAAAGCGGGTTGTCGCCTCGGCGGCGGTTTTCAAAACCTCGATATTCGAAACGACCCACTCCACGAAGCGGCCGGCATCGAACAGCGCGCCGAAGACAAAGGCTGGCGTCCGGATCACCCCTTCATAAAGCAATGCCGCGCTGATCCCCCCGGCTTTGGTCGCGACATAGGCCCCGCGCGCGTAAGAGGCGACGAGCGCGGCCTCGGTCGTCGCCATCGGGACGTGAAAATCGCCCTTCGCGTTCAACCCGTTCACGCGCATCGGCCCGATGATCCCGACGGGCAGCTTCACCGTGCCGATAAAGTTCTCGATATTGGCGGAATAAGCTGCCGGGTTCTCCATCGTCACGGGAT
>VAFL01000046.1 GCA_005768755.1 Paracoccus denitrificans | reverse complement strand
GGCCTCACGCCCTACGAATACATCTGCAAGGTCTGGACTTCAGAGCCAGACAGATTCATCGTCAATCCGATCCACCAGATGCCGGGACTGAACACCTAGCCTGACTAAGGATATGGATGTTTCCGTCCGCAAACTCAGTCCAAAGCGTGCAGCGCCTGCATATTTGCTCAACCACGAAGCCAGCTACCTTCTCCGATCCATTTCAGTGCGGAGATCGAGGGCATGAACATATACTCGCCACCTCGCAAGCGGTTGAATGTCGTGACACCGTTGACACGTCTCCTGACGGGTTGGTCGGGGATCGTAAACCGTCCCGGTTGCTCGTGTAGCCCGACAACCGGGTCGCGCTCTTCACCCAGGTCCAGAAAGTTTCCACGATTGATCCATTCCTGCTGAAGAAATTCGATCGTGTCAAAGGCGCGTGCGCTAATGAAGATGAAGAACAGCCCGCGATCACCCGTGTCGTCGCTGGTGGTCATGTCGCGGCTCCATTTTGGGCCGAAGGTTGAAGAACGGCGGATGATCCGGTGGATGTTCTGGTCAGTCAGAATGGTCAGCTTGCTGCCGCGTGGGTTCATGCGTCGCATATGCGCCGAGTGCGGGCAGATCAGACCCTTGGTATCGTCCGAGTAATCGAAATCGTTGTTTTTATCACGATCGGCTCCCAGGGCTTCGTCATCCTGATCGGGCGACATGTTCAACGGCGCGCCAGAGCGCCAGCGGCCAAACATCTTCGCACCCAGCCGATCCTGAGCCTCTTCATCGCTGCCGTGTTCGCGCAGGAAGTCGTTGAAAGCCCCGACGCAGCTTTCATACTTTCGCAACACCACGAAAGATCCGTTCCGGCCCAGTACGTCGGGAGAGGGCATCGCTACGGGGCTTCCGGCTTCGCTGTCCTCGCCCAGAATGAATTCGCCAGCGGCGATGGCACGTTCATCGCCGGGATTTGGCTCGACCCCTGCGCCTGCGACGGTGGGTTGCGAAATGCTGTCGCGATAACCGAAGGGGTTTTTCGCCTCCTTATCCGCGCCGAACTCATGCGTGCCCATCAGTCTCACGCCGGTGGCCTGTTCCAGTTCGGCCATAGCATTGGCTTTTACGCGCTGAAGTTCAGCGTCGCTCTGCGCGAAGATCGACAGTGCGATGTGGCAGCTCTCATTCTGATAAGCCTCTTCCCAGGTCTCGGGCTCATTCTCGCCCTCATCCCGAAGCTGGGCGGCGCGGGCGGCCATGCCCTGCTGGAATGCCAGAGGAAAGGATTTCAGCGAGTCATCCGGCAGACCAAGCGCCTTCAACCCGGCATGGCTAAGTGCCACCCCCATCCATGCTGGCATATCTTCGGTCCAGCCCTCGGCTGACGGCACATGTCCGGCCAGCCGCCCGATCAGGTCGCGTCCGCCCGCTGCGTCATCGACATGAAGCATGGCGTGAATGCCGACATAGGGCTCTGGACGGGAGCGCAGGATAAGTCCCTGTATATCGTCAAGTTGAAGCGTGACCCGTTTGCTGTCGAAGCGCTTGCGCAGATTGCTGAGGAAAGACATCAGTAATCCACCCCCTCGGGGACCGAGACGGCATCGGAAAGCTTGGACAGTGCGTCGCGCGTTGTATCGTCCATCGCGTCATTCTTGGACATCTTGTCCATGAAATCGTTCAGCGCAGCTTCCATTCGCTGCATCCGGCGTACATCCACGACCGTGACCTGAGGGTTCGCCACGAACCAGCCAGCCGCGTCGATCTGATGACCGGCAATGAAGTCCTTGACCTCGGGACTATCGATGCCGGGCCAGCCTTCGATATTGGCGAACAGCAGATCCATCAGGCCGGGAATCTTGGTTCCGAAATCATTGATATAGGTGTCCCAATCGCCGTCATATGTGGTGGCGAAGATGATCCGCGTATCATCATCGAAGAACACGAAACGCATGTCATGCAGCGTCGAAACGCGCTGCGCGCCATCGAAATTACCGCCGGTCAGATCAAAGATCCGCCGCAGCCGGGCGGCGCCTCCGGGTTTGACCTTGGCGATGGCGGTCAGTTCCGATACATTGCCGGATTGGCGGCCCGCGCGGCCAGCGGATTGCGAGCTTCCGTCGAACAACTTGTTATGGTCGCGGATCAAACCTTCGATGGCGATCTTCGCCAGTTGCGGCGCATCGGCTGCGACTTCCTTGGCGACACGGCGAAATTCCTGAAGGCGTGTTTCGTCGTCGAGACGGGGATCAGTGGTCTTTTTACTCATCACATGCTCCTGTTTGAGCGTTCATCAATCGGGGACATCGGTCAGTGCCCGCGGCTCTTGCCGGGGCAGATTGTTCAGCCGGTGTCGCTGCTCGGACGAGGATTCATAGGCCGCCTTGCGCACCCGCATGATAGAGCCGAGCGGTCGATGGGCCGCCACGCCGTTCCACGGATTGAAGGCGAGATGGTCGTCACCGTGAACCTGCCGCGCGGGGGAATATGCATCCTGCGCCGGGAAATGCAGGCTGGCAACGGGGCGGTGGGGCGAGGCATCTGCATCCCATTCGACCGCCGCATCCTCGACCGGCATCTGTTCGAGGTCGGTGCAAAGTTGCGCCCGAAGCGTATAGGTTGCATCGTTTTCGGCCAGATATGCACCGACCGCATCGCGCATAGCTGAAAAACCGCTTTCGACTTTCGCGTCGGTGAGATCGACCACGCCACCTTCCGGCGCAATGGACAGTTTGGCAACATGGTCGCCATAGCGAAGTGCGGCCTGCGTGTGGAAGGTTTCGCCCAGCATGTTCGCGTTGTCGCGGGCCAGACCAAGAAGGGTCGCGCCGGGCTTGCCGCCCAACGCCTCGATCACGTCCTCGGCACCGCGCGCGGCGGCTGCCACCAGCTTCTGAAAGCTGTCGGGCGCGTTGGCGTTTTTTTCCAGGAGGGCCAGCATCTTCTTGTATTTCTGCACTGTTCCGAATGCCAGAACAGGGAAGTTCACCATAAGGAAGTCTTGATTTGCACCGCCAATGGTCGGCGTCAGCCTGTCACCCGGAACGCCGAGCACCTTCAGTGCGATGCCGCGCGGTGCGGGGATCTCGTCGCTGTGAATATCGCCGGGGGCCGAAGACAGCCGAGCCACAACTTCATATTCCGCGCCGGGAAAAAAGATGCCCTGCGACAACTCTGGCGCAAGATCTTCATGGACAGTCATCCGCCCCTTCAGGATCGCGTGGCTTTTGGCATGTGCATCGCGATGTGCATGGCGGTGCCTTTCCGCGTTGGCAGCCTGCGTCGCGCGCATTTGCGCCACGATGTCCTCGATCAGCCGGGTCTCGTCGTGCTGAAGGTTTTCAATGTCGTCGCCATATCTGATCGGAGGCATGTGGACCTCTTTCTTTCTCGCCGGGCAGATCGCCTCAAGGCTGGGGTAAAGTCACCCGTTTTGCAGTCTAAACACACTGCCGGCGGCTGCGGTTGCCGTGAAAATGCATGACCTCGCGGCAGGCACCCTGTTTCGCTGGTCCGCAGAGCCAGTAGACGTTGGCTCAACAACCCGCTGATGATTGAGTCATACGAGAACTTCTATTTTGCTCCCTCCCCGCCCCTAGGTGTTCAGTCCCGGCATCTGGTGGATCGGATTGACGATGAATCTGTCTGGCTCTGAAGTCCAGACCTTGCAGATGTATTCGTAGGGCGTGAGGCC
>VAFL01000005.1 GCA_005768755.1 Paracoccus denitrificans | reverse complement strand
GTCTGTTCGACAACCCCGATCTTCCTGATCGCATCCAGACGGGACATCCCTTGCCCCATCAGAACCTCAACCTGCCGCAGTTTCGATATAATCTCTTCCGGTTTCGGCCGCTTCGTTCCAATCTTCAATCCTCCGTTTCCTAACTATTGCGGCGGACCACTTCAGTGGGGGAGGATCAACAGAAAATTGATCATCCATATGCAGCGGAAATCGACGGGCATGTTCAGTGACGACCGACATTCCTGTGCAATCAAGCCGTCAGTGTTGACATTAGGGTGCGTGCGGCGAAGGTCGGTGGAGAGTCCGAAATTGACAAATGCCGCGCTATCGACGAACGGCCGCTATTCCGCAAACCTCTTTCAAACCACGATGTGAGTTAGTCTGTCTTTGGGTGTGATTTCGGCTCGCGCTGCGAGATACAGAAATCTCAGCATGAAGACTGGCCCGCTGGATATTGGACCGGTCTGGACCCACTCGTTCCTCAAGCTTAGCGATTGTAGCGCTAAAGTCTCATCAACGCAGAGCGGAAGGAAATTGCTTGCTACCTCGCACTATGGGTGAATAGGGTCGATCTCATTGAATGTCCAAATCGCTCGCGTCGGTCAGTAACCTTAAATGCATAAAAGCAAGAAATCAGAAAGAGACCGCGAACTGACGGTCGAGAGTTTGAGCTCGCTAAGAGGTAGCATTACACGACGGTTGATCTCATCGGATGAACGAGTATTCATCGTTGAGAATACGCGTAGGCTTTTAAGAGGTGCAATTTATCCGGTCGCTGAATTCGTCCTCAGTACACCGCCTTGGCGGCGCAAAGCGAGTGTGGAGCGATCCAAGCACCTCTTCGGTCTCGACCGCCCAGACAGCAGCCTGATGACGCCTCGGCTGAATTGGAAGATGTCTCTTTCCGAAAGAATGGCGACAGAGTCCTTGGCCAAGCTACTAAATGCTGGCGGAGGCCACGCGCGGGCGAGCCGGATCGAGGCATGCCTCCGGTCTCTGGGGCTTGGCGACGACGAGCTTGGTTTTGCCAGCGGCTGCCTCGCATCTGCGGAGGTCTTTTCCGAAGTGCCCGCAAGGGATGGGAGAAGGATCGATCTCAAGTTCCTGTGGCGCGACGCCCGAGATAGGGAGCGCGTGCTGGTTGTCGAAGCTAAGTTTGGCCACGTTGTAACGGACGGTCAGCTTCGCTGCTATCGAGACAGCACCCGATTAGAACACCCTGCGGCCGTTCGACATCACCTGATTTTGGCATTGGCTGAAAATGCCTTGTTGCCGGTTATCCGCCGGTACGACGGAGACTGGCGGTTCTGTTCTTGGCGTGACATGTGGTTGCGGTTCGAAACAGCGCGGCCGATCGAACACGACCTCAGCCTCCAACTCTTCCTAAACGCCCTCTGGCGCAGGATAGGACAACTCAACCCTAAGGATGCCCATGCGCCCCTTTGAAATTCCTGAAAGTGTCATAGCTTATTTTCAAGAACAGCAGACACGCGCTGTTGTAGATTCGCTTTTGTCCAATCTGCATGATCCCGTCCTGCCCGACATGGACCGGCGCAAGCTGGTGGACCTAAGCGAGGGCGTTCTACTGGCTTGCCAGGTTCGCGCAGACTTCGTCAATTTTATGGCGGGCCTTTGGGAAAATACCTTTGGCGCTGCGATCAAGGGCTCTGATTTTAGAGAGTTCTTCCCGGAGGACTGTACCATCAGCACAATCTGGACCGAGAAGTACTTCTGGTCATATGTCGCGCGAGGAGCCGATCTCGAACAAATTCATTTTGATCTTACGGTGCAAATTGAGCATCGGTCAAATGAAGTGAAGCTGTTTGTGTGGCGTTTTGATGATAATGATGAATTGCCGCCATATCGACCTCGTTTGCGAATCCCTGATGGTTGGAAACTGGCGCAGGATGAGGACGGTGACCCGCGACTCGAAGCAGCCGTGAGCGTGCCGATAGGAGACTTGATCGCCAATCGCGATCCAAGACTTGCTGAGTTGAATAAGGCGGCGTCGGCCGTCCTAGGGTTCATCTCCGGGCTTTGATTGCGATAGCACTTCGATTGCGCTGTTCTTGTGACCGGATTTGCGGCATCGCGTGTATTAACCCATCGCCGCCGTCAGCGGGGGGCTGATACCTTCAAAAAGTTCTCCAACAGGCCTGCGCCAACAGCTCAAGTCTGTCGATCTCCTAGCGGAAGTCCACTAGGCGTATCGCGGCATAAACCCTTGTTGACAACGCCGGCAGTCTAACATAGCCGGTGCTTGACCTTTTTTTGACAGATATACGCGCCTGTTGGCTCGACGCGCCATGAACGGCGCGGCAATCTGTCTTGGAAAGGAATATCATGCGACGAAATTTTATCGACCATCCACGTTTGGATAGTGCCATCGCCCTCCAACTCTCTCTTACATCGCCACCACTTGGCCCCTACATCGAAACCCTGACCCGCCTGCTCCTTCGACATCTTCCTGATATGCGGCTCGGCGAGCGCGCCCTCCCCGAGCTAGAAGATCCCAGGTGGGCGCATGAAAAGGCTGAACAGGGTGCGCGGCTGTTCAGACTGGGCACGGAAGGAGAGTTGGAGGCGCGAAGAATGATCTGCGAGTTTCTCATCGATTTCGAGGCGCTTGTTCAGATCTCCGCAGACCCGACGCATTCGTACAGTGACTACGCCCGTCGCCACCTGCGAGGAGCTCTTCATTGGAAGCCAGGACAGGACGACAGTTATCCCAGTCCTCGGATCAGCCAGCATCTGGGATTAGATCGATTTCTGTCCCGGGCGCACAAGGCAAAACAAAGGGCGCAAGGAGGTCGCCCTTTCGCCCGGCCCGCGATCGTGAAAGCCGGAAAACTGACTGGGACGCGCGCTGTCAGTTACGCCGAAATCGTCTCGCTCGGGCGCGAGGCACAAAACTGCCTGTCAGACGACTGGACGGTGAAGAAAAAAATTCGCTTGGGGCGCGATATTTGGGCCTTACGGGCTGTGAACCGTGTTGTCGCCGTGATCGAAGTTGATGAAACCGGCACGATTTGCGAGTTGCGTGGTGTAGCAAACGCAGACTCGATCGCCGGCCACGGGGCCGATCTGGTCTCTTGGTGCCAAAAGGCAGGTCTGAAAGTTAGGGATGACGTCACCGTCCCGCTGACAGACTTCCTCCCGAAAGCACTGCGGGTCCCAACAAACGACCAAGACAGAATTGCCTGGGACCTGTTGTTTGGGGCCGAGGCGGCGTGAGGGTCTACGTAGAGCGAGATGGGCCGGAATCAGGAAGCCTGCCCATCTCCCGTTTTGTAGAGTTGATCACCTCTCCCGAGAACCATTCCCTACCACCTGCTGCGAAGCGGCCATTCGCGCCAGCGAACGAAAGTCCGCTTGGTCCGCATGGCCGCCCCCCAATCGTCGAGGCATGTGTGTCCGCTTGCGGCATTTCGGAAGGTGTCAGTTAAGCTGTCCAGACTTGATGGAATTGGATGCCCAAGGGTGTCGGTTCGCATGACCAGCAGCAGATTACGGAAGCGGTTAGATGAGGGAATAGGGACAGGCATGAAGATTCGCGGAACGTAAGGGAATATTCTAGCAACATCCGCGCAGCTGCCAGCACCTTTATACGGTGCGACTTAATCATGCCGCCGGATTTTACCCCATGCGTTTGGATTTTCATTGATTGTTTATCAAGAGCCACCGCAGGTAAGCTATCGTAAGGTTCGCGCTGGCCGGTTGAACCTCAACAGTTGTCGACATCTGCGCATCACCCCATGAAGGGCAGGCAACATCTCAGGGCCATCTTAGGGTGCCTGCCTTGGCTTCGCCCACCGGCGGCGCTGGGCTTCGCGGATACGTTCGATACCCTCCGGGGTTCGCGCCCCGGTAGACTTCCCCCCGTGAAACTTGCAGCGCTTCTTACCAGGTTCGGACTTGTTCCGGCAGGGCGTTCCTTTCCGGGTCTTGGCACCACAGACAATCCGGCGGCGGGCGGCGCGTGCGGCTTCGCGTTCATTCGCGGCAGCAATCTGCGCCTCGATAAACGCCATCATGCCCGGTCGGTCTATCAGCCTATCCCCGCGCGGGCGCGTTTCGGTTCGGTAATCTGGCCTTGGCAACTTCCAAGCGAGCGCATCGGCCATGCGGCAGACGGCCCAGCCCATCGGATCAATCTGGAAAGCGGCTTCCCAATACTGCACCGCCGTGCGGCCTATCCCGGCTGCTTCGGCAAGCTGGCGCTGGGTCCAGCCCTTAGTCAAGCGTCGCGCCTTCAGTTCGCACCCCAGCGGCCAATCATCGCCTTTCATGGTCAATCCTCGCAAAGCCGCCCATGCGTTCCCATTGAAAACACGAACTAGATCCGATATCTCCATATCGGGCGCAGAACCCACGGCAGGCCTGGCCCCGTCCTGCTCTTGGTCAGATACTTCTGCACTTTCGTTTCGCCAGGCTATCGGGGCCACTTCAAACCCTTCAAGCGAGCGTAGCATTAAGGCCAGCGCGGTCATGATGTGCCCCGTTCGACCTTCCAGCAGCGGACATGAAGCGTTCGGCCCTGCATATCCGTCATGCCGACCAGCCAATCAGCAACACCGCAAATTACGCAGGTTGCCGGATGGGTCGGCAGCACCCGCACCGGCCTGCCGTCGCCGTCCAGCTTGGGGCGGTGCCGGGACAGATGCACGATTGCTCCGGGCGGATAAGCCTGCCGTGAAGGTGAAGGTGCCGGGGCGCTGGCAGGTGTTGAAATCGCGGCCAGTCCCTCCGCTAAATCCGCTAAATCCGCTAATTGGGGCGTCTGTTTATCAGGATTATCAGGATTGGCAGGCTTATCCGCCAAAACTTCGGCCAGCGCCGCCTGAACGTCAAAGAGCATGGTTCGCCCCTTTCACGATGCGATAGGCTTCCTTACGCGCGGCACCCCTGATGACATCGCCAGCAGGCAGCGGCACGAGCCATCCGAATTGCACCAAGGTCGCCAGCACCGCTTTTGCGGTCTTGGTGTCGCGCAGGCTGTTCGGCCCCATTTGGACAACATCACTCGGCAGAATATCCGGGTACGGCCAGCTTGCCAGCAACCAGCGGCGCAGCATGTCGGCACGTTCGGTTTCCTGCGATACCATGCCCGCCTCGGCCAACCGCCGGGCCTCGCCCAGATAAAAGTCAGCCAGCGACAGCCCCCAGCCCATAGCCTCGGGCGACACTTCCTGCGCGTCCAGATCGGCCCAAAGGGTCAGCACTCCGCGATGCGTGCCGCCTGTTCAGCGGACTAGCTGGCATAGGCGCGGACATGCTCCATCTCGCCACCCTTGGCCTGCGCCTTTTCGACAGTCTCATAAAAGCGCCAAAGCAATTCCTTTGCCTTGACGGACAGCGGCAATTGCGCCGGGGTCAGTTCCTGGGGGTTATCGCCGGTCGGCATCGGGGCAGCCATGACAGCGGCCAGCCGGGCCGAGAAAGCGGCAATCACGGCTTCGCTGTTCTCGTCATGCCCACGGCGCAGGCGGGTGCCGATCAGGCTGGGCGGTTCGGTAATCAGGAACCGTGCCAGAAAACCCTCGCCGGAAGCCTGCGGATCGGACAGCAACGGGAGCGCCGCAATCTGTTGCGCCATCAGGTGCATAGACAGCCTGCGCCCCGGATAGTTCGTCACCCCGTCGCCGGAACGGATGCGGTTTACCGTGTCGCCGTTCCAGAGTTGCGACAGCCCTGAAATCGTCTTGAGCCGGTTATCGCTGTTCATGGCGTGACCGCCGATAAAGCCCCCGGCCTCATCGCTGAACAGCCCCAGCGCCGGGCGTCCGGTTTGGTAGAGTTTCAACAAGCCCTCGAATGTCGGTTCCTGCGCCGTAACATTCGGAAGCAGCGGCGGGCGGGGTTCCGGGCCAAGATTGCGCAAATCGGCCTCTGCCCCGGTCGCTTTCATTTTATCGGCACCGGCGGCTTCGCCAAGCATCCGCTTGCGCTTGCCCAGCCAGATTTCACGGGCGGTTTCATACTCGGCAAACTCATCTCGATAGGTCTCTGCCGCTTCGCGTTCATGGTCACGAATCCCGCTCATCAAGAGCCGGTCGCATCGGGATTTACGTTCGCCGCTTTCCGCGATGGTCAGGCAGAACAAGGATAGGGGCGCGTCGCCGCCCAATGTCTCCACATCGGCAAAGCCCTGCACCGCCAGCGCGGCGATGGACAGCGCCGATTGAGCGGCAATGCCGACGGGTGCCTGTGATATGTCCTGCACCGCCTCCACGGCGGCTTGCAGCGGTCCCAGCGCATGAATGGGACAGGCTTCACCGGCAGGGATTTCGCGCAAGAGCGGTTGCGGGCCTTCGGAAATAAACGGGATGTGTTCGGGCGCGTTCATGAGACTGCCCCTTTCATCATGAGAATATCGTTCCAATCACGCCCCTGCGGCGCGGGAAGCAGGCTGACAGCCCAGCCCAGCGCGGTTGCGCGTTCGGCCAGCTTGTGCGCAGATTCTCTGCTTGCCGTGTCGCCATCCGGGGCGATGGTCAGGCGGTGCGGTGGGTCGGGCGGTTGCAGCGCGGCCATGCCGGGGGCAGACAGTGCCGCCCAGACGGTCGCAGGGCGACGGATAAGCCCGCTGGAAAGGCTTGGGGCGGTTTCTATGCCCTCTCTGCCACCACAATCGGCCCTTGGCCCTCTTAGACGCGGACAGCGCCCCCAGCCCTGCGGCCCAGCATGGCCTTATTCGAAACAATCTCAGCTTTCCCGCTGCCATCCGGCCGCAGGTAGGTGCGCTGCACCGCCATACGCGGCAATCCATCCACACGCGCAATCATCGCCGGAACGCCCTGGGCTAACGCCCCATGCCAGCAGTCAGGGTGAACGTGCAGACTGTCCGGCAAGTCGCAACTTATTCCGCGACCGCGAAGATAGGCTTCCGCGATTGTGGAACCGATCGGCTGTGCCTCGCGCAGCAGACCAGCGCCTGCCCTTCCCGTTTTTTCTCCGTTTCTTTAAACTGCGCTTCGCGCCGTGCGATCTTGGCTGGATCGGCGGAACCGGCCTGCCGGTGACGCTTTCTGTGTCGAATTGCAATCCGCGAAGGAACAGCCAGTTTTGCAGTTCAGCAGCAACTTACCATCCAAGGCATCGGCCAGTGATAGGCTGGGGCGATTATCACCATGCGCCGGACAGAAGGCCAGACTATATGAGCGATACCATATGCCATTCATGGCAAGGCTAAGGGTTTGGGCGACACTCATGGCCAGCCCCCTTCGTTTCGCGACTGACAGCGGCGTACCCGTCACCCTGTGGCACTCTTTCCCGAGACTTGACCAATCTGACTGACCGGTTGGCGCGTTCTTCGGTCGCCAGTGCCGCGAAGAAGGACAGGGGCGCGGGAACGAAACACCGCCCCCCTGGAACCGGCGAGGGACTTTCCTGCAGTTTGTTCAGCCTTCGCAGCTTCCCATGCTTCAATTTCTGACAGTTTCCAGCGCGTGCATCCGGGCGTAAGCTTAACGGGCTGGGGAAAATCCGCTTTGCGAGCGGCAGGCCTGCTGCGGACGAAGCCTGGTTTGAACTTACCGATCGGACACTCGCCGGGTGCAGGATACCTTACCGAAACGCTGGCACGTTCCGCCGGTCCCCCTCCGACAATGCGTCAGCAGGTCACAGGTCTTCATTCTCCTTACACCTGTGCCAACCACTGCCTTGTGCATCACTGCCCTGGCTGCAAGACCTCTCTGTCTAATATGTGTGTCAGACTTGGCACGCTGCGCCGCAATCACGCCCCGTCGGCTGCGGCCACGGCGCGCGCGGCCAACAGGATAAACTGGCGATATTCTGCGTCGCTGAGGCCGGGAAGGCTGTCGCGCTGCAATGCATCGACCACCGGGATCAGTAAATCCAGCTGCGTGGCGCCCTCGGCGGTCAGCGACAGGACATTGGCCCTTTTGTCCCGCTCGCTCGCGCGGCGCATTATCAGCCCCTTCTGCACAAGCCGGTCGACGACTGCGCCGATCGTGGCACGATCCTTGGCGATGGCCCCGGCCAAGCCTGCCTGATCTATGCCGGGATTAGCGGCAAGCGCGTCAAGTGCTGCGAACTGTACCGGGGTCAGATCCGAACCTGCAGACTGCATGCGCTGCGTAAATAGCTGCGTGGACAATTGATGCAACCGGCGGATCAAGTGGCCGGGCATCTGCTGGCTTACCGGGACCTTTTCAAGCTCGTTCATGTGTTTCCTTTCGCCGCATCCACAGCGGCATCTTTCCGCAGCTTATCCCAAACATTAGTAAGTCGACATACATATTCTTGCCGAATCACCTCTGATTATAGTATGTTCACTTATCAAATGAACTCAGGGGAGCAACGAACGATGCAATATCACAGCAATGGTTTTCGGCCCGGCGACCCCGAGGTCTTCGATGCCGCACCGGGTCGACCACAGGCCGCGGAGGTGCCGGAAGCCGTCGATGTGCTGATTGTCGGCTGCGGACCTGCAGGGCTTACGCTGGCCGCACAACTGGCCGCCTTTCCCGAGATATCAACCCGGATCGTCGAACGCCGCCCCGGACCGATGGAGAAAGGTCAGGCCGATGGCATTTCCTGCCGCTCGATGGAGATGTTCAACGCCTTCGGATTCGCGGAAAAAGTTCTCAAGCAGGGCTATTGGGTAAACGAAACCACCTTCTGGAAACCAGATCCGGCACAACCCGAACACCTGACCCGAAATGGCCGCATTCAGGATGTCGAGGACGGACTGTCCGAAATGCCGCATATCATTCTTAATCAGGCACGTGTCCATGACATGTATCTGGAGATCATGCGGAACTCACCCTCACGTCTGGTTCCGGATTATTCGCTGCAACTGGTCAATCTGACAGTTGACCGAACAATGGACTACCCTGTCGAGGTGACGCTGGAACGCACCGATCCCGAACATGAGGGTCAGACCGTCAAGCTGCGCGCGAAATATGTCGTCGGCTGTGACGGCGCGCGAAGCAATGTCCGCCGCGCCATTGGCCGGCAACTGTCCGGTGACAGTGCCAATCAGGCCTGGGGCGTGATGGATGTGCTGTGCGAAACGAATTTCCCCGACATCCGCTGCAAGACGCTGATCCAGTCCGCGCAAGAGGGAAATATTATCATCATCCCGCGCGAGGGCGGCTATCTGACCCGGCTGTATATTGAGTTGGACAAGCTTGACCGCGATGAGCGGGTGGCAAATCGCAATATCCAGCTTGATCAACTGATCGCTGCGGCGCAGCGCATCTTCCGGCCGTTTTCCTTCGAGGTGAAGGAAACTGCATGGTGGTCGGTCTACGAGATCGGACAGCGCCTTACGGACAAATTCGACGATGTGGACAAGGGCCACGATGCTTTTCCCCATGTCTTCATCTGCGGGGACGCCTGTCACACGCACAGCCCGAAGGCCGGTCAAGGCATGAACGTTTCGATGGGCGATGCGTTCAACCTTGGCTGGAAGCTTGCGGCGGTTCTGCGGGGGCAATCGTCGCCGGATCTCTTGCACACCTATTCAGCCGAGCGGCAAGCCGTCGCCGAGGATCTGATCAACTTCGACCGCGAGTGGTCGCGCATCATGAGCGAGCGCCCGAAGTCTGGCGAGGCATCGGGCGAAACGCCGAAGTTCCAGGACTATTTCATTCAGCATGGCCGCTACACTGCCGGCATGTCGGTGACCTATGCGCCTTCGAAATTGACAGGGACGACGGATCATCAGGCGCTTGCACCGGGTTTCGTCATCGGTACCCGCTTCCATTCCGCGCCGGTCATCCGGCTGGCCGACGCAAAGCGGATGGAATTGGGGCATACGGTCAAGGCAGATACGCGCTGGCGCATCTTCGCCTTTGCCCCGGACGAGGTCCCAACCGACAAACGTTCCGCGATCTACAGCCTCTGCAACTGGTTGAGCGATGAAGCGTCACCAATCCGGCGCATGACACCACGGGGCGACGATATCGACAGCGTGATCGATCTGCGCGCAATCTTCCAGCAACCCTATCGTGACCTCGCGCTGGAAAAAATGCCAAGCCTGCTTCTGCCGAAGAAGGGAAAACTGGGGCTGGTCGATTACGAAAAGATGTTCTGCGCAGATCACACGCCGGGACGGGACATTTACGACCTGCGCGGAATTGATCGCAAGCAGGGCGCGATTGTCATCGTCCGACCCGATCAATATGTCGCCCATATCCTTCCGATGGACGCATTCGACGAACTCGACCGCTTTTTCAACGGCTTCCTGCTGCCGCAAAACTGACTGATCACGGCAGTGAAAAAAAAAACGGCCCGTTCAGCACGAACGGGCCGTTTCGGATTGCGTTACAGTCCGACTTATTGCTTCAGCGCATCGACAAATGCCGTTGCTTCAAGACCTTCCGCATCTGCGGCCTCGATCACCGAAGCGACGACCGGGGCTGAGGCTTCGTCAAATTTCGCCGCTTCCTCTGGCGAAAGGGTAATGACCTCCTTGCCATCGGTCGCTGCGAATTCGTCGATCGCGGTCTGTGCAACGCCGTTCCACGCCGCACTGCCGTTCAGCGCCGCCTGCTTGCCGGCGTCCAGAACCACTTTTTGCTGTTCTTCGGTCAGGGCCTCGAAACTGTCGCGGTTCATGATCAGGAAGAAGTCGGAAATCGAGGTTTCCATTCCTTGCGTGATCGAGCCGGTCACCTCAGCCAGTTTGAACGCCGACAGCGCGGTCGCGTCGATCATCGCGCCGTCAAGAACGCCGGTCTGCATGGCATTGTATATTTCGGGCGCGGGCATGGACACAGGCGACCCGCCCCAGGCCTCGACCACAAGGCCCGCATTGCGCGACGGCACCCGGATTTTCTTGCCGGCCAGGTCCTCCATGGTGCGCACCGGGGTCGAGCCCATCAGCAGCAGGTTGGGCGCGTTGTTCCAAAGCCCCAACAGCACCACGCGCTTGTATTCATCCGCCAGCATGTCGGTATTTGCGACGATCTTCTCGGTTCCGGTATCAGCTTCGATGACACCCGGCAATTCGGTCAGAAGTGTTTTCGGGAAGGTCGAAGCGGTGTAGCCCGGCAGACTGAAGGCAATATCGGCCAGCCCGTCCACGACGCGGCTGTACTGATCCGCCGGTCCGGCACCAAGCTCTCCGCCCATATATTGCTTGATGGTCACTTCACCATTGGTCCCGGACGAGACAGCTTCGGCGAAGGGATTATAGACCTGCTCGACGACAAAATGCGTCGGCGGCTGAAAATCCGCCAGCTTAAGCTCTTCGGCGCCAGCCAGAGGGGCGCCAATCATCAGCGCCGAAGCGGCGGTGCACAGGGTCTTCATGAACATAACATTCCTCCCGGTTGAGATACGTCCGGCGCGCGCCGGTTATGATGCCAAGTATAGACAAGTCGGCCATCCATGCGACTGAATTGCGCAACCGCATGGATAAGACAATGCTATACCGATCAGCCACTTTGCCGCTAAGGTTCCGCCCGGGGAAACCCCCACATATCCCCGCTCGAAAAACCTGGGGGGTAATCAGTCGATCCTGTCGACCCAGCCATGCGGATCTTCGGCGCGACCGAACTGGATATCCGTCAGCGACTTGCGCAGATCGGCGGTCACCGGACCCATTCCGCCATCACCGATGACCAGGTCAAAGCCCTGACCCTTGATCTGCGAAATCGGCGCGACAACCGCAGCCGTTCCACAGGCAAATACCTCGACCAGCTTGCCCGACGCCAGATCGCGGCGCCATTCGTCGATGGCGTAGGGTGCCTCGCGCACGGTCATGCCCTTGTCGCGGGCGAGTTGGATCAGAGAATCGCGGGTGACGCCGGGCAGGATCGTGCCGGTCAGTGGCGGGGTCTGCAGGGAACCGTCCTCGAACACGAAGAAGACGTTCATGCCAGCCAGTTCCTCGACCCAGCGGCGTTCGACAGCGTCCAGAAATACGACCTGCTCACAGCCCTGTTCCGCCGCCTGGGCTTGTCCCGCCAGCGCCGCCGCATAGTTCCCGCCGCATTTCGCAGCGCCCGTGCCGCCGGGCGCGGCGCGCGTGTACTCCTCCGATACCCAGACCGACACGCCCGAGACGCCGCCCTTGAAATAAGAGCCGACGGGAGATGCAATCACGGCATAAAGGAAGCTGTCCGAAGGGTGGTTTCCGATCGCGATCTCGGTTCCGATCATGAATGGCCGCATGTAAAGCGATCCGTCGCCCTCGGACGGAATCCACGCCTCATCAATGCGGGCCAGTTCTCGCACCGAGTTGATGAACAATTCCTCGGGGATCTGCGCCATTGCAAGACGCGCTGCGGAATTGTTGAAGCGGCGTGCATTCGCATCGGGCCTGAACAGCGCCGCACCACCGTCGGGATGGCGATAGGTCTTCATCCCCTCGAAAATCTCGCCTGCATAATGCAGCACCATGGTCGAGGGGTTCAGGCTGAAATCATGACGCGGCCCGATCTTGGCGTCATGCCAGCCCTTTTCAGCGGAATATCGGATCGTCACCATGTGATCGGTCAGATATTTGCCAAATCCCGGATTGGCGACCATCGCGGCCCGCTGTTCGGCGGGCACCGGGTTGGCCGATTTCTCGATGGTGAATTCTGCGGCTTGCTGCGCGACCATGGCTGATTTCCCCTTGCCAGTTACGTTGACCGGCAGACCGGTCAGACGCGATTCTCCTCCCCGCCCGGACATTGCGTATCACGCAAGCGGGCCGAAATCTGGCGTCTACATAGCAGTCACACAACGCATGTGCATCAACAGAAATTGCTGTTCCGCTATGCGGCTCGACAAGGCGACAGCGAAACAATTGCCGCCCGGCTTGCGTTGGGCGCTCACCAACCAAGGAGGACATAGCATGACAATTGCACGTGTGACCGAAATCTCTTCGACCTCGCAAACCGGTTTCGAGGATGCGATCCGCAACGGCCTTTCCCGCGCCAACGAGACGCTGCGCAACGTGAAAGGGGCGTGGATCAAGGAACAGACCGTTGAATGCGACAACGGCAAGATCACCAACTATCGTGTGAACATGATGGTGACCTTCGTGCTGGACGACTGATCCAACATTGCCGGTACCGGGGGCACGCGACTGCCGCCGGTATCTGCTTGCTGCCGCAGGACGCGGCATCGCATTGAACATCGCCGCAAACGCCTTAGGTTGCGGCCATCACTGATATTATTCTGGAAATTGAAATGAGCTCTGACTTCGGCGACGTCGTGAAATCCTCGGTGTTGCTGGGACATCTGCCGCCAGATGCGCTGGAACGGATGATGGACTGCACCACACGGCGCAGGTTCGCAAATGGCGAAACGATATTCCTTCAGGGCGAGGCGGCGACGTCGATATTCCTGATCCTCGACGGCGCCGTGAAGCTGTTTCGAATGTCGCCCGGCGGGGCCGAAGCTGTTGTGGCGGTCCTGGGTCCCAGCCGCAGCTTTGCCGAAGCCGTGGCCCTTCGCGATGAGAATTATCCCGTCTCGGCGCAAGCGGTCGCAGACACCGAACTGATGCAGATCGACGGCAAGTTGTTGCGTCGCCAGATCGCCGAGGACCACAGCCTTGCGCTGAACCTTCTTGCCGCGAGCTATGTGCATCTGCACGGCCTTGTTTCGCAGATCGAACAGTTGAAGGCCCGGTCAGGCGTTCAGCGGCTGGCGGAGTTTCTGGTCTCACTCGCGGATGAGCAGGGCGGAGAGCGCGAGTCCATGACTGTCGCCCTGCCCTACAACAAGTCGCTGATCGCGGGCAAACTTGGCGTGCAGCCCGAAAGCTTGTCGCGTGCCTTTGCCAAGCTGCGCGAGTTCGGCGTCCAGATCGACGGCAATTTCGCCAAGATCGAAAGGCTGGAACTGCTGCGCGATTTCGCCAGTCAGGACAAGGGTCAGCCCTGGATGCGCTGAATTGACACCCCGTCGCCTGATAAAGATGCGACAGGGGTCAAGCCGCGACGATAAAACACTTTTCGCGCTTTCGCCTGCCGAAACGCCGTGCCAGCCTGCCGCGCATGGCAGAGCTGATTCTCATTTTTCTGGCCGGGCTGATTGGCGGGCTTCTGAACGCGATTGCGGGCGGCGGCACATTCATCACCTTTCCGGCGCTCGTTTTCAGCGGCATCCCCGCCATTGCCGCCAACGCAACGTCGACTGTGGCGGCAATGCCGGGCTATCTTTCGGCAGCCATTGGCTTTCGCAAGGATATCGCCGAGTTGGAACGCAGCCTGCTGCTGCGGCTGACAGGCTGGACCATGTTCGGCGGCGCAATCGGCTCTGTTTTGCTGCTGAGATCTCCTGACAAGGCTTTTACATTGCTCGTCCCCTTCCTGCTTCTGGGGGCGACACTTGTCTTCCTGAAGGGTGCGCAGATCCGCGAATGGGCGGCACGTCAGCGCGGTGCCGTCGCCGCCTTCGGCGCTGGCAGCATGGTGCCCGTCGCCATCTATGGCGGTTATTTCAACGGCGGGCTGGGGATCGTGCTGCTGGCGCTGTTTTCGATGTGGGGGATGACAAATCTGCATGCCATGAACGGGCTGAAATGCTGGCTCAGCTTCGCGCTGTCGGTGGTTTCGCTGCTGATCTTCGCGCGCGGTGGCGCAATTGTCTGGACGCCAGCCATCGTGATGGGGGTTGGAACAATTCTGGGTGGCCTTGCCGGCGCGCCCGTTGCGCGCCGAATCCCCATGCCAATGCTGCGAAAGCTGATCGCCGCGGTCGGATTCGGGATGACAGCAGTATTTCTGATACGCCTGATCTAGATCGCAGCCGCCGCGTGTTCGCGAATGCGCGCGACCATGGCCCGCAACCCGTTTGATCGCTGCGCAGAAAGATGCTCGTCCAGTCCCAGCCGCCCAAGTTCCGCTGCTGCGTCGACCTGTCCGACTTCAGCCACCGGCAGCCCCGCAAACAGCGCATGCACGACGGCGACCAATCCGCGCACGATCAGTGCATCGCTGTCCCCGGTGAAATCGAACCGTCCGCCATCGACCTTCGGCACGATCCAGACCTGACTGGCGCAACCGTCAACCTTGCTGGCCGGCGTCTGCAGCGCCGGGTCCATGGCGGGCATCGCACGCCCGATCTCGATCAGGTGACGATAGCGATCCTCCCAGTCGTCCAGGAATTCGAAGGTATCGACAATGTCTTCGAAGGCTTCCGTACTCATCATTCGCGCTCCTTGGCAGCCCCCTGCTAACGCGACCGGGCTGGAAGGTCAAAGAGGCTTTGCGCCTTGCCCGGTGATCGCCTATCACTGACCGAGTATTAATGCTGGAGAGATCATGCGCATCGCCACAATCGCCCTGACCACCTGTACGGTTCTGGCCGCAAGCGGCTGCGGCCGCTTTGGCAGTGACAGCGGATTGAACCCGCTCGGATGGTTTGGCGGAAAGCAGGCCCCCACGACGCTGGAACCCAGGGGCGGCTGGCAAACCCAATCCGACGATCCGCGTGATCCGGTGCCGCAGATCCTGTCCGCCGGCTTCCAGCCGATGAACGAGGGGCGCTTGCTGGTCGTGCAGGCATTTGCGCCGGTCAAGGGCTGGTGGAACCTGGAAATCATTACGGAAGAAGTCCAGCCCGAAAACCAGCTTCGCCCCGGTCTGGACGGCATCCTACGACTTGTGCTGGTTGGCAACCCACCGCTTACCGGCAGCCCCGAGGCTTCGATGCCCGCAAATCCGCAGGTTGATCAGTTGACCGTCGCGCTGCCGATCTCGACCAATCAGCTGTCCCGCATCCGAGAGATTCAGATCAGATCGGCTTCCGGCGGGGTTTCGCTGCGGCCCTAAAGCTGCTTCTTGAAGCCGATATGGCTGTCAACATATCCCATCCGCGCGTAGAAGCGGTGGGCATCCTTGCGCGCGGAATTGGTCGTCAACTGCATCAGCGAGGCGCCGTGCGCGCGTGCCCGCGCCTCTGCGTCCGCGATCAGGGCGGCGCCCGCCCCCTGACCGCGCAGTGATGCGTCGACACGCACGGCTTCGATCTGCGCGCGCCGCGCCGCCGAAAGCGACAGGCCCGAGATCAGCGTCAGCTGATATGTCGCCACGACCCTTTCGTCATCGACACCGACGATCAGTTGATTTCCGCCCTCATCCTGCATGGCATCGAAGGCAGCGTAGTAAAGCGAAAGATCAGCGGATTCGCGCGTCTGCCCCAGGACATCATCGCAAAGCAGTGACACCACCGCCGGCACATCGGCGCGTTCGGCCAAGCGGAAGCGGATCATGCCGCCGCCGAAACGAACGCGCGGATCAAACTGTCGTCCTTCTCTCCGGGCGCGGTCTCGACGCCTGAAGAAACATCGACAATGCGCGCGCCTGTCAAGCGCACGGCTTCGGCAACGTTGCCGGGCGTCAAACCGCCGGCCAGCATCCAAGGCGTCAGGAACTTTCGCCCGACCAACAGGCGCCAGTCGAATGCCAAACCATTGCCGCCCGGCAAGGCCGCGTCTTTCGGTGCCTTGGCGTCAATCAGCAGCATATCGGCGACAAGACCGTAATCCCAGATTGCGTCCAGATCGTCTGCTACAGACACACCCACGGCTTTCATGACAGGAAGGCCGGTCAGCGCCTTGACCTTACTGACACGATCGGGCGTTTCTGACCCGTGAAGCTGGATAATATCCAGCGGCACCGCAGACAGAACGTCGTTCAGTAATGCGTCATCAGGATTCACGAACAAGCCCACGCGCGCAATGCCGGGCGGCACTTCGGCAGCCAGCCTCGCGGCAGTTTCAGCATCAACGTGTCGCGGCGATCTTGGAAAGAAAACAAAGCCGACAAACGCCGCGCCAGCCTCCACCGCTGAAGCGACGTGTTCGGGGCGGGTCAGCCCGCAGATCTTGACCTGCGCCAATTCAGCGTGTCGCTGGCAAAGTGGTGCCGGGAACGGGGGCAGTCGGCTGCGAGTTATCCAGAATTGCCAGCACGTCATCATTCGGGGCGTTATGACGCTCCCGCAATTGTCCCACCTCGCGCTCCAGTCGATCGACTTCGGTCTTACGGCGCGATGCCGCGCTGCGGATGTGTGCCTCGCGCAGCCATTCCCAAATGAATCCGACAACAATCCCGAATACGATGGCCAGGAAGATCACCAGGAACAGCGGCAAGCTGATCTGCCAGTCGAAACCCAGATACTGTTCGAAACCCGCAGGAAATGCCCGAACCGTGACAGCGCCGCGATTGGCCAATGCGATTGCCAGCAGGATCACGGCCAGGACAGCTACGAACAGAAGGCGGATAAAGCGCATGTGATACCTCGGATGGTTTACTGACGATGTGCCAGATCAGGCTTCTCCGTTCAACCTGTCACGAAGCAGCTTACCAGTCTTGAAGAATGGCACATGCTTTTCATCGACCGGCACGGATTCGCCCGTGCGCGGATTACGACCGATACGCGAATCGCGCTTCTTGACGGAAAAAGCGCCGAACCCGCGCAGTTCGACCCGCTCACCGCGGGCCATGGCGTCAATGATTTCATCAAAGATCGTCGAAACGATTCGGTCGACGTCCCGCTGAATGAGATGCGGATTTTCTTCGGCAATTTTCTGAATGAGTTCGGACCGTATCATGGCACCCCCCGTCTGAAACTGTAAGATCGGCTCTGGCGTCGCACGCCATCCGTTCCCATTGGAAACGCGAAAATTATCATTTAGTTGCATGCTTTTCGCGGAAAGCTCGAAGCTCAGACGAAAACGCCCCCGGCATCGCTGCCGGGGGCGTCGCAGATCACAGTGTTGTGTGGTTACTCGCGGCTTTTCAGCGCGGCACCCAGAATGTCACCCAGCGAGGCGCCCGAATCCGAGCTGCCATACTGTTCAACGGCTTCTTTTTCTTCCGCGATCTCGCGGGCCTTGATCGACAGGCCAAGACGGCGCGATTTCGCGTCGACATTGGTCACGCGCACATCGACGCTGTCGCCGACGCCGAAACGCTCGGGGCGCTGATCCTGACGGTCGCGGGCCAGATCGGAACGGCGGATGAACGACTTGGCGCCGTTATATTCCACCTCGATCCCGCCGTCTTCAATGGCGGTCACGGTCACGGTGATCACGTCACCACGCTTCACGCCTTCAACAGCTTCGGCCATGGCTTCGTTTTCAAGCGCCTTGATCGACAGCGAGATGCGTTCCTTGTCGATATCGACTTCCTGAACGACGGCTTTCACCACATCGCCCTTGCGGAAGTCCTGGATGGCGTCCTCGCCACGGGCATCCCACGAGATGTCGGACAGGTGAACCATGCCGTCGATATCGCCTTCGAGGCCGACGAACAGACCGAATTCGGTGATGTTCTTGACTTCGCCCTCGATGACGGTGCCAGCCGGATGGGTTTCGGCAAAGACTTCCCACGGGTTGCGCTGCGTCTGCTTGAGACCCAGGCTGACCCTCCGCTTGGATTCGTCGATTTCCAGCACCATGACGTCGACTTCCTGGCTGGTCGACACGATCTTGCCGGGATGCACGTTCTTCTTGGTCCAGCTCATTTCCGAAACGTGGACCAGACCCTCGATGCCGGCTTCCAGTTCAACGAACGCACCGTAATCGGTGATGTTCGTGACGCGGCCCTGATGGACCGAACCGATCGGGAACTTGTCGGCGACGGTATCCCACGGATCGGCCTGAAGCTGCTTCATGCCCAGGCTGATGCGGTGGCTGTCGCGGTTGATCTTGATGACCTGAACCTTGACAGTCTCGCCGATCGACAGGATTTCCGACGGATGGTTGACGCGGCGCCAGGCCATGTCGGTGACGTGCAGCAGGCCGTCAACACCGCCCAGATCCACGAAGGCACCGTATTCGGTGATGTTCTTGACGACGCCGTCCACGACCTGACCTTCGGTGAGGTTGCTGATGACTTCGGCGCGCTGTTCGGCACGGCTTTCTTCCAGGATTGCGCGGCGCGAGACAACGATATTGCCACGGCGACGGTCCATTTTCAGGATCTGGAAGGGCTGCTTCAGACCCATCAGCGGGCCAGCGTCACGCACAGGACGCACGTCAACCTGCGAACCCGGCAGGAAGGCCACGGCACCGCCCAGATCGACCGTGAAGCCACCCTTGACGCGACCGAAGATGGCGCCATCGACGCGCTCTTCTGCGGCATAGGCTTTTTCCAGACGGTCCCAGGCTTCCTCACGGCGGGCCTTTTCACGGCTGATCGAAGCTTCGCCGCGGGCATTCTCGACGCGGTCCAGATAGACTTCGACTTCGTCGCCGACGCTCAGCGCAGCGTCCTCGCCGGGGTTTGCGAATTCTTTCAGATCGACACGGCCTTCCATTTTGTAGCCGACATCGATGATGGCCTGGCCTGCCTCGATGGCGATGACCTTGCCTTTGACGACAGAACCCTCGTCGGGGGTATCGATCTCGAAGCTCTCATTGAGCATCGCTTCGAAATCTTCCATGCTTGCGCGTTCAGCCATAAGCTTTCAGTTTCCTTTACGTTGATATGCTGGCCTGACGGTTGGCTCCGCCGGTCTTTATGGTGCCCTTCGGAACGACAAAGGGTCGCGGCACTGCGCCCGACCCGATCTGAAGCGGCCTGTTCTGGCCATGTCATTCGATTGACTTGGGCGGCGATATAAGCGGAATTGCCCGCATACACAAGCCCGCAAGCGTCCGAAATGGCGGCAAATCGCCGCTTTTCGATCCGTTATGCTTCGTTCACCTCGCGTGACCGCCGCGGCGGGCGATGACCAGTTTGACGGCATGGGTCACGGCCTCGGTAATGGTCATGAAGGTCGTGTCCAAGGTCACGGCATCCTCGGCCGCGCACAAAGGTGCGGTCTCGCGTGCGCTGTCGCGCGCATCCCTTTCGCGAAGGGCGGCCAATGTCTCCTGAGGGTCGGCACCAAGCTCGGCGGCGCGACGCCCTGCGCGCACTTCGTCAGACGCGATGACATACAGCTTCAGTTCAGCCTTGGGACAAATCACCGTACCGATATCGCGACCATCCAGAACCGCACCCGGTTCCTGCCGTGCGAAACGGCGCTGATACTCGGTCAATGCGGCGCGCACCTCAGGAATGGCGGCGACCCGGCTCGCGGCCTGCCCCGCCTCACTGCTGCGAAGATCGGTGCGGGCCAGATCGTCGGGCGTCAGACTTTCGGCGGCCGCGACGGGATCACCGCCCTTGGCGCCCACCGCACGGTACAGCAAACCCGTATCGAGGTGGTGAAACCGAAACCGCTGTGCAAGTGCGCGCGCAATGGTTCCCTTGCCCGATGCTGCCGGTCCGTCGATGGCTATGGTGAATGGCATATCCGTCTCGCTGCTGCGCGGCTGATCATCCACGCACAAAGTGTCGCCTGCAACGAAAAACGCCGGCCCTGTGCAGGACCGGCGCATTTCGTGACGAAAAGGCGATCAGTTTCCGCCCAGGGTCTTGGCGACCTCTGCGGCAAAATCTTCTTCCTTCTTCTCGATGCCTTCACCAACGCCCATGCGCACGAAGGACAGGACTTCGACGCCTGCGTCCTTTGCGGCCTGCGCCACGGTGACGTCAGGGTTGATGACGAATTTCTGACCCAGCAGGGTCACTTCCTCGAAGAATTTCGCCATGCGGCCGACGATCATCTTCTCGATCACTGCGTCCGGCTTGCCGGATTCGCGGGCCTGTTCGGTCAGCACCGTCTTTTCACGTTCGACGAGTGCGGGGTCCAGATCGGCCTCCGACAACGAGGCCGGGTTGGTCGCGGCGATATGCATCGCGATCTGTTTCCCGATCTCGGCATTGTTGCCTTTCAGTGCGACAAGCACACCGATCTTGCCCATGCCTTCAGCCGCAGCGTTGTGAACATAGGAGACAACGCTGTCACCCGTGACCTCGGCCATGCGGCGCAGATCCATCTTCTCGCCGATCTTGGCGACGGCATCGGTGATGACTTCGCTGACCGCCTTGCCATCGATTTTCGCGTCGCGCAGCTGATCGACCGTATCGACGTCAAGCGCAGCCGTGGCGATCGAGCGAACCATGTTCTGAAACTCGGCGTTCTTGCCGACGAAATCGGTTTCCGAGTTCACCTCTACTGCGACGCCCTTGCCGTCCTTGACGGCCACGGCGACCAGACCCTCGGCCGCGATCCGATCCGATTTCTTGGCCGCTTTGGCCAGGCCCTTGGTGCGCAGCCAGTCAACCGCAGCTTCCATGTCGCCATCGGTTTCGGTCAGCGCCTTCTTAGCGTCCATCATGCCTGCGCCGGTCGATTCGCGCAGTTCCTTCACCATCTGAGCGGTGACAGCCATCTGGCCTCTCCTTCTAATAGGGATCGGACGGGACATAGCCCCGCCCGGTGACAGTTCAATGACGCGTCGGATCAGGCGTCGGATTCGGCCGCGACGGTTTCTTCCGTCGCAATCTCCTCGGACGGCGCTTCGGTCAGCGCGCCCAGGTCGACGCCTGCCGCGCCCATCTGCGCCGACATGCCGTCAAGTGCTGCACGGCTTGCAAGATCGCAATAAAGCGAAATGGCGCGTGCCGCATCGTCATTGCCCGGAATGATGTAGTCCACGCCGGCCGGCGACGTATTGGTATCGACCACTGCGACGACCGGAATGCCCAGCTTCTTTGCTTCCAGGATCGCCAGATCTTCCTTGTTGACGTCGATCACGAAGATCAGGTCCGGCAGACCGCCCATTTCGCGGATCCCGCCAAGCGAGGCCTGCAGTTTGGCCTGCTCACGCTCCAGCTGAAGGCGTTCCTTCTTGGTCAGCCCTTCGGCACCCTGTTCCATCGTCTCGTCGATGGCCTTCAGGCGGCTGATCGACTGGGAAACGGTCTTCCAGTTGGTCAGCGTTCCACCGAGCCAGCGGTGATTCATGTAAAATTGCGCCGACTTTTCGGCCGCCTCGGCGACAGCTTTCTGAGCCTGACGCTTGGTGCCGACGAACAGAACGCGGCCACCTTTGGCGACAGTGTCGCGAATGACCTTCAGTGCCTGCTCCAGCATCGGAACGGTCTGCGTCAGGTCGATGATGTGAATGCCGTTGCGGTCGCCATAGATATATTCGGCCATCCGCGGGTTCCAGCGTTGCGTCTGGTGACCGTAGTGAACGCCAGCTTCAAGCAGCTGACGCATGGAGAAATCGGGAAGCGCCATGTCCATTTCCTTTTCCGGTTTGCGCCTTGGCAGAGGATTTCAGGGTTACCCCCAACCGGTGGACCTGACCGGGATTTTTCCCCGGCGGGCCCGCCTCTGCCTGTGAAGTGGGTCGGCACATAGGCGGTTTTTCTGCAACTGGCAAGTCCTTCCATCGCGCATTTGGCGATCATTCAAGTTTTAAATTCATCAGGGGCGAGAAATGGGCCGCAGCGGGGTAGTTTGGCGGGGTCGTCAACTGAAACTTAATTCCCGTGTGACAAGAACTGGTGAAACGGATGATCGGAAGGACCCTGCCATGTGGCAAGAATATATGAAACGGCGTGGGGACGCCTTTCCAAGATGGTGACAACTCTGTCCCTTCCCGTACGGCTTGACCTCGTCGCGGCGCGTCCTTTGGCACGCGACATTGCCGCAATCGACAGCGATATCCGGCTTGACGCGACCGACGTCAAGTTCCTTGGGGGGCTGTGCTTGCAGATCATCCTTGCCACCCGTCAGCACTGCGCTGCAAGTGATCGTGCCTTCTCGATCACCAATCCGTCGGCTGCATTCACCGACGCGCTGCACACGTTCGGGGCCAGTCCGGCGCTCCTGAACGAGGGGATGGCAGCATGACCCTGAAGATACTTGCCGTCGATGACAGCCGCACCATGCGCGACATGCTGCGCATTTCACTGACAGGCGCCGGGATGATGGTGACGACCGCGGATGACGGTGTTCACGGGCTTGAGGTGCTTGAAGACCTGCAGCCCGATGCGATCATTTCCGACGTGAACATGCCGCGTATGGACGGCTTCGGCTTTATTGAGGCCGTGCGCAAGATTGATCGTCTGCGCGCTACACCGATCCTGATGCTGACGACGGAAAGCGCCCCGGAACTGAAGGCACGCGCGCGAAACGCTGGTGCGACAGGCTGGATCGTGAAGCCATTCGACCCGCAGAAACTGGTCAGTTCGCTTCAGATGGTGACAGGGTATGAGCAGGCATAGATGACCAATGATCCAATGGCAGAAATTCGCGCTTCTTTCTTCGTTGAGTGCGAAGAACTTCTGGAACGTCTTCAAGACGCGCTGAATGCGATGGATGACGGGGCTTCAGACCCCGAAACCATCAACGTCGTCTTCCGCGCTGTTCATTCGATCAAGGGCGGCGCCGGCGCCTTCGGACTTGATGCACTTGTCAACTTCACCCACCGCTTCGAAACGGTCATGGACGAGATCCGAAACGGCCGGCTGGCGCCGTCGGCGGACGCGATCAAACTGTTCTTCAAGGCAGCCGACACCCTGCAGGATCATGTCCGCGCAGCGCGCGACAATGAAGACGAACCAGCCGGCGCCGAAGACATTATTGCGGCAATGGAAGCTCTGCTTGGCGCAGGCGCGTTTCAGCCCGAGGAAGAAGTTGAATTCAGCCCGATGGGTCTGGCCTTCGATTTCGCAAGCGATGACGAAGAGCTTACCTCATCGGTCCTTTCGCAGGGCGAACCATGCTGGCGCGTCAGCTTCACACCCCATCAGGCGCTCTACGCCAGCGGGAACGAAGCCTTGCTGATATTGCGCTCCTTGTCGCAAATCGGACGCACGGTGACCAATTGCATCGTACCTGACGACCTTCCCCAGGTGAACGAAGACAATGCCGAGGTCCCGCTCCTCAGCTGGGAGATTATCGTTCAGGGGGACGTCACCGAGGGGGATATTCGCCAGGTCTTCGACTTTGTGATTGACGTCTGTGACGTCGATATCTCTCCCATACTTGCGACAGCCGCACCCACACTGTTCGTGCCCGAAGAAGAAGATGGCGGCCCTGCCTGCTTCGATCAGACGGTCGAAGAACTTCCGGTCCAACAGCCCTTGACTGACACAAGCTCCCTTAAGACGGCTTCGCAGCAGGAGGCCCTGCCCGCCCCTCGGCAACAGGCGCAGAGCCCCGCATCGTCGCAACACGGCGAGCCGTCGGCCACAGTCCGTGTTGACCTCGATAAAATCGACCGGCTCGTCAACCTCGTCGGAGAGCTGGTGATCAATCAGGCGATGCTCTCCCAAAGTGTCGAGGAGGCCGGCGTGGGCCATCAATCCGATGTCATGTCGGGACTCGAATCCTTCATGACGCTGACGCGCGACATCCAGGAAAGCGTCATGCTGATCCGGGCACAACCGGTTAAATCGCTATTTCAGCGCATGGGCCGTATCGTGCGCGAGGCGTCTTCCAGCGTCGGCAAGAATGTCCGGCTGAAGACCGAGGGCGATTACACCGAAGTCGATAAGACGGTGATCGAACGGCTCGCCGATCCACTGACACATATGATCAGAAATGCCGTGGATCACGGGCTGGAGGCACCGGAGACGCGCAGCGCCGCCGGCAAACCGAAAGAAGGGTTGATCGTGCTGTCGGCCAGTCACCGCTCTGGCCGCGTCATGATCGAGATCGAGGATGATGGTGCAGGCATCAACCGCCCCAAGGTGCGCGAAATCGCCACATCCAAGGGACTTGTTCCGGCCGACGTACAGCTTTCGGAAACCGAAATCGACAATCTTCTGTTTCTACCAGGGTTCTCCACCGCATCCGAGGTTTCGTCCTTGTCAGGTCGCGGGGTCGGAATGGACGTCGTCAAAAGTGCAATCACCGCGCTCGGCGGACGAATTTCAATTAACAGTACGCCAGGTGTCGGCACCAAGTTCTCGATATCCCTGCCACTCACGCTTGCCGTCCTCGACGGCATGGTTGTGCAGGCCGCGGGACAGACACTCGTCGTGCCTCTCTCAGCCATCATAGAAACAGCAAAACTGGAACCCGATTATATCCAACGCCTGTCATCAAGCGGAGACATGATGCAGATCCGTGGCGAGTTCGTGCCGCTTTTCGATCTCGGTCTCCAACTGGGCTTCCGCAGCATGCGCGAATCCGCGCGATCCGGCATCGTGCTACTGACGTCCCAGGACGATGGCCGCCGCACCGCGTTGATTGTCGACGCGATAATGGAGCAGCGGCAAGTGGTGATCAAAGGCCTGGGCCAAAGCTATGGAAACATCCCGGGCGTCGCAGCGGCAACGATCCTGGGTGACGGTCAGATCGCATTGATACTGGACCCGGCAGATATCCCACGCAGCGCCAACAGAAACTCTATCAACGACCTCAGAATAGCAGGGTAAGCGCATGACCGATCTTCAGACGAGCAGCCAGGAACAGGATATCGAACTTCTGTCTTTCCGCGTCGACGAACAGGAATACTGTGTGGACATCATGTCTGTGCGGGAAATCCGCGGCTGGACAAAAGCGACGCCACTTCCCTTCGCGCCACCCCATGTGAAAGGGGTGATCAACCTTCGGGGGACGGTCCTGCCCGTCATCGACCTTTCCGCAAGACTGGGGATGGCCGCGATCGACGGACAGGAGCAGAACGTGATCGTTGTGGTCAGTGTCAACGGAGAGATGGCAGGCCTTCTGGTTGACGCCGTCTCGGACATTCTGACCATTTCCCGCGACGAATTGCAGGTGCCCCCGGACGTTGGCGCGGACCCCGCAACGCGATGCGTTGATGCATTATTGCTTGTTGAAGGCAAACTGATCCGCGTTCTCGATCTGAGCATCATCCTGTCACCCAATGCGAAGGACGCCGCATGAGCCAGCATATCCTTCCGCCTGCCGACTGGTCGATGAGTGATCGCGAATTCGACCAGCTGCGACGGGCCATTTTCGATTATTCGGGGATCGTTATCGGACCCGAAAAACGCAGCCTGCTGCGCGCAAGGTTGCAGCGTCGTATCCTGGCACTGCAGCTTGGATCAATCGCAGACTATATGAAACTGATCAGCAAGGCCACTGCGAGTGCCGAGCGGGAGCAATTCATCTCCTCACTGACGACCAATGTCACCAGCTTCTTCCGGGAACAGCACCATTTCGATCTTTTGACAAGAACGATCCTTCCGGATCTCGCGACAGAAGGCCGAAAGCTGCAGATCTGGTCTGCGGGTTGCAGCAGCGGCCAGGAACCATATTCGATCGCGATGAGCATTCATGAAAATCTTCCTGACCTTGCCGCCCGGACAAAAATCACCGCCACCGACATAGATCTGAAGATTCTCGAGCGCGCGCGTGCCGGCGTTTACCGTCGCAAGGACATTGAAGGCATTCCGTCAAGCGTGATTTCGCGCCATTTCCGGCCCACCCAATCGAGCCCGGATGCGGACGATCTGCAACTGAGCATTCATCTTCGCAGCATGGTAGAGTTCCTTCACCTCAACCTTAACTCGACCTGGGTCATGCGCCAGCAATTCGATGTCATCTTTTGCCGGAATGTCGCGATTTATTTCAGCCCCGAAACTCAACTTCAACTTTGGCGGAAGTTCCTAACGGTATTACGACCCGGCGGATGGCTTCTTATCGGACATTCCGAACGCGTCCCTGCCGAGCTTCATCCGCTGCTTCAGCCAAGCGGCATCACTGCATATCAAAAAGCGCGCTAATCCGCCGGAGAACTCCAGATGAGTCTGAAAGATCAGATCCACATCCTCGTTGTGGATGATATGTCCACCAGCCGCGGCCTGATTGTTCAGGCCCTCGAAGCGATGGGAATCGCAAACATTCATCACGTCGCCAGCGGGCCCGAGGCAATCGATCTTCTCGGAAGGAAGCCCGTTCATCTGGTTTTGTCAGACTATAACATGCCCGAAATGGACGGCATTCAATTGCTGAAACATCTACGCAGCAACGCAGCAACGAAGGGCGTTGGCTTCATCCTGATTACCGGCAAGGCCGACAAAGCCATCGTCGATGCCGGCAAAGCCCTTGGAATGAACAACTTCATCAAGAAGCCGTTCGGCCCGCAAGATCTGAAGTCCTGCCTGGAAGCGGTCGTTGGTCGCCTATGACTGCCGGATCATACGAGCAACTTCCCCGCCTGCTCCGAAACTCGGCAATCCTGCTCGACAAGATACGGGGTGACGCAGAAAATCTTCAGCAGAACCTCGGCGACTTCATCCACTCGCTTCCGCGCGGATCTGCTGCAAGCCTGGACGTCGTGGTGCTACAGTCATTGGACCACCTCGCTCAGGTGCTGACAGAACTGGCCATCGCCTTTGCGGCCGCGTCCAACAGTATCAATGACGGGGCCTTGACAGAGTTGGACGCCATCATCGGAGCTTCGAAATTGGCGATTGTACGAGACATTCTGGGTTCCGGCACCTCAGTGGTCGCGCAGCAAGTTGAGCAGGAGCTATTCTAGAGCATTTGGTGTCCCTGCGTCGCCAAACGCCTTTTCCCATTTGTTCAGCGCCGAATGGCACAGGCCAAGATCCGCGGCCACCTGCTTGCGAGGGAAGCCGCTTGTCAGGGCGATGCGAACCGCCTGACGCTTGAACTATGCTGTCGGCTGGAAATTACCCGTGGCCTTGGAACAAGTGGGCCGCTTACCTTGAGCACCCGACCAGAACGAAACCGCGAAAATTCCAGGAATTACCTGACCCAATTCCACTCCGCTGAAACACGGGAGTAATCGCCTACCCATACCGGCCAGAATTATACGTTCAATGCACGGCAGGTACGCGTCCGCTTGGCCGCAACGTCTCACCTTGACGGCGGGCGTGCCAGGCCACGATGCCCAGAACCAAAAGCCCGCAAATCGAGAACCCGATTGCCACAACGCCGGACGAGCGCCATCCCCAGCCCGCTTCCAATGCCCAACCTGCAACCAACGGCCCGAGGCCGTTGGCGGCGTTGAACGCCGCGTGGTTCATGGCCGCGGCCATGCTTTGGGCGTCGCCCGCGATGTCCATCAACCGGGTCTGGAGGGGGACGAACACACCCGAGCTTAGGCCCAGGATAAGCGCCGACACGATCATGGCCTGCCAGTTGCCAACGGCCCAGACCGCAAAGGCCTGACCAACCATCATGAAGCTGAACAGACGCCCGCTTGCCCTGATGGGGCCAAGCCGGATTGTCATTCTGGCTGCGAATATACTGCCAAGCGTGCTGCCGATGCCGAAAGCCGACAGCATCACCGGAACGGCCCAGATCGGCGGCGTCGTCGTTTCAAGCATCGCCTTGGACAGAAATGCATAGACAGCAAACAGCCCGCCACAGCCAATTGTCCCAACCAGCAGCGTCAGCAGAACGGAAGGGTTGCCCAAAGCCTTAAGTTCGGCCATGGGTCGGGCATTCGGATCAACCCCGGCACGCGGCGCCAGCTTCAAGATCAGCACCGCCGCGATCAGCGCCAACATCCCCGGCAGCGCGAAACCGCTTCGCCAGCCCAGAACATCGCCCATGATCCCTGCAACAGGTACGCCCACGATGTTGGCCACCGTCAGTCCCAACATGACCTGCGTGACACCCTTGGCACGCATCTCGCGGGGAAGCGCGTCGGCGGCATACAGCATCCCGACCCCCAGAAAGCCGCCATGGGGCAGACCGGCCAGAAACCTCATGATGACAAGGTTGGAATACCCCGGCAGCAGCGCGGCCAGAATATTCAGCACACCATAAGCGCCGATCAACGCCGCAAGATAGCGCCGCCGTGGCAACCGCGCGCCCAGCAGCGTTGTGATGGGCGCCCCGACCACGACCCCGAAAGCGTAGGCGGAAATCACGTGCCCGGCCTGCGCCTCGTTCAGGCCGAGGTCGTCCGAAAACCACGGCAACAACCCCATGGCAGCAAATTCCGATGTGCCGATCGCAAAAGCGCCCAGCGCAAGGGACAGGATCACGAGGCGCAAATTGGCCCGGTTCGCAGTGTGTTCGGTCGTCATGACGGATTCGGATCAAGGGAAAACTCCGATAGCGATAACAAATCCTGCACCGCCCGACCAGCGGCAGCGCGCGAAGACCGGCCATGCATTGTGCACAAGGCTTGGTCGCGTCGTCGTGAATGTGACAGCCAAAATCACCCGTTGGTTTAACAGATGCTGCCGATCAGCTTTCGCTGCGCTTGGCGAGCCCGGTGCGATACTGGCTGTCCCGGCGCCTTGTCAGAAGCTGCTGGTGAGTGACCGACCAAAGCGCAGAAACAGCCTTCGGCGACTTGCCCGCGCCCATGCGACGCGGCTGTGCCTTCGCCATGGTCATCGTGGCCAAGCTTGCCAGAATCCGCTTTGTCCAGGTTACCCCCGGCACCGCGACAACCTTTTCTTCAGTCCGCCAGGTGTTCGGCGGATCTGGATCATATGCCAATGCCTGACCGATGCCGATCATCGCAACGCCGGGACGCCCCTTTTCTGCTTCCAGTGCATCCAGGGCCTTGGCGCGGCTACGAATTCCACCCGTCACCATAACAGGCATCGTGGCAATGCCGACGATATAGCGCGCAAAATCCACGAAACAGCCTTCCCGGGCGCGTGTGCTTGCATGCTCGGGCGGCCCCTGCATGGCCGGACTTTCATAGCTGCCGCCCGAAATTTCAATCAGATCGACAGCCTCGGCGTTCAGCAATGTGACGACTGCGGTGGCATCGTCGAAATCAAATCCACCCTTCTGGAAATCGGCAGATTTCAGTTTTACCCCCACACCAAAGGATGGGCTGACACGCGCGCGAACGGCGCGCAGGATATCGATCAGCAGTCGGGCGCGGTTTTCCAGCGACCGGCCCCTACTGTCGCCGCGCCGATTGGTCAGCGGCGACAGAAACTGGCTGATCAGATATCCCTGTGCGGCGTGGATCTGCACATCATCAAATCCCGCGCGCTCGGCCAATTCAGCTGTAGCGGCAAATTGGGAAATGACGTAACTGATGTCGTTTTCCGTCATCTCGCGCGGTTGAGAGAAAAGTTTCGATGCGCCCTCAATATCGACCGGGATGGCAGAAGGTGCGATCGCCCGGGGATTGGTTACGGCAAAGACTTGCCGGCCTGGATGGTTGGTCTGCATCCACATCTGCGCAGCATTAACTTTTCCCGCTTTTACTCAGGCTTCGGACGGCGCCAGCGGCTGGCGGTCGTCTAGAACGGTTATCGCAACCATCCGCGCGAACTGATCGCGCATCTGAAATTTATCGAGCAGGCGCAAAGCCTTGGCTTTACACTGCGCGAGATTTCCCGGATCCAGCCACAGCTGGGCGAACACATCATATCATGCAGCGATGCGTTTGTGCTGCTGGCAGAAAAGCACCGCGCCGTATGCGCCCTGATCGAAGCGTTGTTGGCCCAGCTGATTGGCTCTGCCAGTTCTGCGGACCAGCCCGAATTGATGGCGATGGACTAGGGCCGGTCCAGAATGAAATCGGGATAGATACCTGCGTCTTCCAGGTATCGGTATGGGTTGCCCCCGCTCAGGAAACCATACCCCGCCACAAGCGCCGAGCGAAGGCCGAAGGCGTTCGCCCCCAGAATGTCCGTATGGGGGGAATCGCCGACCATCAGAATGCGGTCCTTGGGCGTGCCGCGCGGCAGCCTCGTCATTGTCTGATCGAAGATATTGCCGAATGGCTTACCGTAAAACACAGGCGCAATTCCGGTCGCGTCGGCCAGGCGATGGGCGAAGAAGCCCGGTTCGTCCGAAAAGCCTGTTTCTCGCGGGGCGACGATATCCGGATTGGCGACCAGCACGGGACGTGGATTGTCGCGGATACTGCGTTCCAGAAGCGCCTGCCGCGCTTCAGTCCAATCGGCAGAACCGACAAGCAGAAAACCCTCAGCGCTATCGTAATCGACCGGATCATCCCCCAGGGTGTGGGTGCCGAACCGGTCAAGTTCATCCAGGCCGTGCCGTGCGGCTGACATGACGCCCCACCTTCGCGGCCCCTCCTTCGCCAGCGCAGCAAGCATCGTCTTGCGGCTGGTGATGACGTCGTCCGGATCGAATTCATAGCCCAGCCTGGCATATTTCCGCATCAGGACATCATGCGGCGCGCTTGCCGCGTTGGACACGACCAGAAGCCTTTTCCCCGCAGAACGTAACGCCAACAGGCGCGCGGCCACACCCGGTATCGCATGTTCGCCGATATTGAGGACGCCGAAGGCATCCAGCAGGAACACGTCGAACTGATCCGCGATCACCGACAGATCGCTTGCCCTCTGACACTGCCCCTGACGCAGTGGCTCCGGCAGGCGGGCGCGCGCGGCCTGATACGCCGCGAAGGCAGTTCGCGTGTCATGCGGCATCAGATTATCGCGCCCCGCACCTTGGCCGAAACCCATTCGCTGATCACGACAGCCGCCAGGATGACCAGCAGGATCAGGCTGACCTGCGGCCATGCCAGCACATTCAGCGAGGCTGAAAGCTGCAACCCGATACCACCGGCACCGACCAGTCCCAGCACCGTGGATTCGCGGATGTTGATGTCCCAACGGAACACCGCGATGCCGGCAAAGGCCGGAAGGATCTGCGGCACGATCCCGTAAGCCATCACTTGCCAACGCGAGGCGCCGGTTGCGGTGATCGCCTCGACCTGGGTACGGTCTATCTCCTCGATCGCCTCATATAGCAGCTTGGCACAGAACCCGATCGAGCGGATGGCGATGGCGATGACCCCAGCCAATACGCCCGGCCCGATGATCGCGATCAGCAGCAGCGCCCAGATCAGCGAATTGATCGAGCGCGTGGCGACGATCAGCAGCAGCGCCAAAGGCCGCACGAAAAGTGCCGACGGTGTTGTGTTGCGCGCCGCAAGAAACGCGACAGGTACAGCCAGCACCAGGGCGATCAATGTGCCTAGCGTGGCAATGTTCAGCGTGTCCCATATGGGTTTGCCAAGCTGGGTGATATAGTCCCATTTGGGCGGCGTCGCGCGGGCCCAGATATCAGCGGCAATCCGCGGCGCATCCTGCACGAAGAACCATGTCGTCGCATCCGAAATGCGTTGCCAGCAATAGATGAATACCGCGGCGCCGATCAGCCAGCCGAACCAGATCAGCAATGCGCTGCGGGGGGTGCGGCGGCGCCAGATCTGGACGCCTTCCTTTTGCAGAACCGGCATTACTGAACCCTCGCCCGGATGATGCCGGACAGGTATTCCAGCGCCATGACAATGCCGATGATCAGGATCAGGATCGCGGCGGCGGTATCATATTCATAGCGGTCGAACGCCGTGTTCAGCGTAGCCCCTATACCGCCCGCGCCGACCAGTCCCAGGATCGCGCTTTCGCGGAAATTGATGTCGACCCGGTAGATCGACAGGCCGATCAGGCGGGGCATGATCTGCGGCTGGACGCTGTAATTGATCCATTGCGGCCAACGCGCGCCGGTCGCGCGCACGGCCTCGGCCTGGCTGCGGTCCATCGTTTCAATTTCTTCGGCCAGCAGTTTCGACAGAAAACCGATGGTGGCGAAGGACAGGGTCAGAAAGCCTGCCAGCGGACCGAAACCGAAAATCGCGACCAGAAGGATCGCCACGATAATCTCCTGCAATGCGCGCGAGACGGCGATGATCGCCCGGCAGATCAGATAGATCGGCAAGGGCGAGATGTTGCGCGCCGCCCCCAGCCCGATCGGGATCGAGATGGCGATGCCCACGACCGACGCCGCAACCGTCATCTCGATGCTTTCCATCAGCCCGGCCCAGATATCGCCCCCGCGAGAGGTGAAGTCAGGCGTGGCGAAAGCCTTGATGAACTGCCAGCCACGGCCCAGACCTTCGTAGACGCGGCCCCAATCCACCGGGATCGTCGAAACGGCAAGGATCAGATAGATGACGAAACCACCGCCAAGCAGCCAGCGCAGCGCCTTGTTGCGGATCAGCGGCGGCTTCTTCCAGCGCTTCCCCAGAAGCGCATCAAGTTCGGAAGACGCGCTCATGATGCGGCCTCCAGGGCGACTTCCTCGTCCTTCTGGATTGTCGCCTCCCAATCCTCCTCGCCATAAATCTGGGTCAGCACTTCGGGCGTCAGCGCCTTGGGCGTGCCGTCGAATGCGATTTCGCCAAAGCGCAGCCCGACGATGCGCGACACAAACATCTGCGCCAGCGCGACATCATGGATATTGATGATGGCGGACAACCCGCGTTCTGCACAAAGCTCGCAGATCAGGCGCATGATCTGGCGCGAGGTCTTCGGATCAAGCGAGGCGGTCGGTTCGTCCACCAGCAGAAGCTTCGGGTCCTGAATCAGTGCCCGACAGATGCCGACCCGCTGGCGTTGGCCGCCCGACAGCTCATCTGCACGCTTATCGGCCATGTGGACAAGCCCCACGCGGTCCAGCAGACGAAACGCCTCATCCACATCCTTCTGTGGGAAACGCCGTGCCAACGACCGCCAGAACCCGACATAGCCAAGGCGGCCCGACAGCACGTTTTCCATCACGGTCAGACGCTCGACCAGGGCATATTCCTGAAAGATCATCCCCATCTGCCGACGCGCGCGGCGCAACTTTGCCGATGACAGCCGGGTGATTTCCAGATCGTCTATCCAGACCTCGCCGCCCGAGGGTTCGACCAGCCGGTTGATACAGCGGATCATCGTCGACTTGCCCGCCCCGGATGGCCCGATCAGCGCCAGAACCTGACCGGCCGGCACATCCAGATCAATGCCTTTCAGCGCCTGATCGCCCGTCGCATAGGTCTTGACCAGTTTCTTCAGCTTCAGCATCCGCCGCCCCTGCCCTTCTTCGTTGTGATGCGGCCCCCGGAAGGGCCGCGCCGGATTGGCACCCGGTTCATTCGCAGGCGTAGCTGACACCGTTTTCGGCGTCGATCTTGCGGATCACGTCCCAGAAATCCTTATAGTTCATCTCGATGAACTGCTCCTCGCCGGATTTCGAAAACTCTTCCTGAAGGGTCGTCCCCTCCCAGTCGAAATCGAAGAAGGCCTGCCTGATCTTGTCCTGCAATTCGGGTGTCAGGTTGTAGACCGTGCCGAACCCGGTGGTCGGAAATGTCTCGGATTTGTAGATCGAGACCACCTGATCGGCCGTCACCACATCGCGTTCGACCATGCGGTGCAGGACCGAATTGGCGATGGCCCCGGCCGGGTAATCCTTGTTGGCGACGCCAAGAATGGTGTTGTCATGCTTGCCCGAGAAGACCGGCGTGTAGTCGGTTTCCGCGACCAGCCCGTAATCGGCTTTCAGGATTGCCGACGGCGCCTTGTAGCCCGAGTTGGACGTGGGTGCGGAAAAGGCCATTTCCTTGCCCTTGATATCCTCCATCTTCTCGATCCCCGAACCGGGATAGGTGATGACCTCCATCTCGTATCCGAAGCTACCGTCGTTCGAGGCCATGATGGTGAATGGCCTGAAGCCCGCGCAATTCACCGCCAACGGGTTCGACCCGGTGTTGAAGCCCGCGATATGCAGCCGGCCAGACCGCATCGCCTCTATCTGGGCGGCATTCGACTGGACGGGTAAGAATTGCACCTTCTTGCCGGTCACCTCCTCCAGATGGGTCAGAAAGTCCGACCAGGCGGTCGCGTAGACCGCTGGATCTTCGACGGGGGTATATGCGAACACCAGCGTATCAGGGTCGATCAGCTGGGACGCATCGGTCGGGATATCCGCCACGAGATCGCCGTCCGTGTCGCAATAGCGCACGTCAAGATCTCCGCGCTCGCAATCCTGTGCCTGAGCAGTTCCTCCGAATGCAAACATCCCGGCCATTGCAGCGGATGCCATCAGTATCGTTCTTGTCATGTCTTCCTCCCTTTATCTGATTACGTCAGCCGGTGCCGGCTGGCGCTGTTCACACTCCCGTTCAGTTGGCGACGGCGACCTCCACCTTGGCGGCGGTCAATGCCCGCGCGAGATCGCTCGGCGGCGCGCGATCCACAATGATACCGTCCAACTGCGCCAGTTCAGCCGCCTTGCGAAAGCCGTTCCCCCCCAGCTTCATGCTGTGGATCAGCAGAAAGGTCGAAGCCGCCTGTGCCAGCATCACGCCCTTGACGGCTGCGAAGCCGGGCACGGATTCCATAACGCCGTCCAAAGACAGCGCGGTCGCCCCGATAAACGCGCGATCCACCTGATAGCCTTGCAGGAACTTCAATGTCTCGTCCCCGATCACCGCCGACTCACTTGGCAGGTAATCGCCGGGGCAAAGCAGAACCTGGGCGCCTTCGCTTCCGCCAAGTGTCATCGCGATCGGCAATGAATTGGTGATCACACGGCAGGCGGTCCCCTGAAACGCAAGAAATCGAGCCATCTGCATGGTGGTGGTGCCAGAATCGATCATCAGCGTCTCGCCGGGCTTGACCAGCGACGCAGCCAGCCGACCGATCCTTTCACGTTCCGCCTGCCCCTTGCTTTGGCGTTCATCAAGCGAGGGGTAGACCCCCGGTGCCGGCGGCAAGGCGCCGCCATGTGCGCGGTCGATCAGCCCTTCCTTTGCAAGGGCATGCAGGTCACGCCGGACGGTCTCGGTCGAGACGCGAAACCGCTCGGCCAGGTCGCCAATTCGCAAATGCTGACGCAGCTTCAATTCCAGCAATATCTGCTTGCGGCGCTCTCCCTTGCGCAGGCGTTCCGGCTCTGGTGATGGCAAGGGCGAGGGCGAGGTTAGCATTGCGAAGGCGATGTTCCTGTCGGCTGATTCCACGACTTTCAGAAAGGATGTTGCGCATTGCCACAAAATTCAAGAAAAAATGTTGCAATGTCCACGTTTTGATGCTGCGATGACGGCGACGGCTTTGTGCCGGTAATCGTCAAAGAAAGACCTGATGGTTCTGTTTATCGTCAACCTCGCCGGGGCGGTGGCGCTGCTTTTGTGGTCGGTCAGGCTGATCCGAACCGGGATAGAGCGCGCCTTTGCTGCCCCCCTGCGCCAATTGATGCGCCATGCGTCCAGTTCGCGGCTTACGGCGGCGGCGGCCGGTGCAGGTGCGGCGATCATGCTGCAAAGTTCGACTGCGGTGGCCATGCTGACGGCGGGATTTGCGCAGACCGGAACCCTCGCCATCGTTGCCGGCATTGCAATGATCCTGGGCGCCGATCTTGGATCGGCGATCGCGGCGCAAATTCTTCTGCTTCCTGTCCAGGCGATCGTGCCGGCCTTGCTGGTTTTGGGCGTCGGGCTGTTCCTGCGCAGCAAGGGGCACCGCGCAAGGCAGGCGGGCCGCATTCTTGTCGGGCTGGCGCTTGTGCTGGTTTCGCTGTCGATGATCCGCGATGCCGCCCTGCCACTGCAACAAAGCGATCTTGTGAACGCGGTCATCCAGCGGCTGGCAAGCGATCCCGTTTCGGGCTTCGTGCTGGCCGCTGCGGTCACGTACGCGATGCATTCATCCATCGCCGCTGTCCTGATGTTCGTCACATTCGCGATGCATGGCCTTCTGCCTGCATCGGCCGCGGCCACGATGGTGCTGGGGGCGAATTTCGGGGGCGCAATGATCCCTGTCGCACTGACGTGGTACGGTGATCGCCGGGCCCGACAGATCATGATCTCGAATCTTATCCTGCGTGGCGGCGGCAGCATCCTGGTCCTGTTGGCAATCCAGATCTGGCCCGACGTGCTGGACAGGCTGGGCGGCACCACGGCGCGGCAGACGATCAACCTGCATCTGGCCTTCAACCTTGCCGTGGCGCTGATGGCCCTGCCGTTTCTGGGTCCGGTGGCACGTCTTGCCGGTCTGGTCCTGAAACCCGACAGTGGCGAGGCCGAGAACCGGCCAAGCGCGCTTGATCCCGACATGTTGTCAAACCCGCAGCAGGCTTTGACCAATGCGCAGCGCGAAGTCCTGCGCATGGCCGAAGATGTCCATAACATGCTGCTGCCCGTGCTGGGCCTTTTCCAGACATGGGACGGCCCCGCGGCCGAACATATTTCAGGGCGCGAAAATCAGATCGACCGGATGCATTACGAGATCAAGCTGTACCTGTCGCGGCTGCAGGATTCGCAACTGACGCCCGATCAGCGGCAAAGGTCGATGTCCATCGCCACAACCGCGAACCATCTGGAAGATGCCGGTGATCAGATCGCGGGCAACCTTGTCCCGCTGGCGCGGAAGATGCATCAGCAGGGGCTTTCCTTCTCGGCCGAGGGTCTGCGCGAACTGACGGATTTTCATGACCGGGTGTTGTCCAATGCCAAGCTTTCGCTGAACGTGATGATGACCGCCGATATCGAAGATGCGCGCCAGTTGATCGAGGAGAAGGACCGGATGCGAGCGGCCGAACGCGATCTGCAGAATGCCCATCTTGCAAGGCTGCGCGACAGGAACCGGGCCGCAGTCGAGACGACAAACCAGCATCAGGAAGCCATCCGGGCGCTGAAGCAGATCAACACCGACTTCACCTATGTCGCCTATCCCATTGTCGAAGGGGCGGGCGATCTGCTGCAAAGCCGGCTTGCCTGACTTGCCAGAAGCGGGTGGAGAGCGTAGTGACAGCGATATCCGATTAAAACAATAAGATTTCTGTCCCATGACCGCCCCTACCATACGCCGCCTTCCGGTCGCCCTGCGAGAATTGACCGTCATCTCTGCCGTCGACCTGACGCCGCAGATGCGAAGGATCACCCTTGCTGGCGAACAACTGGGCGCTTTTCAGGCGGCAGGCGCGATGCAGCCGGCGATGGAGTGCTTTGGTCCCGACGACCATGTCCGTTTGTTCTTTCCAGACCCTGAAACGGGCGAAATGTCCTTGCCGAGACAGGGCGAGGGCCGTCTTCACTGGCCCGACAACCCACCGGCGATCTCGCGGATCTACACGCCACGCGCGTTTGATCCTGCACGCGGGCAGCTGGTTCTGGATTTCGTTCTTCACGGCCACGGCATTGCCGGGAATTGGGCGGCACAGGTGCGCCCCGGCGACAAGGTTCATCTGGCGGGTCCGAAATCCTCGATGCTGATCCCCGATGCCGCCAGCTATCTGCTTTTGGGTGATGAAACGGCCCTGCCCGCCATTGCGAACTGGCTAGAGATGCTGCCCCCCGGGATCGAGGTCAAGGCCCATGTGCTGATTACCGATCCGGCGGCGCGGCTGGACCTGCCACAAGCCGGCGGATCGGTCATTTGGCACGATTACGACCCCGCAGACATTGGCGCATTCGTCAGGATCGCAGGCAAGCCAGAGCCGGACTGCTTTGTCTGGGCCGCTGGTGAACGTGCCGCCATGACCGCGCTTCAGGAACATCTGACCCAATTGGGCCATTCCAAGGACAGAACCGATCTGACGAATTACTGGACGCGCGCCAAGGCAGACGCGCATTAGCGGCTGTTCGGGCGCCGTACACCACGGCGCAATAGACTTGCCAAGCCGCGACAGCAGCTGTCTGATGCGGCCATGTCGGACGAGCTGAAACCAACCCACCTTCGGCGATTGTGGCTGCGACTGCTGGCAACGATGGGTATCGTTGCCGCGGTGCTGTTCAGCTGGTGGCTGCGTGTCGAAGACGCGCTTACGCCCGATCAGATCGCACCGGTGAAATTGGGCCAGCCGATCGACATGGGACGCAGCATTGCCACGCCACTGTCGCTGGAACTGCACCGCGCGCCGGGTCAGGAAGACCGCCTCGTGCTGACAGCGCGATTGGAGAACGTCACCGGAGAGACCCAGATTGCCTATTTCGGGACCCCGCCGATGCCCCCGCAGCTTGTGATCGGCAAGGCTGATCTGCCGGCACCGGACATCTTGCTGAAACGCGACGGCGCCGTCCTTCAGCAGCTTCAGCCGCGCCTGCCCGAAGAGGTCGAACTGATCTGGACCCTGCCCGCCGGCACAGTGCCAACCGAAGTCGAAATCCGGTTTGCAAAGCAGCTGTTCAAGTATCGCGACAATCTTTACGGGCAGTCGAGTTGGCTTGGCTTCGCGCCCGTCGCCAGCCTAATGGCCGCGCCGCTGGTTCGTACATGACGCTGATCACCAGAGCCCTGATCATCCTTGCCGGGATCATGGCACTTGGTGCGATGATGTTGACCAATCCGGACTACAACCGCGCACTGCGCCCCTTCACGGCCCATGCGGCTGCCGGCGAGTGGGCGCGCACTCGCCTGTTCGCGGGCGCGATGGATGGATGGCGAACGGCCGACCGGATCAGCTACACCGCCTTTGGATCCGAGGTCACGCGTGACAGCGACGGCGTCTTCCTGATCGTCGATGTCTCACTGTCGGGCACCAGTGTTTCGACCAAGTTATCTGCAAGCTGGAAAGGCAGCAGCGGACGCGAATATTACACAACGGCGCGCATCCGGGACGTACCGGGTCTGCTGGAAGACCTTTGGCTGCAACCTGAACTGAACAGTCACGCGATCGCCATTTTCGAACTGCCGAAGGATGAGGTCGTCGGCGGAGCCATGCGCATTTCGCTGCGGCTGGACCCCGATCTGGACGGAACGCTGATGCTGGACCCGCCGGCCGGTACGCCGCCTCATGAGGCGCTGACGAGGTTCGATGGATGAGAACGATCGGCTGGCTAATGCTTACGCTCGCGTTCCTTGCGGCCTCGGTCCTGTTGGTTGCCTGGCCCGATCTGAAGGAATTGATGCATGCGCGAATTTGGAATGTTTCCAGATCCGATGACAACGAAACCAATTTGAACGGCGTGCGGATCTTCATCGACGAAGGCCGCGCGATGATCCTGCCTGCAATGGATGACCGGGCGCTGATCTATCTGCGGCTCGGGCTGCAAGGGGAACCGTCCGTTCTGGAAAGCTGGATGGCCTGCGATATCGGCCTGACCGACGGCAACGGTCACACATGGCGACCCTTGATCAATCAGGCCGGGCTCGAGATCATCGATATGCTAGGCGCAGACAGCGATGTTGACGACAATTGCGATCAGTCGCTTCTGTTCGCCACCTCGGCCGACGCACCGTCGCTGTCGGTGCAGGCCTTTCTGGTCCCGGTCGGGGCCCTGAACGACCTGCGGCTGCAATTTGCGGCTATGACGACGCGGCCCGACGCAGTTTCGATCCCGTTCAGGCCGGTTCTGCGCCCGCCGGCTTGACAGGCGTGGCGTCGCGCTGCGCGCGGCCTGCCAGTTCCAGACCTGCGGCCAGAATGCAGAATTGCAGCGGACTGACAAGCAGGCCGCCTGCTGGCGCACCCGGCGCATTGAACAGCGCATTCAGCGGCACCGAGATAACCTGCCACACCAGCATGTCCTGCGGACCGATCAGACGCGCGATGCCGATCCAGCCCCAGTTTCCGGCCCAATCCACCAATCTCCACAAGACCAGCACCGATACCGTCAAAGCCACGCCAGCAGACGCCGCCAGGAAGACCCCGTTCAGCACAGCATGCCAGCGCTTCACAAAGCCGGACCAGAAATGGCCGATGAAATCAGTGACGGGCTTGGGCAGCGCCTGCCATCGGTCTAGCGCCACGGTGGTCACCCGCCGCGATTCATCGCGTAATGAGTTCATGTCGTCGCCATAGACAATGGCACCCAGATTGAACCAGATCAGCGGCAGCAGCGCATACCAGAACAGCGATTTCGCCATCTCCCACGGTGGCAATTGCGGGGCCCAGTCAACTGGCCTGATCGCCGCATCGCTGACCGCCGCCGCTGCGGCAGGAATGATCCGGTCCAGCAGTTCCGCAGGGCGAGGCAACGAGGCCAGCCAATCAGCTAGCCCGGATTTCCACCCGGCCAGGACGTAAAGCCCCAACAACGCCCAGGTCGCCTCGCATGCGACGACCACCATGGCCGACCAGCCGCCCGGTCGATTGGCGCTGCGCAGCTTTGCAAGGCGCCGGATGACCCAGATGACCAGCACAGCAAGAACAACCCAGAAGGTCTGCCCGATTTCCAGCGCAACAAGTGGCAGTTCGGGCTGAGTAAAGTCGACGCGCCGCATTTGGGTCTGATAGAATATCTGGGAATAGCTGCGCAGCGTATCGCCCAGAAGCCCCCATCCCGCATAATAGCCGTAAAACGGCACCAGAACCGCCAGCAGGGCCATCGCGAAGGCCGGACCGGGTCGATCCTGTGCAGGCGTGGCTGCCGGTCCGGCCGGCACAGGGCGCCGCGTCAGCCCGGGCAGCGGGGACGCACCACCCTGCAGGATCACGAAGAAGGCAACGAATATCATCAGCTGCAAAAGCACGACCGGCGCGATTGCCACCAGGCCCAGCAAACGGCTGTGAATGCCGATTTCGACCGCGATCCGCAGCAGGATCTGGTTCAGCAACACGCCGCCGGCCCAGAGGGCGGAAAGAACGGCGCCATAGCGCAGGAAAAGCAGGCCGCTCAGCTTCAGGTGCTGTCCGACGATGTGCAAATCTAATACCCCGACCGCCCACGCGATAGTGCCATACTATCGCTGGTTTCGCGGGTTACCAGCCTGCCTTGCAGGTAGCCGCGCAGCGTATGGGACCGCCGGTCAGTCCTTGCGCAGCGCATCGGCCTGCGCGGGCGTAAGCGGGCGCGTCCGGTAATCTTTCAGCAGCATGAACAGCCGCGCCGTCTCCTCCAGCTCCTCGGTGGCATATTGCGCCTCTTCAAGCGTGTTTCCCGCCACGATCGGTCCGTGATTGGCCAGCAGTACTGCATGAGATCGGCCAACACGCGCTTCGACCGCATGCGCCAGTTCCTTGTCGCCGGGGGCAAAATACGGGATCAGCGGCAGCCGTCCGACACGCATGACATAATAGGCGGTCAATGGCGGCAGAACGTCTTCCGGGTCCACATCGGCCATCACGCTGACGGCAACGGAATGGGTGGAATGCAGATGCACGACCGCATCCGAATGTGGTCGCTGACAGTAGACACAGATGTGCAGAAAGGATTCCTTGGTGGGCTTGTCCCCGCCAAGATGGTTGCCTTTCGTGTCGACCAGCGACAACCTTGCCGGATCAAGTGCGCCGAGCGAGGCATTCGTCGGCGTCATCAGAATGCTTCCATCCGACAGTCGCTGGCTAAGATTGCCTGTCGAGCCGAAGGTCAGCCCCCGGTCGAAGATGGATTTGCCAACCGCCGTTATCCGGTCTCGCATACGGGTCTGTTCCGAAAGAATGGCCGTCATTTTCGCTTGCTTCCTGTTCTGTGTATCGGGGCCTCAGTCACGCGGTGGCGGTGCGTCCGGGTTCTGAGGATAAATTGTTGCCAGCTGGTGCAGATGCGCCCGCATCGCCTCTGCTGCGCGGTCGGGTTGGCGCGCGGCTATCGCATCGTAGATCGCTTCATGCGCGGCAAGGGCGATTTCCATCTGCCCGTCGTTGCGCAATGTCGTATCTCGGATCTCGCGCAGCCACTGATCGACCGCGTGAAAAAAGGCCGAGATGATCGGGTTGTCCACGATCTCGGCGATGGTCAGATGGAACGTGACATCGGTTCTGGCAAACGCGTCCCTGTCACCGACTGCGGCGCGGTTCGCTTCAAGCCGGTCGCGCAGCACCGCGATCTGGTCGTCGTCGGCCCGCTCGGCGGCCAGCCGGACGACGCCGGTCTCGACGAGTTCGCGCACTTCACCAAAGCCGGATAGCCCGCCCGGCTGCTGCAGATAGAAGATTGCCGCCTGGCTGAGCATGTTCAGCAGGAAATCGGCACGCGGACCGCAGACGCGTGCGCGCGTGCCTGGCCGGGTTTCAATCAGGCCCCGGCTTTCCAGCGCCGCGAAAGCTTCGCGAACCGTCAGGCGCGAAACCCCGAATTCATCCATCAATTGCCGTTCAGAAGGCAGTGGCGCGCCAACGGGAAAAATCCCTTCGCGGATATTTCCAGCAAGGATTTCAACCAGGTCTTCGTGCATCCGCCGCCGCTTGATCTGGCGGCGTGCGGTTGGCGAAGCTGCACTGGCATTGTCGGTCGGCATGGATGATCCCTTTGGCCTTCGCCCAAATCAGTCTTGACATGAGAGACATGTTTCGCCGACAAGCGCAACACTGGTCTACTGGTCTGACCAGTTTGCACGAGGTGTTCTTCATGCCCGAATCTCTGCCATCCGGCGTTCTGCTTGCTTTTTACGGCGACGATTTCACCGGCTCGACTGATGCGATGGAAGTGACCGCGATGGCGGGGCTTCGAACGGTGCTGTTCACGCGACCGCCCACGACAGATGATCTGGCGCGTTTTGCCGACTTTCAGGTCATTGGCGTTGCAGGGACGGCGCGAGCGCAGACTCCTGCCTGGATGGATGAACACCTGCCCGGCATCTTTACCACACTCGCCTCGCTGCGGCCGCGCGTGCTGCAGTACAAGGTCTGTTCGACCTTCGATTCCGCGCCGCATGTCGGATCGATCGGTAAAGCTGCGGAACTGGGTGCACAGTCCGTGCCGTCCGGGTGGCTTCCGTCTGTCATTGGCGCGCCGCAGCTTGGTCGCTGGCAAGCCTTCGGCAATCTTTTCGCTGCCGCGGCAGGAAAACCATACCGCATAGATCGCCATCCGACCATGTCGCGCCATCCCGTCACCCCGATGCAGGAAGCGGACCTGCGCCTTCATTTGGGCCGGCAGACGGATCATCCGATCACCAGCATCGATCTTGCGGACATGGCGCAAGACAGTGCCCGCGATCAGATTGCCAATGCCGCAAGGGACCGCGCCATCACCTTTCTGGATGTGGTCGATAGCGCCAGTCAGATCAGTGCGGGCGGGCTGGTATGGGAAAACAGTCCCGATACGGTCTTTTCGCCGTCTTCGTCGGGTCTGCAATATGCCCTTGTCGCCTATTGGCGCGACAAGGGGCTGATCGCTGGAACACCGCCGGAATTTCCAGCCCACAAACCGGCCGACCGCCTGCTTGTCCTGTCGGGCAGCTGTTCGCCCGTGACGGCCGAACAGATTGCGCAGGCCGAGGCTGCGGGTTTTGCCTCGATCCGGCTGAATGTCTGTCAGACAGCGCGCCCGACCGAGGCGGATGCCGAAATTGCCAGGCTGATGTCCGAAATAGAAGCCGCATACGACCGGCATCGCGGCGTGCTGGTGTTCGCGGCCAAAACCGTGGACGACCCGGCATACGCTGATCTTGCCCGCATGGTCGAGGCCGAGGGCATCCCCCTTGAGCAAGCCCAGAACGCCATCGGTATCGCCTTGGGCAACATCGCGCGGCAGGCTGTCCCACGCTTTGGGCTTCGCCGTCTTGTCGTTGCCGGTGGAGATACGTCAGGCCGCGTGGTCGAGGCACTTCCGGTAACCGCGCTGGAACTGAAACACCCGCTTTCACCCGGCGCACCGATTTGCCTTTGCCATGTCGACGACCCCGACTTCGAGGGGCTGGAGGTGGTGTTGAAAGGCGGCCAGCTTGGCACGCCGGACCTGTTCCAGCGCGCTTTGTCGGGCTGACACCCGTGCCACTCCGCAGCGATGAAATGCCGATCTTACCGGATCACGAATTCCAGCATCTGGCACCTGCCAGCCTGCGCAGCGGCTGATACCAACTTGCGCCAGGCCAGTCAGTTCTCGATCTTGCAGGTCACGCCCAGCTACCTTGCTGGAGCCAAGAGATTTCTCCCCCGAACGAATTTGCACAGCACAGCCCTTCCGCAGCGCGCGACGCGACCGATGGCAAGGGCCACATCACAATAACTGCCGCGCGGCCAGATTGCGCATCAACGCGGTGATCCCGAAGGTCCACGGCGCACACTCGGTCGACAGCCTGACGATATTCTCCAGCCGGCCAAGACCCGGCGACGAAATGCTGACAACATCGCCCAGTTTGTGGGTAAAGCCCTCTCCCGGCACGTCGCGATCCTGTGTCGGGGCGAAAAGCGTGCCCAGATACAGCATCAGACCGTCGGGATACTGGTGATGGCGGCCGATGGTCTGGTGAACAAGGTCCTCGGGATCGCGGCTGATTTCCGACATGGACGAATGGCCGTCCAACGTGAACCCGTCTTTGCCCGACACGCGCAGGCTCAATTCTGCCTTGCGGACGTGGTCAAGCGTGAAGCCATCATCGAACAGCCTGATCATCGGACCAATGGCGGATGAGGCGTTGTTGTCCTTGGCCTTCGACAACAGCAACGCCGACCGCCCCTCGACATCGCGCAGGTTGACGTCATTTCCCAAAGTCGCACCGGTGATCCGACCGCTCGATGAAACCGCCAGCACGATCTCTGGCTCGGGGTTGTTCCAGTTCGACACGGGATGCAGTCCGATCTCGGCGCCCGGTCCGACCGAACTCAGGGGCTGAGCCTTTGAAAAGACCTCGGCATCCGGGCCGATTCCAACCTCCAGGTATTGCGACCAGATACCTTCCGCAATCAGCGCCTGTTTGACCCGCTCTGCTTCAGGTGAACCTGCGCGGATGTTACGCAGGCTGTCGCCGATGGTATCGCCGATCCTTGCGCGGATGGCCTGCGCACGGGCCGGATCGCCTGCTGCCTTCTCCTCGATCACACGCTCTACCATCGACCGGGCGAAGGTCACGCCGCATGCCTTGATGGCCTGCAAGTCGCAAGGTGCCAGAAAATGGACGACCGACAGGTCCCCTGCCCGCGCCTTTGCAATCGCCTCCAGCGACCCGATCTGACGGCCCGGTGCATCGCGCAAGAACGTCACAGGGTCGTCCATTTCAATTATCTGCGACGTGGTCGCGGCGCCCTTCGCAGTAATATCACATACCACGCCATCGCGTAGCGTCACGACTGCGGGTCCGCCAGCCTCTGGCAGCCAGACGCGGCCAAGCCACATTCCGTCAGGATCGTCGATCATGATCATTCCCTGTCTTGACTGAGTTCATGGGCCAGATTGTCCAACCGATCATAGGCGCAGACAAGCTAGCGCTTCCTGAAATCCGGGGCGCGCCTTTCAGCGAATGCGGCGAGCCCTTCGGCGGCGTCGCCAGTCGCGAAGCAGATGGCTTGCAGGTCGCGTTCATAGGCGATGGCCTGTTCCAGCGGCATGTTCAGCGCCGCAGCCAGGTTGGACCTGGCAGTTTCGGCGGCAATCGGCGCGCGGCTGGCAATGGTGGTCGCGATCTCGACAGCACGGGCGCGCAGGGCGTCGGCGGGATGTATTTCGCTAACCAGACCCCATGAAAGCGCCTGTCCGGCGCTGATCGGATCGCCGGTCATGACCATCATTGCCGCATTGGACGGACCGATCGATTGCGTCAGCAGCGCCACCATGCCGCCACCGCCGATCCAGCCCAGCTTGATTTCCGGCGCCCCCAGCTTTGCGCTGTCGGCGGCGATGCGGATATCGCAGGACAGCGCCATTTCCAGCCCGCCACCAAAGGCATAGCCGTTGATCGCGGCGATGGACGGCTTCACAAGCGCCCGCAATGCGTCGCAATATTCGACGCGATTGCGGAATTCCCACGGCGTCTTGTAGCTGTCCAGAAGCGCGATATCGGACCCGGCGCAGAAAGCCTTGCCGGTGCCGGTCAGAACGACGGCGCGGATCTCGTCATCCTCGTTGCAGCGTGTGACCGCCGCGACCATCAGTCCGGCCATTTCCGGTGTCATGGCGTTCAGTTTTTCGGGGCGATTATACGTGATGATGCCGACCCGCCCCGCGGTCTCGAATGTCAGCGGCTGCGTCATGACCGCGCCTCGCCGCGCCCGATGGCGCCTTCGGCAAGCAGCGCCGCGATCTCGTTGGGCGAGAAACCAGCCTCGGCCAGCACTTCATCCGTATGTTGCCCGGTCAGCGGCGCGCCATAGCGCAGTTCCGACGGGGTTTTCGAAAACCTGATCGCGAAGCCCGGCGTCTTTACCCTGCCCTCGCTGGGGTGATCGTATTCGATGAAGGTGCCGTTATGGGCAACCTGCGGATCGGCGACCAGATCGGCATAGCCATAGACCGGCCCGACCCAGATGCCTTCCGCTTCCAGCCGTTCCAACGCATCGGCCTGACCGAATTTCGCGATTGCCTCGCGGACAAGCGCGAAGGTCTCGTCCCGGCTTTCCCAGCCTGCGGTCATCTCGTCCAGACCGGCCAGTCGCGGCTCATTCAGTGCCTTTGCCAGCCCCGGGAAATTCGGCATGGCGAGCGCGATATACTTGCCGTCGCTGGTTGCGAAGACGCCATAGGGCGATCGGATATAGACATGGGCATGTGGTTCGGCCGATCGTTCCTGCGGCTTGCCGCCCACGGTAAAGACCGACAGTTCCTGCATCTGGATCGTGGTGATCGCGTCCAGCATGTTCACCTCGACCTTCTGGCCCTCGCCGGTACGTTCGCGGTGAAACAGCGCGGCCAGCGCGCCCTCGAAAGCGGTATAGGCGGTGATTGCGTCGACCAGGTATTGCCCGGCCGGCGTCGGCGGTTCGCCCTTGCGACCGGCAGACAGCATGGCGCCCGACATGGCCTGTAACAACAGGTCCTGCCCCGGTCGCATCGCGCTTGGCCCATCTTCGCCGTAGCCCGACATCGAGACATAGACGAGGCCAGGATTGATCGCAGACAGGGTTTCGTAATCCACCCCAAGCCGCGCAGCGACGCCGGGGCGGTAATTCTGGATAAAGACATCCGCATCGGCGACAAGCCGTTTCAGCACGGCCTTGCCGCCCGGTGATTTCAGATCGATGGCCAGCGAACGCTTGTTGCGGTTCAGCGACAGGAAAGAAACGTTCACCTTGTTTCCGGTAATGCCACCGGCAGGCGCGTGGCGTTGCCATTCACCGTTCAGCGGTTCGACCTTGATGACATCGGCCCCCAGATCGGCCAGCCGCTGCGCCGCGAAAGGGCCGGCCATGGCAATGGAACAGTCAAGGACGGTGATCCCCTCAAGAATGGCCATGATCGCGAATGCTCCTTATTCCATGGTCCAGCCGCCATTGACGGCAATATTCTGTCCGGTGATGAACCCGGCCCCTTCCGACATCAGGAACATGATCGTGGCCGATATGTCGCCCGCATGTCCGCGCCGCTTGAGCGCCTGCCGGTCCAGCACCATCGCGTTATAGCCCTCGGGGTCGGGATGGATCTTTTCGGCGTCGGTCGGAAAGGCCCCCGGCGCGATGGCGTTCACGGTGATCCCCCATTTGCCGAATTCCCGCGCCCAGGCCCGCGTCAGGCCAAGAAGTGCGCCCTTCGACTGCACATAGGGGGCCAGGTTTTCCCATCCCCCGGTCAATGTGATCGAGGTGATGTTGATCACCCTGCCCCAACCCTGTTCCCGCATGCCCGGCAGCGCCGCCCGTGTGGCGATCAGCGCGGCTTCGACATTGATCGCGTGGACCTGCTTCTGTTCTTCAAGTCCGTACTGCTCGAAGGGCTTCGACGGATAGATCGCGGCATTGTTGATTACCCCGTCCAGCGGTGCATCGGCCACCAGCCCCATCAGCAGGGTTTCCAGCCCTGCCTGATCGGCAAGGTCCGCTTCGACCAGGTGCAGGCGCGCGGCGAAGTCGGGCGGGGTATCGGCCAGCAGCGCCGCGTTCTTGGCATGGTCACGATCAATCGCATAGACCTCGGCCCCGGCGGCCAGAAGGTCCAGCGTGGTCTGGTGTCCAAGCCCGCCGGATGCCCCGGTATACAGGATGCGCCGCCCCCAAAGATTGGTCATCCGCGCCCCTCCAGCTTGACGAAATCATCGCTTGGCACCGGATAATCCTCGGCCGGTTGTTCGCTGATCGTGCGGATGCGCGCCTCGGCCTCGGCCGTGGCATCCGCATCGGGAAGGATCACGAAACGGCTGTCATAGCAGCGTTCTTCGCCATGGTTCAGCCAGGTCATCTCGCCCCGTTCACGCGCCGCAAGGTTGCCCAGAACATGGTTGGTGGAAGGTTCAAGCCCAAGCGCATATTGGCCGGCCTGAAGATTCTGCCATTCATATTGGCAGGGGAACTGGTCCTTGCGCGTGACCACCATGAAACCAAGGCCAAGGCGGTCATTGACCAAGGCCACCGGCACCTCGCCCGCCGCATCGGCGACCATCTCGTGCTGCCAGACCTGCTCGTGAAAATCCATCTGCGGCCCCGGCATGACCCGGTAGCCGACGCCCTGGTTGTCATAGCTGTCGGCATGCGCAGCCCAGACCACGTCGCGGATCGGCGCAAGATATCGTGCCCCTTCCTCCAGCACGGGATGGCCGACATTGATGTGATAGCAGAACATGTGCGGCGTGCGGTAGAAGCCCCGGTTCACCACGCGATCCGACAGGCGGATCTCATTCGTTCCGACCTCGATCTCGATCCGGCGATGCAGTTCCAGATGCTCGCCGAAGACGGCAGCCTGGGTAACGACGCCCTCGGCCCAAAGCGTGCAGGCATCGCCTTCCCACCGTTCGCCATAGCCGATCAGTTTCGCTGGGATATAGCCGACCCGGCCGTGCAGCGAATGGCTGGCCGACTGGCGTGGGCCGTAGACATAGCTGTCGGTCGGCACCTCGTTCATGAACAGGATATGATCCAGCCCGCATGTGACCATCAGGCCGGAAAAGCTGCGCAGCCAGCCTAAGCCTCCCTCGCCTTCATATTCGTGCAGCGACGGATGGCGAAAGCCCGCCGGCGATTGCCAGCCAATGCCGCGCCCCGCATGGTCACAATCGCCGATATCCATGGCGCGGTCGACCAGCACGGTAAAGCGCAGCCCGGTGCCGCTGCGAAATTCCAGCATGCGGTTGCCGCGTTCGGTGCCGTTGTCCAGCACCATCATCCGGACGCCCGCGGCATGGGCCAGACCGCCTGCGGCCTCGATCTCGGACCGGGTGAAGCTTTTGCCGTAAAGTTCGACCATCGCGTGCCTCCTTGCAAATTCCGCGTTGCCGGGGGCAGCGCACCGCCCCCGGCAACGACCGTATCAGCAACCGTTGTCGCGCAGCTTTTGATCCAGGAAGGCCTTGGCGCGCGGCACGTCGGATTCGTCCAGATGCTCGATGATCATCGGGATATTCGGATGCTTCTGCGCCAGCCGCTGCAGGTAGAGGTCGTAATTAAGCTCTCCCAACCCTGGGGCCGGCAGCTCGATCTCTCCGACGCCGCGGAAGGTGTGGCTTTCAGCCGCCGAGGCATCGCCGATATCCGAATGCTTTTCGGACTTGTCGTCGCCCGATCGCTTCACGTCCTTGGCATGGGCGATCTTGATCTTGTCGCCAAGCGCGTTGAAGACGTAATTCAGCGTCTCGTCCATCTTGTCGATGTTATGCGCCTCGAAATAGTTCGTCGGGTCCATCAGCAGGCCAAGACCCGGATGATCGACCTCGGCGAACATGCGCAGGGTTTCCTCGACCGAGCCCACGACGTTGTTCACATAGGTTTCCAGAAGGAACATCGCGCCGTGATCATAGGCGTGTTGCGCAAGATCGGCGATGACCGTGCGGCAATCTTCCCAGCCCTCCTCGGTCTTGTTCTTCGGATGATGCACCCAGTCGCTGCTGGTGTCGAAGGTGCCGGTTTCCGAAATCACATAGGGCGATCCCAGATATTGCGCATGGGCCAGTGTTTCCTTGACCCGGTCCAGAAGCTTCTTGCGATGCGCCGGATCGGGATGGACGATATTGGAATAGGCCGAAATCGCGCAGATCGGCAGGTGATGGTCACGAAATGTGTCGCGAATGGTGCGGCACTTTTCGGGCGTCACCTGCCCGTCGCTGACATCGATATCGCTGAAATGCAGATCAAGCTGCACCGTGTTGAAATTCAGCGCGCGGATCTTCTGCGCGGTGGTTTGCAGGTCATAGGGGAAATACCCGGTGAAAATACCCGCTTGCATCATGGTTTCGTTCCTCCCGTTTGTTCAGTCATTGCCCAGGTCGAGCGTGATGGTCCGGCCCTCGTCGATGGATCTGTAGGCGGCCTCGACAAGCGCCATGGTGCGCACATTGTCGGCGACCGACAGCGCAGGGGCTTGACCCTCGCGGATGGCGTATTGCAGCTGTTCCATCACCCCGATGAAAGCGTGCGGAAACCACATCGTGTCCCATTCCGGGCTGACCCATTCCCCGCCGGTTTCGGTCTGCGACGCATAGGCCAGGGTCGAGGCCGTGCCCGTCGGCCATCCGATCGTGCCCTTGGCGACGCCTTCGGTTCCTTCGACCCGCCAGGTGATGTGCTGATCATCGGCATAGCCATCGGCGCGCGGCCCGGACCAGACATCTTCCAGCGACAGGGCAAGCAGGCCTGATGGAAACCGCAGGATCGTTGTCACGATCCCGTCCTGATGGGCAAATTCGGTGCGCGGGTCTGGCCGGGTGACGGTCGTGACCTCGACCGGGTCGCCGAACAGGTAGCGCAGCACATCCAGATGGTGAACGCTCATGTTCGACAGCGTCAGCCGGTCATAGCCTTCCAGAAAGCCCTGCCAATGCGGGATCGCATGCATGTCGATCTGGACAAAGACCGGCTGGCCAAGCGCCCCGCGATCCAGCAGCTGCTTCAGCACCCGCATCGACTGGTCGAAGCGCATGTTCTGGTTGACCGACAGGATCTTGCCCGCCGACTTCGCCTCGTCACGCAGGGCGCGTGCTTCGTCCAGCGACAGGGCCAGCGGTTTCTGGGCCAGAATGCCCTTCACATGCGGCTGCTTCAGCGCGTGACGGATCAGCGCCGGCTGCAGATGCGGCGGATAGGCGATGTCGACGATATCGATGCCCGCATCCTCGATCAGGGCTTCCGGCGTGTCATGCACGGTCGCAATCTCATAGCGTGCGGCCACTTCTTCGGCGCGGGTTTTGGTGCGCGAGGCGATCGCCACGACCGGAAACCCGGCCAGTCGATACGCCTCCAGATGGCATTCGGCCATGATCATACCGGCCCCAATGGCACCGATACGATAATCGCGGACGCGGATCGTCGGATCCGGCTGTAATTCGTCTTGCCTCATCCTGTCTCCCCCCAGAGTGGTGCCTATGGGCCGCCACTGTTGAAGTGACTCCCGATGGCCCTCACAAGCAATCATCAAAAACCATCATTTTGGATCATTTCGGATCAACTGATCTGCACTCTTCAATTTTTTGCTGTGAGTTGATGTAAACTGGTCAAAACTCGCCTAAAATGATGGTTCTTGATTGATATCGGATGACAGATGCGGACCACGATTTCCGAGATTGCGGCGCGGGCGGGCCTGTCGACCGCCACTGTCGACCGGGTGCTGAACGATCGCGGCGGGGTCAAGGACCGGACTTGCGACATCGTGCGGCAGGTGGCGGCCGAACTGGGCTATTTCGGGCCGGCTGCGCATGTCGATCCGGCCGAGATCCGGCTGGATATTGTCCTGCCCGCCGGCGCAAACAGCTTCATGCGTGAACTGCGCCAGAACCTGATCCGCGAATGCGCCCATCGCGAGGATCTGCGGCTGCGCATCCACGATGTCGACGACCCCGATCAAGGCATCATCGAAAAGCGCCTGGCGGAACTTCGTGGGCAAACCGATGCGGTCGGCGTGGTTGTGCCCGACCGGCCGGAAATCCGCGAGACGCTTAACATGCTGGCGGGCAGCGGGGTCAAGGTGGCGACACTGGTTTCCGACATTCCGCTGATCAACAAGGTTGGGTATGTCGGCGTCGACAATCGCGCCTCTGGCCGGACCGCAGGCTTATTGCTGGGCCGGCTGATGGGGCAATCCCAACATCGCAACATAGCCCTTTTTGTCGGATCGCGCGCCTATCGCGGGCACGAGGAACGAGAGATGGGATTCCGCTCGATCCTTGCGGAAGAATTTCCAGATATGCGCATCTCGGCCTATGCCGAACTCGGCGATGACCGCGTTCGCGCCTACCAGGAGATGACGGCCATTCTGCAGTCCGGTCCGATCGGCGGCATCTACAATATCGGATCGGGAAACCAGGGCATCGCGCAGGCTCTGCGCGAGGCGCATCTGGCGCGCGACACCGTTTTCGTCGGTCATGACCTGACAGATGCATCACGAATTCTGCTGCTTGACCGCACGATGGACGCCGTGATCGATCAAAATCCGCGCGTCGAAGCGCGCGAGGCGGTCCGGATGCTCAGCTCAGCCGTGCGCGGCGGTGCAGAACCCGAGTATCTGCCCCGCGTCCAGATCATCCTGAGAGAAAATATCCCAACCGACTGAGCGTGCCGGCCCCGGCCTGACCATAGATGCGCATGCCCGTTGACCCGAAACAGGCTCAGCCCGAGAAACTGTAATCAGACAGCGTCCTATCCTTGATCCTGATCGAAAATCCGGGCTGCGCAGGCGCCATATAGGCGCCGTTGCGGACGATGCAGGGATCGGTGAAATGTTCGTGCAGGTGATCGACGAATTCGATCACCCGGCCCTCGCGGGTGCCTGATACGGCGACATAATCCATCATCGACAGGTGCTGCACATATTCGCACAGCCCCACGCCCCCGGCATGGGGCCAGACCGGCAGTCCGTATTTCGCCGCCATCAACTGCACCGCCAGCACTTCGTTCAGCCCGCCCAGACGGCAGGCGTCGATCTGGACCACGTCGATTGCGCCGCCGGCGATGAACTGCTTGAACATGATCCGGTTCTGGCACATCTCGCCTGTGGCCACCCTGACCGGCGCGACGGCCTGCCGGATCGTTCTGTGGCCCAGCACGTCGTCGGGCGAGGTCGGCTCCTCGATGAAATAGGGCTTCGCGAAATCCAGCGCCCTGACCCAGTCCACGGCCTGACCCACTTCCCAGACCTGGTTGGCGTCGATCATCATGGTGATGTCCCAGCCCAGTTCTTCGCGCGCGATGGTCAGGCGGCGGATATCGTCGTCCAGATCGCGGCCGACCTTCATCTTGACATGACTGAACCCCGCCGCCTTCGCCTCGCGGCAAAGCCTGCGCAGCTTGTCATCGGGATAGCCCAGCCAACCGGCCGAAGTGGTGTAGCAGGGATAACCATTGGCCTGCAGATCGGCGATACGCTCCGCCTTGCCATCTTCGGCGCGTTCAAGGATCGCCAGCGCCTCAGCCGGGGTCAGCGCATCGGTAATATAACGGAAATCGACGATCTTCAGGATTTCGGCCGGGGGCATGTCGGCCACCAGCTGCCAGACCGGCTTGCCCGCCACCCGCGCCAGCAGGTCCCAGACCGCGTTGACCACGGCACCCGTCGCCAGATGGATCACGCCCTTGTCGGGGCCGACCCAGCGAAGCTGGCTGTCGCCGGTGACATGGCGCCAGAACCGGCCCGGATCTTCGCGGATCCAGTCCAGGTCCAGCCCGATGATGCGCGGGCCAAGCGCGCGGATCGCAGCCACGCAAAGCTCGTTCCCGCGGCCGATGGTGAAGGTCAGGCCAAAGCCCTCGACCCCGCCATCGGTTTCCAGCACCACATAGGCCGCCGAATAGACCGGATCGGGGTTCATCGCGTCCGACCCGTCAAGCGCGCCTTCTGACGGGAACCTCAGGTCATAAGTCCGCAGCCCGGTGATCTTCATTGATCGGCCACCACGTCCTGACGCTGCTGGCCCAGCCCTTCGATGCCCAGTTCGACCACGTCGCCGGGTTTCAGGAAGCGCGGCGGTTTCATGCCCAGGCCCACGCCGGGCGGCGTACCGGTGGAAATCACATCGCCCGGATGCAGCGACATGAATTGCGACAGATAGCTGACCAGATGCGCGACGCCGAACACCATGGTCGAGGAGTTGCCGTCCTGCATCTGCTGGCCATTTACCGTCAGCCACATCTTCAGGTTCTGCGGATCGGCGATTTCGTCCTTGGTCACCAGCCACGGACCGATCTGGCCATAATTGTCACAGCTTTTGCCCTTGGTCCACTGGCCGCCGCGTTCGATCTGAAAGGCGCGTTCGGACACGTCATTCGTCACCGCATAGCCGGCGACGTAATCAAGCGCATCAGCTTCGCTGACATATTTTGCGTGGCGACCGATAATGACGGCCAGTTCGACCTCCCAATCGGTCTTTTCGGAGCCGCGGGGGATGATGATCGGGTCGTTCGGCCCGCAGATGGCCGAGGTGGCCTTCATGAAGATGATCGGCTCTTTCGGGACTTCCGCGCCGGTCTCAGCGGCGTGATCGGAATAGTTCAGCCCGATGCAGATGAACTTGCCGGTGCCGGCGACGCACGGACCAAGGCGGGGGTTACCGTCGACCAGTGGCAACGAAGCAGGGTCTGTGCGGCCCAGTTCTGCAAGCTTGGCGGGGTCGATATCCGCGCCCGCCACGTCCGCCATCTGCCCCGACAGGTCGCGGATATTTCCATCTGCGTCGATCAGGCCCGGTTTTTCCGCGCCGGCATTTCCATAACGTACAAGTTTCATTGAATATCTCCTTAGATTGTCCAGCCGCCATCAATACAGACGGCCTGTCCTGTGGTGTAGGTTGCCCCGGCCAGATACAGCGCAAGACCGGCAATCTCCTCGGCCTCGCCAATGCGGCCCATGGGCTGACGGGCGATGAAATCGCGCCGCGCCTTGTCGTAATCGCCCGTCGCCGCAAGCCGTTCATCCAGCGATGGCGATTGCACCGTGCCCGGACAGATCGCGTTGCAGCGAATGCCCTGGGTCACGTAATCCGCAGCGACCGCCTTGGTCAGCCCCAGCACCGCCGCCTTGGTCGTGCCATAGGCGAAACGGTTCGGCACGCCTTTTATGGAACTTGCGACCGAGGACATGTTGATGATGCAGCCCTCGCCGCGTTCCAGCATGCCGGGCAGCACGGCGCGGATGGTGCGGATCATCGATTTCACGTTCAGATCCACGGCAAAGTCCAGATCGCTGTTGGGCATGTCCAGAATTGTGCCGCCATGCACGATCCCGGCGCAGTTGAACAGCACGTCAATTGCGCCCAGACCCGCGATCAACTGGCTGACCGCAGCATCATCCAGCACATCCAGCCGGTGCGCCTTGATTCCTTCGTAACCATCGATCGCCGCAAGCGCGGCCTCGTTGATATCGGTGGCGTGGACGGTGGCGCCCGCGCGGGCGAAAGCCTCGGCCGTGGCGCGCCCGATGCCCTGCGCGGCGGCGGTAATCAGAATGGTCTTGCCGGTCAGATCGGTCATGCCGTCCCCTTCCTTTCGACGATGTAGATATGCTCACAGGCCAGCACGACCTGATCGTTCTGGTTCAGCACCTCGACTCGTTCGAACAACCGGCCAGAGCCCGGGCGCTTGGGGTCGTCCTCTTTCCTGTCTGCGGTGACGCGGGTGCGGATGGTATCGCCGATGAAGACCGGCCGAATGAAGCGCAGCCGGTCATAGCCATAGGAAAACGCCACCGGGTTGATCACCGTCGCGGTCAACCCGATCCCGATGGCGAAGACCATGGTGCCATGGGCGATCCGCTGGCCGAATTCGCTGTCTGCCATGAATACGGCATCCATGTGATGCGGGAAGAAATCGCCGGTATGTCCGGCATGGACGACGAAATCGGTTTCGGTGATCGTGCGGCCGAAGGTGGTGCGGCTTTCGCCGATCTCGATCTCTTCGAAATAACGGGTGATTTCCATCAGGGCAGGCTTTCAATCGGGGTGGCAGGCTGGCTGGACGAGGCATAGGCGGCCTCGACCAGGGCCATGGTTTTCCAGGCGTCTTCGACGGGGGCGATCAGGTCGTCTTCGCCCGTCGCAGCGCGTTGCAGATTGTGCATCCGGCCGGTGAAGGCGTCGGGGAACCACGCGCCCTGCAGCGCCACGTCTTGCCACTCGCCGCCCTTCGGTTTGATCCGCAGGATGTCGGGTTCGCCCCTCGGGTAGTCCAGATTGACGCCGAATTGCAGGAAGGCCGCCCCGTCGGTTCCGGCCACGCGCATCTCGCATGCCTGATGGGGCCGGCCGAAATTCCAGTCATGGTTGACCGACAGCGTGCAGCGCACCCGGTCACCGTAATCCAGAATGGCCGAGGTTCGGGTCTGCGCGACCTTGTGCGAGGGGTGACCCATGGATTTTGCATGAACACCCAGGGGATCGCCCAGCAACATGCGGATGCTGTCCAGATAATGGATCGAGTGCATGGTGATCTCGATCCGCGGCAGCCCGTCCAGAAAGGCCCAAAGGCTCCACGGGGTGGCCATGACGCCATGCATCTCGACATCGACGACCTCGCCCAGCCATCCCTTTTCGATGGCATCGCGCAGGGCGACCATCATCGGGGCAAAGCGCAGCTGAAAATTGACTGCCGCCAGCAGGTTCCGGTCCCGGCAGACCGTCAGGATCTGGGTCGCGCCGGCAAGGTCCATGCCCATCGGTTTCTGGATCAACACCGGCGCGCCTTCGGGCAGCGCCGAAAGGATGCCGGCATGGGCAGCAGGGGGCGTGGCCAGATCGAAAACTGCACCCTTGACGCTGACGGCTTCGTCCATGGACGCGAAGACAGGCTGACCCAGTTCCGCGGCCTTCTTGCGATCGGGGTCATAGATACCGGCGATCTCGTATCCGCCCTTGGCATAGGCCGGCAGATGGGCGTCACGCACGATGGAACCCGCACCGAAGATCACGACCGGTCTGCGGGTCGTGGGTTCCGGCCAGTGCTGGCGCAGGGTCGAGAGGTCATTCATGGAAGAACACCTCTTCCATAGGCGCCCACCACTCCCCATCCTTCGCGCTGTCCAAAGGACGCTGGCATGGCATGCAGACCGCCCACCATTCCTGCGTCACCGGATCGGCGGCCATCTTCGCCTGATCGGCTGCCCAGTCATCGCCGTGATATTCGAAATGCGAAAACAGCAGGTTTTCCGGCTCACGCAGATAGATGACGTAATTGCGGATATTGCATGCGCTGATCGTTGCCAGCACGCCCGGCCAGGCGTCGGCATGCAGCGCCTTGTATTCGGCGATCTTTTCCGGCTTCAGGCCGATGACGGAACCCATGCGGATCATGTGCCCTCCGTGATGGTGCGATTGAATTCGGGGATCGCGCGGGCGGCGATGGCGTCCATATCCCAGTCGATGCCGATCCCCGGATCTTCCGGCGCGAACGCGCGGCCCTGTTCGATCCGCAGGCCGCTGTTCGTGATCTCGTCCAGCTGCGGGATATATTCCACATAACGTCCGTTCTGGACTGCACAGACCAGGCTGACATGCAGTTCCATCAGGAAATGGGGACAGACCGGGATGTCAAAGCCTTCGGCCATATGGGCGACCTTCAGCCAGGGCGTGATGCCGCCGATCCGACCGGCATCGACCTGAATGATCCCGCAGGCATCACGGGCGGCATATTCGGCGAAATGCCGGATGGAATAAAGCGATTCCCCGACCGCGATGGGGATCGAGGTCGACGCGGCAAGCGAGACATGGCCGGCGATATCGTCGGCGGGCAACGGCTCTTCGATCCATGCCAGGTTGAACGGCACCAAGGCCTCGGCCCGGCGGCGCGCGCTGTCGCGGGCGAAACCCTGATTGGCGTCGGTCATGATCTCATAGCCGTCGCCCACAGCCTCGCGCAGCGCCGCGATCCGCGCCACGTCCTCGGCAATGACCGGACGGCCGATCTTGACCTTTGATCCGGTGAACCCCTGCGCCTTCGCGTTCAGCGCATCATCGACTATCGCCTCGACCGGCAGATGCAGCCAGCCGCCTTCCGTCGTGTAGCAAGGCGCAGAATTCCGCGCCCCACCAGCCATACGCCACAGGGGCAGGCCAGCCTTGCGACAGCGCAGATCCCACAGCGCGGTATCAATGGCCGCCAGCGCGATTGAGGTGATCGCACCGATGGTCGTCGCATGGGTCAGGAATTCCAACTCGTGCCAGATCGCCTCGACCTCGGACGCCTCGCGCCCGATCAGATGCGGGCAAAGGTGATCAGCCAGCAGCCGCATGACCGAAGACCCGCCCGTGCCGATCGTATAGGAATAGCCCATGCCCCGCGCGCCGTCGCTGTCGGTGATGGTGACCAGCGGGGTTTCCTGGCTGACAAAGCTTTGAATTGCGTCGCGGCGTTCGACCTTGGGCGCAAGATCGACCATGGCAAGATCAATTCGTTCGATCCTTGCCATCACTTATCCCTCAGGCTGCAGCCGGTTTCGGCATCGAACAGATGCGCGCGCGACAGATCGAACTGGAATTCGACCACCTCGCCCCGGCGCAGTGGGCGCGGGTTCAGCATGCGGCTGGTCCATTCGGTGCCGGCAAATTGCAGGAACAGCAGCGTTTCATTGCCAAGCGGTTCGGTCAGCGCGACTTCCAGCGGGCGCGTTTCAACCTCGGTTCCGGTATGCAGGCCGTGGCCGGTCGGATAGACATCGTCGGGGCGCAGACCGAAGGTGACCTGCTGGCCTTCGACGACGCGGCCCTTGAATGTCTCGGGCAATGGCAGCGTAGCGCCATCGGCAAAGCGCAATTGGCCATCCTGAAACGTGGCATCGGCCATATTCATGGGGGGTGAGCCGATGAATCCGGCGACGAAACGGGTCGCCGGGCGGTTGAACACCTCGTCAGGGGTGCCGGCCTGTTCAATATTGCCGTCGCGCATGATGACGATGCGGTCTGCCAGCGTCATCGCCTCGACCTGGTCATGGGTCACATAGACGACGGTCGCGCCAAGCCGGGCATGAAGTCGCTTGATCTCGGTCCGCATCTGGCCGCGCAGCTTGGCGTCCAGGTTCGACAGCGGCTCGTCGAACAGGAAGACGTCCGGGCTGCGCACGATGGCCCGGCCCATGGCCACACGCTGACGCTGACCGCCCGACAGCTGCGCCGGACGACGGTCCAGCAACGGCTCGATCTCCAGGGCGCGGGCGGCCTCGGCGACGGCGGCGTCGATCTCGGCCTGCGGGCGCTTGGCGATCTTCAGGGTGAAGCCCATGTTTTCGCGCACGGTCATATGCGGGTAAAGCGCATAGGACTGGAACACCATCGAGATATTGCGCTGCCGTGGCGCCAGGTCGTTGACCAGTCTTTCGCCGATCCGGATATCCCCGCCCGAGATGTCCTCGAGCCCCGCGATCATGCGCAGGGTCGTGGATTTGCCGCAGCCCGAGGGCCCGACAAGCGCCACGAATTCGCCATCCTCGACAGCAAGGTCGATGCCCTTCACGGCATGGAAGGCACCGTATTTCTTGTCGAGGCTGGAAAGTGTCAGGTCAGCCATGTTCCTATCCCTTCACGGCGCCGGAGGTCAGCCCGGATACAAGGTGTTTCTGCACCGCAAAGGTCAGCAGCAGCGCCGGCACGATCATCACCACGGCAAGCGCGCACATGCCGCGCCAGTCGATGGTGAATTCTGCGGTATAATCCAGAAGGCCCACCGGCAGCGTCTTGCTGTTGGTCGAGCGCGTCAGTTGCGAGGCAAGCGCGAATTCGTTCCAGGCGGTCAGAAAGGCAAAGATGCCGGCACTGGCAATGCCGGGACGGGCCAGCGGAAACTCGACGGCCCAGAAGGCCTGCCAACGGGTACAGCCATCAATCTGCGCCGCTTCTGCCAGATCCTTCGGCACCTGCCGGAAAAATCCGTCGATCAGCCAGATGGTGAAGGGCACATTCATCGCGACATAGGCCAGGATCAGGCCGAAATGCGTGTCGATGATGCCCAGCTTCGCATAGACGAAGAACAGGGGCAACGACAGCGCGATGCCCGGCACCGTGCGCGTCAGCATCAGGCCCAGGAACCAGCCGGACTTGCCCCGGAACCGATAGCGGGCAAAGGCATAGCCCCCGGCCATCCCGATCGCCAGCGCTATGACGGTCGAGGTGACAGCGATGATGATCGAGTTGCGGAAATAGTCGATCACCGGGATGCCGCCCGCGCCGACGCCGGAAAACATCGCGACATAGGCATCGAAGTTCAGCTGCTGCGGGATCCAGACAGGCGGCTTGGCCATGATCTCGACCGTCGGGCGCAGCGAGTTCAGCACGATCCAAAGGCCCGGCAGGCAGATGATCGCCATGGCCAGAAACAGCGCGATGTTCAGCAACCAGCGGGTCAGACGCTTGCGGATGCGGGAAGATCTGTTGGCATCCATGACTACCACTCCGCCGCGATCTGTTCGCGGGACTGAGCCAGCTTGCGGAAGAAGATGACCGTGAACAGGATCGACAGAAGGATCGCGATATAGGCCATCGCATTGGCCATGCCCATGCGACTGTCGGCATAGCCGGTGCGCGCGATCAGCGTCCACAGGACTTCGGTCCGGCCAGCCGGGCCGCCATCGGTCATGATCTTGATGATGTCATAGGCCCGTGCCACGTCCAGCGAACGGATCGTCATGGCAATGAAGGCAAAGGGCATCAGGAAGGGCCAGGTGACATAGCGGAACGTCTGCCAGGGTGTGCAGCCATCGACGCGCGCGGCCTCCAGCGGATCGCGGGGCATCGCCATCAGCCCGGCCAGGATGAAGATTGCGAAAACCGAAGTCGAGGACCAGACCTCGGCCACGATGATCGAAAACATCGCAAGGTTCTGGTCGATCAGCCAGGGGATCGCCTGATCGGTCAGCCCCAAGGATTGAAGGGCGTTATTCACCAGACCGACATTGTCGTTGAACATGAACTTGAACTGAAACCCGACCAGCACCGGCGAAAACATCATCGGAAACATCAGCAGGGTGCGCAGGACGCGCTGCCCCCGGCTGGCGCGTTCGATCAGCAACGCAAGGCCCAGACCGAACAGCATTTCCAGATTCAGCGCGATGGTCAGAAGCAGCACCGTCCGCCCGAAGGCCGACCAGAAATCCCCGTCGCTGAGCAGGCGCGAATAATTCCGCAGGCCGATGAAGTCATAGATCGAATCCGGCCGGGTCAGGCGGAACGGCGTCATGCTGGACCACAGCGACAGGATCAGCGGCAGGATCACCACCGCCGCCAGAACCAGCATCGCCGGCAGCAGCAACAGGATATGCGGAGGAACTCGCCAGGGTTTCATACGCCTCAACCAGATTGGGAAGGATCGGGGGGCGGTCAGGCCCCCCGAAGCCCTTACAACTCGCCCGCGTCCTCAAGGACCAGCGTTGCCTCTTCGACGGCGTCATCCAGTGCGTCCTGCACGGATTTGTCGCCAAGGATCGCAGCCTGCAATTCGGGATAGATCGCGTTCGTCATCTCGATCCAGCTGGGCGATCTCGGCACCGGATAGGCGCCTTCGGATGCGGTCTGGAAGGCGGCAAGCGCCTCGGCCCGGTAAGGATCGTCCTGCGCTTCGGCGATGACAAAGTCCCACACCGCGTTGCGCGTCGGCAGCGGACCTGCGGCGCTTTCCAGCTTCTGGCTGTCCTCGTTGGTCAGGAACCAGACAAGCGATGCGGCGGCTTCTGGCGTGCTGCAATCCTCGGTCACCGAAAAGCCGTGGAATCCCGACCAGCCGCTGCGCGCGCCCGACGAACCCTTGGGCGGCGGCACCACACCGACATTGCCGGCGACCTTGCTGGATTCCGGGTCGTTGAAGAAGCCCATCCAGCCCGGCCAGTCGTGGTCGATGGCGACGGTGCCGGATGCAAAGCCCTGCCCCAGATCGTCCCACAGATAGTTGGGCACGCCGCTTGGAACCGCGCCGGCATCATACAGATCCACGAACCATTGCAGCGTTGTGGCGCCTGCTTCGGAATTGAAGGCAGGCCGGCCCTCGGCGTCCAGGAACTCGCCGCCATTCGACATCAGCATTTCATAGAAACGCCCGGCAATCGCCTCTTCCTTGCCGGCATATTGGGTGCCGTAGAAATCGGGCGGATTGGCAAAGAACTTGGCCTGGTCTGCCAGCTGGTCCCAGGTATCGGGCGGGGCCAGTTCGTAGCCGTATTCTTCCTGGAACGCGGTCTTGTTGGCTTCGTCTTCGTAAAGCGATTTCTGATAATAAACCGCCGAGACGTCAAACTGCGCGCGCGGCAGCATGACCAGCTTGTCTTCCAGCGTCGCTGCCTCCAGCGTTGCGGGGACGAAATCCGCCAGGGCATCTTCCGGCAGCAAACTGCGCAGATCGGCATAGATGCCGGGATATTGGGGCGCGAATGATGAATGGTTCGAACCGACACACCAGCCAAGCTGTCCGGTCGCGATGTCGGATTTGATTTCGCGGTCCAGTTCGAAATGGTTCTTCTTCGACACCACCTCGACCTTGGCGCCGGTCGCCGCCTCCCATTCGGCGATGCGCGCATACAGCGCCTCGTATTGCTGGCCGCCGATCAGCTTGGCCTGAACGGTGACCCCATCGAATTTGCCGGGCAGTTCCTGCGCGCTCGCTGCGCCCACAAGCGAAGCGGTGCCAAAAGCCCACATGGTCGTTTTCAAGAGTTTCATTGTTTCCTCCCTTGAGCACGCGGTTTCGGCAAGTTACATTTGCATCTGTGAGTGCTCTATTTATATGCAAAGCAAATTATCCAATCATGTCAAGGAACTTCTAGTAAAGACACGATTATTGCCGTATATGAATTACGAAATTCATGGAGAAATGATGTCAGACGATGATCGCTATCGCGCCCCCGCGCTCGACAAGGGGTTGGACATGCTGGAATTGCTGGCCGAAATCGACGGCGGGCTTACCCAGGCAGAGATCGCCAAAAGCCTTGGGCGCACGCCGAATGAGCTTTACCGGATGCTCGACCGCCTGCAAAAGCGCGGTTATGTGACGCGAATCGATGGTGACCGCTTTGCGCTGACACTGAAGATGTTCGGACTGGCGCAATTGCATGCACCGACCCGCCGGCTGGTCAGCTATGCCACGCCCTTGATGCGCGAACTGGCCGAAAAAGCCCGGCAGGCGGTGCATCTTGCGGTCTTCGATCGCGGGCAGGTCGTCGTGATCGCGCAGCAGGAAGCGCCGGATTACTGGGGCATCAGCGTGCGCGTCGGTTCGCATATCAGCCTTTTCGATACCGGGTCGGGCCATATCCTGCTGGCTTTCAACACGCCCGAGCGGCGCGAGATGATGATCACCGAAAACCGGGTCGACGTCGGCAGATCCATTCCGGCAAGCCTTTCCGAACGCTTCAACCGGATCCGTGAACAGGGGTTCGAAAGCATGCCGTCGGCGCAGACAGCGGGGGTGTTCAACCTGTCGGCCCCCATCCTTGCCGGGGATGGCGATGCCATTGCCGCGCTGACCATCCCCTATATTCCGCTGGTCAACAGCGCCGATGCGCCCGACATGTCGGACTGCACGCATCTGCTGCTGGCGACCTGCCAGAAACTGTCTGAAATGGCCGGGATGCGCGAGGATGCTGCCTGACCCGCAAGCCCCATGCGAAAGGAACGTGACATGACCGCAATCCTGGACACCCATCTGCATCTCGTGGACCGCAGCCTAATCAGCTATCCTTGGATCGAAGGCGCCGGTGCGTTGGAGCGCAACTGGAGCCTGGACGACTACGTCCCTGAAGCGGCGTCACTTGGCATCACGCGCGCCCTGCATATGGAGGTGGATGTCGCCGCTGCCGACATCGCCGCCGAAACCGCGATGATTGCCGCCCTGCCCGCGCGCGACGACCTGACCATTACCGGGATCATCAGCGCCTGCCGGCCCGAACAGGATGGCTTCGCCGCCGAGGTCGAACGGGCGCAGGGCAATGAACGCGTCAAGGGGTTTCGCCGGGTGCTGCACGTGGTGCCAGACGAAGTTTCGCAATCGGATCTGTTTAGGCAGAATATCCGCCGTCTCGGTCCGGCCGGGCTGCCCTTCGATCTTTGCGTGCTGGCGCGCCAATTGCCGCTGGCGGCGGAACTGGTCGATGCCGCGCCGGAAACGCAATTCGTGCTGGATCATTGCGGCGTGCCAGACATTGCCGGCGGACAGTTCAAAAGCTGGGCCCGCGACATTGCCGCGCTCGCGCAGCGCGAGAATGTCGCGGTCAAGCTGTCCGGCCTGCCGGCCTACGCGCGGAAGGGCTGGACCGCAGAAGACCTGTCGCCATGGGTCGAACATGTCACCGATTGCTTCGGCATCGGGCGCATGGTCTGGGGAAGCGACTGGTTCGTCTGCACGCTTGGCGGCGGATTGACAAAATGGGTCGATGCCAGCCGCGTGCTGCTTGGCGGCCATTCCGACACCGAACGCACGGCCGTGTTTTCCGGCAATGCCGAACGGATCTGGAATCTTACCGCCTGAAATCCCTATTCCCGCTTGAACGTATCAACGAAAAGGCGGTCCATGTCATCGACGGCGCCCGCGAAATCGCCATCCTTCAGTGCCGCCACGATCCGCGCCGAAGCGGCATCCTGAAACGGCATATAGCCGTCATGGCGCGGGCGCAAAGCGGCACCATCGAGTGTCCGCGCGGTGCCGGAATAGAAACCGCCTGCCTCGGCATCGACGGCGGCGTCTGCCCACGCCTCGCCATGGCCGACCTGCCCGCCCGAACCGGCGTAAATGCCGCGCTGCACCTCTGGCCCGGCGATATGGCGGGCGAAGGCAATCGCGGCCTCGGGTGCGGCCGAAAAGGCTGAAACCGCGATCCCGGTCCCGCCCAGGGCCGAGCCTGCGACGCCAGCGCCGGGGCTGGTTTCAGGAATATCATGAAAAGACAGTTTCTTGCCCCGCGCATCCCGATGGGAATAGCTGACATAGCCATAGGTCAGCGGGGCGCAGGCGATGTCGTCGCCACTTGCCATCCGCTCCAGCACGTCAATGGGGTCCCAGCCGTAGCAGTCCGGATCGACCAGTGCAGCAAGCGCGGAAAGCCGTTCCAGCGCCGCGATCCCGGCGGCGCGGTCGACGAATTGCCCCGGCCCGTCGGTGCGAACCGGATGGCCCGCATTCGCAACCAGCGTCAGGAAGGACATCAGGCTGTGGGGCGCACGCAGCGGGATCGCAACGCGGCCCGATCTGGCCAGCTCCAGCACCTTTTCCCAGGTGGCGGGCGGCTCGGTCAGGTCGGGCCGGATCGCCTGCACCTGGGTCGCGGCGTCGATCGGATAGGCCCATTGCTTCCCCTGCCAGGTATAGCTGGGATAAGACAGCCCGACGCTGGCGCGCGCGATCTCTGGCGCATCGGGCAAGGGATGCAGGCAGCCCTCGGCGGTGATCTGGCCGACATGGGGATGGTCGATGACGATCAGATCGTATTCACGGGCCAGCTTTTCCACCGGATAGCTTTCGAAATCCTGCAGTGACCGCTTGTCCCAATGCACCGCGACCCCCTTGGCGCGCTGCCACTCGGCCGAGACGGCGACCATAGGGTCATAGCCGCGCGGATGGTTCCACGTCATTCCTTTCAGTACCGTCATAGTCCGAACTCCTTGCGCAACTGTTCCGTGTGATCGCCAACGCGCGGCGCGGCGCGGCTGTTTTCCGGGCGGCGACCGTCCAGCGTCAGGGGGGCGCGCGTGGTTTCTATCCGCACGCCATCCGCGCGGGTCACAACCTGCAGCATCTCCAGCCGTTTGAAGCCTTCGCTTTCAAGAAGTTGGGGCCAGTTCATCACTTCGGCGCACCAGATATCGGCAGGCTGCAGGATCGACAGCCAATGCGCGACGCTTTCGGCGGCAAGCCTTTCGGCAAGCGCCGCCTTGATCTCGTCGCGGCGACGGAAACCGGCATCCGTCCGACCCTCGGTCAGATCTGGCATGTCCAGAAGCGCGAACAGCCCCGGCAGCGGCGTCATCGCCAGCGCCAGATAGCCGTCCTTGCAGGCATAGACGCCATAAGGCGCCGACAGATAGGCGTGGGCGCTGTTCTTTGCCGCCCGGCCGGGCAAGCGCCGGCCATCGTTCAGATATGTGGTCAGCACTTCGAATTGCAGATCGACAAGGGCCTCCAGCAGGCTGGTTTCGACCAATCGCCCGCGCCCCGAGACGCTGCGCCCGACAAGCGCCGCCAGCATGCCCTGGCTCAGCGCCACGCCGGCCATCATGTCGGCCACGGCCAGCCCCATCGGCACCGGCCCCTGATCGGCATCGCCGGTCAGCCACATCAGCCCCGACCGGGCCTGCGCCAGCAGATCCTGCCCCGGCAGGCCGACCCAGGGTCCGTCTGTCCCATACCCACTGATAGAACCGTAGACGATGCGCGGGTTGATCGCCTGCACCTCCGGCCAGTCAAGACCCATCCGCGCGGCCACGCCGGGACGGAAATTCTGGATCACCATATCGGCCTGTGCCAGCAGCTTCTTCAGTGCAGCACGATCGCCGGGATCTTTCAGATCCAGCGCGATGCTTTCCTTGCCGCGATTGATGGCGTGAAAGATCGTGCTGTCGCCGCCGATCTCGGTATCCGAAAGGTAAAGCCGCCGAGACAGATCCCCCTGCCCCGGCCGTTCGACCTTGATCACCCGCGCGCCAAGATCCGACAGCCGCAACGAACAATAGGGCCCGGACAGAAACTGGCTGAGATCGACAACGACCAGACCGGCAAGCGGCAGGTCCTGCGCGCCGTCCATCTGGGGCTGCGTTTCAAAATCGCTCACCAGAGCACCTCCGCCTCTATGTCTTTCGATCAGCGTATTATTTTCATTTTTGCATGGCAAGTTTGCATATGAATTTATTTTACATTCTTGCCCAGCCCCGCAGCACCGCCAACGGTCCAGCATCAGGGAGACACGCCAGCATGGGCGAGCAGCATTCCATTGACAAATGATTCATTCATATGCAATCGATCAACAGCGACATAGAGACGTCGAAGTGGTCCAGTCGGTCGCAAACGGAGGAGGAACTCATGAAACTGCACCAGATTGCGGCGCTGCTTTGCGCGTTCGCGCTGCCGGCATCGGCACAGGAATTCGAGATCAGGCTTGCGCATTCACTCTCGCCCAGTGAACCGACCAACAAGGCGGCAGAGTTTTTTGCGACCGAAGTTGCCGCGCGCACCGATGGTCGTGTCGCCATCACCGTCTTTCCCGCGCAGCAGTTGGGTTCTGAAAAGGACGTGAACCAGATGATGCGTCAGGGGGCGAACCTGATCACCGTCACCTCCTCGGGGTATCTGTCCGATTTCGTGCCCGATATCGGCGTTCTGGAAGGGCCTTACCTGCTGGACGACCCCGCGCAGTATCAAAAGCTGGCCGAATCCGACTGGTTTGCTGGGATCAAGGATCGTTTCCGCGCGGAAGGCATGGTCTTTCTGGTCGACGACGCGCTGTTCGGATCGCGCAACATGCTGGCAGCGAAGCCGGTCCGCAGCCCCGCCGACATGGCGGGAATGACCGTCCGCGTGCCGCCGAATACCGTTTTCATCAAGACGTTCGAGGCCATGGGCGCGCGCCCCACCACCGTCGAATGGGCCGAGGTCTACAGCGCGTTGCAGCAGAATGTGGTCGAAGCCGCCGAGGCGCCACTGGGTTCGCTTTGGGGATCGAAGCTGCATGAAACGCGGGATCACATCTCGATGACGCGGCATTTCACCGCCTTTACCTACTGGATGATCAATGCCGATTATTTCGACAGCCTGCCCGAGGATATCCAGTCCACCATGCTGGAGGTCGGGGCCGAGGCCGGCGCGCTGAGCACGCAGCTGACGCTTGAACAGGAACAGGCCTATCTGCAGCAATTCGCGGATGCGGGCATCACCATCGTGGACGATGTCGACACCGCCGCCTTCCGCGAAGCCACCACCAGCGTCTATCAGGATTTCCCGGATTGGACGCCGGGCCTTTACGACACCATTCAGGGGCTTCTGGCCGAGTGATCAGCGGCGCCGGCCCTGATCCGGGCCGGCCGCAATCACCGCCATCGCCCCCATCGGAGACGATCATGCCCCAGCCCAGACAAAACCCGGTCAACCGGATCTTCACCTATTCCGAGGAAATCATCGCCGGAACCGCCCTGCTGGTGCTGGTCGCAGCGGTCGTGATCGGTGTGGCCACCCGTTACGTGACCCGCACGCCGGCGACATGGACCGGGGATATCTCATCGCTCAGCTTTGCCTGGTTGGTCTTTGTCGGCGGGGCGGCGGCATTCAAATACGGCATGCATATGAGCATCGACCTGGCCTGGAACCTGATCCCGTACGGCCCACGCCGCTATCTCGGGCTGGTGGTCGATCTTTTCCTGCTGACCTTCCTCGCCTATGCCACCTGGCTGGGGATTTCCTTCACCATCGGCTCGATCGACGATCCTATGCCGATCCTGCGTTGGCCGCGCGCCTGGCTTTATGCGGCGGTGCCGACGGGATTTGCCTTCATGTTCCTGCGTTTTGCCGGCATTTCCTGGCGGCGCTTTCGTGGCGACGTCGGGCCGACGCACCGGCTTCCCGGCGGGTCTGACGAAGAGGGAGGCAGCGAATGGGCCTGACGCCGATTGTCGTGATGCTGGTTCTGTTCGTGCTGAACGCGCCCATCGCGCTTGCCATAGCCATCGCGGCACTCAGCTTCTTTCTGATGGCGGGCGGGTTGCCCATCGACACCTTCACCCAGAAGATCGCCGCCTCGACCGAATCCTTCCCGCTGCTGGCCGTGCCGTTCTTCATCTTCGCCGGTACGATCATGAACCATGCCGGGATCACCCGCCGCTTGCTGGGCTTCGCCGATGCGCTTGTCGGACATACGGCGGGCGGTCTGGCGCAGGCGAATGTCGTCCTTTCGGCCCTGATGGGCGGGCTGTCTGCCTCGGCCAATGCAGATGCCGCGATGCAGGCGAAGATGCTGGGGACCGAAATGACGCGGCGCGGTTATTCGCCCGGCTTTTCCGCCGCCGTCTGCGCCTGCTCATCGGTGATCACGCCGATCATTCCGCCGGGCATCGGACTGATCCTTTACGGGTTTCTTGCCGATGTATCGGTTGGAAGGCTGTTCATTGCCGGCATTGTGCCCGGCATCCTGATCACCCTTCTGCTGATGGCCGTTGTCCGTATTCTGGCCGTCCGGCGTCGCTACCGCCCGACGCGCCAGCGGCGTGCAGCACCGCGCGAGCTTGGCAAATCCTTTGTGGACGCGCTTGGTGCGTTATCCATCATCGCCTTCATTCTGATCGGTATCCGGCAGGGTTTCTTCACCCCGACAGAGGCAGGGGCGATGACCGTTGTTTACGCAACCCTGATCGGCTTCTTCTGGTACCGCGAACTGAGGCTTGACGCATTCCCTGCGATCATCATCGAGACCGTCCTTGCAACTGCCGTCGTCATGCTGGTGATCTGCGCCGCCGGTGCCTTCGGCTTTTACATGACATGGGAACAGATCCCCGCAAAGGGCGCAGAGCTGTTGCTGAATGTCACTAACAACCCCCTGATGATGCTGCTGCTCATCAATATTCTGCTGCTATTGATCGGCATGGTGATCGAAGGCACAGCGGCCCTGATCCTTCTGACGCCCATTCTGGTGCCAGCGGTCACCGAACTCGGCATTGATCCGTTGCATTTCGGGATCGTCATGATCGTGAACCTGACAATCGGCGGCGTGACCCCGCCAGTTGGCACGCTGATGTTCACCACCTGCTCGGTCCTGCGCGTGGGCATGGGCAGTTTCATCCGCGAAGCCTGGCCTTTCGTGGCGGCGCTGTGGCTGGCGCTGCTGCTGATCACCGTGATCCCGTCAATCGTGACATACCTGCCTGACCTTCTGATGGGGTCTGCGTGATCTGACCGCGTCGATTTGCGCGCGATTGCGTCGCTGCGGCGGCAGCGCCCTGGAATGGCATGCGGGCGAACTTTGCGATGAACCATCCGGGCCTTGGCGACGTTCAGCCACAGGATGAATCTGTTAGCGCAACATTATCAACCCCGGTGGCGGTTGGTCCAAAGCGGGGCATCGCCACGCACGGTTTCATGCGATTTCAAGATAAGTCCTATCGATAATTTAACATGGAACGAATACCTTTTCATCGGCTAGTCTTAGAACATTCCACCCGTTGCGGTTCGCCACATGCGAGATGCAGCCAATACCCCACTGGGAGGGAAAGATGTCTTCAATTACACCTGAATGGCAGGTAAAGCGCCGGACTGTCCTGATGGGCAGTGCGGCAGCAGCACTTGCAACTGCCAGCAACGTGACCCTGCCGCACACTGCCGGGGCGCAAAGCGTCGAGGGAGCCGCCCCATCGGGCGAAACCCGCTCGTCAGTCAATCTTGTGGTCAATGGCGAAAGCCGTTCGCTTGAAATCGACAACCGCACGACGCTGCTGGACGCGCTGCGCGAACATAGCCAGTTGACCGGCACCAAGAAGGGCTGTGACCACGGCCAATGCGGCGCCTGCACCGTCACAGTTAACGGGCGGCGGATCAATTCCTGCCTGTCGCTGGCGGTAATGCATGACGGTGATGAGGTCGAGACCATCGAAGGCATCGGCACGCCCGATGACATGGACCCGATGCAGGCGGCCTTCGTGGAACATGACGGCTATCAATGCGGATACTGCACGCCCGGACAGATCTGTTCGGCCCGCGCCGTGCTGGCCGAGATCGAGGCCGGCATTCCCAGCCATGTCACTGCTGATCTGATGGCCCCGATGCAGGTCACAGAAGACGAGATCCGCGAACGGATGAGCGGCAATATCTGCCGCTGCGGCGCCTATTCCAACATGATGGCAGCAATTCTTCAGGTTCATGGAGGTCAGGCATGAGAAGCTTCAGCTATGACCGCGCGACCAGCCCGGCCGAGGCAGCATCGCTTGCCGCTGACAACCCTGCAGCGAAGTTCATCGCGGGCGGCACGAACCTGCTGGACCTGATGAAGCTGGAAATCGAGGCACCTCAGCATCTGATCGACGTGAACGGGATCGGTCTGGACCAGATCGAGGACACCGAAGACGGCGGGCTGCGCATCGGGGCGCTTGTGCGCAATACCGACCTTGCCGCCGATGAACGCGTGCGCCGCGATTACGGCGTGCTGACGCGGGCACTTGTCGCCGGGGCTTCGGGTCAGTTGCGCAACAAGGCGACGACAGCCGGCAACCTGTTGCAACGTACGCGCTGCCCCTATTTCTACGACACCAACATGGCATGCAACAAGCGCCAGCCGGGGTCGGGCTGCACCGCCCTGATGGAGGGTGCGTTTTCCAAGCAGCTTGGCGTCATCGGCACGTCCGACAGTTGCATCGCGACACATCCGTCGGACATGGCGATTGCGCTGCGCCTGCTGGATGCGGTCGTGGAAACGACCAATGGATCAGAGGCGACGCGTCAGATTCCGCTGGCGGATTTCTATGCCCTGCCCGGCGACACGCCCGAGGTCGAAACAGTTCTGGAACCCGGCGAGCTGATCACCGCCGTCACCCTGCCCGCGCCGCTTGGGGGCGCACATATGTATCACAAGGTGCGCGACCGGGCGTCCTATGCCTTCGCGCTCGTCTCGGTGGCACTCGTTCTGCAGGACGACGGCACGGGTCGTGTAGCGCTCGGCGGCGTCGCTCCGCAGCCGTGGCGCATGGCCGAGGCTGAGGCGGAACTGCCAAACGGCGCCGCCGCTGTCATCGCAAGGCTGCTGGATGGTGCGAACCCGACCGAGGAAAACGCATTCAAGATCACCCTGGCAGAGCGGACACTGGCCGCGATGCTGGCCGAGGCGAGGGGTTAAGAGCCATGGATTTCAATCAACCCGCAACCGAGAATGCCTCTGATCGTCAGCGCGTTCTGGGCAAATCGACGCCGCGCATCGACGGCCCGCTGAAAACGACCGGCACCGCGCCCTATGCCTATGAACGCCATGACGTGGCCGAGGGCCAGCTGGTCGGCTATCCACTGGGTGCCGCCATCGCCAAGGGCCGGATCACCAGCATGGACACGTCCGAGGCCGAGGCCGCGCCGGGTGTGCAGGCCGTCATCCGCACCACAGACATGGATGTGCTGGGCAAGTTCCAGATGAACGTCGTGCCGCTGTTCGGCGGCCCCGAGGTTCTGCATTACCATCAGGCCATCGCGCTTGTCGTCGCCGACAGCTTCGAAGAAGCCCGCGCCGCGACCGCACTGATCCGTGTGGAATATGAGGAGGACGAAACGGAAGGATTCGATCTTGCCGCGCGGCGCGAAGCTGCGCTGCAAGAGGAGGTCGAGCCAGAGCAGAAGGTCGGCGATTTCGACACCGCCTTTGCCGAGGCTGCGGTGACGCTGGACGAAACCTATACCACGCCGTCCGAATCCCACGCCATGATGGAACCGCACGCGACCATCGCGCTGTGGGAAGGTGAAGACAAGCTGACCGTCTGGACCTCGAACCAGATGATCGCATGGAATGTCCAGGGGCTTTGCGACGTGTTCGGGCTGGACAAGGAAAACGTCCGCGTCGACAGTCCATTCATCGGCGGTGGTTTCGGGGTGAAGCTGTTCGTTCGTGCCGATGCGGTGCTTGCCGCGCTCGGCTCACGCGAGACGGGGCGTCCGGTCAAGGTCGCCCTGCCCCGCCCGATGATCGCGAATAACACCACGCATCGATCCGAGACCATTCAGCGCATCCGCATCGGTGCGGATCAAGATGGCACCATCACCGCCATCGGCCATGAGGGGATGTCTGAAACACAGCCCGGCGGGCGGGGAGAGAACTGCACCGCGCAGACCCCGGTCTTCTATGCTGGTGAAAACCGTTTGGTCGTCAGCCGCCTGGTCGAGATGTATCTGCCCGAGGCGAACGCCATGCGCGCACCGGGCGAAGCGTCGGGCCTGATGGCACTGGAAATCGCCATGGACGAGATGGCCGAAAAGCTGGGCATCGACCCTGTGGAATTCCGCGCCATCAACGACACGCAGGTCGATCCCGGCGATCCCGAAAAGCCCTTTTCTGACCGTAACTTCGTGCAATGCCTGCGTGAAGGGGCCGAACGCTTTGGCTGGGCCGACCGCAACCGCGAACCCGGCAGCCGCCGCGAAGGCATGTGGCTGATCGGGCACGGCATGGCCGGCGGCTATCGCGGTGCGCCGACGCAGGCGTCGGGCGCGCGGGTGATCCTGACGCCCGAGGGGACGGCGATCGTCGAAACCGACATGACCGATATCGGCACCGGTTCCTATACCATCATCGGCCAGACGGCAGCCGAGATGCTGGGGCTGACGGTGGATCAGGTCGAGGTCCGGCTGGGTGACAGCGCGTATCCTGCGGCTGCGGGATCGGGCGGGCAGTTCGGCGCATCGAGCTCGACCGCGGGGGTCTATGCCGCCTGCGTGAAGCTGCGCCAGGAAATCGCCCGCAAGATGGGCAATGAGGATGCGAACGCTTTGGAATTCGCGGATGGCAACGTCACCGTCGGAGACCGGACCGTTCCGCTGACTGAAATCGCCGCCGAGGGCGAGATCGCCGCCGAAGATACGATGGAGTTCGGCGATTTCCAGGAAAAGATGATCCTCGCCACCTTCGCCGCGCATTTCGCCGAGGTCGCGGTCCATGTCGGCACCGGCGAAACACGGGTTCGCCGGATGCTGTCGGTCTGCGATTCGGGGCGTATCCTGAATCCGCTGACGGCACGCAGTCAGGTGATCGGTGCGATGGTCATGGGCGTCGGTGCCGCGTTGATGGAGGAACTTGCCGTCGATACCGGTCGCGGCTTCTTCACCAATCACGACCTGGCCGGTTACGAGGTCCCGGTTCACGCCGACATCCATGCGCAAGAGGTCGTGTTTCTCGACACGCTCGACCCGGCATCCACGCCGCTTAAGGCCAAGGGCATCGCGGAACTGGGCCTGTGCGGCACCGCCGCCGCGATTGCCAATGCGCATTACAACGCGACCGGCGTGCGCATCCGCGACTATCCTCTGACGCTGGACAAGGTGCTCGACCGGCTGCCAGCGATCTGACGCAAGTCGTGCCGCGCCGGATGAACGGCGCGGCACATTTCTATCCGGGCCGACAGAACAACCGCCGAGGATGCCTTGATGAACACCAGTGCCGCGCCCGTCCTTTTCCAGCCGGTGAAGCCGCAGTTCACCACAGCGCAGGTGTGCGAGACGGACTTTCCCCTGCACGCTTTCGGCCCGCACACCGCACTTGCAGTGATTACCCGCATCGAAGGTGCATCCTATCGACCGTTGGGTGCTGCCATGGCGATTGAACAGGACGGAAAGCGGACTGGAAGCCTGTCCTCGGGCTGTCTGGAGCGCGATGTTGCGCTTCATGCGCAACAGGCATTGCAGGACGGGTCGCCGCGTTTCCTTCGCTATGGCACAGGATCGCCTTTCGCAGACATCGAATTGCCCTGCGGTGGCGGATTGGAAATCGCCGTTCTGCCTCAGCCGCAGATGGCTGCACTGGCGCAGGCGCGCGCGCGCCTTGCTGCGCGCGAACCGGCTGCGATCAGCGTAGCATCATCCGGGGCTATTGTTGCGGCCCACGCGGCAGATGCACTGAACATCTGCATTCGTCCGCAGCCCCGCATGATCGTCTTCGGCAAAGGTCCCGAAGCGTCCTGCTTTGCCCGCATCGCGCAGCAGGCGGGCTATCCGGTCGAACTGTTCAGCCCGGATGACGAGACCTTGGCAGAGGCGGGCTTTGGTCGCAGCCTGACGACCACCGGCTGGCCCGACGGCCTGAACCTTGATCCCTACAGCGCGGTCGTGCTGTTCTTCCACGACCACGACCGAGAGCCTGCCTTGCTTGCGCATGCGCTGCAAAGCCCGGCATTCCTTGTGGGCGCGCAGGGAAGTCTGCGCGCCCACAAGTCGCGATGTGCCGCGCTGCAGGGCATGGGTCTTCCAAAAGCCGTGATCGACAGGCTTGCGTCCCCCTTCGGGTTGATCCTGTCCACCCGCGATCCCCGGACACTCGCCGTCTCGGTTCTTGCGCAAGTGCTGGACCGTGCGGCAGGCCTGACGCGGGCATGACGACGGCCGTCCTGCTTCTAGCAGCCGGCCAATCGCGGCGGTTCGGCAAGGATGACAAGCTTCTGGCCCCGCTGAACGGCACGACCGTGATCGAGGAAGCGATGGCGCCCCTCGGCGCGGATCTGTTCACGTCGCGCCTGGCAGTGGTGTCGTCGCAAAAGGTTGCTGCCGTCGCACAAAGGGCTGGCTTCGAGACAATCTTTGTTCCCGCGGGCGACGTTCAGTCCAGCAGTCTGAAGCAGGGGATTGCAGCGATCAGACTGAAACCTGTTGCCCGAGTGCTTATCGCTTTGGCTGATATGCCCTTTCTGCAACGAGACGATATCGTCAGCTTGCTTGACCTCTCACACGATCAGCCGGGCTGCATGCTCATGCGCGACACGCCGATGCCACCGGCAGTATTCCCGGTGCGCATGCTGGACAGCTTTCAGCATCTGACCGGAGATCGCGGCGCCGGAACATTGCTGCGCGACATCCCGCAAAGATCGCGCCTGCCCGTGAACGAGGAGCGGCTTCGCGATATCGACCTGCCGAACGACCTTTAAAAGGTGTCGGATATCGGATCGCGCGGCCCCGGCAATTGACCTTTGTGCGAAGACATGAACGGTCGCGGAGGACCGGCAGACCCGGGTCATTCGGGATCGCAGGCACCGCGCTTTTCAACCTGCGTCGCGCAGCGGCGCGGTTCGTATCTCGCGCAATTTCCCACCCTCGCAAACAAGGCAGCGATTGGCGCGGCTGATCAGTTCGGGGCGATGGGCAATGACAATGCGTGTGATCGGCAGCGCCTCGATCAGATCTGCGATGGCGCGTTCGCTGTCCTCGTCCAGATTGGCTGTACCCTCGTCCAGCAGCAGCAGTTTCGGCCGGCGATAAAGTGCGCGTGCCAAAAAGACGCGTTGCCGTTGGCCGCCTGACAGTGCCGAACCCATATCGCCGACAAGCGTCAGGTATTGCATCGGCATCCGCAGGATATCGTCATGCACCCGCGCCGCCGCCGCCGCCATCACCACGCGTTCCATATCCAGATCGGGATCGAAAAAGGCGATATTGTCGGCGATGCTGCCCGACAGCAGGCGATCGTCCTGCGCAACGACACCGATCTGCGAACGCCACGCCCGCCACAGGCCGGGACTGGCTGGCTGACCGTCAAGCAGGACCTGCCCGGCTTCGGGCTGGGCCAAACCCAGCAGTATTTTCGTCAACGTCGTCTTGCCACTGCCTGACGCCCCCTTGACGGCCACGAAATCGCCCGCCTCGACCGACAGCGAGACATCGTTCAACACCAGCGGCAATGTCGCACCGTATCGGAAGCTTATATTGCGCAGGGTGACTGCGCCGCCTGCGTTGGCGCCGGTTGGATGCACCGGCTGCAATTGATCCGTATCTGCCGGGGTCGCCACGATATCGGCCAGCCGGTCCAGATGCAGTCGCAGCAACCGGAACTGTGTCATCTCACCTACCAGCGACAGGGTGCGGTCGCTGAAGGTCTGACGATAGGACAGGAACGCCATCAGCATCCCGATGGAAAAGCCCTGCGCGTCAAGGATCATCCGTGCGCCAAGATAGATGATCAGGACGGTCTGCACACCGATGACAGCCTGTTGCAGAAAGCCAAGCGTGATTTCAAACCTGCCAAGCGAAACCGTGCTGTTGATGACGCTGGCGTAGCGGTTGCGCCACGCGGCCTCGCGTGCGGTTTCGGCGCCGAACAGCTTGATCGTCTGGGCGCCGCGGACGGATTCCATCAGATAGGACTGCTCCTCGGCCTGGGCGATGATGCGTGCCTCGGTTCGGGCGCGGGTCGGCGGGTAAAATGCCAGTGTCAGCGCCAGCACGATCAGCAGAGAGCCGATCACGATACTGGCCAGTAACGGAGAATACAAAAACAGGATCCCCGCCGCGATGACTGCCATGACCCCATCGACTAGGGCCGAAACCGTGCCACGTGTCAGCACATCCTGAATGACCGTCGTCGACTCGATCCGCGACATGACGTCGCCGATATGCCGCTTCTCGAAATACGAGACCGGCAGCCGCATCAGATGGCGAACGATATTTCCGACGACCTGAAACGACAGAAGCGCCCCCAGAAGTCGCAACACCCAGTTGCGCAGCGCCTCCAATCCGGCATGAATGACGACGAGCGCCCCGAAAGCAAGCGCCAGCACCGTCAGCAGGTTGCGATCAGACCGCCCTATCGCTTCGTCGACGACCAGCTGCATCTGAAAAGGCAGAACGAAGGTCACCAACTGGAACAGGAAAGACAGCACGAGCACCTGAATGACGGTGGGTGCCACGCCGCTGATCTTCGACCACAGATGTGAAAGCCTCAGCTGGCTGCGCGCCGCGATCGGTTCGAAGTCGGCCACGGGGGCAAGTTCCAGCACAACGCCGGTAAAATGCTGCGACAGTTCATCCAGCGTCATGGTCCGCGCGCCGCGCGCCGGGTCATGAATGGTGGCACGCTTGCCGCGCACCGATTTCAAGACAACGAAATGATTGAGATCCCAGTGGATGATCGCCGGCAGCCGCACCTTGTCGAGTGCATTCAACCCCACCCGCAGCGCCCGAGGCGACAGCGACAGTTGACCGCCCAATTCCATCAGGCCGCGCAGCGTGGCACCGTGCAATGACAGCGAAAAGCGCTGGCGCAATGTATTCAGGTCAAGATCGTGACCGTGATAGCTGCCGATCATGGCAAGACATGCCAGACCGCATTCGGCGGCCTCGGCGGCGCGGATCACCGGCAATCGGCGCGCGCCAAGGTGCAGACCCGCGATATTCATCCCTGACGACCTACGGCATAAATCGGGTCGAACAGCCATTCCAGAAGGCTTCTTCTGTCGGTGACAATATTGGCCGACAACAGCATGCCGGGCTGAACAGGGATCAACTCTCCATAAGCGTCAACTTCGTCGCGATCGAGTTCCACCTTCACGCGGAACACCGGCTCCTGAAAGGTCATTCCCTGAATGGCAAGTTCGCCCGGGGCAAGGACGGTGCGCGACACCTCGCGTATGCGGCCGCGCGCGGTTCCGAATTTCTGGTAGGGAAAGGCCTGATACATCAGCCGGGTTTCGTTTCCGACGCGGATGAAACCCGCCGCACGCGACGGCACATAAAGCTCGGCTTCAAGTCGAGAGTCCGCGGGCGTCATCACGGCCACGACCGCGCCGGCTGACACGCTTTGACCAATCGCGACCGGGATGGCAACGACCTTGCCCCTGACCGTGGCCGTTGCGCGGTAGTCGGTCTGGACGGCAAGTTCCGTACGGCGCTGATCAAGCGCGGCTTCATTCGCGCGTGCCTGCGCATCGGCGGCGCGAATATCCAGCGGCAGCGCCTGAAGGCGGCTGTCCAGTTCACCAATTTCGCGATCCAGCGAAAGCACCAGCATTCGGATCTCTGCCGCGTCCTGCTGGGCGACCAGGCCGGAAATTTCGGCCTCCTCGACGGCGCGGGTGCTGGCGAAGCCTCTGCCGGCGATATCCTGCATCCGCTCGGTATTGATGCGCACCAGTTCCAGCCGTTCCTCCATCGCCGCCAGGCGCTGGCGACTTTCGTCACGTTCACGCAGCAGCGCCACGCGCTGATCACGAAGGCGGTCTTCTTCGGCCAGCAGTTTTTCACGCGTCGCAGCGGCTTCGGCGCGGGCCGCTTCCGCCTGTGCTTCAAGGTGGCGGGCCAGCGCCTGCCCGGTATCGCCCGCATCCGTAACTGACGACAGGCGCAGCGTCGCAAGCGCGGTTCCCGATGCCACGGTATCGCCCTCGGCCACGGTCAGGCTGTCGACAATACCACCCTGTTGGGCCGTTACGCGGATCAGCCCGTCACGCGGGACAATCCAACCGGAAACGGTTTCCATACGGGCGTAGCTTGCGGTGGCCAGAAATCCCCCTGCGCCGAGGATCAGAATGGCTGCCAGCACGATCAGCACCCGCATCCTCAGCGACAGCGACAGCATCACCTCGCCATCAAGACGGCGCAGCTGATGCTGGACCGCCTGCTCACGGAACAGCGGTCCGGACGGGTCGTTCGGGGAATTACTCATGACGGTTGCGCGTCGTCCTGAAACTTGCCGTCAGTAACGTGTCTGACGGAACCTGGCAAAAGAAGTGCCCCCAGGGAGAGGGTAAATGGGGGGCACTTCCCTTATGTGTCAGCGATCAGCGGCACATCTCGCGCGCAATCAGCGCAAGCCCGATCTCTGCCGCACTGATAACCAGTGCTGCGGCGATGATGAAACCGCCCGACACATCGTCGGTCTGATCGTCGCTCAGAAGCGCGAATTCGCTGTCAGCCAGGGTCGGTTCGTTCAGCATGTCCATGGTATTGTTCATTTTCTTCTCTTTCTTTCAGTTAAAGATGTTTGATGGTTAATTCTGGCTTTTCCTGCCTGTCCCGGCCGCAATGACGACCGGGCCAATGCCGATAAGCACAGCACTTCCGCCGGACACCAGTTCGGTGTCCGCAAGGGTCAGTTCACCGTAAAGCGACAGTTCCCGCGGCTTTTCTTGCAGGTTCTTCTGCGCGGTTCGCGGCATTATCGCAGCGACCGCAGGATCATGCCGACGGTGATTTCCATCGCGGTGAACACGAATCGATTCACACCGGCGCCAGATACCTGGCCGATCTCGGCCTCGGTCATAGCAGTCAGCCGGCTTTCGCCAGCCACCTGCGGCCGCTGCCTTTCGGCATCAGTCATTTGCACTTCAGTCTCCATTTTTCGTGATGTTCAGGTGCGCAGCACCTAAGGGATCCGGGGACCCGGGATCGGGTCGATCGTCCGTTCCGGGGGCCAGGGCCGGCGGGGGCGGGTGGGCACGATCGGGTCGATGCCTACATCCGGACCCGCACCGGAAACCCTTGCCACCTGATCCGGCGACAAGGGTTTGATGTCGGATTCCTGCATGAAAGATTCTCCTCGTTACAGTTACAACGCTGTCAGAATTCTTCAAAAACCAGCCGCGCGATATAGGTCGGACGTGCTATAGGTCAGGTGTGCTACTGTGCGATCGTCAGGCGACGCGCCTAGATGGAACGGTTGGCGAAAACAGCGGCGCAACGCCTGTCACCATGATTTGCCCGCGCGCAACGTATGGAGGAGATGCGTTGGCGACCGAGAATTCTGCAATCCGGGCCAGGCGTGCCATTTCGGGGTCTGGCACCAGCGGACAAAGCCGCGACACCGAGGCAGGACAGGCGCTTGTCCGGGTCATAATCACGATCGCATTCGCGCTTTACATCGCTTTGGGCATTCATCTGGACAAATTTGATCCACAGGTGCGGCGGGTAATGATTGCCTATCCGCCCACGATGCTTCTGTTCACACTGCTGCTGGCGTTAGACATCCGCCGCCGACCAGGCGTCCATCATGGCAGGCGTGCGCTTAGCATGGCCGCCGATTTTGGCAGCATTACGCTTGTCATAACACTTGGTGATGCTTTCATGGCCCCGATTTTCGCTGTTCTGCTGTCGGTGACGGTCGGATACGGCATGCGCTACGGGTCGCGTTATCTGATCGGGGCAACATTGGTGGCGATGCTGTGCCTGGTGGTCATCGGCACATGCAGTCCGTTCTGGCAGCAGCAACCCTTTGTCATCGCGGCCTTCGGGCTTTCGCTGCTGTTTGTCCCCCTTTATGCCAATGCACTTTTGTCCGACACGCGGGAAGCTTACCGGACCGCCGACCGCGCCAACCTTGCCAAGGCACGGTTTCTGTCCCATGCCAGTCACGATCTGCGCCAGCCCGTGCACGCCATCGGACTGTTCACCAATTGCCTGCGCGACGCCAAACTGTCGCCCACCGACGTGAACATGCTGGACAATATCGACCATTCGCTGCGCAGTGTAACCCGGATGCTGCGCTCTCTTTTCGACATTGCAACGCTGGACAGCGGCAAGGTTGTGGTGCGCACGAAAGCCGTCCCTTTGGGCGAAGTCATCCGCGACGTGGCCCACCAGTATGAGGCAGAGATCCAGCGGGCCGGTATCAATCTTCGCTGGATAGACAGCTCGATCATCGTCGATACCGATCCCGGCCTGCTGACCGTCATGTTACAGAATCTGGTGTCGAACGCGGTGAAATATGCGGCGGGATCCGACGTGCTGATCGGATGCCGCAGACATGGCAAGACGGCGACGCTCTGGGTCATGGATCAGGGCATCGGGATCGAGGCGGGCGAACATCAGCGCGTCTTCGACGAATTTTACCGCGTCTCCTCACCCGGAAACGATATCGAAGGTATCGGATTGGGCCTTGCCATCCTGCGGCGCATGGCCGATCTGCTTGGTGTGCGTGTCATCTTCGGGTCTTCCCCCGGAAAAGGGACAGCAGTCGGCATTCAGGGGCTTGTGCTGGCGACCGATGCACCAGTCGCCATGACCATCGCACCCCGTCTGCCAAAAAGCCTGCTACACGGCGCGCGCGTCGCACTGATCGAGGACGATCAGGCCGTCCTTGTATCGACGCAGCTTTTGATGGAGCGGTGGGGCTGCCAGGTTCAGCCATTCAGGACAGCACCGTCCACAGCAATCGCCTGCGACGTGATCGTTGCCGACTACGACCTTGGCGGACCGACGACCGGTGTCGAGGCCATCCGCCTGATCCGCGCCGGACAGGGTCAGAACATACCCGCGATCATCGTCACGGCACATGACGAGGAAAGGGTGCGCGACGCCGTGGCTGATCCTTCCCTGCCGATCCTCAGCAAACCCACCCATCCAGCCGAACTGCGTTCGGTCATGCTGGGTCTACTGGCCGAAGGCAGCCGCCCCGCTGCCGGGGCCTAGCGCCTGCCGATACGGGCAGCCGCAGCCGCCCGCGTCGGAACATCGAGTATCCGCAGGATCGCAGATACATGGATGCGCACCGTGAAAGGCGAAATCCCCAGGTCGCGCGCAATTTCCTTGTTCGAGGCACCTTTGGCGATCAGGGCAAGCACGTCGCGCTGCCGGGGGCTAAGCGCCTCGATCCCGCTATCGGGCAGCAGGGGCGGCGTGATCGTTGGCTCGTCCGATCTGAGGATCACCACGTCGCCCCCCCGGATGTCATTCAGCGCCTTCGACATCTCTGCGGGCGGGACCGCCTTGCTGACAAAACCGTCAGCGCCCGACTGCATGACCCTGTCGACCGTTTCGCAATCGTCAACCATCGAGATGACGATGATCGTGGCCCTTGGATGGGCCAAGCGCAGCTGCCGCAGCGAGATATCGGGGTCGAACCCCGGAAACAGCAGATCCAGCAGCAGGACCGACGGCGGATCTGCACTTGCGGCCGTCAGAACTTCGTCAAATGTTGCGGCCTCTGTGATGATGGCCTGCGGGTTGCCCATCGAAACGATCCGGCAGATCCCTTCACGCACGATCGGGTGATCATCAGCAACGATTACACGTTCCGGGGTCACGGGAATATCCTTCGGTCATCAAACTGTTTGAACTGCAATGCCCCATCTGAAGCTGCGCCGGCCTTCAGGTCAAGCACAGTGGCCCGCTGCGTGCCCTGCCAACTACGAAATCATTCGGGCGCCGGGGCACCGCGCACACGCCCGACACTGACCAACTGATATTGCGAATATCGGCGGCATAGATCTGGTGCGGTCAGGTTATGCAGCGGCTTTTCGCCCGCCCTGAAACATGCCTGACGGTTGCCGTATTTCCGTTTGTATTGCTGTCAATGCAAATATATCCCTTGAACGAATGACCGAACCGCGCCGGTGGCTTTGGCGTCCCGCGCAACGAGTCAGGGGGATTGATGGCACGGCTGAATGGTCACCAGCTTGGACGCGTCGCCTGCCCGCTGCGGGCCACGAGCGACGTCGGTCGGGCAGGATATATCAGCCGAACGAGGCGGGAATGAACGATATGGTGCTTGCCCCCGATGCGCTTGGCCCGACGATCTGCGTCGGCGAAATTCTGGTCGAGATCATGGCAAGCTCGACCGGTCAGGGTTTTCTGGACCCGCAGCCGCTAACAGGACCCTATCCCAGTGGTGCACCCGCGATCTTCATCGATCAGTGCGGGCGGATGGGCGGATCAGCCGCGATGATCGGCGCCGTGGGCAATGATGATTTCGGCACCGTCAACCTTGATCGATTGCGCCGCGACGGTGTCGACATATCGGCGATCGTCGTCGATCCCGTTTTCCCGACCGGCAGCGCATTCGTCCGCTACAGGGCCGACGGCTCTCGCGATTTCGTTTATAACATCGCCACATCGGCTGCGGCGCGTTTCGGCCTGACCCAAAGCGTGACGGATCTGATCGGACGCGCGGGGCATCTGCATGTCATGGGGACTGCGCTGTCGATGCCTGCCGCGCGCGAGGTCATCGAATACGCCGCGCCGCGCATCAAGGCGCGCGGCGGCACCTTGTCGGTCGATCCGAACCTGCGCAAGGAACTGGCGCGCGATGTCCAGACCGAGGCGCTTTTCAACCGGCTGATCGCAAGCTCCGACCTGCTGTTGCCCTCGGGCGACGAGCTGGAGCGTGCCGCAGGCATTGCAGGGCAAGATGCGGCGATAGCGCGGCTGTTCGAAATGGGCGTTCGCGAAATCGCGCTGAAACAAGGTTCGCGCGGTTCGGTCGTTTTCGCGCCCAATGCGGACCCCGTCCGTGCCAACGCCTTTGCGGTAGACGAAACAGACCCGACCGGCGCGGGTGACTGTTTTGGCGGCGCCTATGTCGCCTGCCGCAGATTGGGAATGGGGGTCGCGCAGGCGCTTTCATATGCCAACGCTGCCGGCGCGCGGAACGTAACCGTCCTTGGCCCGATGGAGGGCGCAGGCACGAAGGACGAACTGGACCGCTTCATCGCCCAACACGGAGACGCGACATGAGCCTTGACGCCCTGACGGATCTGGCCCCGGCACGCGTTGCCGGTCAGCCAAGCGGCATCACGTCGGTCTGTTCGGCCCATCCGCTGGTGCTGCGCGCAGCGCTGCGCCTGGCTGCCCAGCATGGTCATCCCGTGCTGATTGAGGCCACCTGCAACCAGGTCAATCATCTGGGCGGATATACCGGCATGACACCGCAGGATTTCGCCGATCTGGTATTCAGCCTGGCAAAGCGTGAAGGCTGTCCGCGCCATCTGATCATTCTTGGCGGCGATCACCTTGGCCCGAACCCCTGGCGGGACCTTTCGCCGGATCAGGCAATGGCCGAAGCCGAAATGATGGTCTCGGCCTATGTTGCGGCGGGTTTTCGAAAGATCCATCTGGATTGCTCGATGGGTGTCGCGGGCGAACCTGCCGCGCTTGACGATGAGAAAACGGCACATCGTGCCGCAAGGCTGGCGCAGGTCGCGGAAATTGCGGCACGCGACGCCGGCGGTGAAATGCCGCTTTATGTGATCGGAACAGAGGTTCCGCCGCCCGGTGGGGCCGATCACCTGCTTGACGCGATTCCACCGACAGCGCCGGCTGCCGCAATCCAGACGCTGCAGGTCCATCGTCGCGTCTTCACCGAAGCTGGCCTTGAACAGGCGCTCTCGCGGGTCATCGCGATGGTGGTGCAGCCGGGCGTCGAGTTCGGCAATGAGAATGTGATCCGCTACCAACCTGATGCGGCCCGCGACCTTATCGCGACGCTGAAGGAACAACCGGGCCTGATCTTCGAGGCGCATTCAACCGACTATCAGGGTGGCGCCGCCCTGTCACAGCTTGTCGCGGATGGTTTCGCGATCCTCAAGGTCGGACCAGAACTGACCTTTCTTCTGCGAGAGGCACTTTACGCGCTGGATCTGATCGCTTCGGATCTGGTGCCGGATTATGGTGCGCGCCCGTTGATGCAGGCCATGGAAACGGAAATGATCGCCCATCCGGAAAGCTGGCAGCGCCATTATCCGGGCGACGCGGCAACGCAGCGATGGCTGCGGCATTATTCGCTGTCGGACCGTATCCGCTATTATTGGCCAACCGGGCAGGCGAAGGCTGCCGTCTCGCGGCTGTTTGACGTGCTGCGCGGCCGAAAGGTTCCAATGCCGCTGCTGTGGCAGCACCTGCCGGGGGCAGCTTCATCTGCCGACGAACCGATGGAGCCGGAAGACCTGGTCATCGCGCATGTACGGCGCGGACTTGAAACCTATCAGGCGGCCTGCCGGTCAGGCAGCGCTGCCGGCCAGGGTGGTGCGTGACACAGACGACGGCATCACGGGGCGTCAAGCAGTTCCGGGCCCAGCCCACCTGTCGCGGTCTGGGTTCCAAGACAGGCCGCTGCGGCCCGAAAGCCAAGCGCGACGGCGGCCTCGCGACGCCATCCCTCATGAAGTCCGTGAATGACTCCGGCCGCAAAGGCATCCCCCGCACCGACAGAACTGACGATCCTGTTGGCGGGCAGCGGTTGCGGGCTGAATACCTGGGTCGCATCATCCTCCAGCCAGACCGTCCTTGCGGGTGAGTGCATGATGATGGCGCACCGGACACCGCCTTTTGCAAGGGCGCGGGCGGCCGCGATCATGCCCGGCTCATCCTCTGGTCCCGTAATCGTCAGGCCGGTGGCGCGGGCAGCCTCGGTCTCGTTCAGGAACAGATAGTCGATATCGGGCAGGCAGCCGAAGACGGTATCGCGGAAGGCCGGGCTTTGCGACGAAACCAGATCGACGCAGGTGATCATTTCGCGCGCCCGCGCTTCGCCCAAGACAGAAGCGGCGCGCGGGCGCCCATCCTCGCCCGGCGCGTCAAGCGTCGCCAGCAGGTTCAGATACCCGAGATAAAAGATCTTCAGCCCCATCCCGGCCAGCCCGGCCACGTCGATCATCTGCGCATCCAGCAGGTCGTTCGCGCCTGTGTGGTGAAAGAAGGTCCGGCTGTCGCCCGGCACGTTCATGACATGCGTCTGCGAGGTCGTCGCCGCCGAGGTGCGCCCTATCCGCGCCGTGTCCAGCCCGGCCTCTTGCGCCAGCGCCAGCATCTCATCCCCAAGTGAACGCGCGCCGACCAGCCCGACCGGCACCACGGGATAGCCCGCGCCCATCGCCATCAGCCCGGCGGCGACATTCGCAGGCCCGCCGCCCAACCCGCTGACCTGCTTCGTGATCTGCACCAGGTCCGATTTTTCCGGCCAGGCCGGGATGTCGTGAACGATATCTAGGATCCAGTTCCCGGCGCAGGCAATCCCGCGCCGTTCGCGCGATGTCATCGCCCGCCCCCTTCGTTCCACAGCGGGCGATACGCGGCCTCGTCCTCCTCGATCCTTGAGAAGCGGCCGATGGGCTCAAGGAAGAAATTGTCGTTGCGGTCGTCATTGCACTGGCTGACCTCGGCCAGGAAAACCGGCGCATCCTCGCCCCAGAAGCGATGCTGCATCCCGCGCGGCACGGTGATGCCCTGCCCTGCACGAAGGCGGTGGATGCGGCCATAGGCTGGAAATTCGGCGCCGTCGATGCGCACCGTGTCACCGACCGGTTCGCCGCTCAGCGGGGTCTCAGAACCCTCGGGGGTGAACTCGATACACAGCGTGCCGCCGCCCCGGACAATAATATCCTCCAACTTCATGCGATGTGCGTGGAAGGGCGTTTCCTGCCCAACCTCGACGAAAAGCAGCTTTTCGGCATAGGGCCGCTCGCCCTCGGCGCCAAAAATGCCGTTGCGGACGCAGAACAGCACAAGCCCCCGGCGCGCGAATTCGCCAGAGCCGAAATCGGTCACATCCCAGCCGATCTGGCGATCGCGCAACCATTCGCTGCGGGTGGCATGGGCCCTGTGGTCTTCGCCGGACCAGCTGGCGAAATCGGGCATTGCCCAGCCGTGCTGTTCCAGCGTCGCATCGGCCCTGCGGATGGCAGCGTTGATTTCGGATCGCTTCATTGCGGATACTCCACCTCGACCACGCGGCCCTCGACGCCCGAGATCAGCGCGGCGGTCAGAATGGCATGATGTGCGGCGGCTTCATCCGGGGTGGCGCAATGGAAGCCCTTCGCATCGCCGCCGGCCAGTTCGTCGACGAAAGCGGCCCACATCTGCTGGATGGCGTCGGTGAAGCCGAACTCGAAGATGCCGCCGGTGATCGCCGGAAACAGCGACTGATAGCCCAGATCCTCGACCTGCCAGCATTGCGCGCCGCCCGGTTCATAGCGCAAGAAGCGCCATTGCCGGGGATTCTTGGTCGAGAATTCGGCAGAGCCGCGCATTCCCAGGACCCGGATCGACCAGGTGTTCGACTCGCCCGGCGCGATGCGCCAGGTCTTCAGGACCAGCGGGAAAACCGCCGCCCCCTCGCCCACCATGCCGGTGATGGTCGCGTTGTCCCACGTTTCGCAGGGCACCTGCCCGCCCTTGCCGTCGGGGCGCGTGGTGACACGCTTGACCAAGCTCGCATGCACCGATTTCGGCCGCCAGCCCAAGCGCAGCGGCACGTGGCAGACATGCATCCCCAGATCGCCCATGCAGCCATATTCGCCGTTCACATCGACCATGCGCTTCCAGTTGATGACCTTGTCGGGATTGATGTCCGAGGAATGCAGGAAGGCGCATTCGACCTCGAGCATGTCGCCAAGCGCGCCAGAGCGGGCGAATTCGATCACCCTTTGCGCGCCGGGATAAAATGGCATTTCCGACGAACATCGCACCAGCTGGCCCGGTCCGTCCTTCAGCGCCGCCATGATCGCATCGTTCTGCGCACGGTCCATCCCGAACGGCTTTTCGCCCAGAAGCGCTTTGCCCGAGGCGATGATTTCAGGATACATGTTGGCGTGCAGCACATGCGGAACGGCGCAATAGATGGCCTCGACTTCGGGATTGGACAGCAATTCGCGGTAATCGGTGGTCTCCTGCGTGACGGATGACACATGTTCCGAAAACCAGTCCATCAGCGCGGGATTGGTGTCGCAGACCGCCACGATCTCGGGCCGGGCCTTCATATCCGACAGATGCATCCAGCGCGCGGCTGCCGAGGCGAATTCGCGGCCCATCAATCCGCAGCCGATGATACCGAACCTGATGGCGCGCATCAGCCCAGCCTTTCCATGGCCTGATCCGCAGTCGCGCCGTCATGAACAATCGCCATAAGTGCGGCCGTCATGCCGGCAGGATTGTCGTGGTGGATCACGTTGCGGCCATAGACGATGCCGCGCGCGCCATTGTCCATCAGCAGCTTTGTACGCTTCAGGATCTCTTGGTCCGAAACCTTGCCGCCGCCCCGAACCAGGACCGGCACGCCCTGTGCGATCTCGATCACGCGATGGTATTCGGTGGGATCGTCGCAGGGATCTGCCTTGATGATATCAGCGCCAAGTTCGACAGCCTGCCTGACCAGCGGCATGATCTTGTCGATATTGCCGTCGACCATATAGCCGCCCTTGGAATTGTCCTGCATGACCAGCGGCTCGACCATCAGGGGCATTCCGGCATCGTCGCAGGCGACCTTCAGACGGTTCACGTTGCGCACGCAGGCGGCGTAGACCTCGGGCTCATCGGGCAGCATCAGCAGGTTCACGACCGCGCAGGCAGCGTCCAGGCGAACGGCCTGATCTACGGCGCGGTCGATCACTTCCGAAAACAGCGTGCGCGGCAGCGGCGTGCCGTAGACATTGGCGATATCGGTGCGCAGCACCAGGGCCGGACGGTCCTTGCCGGGACGCGATTGCAGGATCGGCGCGGTCCCAGGCGGAAGCTGGATCGCGTCGGGCCTGGCACCTGCCACAACGTCGATCGCGTGACGCATATCCTCGATCCCGCTAAGAAAGCTTTTCTCGTTGAACATGCCGTGGTCGATGGCCACGTCGAAGCAGTTCCCAGAAATGCCGAACAGGCGGTTCATCCGTGCTTGTTTCATCAATTCCTCCGGTATTCAGACTGCGGTGAACCCGCCATCAATGGGCAGCGAAACGCCCGAGATCATCGAGGCACCATCCGACAGAAGAAAGGCAATTGGCGCGGCGATTTCGGCCTCGGTCGCCCAACGGCCAAGCGGCATCTGGCTGAGGAACGGCCCTTCAATGTCAGGCCGGCCCCAATACCAGGCCGACATCGGCGTCATCACCACGGTCGGATGCACGCCATTCACGCGGATGCCGTATTGTCCCAGTTCCAGCGCCGAAACGCGAGTGATGTTATCCAGCGCCGCCTTGGACGAACCATAACTGATATGGCCCTTCAGCGCGACCAGCGAGGCCTGGCTGGAGACGTTCACGATCGCGCCCCCCTGCCCCAGCCGGATCATGCTGGCCGAGGCGTATTTCGTCACCAGCAGCGCACCGCGCGCATTGATGGCGATGACCTTGTCGAAAACCTCGATATCGGTTTCCATCGGGGTGGCTATCTCGCCGCCGAAACCACCGCAATTGACCACGCCCCAAAGGTCCAGACCATCCAGCGCGGCCTTGACGCTGTCTTCGCTTGTCAGATCGAAGGGCAGCGTCCGGCATCCGGTCTTCGCTGCCAGTTCGGCCAGCTTTTCTGCGTTCTGACCAGATGCGATCACATCCGCACCCTTATCGGCCAGAAGCTGTACTGTCGCACCGCCGATCCCGCCGCTGGCCCCGGTCACAAGGATCGGCCCCTTGTCGTAATCTGCCATGATTTCGTTCCTCCCTCAAATTCCGGCATTGCGGACGATCAGCCCGCGCCTGCCAATTGCAATTCGCCCAGCACACGGCGGGCAAGATCCCCGGGCACGGCCTGACTGCCGTCCAGCGAAATGACCGCACCCAATGCAAGCGGTCGTGCCCTGCCCGCAAGGGCAAACAGCTCGTCAGCATAGCTGGCGGGCAGATGCCCTGCATGACGGCCGTCCGCGCGGGCGCGATAGCGCCGCGCCGCTTCCTCGGGCGGGATCGAAACCCATATCTCGACCACATGCTGAATGCCGGCACGCGCCAAATGGTCGCGCAGCACGGTTTCAGGCTGGAAGCCGTGCCAGGCGTCGATCACCGGCAGCACGTTGTCCGGCATCTCGGCAATGAGGTTGAAGATCGCATGATAACTGGCCCGGCCGAGCATCCGGTTATGTTCGCGGTCACCGGTTCCGATCTGGGCAAACAGACCCTCTTTCACGGTATCAAGGCAAAGCGGCATGGCAGCAGCGCCTTGTGTCTGCAGTCCGCGGATAAGCTGGCGCGTCACCGTCGATTTGCCGCTGGCGGGCACGCCGTTGACCAACACCGCCTGCTTCATGGCACCCCCACATCATCCTTGGCTGCGGGCATGACCGCCAAGCCGGCACCTATAACGCCTGCATCGTCGCCCAGCTGTGCCGTCGCGACCGGCAGACCGAACCAGCTGTTTCCCTTCGGCAGTCGCGCAAGTGCTGCCGCCATTTCCGCGCCAAGCCCGCCGCCGATCACGATCAGTTTCGGGTCCGCCACGGCGACCAGAGTTTCCAGCGCGCGGCGCATCGGTTCGGCCCAATCAGCAAGGATTGCAATCGGCACCGCCTCTCCGTTTGCGGCGCGGGCCAGAAGGTCGCCTGCACGCGTATCTGCAGGCAGGTCCTCACCCACGATCAAACGGCCAAGAGCGGTTCCCGAACTTTGCGTCTCGACGCATCCACGCCGACCGCAATTACAAACAGGTCCATCTGACGCCACGACAATATGACCAAACTGCCCGGCAATCCCGCCGCCCTGCCACGGCCTGCCATCCATCACAGCCGCCCCGCCAATCCCTGTCCCGACAGTCACCATCAGGATAAGCCCGCTTTGGTCGTCGTGGCCGATTGCCGCCTCTGCGATCAGGGCCATGGTCGCATCATTGGCGATCATCGCAGGCAGCCCCGCCCCGGCCTCAACCTGCGCGCGCAGATCCAACCCGGCGATATCCAGATAACCGGCTGACAGAATGCGCTGCGTTCCCGCCTCGATCCGACCGGGGATACCGATGCCGACGGCCCTCGTCCCGGCATTGCGCAAATCATTGATCAGCCGCAACACCTGCGTCAGGAAACCATCACGGTCGGATACCACCCGTTCTGTCACGCGACCATTTAGGCGACCATCCGAAGATATCCGCGCGGCGCGGATATTGGTGCCGCCCACATCTATGCCGATGGTGTTTTCAGACCCTTCCCGCATATTGGTCCAATACGCCCTGAATTTCACGAAGCCGCGCGCTGGCGACGTTTTCCAACCTGTCTCGCCGGACCTCCTCATCCAGCGAGATGCAGTCCTTCCACAATGCACGCCCGGCAATCACACCGGAAGCACCGTTCTGCATTGCCGTTTCGACCTGGCCGATGAATGTCGAATGATCGACACCGGCAGACAGCACGGCCCAGGGAATATCGCCGCAGATGGCGGTGATTTCTGCGCAGGCCTCTGGCGTGCCCGGATAGGGCAGCTTCAGGACCTTCGACCCCAGATCGACCGAGATGCGGGCGCTTTCGACGATCAGACCGGGGAATGCCGCGCGGTAATCCGCATCGCTTTCGCCTGGCAATTGATAGGTCAGGATCTCTACGACCAGCAGCAGATCCTCGGCCGCGAAATCGGCGATGCAATCGCGGATTATACCCAGGTTGACCGTGTTGGCGTCGGGCGTATCGGGACGCAGATAGACCATCAGCTTCGCGCCGGTCCCGCCAAGTTCGCGAACCCGGCGCGCATCGATGCCCGGCACCAGTTTCGATATCTGATAGCCATTTGCGTCGGTATCCCAGCCCGAGGCATCCAGTCCGATCAGCAGACCGGTATCACGGGCCAGCACAGCTTCATCAACCACCTGCGGCACGGCACAAACCGCATCCAGCAGCACGCAGGACGCCTTGTTCGCCAGATGCTTCACGATCCCCGCCTTGACGATACCGAGGGTGGCTTCATCAATTGCCTTCTGCGTCTCTGGCGTATCGGCCAGCACCTTGCGCATCCCGCCGCGCTGATCACAGGCGACAACCATCATCATGCCGTTATCGCCGCAAATTTGCTGATAGCCGCGCCGTTCTGCCGTGGTCATGCCCGAGGTCATCGCCTGCCTTTCCAGAATAGGGAGCTGCGGGCGCACCAGTTGAAAACCGCCGCGCCTTATTCAGCGCTAAAGCGGGCCTTGCGGCATATCAACAATATTTTTCAGAAATATATTTCCGTTACTGAATTCTCAGCAATTCCGCCATGTCGGCTGCGGCGCGGATATCGGTGACCAGCGTATTGACCAGTCCCGACCGTGCTGCGCCGATGATTGCGTGTGCCTTCTCGCGCCCTGTTGCGACACCGATGGACATGGGAACCCGGCGCAGTTGATCGTCGCTGATCGACATCAGGCTTTGCTGGCCCTGCCAGGGTATCAGTTGACCATCAATATCATAATAATGGCGTGCCACATCCCCGACCACACGCGGCGCGTCATCGGCCGCAAAGCGCGGTAGCTGCGGGCCCGAGGTTGCCGGAAACTGGCCGATCCCGACAAGCGCCACATCCACCCGGTCCCAAAGCCCGGTCAATGCGGCAATACCAGGATCCCGTTCCAGGACCTCGCGCAGTTCGGCCGAGACAGTCGAGGGCGCATGCAGGAAGCGTGCGCTCGCCCCCATCTGCTCCGCGGTGCGCCGCACGAACTCGTTAATCTGAAAATGCGCCGCCGTTTCTTCCATCCCGCCGATAACCGGGATCACCGTCCCGCCCGGCAGATCGGGCAGTCCGGCCGCGATCACGGCCTGCACCATGCGCCCCCAGCCAAGTGCCAGCACCGGCCGTCGCGGCAGGTGCGCTTCCTTCAGCAGCGCGGCGACATGCAGGCCAATCGCGGCAGCACGATCACTTTCGACCACATGCACTATTTGCAGGCCCAACGCGTCCGCCAGATCCTTGCCAAGCGTGTCGGCCTCGTCCGGGTCAGAGACCTGAATGCGCACGATACCTTCCTCGCGCGCCAGCGACAGCAGCCGCGAAACCGTCGCGGTCGAGACTTCCATCCGCTCGGCCACCTCGATCTGGGAATGGCCGTCCAGATAATGAAGGCGCGCCGCCATATGCATCATGCTGCGCGTCAGAAGCTTGCCGCCGCGGGGCCGTCTGGTCATGAAATCTTGCCGAATTGATATACCATCAACCCATTCCTGCCTGAATTCGCGCATTGCGGCAATCTGGCATGCAGGCACAGCAAAGCTTACGCAGATTCGCGCAGCACCAGCCGCGCAGGGATCCGGCGCGAATCATGGGCCTCGTTCGGGCGACGCGGAGATTCGATGCGCCGCATGAGTATTTCGACAGCCTCAAAAGCGATGCGTGGCACGTCCTGCTCGACCGTCGTCAGACCCGGATGCAGAAAGCGCGTCAGTGCGTCATTGTCATGACCGGCCAACCGGAACTCGCCCGCCTTGCCTTGCGGGAACAATCCGAACTCATGCGCAGCCTTCAACGCACCAAGGGCCACACGATCGTTCGCGCACAGGACGCAAGCGCGTGTGTGACGACCGGCAGCAAACTCGGCGCGCATCACAGCCAGGCCGTGGGCCTCGAAATCCCAGCTATTGTCGGCAATATCGGGGGCAATGATTTGGGAAGGACGATCATGGCGGGCCATTGCGTCCAGATAGGCCTGCATCCGTTCAACGGCGTTGATGTTGACCTGCGGCATCGCCAGGAAGAGCGGATCATGGCCGGAACGGACCAGATAGTCGACCATCAGCCCGACGCTGTGTTCGTTGTCATTGCCGACGAAATCGAACGCGTCGGGACTGCCCGAGGCGCGCGAATCGATCAGTACCAGCGGCAAATGACCTTCGGTCCGGCGCAACATGTCGCTATCCGTGCCAATTCCCAGCGGAGCGATCAGGATACCATCGACATTCATGGATCGCAGCGTGTCGATTGCTGCCGCCTCGCGCCGTGGGTCGTTATCAGAGTTCTGGATGATGATCCGGTAATCGCTTTCGCCGGCGGCGGCGGCGATGGCATTGATCAGGCTGGTCTGAAAGATATCATTGAGATGGGGCACAACGACGCCGATCAGCCGCGTCCGCTTGCGGTTGAGGTTGCGGGCAAAGAAATTCGGCACATAGTCGACCGTGCGCAGCCGGTCCTCGATTTTCGCGCGTGTGCCGCTGCGAACACTGGCCGGGTCGTGAAAATAGCGCGACAGGGTCGGGCGCGATATCTCGATCTCGGAAGCGAGTTCCTCCATCGTGCGGATCGTCTTTCTGTTCATGCCCATTTCGTCATGATCCCTGCCCTTGCCCCGGTCGATCTAGCAATGCGGCGACCTGATCGACAATGCTCTGCTCGTACGTGCTCGCATGCACCGGGAATGGCCAGCCCATCCGCAGCGCCTGCATGAAGACAGGGTTCTTTGCAAAGGGTCCGGTCACATGCAAGGGGCCCGCCCCGCCAATGCCGCGCAGCCCGGACAGCGCGTCGCGTGCCAGCAGACGGTCAACGGCATCGGCCAGACTTTCGCCAGCTGCCGGGGCCAAGCTTGCCTGGCGGTGCTGGGAATCGACCAGCCCGAAACGGCCATCTGCACCCTGATCCAGCCGAAGCGCTTCGGCAGGCAGGGCCGGCGCCACGCCAGAGGGCTGCGCCAGAATATCGCCCCGCGCCTTGCCGGCCATGAAGCGAAAATTCGGCACCAGCCTGCCAAAGATATCAAGACTTGCCATAATGCCTGGCCCCGGTTCCGGCATCTGTTCGCCTCCGATCGCGAATGCGGCAAGCCAGGTTCCTGTCGACATTGCAACGGAAGTTGCCCGCACACCCGGCCCCGCAAGCGGGACAAGTGCCAGACTGCTGTCATGGGCGCCGACATGGACCCTGATTCCTTCCGGAAGACCATAGGCGGCGGCAAGTGCCGGACGGATCGTGCCCGCGATGTCCCCTGCAGGCGCAAGCGGCGGAAACATCCCGGCAGCGATCCGGGCGATCGCGCCACTTGCGGGCTGACCAGTGTGCAAGGACCACAGATCGCTGTGACTGGTGGCATAAGATATCTCGCATAGCGGCTGGCCTGTCAGAAACCATGTCCAGTATTGCGGCCAGAACAATACGTGACGCGCCTGCGCCAGCTTCTGCGGGTAATGCCTGCTCAGCCAGAACAGTTGTGCGCCAAGGTTCAAGCCACCCGGCATGCGCGGGGCGCCCGTTTCAGCAAAATCCGGGCGCAGGCGGTCATATTCAGCCGCAAGCTCGTCCGGGCCGGCATATTCGTAATCCAGAACTGGCAGCACCAGCCCGCCATCGTCAATCAGCGCCATTGTTGCCCCGTGGCATATCACGAACACCTGCAAGGCCGGATCGCTGCGCGTGAAAGCTGCGAGAGCGCGCAGGATGAACTCGGCGATACGCTCTGCGTCGAGGTGCGGATAGGGCGGCCCGGGAAGAACCTTGTTTTCCATCGTGCGGAAGTCGATCTCGCGCCGCGACGCCAGATCAGCGAGAATGACGCGGCTGTTGGTTTTGCCGATATCAACAATGGCGATGCGCTGAGCGTCCCCCATCACGCCCCCCGGTTCATGGCCTGACGGTATTTCTCGGCGTCCCAGTCCAGAAGTTCGGCGATTTCATCGGACGTGAAATAGCGGATAGTCCCCCCGCCATTCAACAGATGGCGTTTCAGGACCTGCGCATAGCCCGCGAGCAGATCCTTCGTCCCGCGCATGGCGTCCCGCCGGATCAGCGCGCCCCGACCTTCAACCAGGACCACTGCGTTATGCGGCAGCGGTGCACGCGCAAGCCCTGCAAGTTGCCCGGCAAGGTCAGGTCCGCGCGGCAGGATCGGGATTGATGGGCCGAAGAAAACCACGAAATCCGGCGCAAGGGCGCAGTTCGCTGCCAGTGCCAGCAGTTCAGGCACCATTGCCAGATCGTTGCTGCCACGATCCTGTGCAGGAACATAGCCGTCCGCAGCAAGCGACGAGCTTTCCGGATTGATCGATGCGCTGCGCAACAATGACGCGCCCCCAAGGCGTTCGCGCACTTTCGACAACAGTGCCATTGCATGTGCCGGCGTATCGGCTTGCGCGATCAGGCCGTGATTTCCAAGAACGATGATCTCGGCTTTTGCCGCGCCTGCGTCGCGCATCGCATTCGTCAGCGGCACGCCCGGCTTCACATAGGGCTGCCAGTGCCAGTTCAGCCCGGAAAGCCTTTCGCGCAGCACGTCGTCCGCATCCGCGCGGATCGCCGTCGCAATCGTTGCGACGCAGTGCACATGCAACACGCAGTCAGATGGCAGCAGCGCGTGAAACGGCGTCTCGACAGAGGCACGCAAGCCTGCAGGGCCACTTGGCAGGGTCAGACCGGCGATCTCGTCCTCGGACAGGTTGCCTGCCGCAACCCGCTTTTGCAGCGCAACCAGATCTATCGGCACCATGATCGGCTGGGCCTGAGCCTCGGCCAGCCATGTGCCCGAGGCCTTGATCCACATCACATTGCCGGACTTCAGCGAACTGTTGCCGCCAGCGCCCTGAACCAGCGCAATTTCGTTTCCGATCTGCGCCGAGACAGCCAGAAAATCATCCCAGTGCGGGTGTTCGACCTGCGGCATAAGGCTTACCAGCAGGTATAGCCGGCATCGGCCGAAACGATGGACCCGGTCATCAGGCTGGACGCGTCGGATGCCAGAAACAGCACGACCGAGGCGATTTCGTCAGGCCGACCCAGACGGTTCATTGGTGTCATGTCCAGCCAGATCCTTTCCATCTCGGGGATGTCCTTCAGCACGCGGCTGACCAACTCCGTCTCGATCACCGTCGGCGCGACCGCGTTGACCCGGACCCCGCGGCCACCCCATTCGGCGGCCAGCGATTTTGTCAGGTGATGCACCCCGGCCTTGGAGGCGTTGTAAAAGCTTTGCTCCTGCGGTTTGTTGACGATGATCCCCGACATTGAGCCCATATTGACGATGGACCCGCGCCCGCGGGCCAGCATCCGCCGACCGAAACTGCGCGCGCAGTAAAATACGCCGTCCAGATTGACCGCCATATGCCGACGCCAATGATCGTCCGAACAGGTTTCAGCCGGGGTATTGGACTGAACGATGCCCGCGTTGTTGACCAGAATGTCGACCCCGCCCTCGGCCTCCAGTGATTCGGCAAGCGCTTCGACATCGGCACTGTCGGTGACGTCCAGCCGACGCGCAGATGCCTGGCCCCCCGCGGCACTGATTGCTTCGGCTTTTTCAGCCGCGATCCCCTGGTCCAGATCGGCGATCACGACGCGCGCGCCGGCTTCTGCCAGCGCATCGGCACAGGCAGCGCCGATTCCCTGCCCGCCCCCGGTAATGACGGCAACGCGGCCGGTGAGGTCGAATTTCTGCAGATACATCAAGCACCTCCCATGCTTAAGGCAAGAATGTCGGCAGGAATTCCGCCCAACACTCCACACTATTTTTTACACGCGTCAAATAAACAATAGCAAACATTCTGGCGTTAGCTTGTTCAAATTGCGGGTAATCGCTCAAGCTGAAAATTTCTGAAAAATTTTTCTTTACGTGCGTAATGTTTGGTGCAAGCCTTGGCGCAAGCAGATCACAGCGCGCCGTCAGAAGTGGGGCGGCACGCCGGCTTGACGGATGCACCTTTGGGGGAGGGAGTGATGTCTGAGATGAAGGACAAGGTCGCGCTTGTCACCGGCGCAAGCTCCGGGATCGGCCTTGCCACCGCAGAACTGCTGGCGGCGGCAGGCGCGAAAGTCGCGCTTGTCGCGCGCTCAACCGACAAGCTTGAGGCCGCTGCCGCGCGGATCGGTCCCAACGCGATCGCCATTGCCGCAGATCTGACAGCGGCAGGTGCGTCTGCTGAACTTCTGGAAAATGTCGCCGGACAGTTCGGCCCTGTCGATATCCTCATGGCGAATGCCGGGGTCTATCTGGCAGGCGATCTGGTCGAAAACGATCCGGCCGATATCGATCGCGTGCTGCAGACCAATATCGGCGCCGTTTTCCAGATTGTCCGCGCGGCCCTGCCCGGAATGATCGAACGCGGCGAGGGAGATATAGTCATCACCAGTTCAGTTGCCGGACATCAGGCCATTCCATGGGAGCCGGTCTATTCAGCCAGCAAACACGCCGTTCAATCCTTCACCCATGGTCTGCGCCAACAGGTCGGCCCCCAGAATATCCGTGTTCAGGCCATCGCGCCTGGTGTCGTGCTTAACGATCTGTGGGGGATATCCGATCAGGCCGAAATCGATGCCAAGGCGGCAACTGGCAACGGCCTGCGGTCCGAAGATGTCGCTGAAGCGGTCATGTTCATGCTGACGCGCCCGCGCAACGTCACGATCCGGGATCTGGTTATCCTGCCTCGCGCGCAGGCCATCTGAACAGCGCGGGCGCATCAGCGCGCCCGAATGCAGAATGATCCCCGTCAGAGGAGCGGGCGGTGATCGAAAGAAGGCCCGAACCGGGCCGACAGACAGGAGGAGAAACACATGAAGACGATTATCGCGGGCCTCGCCCTGACGGCTGCCATCGGCACCGGCTCGGTTGCCATGGCACAGGACGAGGACATCACCATCGCATTGGTCCCCGGCCTGACAACGGATGCGTTTTATATCACCATGAATCGCGGTGCGCAGGTCGCGGCCGACGCGCTTGGCATTACCGTCGACTTTCAGGGCGCGGAAGAGTTCGACCCGGTTCTGCAAACCCCCGTGCTGGACGCTGTGATCGGGCGCGGACCCGACGCCATCCTGGTTGCGCCAACCGACAGTACGCAGATGATCGAGCCGCTGCGCCGCGCATCAGATGCTGGCATTCCGGTCATCACAGTCGATACCTTCGTCGATGACGGCAAGTATCAGGACGGCGATGGCGACGGGGATTTCCCGCTGGCCTATATTGCGTCCGACAATATCGGCGGCGGCCGCATGGCCGCGCGCGCCATGGCCGAGGCGGTTGGTGGCGAAGGTACGGTCTATGTGGCCAATATGCGCCCCGGCGTTTCGACGACCGATCAGCGCGAGGAAGGCTTCAAGGCAGAAATGGCCGAGAATTTCCCCGATATCCAGGTGCTCGATACTCAGTATAACGAAAACGACGCCTCGCTTGCGGCATCGCAGTTCCAGGCGGTTCTGGCGCGCAACCCCGAGGTGAAGGGCGTGTTCGGGGCGAACCTGTTTTCCGCACTTGGTGCGGGCAATGGCGTTGAAAGCGCCGGCAAGTCCGAGGATGTGACCGTGATCGCCTTTGACGCGCCCGGGTCCATCGTCAACAATATCTCGTCCGGGCTGATAGATGCCGCCATTGCGCAGCATCCGGCCGAGATCGGCTATTTCGGCGTCATGGCCGCCTATGCGCATCTGAAAGGTGAATCGATCCCGACCACCATCGGGACAGGGTTCACCGTCATCGACGCCGAAAATGTCGATGACGAGACCACGCAGAAATTCATCTATTCGGAATGACGATGGAGAGCGCAGCACAAAACAACGGGACTTCATTCGTGAAGTCCCTGCTGAACGCCTGGTCATGGTTGTTCCTGATCCTGATCCTGGCCTTTTTCGAGATCTATGCCAGGATCGAAACCGGCGACACATTCCTGTTCCGCATTTACAACCTGCAATCCATTGCCGTCGCTGCGTCGCAGATATTGTTGCTGGCGCTTGGCCTTACCTTGGTGATTGTGGCGGGGCATATCGACCTTTCGATCGCCTTCTCGTCCGGGCTGGCCTCGGTCGTGATCGCGCTGGTGATACGGGCCGGCGGGCCCGATGCGGGCTGGATGATCGTGCTGGTCGCCACCTTCGCCGGGCTGCTGGCGGCGGCGCTTGTCGGGGTCGTTAACGGCTGGCTGGTCGCCTATCTCAGTGTGCCAAGCTTCATCGGCACACTTGGCACATATGGCGTCGCGCGGGGTGCCGCGCTGATCATGGCCGGCGGGGCGACCGTTTCGATCCGCAACAGCCACGCACGAGAGCTTGGCAACGGTAACATCCTTGGCTTTCCAGTGCCGCTTGTCGCCGCCATGGTGCTGGCGCTGATCTGCCATTACATGCTGAAACACACACGTTTCGGCGCCCATACCTATGCGCTTGGCGCCAACCCCGCCTCGGTCGAGCGGGCCGGCGTTGATGTGAAGCGCCACCTGATCATTCTTTTCGTGATATCCGCACTGACCGCCGGGATGGGCGGATTGATCTATACCTTCCGCTTCTCTGCCGGGGCCGCCAATTCGGGCGAACCGATTTTGCTTTATGCAGTGGCCGCAGTGTTCATCGGTGGCGCGTCGCTGACGGGTGGGCAAGGCACCATCACCGGCACTGTGATCGGCGCATTCATCATCGCGGTGATCCAGTTCGGATTGGTCTTCTCGGGCCTGCCGCCCTATTGGCAATTCGTCGCCGTAGGTCTGGTCATAATCATCGCCGTTCTGGTCGATCAGTCAAAGGATCGCATCGTGGGGGGCAAGTCATGACGACACTTCTGAAAGTCGACGGCCTTAAGAAGCGCTTCGGCGGGAACGAAGCGGTGAAAAACGTCACCTTCGAGTTGAACGAAGGCGAATGTGTTGTGCTGGCCGGTGATAACGGTGCGGGCAAGTCGACCGTCATCAAGATGATCTCGGGCGTCTATCAGCCGACGGAAGGCCGGGTGTTCCTGAACGATCAGCTTCTGACCGGCAAAAGTCCCGAGGCAGTTCGCACTGCCGGGGTTGAGACCATCTATCAGGATCTGGCGCTGGCAGATAACCTTGATCCAGGGCTGAACCTTTATCTCGGGCGCGAGCGTACGGTGAAAAGGCTGGGCCTGCCCTTCCTTGATCGAAAGACCATGCGCGATGATGCCGTCGAGGTGATGAAAAGTCTTGGTATCGTCGTGCCCGACCCGGCTGCACCCGTGCGCGAGATGTCGGGCGGGCAGCGACAGGCCATCGCAATCGCCCGCGCGATCCACTGGCAGGCGCGGCTTGTCATCATGGACGAACCGACCGCTGCACTTGGCGTCCCCGAACAGCGAGAGGTGATGGCGCTGATCCAAAGGCTCAAGGCCAAAGGCGTGGGGATCATCCTGATCTCACACAACCTGCCCGACATCTTCGCCGCCGCCGACCGGATCATCGTACTGGCACGCGGAGTTGTCGCGGGCGAGCGGCGGCCCGCTGACACGAACGACGAAGAAATCGTCCGTATGATGATGGGCGCGACGCTTTAGACTGCGCCCAGGGCGGCGCATGCAGCCATGTTCGACGGACGGATGTTCCCTTGGACATGGCAAGCGCGCATGTCGCGCCTGCCAGGCAGCCCCGGATCATCGCTCCGGCGCGATGTCCGTTTGCGACCGTCGTGTACGGTCAGGAAGAAAGGTGCCTGTGACAAGGGACTTTTCAAATACTATCAACGTGATGCTGACAGAACCTCGGCAAGGTCGCGCTGCGGGACATTGTCGGCAATGAAGGCCTGTCCGATACCGCGCGCCAGGATGAAGCGCAGCTTGTTGTCGATGACTTTCTTGTCCTGCCCCATCAGCGCGATCAGTTCGGCGTCACCTGGCAGATCGCCCGGCACATCCGACAGCCGGGCAGGCATGCCCATCGCGGCAAGATGGGCGCCGACCCGCGAAGGGTCCTCTTGCGGACAAAGACCCAGCCGGGCCGAAAGTTCGAACGCCAGGGCGCAACCGATTGCGACCCCCTCGCCATGCAGCAGCCGGTCTGAATAACCGGTTGCGGATTCCAATGCGTGACCGAAGGTGTGGCCAAGGTTCAGCAAGGCGCGCTCTCCCTGCTCGGTCTCGTCGCGTTCGACAATCCCGGCCTTCATGGCGACGGAATGAGCGACGGCGTAGGCACGTGCCTCCATGTCGTCGCGCAGCCGAGTGGCGTTATCTTCCAGCCATTCGAAAAAAGCGCTGTCGCCCAGAAGCCCATACTTCATCACTTCGCCGTAACCGGCCAGAAAGTCGCGCGGGTTCAACGTGTCCAGAACGGCTATGTCTGCAAGCACAAGCGCCGGCTGGTGAAAGGCCCCGATCAGGTTCTTGCCATGTGCCGAATTGATGCCGGTCTTGCCCCCGACCGAACTGTCGACCTGCGCCAGAAGCGAGGTTGGCATCTGAACGAAGCGTACGCCGCGGCGCAGGACAGCCGCCGCAAACCCGACCAGATCGCCAATCACCCCACCGCCAAGCGCGATGACGATATCGCGCCGCTCTACCTTCTGTTCCAGCAACCATTCAACGGTGCGGGTCAGATGCGGCCAGGACTTCGTCCCCTCGCCGGCCGGCAGAACCAGTGCATTGGTGGCGATGCCCTCGGCGTGCAGCGCTGTTTCCAGCGGTTTCAGATGCAGTCGGGCGACATTTTCGTCGGTCACGATGACTGTGCGGGGACGCGACAGGAAAGGTGCGATTTCCGCGCCTGCGCGCGCAATAAGCCCGGCGCCGATCCGCACGTCATAGGCACGGTCTCCCAGCGGAACATGAACGGTGCGGGTCATTTCACCTCCAGAAAATCGGGCCGCATGCGGCGGATGGCGCTGATCGCGCGCCGGGCTGTAGCATCCACATCGGACATCGCATCGCTTTTGACACACAGATCCGCGCGGGCATAGATCGGGCTGCGCCGTTCGATCAGCGCGGCCAGCGTGCCGCGCGGGTCCTCGGTCAGAAGCAGGGGCCGGGTCGGGCGCTGTCGCACGCGATGCCAAAGCGTGTCGAGATCGGCATCAAGCCAAAGCGCCAGACCCGCGGCGCGGATCAGCGTTCGGTTCTGCGGCTGAATCCAGGCACCACCCCCGGTCGAGATCACGCCCGGCGGACCTGCCAGCAGGCGTGACAACACCAGCGATTCGCGATCGCGAAAAAATGCTTCGCCATCGCGGGCGAATATTTCCGGGATGGACATGGCGGCCGCGCGCTCGATCTCGGCATCGGTATCGGTGAACGAGACCCCAAGCTGCCGGGCGATTTCCTGCCCCACAGCGGTCTTTCCCACCCCCATCATGCCGACCAGTGCGATCTGTCCTTGCATCCCTGCGTCCCGTGCGATTCATGCTGTGAATGGCGTGATCTTTCCTGAAATGCCAGTTATAAAGCGGGAAAACCGGTCGAAAATCCGGATGAGGCAGTGGGCGAAAGGGCTTGAGATGCGGTTGCTGAAATTTTTGGTCGTCATCGTGATATTGGCGTTCCTTGCACTGACCGGCTATGCCTATCTGGGCGATATGGCCCCGCGCCAGCATGAGATGCGTCAGCCGGTCGCCCTGGATACCGGTGATCAGGGCAGCGCGGCACCTGCGGCAGCAACAACAACAGGCGGTGACGCCCCGACAGCGGATGACAGCGCAGCTGGCGCGGACGATGCTGATCCTGAAAGTGGTGAAGACACGGATGCGAATGGGCTGGACTGACACCTGCGCATCCCCGCGCAACATCACCCCGCATCTGTGGGCGGTTCTTCTGGCCGGACTGTTGGCATTGCCCGCCACAGCCCAGCAGGGGCCGCTTTCAGCCAATGACTGGCTCAGCACGGGTCGCCCCCCGGCCAATACCGCCAGCGCCTGGCGGCCCGGCGATCCGGTGCCGCCCGACGCGGCGCGGCTGCGGCCGAACGGCCCGGTGCCCAAGCCCGATCTGCATGGCCCGGTCGCTGACAGTGCGTCGGCCGTGCCAATCGGGGTAAGACGGCTGAACGCGGCCGATCCGGACGGGGCCGGCATCATCTCGGCACGGCTGGCCGGTCTGCCAGATGAATTCTGGTCCGGCACCGATCTTGATACCGCGATCCGCATGATTCGCGCCAATCCGGTTCTGCCGGCCTCGGCGCAGGTGGCGCGCAGGGTCCTGGAAGCGCAGCTTGCCCCCCCTTCGGTTCCCGACGATTCGCGGGTCGGAGAGTTCTTTGCGGCACGTGTAGACCGGCTGATCGACGAAGGCGCGCTGCCTTCGGCGCGTGATCTTCTGCAAGGCGCAGGGCAGGACGGGCCCGAGACATTCCGGCGCCTTTTCGATCTGTCGCTGCTGCTGGGAGGAGAGGAGCAGACTTGTCTGGCCATGGGCAGATCGACGGGCATCACTGCTGATCCGGCCGCGCGGGTTTTCTGCCTTGCCCAGACCGGCGACTGGGACGCGGCTGCCGTGTTGTTTGTCGGCGCAAGGCGGCTTGGAATGGTCGATGCGCCGATGACCGAATTGCTGGCCCATTACCTGGATGATGCCAGCGCGGAAACGGCAGATACCCTGCCCCTGCCCGATCCGATATCGCCGCTGGCCTTCCGCCTGCACGAGGCGATTGGCCAGCCGCTTCCGACTGGTGATCTGCCGATCGGTTATGCCTGGGCGGATCTGGAAGACAGTTCCGGCTGGAAGGCGCAACTGGAAGCGGCCGAGCGGCTGGCCCGCGCCCGCGCCCTGCCCGCCGGCATCCTTTACCAGCTTTATTCATCGCAGCGCCCTGCGGCCTCGGGCGGGGTGTGGGAACGCGCGGCCGCCATCCAGGCATTGGACGGCGCACTCGCGACCGAAGATGCGGCGCGCATCGGTCCGGCGCTTGTCTCGGCGTTCCAGCGGATGGAACAGGCCGGACTGCGCGACAGCTTCGCCGAAATCGTGGCCCCCCGGCTGCAGCCCGATGCGCTGACCGGGGACGCAGCCCATCTGGCGCGTTGGTTGCGGCTTTGGGCTGGTGAAACCGAAGTGCTCCGTGCCCCTGACGACAAACTTGATGCCGCGCTTCTGGCCCTTGCGACGGGCGGACAACTAGAGCCGCTGACGCCTGCGCTTGGCGCATTGGCGCCGATCTTCGCCACCGACCTTCCGGCAGAGCCCGACCCTGCCGATGGCATCGCGCTCGCGCCCGCACTTTACGGCGCACTTGCCGATGCAGATGCCGGAACCCAGGGCGATGTCACGCGCGCCACGCGCGGCGTCCGCTTGCTGCGGCAACTGGGTCTGATCGCCGATTCCCGCCGTATCGCCACCCAGATTGCGCTTGATCCGCTGCTGAAAGCCGCCGCGCAATGACAGGACTTAAGACGCGCATCGCAACCTTCCTTGACGCGCAAGCGGCCGAGGCCGGGGCCGCGCGCAACACCATCCTTGGCTATGGCCGGGATCTGGTCGATCTGGCCGACTGGATGACCGCACGCGGCCTGACACTGGAAAGCATCAACCGGGACCAGATCGTCGAATACCTTGCCCATTGCGAGGCCCAGGGTCTGGCCCGTGCCACGCGCGCCCGGCGCCTGTCGGCGATCCGGCAGCTGACCCGCTTCGCACTTGAAGAAGGCTGGCGCGCCGATGATCCCGCGATCCGCATTCAGGGACCGGGCAAGACGCAGCGTCTGCCAAAAGTGCTGAGCCAGGCAGAGGTGACGGCGCTTCTCGACGCGGTTCCCAAGACCGGAAAGACCGATAACGACCGCGCCCGCAATCGCTGCCTGATCGAACTGCTTTATGCCACGGGCATGCGCGTCAGCGAATTGGTCGCCCTTCCGGTGGCCGCAACGCGCGGCGATCCGCAGCTGCTTCTGATCCGGGGCAAGGGCGGGCGCGAGCGGATGGTGCCGCTGTCCGGTCCCGCGCGCGACGCGCTTGGCGCGTGGCTGCGCATTCGTGACGGCGCATCGCGCGACACTGCCCTCGGAAAGCTGATTGCTGGCAATGGGGCACGTTTTCTGTTCCCGGCCGCGTCGAAATCCGGGCATATGGCACGCAAGTCAATGAACGATCTGATCCGCGATCTGTCGCTGGCGGCCGGGATCGATCCGTCCCGCGTGACGCCGCATGTCATTCGCCACGCCTTTGCAACGCATCTTCTGGAAGGCGGCGCGGACCTTCGTGCCATTCAGACCCTGCTGGGTCATGTCGACTTGTCCACGACCGAGATCTATACCCACGTGCTGGATCAGCGAATGCGCGATCTGGTATTGAACCATCATCCACTTGCCCGCGTTTGAGCATTCATGTTGACCGCTTATCTGCTTACCGCCGCTTCCGCCGCAACCAGCACCGCCACCGCTGCCGAGACCGCACCCAGCGGCGCCAATCCCGTCGTCTGGGGCTTTGGCATCGCGATCCTGTTCCTGCTGGTCGGTTCGGCATTCTTTTCCGCCTCAGAAACCGCGCTGACGGCCGCCAGTCGTGCCAAGCTGCGCAGCCGCGCCGACAAGGGCGATAGCGGGGCCGAGGCTGCACTTGCGGTCACACGCGACAGCGATCGCCTGATCGGGGCGATCCTTCTGGGCAATAACGTGATGAACATTCTGTCAGCCTCGCTTGCGACGGCGATGTTCACTGCGCTTTTCGGCTCCAGCGGCGTCGCCGTCGCCACAATGGTGATGACGGTGCTGGTCCTGATCTTCGCCGAGGTGATGCCGAAATCCTATGCCATCGCCAACCCCGAGACTCTGGCCTCGCTCGTGGCTCGGCCAATGGCGGTCGTGATGCGCGTGCTGTCACCGATCGTTTTGGTGGTGCGGGCGGTTGTGCGCGCGATCCTGCGGCTGTTCGGCCTGCAACCCGAACCCGGTGCAGGCCTCTTCTCTGTCCGCGAGGAGATCGCCGGCGCACTGTCCATCGGTGCCGAATCCGGCACCGTCGAGAAAGAGGATCGTGACCGGCTTCTGGGCGCGCTGGATCTGGTCAACCGCACCGTGGACGAGATCATGAAGCACCGCTCTGAAGTGCAGATGATCGACGCGGACCTGCCGCCGGCGACGATCCTTGATACCGTGCTGTCCAGTCCGCATACCCGCCTGCCCGTCTACCGGGAGGAACGCGAAAACGTCGTGGGCGTCATCCATGCCAAGGACGTGCTGCGCGCGATCCACAAATCCGCCTATGACAACAAGGGCGATCCGGCGGACGCCGTGCGCGATTTCGATGTCATGTCGGTGGCGATGAAGCCCTATTTCGTGCCCGAAACCACCGCGCTTGACGAACAGATGCGCGAGTTCCTGAAGCGCCGCGCCCATTTCGCGCTTGTCGTGGATGAATACGGCTCTTTGCGCGGTCTGATCACGCTGGAAGACATCATCGAGGAAATCGTGGGCGAAATCGCCGACGAACACGATACGGAAGCGGATCACGACCTGAAGCCCGGCCCGAACGGTGATTACCTGATCGACGGCTCGATGACGATCCGCGACCTGAACCGCGCACTTGACTGGCACCTGCCCGATGACGAGGCCAATACCGTCGCCGGTCTGGTCATCCATATGGCCCAGTCGATCCCGGCGCAGGGTCAGGTGTTTTCATTCCACGGCTATCGGTTCGAGGTGGTCACCCGAAAGGATAACCGCATCACCAAGCTGCGTATCCGGCCGCTGGCCGTGCAGGCGGAATAAGTCGGACCGGCATTGGGTCAATCGCGGGCCAGTGCGGCGGCAAGCGGCAGGCTGCGCTGAATCGCAGCGGCATGAAGTTCGTCGCGCCGCGCCAGCAGATCCAGGTACCAATCACGGCGCAAGGCGACCTGCTGGGCCATCATCCGATGCTCGCGCACCTCGGCATGCGCGGTTGCCGCGACGCGGGCGCGTTGGTCGGGGTCTGCCGCCAGCGCAATCAGAAGGCGCGACCAATCACCCGGATCGCGCGCGATGAAGCCGTTTTCTCCGTGCCGGATGCTCTGCCCATAAACCGCGGGCGAGGCGATGGCCACGGCCCCCCGGCTGGCCGCCTCGACCCATTTCACGTCAGATTTGCCCAGTTCTTCCGGCAAGCCCTGTAGGGGCATCAGGCAGATGTCGCATTCGCCCAGCAGATCGAGATAGGCCGTATAGGGCATCAGTCGGTGGAAATGCTTGTTTCCAGCCGGCAGGGCGTCGAAGAACGCATGATCGTGGATAACGTCGAACCGGGCCTCGGGCAGCGCCGCGATCGCCGGTGCCATAAGCGCCGCCAACGCTGCCGTGTCATCCCGGTTCAGCGCCCCGAACAGGATGCGCAGCGGACCATCGCGGCGCGGTCTCTGTGGCGGCAGATCATAGGCCACATTTCCGAAGACCATGACCTCGGGGTTTGACTGGCGAAACTGTCCGGCCAGAACCTCGGTAGAGGTCTGCACGCCATGGGCAAGCGCCAGATTGCGGACGTGGATTTCCGGCACGTCATCGCGTCGCAGGACGCGCGCGACAAGCGAAGGGTCATCATCATACTCGATGACGACCACCGCGCCGCGCCGCTGGCAAGCGGCGACAAAATCGACGAACATCTGCGGCTGCGACAAGCGCGGCCGTTGCACAAGGATGACACCGCCCTTGGGGCCGAAATCGGGTATTCGCAGCTGCTTTTCCACCCGTGTGACCTGCAGATCCGGCTCTGCAGCCAATGCGGCGGCGGGAATGCGCGTCCGCACATCCATGAGCGAGGCAAGCTCGATCTGGTGGAACCGCACGGGCTTTGCCACGCCCTTCCCCGGAACAGGCCGCTGCGCCACGGCGACGTAATGCGTCATGGAAAGCCGCGTCTGCAGTGCGTGCGGCTCTAGTCCGCCCTCAGTGCCGATGCGCAGGAACATATCACGCCAACCCGGCGTGGCGTCGGGCGCGTTGCCTGGCCGGCCGCGCAGGCGTCGCGGAACAAGCCCTGCACCCGACAGCAATCCCGACACCGAATGGGGGCCAAGCGCATCTGGCGGCACGGCGCGCCCTTCCAGCCGCGCGTGCAACCGCGACCAGTGCGAATCGTTCAGATATGACGTTACCAGATGGCCGCCCGGACGCAGCCTGTCGGCCAGCCGCGCAAGCAGCCGCGCCGGATCGCGCACGCGGCACAGCGTTTCATTGATGACGATCAGATCGAACGAACCGCCCAGCCGGGATTTGGGCATCGTCTCGACCGGACCGCGGACCACCAGATCGACCGCGCCCGGGTCAACCGCGCCCATCCCGGTGATGCGCGCCGTGGGATTGCGCGCCCGATAGGCACGCGACAGACCGGGGCCGTCGCAGATAAGGACATCACTGACCGAAAGCGGCATAAGCGCCAGAAGTTCAGGAATGAAATCCTGCGCCTCTGGTTTGTTACGCTGCATTCCCATCGCTCCGCATCGGCCTTGGGCGGCTTTCAGCCAGCCTTCTCGGCAAGATGCAGCCACTCTTCTTCTGCCGCGTCAAGCGCCGCCTGCCTTTCTGACAATGCCTCGGTGGCCTTTTGGGCCTTGGCGGGCGCGTTGATATAAATGTCAGAGTCTGACAGGAATTCCGACAGCTTTGCGATCTCTGCCTCCAGCCGCTCGATCTGAGAGGGCAAGGCCTCCAGCCGATGCTTTTCCGTAAAGTTCAGCCCGGATTTCTGCGTCTTCGATGGCTCAATAGCGGGGGCTGCGGAAGGTCGGGCGGATGCCGCGCCTGCACGGACGGCAGGCGCGGTCTCTGGCGTGCGTTGGGCGCGGTAATCGCTCCACCCGCCGGGGAAGATCGTGGCGCGGCCATCGCCCTCCATCGCGACGGTCGAGGTCGCGACCCGGTCGATGAAATCGCGGTCATGGCTGACCAACAGCACGGTGCCGTCATAATCGCCCAGAATATCCTGCAACAGATCCAGCGTTTCCACATCCAGATCGTTGGTCGGTTCGTCCAGAACAAGCAGGTTCGACGGCCGTGCCATGATGCGGGCCAGCAACAGACGCGCCTTTTCGCCGCCCGAAAGGCTGCCGACAGGGGCGCGCATCTGCGCATCGTCGAACAGAAAATCCTTCAGGTAACCAACAACATGGCGCGGCGTGCCCCGCACCATCACCTGATCCGAGCGTCCTGACACGGCCATACCGGGATCGGTGGTCATCGCATCCCACAGGCTGATGTCGGGATTGATGGCGCTGCGGGCCTGGTCGAAAACCGCGATGTCCAGATTGGTGCCATGTGTGACGCTGCCGGTATCGGGCGCAATCTCTTTGGTCAGCATCTTGATCAGCGTGGTCTTGCCGACACCGTTCGGGCCGACAAAGGCGATCCTGTCGCCACGCAGCACGCGCAAATCGAAGGGCTTCAGGATTTCACGCTCGCCGTAGGACTTGCTGATGCCGACCGCCTCGATCACGCGCTTTCCCGATTGCGGACCGGCATCCAGCGCCATGGCCGCCGTCCCCTGTCGCCGGATCTGGTTGGCCCGTTCGGCGCGCAGATCCTGCAGGGCACGGACCCGGCCCATATTGCGCTTCCTGCGCGCACTGATGCCTTCGACGGCCCAACGCGCCTCGGCTTTGATCTTTCGGTCAAGTTTGTGGCGGGCGTCATCCTCGGCGGCCCAGACGGCCTCGCGCCAATCCTCGAACCCGTCGAATCCCTTGTCCTGACGGCGCACCTCGCCCCGGTCGATCCATAGCGTCGCGCGGGTCAGATTGCGCAGAAAGGCGCGGTCGTGGCTGATCAGCACGAAGGCGGCGCGGGTCTGGGACAGCTGTTCTTCCAGCCAGCCGATCGCCTCGATATCCAGATGGTTGGTCGGTTCATCCAGCAGCATCAGCTCGGGTGCCTCGGCCAGAAGCCGTGCCAGCGCCGCGCGCCTGCGTTCCCCGCCCGATGCCGTGGCGACGGGCCGTGCGGCGTCGAATTTCAGCCCTTCGGCCGCCATCTCGACCCGGTAGGCCTCGGCCGCTGGCAGACCCGCACCCGCAAAATCCCCCAGCGTCTCGAAACCCGACAGATCGGGGTCCTGCTCCATATAGCCGACACTGATGCCCGCCGGTGTCACCACCTCGCCCCGGTCGGGCTCGACCAGCCCCGCCATGACCTTCATGAGTGTCGACTTGCCCGAGCCATTGCGCCCAACAAGTGCCACCCGGTCACCCGGCTGTATGGTCATGTTCAACCCGTCGAAAACGGGGTTTCCGCCAAAGGTCAGCGAAATTTCGGTCAGTTGAAGGATCGGTGCGCGTGCCATGCCAGCGCGTTAGCGGTCTGCCTGTCCGGCGTCAATCCTGACCCTTGCAGCACCTTGCGCACGGACCTCATTTGCGATGTTCTTCGCAAATGCAAGCGGAGGTGCTGATGGCACGGAAAATCATTATCGACACCGATCCGGGTCAGGACGACGCGGTCGCGATCCTGCTGGCAATCGCCTCTCCCGAAGTCGAATTGCTGGGCATCACGACGGTCGCGGGCAATGTCCCACTGGCGCTGACCACCCGCAACGCGCGGCAGATCGTGGAACTCAGCGGGCAGGACGTGCCGATCCATGCCGGTGCCGACCGGCCACTTCAGCGCGAGCTTGTGACGGCGGAATATGTCCACGGCAAAACCGGGCTGGACGGCATCGAGCTTCCTGAACCCCGACAGCCACTGGCAGGCGAAGACGGGGTCGGCTTCATCATCGAAACACTGCGGTCCCAGCCGGAAGGCAGCGTCACGCTGGTTCCCATTGGGCCACTGACGAATATCGCGATGGCCTTCGCGCGCGCCCCCGACATCGTCAAGCGCGTGCAGCAGATCGTCCTGATGGGCGGCGCTTATTTCGAGGTCGGAAACGTCACCCCCGCGGCAGAGTTCAATATCTATGTCGATCCCGAAGCCGCAGCGCAGGTCTTTGCGTCAGGTGTCGATATCGTTGTCATGCCGCTGGACGTGACGCATCGTGCGCTGACCTCTGCCGACTGGATCGCGGGGCTACGCGATCTGGGCAACCGCGCCGGTGAAGCCGTCGCCAGCTGGACCGATTTCTTCGAACGATTCGACCGCGAGAAATACGGATCGGCAGGCGCACCGCTGCATGACCCCTGTGCGGTTGCATGGCTTATCCGACCCGAATTATTCAAGGGTCGCCACATCAATGTCGAAATCGAAACCGTCGGAGAGTTCACACGTGGGATGACTGTCGCCGACTGGTGGGGGGTGGCAGGGCGCAGACCAAACGCAATGTTTATCCGCGACGTCGACCGGGACGCCTTCTTCGCGTTGCTGACCGAGCGGATCGCCACGCTGCCCTGAAGACGGGCTAGCGTTCCGGATCTGCCGGCGGCGCTGTGCCCGTTGCGGTCTGATCGTCCGCGCTGCCGTCCTCGGCTGGCGGAAGTTCGGGCAATTGCCCGCCATCGCCGACCTGTTCATCCATGCGCGCGACCAGTTCACGCGTCACGTCAACGCCATTCACCGCCGCCAGAACCTGCCGCCTGTCCAGCACGATCCCGGCCGAGCGTTCCTGCATGATGCCCGCAATGACTGGCAGCGTGGCCTCGACAAATGCATTGCGATCAGCCTGTGCCCGGCTGCCAAGATCGACTGCCGACTGCCGGCGGTCGCGCCGCACGGTCTGGGCACGGGTGTCGAAGGCTTCGGCCTTCTTGCGGAAATCTGCAGCCGAAAGGGACGCGCGCTCTGCCGCGAGGGCTTGTTCTTCGGCGACAAGCTGGTCTTCCATGCGCAGGTTTTCGGCCTCGATCTCGCGCGCGAGGGTCTCGATATCGGCCTGCGCCCGCTTGCCCCAGGCCGAGCTGGCGTAAGCCTGTTCGACATCAAGCACCAGGACTGCAAGGACAGACGACTGCTGATCTGTCGCCTGTTCGTCCGGCCCCCGCGACGCAGTTGTTCCGCCAGCCGGATCTGGCAGAAGGTCACGGGGCGGCGTCACCGGATTGTCGCCCTGCGTCTGTGCCTGAACCTGCGCAATGACGGGCAGATCACCCTGCGCCATGGCTGCGCAGGGAAAAGCGGTCAGCGCGATGCCAAGATATGCCCGACCCAACAGATGCCGGCCGGGCAGATCGCGGATGCGCATCAGAACCTCGTCGACAGGGTCAGGTCGAAGTTCTGCTCTTCGTCATAGTCCTCTTTCTGAACCGCCTTGGAGAAGTTCATCCGCAGCGGACCGATCGGCGTCGTCCAGAACAGCGAAAGTCCGACCGCCGCACGCACATTCATGTCGTCGTCGATCTCGTATTCGTTGCCATCGACATCTGTTGCAGTCGTATTGTTCAACCCCCAGATCGAACCGACATCGGCGAAGATGCCGCCCTGAAGGCCATATTCTTCCGGCAGCCCGATCGGGAACTGCGCCTCGGCACGAGCCACCCAGAAATAGTTGCCGCCAAGCGCGTCTTCGTTCGGTGCCTGCAGGTCGCGCGGCCCGATGCCGTTCGATTCAAAGCCCCGCATCCGTTGTCCGGCGAAGCGGTCGATCACCCGGCTGGTCTGATCTTCCAGCATATGAACAGCCCCGGCATCCAGTTCCGCGCGCAGCGTGATGTTCGGCCGCCAGGCGGTCGATTCGATGCCCGCGTTCAAAAGCGAGGTCACAGATTTCACGTCACCGCCAACGCCAGCAAAATCCTGGGTGAAGGACAGTTTCGTCGCCGTGCGCGGGTTCAGGCCCACGCGTCGGCTGTCATACGAATAGCGATAGCCAAGGGCCGAGGTCCACAGACCACCCATCGCTTCCTCATCGACGAGGATCGAGGTGGAGCCTTCAAGCTCTCCATCGTCGTCATATCCGATCGGATCGACATCGCGGATCGTGTCTTTCGACAGCTTGTAATGCAGGTCAAGCCGGCCCGACGCCGAGATCGGGAATTCGATGCCCGTCTGCAGCCCGACTGAACGGGTATCGTATCTGGAGTTGTCGTTATCCGTCTCTCGATACCACATCCCGAAAGAAAAGCGCAGGTCGCGCCCAAGAAATGCGGGCTCTGCGAAGTTGAGGTTTGCGGCGCGCGACCCCTCGGTGGTTGAGAAGCTCAACCCGACTTCCTGGCCGCGGCCAAGGAAGTTGCTTTCGGAAATCCCGGCGCTCAGACCCACGCCCGAGCTTTTGCCATAGCTTGCACCGAATTCAAGCGAACCCGTCGGCTGTTCTTCGACGTTCACGTCCACAATGACCTGCTGCGGGCTGGAGCCTTCGCGGGTATCGACCTGAGCGTCCGAGAAGTAGCCAAGCGCGCGCACACGCTCGGCCGAGTTGCGGATTTCGCGCGGGTTGAAGGGGTCGCCTTCGACAGTCTGGAACTGACGACGGATCACCTCGTCCAAGGTGGTCGTATTGCCCTCGATGTCGATACGCTCGACAAAGACGCGCGGACCGCGGGTCAGCGCGAAGGTCAGATCAAGGGTCTGGTTGCGCGGGTTGCGGGTGACACGCGGTTCGATATTCACGAAATCAAGCCCCTGCTGCAGGGCAATTGTCTCCATCCGGCGGATGGAGACATCGATGATTTCGGGATTATACCAGCCGCCCTGGCGCACGCGGTTCTGCGCGCCGAATGCGGCGGCATCGACGCCGGGGATCTCGGAAATGGTGTCGATGCGGCCGAAGCGGTAGCGTGGCCCTTCGGTGATTGCGTAGGTCACGAAATAGGCGTCGCGTTCGCGTGCCAGTTCGGAGGCCACGCCCTGGACCGAGAAATCGGCGTAGCCCTGGGCGCGATAGAAATCGGTCAGCAGCCGCTCATCCAGGGCCACACGCTCGGGGTTGTAGGTGTCGGCCTGAATGAAAGTCCGCAGGATGCCGGCCTGTTTGGTGGCCAGCACGTTGCGCAGCCGGCGATCCGAAAAGGCGCGGTTGCCGGTGAATCCGACCCGTTCGATCTCGGTCACGTCGCCTTCGCGAATCTCGAACACCAGATCGACGCGGTTGCCGTCGCGCGGGATGATCTTGGGGGTCACACGCGCAGCCAGACGGCCCTGCGCCGAATAGGCCTGCGCAATAGCGGCGGCATCGCTTTCTGCAAGCGAGGGCGAATAGACGCGGCGTGCTTCGGACTGCGTCGTCTCGGCCAAAATGTCGTCTTTGACGCGGCGATTGCCCTCGAAGCTGATCTGGTTGATCGTCGGCCACTCCTTGACCCGGATCACCAGCGTATTGCCCTGCGGCATCACTTCGACGCTTTCGAACAGACCGGAGTTCTGAAGGCGCTGCAATGCGTCATTCACCTCGCCCGCCGAGACCTCGACCCCGTGCATGACATTGGCAAATGACAGGATCGTCTCTGGCTCGATCCTTTCGTTGCCTTCGATCTGGACCCGCGTGAAGACATAGGCGAAGGCAGGTTCCGGGATGACCAGGGTGGAAATCCCCCCCGCCAGACCTGCCATCAGCGCCACTGCGCAGCTGCTGCGTCTAAAATTCATACTGCCTGCCCCTTCGATTTGGCCCCGGCGCCCTTTAGCACCTATTTTGTCTCTGAATCTACAGGGATAGCGCCCATGCTGTCAAAACCCGATTTACCTTTATCAGCAACGCAGGTCATTGCTGAGGCCAAAGAACATCAGTCCAACCACAAGCGCCAGTCCGATCGAGGTCAAAAGGTTCAGCGCCCGGTCCGAAGGCCGTCGCCCCGTGATGCCCTCCCAAGCATAGAACGCCAGATGACCGCCATCCAGAACCGGGATCGGCAACAGGTTCAGAAACCCGATGGCGACAGACAGGACAGAGATCCACCAGACGAAATTGGCAAACCCCGCATTCGCCGCCTGCCCGGTGCTTTCCGCGATCGAGATCGCGCCCCCAAGATTGCAGCTGCCGATCTGACCGGTGATCATCGCCCACATTCCCGTCAGACTTGACGCGATGATGTCCCAGACCTGCATGATGCCCATCCCAAGCGCGACAATCGGGCCCACCGACTGGGTCGCGGGGGTGAAATAGCTTCCGGCGGTGATGCCAATCAGCCAGCGCTTCTCGAACCCGCCTTCCGCGCGCGGAATATCCTGTTCCTTGGGCGTCAGAGTTACGTCCGTTTCGATGCTGTCGCGTCGGATGCCGATATTCAGCGACTGTCCCTGCGCGGCCTCGACATGACGCCGAATGGCATCGAATCTTCTGATCGGCTCGCCGTTGATATCTGTGATCACGTCGCCGGGAAGCAGGCCCGCGGCAGCAGCTGCACTGCCCGGCGCGACACCGCCGATGACCGGCGGCAATGGATCTGGTCCGGCAACCGTCATTTCAGACCCGTCACGCAGCACACGCCATTCGTGGGAATTCGCCTCTGGCAGATCATCGGCGGCGGCGTAAATGTCGCCCCAATCCGTGATCTCATGTCCGCCGACAGCAAGGATCGTATCGCCCGACTTCAGTTCATTCGCATAGCCGGGCAAGGGCGCTGTTACCGTGCCGACGGTCGGGGTCTCGACCGCCACCCCGCGCAGCAGGATGAATGCCGCGAAGATCAGCGCGGACAGGATGAAGTTGAAAACCGGGCCCGCGCCGACCGTTGCCACCCGTGCCCAAAGGGGCGCGCCGTCCAGTGTGTGCCGGCTTTCCTCGGCCGAAACCGCCTGGCCCGTGCCTGCGCTGGCGGCGTTGGAATCGCCCAGGAACCGCACGTATCCCCCAAGCGGGATCGCCGCCACCTGCCACATCGTTCCGCGCCTGTCGCGACGCGAGATCAGCTTCGGCCCGAAACCAAGCGAAAAGACCTCTGCATGGATGCCCGACCACCGGCCAACGATATAATGGCCGTATTCATGGACGGCGACGATGATCGACAGCGCCACAAGAAAGGCCGCCAGCGCCCAGACCCCGCCGCCCAGTTCTGCCAGAATATCCATGCGCCAGTCCCCGTCCTATCGTTTGCCGTGCGTCGCGGCCCATATGGCCGCCTCCTGCCGGGCCTGCTGATCCCAGTCCAGCACCGTCGCCAGATCCCCCGGCGATGTGGCAAAGCCGCCCCGCGCGGTCAAGGCATCCAGCACGGCCTCGACCGCGCGGGACATGTCGGTGAAGCCGATGCGCCCGGCCAGAAAATCGTCAAGTGCCTGTTCCTTGGCGGCATTCAGAACCGCGCCCGACGCGCCACCTGCCGCCATCACCTCTCTGGCAAGGCGCAGGGCCGGCCAGCGGATCTCGTCCGGGGCGCGGAAGGTCAGCTTACCAAGCGCCGCCAGATCCAGATCGGCGACCGGCAGATCGGCGCGCTCCGGCCAGTGCAGCGCATAACCGATGGCATGACGCATGTCCGGCGCACCCAGATGCGCGATTGAGCCACCATCACGATGGCTGACCATCGCATGAATGATTGATTCCGGGTGAACCAGCACCTTTATCCGACGCGCTTCCAGCGCAAAGAATTCATGCGCTTCAATTACTTCCAGCGCCTTATTGAACATGGAAGCGCTGTCGATGGTGATCCGCTGCCCCATCGCCCAGTTCGGATGGGTCGAAGCCTCGGCCACAGTCGCGCCCGCCAGTTTCTCCAGCGGCCAATCGCGAAAGGCGCCCCCTGAGGCGGTGATGGTGACGCTGTCGACGGTTTCGATGTTTTCACCGCCAAGTGACTGAAATATCGCCGAATGTTCTGAATCTACCGGCAGGATGCGGGCGCCAGAGCGGGCGGCGGTGCCCATGACCAGACGACCCGCGGCCACCAGGGATTCCTTGTTGGCAAGCGCCAGCGTGCCGCCGCGTTCCAGCACCCGAAGGCCCGGCGGCAGGCCAGCGGCACCGACAATCGCAGACAGCGTCCAATCGGCGGGGCGGTCCGCAGCCTCGACCAAGGCGGCGGTGCCAGCGGCCGCATCCACCCCGGAGCCGGCAAGTGCGTCGCGCAAATCATGCAGCAGTTCAGGATGGGCGGTCACGGCGATCTCGGCCCGCAGTGCGCGCGCCATTTCTGCCAGCCGGGCGATGTTGCGCCCGCCGGTCAGCGCGACAGTCCGCCAGCGCTCGGCCCCACCCGAGCGCATCAGCAGATCAAACGCGCTTTCCCCGATCGAACCGGTCGCGCCTAACACCGTTACAGAACGCATTGGATCAACCTTGTGGAACCCCGACGAACAGCATCAGCGGCACCAGCACGAAGACATAGACAAGCGCTGGCACGACAAAGGCACCTGTCATCGCATCGAAACGGTCCAGCACGCCGCCATGACCGGGAATCAGGTTCGAGCTGTCCTTGACACCTGCGCGGCGCTTCAGCCAGCTTTCCGCGATATCGCCCATCTGCCCGGAAAACGCGATCAGTGGCCCGACGATCAGCAAGTACCATTCCTGCGCGCCGCTGATCAGCACGACCAGCAGGGCAAGCAGAAACGCGCCAATCCAACCGGCAATGGTCCCGCTCCAGGTCTTTTTCGGGCTGATTGCCGGCCAGAACTTCGGCCCGCCGAATCTGCGCCCGGCGAAATAGCCAAGCACATCCGAAAGGACCACAGTTCCCACGATCCACAGAAGGCCGGCGAGGCCGAATTCGCTGCGCACCAACACGATGCCGGCGGCAGCAGCGAAGATTGCCACCCCGAACAGCAGGAAGGGCCAGCGATTGCGTGGCACCGAAGCAGCGCAGCCCCAGATCAGCGGCAGCAGCAGCGGCACAGACGCCCAACGTAACCCGTAGCCTATCCCGTCGATCAGAAGGCCCGACAAAAGTGCCGCCCCCGCAAAGGCCAGTCCTGCCAGCCCCCCGATCAGCCAGGCATTGCGCGCATTCGTGCGGGGCCGTGTGATGTCCCCGGTCAGGCCGGCCAGTTCCCAGAACATCAAGCCGACCAGCACCGACAGGCCCGCGCAAAGCACCGGACCGGATGACAGCATAAGCCCGAGCCCCACGACAGCAAGCACCACACCCGAAACGACCCGCGTGCGCAGATCAGCCCAGTTTCCTGCCTTGGCCACGGGGGCCGGCTTTTCCGGCTCTGCCTTCATAGGCCGCCGAAGCGGCGTTCACGCAGACCGAACCGGTCAAGGATCTCGGCCAGTCGTTCGGGCGAGAAATCGGGCCAGAGTGTCGGCGTGAATTCATATTCCGCATAAGCCGCCTGCCAGGGCAGGAAATTCGAGGTTCGCGTCTCGCCCGAGGTGCGGATCACCAGGTCCGGGTCAGGCGTGCCTGCGGTGTCCAGACAATCGGCCAGATCAGCCTCGGTCGGGGTCTGGATCTGGCCACTGGCAATCTTCTGGGCCAGCCGCGAGCTTGCGCGCAGCAGTTCGTCACGGCCGCCGTAATTGATCGCCACCGTCAGGTTCAGGCGGGTATTTCCGGCGGTCCGCGCCTCGATACCGGCCATCAATGCCTGCAATTTCTGGTCCAGACGATCGCGCCCACCGATAAAGCGCATCCGCACGCCCTCGGCTGCAAGGCCGTCAGCTTCGCGCTGGATATAGCGGCGGAAGATCTTCATCAGACCCAGGACTTCCTCGGTCGAGCGTTTCCAGTTTTCGGTCGAGAACGCATAGACGGTCAGCCAGTTCACCCCCAGATCGGGGCAGGCACGGACAATCTGCTTGACGCGTTCGGCGCCGCGCCGATGGCCGACAAGGCGCGGCCAGCCGCGATTCTGGGCCCAACGTCCGTTGCCATCCATGATGATGGCGACGTGGCGGGGGGACACAGGACGATCCGGCTGCGGCGCGGCGTTGAGAGCCATCATCAAACCTGCATGATCTCGGCTTGCTTGACTTCCAGCGCCTCGTCGACCTTGGCGATCATGCGGTTGGTCAGGGACTGGACCTCGTCCTCCCACAGCTTCTGGTCATCTTCCGACATGCCTGCGGCCTTGGCCTTCTTGATCTGGTCCATGCCGTCGCGACGCACATTGCGGACGGCGACACGGGCATTTTCAGCATATTGGGCTGCAACCTTGGTCAGTTCGCGACGCCGTTCCTCGTTCAGTTCGGGGATCGGCAGCATGATGATGGTGCCGTTCAGCTGCGGATTGATTCCCAAGCCGGATTCCCGGATAGCCTTCTCGGCCTTTCCGACAAGCGCCTTGTCCCAGACATTGATCGTGACCATGCGCGGCTCGGGCACGTTGACGGTTCCGATCTGGTTGATCGGCGTGGGCGAGCCATATGCATCGACCATGATCGGCTCGACCATGCTGGCCGAGGCGCGGCCGGTGCGCAGGCTGCCGAATTCGTGGCGCAGCGACTCCATCGCGCCTGTCATTCGGCGTTCCAGATCATCAGTGTCGATATCGATTTCGTCGGACATGCCTGCCCCTCTCATGCATTCGTTCGGGCAGTTCTAGCGCGATGCTCGGCCCATGGCAAAGCCCTATCGCGGCGCTGACGCATGCGTGACCTCAGATATTCATCTGCTGACCCAGTTCGACCACCCTGTTCGACGGCAGACGATAGAAATTCGTGGGCTCGGCCGCGGACCGGTAGAGACCGGCGAAAACCCGCCCCTGCCAGCGCGACATCAGGTTTCCCTTGCCGACCCGAAGCGAGCGGCGGTTCAGGAAATAAGACGTGGTCATGATGTCGAACTTGTGGCCCTGCCCCTTCGCCATCGCCAGCGCGCGCGGAACGTTCGGCTGTTCCATATATCCAAAGCGCAGCCAGGCCTTCCAGAAACCGGGCGCAACCTCTTCGAAGCGCACACGCTCGGTATCGGGGACACGCGGTGTATTGGCGCTTTCGACGCGGACAATGAAGTTGCGTTCGTGCAGAACCCGGTTGTGCTTGAGATTGTGGATAAGCGCCGGCGGCACGACAGACGTATCGGCCGTCAGGAAGACGGCCGTGCCCTCGACCCGCGTCGGCGGCTTTGCGGCCAGCTTCGTCGCCAGCATCTCGGTCGGGACGCTTTCGCCATGGATCTTGTTCTGCAGGCGTCGCATCCCATCCGTCCAGACCAGCATCATCGTGATGGCAACAGCGGCAAATGCGATCGGGATGTAGCCGCCATCCGCGAATTTCAGGATGTTGGCGGTGAAAAAGATCAGTTCGACCCCCAACACCGGCAACATGATGCCAAGCACCAGCGGCCAGCCCCATCCCCAGGCCCATCGAAACACGATGATGGCCAGGATCGATGTGATGACCATGTCCCCCGTCACTGCAATGCCGTAAGCGTTGGCGAGCCCTTCGGAAGATCCGAAGGTCAGGATCAGCGCCACAACGCCCACAAGCAGGATGAAATTGACGCGCGGCATGTAGATCTGGCCGCGCTGCGTGTCCGAGGTGTGCTGAATTTCCAATCGGGGCAGCAGGCCAAGCTGTACGCCCTGGGCCGCCACCGAAAAGGCGCCCGAGATTACTGCCTGCGAGGCGATCACCGTCGCTGCTGTCGCCAGCAGCACCAAAGGCAGCCGGAACCAATCCGGCGCCATCAGGAAGAACGGATTTGACACCGTTTCGGGATGGGCCAGCACCATCGCGCCCTGCCCCAGATAGCTGAGCGCCAGCGCCGGGAAGACCAATCCCGTCCAGGCGATACGGATGGCCGAGCGTCCGAAATGACCCATGTCGGCATACAGCGCCTCTGCCCCGGTCACGGCCAGAAAGACCGAACCCAGCACGGGCATGGCGGCAAAACCATAATGCTGAATGAAACCCACCGCACGCAGCGGGTTCAGCGCATGCAGGATGCGCGCATCATCGGCGATATGACTGATCCCCATGATCGCCATGGTCGAGAACCAGACCAGCATGATCGGCCCGAACAGGCGCGCGATGCGGTCAGTGCCGCCGCGCTGTACCCAGAACAGGGCGAAAACGATCACCAGGGTGATCGGCACCACGTAACGCTCGAATCCGGGCTGGATCAGCGCCAACCCCTCAACCGCGGACAGCACTGAAATCGCGGGCGTAATCATCGAATCACCGAAGAACAGCGACACGCCGACAATGCCCAGCAGCATCAGCAGCAGGCGCTTGCGCGAATTCGCCCCGCCTTTCAGCGCGCCTTGCGCCTTGGCCACAAGCGAAAGTGTGCCACCTTCGCCGTTATTGTCGGCGCGAAGGATCAGGATGACGTATTTCACCGTCACGATCAGCACGACAGTCCAGAACAGCAAGGAAACGATGCCGATCACGGATGTTTCAGGCAGCCCCTCCTCATGTGCGTGCACCAGCGACTCGCGCAGGGCATAAAGTGGCGAGGTGCCGATATCGCCATACACCACGCCAAGGCAGGCAAGGACGAGGGCGGCACTGATTTTATTGGGGGAATGGGCATGATCCGCGATCATGCTGTCATCAGCCGGGTCTGCCATCTGGCTCTCCGAAAATATGCAGGCGCAGCATATGCGCCCGCTGCGCCGCAAAATCAAGTATTCGTTAGCGGCTCGGCCAGAACCGGCCAGGGTCATGCGCATCAGGGTGCTTGACCCCATGCGGCCGCGTGCTAGCGTCCGATGCAGTCAAGCAAGGATCCCCGTCATGGCTCTCGACCGCAAAACCGCCCCGAACGATCTGTCAGCCTTCTGGATGCCGTTCACGGCGAACCGGCAGTTCAAGTCGAACCCGCGCCTGTTCGTGGCCGCGAAAGACATGCATTACACCACCGCCGACGGCCGGCAGGTGCTGGACGGGACTGCTGGCCTGTGGTGCTGCAACGCAGGCCATGCCCGCCCGAAAATATCCGAGGCGATTGCCAACCAGGCAGCCACGCTGGACTATGCGCCGGCGTTCCAGATGGGCCACCCGGCCGCGTTTGAACTGGCCAACCGCGTCGTGGCGCTGGCGCCAGACAATATGGAACACGTCTTTTTCACCAATTCCGGCTCGGAATCGGTGGATACCGCGCTGAAGATCGCGCTTGCCTATCACCGGGTCCGGGGCGAAGGCACCCGCACGCGCTTCATCGGGCGCGAGCGCGGCTATCACGGCGTGGGCTTTGGCGGCATCTCGGTCGGCGGCATCGTCAACAACCGCCGCTTCTTTGGCACCGCGCTTGGCGGCGTCGATCACCTGCCCCATACCCACCTGCCGGAAAACGCCTTCTCGAAAGGCCTGCCCGAAAACGGCGCAAACCTGGCCGATAATCTGGAAGGGCTGGTGACGCTGCACGGGGCGGAAAACATCGCCGCCGTGATCGTCGAACCAATGGCGGGATCGACCGGCGTCATCATGCCGCCCAAGGGCTATCTGGAAAAGCTGCGGGCGATCACCCAGAAGCACGGCATCCTGCTGATATTCGACGAGGTCATTACCGGTTTCGGTCGCCTTGGTGCGCCCTTTGCAGCTGAATATTTCAATGTCCTTCCCGACATGATCACCTGCGCAAAGGGTCTGACCAATGGCGTCATCCCGATGGGCGGCGTGTTGACCACGGCCGAGATTCACGATGCCTTCATGAACGGCCCCGAACACGCGATCGAACTGTTCCACGGCTATACCTATTCCGGCAACCCCGTCGCCTCGGCTGCGGGTCTGGCGACGCTGGACACCTATGCCGAGGAAGGGCTGTTCCAACGCGCCGCCGATCTGGCCCCGAAATGGGAAGATGCGCTGCATTCGCTGAAGGGCCTGCCGCATGTCACCGACATCCGCAATCTGGGCCTTGTCGGCGCGGTGGAATTGGCACCCATTGACGGCCAACCTGGCAAACGCGGCTTCGATGCCTTCCTGAAAGCCTATGACGCCGGCATCCTGATCCGCGTCACCGGCGACATCATCGCGCTGTCCCCGCCGCTGATCATCGACGACGCCCAGATCGACGAACTGGTCAGCAAGCTGGCCGAGGTGCTGAAGAAGGTTGCATGAGGCTGCTCCTCGCGGCACTGCGGTTCCTGACATTCCATGTCCTGTCGGTCTTCACGACAGTCTTCATGATGATGGTTCTTTACGATCTCATTGCAATATTCATCAGCCGCCAGCCCGCCAGCTGGATCAAGACGGGCCCGGACCTCATCGTGATCGGCGTGATCAGCATCTTTTTCTCCGGCCTGCTGCTCGTTCCTTCGGCACTTGGCTGGCAGGCTTGCAGGATGCTGCTGGACCGCATGGGCAACCCTGTGAAGGATCGGCCTGCCGTTCAGGGTGCAGCAGCCGGTCTGGCCGCATTCGTCAGCTTCGTCATTTTTTGGCTCTGGCTGCACCATTTGAACGGGCAAAACCGAGGCGGAGGGGATAACCCGGTAACGATGGATGATCTGACCCCGCTTATCTCCCTGTTTCTGCTGGGCATGCCTGCCACTATCTTCTTCGCCCGGCTGATCTATCGCAAGCTGTGGCCCAACCTGCCTGCGACAAATAGGGCCCCACCCGCTTTTCGGGCCAGGGAAGATTGCCTTTCTCGATCCGATCGGTGACAGACGATCATCCGATCCTGAACCGACCCTTGCCCATGCCCGAAATCTCCCCTCCCGAACGTCCGCCTGAAACCAAGCACGGCGTCATCGACGATGCGCAGGGGCTGGCCTATGGCAGCTTCATGGCGGCGCTGTCTGTGGTGGTGCTGACCCATCTTGGCTTTGTCACCGGCCAGACGGCGGGGATCGCGCTGCTGATTTCCTACGCCACAGGCTGGGATTGGGCCTGGGTCTTCTTCGTCGTCAATATCCCCTTCTACTGGGTCGGCTGGAAACGCTTCGGGCCGGTCTTCGTCGCGAAAAGCCTGTTCGCGGTCACGCTGACCTCGATCCTGGCGGCGATCCTGCCGCGCTATGTCAGCTTTGCGGAACTGAACCCGCTTCTGGGCGCGGTGATGATCGGGGCCTTCACCGGATCAGGGCTGATCGCGCTGTTCCGGCACGGGGCCAGCCTGGGCGGGATCGGCATCGTGGGTCTGTATATCCAGGACGCAACGGGATTTCGCGCCGGCTGGGTGCAACTGATCGTCGATGCGGCAATCTTCGCCCTTGCGTTGTTCCTTATCGACCCTGTGGCCGTCGGATGGTCTTTCCTTGGCGCGCTCGTGGCCAACCTGACGATTGCCATCAATCACAGACGCGACCGGTATATCGTTTGATAACTGTCGGAACTGTTCGCAATGTCAGGGCGTTGGCCCCTGAATTCTGCAACAAGGGGACAAGAATGAACTCCATCATCTATATCGTCGGCCTCGTGGTCGTGGTGCTTTTCATCCTGTCGATGCTGGGCCTGCGCTGAACCTGCGGACCTGCTGACAAAAAGGCGCTGATGGGCAACCATCGGCGCCTTTTCCGTGTTGGCGCAACTCGGACATGCGGACATTCACGCTGGCCTTTCAGCCTGCCCTGCGTTAGGGGGGCGCAACTTTTCCTTACAGGCCGCGCCCCATGGACATCCGCAATATCGCCATCATCGCCCACGTTGACCACGGCAAGACGACGCTGGTTGACCAGCTTCTGAAGCAATCCGGGTCTTTCCGCGAAAATCAGGCCGTGGCCGAGCGCGCCATGGACAGCAACGATATCGAGCGTGAGCGCGGCATCACCATCCTTGCCAAGGCGACCTCGGTCGAGTGGAAGGGCACGCGGATCAACATCGTGGACACGCCCGGTCACGCCGATTTCGGCGGCGAGGTTGAACGCATCCTGTCGATGGTCGATGGCGTCTGCCTGCTGGTCGATGCCGCCGAAGGCCCGATGCCGCAGACGAAATTCGTGACCTCGAAGGCGCTTGCTTTGGGCCTCAAGCCGATTGTCGTGCTGAACAAGGTCGACAAGCCCGCAGCCGAACCGGAACATGCGCTGAACGAGGTGTTCGATCTGTTCGCAAACCTGGGCGCGAATGACGAACAGCTTGATTTCCCGCATCTTTACGCATCGGGCATCGGTGGCTGGGCGGTCGCCGATCTGGACGACGAACGCAAGGACATGTCGGCTTTGTTCGATCTTGTTCTGAAACATGTCGAACCGCCGAAGCAGATCGCCAGGATCGACCAGCCCTTCCAGATGCTGGCCACCACACTTGGCGCTGATCCTTTCCTGGGCCGCATCCTGACTGGCCGGGTCGAAGCGGGCCGGGCCAAGGCCGGTGACACGGTGAAGGTGCTGAACCGCCAGAACGAGCGGGTCGAGCAATTCCGAATTTCCAAGGTTCTGGCCTTCCGCGGTCTGACCCAACAGCCCATCGACGAAGCCGTTGCCGGTGACATCGTCAGCCTTGCAGGGATGACCAAAGGTACCGTCGCCGACACGATCTGCGCAATGGAAGTTGACGCCGCCCTGCCCGCCCAACCGATTGATCCGCCGACCATCAGCGTGACCTTCGGCATCAACGATTCGCCCTTGGCTGGTCAGGACGGCAAGAAGGTGCAGTCCCGCGTCATTCGCGAGCGCCTGATGAAGGAAGCCGAATCCAACGTCGCCATCCGCGTCGAGGACACCCCGGGCGGCGAGGCGTTCATCGTTTCGGGCCGAGGCGAATTGCAGATGGGCGTCCTGATCGAAAACATGCGCCGCGAGGGGTTCGAGCTGTCGATCAGCCGCCCCCGCGTGATTTTCCGCGAGGAAGACGGCCAGCGGATGGAACCGGTCGAGGAGGTCATCATCGACGTCGATGACGACTATACCGGCGCGGTGATCGAGAAGCTGACCGGCGACCGCAAGGGCGATATGGTCGATATGCGCCCCGCCGGTCACGGCAAGACGCGGATCGTGGCCCATGTGCCGTCGCGCGGGCTGATCGGCTATCACGGCGAATTCATGACCGACACGCGCGGCAATGGCGTTCTGAACCGTCTTTTCCACGGCTGGACGCCCTATAAGGGCGCCATTCAGGGCCGCCGTCAGGGCGTCCTGATCAGCATGGAGAACGGCGTCTCGGTGGCCTATGCGCTGTGGAACCTTGAAGAGCGCGGCAAGCTGTTCATCGGCGCGCAGGAACAGGTCTATACCGGCATGATCATCGGCGAACACAGCCGCGACAACGACCTGGAAGTGAACCCGCTGAAGGGCAAGAAGCTGACCAACGTCCGCGCATCCGGCACCGACGAGGCCGTTCGCCTGACGACGCCCGTGCGGATGTCGCTGGAAGAAGCCATCGCCTATATCGACGATGACGAGCTGGTCGAGGTGACGCCCAAGAACATCCGCCTGCGCAAGCGCCATCTGGACCCGCATGAACGCAAGCGGGCCGCCCGCGCGGAATAAGAACCGATGCCAAGACGCCCGCCCCCGCGCGGGCGTCATTCATTTCGGTATCGGAACGACCCGGCGTCTGATCCTGCGGGAGGTTCAAGGCGGGAATGGCCGCTTTGAGCCCAACTTGACCTTATGCTGCGGCATGCTCAAACGTCCGCTTCATCACGGAAGCAACTGCAACTCACTGACAAAATGCGGATGACTGGGTGCAGCGCGGTAATGGGTGAAGTCGCAATCATACTTATCTCTTGCGGTAAGTTTGGTTTAGCTCTATAGTTATCCTTATGGATAACAATATCACCGACCTCGATACCGTCTTCCTGGCCTTTGCCGACCCCACCCGTCGCGCCGTGCTCCGAAAATTGGGGCAGGGTCCGGCGTCAGTCAGCGATCTGTCAGCCCCGTTCGACATGGCACTGCCACCGTTCATGAAACACATCCGGACGCTGGAAAACGCGGGCCTGATCACCACCCGCAAGGACGGCCGGGTTCGGACCTGCGAGATCAACCCCGCTCGCTACGCCGAGGTAGAACGGTGGCTAAACGACCAACGCAAGGACTGGGCGTCGCGTTATCGAAAGCTCGATGCACTTCTCGAAACTCTGAAAGGACCGACAGATTGACCGCCAACGCTCCCCTCAGCATCACCGCTGACACGCATACGAACCGGCTGACCATCCGGCGCAGCTTCGACGCTCCCAAGGCGCTTGTCTGGGACTGTTACACGAAATCGGAACTGCTCGACCAATGGTTTGCACCCGAGCCCTTGACGGCTCGAACGAAATCCATGGAGTTCCGCGAGGGCGGGCATTGGCACTTCGCGATGATCGACCCCGACGGCGCCGAATACTGGGCGCGGTTCGACTACGAGGCGATCAATCCGACCGACAGCTACCGCGCACGGGACGCATTCAGCGACGAGACGGGCGCTGTGAACAACGACATGCCGGTCTCGGTCTGGGACGTAACCTTCGAGGACACCGCGCCGCAGACCATCGTCCAGATCGTGGCGACTTACGAGAGCGCCGAGGCCATGCAATCGGTCAGGGAGATGGGCATGGAGGAAGGGATGAAGTCGTGCCTCGATCGGCTCGCTGCCCTACTCAAGACCCGCGCGGCCTCTGCGGAATGAGAAACTCGAATATGCCGACGATCACTGCATTCAAAGCTTCTCCAGACAAGGGTGCCGGACTGGCGCGTGACATGCGCATCCGATGGGCGCTGGAGGAAGTAGGTCAACGCTACGAGGTGCGCCTCGTGACGTTCGAAGACCTGAAGAGAAAGCCGCATCTGGACCTTCAGCCCTTCGGCCAGATTCCCACCTATGAAGACGGAGATGTATCCCTGTTCGAGTCAGGGGCCATCGTTCTTTATATCGCGCAAAAGAATGCCGGGCTCCTGCCTGATAATGAGGTGGCGCGAGCCAGGGCATTGAGCTGGATGTTTGCAGCTTTGAACACCGTCGGGCCGCCAATCGTTGAACGCGAATACGTGAAATACTATGAAGCGGACAAGAGCTGGCAGGCCGAGCGTTTTGAGATGGTGGACGTCCGGATCAGGAAACGTCTTGATCAACTCGCCACCGCCTTGGGAGGTAAAGATTGGCTGGCTGGCACTTTCAGCGCCGCTGACATCCTCATGGTCCACGCGATCCGCAGATTGGAAGGATCGGGCATCCTCGAAGACTATCAGGTCTTCATGGATTATATCGCCCGGGCCGAGGCCCGGCCCGCCTACAAGCGCGCCTTTGCGGATCAACTTGAGGTGTTTCAAAACGCGACATCCTCGTAATGTGGATATTGGCGAAGCAACAGCGGACGGCAGAAAGGTCCGCAAAGCTGCCATTCAGCCAATTATGAAATGCGCAGCATCAAACGCGATGAACAGGGCTTACGATCAAGATGCCATCTGCCAGGGCGCCCGCAAGATGGCGCTGCCGACGCCCTATTCCCCGAAATTCTGCGTGATCCAGCCGTTGATCCGCGTCGCGACCGGTGCTGTCTGGCCCGGCGACAGGATGTCGCCCGCGATCACATGGGCGGACGGGTCGTCACCCGGCCCGATCGTCACGGGAAGTTGCGTGACCTGCCCGCCCCAGCTTGCCAGTGCCTTTTTCATCTCCTCAGGGTCGACCACCTGATCAAGTTCTGACCACATCATCAGCAACGGCTGTTGCGCGTCGGCGTAGCTGACGCTCTGGGCTGTCTCGACGACAGCTGCCAGCGGCAGGGTCGCGACAATCGGATAGCAGATCGTCCAGAACTCGCGCTGCTTGTCATTTCTCGGCTCGATGCACCTCTCGCGTCCGGCGATCAAGGGCAGCCAGTGGCGCGCAAGCGGCTGACGCAGAAGGAATGCGCCCCGTGCTTTCATGCCGAAATTCGGTGCGATAACCACGACGCCATCGATCTGCGGACCCAGGACTGGGTCACGCGCCGCCAGTGCCGCCAGCGTGCCACCGGTCGAGGCGCCGATGACGACGACCTTATCACCAATCCGGTGCCCGATGGCGACGGCTTCGGCAACATCCCGCGCCCAGTCAGCGACACTGGCCTGCCCCAGGGACGCACCGTCCAGCCCGTGACCGCCAAGCCGCGCGAAATACAGGTTCGACCCGCGCCATGCCGCGATCAGGTCCGGCACCGGCCTGATTTCCTGCGATGTGGCCGAAAAACCGTGCAGGTAGACGATCGCGACCGGTGTCTTGGTGGCGGGACGCCCGGCCCAGACAATCCGGCGCGATATCTCCGGACGGACGCCGGCTTCCTCCTGATACAGGAAGCCATCAAGATCTTCGGGCAATTCGGAAATAACCGGCGGATTGAATTCGCCCGGCTCTCTTGGACCGAAAAACCACAAAAGCGCAACGAGTCCGACAAACCCGATCAGAATTATCATCAGCATTCTCAGCACCGGCCGTCGCTTTGCGGGCTTTGCAGCACGACCGGCCGAGGTCTTTGCCTGCCGTCGTGATTGCCCCTTTCCTTCGGGTCTTTTGCCGCTTGCCGCTTTCGGCTTAGCCACGAACAAGCTCGGCAGCCGCCGCCTCGATCAGCGCCAGACATTCGGGCGAGGAAAACCGATGATCGGCCCCCTTGACCAGCATCAGGCGCATGTCCGGGCCCTGCGCGTGGTCCAGCAAGCGCAGCGCCCAGTCCAAGGGCACGTCCGCATCGGCGGTGCCTTGGAACAGCCGCACCGGAAAGGGCAGCTCAAGCGGGCTTTCCAGCACAAGGTGATCCTGCCCATCTTCTATAAGGCGGCGGGTGATGACGTAAGGCCCATCGTCGTATTCCGACGGCAACTCGATCCGGCCTGCCGTCATCAATTCAGTTCGGGCAGACTCGTCAAGGGACGCCCAATAGCCGTTCTTTGTAAAATCGGGCGCTGCAGCAATGCCGATCAGCCCGGCCACCCGGTGCGGTCGGGCGCGTGCGCAAAGCAGCGAAATCCACCCCCCCATCGACGATCCGATCAGAACCTGCGGTCCTTCCGTCAACGCGTCGATAACCGCCAGGGCATCGGCGAACCAGTCGCCGATACTGCCAGCTTCGAACTCACCATCCGATTCGCCGTGACCCGAATAATCGAAGCGCAAAAAGGCATGTCCTGTGCGCCGTGCCCAATCGGCAAGAAATTCCGCCTTCGATCCGCGCATATCGGACTTGAACCCACCCAGAAAAAGCACGCCTGGCGCCTGGCCCGCATGGCGTTCATAAGCGATCCGCCTGCCCTGCGGTGTGTCAAGAAATTCGGTCATCAGCGTTCCGTCAGTTTCAGCTCGATCCGGCGATTGCGCGCGCGGTTTTCGGCCGAATCCTCTGGCGCGACGGGCCGTGTATCAGCGAATCCCGTCGGTGCCAGCCGGTCGGCCGGAAAGCCCAGATCGTCTATCATATAGCGCACCACCGCAAGGGCACGCGCCTGACTGAGCTCCCAATTGTCGCGATAGCGGCCGGTGCCTGACAGCGGAATGGAATCGGTATGGCCGTCTACCCGGATCACCCAGTCGATTTCCGGCGGAATCGTGCCTGCAATTTCCTGAAGCATGGTGGTCACGCCGGCCACGCTGGCCTCTCCTGCGTCTGACAAGGTGGCCTCGCCCTGACCGAACAGCACTTCTGACTGGAAAACGAAGCGGTCGCCCACGACCTGAATGCCCTCTCGACCTTCCAGGATCTGGTTCAGCCGACCGAAGAATTCCGAACGGTAGCGCGCCAGATCGGCGGCCTCGGCCTCCAGCCGGGTGCGCTCGGCCGCTTCCAGTTCCAGCCGGCGGCTTTGCTCTTCAGATGCGCGAAGCAGCGCCGCATTCAGCTGTCCACCCAGTTCTTCCAGACGGATGTCGGCCTCTGCACCCTCCTCTCGGCTGGCATTCAGGGCGCGCTGTATCGTGCCAAGCTGTGCGTTCAGTTCGGCCACCTGCTCGTTCAGAAGCGCGACACGGCGCTGCGCTTCGGTCGAGGCTTCTTCCTGCCCGGCCAGTTGTTGCTGCGCCAGCGCCAGCAAGGCGGCCTGACGCTCTGCTTCGGCGGCACTGCTTTGGGCTGTGGTATCAAGCTGCGCCCTGGCAGCGTTGGCAGCCGCCAGAAGGGTCAGCGTTTCCTCGGCCTCGTTGCGGCTTTGTTCAAGCGACAAGGTCATCGCAGTCAGTTCAGCCTCGGAGTCGCGCAGCTTCTGCCGCAGCGCTTCAGCCGCCGCCGCTTCCGTCAGCCGGGCCTGCTCCGCGGCTGTCAGGTCGGATCCCGCCGCCTCAAGCTGGGTCTGCGCTTGACTGAGCGCTTCGCCGGTTTCGGCGTTTTTCGCTTCCAGGTCTCGGGCAAGTTGCTCCAACGCTTCGCTACGCGCCGCCGCCAACCGTGCTTTTTCGGCCTGCGCGTCGATCTCTGTCCGCGCCGTCGTCAGCGCCTGCTCGGCCCGATCAAGCGAGCCGCGCGTCGTGGCCAGCGTCTGCTCGCTCAGCGCCAGTGCCTGTTCGCGCGCATCCAGCGTCTGCTGGGCCGAGGTCAGTTCACTTTCTGCTGCGGCGGCCCTGCGCGCTTCTGCCTCGCGGGCGGCGATCAGGCGTTCGACCCGGGTTTCGAAATCGGTCAGTTGCGATTGCGCGGCCGCCAGCCCCGCCTGCGCGGCGTTGCGTTCGTCCTGTGTCACAGCCAGCGTGCCGGTCAGACCGGCCACCTGCTCGGCCAACTGGCCCAACTCGCTTTCCTGGCGGTCGACGGTGTCGCGCAGCACGGACTGAACGACCATGAAGATCGTTATGACGAACATCAGCACCATCAGCAGCGCCGTCATGGCGTCGACGAAGCCCGGCCAGATTGTGGCCGAGAAGCGATTGCCGCTTCTGCCGCGTGCCAGCGCCATCATTGCCCCCCAAGCGCGCGCAAGGCCGCCGTCAGTTCAACGATTTCGCGCCGCAACTCTTCGGTCGACAGGTGCCGCGCGGCGGCAGTTTCCTTGACCAGCCTGCCGATGGCGTCGTCGATCGACCGCAGATGCACGCGCGCTTCCTCGTCTCCTCGGTCTTCCGTAGCGCGGGACGAGGCGACGCTGGCAAGCTGTTCCTGCGTATCGGCCAGCCGCGCCATGACGCGCGCGGTTTCCGCCAGATCACTGGGCCGCTTCTCTCCGGCGCGGATCAGATGATCCTGCCCTTCTGCCAGTCGCGTCAGCGCCGCCTCGATACCGCGCATGTCGACGCGCGGCCCGTCAGATGCTGCTTCGGCGGCGCGGATCAAACGACCCTGCCCCTCGTTCATCTGCGCCATGGCCTTGGCCATTTCCCCGAGATTCGAGACATTCGCCTCGGAATCGTCCAGCATGAACTGACCTAACCGTTCAACGTTCCGCGCCATCAGAAGCACCCGTTCATCGGCTTCGATCGCTTCCTGCTCGCGGATCTCGTCACGTTCGGCGTAGAAGGCCTGCATTTCAGCCATCTGGCCCGCGATCTGATCAAGAAAGCCCATCAGGCTGGCCTGATCCAGCTTTTCACCATCATCGCCGGCAATTCCCAGGCGGGTGAACCCTGACAGCCACTCCTCCAATTCGCGATAGAAGCGGTTCTGGCCATGGGTCGCGAACAATTCCAGCAGGCCCACGACAAGCGACCCGGCCAATCCCAGAAGCGAGGACGAAAACGCGGTTGCCATGCCACCTAGTTGAGCTTCCAGCCCGGTCATCAGCTTTTCGAAAACCTGCAATCCCGTCTCGCCCTCTTGCGGGGCAAGGGCGCGGATGGTTTCGACAACGGCCGGAACAGTGGTGGCAAGCCCGTAGAATGTTCCCAGAAGACCCAGGAAAATCAGCAGGTTGGAAAGATATCGCGTGATATCGCGCGCTTCGTCGATGCGGGTCGCGACCGATTCCAGGATCGAACTGGCCGAACTGGTCGAGATCACCCCGCCGACCGGTCCGCGCGCGCCAAGCAATGCCGCCAGCGGCGCAAGAAGACGCGGCGCGTGATCATCGCCCTGGCCGCGCGCCGCGACCCCGCGTTCGGTTGCGTTGTGGCGTCGCTCTGCAAATCGTTCGATCCAGCTGACCGACTGGATCAGCTGCGCAACCTGCCAGAAACATGCCAGCACGCCGATCACGAAAACGGTCAGGATCAAGCCGTTCAACCACGGGTTCGCCGCGAAGATCGGCAGGATCCTGCTATATGCGAACCATCCCCCGGCAACGGTCAGGGCCGCTACCATCAGCATCAGCACGATCTGGCGGACAGGCTGGCTGAAATGAGGCTGCGCCAGACGCTTTTCCTGCGCGCGACGTGCGGTCAGTCGTCGCGTCGGCCGCGGCGCAGGATCGGCTACGCTGCGCCCGGCGCGTTGGCGGCCAGCTTCGGCCGCAGCGCCATCGCCGCCCTCGGCGGTGGACGGATCGGCGGAAGGCTTACCTTCTGGCGGCGTCTCGGTGCTCATCTCGCGTCTCCGGGCAGGCTTTGCACTTAGGGCAGAGTTTAGCAGCCTCGCCGGGTCTGCCAAGCGTTCAATCGAAATTTCAACCGCATAGGCGCCTGACCTCTGCGGCAAGTGCTTCCATATCGGGGTCTGGAAGGCCGTTCTGCGCCAGATGCGCAGCGGTGTTGTAAAGGTAATCCCGGTTTGGCCCCCGCCCGCCTTCGGCGCCCGCGATTATGCGCGCTTGTTCATCGGCGGACAGCCCGCCCGCATATTGCCAGTGATCGCGCTGCATGACGTAGGCCACGGCATTCACCTCTCGGCCATCATCCAGATGCAAAGGCAGAATCTCCTCGCGGTAGGCATCGGTCAGAAGTTCACGCGCGCGGACATCCGCCAGGACACGCGGCCAGTCGGCGTCGCTGACGCGCAGCGCCACCCCCTTGCAACTTGCACCTTCCGTCGCATCAAGCCCCAATACAAGGCCCGGGCTTTCAAGCGTTCCCCGATATTCGACTGAACGCAGGCAAAAGCTGCGATGGAACCCCTCGACAGTCGCGACGGCCCGTTCGACCACGTCAAAGCCCGGATCCCACATCAGCGAACCGTAAGCAAACAACCAGTTCTGATCGCGCATGCCTGCCTCTTTCCTCAGCACCCATTCTAGGCTTACATGCCGGCGGTTCAAGCGGCCGCCAACAGAACGGAGACGACAATGCGCAAACTGCTGTTCGGATTGGCAATTCTCGCGATCATTCTTGGGGGCGCCTGGTTCGCCGGCGAATCCTGGCTAAGCGGTGCGGCGCGCGACGTCATTGCCGCACGGCAGGATATGTCGGCCAGCGTCTCGGCCCTGCGCCAGCCGGGACGGATCGGGCTGCATCTGCAGGATATCGAGGTCGCTGACGGCGCATCCGGCACCGCAAGCCTGAGCGGGCTGGACGCCTATGTCCGACTTCGCTCGCCGACAACGCTGACGCTGGACCTGCCCCGGAACGTGACAGTTCAGCAAGTCGATGGCGCAGAAACTGCCATCGCCCTTGGCAATGGACAGGCAGAGGCGAGGATAGACCCCACGCGCGGGATGGCGGTCAGCCAGGTTCGCATCGCGGGCCGCGAAATGACGCTGAATCAGGCCGCACTGTTTGAAGCGCTGACCGTGACGGCGCGCCTGACCCATATGGGCGGGGCCGCCCCTGCCGGTTCGGCCGCAGCTTACCGGATCGATCTGGATGGTGCGGGCCTCGTATCCGGGTCGCTTCCCGAGACGCTGGATATCAGCGGGGCCATTCAGGTCTGGCTTGACAGGCTTCCCGACCGGACGGTTCTGGAAGGAAGCGTCCCGCCGCCGCAACCCACCGGGTTGCAGACGCAAGACCTGACGGTCAGCCTGGGGGATATGACGGCCCGCCTTGCTGCGCGGGTCGAGGCTGATGAAGACGGCCTCGCCCAGGGACAGGCGGCGATCTACACGTCTGACGGCCCCGCATTTGTTGACACAGCCGTTGCAGCGGGGCTGCTGACGCCCGAGATAGCGACGCCTTTGCAGACCCTGATGATCAACCTCGCGGCCAAGACCGACGAGACCGCGCCGGCGGACACCGCGAACGTTAACGATCCTGCCGATAATATCGCCGAGGAGGAGGTTACGTTGCCGCAAGCCGGGCCGGGAGAGGTCAGGCTGCCGATCTTTTTCGGCAATGGCATCATGCGCCTTGGCCCGATCCCGCTTGGCCCGGCCCCCCGTATCGCTGGTTTCTGATCCCTAATGCGCCGTGTCGGAAGGTGCAGCGCAGCCGCTGTCTGCGCGTTCAACCTCGATCGTGGCATGGTTTATACTGAACCTTGTGGCCAGCACCTGCTTGGCGCTGGCTATGACTTCAGCGAAATCAACCTTCTCCGCGATCACCAGATGCATCTCGGCAGAGCTTCGCTTTTCGTCGATCTGCCACAGATGCAGGTGGTGGGCCTCGGTCACCCCGGGAAGGGCTTCCATCGCGGCCTTCACCTCACCCGCATCTGTGCCGGGGGGCGCGCCCAGCATCAGGATGCGCAACACGGGGCGAATGTCGCCCGCGACATGGATCAGGATCACGATCGAGATCAGGATCGTCAGGATCGGATCGACACGGTTCCAGCCAAACGCCCAGACAAGCGCACCGCCCACAATCACCGCGACCGAGACGCCCGCATCGGTCAGATTATGAAGTAGCGCCGCACGCAGGTTCAGGCTGTCCTTGGCGCTGCGCCAGACAAGGGCTGCGGTGCCAAGGTCGATGACCACTGCCAATCCCGCCAGCGCCATGACGATCCCGCCCGCCACGGCCGGCGGATCGGCAAGGCGCATCACCGCCTCGTATCCAAGCCAGAGCGAGATCACGACCAGGCTGGCATAATTTATGAAAGCCGCAATGATTTCAGATCTCTGCCAGCCAAAGCTCATTTCTGGCGACGCGCCGCGCTGCGCCAGTCGGCGCGCACCATATGCCAGCACAAGCGCCATTGCGTCTGACAGATTGTGCACCCCGTCTGCGATCAGCGCGACAGAATCCGCCCAGTAGCCACCGATGATCTGCGCAGCGGTCAGGCCCAGATTGACGATCACCGCCCACAGGATCGCGCGGTCGCTGTCCAGCCCATGGTGATGGCCGTGCCCGCCATGGCCATGGCCGTGATCGTGCCCGGCGTGATCGCCGCCTGTCCCGTGATCGTGATCGTGATCATGTGCCATCAATGTGCCTCTGCCCAGTTCATGCCCACGCCTGCATCGACCACCAGCGGAACGGACAGCTTCACCGCCGGCTCGGCCGCACCTTCCATGACGTCGCGCGCAGCAGCGATTAGTTTGTCGACCGATCCATCCTCGACCTCGAAGACAAGTTCATCATGAACCTGCAGCAACATCTTGGCGGGCAGGCCGTTGACGGCATCGGGCATGCGGATCATGGCGCGGCGGATGATGTCGGCGGCGGCACCCTGAATGGGCGCGTTGATCGCTGCCCGCTTCGCCCCGCCGGCCTGCGGGCCGTTCGAATTGATCCCCGGCGTCGGAATGCGCCGCCCGAAGATGGTGCGCACGAAGCCGTCGCGTTTCGCATTGGCGATGGTCTGGTCCATATAGGCGCGAATTTCTGGAAAGCGCTGGAAATAGGTGTCAATGAAGGCCTGCGCCTCGGCCCGCGGAATGCGCAGGTTGCGGGCCAGACCAAAACCGGAAATGCCATAGATCACACCGAAATTGATCGCCTTTGCCTGCCGGCGGATCATCGGGTCCATGCCCTCGACCGGCACGCCGAACATCTGGCTGGCAGTCATGGCGTGAATGTCGATCCCGTCGCGAAACGCCTGTTTCAGTGCCGGGATGTCGGCAACATGGGCCAGCACGCGCAACTCGATCTGGCTGTAATCCAGACTGACCAGCTTGTGGCCCGGCGTCGCGATGAACGCCTCGCGGATGCGGCGGCCCTCATCGGTGCGGATCGGGATATTCTGCAGGTTCGGCTCGGTCGAGGCAAGCCGACCGGTTGCCGCGCCCGCAATAGCATAGCTTGTATGAACGCGACCCGTATCGCCATTCACATGGGTCTGGAGCGCGTCCGTATAGGTCGATTTCAGTTTCGACATCTGCCGCCAGTCCAGCACGCGCGCGGGAAGATCATGGCCTTCTGCCGCCAGATCTTCCAGCACATCGGCGCTTGTGGAATAAGCGCCGGTCTTGCCCTGCTTGCCGCCCGACAGGCCCATCTGGTCGAACAGGATCTCACCCAGTTGCTTGGGCGAGCCGACATTGAATTTCATCCCCGCAAGCTCGTGGATTTCATCCTCCAGCCCGGCCATCTTCTGCGCGAAAACGTTGGACATGCGCGCAAGGTGTTCGGGATCGACCTTGATCCCGGCCATTTCCATGTCGGCCAGCACGGGAACCATCGGCCGTTCGAGCGTTTCGTAAGCCGTCGTCACAGCGTTCACGGGCAGTTGCGGGCGCAGCATTTGCCACAATCGCCAGGTCACCTCGGCATCTTCGCCTGCATAGGGGGTTGCACGGTCCAGCGGCACCTGATCGAAGGTGATCTGGTTCTTGCCCGATCCGATCAGGTCCTTGATCGGCTGGGTCTTGTGGTCCAGCACACGCTCGGCCAGCACGTCCATGCCATGACCGAACAGATCGGCGCCAAGCGCATAGGACATCAGCATCGTGTCCTCGATCGGCGCCATGCGGATGCCGTGGCGGGCAAGCATCTTCCAGTCGTATTTGATGTTCTGACCGATCTTCAGGATCGCCGCATCTTCCAGCACGGGTTTAAGCCGGTCCAGCACCAGCTCAAGCGGCAACTGACCTTCAACCAATGCGCCCGTGCTGAACAGGTCCGCCCCGCCCGCCACATGCCCGACTGGGATATAGCAGGCCATACCCGGTCCCGTGCAAAGCGAAATCCCGACCAGATCCGCCGTCATTTCGTTCAGGCCCGTCGTCTCGGTGTCGATGGCGACCGCGCCCAGATCGCGAATGCTGGCAATCCAGGTTTCAAGATCAGCTTCATTGGTGACGGTCTGGTAATTCGCGATGTCGATCGCTGGCCAATCCGGACCCGTCGCCGCCGTCGAGGTGCTGGCCGCGGGCTTTTCAGCGATGACCGGGGCCTCGACCGCGAACCTTTCGGCGACGCGATTGGACAAGGTGCGAAACTCCATCTGGGTCAGGAAGCCCAGCAGAGTTTCGGGATCAGGATCAGCGATTTCCAACGTGTCGATACTGAAATCCAGCGGCGTGTCACAATCCAGTTCCACCAACCGCTTCGAGACACGAATCTGGTCTGCAAAATCAATCAGCGTCTGGCGGCGCTTGGGCTGCTTGATCTGATCGGCGTTGGCCAGCAGGTTTTCCAGATCGCCGTATTCGTTGATCAGCAGCGCGGCGGTCTTGATCCCGATGCCCGGTGCACCGGGCACGTTATCGACGCTGTCGCCCGCAAGTGCCTGAATGTCGACGACGCGGTCGGGACCGACGCCGAACTTCTCCTCGACCTCCTCGGGGCCGATCTCCTTGTTCTTGATCGGGTCCAGCATGACGACACCGTCACCCACAAGCTGCATCAGGTCCTTGTCGGAACTGATGATCGTCGCGCGCCCGCCAGCATCCCGGGCCTGACAGGCCAGCGTGGCGATGATGTCGTCGGCCTCATAGCTTTCAATCTCAATGCAGGCGATATTGAAGGCACGTGTGGCCTCGCGCGTCAGCGGAAACTGGGGCTTCAGTTCCTCGGGCAAGGGCGGGCGGTTGGCTTTGTAGTCTGCGAAGATGTCGTTGCGGAATGTTTTGGAACTGTGATCGAAGATCACCGCGACATGGGTCGGTGCGTCCGCGCCCCTGGCGTCCTGCACATATTTCCACAGCATGTTGCTGAAACCGGCGACCGCGCCGATGGGCAGGCCGTCCGATTTGCGGGTCAGCGGCGGCAGCGCGTGGAATGCGCGAAAGATGAAGGCCGATCCGTCGATCAGATGAAGGTGATGGCCCTTGCCGAATGAGGTGGACATGCGCGGCTCCTTTTCGTCACGCATGTTCTGCCACAGCAAGACGCCGGGGCAAAGCCCGGCCGTGCCGGGTCAGTGGTCGTCGACGATATGGTCCGGGTCGATGATGAAGCGCTTGTCGCAATATCCACAGTCGACATAGCCCATCTGGGGCGAGATCTGCAGCCAGACTTTCGGATGGCCAAGGCCGCGTGCTTCGTCGCCTGCGCAGGCGACTTTCCAGCTATGCACCGTTTCGCTTTCCAGCGGCGGAAACTGCTCGGATGTGCCTTCATTGGTCGACAGCGGGTTTTCGGGGGTGACGATTTCAACTTCTGACATGGCGGACCTTCTTGTCGGTCGGGGCTGGATCGGGTCTAACCCCAATTAGCCGACAGCACCCGCAATAGGCAAGGGATCGACATGACCAAGGCCAGAAATGCCATCGAAATCGCCGGACTGCGCAAGACTTACCGCGCCGCCGGCAACGCGCCCGCGAAAGAGGCGCTGAAGGGAATCGACCTGGCGATCCCCGCCGGGTCCATCTTCGGCTTGCTGGGACCGAATGGCGCAGGCAAGTCGACGACCATCAACATCCTGGCGGGTCTGGTCAACAAAAGCGCCGGCCGGGTGACGATCTGGGGATTCGATCAGGACGTGAACCCGCGCAATTCGCGCGCCGCGATCGGCGTCATGCCGCAGGAACTGAATATCGACCCCTTTCTGACCCCCCGCGCCAGTCTGGAGGTTCAGGCTGGCTTGTATGGCGTGCCAAAATCCGACCGCTGGACGAACGAATTGCTGGCCCTTGTCGGGCTGACCGAACAGGGCGAAAGCTATACGCGCAATCTCTCGGGCGGGATGAAGCGGCGGCTGCTGCTTGCCAAGGCGCTTGTCCACCGCCCGCAGGTGCTGGTCCTGGATGAACCGACGGCGGGCGTGGATATCGGCCTGCGCGAGATGCTTTGGCAGAATGTCCGCAAGCTGAACGATCAAGGCATGACGATCATCCTGACCACGCATTACCTGGAAGAGGCCGAGGCGATGTGCGACCGTATCGCCATCATCGACCGCGGCGAGGTGCTGATCGAGGACAGCACCGCCGCGCTTCTGTCACGCACAGATGGCAAGACGCTGGTGATCGCGACCGATGACACCCCCCTGCCCGAACTTCCCGACGGCGTCACGCCCGAGCGCCGCACCGATGGCCGGCTTGCATTAAGCTATCAGCCCTCGCGCATACGGCCCGACCAGATCATTGATGCGCTGCGCAGCAACGGTGTGCCAATCCGCGATATCGCCACCGAACAGCCCCGGCTGGAAGATGTTTTCGTCGAACTGACCCGACGCTGACACAGCAACGCCAAAGGCGCGCAATGTCATCATCACGCTGATCGACTGGTCGCCCCGCGCCGTAGCAGGGCCAAAGCGCCAACCCGCCCGCGCGGGACGGGTCAGGCCGGCACCAGCACCATCGGACCCATCACCCGGCCGCCCAGGATATGCAGGTGGAAATGCGGCACTTCCTGAACGCCGTCATTGCCTGCATTGGTAATGGCGCGGAAGCCGTGGCCCTCGGCCCCGGTGGACAGCCCTTCGGCCTTGGTGATCCGGGCCACCGCGCGCATGAAATCGGTGATCTCTTCGGGCGGGGCGTTCTCGGCGAAATCATCGAAGGTGACGTATTTGCCCTTCGGGATGACGAGAACATGGCTGGGCGCCTTGGGCTGGATGTCACGGAAGGCCAGCGTGTGGTCGGTTTCAAGCACCGTGTCGTTGGGAATTTCACCGCGCAGGATGCGGGCGAAAATATTGCTGTCGTCGTAGTCATAGGCCATGGCTGCCTCCTCAATCGTCGAAAAGATGCGGGGTGGACGCGATCATGCTTGCCGCGTCCTCGTCAATCTCCAGAAATCCGGCAATGGCGCGCGCATTGCGTGCAAGGCCGTGGCTTTCGCTGATCTCGGTAAAGTTTTCGAACTCCATCTCGCGCAGTCTCTCGGCCTCGTGCAGCAGATCACCGCGCACCGCCGGAAGCAAGCGCGCCAGCACTTCAGGGGGCGTCGAGGCGTTGGCCAGTCCCACCCGCCCGATATGGCCGCGCAGGTAATCATCGTCGAAAGAGGGGTCGATGAACAGGATTCGCGTCTCGCCCTTGTCACTGGCGAAATCGCCGATCAGGTCGAAGGCCGAAGGGTCGATGCAGATCACCAGTCGCGAATCATCGAACTCGTTCATCAGTAGGCGAATCAGTGCCCGGCGATGTCGCTCTCGTTTGGCCACTGTGGTTTCGGCCCCGCCAAGGTCCGGCAGACCGGCATCGCGTTCGTTGAACAGGTAATCCACCGCCGGAATATCGGTGTGGCGCCGGATTGCCGCGGTCAGGCGTTTGGCGATGTGCCATTTCTTGGCGACGACCATCAACAATCGGCTTTGCCGGCCAAGCGTCGCCTCGGCCTCCCAGAAACGTGGCGCGAAACGCTGCCCGACGCGTCCGCGCGCGGTCAGGAAGCGAAACAGCGACTTGCCCTCGCCCGAAATGGCGAACTGCATCCCCTGTGCCTGCCACAGCGCGCTGAGCCTTTCCTTCAGCTCCAGCGCCTCGGGGCTGATCTTTCGGGCAAAAAGGTAATCCTGCCGCAGCAACATGTCGTAATGGTCGTTATGGAACACGACCGGCATCCCGTAATCGGTGAAGATCAGCATTGTCAGCGTGCGCGAATGGATTTCATGGCGGGGCACGACATGGCGCACGATGGTTTGGAAGAATGTCTCGTCCGGGATCCAGGTGGTTGAGAAGAAGCGCATGACGTCAGGGCGGGTGTCGGCGAAGTCCAGGATCTTTTCGATCGTCTCGCGCCGCAGACACCACCATTGACTGCCGATCATCATCTGCAGGTCAGACGGGATCTTGCGCGCCAGTCCGAAGCGCTTTTGCAGTTCATAACTCAGATAGAAGCGCCGGGGCTGGCTGCGTTCGTTGAACCAGTGCCGGTAGATCAGCCGGTCATCCTTCATGCCCGTCTTGATCCAGTCCGAGCCGAAGAAATCGAAACTTTCGATGTAATCCACATGCTCGGCATCCAGCTGCGCCCGGGCATATTCGGCCGATTTGATCGGCATGCAGTCGCCCGACAGCATGTAGAAATGCGTGGCCGACGGAAACGCCGCAACTGCCGCGCGCACCGCATCCAGCGTGGCGGTCACCAGCGACCACGCCCCCCAGCCGCATCTGTGACGCCGACCAGCAAAGGCGACATTCGGATTCGCGCCAAGATTCGCCCTGATCCGGTTGAAATCGGCGGTCGGGGAATTGCCATCATAATGGATCGAGACGAAATCGCCCATCGCCGTCAGCCGTTCGGCCTGCGCGATCAGGCCATCGGGATCCTTGTGGGGCAGCAGGATAAAGACGATCTTGGCCATGAGGCTCCGGGCGCGCGGATGCGGGCGATAGGGTTACTGCCGTGACACAGGAATGGGCCGTGGCCCGTTGAAAATCCTGCGCCAATCTGCTTTTGTCTCCACGATTTTGGCGGGTCCCGCAACCCGGCAGCATGTTCAGGGGTAAGGCTATGGGATTTCCCGGCGTTTGGATGACCGAAAGTGAAAGTCTGGTCTATCGTGTGGTGCCGAAATGCGCGTGCTCTACCATCGGCCAGATCATGTATTATTCCGATCATGGCACGTATTTCGATGGCGATATCCACGATTCCACGCAAGGCCTGCACAAATGGGGCCAGGATGACAGCCAGAAAGTGATCGAGGCCGCGGTTCTTGACCGCCGCGGCATCACGTTTACCTGCGTGCGCAATCCTTACGCGCGGCTGCTGTCGTCGTTCTTTGACAAGATCGCGGGGATACAGCGCAACGGTCGGCGGTATCGCGGCAATCTGGTTCCGCAACTGATGCAGAAATACGGGATCGAGGTTGGCAGCCCCGAGGATAATTTCGACTTCGACCAGATCAGAAGCTTCCGCCGCTTCCTGCTGTTCGCGCGTGACACCATCCGCTGGCGCCGCCCGATGGATCCCGACATCCACTGGTCGGCAATGTCGGGCCATATCTCGACCTTCATCACCAATGGCGGACGCTACGACCAAATCTTTTTCACCGAGACGTTCAACGACGGTATGCAGAAGGTGCTGGACGCGGCGGAAACGCCCGTGCGGGTCGATGTGGGCGCCGTGCCGCGTTTCAACGAATCCGAAGGTCACGGCCCCAAGCGGGCCCATAAGGTCAGCGAGTATTTCGACGATCTGTCACGCCATCTGATCTGGGAAATCTACAAGCGGGACTTTCAGTTGTTCCGCTATGATTTCGACGATCCCGACAACAAGATGCCGACAGGTGACATCGACCTTGCCGAGGTTCACGCCAAGCTTGGCCGCTAGATATCGGACCCGCCTTTTGCGGCGGTCGGGTTGGCGTCGCCCAGCAAGCGGCGGTATTTCCGGGCCTGATCCAGGACATGCTCGAACCGGGTGATGCCTTTTGCCTCCAGCGCGGGAAGCATCTTCAAGAATGCCTGCGCGGTCGCCTCGGCATCGCCGGGTGCGGTGTGACGCATGCCTGCAGGAATGTTGATGTCCAGCCGCGCACAGATCGCGTCAAGACTGTGTGGCGCGCTTTGGCCCCAGATCATTGCCGAAAGCAGAACCGTATCCATGACCCGGTTAGCGAAATGCAGGCCGGTTTCAGCTTCGGCGGCGCGCAGCAGACCCATGTCGAAAGGTGCATTATGCGCGATCAGCACGGCGTCATCGGCGAAGTGATGAAACCCCTCCAAAGCGTGGCTCAGGTCGGGCGCGTCGCAAACCATCGCGTCGGTGATGCCATGGATTGCCGTGGCGGCAGGCGGGATCGGCCGGTTCGGGTTGACCAGAGTCTGGAACCGTTCACCCGTCAACCGACCGCCCGCGATCCGCGTGCCGGCGATCTGGACGATGCGATCGGACAGCGAAAGGCCAGTGGTTTCCGTATCGAAGACCACGCAGGTCAGCGCGTTCAGCGGCCGCGAATCGGGCGCACCGCGCGCCGCCAGCGCAAAGTCGTACGTCACGCCAGCCAGCGCCCCCTGCGCGGTCGAAGCAATCGCTATCGGCAGAACCAGGCTGGCGGTGTCGCCATCTGATTTCGGCCAGATACCGGTGCCATGCGCCGCGAGTATATCGGCACCGCGCCATTCCGGATGATCAGGATCGGGGGCCTCTGCCAGCCAACTATCAAGCTGATCCATTGGCAGGGACGGACCCGTCCAGTCAAGCGTTACCAATGCCTCCTGCCCGTCAGCCCTGATCCGGGCAACAGGCGCGCGCCCGGCTTCATTCAGTCGGGCGCCAAGATAGCTCAGAAGCCCGCCCAACTGCCAGCCATCAGCGGCCAGAGTCAGCGCCGCAACCTCACCCAACGGAAGGCCCAACCCACGGGCCAGTTCCTCGGCCGCGACGTGGCGCTGGCGCGGCACCGAAGGTGCAAGTGCCGCGTCGAGATCACGCAAATTGCCGGCAAGATTGCGCCCTACATCGCGCACCATTGCGGTCAGTTCATCGGGCAATGGCCCGCTTTGATCGTCAAGCAGCAGGGTCAGCGTCGCCGCCTGCCTGCGTAGTGCCTCCAGCGCCGGGCCGGGCTGGGCCATATCGCGCGGGGCGGGACGAAGGATCAGGATCGTGCCGCGATCTTTCCCTTCCATCTGGCGAAGCCGCCCGGTCAGCCGCGCGCCATCGCTGCCAAGAAGCGCCACATCGGTTGCGTCGGCCCCTGCCTGCAACCGGGCCTGCGCGGCTTCCAGCCCCCCCCGTCTCACGAATCGAGCCACCTCGCGATCAAGACCGAGACCGGGCAGAAGCCGGCCTGCTGCGGCGTTGTAAAACAACACCCGGCCCTGCGGTCCGGCCATGATCACGCCCGCGCCGATATCCGACAGGATATTTTCAAGCAGCGCCTTTTCGCGCAAACTGGCCTGCGCGTGCGTGACGAGCGCTTCGTCCATATCTGCGCGGGTACGCGCCAGCAGCGTATTCGCCGACTGGATCGCGGCCGCAAGATCGCCCAGGTATCTGCCCTCGTCCGGTTGCGGATCGCCCCCGGTCAGAAGGCGACCAGAAAGCGTCTCGACCGGGCGGGCGATATGCGTGTCGATCAGATACCAGACGCCCGTCACCAGCCCCAGCCCACCCAATCCGGCAATCAATGCCGTCAGCGCCAAGGCGTCGCCGGTTCCTTGTGCCGCCCCCGGCACTGTCCCAAGCCTGACTGCAGCGGCATAAAGCCCCAGACCCAGCAGCGCCAGAAGCGCCAGCGCCAAGGCCGCAAAAAGAAGAAACAGCCGCAACCGTAAAGAAATCGGGGTTTTCATGACCGCATGGCCAGAACGCGCGCCATCTCGGCACGCAGTTCCGCCAGTTCGAACGGCTTGGCGATGAAGCCGTCGGCGCCCAGCATCATGCCCTTGCGCCGCTCGACGACCGAACCGCGTGCCGTCATCATAAGGACGCGCACATCGCTCAGCTCGGCATCCGCGCGCAGATCCTGCACGATCTGATAGCCCGAAACCTCGGGCAACATGACATCGAGCAGCACGAGATCGGGGCGCACCACCCGAAGCGCATCGACGGCGCCGGCACCTGTGGCCAGCCGGCTGTGATCGTGGCCGTCGCGCGTCAGCAGGAAATCCAGTGCGGCCGCAATGTTATCCTCGTCCTCGATCACCATGATTTTGGCCATCTGCGTTCCCCGCCCGTCCTAGGTTCGCGCGCAGATCGCGGCAAAGGCCGGATCGCCGGGCGCGGCATCGCGCCACTCTTCGCCCGGCGGACGGGTTTCACCGGTTGCGCAATTGACGCCCTGCTCGACCGTCACGCTTCGCTTCCAGCGCTCGACCAGAATAATCGGAACGATTGTCGCATCGACGCCGCCATCGTCGGACCGCACGGCGTCCGGATCGATCAACGCCAGTCTCCCGACCGGCGCCGCCAGATAGGTCCAGGGCCGAAGCGGGCTTTGCACACGCCCTTCGGAAATGACCTGCACACGATCGGGCAGCTGGTCCTTCACGCGCCCGGCCCAGCTGTATTCGTTCCAGGTGGCATAACCGATCATCGCCAGACCGATGCCAGCCGGCAGCACCCAACGCGGTATGGGACGACCTGCCCGGCGCGACGCGTGACCAAGCGCATAAAGCAGCGCGGCCACACCGATTGCGACCGCGAAAGTGCCAAGAAGATCGGACCCGAGGCCGCTGAGTTCATTCATGCAAGTATCCCTTTCCCCTGCCCGAGCGCGGATTGCATCGTGCGCACCACAACGAAAGCGTCCCGCAAGTGACTGCGTTCAAAATCCGGCAGATCCGCCGGTTGCAGGAAGTTGTTCGGCTTCTGTCCGGCCTTGATCTGCGCGGCCTGATTTTCCAGCCGCAGCGTCTGGATCAGATCATAGGCCGCAATCAGATCGCGGCCGCCGGCTGTCGATATGATACCGGCTGCGGCCGCACTTTCCAGGCGGTTGCGCGTGTTGACCGCGCCCAGTCTTGCCTGCAGCGCATAGACCCGCGCCATATCGGCCACCGGCACGACCCCGTTCATCTTCATATCGATATGGCCCTGATGCACACCCGAGCGGATCGTGGCGAAGCCCCGGATCAACCCCAGAGGGGTGTGATGCTTCAGCGAATTGGCGATCATGTGGGCAACGAAGATCGAATTCTTCGACGCCATCGCCAGCGTCTCGGCCTGAAGCCCTTCCAGTAGCGAAGCCTGCCCCCCGATCGCGCGAAGATCGAACATGACCGAGGCCAGCATCTGCGCCTCGGGCGAGGGACGCTCGATCCAGCCCCGGAAATAGCTGGCCCATGTCGCGCGTGGCTGTCGCCAGCGCGGATTGGTCGCCATCATGTCGCCGGGGCAATAGACATAACCCGCCGCGTTCAGCCCGTCGCTGACGAAACGGGCCAGCTTCTCGAAATAGGGATCTGCGGGGTCGGTGCCATCAGACAGGATCAGGATGTTGTCCTGATCGGACAGGCCGGTCTGATCCTGCCTGCCCTGACTGCCGCAGGCCGCCCAAAGATAGGGCGCAGGCGGGGAACCGAACTTAGTCTCGGCCATGGCCAGCAGACGGCGGGTCACCGCATCGGCGATATCGGTGATCAGTCGCGTCACCACCTCGTGTCGATGATTGACGGCAACCAGACTGACCAGCAGGTCAGGAATGCGGGCGGTGATCTGGGCCAGGTCGGCCACGTCCCGCGCTTTGGCCGCATCGCGGATCAGGACAGAGGTCGAGATCGCCTGAACCCGCATCAGGTCGGTCTGGGTGATCATCCCGACAAAGCGCCCCCCGTCGACCACAGGCAGGTGGCCGACGCGCTTTTCCATCATGACATTCAGCACATCCGAGCCGAGCGCATCGGGCGGCAACACGACCGGATCGGCGGTCATGATCGTCATGACCGGGTCAAGGATGTCGCGGCCTTCCGCGACAACCCGGTTCGACATGTCGCGGATCGTGACCAGCCCCTGCAACTTGCCCGAGGGATCGACCACGCCAAGCGAAGATACCTGCGCCTCGCGCATCATGCGGGCGGCTTCGGTGATGGTTGTCTCGGGCGCTATCGACAGCGGATCTCGTGCCAGCAGGTCAGACAGTTTCAGCGTCGCCACATCGACCGCGCCGCGCGCCGGGATGGGGCGGCCACGCGTGAAAAAGCGCGCGAAGGCCGGGCTGTCGCGCAGCAGCCGCCGAAATTCGGCTTCGGGCAGCATCAGGATCTTACCAGCCGATGTGACAGTGGCCGTTGTCGCCGCCAGCCCATCGCTCAGCAGACCACGCTCTGCAAAGGAATTGCCGCGTCCCAGGACCGACACCACCTGGCCATTGCGGTCGGTGATCTCGACGCCGGCATCTTCGATCAGATACAGCCCGTCCAACTGCTCGCCGAAGCGGTAGACCACGGCGCCCTCGGGCCAGCCGCGGCGCTGGAAGGCTGCGGCCACGCGGGCCAGATCCGCCTTCGGCAATGCGTCATAGGGATGCTGGCTGGCGATGAAAAGGGCAGTCTCGTCCATGACGGGCCTTACGCATCCGGCCTTGCGATCAAGGCCGATCTCAGGAAAGGGAACGCGCCCCCGGATCACGTCCAGGGGCGCGCGTTGTCTGATCAGTGGTCGATAGCGGTGCCGGCACCCCGCGGGATGCGGATCGATTCGACCAGTTCAACCACTTCGATCGGCGGCTCCTCGGTCGCGTTCGACACCAGATAGGCAACGACGAAGTTGATCAGCGCGCCGATCACCCCGAAGCTTGCCGGCGAAATGCCGAACAGCCAGTTCGCAGCCGTATCTTCCAGCATGTTGGTGCCGGCCAGGAAGAACCAGCCCTTGTAGGTGAAGATATACAGAAGCGTCGAGATGATGCCCGCCAGCATGCCCCAGATCGCCCCGTGCTTGTTGATGCGGGTCGAGAAGATCCCCATCATCAAAACCGGGAAGATCGAGGATGCCGCCAGACCGAAAGCAAGCGCCACAGTCTGCGCCGCAAATCCTGGCGGTTTCAGGCCAAGAAGGGTCGCGACAAGAATTGACGCCGCCATGGACACCCGGGCCGCCATCAACTCTCCCTTCTCGCTGATATCGGGCCGCAGCCAGCCTTTGACAAGGTCATGCGACACCGCGCCCGAGATCGCCAGAAGCAGGCCCGCTGCCGTCGACAATGCAGCCGCAAGGCCGCCCGCTGCGACGATGGCGATGACCCAGCCCGGAAGGTTTGCGATTTCCGGGTTGGCCAGAACCATGATGTCGTTGTCGATGGTTGGCAGTTCGTTGCCTTGAAGATTCTGCTCGGCAATAACCCCGGCAAGCGCCTCGGAAGGCTCGACCTTGTCGTTATAGTACTGGATCAGGCCGTCCCCGTTCTTGTCTTCCCATTTCAGCAGGCCGGTCTTTTCCCAGTTCCGCATCCACTGCAGTTGCGGCGAGCTTTGGACATCTTCCAGCGAAACCGCCGGCTGACTGAAGGTTTCGCCTTCGACAGCACCCGGCCACATCGTGGTGGTCAGGTTGAAGCGCGACATCGCGCCCACAGCCGGGGCAACCGTGTAAAGCAGCGCGATGAAGACAAGCGCCCAGCCCGCCGAAGAACGCGCATCAGATACCTTCGGCACGGTAAAGAAGCGGATGATGACATGGGGCAGGCCCGCGGTGCCGATCATCAGCGCAAGGGTGAACAGAACCATGTCCAGCGTCGAGGTGTGATGTGCCGTATATTCACGGAAACCCAGATCCGTTACCAGCTGATCCAGCTTGGCCAGAAACTCCATCCCCGAAGCATCATGCGTGCCGAACAGCCCGGTCTGTGGCAGGACATGCCCGGTCAGTTGCAGCGCGATGAAGACCGCCGGAATGGTATAGGCGATGATCAGGACGATATACTGCGCCACCTGCGTATAGGTGATGCCCTTCATGCCGCCCAGGACTGCATAGCAGAAGACAAGCGCTGCGCCGATCCAAAGGCCCTGCACTTCGGTCACTTCCAGATAGCGCGCGAAGGTCTTGCCGACCCCGGTCATCTGCCCGATCACATAGGTGATCGAGATGATCAGCAGGCAGACGACGCCAATGATCCGCGCGTTGCGCGAATAAAAGCGGTCACCGATGAATTCAGGCACGGTAAACTTGCCGAATTTGCGCAGATAGGGTGCAAGCAGCAGGGCCAAAAGCACATAGCCGCCGGTCCAACCCATCAGATAGGTCGAGTTGTCATAGCCGGTGAAGGCGATCAGGCCCGCCATCGACAGAAACGAGGCGGCCGACATCCAGTCTGCCGCCGTCGCCATCCCGTTCATTACCGGGCTGACGCCGCGATTGGCGGCGTAGAATTCAGACGTCGAACCTGCACGCGCCCAGATGGCGATCCCGATATACAGCGCGAAGCTCAGGCCGATGAAGATAAGGTTAAGGGTGAACTGGCTCATCTCACTCCTCCACGCCGTGCTCGGCATCGAGGCGGTTCATGCGCCACGCATACCAGAAGATCAGCACGATGAAGACAAGGATCGAGCCTTGCTGCGCGAACCAGAAGCCGAGATCCGTGCCGCCGACCTTGATGCCGCTCAGCAAGGGCCGCAGGATGATCCCGAAGCCATAGGAGACCAGTGCCCAGATGGCGATACACACCCAGATGATCCTGATATTCGCCCGCCAATAGGCGTTTGACGCTGTTCTGTCACTCATATCCGTTGTTCCTCCCGTTAGAGTGTCGTTCCCTGCTGCCTTGGTTTCTGCGTGCCCCGCCGAGACAGCATCGGCGGGGCAACGGCTGGCCTTGGGCGCGGCTGCGGGGCGCGCAAGGCCGGGCACCTGACCCTGTGCAACTGCGATGAAGCACTGCCGCGGACTTGATCCCGCTGCTTTGGCATTTCATTGTCAGTGCTGCCTTGAACGCGCCGCAATCGCGGGCACGACAAGGCAGGGCGTATTGTTCGCACACGACTTCATTGCCCACCGCCGATGCGGTGGGATCGGGCATGTCAGACCATGCCCGCTCTGATCTCTCCTTTTTGACAACAGGGCCAGGCAAACCTGCCTGACCCTGCAATGGTGTCAGCCTTTGTTCATGCGGTTATCGACCAGCTCGTCGACAACGCCGGGTTCGGCAAGTGTCGAGGTATCGCCAAGGCTTCCGAAATCATTCTCGGCGATCTTGCGCAAAATGCGGCGCATGATCTTGCCAGAGCGCGTTTTGGGCAGACCGGGCGCCCATTGGATCAGGTCGGGTTTTGCAATCGGCCCGATTTCGTTGCGGACCCAGGTCTCCAGTTCCTTGCGCAAATCGTCACTGGGTTCGATGTCGTTCATCAGCGTGACATAGGCATAGATGCCCTGTCCCTTGACTTCGTGGGGATAGCCGACGACGGCGGCCTCGGCCACCTTCGGATGCGCGACAAGCGCCGATTCCACCTCTGCCGTGCCCATCCGATGGCCCGAAACGTTGATGACGTCATCCACGCGCCCGGTGATCCAGTAATAGCCGTCCGCATCGCGCGTGCAGCCATCGCCGGTGAAGTAGTAGCCGGGATATTGCTGGAAATAGGTCTCCATGAAGCGCTGATGATCGCCCCAGACGGTGCGCATCTGGCCGGGCCAGCTGTCGGCGATGCACAGCACACCGCTGGCCGGATTGCCGTCCTGCACCTTCGCAGTTTCGGCGTCCAGAATGACCGGCTTCACCCCGAAAAACGGCAGCGTGGCAGAGCCAGGCTTGGCCCCGATCGCACCAGGAAGCGAGGTGATCATATGCCCGCCGGTCTCGGTCTGCCACCAGGTATCAACAATAGGGCAGCGGCCCTTGCCGACATGGGTATCGTACCAATTCCAGGCTTCCGGATTGATCGGCTCTCCAACCGTGCCCAGAACGCGCAGGCTCGACAGGTCATATTTGTCGACCCATTCCGGCCCCTGCCCCATCAGCGCCCTGATGGCAGTCGGCGCGGTATAGAACTGGGTCACCTTGTGCTTGTCGCATACAGCCCAGAAACGCCCGGCATCGGGCCATGTGGGCACGCCTTCGAACATCACGGTCGTCGCACCATTGGCGAGCGGGCCATAAACGATATAGCTGTGGCCGGTCACCCAACCCACGTCGGCCGTGCACCAGAAGACATCACCTTCACGGTAATCGAAAACATATTCATGCGTCATGGCGGCGTAGGCCAGATAGCCGCCGGTTGTGTGTACGACCCCCTTTGGCTTGCCGGTCGAGCCCGAGGTATAAAGCACGAAAAGCGGATCCTCGGCCCCCATTGGCCGGGGCGGACAATCGGGGCTGACCTGCTCCATCATTGCCAACACATCCACGTCGCGCCCTTCGATCCATGTTGTCTGGTCGCCGGTATGCTTTACGACAAGGCAACGCACCTTGTCCGAACAGTGCAGCAGCGCGGCGTCGGCGTTGGACTTCAGCGCGGTCTTGCGCCCGCCACGAGGGGCAGTATCGGCGGTTATGACCAGTTTTGCCCCGGAATCGTTGATCCGGTTCGCAAGCGCATCGGGCGAGAAACCGGCGAAAACGATGGAATGGATCGCCCCGATCCGCGCGCAGGCCAGCATCGCATAGGCTGCCTCGGGAATCATGGGCATGTAAATGACGACTCGGTCACCGCGCATGACGCCCTGACTCAGCAGGACGTTTGCCATCCGGTTCACCTTGTCGCTGAGTTCGCGATAGGTGATATTTCGGACAGGGGCTTCCGGATCATCCGGTTCGAAGATGATCGCCGTCTTGTTGCCGCGCTTCGCCAGATGACGGTCGATGCAGTTGACGCTGGCGTTCAGAACGCCGTCCTCAAACCACTTGATGGAGACATCACCGAAGTTGAAATTCGTGTTCTTGACCTTGGTATAATCCGCGATCCAATCAAGCCGCTTCCCTTCGCGGCCCCAGAAGCCATCCGGGTCGGCAATCGATTCCTCGTAAAGCCGGCGATAATCCTCCGGTCCAGCAATTGCCTTTTCGAATCCGTCCGGAATTGGACGTTTGTCAACGTTTTCAATGGTCATATGAAGCCTCCCCTTGTGTCGCGGACATTGGCTACATCCGCCTCGGCAACCTTCACGCCGATCCCCTGCAAGGAAGTAAAGCACAGAACATTTTCATCATAAAGTATTTTTTTAAAAAGAAAATTCTGTAAATAACTTCACCCAAACCGGCGACAATTTGTAAATTATTGACATGCTTGTTCACTGCTCGCTGGAAAGCCCATGCTCCCCGACAAAGCAAAACCCCCGCTCCAGGGAACGGGGGTGGTGGCAAGGGCGCGGTCGGATCAGTTTGGGTTATCCATCCTGGCAAGAATAACGACAGAGCCGGCAACCGGCCTGGACCATTCGACATGCAGATTGCCTTTCCGCGATCCCTGCCCGGTCCGCAACCAGGGCATTTCGGTGACGCGCCCGCCCGACGCATCTTTCATTGCCGATAAAGCCGTCAGCGAATCCACATTTTGCGCCCAGCCCTGGAATGGCAGGTTCTGCGCAAGCGGCACGACCCAGCTTGCCTGTGCGGTTGCCTGCGTATGTTTGACCTGAACCGGGTTGGCCACATAATCAAGGACGCCGTTGAACGTGTTGCCGGCGAACAGAATGTTGCGCATCCGCGAATAGTTCATGTCGGCAAACGATGTGTCGATCTTCTCGATCCGCTGAATCTTAGCACCGCCGCCCACGAGGAACACGTTGTTCGTCACCGACAGACCCTGAATGTAGTGACCCGATCCGTACGGCTTGATGGATATCCAGGCGAAATCGGTCAGCGTATCATGGACGAAGAAATGGTTGCCCGTGATGGTCAGCCCCCCGAACGAGAAGGAATCGCCAGCAAAATCCGGTTCGGCAAGGTATTCGTTCGTCCACTCGATACTGCAATTGTCGATGTAATTGCCCGAAACCACCGTCTTGTTGTTCGATTTGGTGAAGACGATGCCCGGCACGCGCTTTCCAACCTGGGTGTCGTCTCCCTGAAAGAAATGATTTCCAGAGATCAGGTGCCCACCGCCATCGGCAACGACGAATGTGCCAAAGCGCACCACGCGGTTGTCGCGGATCTTCGTGTCATTGGCGTTGATATTGATGGCCACGCTTTTTCTGTCCTGCGCCGGAAGGCCCATTTCCGAGGACAGGAAATTGCAGCGATCGACATGCAGATCCTGGCACCCACGCCCGGCCGACGTAATCCCGCGATCTTTTGGGCCGCTGATGAAGCAGTCGCGCAACTGGAACATGCGTCCTTCCGTCGGCAGCATCAGACCGCTCGCAACATCGTTCAGCGCAAAATCCAGCTCAACGAAGTTCACATTGCTGGCGCTTTCCATGCCGATGAAGTCGAAGACATAGCGGAACCGCTCGAAACGGTATGTGCGGGTGCCCGACCCGCCATAGAGCGGTTGCGAAAGTGTGACCGTGCCGGCGCCAATATTCTTCGCCTTGACGTAGACTTCGCGCCCAACCCCGGCGCCAGTGATCAGGCTGCCAACCTCGATATTTGCCACATTGTCGACATTGCTCAGAACGTCGCGGTTCGAGGTGTTGTATGTCGCTTTCGAGCTGACGGCCTTGTTCTGCCATGCCGGTCCGTCGATCACATAGATCTGTCCGTTACAGATCTGCCGGCGGTTCTGGTACGAGGTCAAACCGGGCGCCAGTTCGGCGATGATCATCGGCTCTGTCAGGTCAATGCGGCGCCCGCGCAGATTCAATTCGCAATGGTCGGTATAGCCGAACAGCGCCTGAAGCGCGCGCTTCAAGCCCTCGGTTTCATCACCGAAAGCGGCGGCATATGTCGGATAGTCAAAGGAACTGAGCAGCGCCAGACGGGCCGCGCGAGGCATGGTCAGCGTGCCCGCGAAACGCACCGGCGACTTGATGGTCAGATCGGACCCGATCTTGTACCGCCCTGAAGGCACGACCAGAACGCGTCCTTCGGCGGCATTGTCTGCGGCGGCAAATGCCTGCCGGTCATCCGTGCTTCCGTTGCCGACGGCACCGAAATCGCGCACGTCGACCCAATCCATCATGTCGCGCAGAAAGGTCGAGGTGACATCTTCGATCCTGACCGATTCAATCCGGACCGCGCCGCCGTTTGGCCCTGTCAGATCGACGCCGAAATGCCCATATACGGGATCAGACCCCCATGGCATATCCACCCCACCACGCCGGCCCGTTCCCACGATGCCGCTGACTTCGATGACTTCATTGAAATCGGGCAGCGATACCGTCGGCCCGTACTCATCCAAGCCCGAGACGTGGCCGCGATCGCTGCCGCCTGCCCAACCCGCGACGCGGACGGAAGGGCGCGCGCCTGCGACTGCCTTTATACGTGCTGAGATCCGCAGATACGTGCCGGGCAGGATCGGCGTTTCGCCCATGAAGCGAATCCGCGTAATGTCCGCGACCTTGTTGATCTCCAGACAGGATCCGAAATCCTGATCGGCCGAGACGATGGCGGCATTCGCCTGATTGGCCCAGGTCGCACTTCCCGGTGTACCGAATTCCCGCGACCAACTGGCCAGACCGGAAGCAAAGCTCGGCGGCATCAGCTTCACGCCGTCGGTAATGGCAATATTCATGCGCGATCTCCCTCAAATCGACCGCACTCCGCGGCCCGAAATACGAAGGAGAATGTCGTCGCGACCTGTTAATCGGTCGTTAACCACGCGGGCGTTGCGCCTAATGGCATGCACAACGCCCTATACGTCACGATCAGGCGGACAGCCCGCCATTCAGCGCCTTTTCGATCAGTTCGCGTGTCTCGTCCACGCCGTAAAGCGCGATGAACCCACCGAAGCGTGGACCCTGATCGGCACCCAGCAACACCTGATACAGCGCCTGGAACCACGCACGCAGCGGCTCGAACTCATGTTCTGTCCCGACGGCGAAGACCATCGTTTGCAGCGCTTCCGCGTCAAGCGGTCCGTCCCATGCTGCCAGCCGTCCGGCCAGATCCTCAAGCGCCGCACGCTCCTTGTCTGTCGGCGCGCGAAAGCTGCGGCCCGGAGCGACGAAATCGTTGAAATAGCGCACAGCATAACCTGCCGCCTGATCTAGCTGAGGATGCGTCTCGGGCGAGGCATCGGGCGCATAGCGCTTGATGAAGCCCCAAAGCCCGTCCTTGTCCTTGGCACCGGCAACGGATGCGAGGTTCAGCAGCATCGAAAACGGCACCACCATATCCGATGCGGGCACCTGCCCGCGATGGATATGGAAGACCGGATTGGCCAGCTGCTGTTCCGGCGCCTGATCGGGGAATGCGCGCAGCTGCTGGTGGTATTCATCCACTGCCTTCGGGATCACGTCCCACCACAACCGCTTGGCGGTCTTCGGCTTCTGATACATGAAATAGGACAGGCTTTCGCTGGCCGCATAGGTCAGCCATTCGTCGATCGACAGCCCGTTGCCCTTGGATTTGCTGATCTTCTGGCCCTGATCGTCAAGGAACAACTCATAGGTGAAATGTTCGGGCTTCTTGCCGCCCAGCACCTCGCATATACCGTCATAGATTGGCGTGTTGGTGCTATGATCCTTGCCATACATCTCGAAATCGACATCAAGCGCGGCCCAACGCGCCCCGAAATCAGGCTTCCACTGCAGCTTCACCTGACCGCCCGTGACCGGCAGCGTCCATTCGCGCCCGTCTTCATCGTCGAAGGTCACAGTGCCGTCCTTCGGATCAACATGTTTGATCGGCACATACAGCACCCGCCCGGTTTCCGGGTGGATCGGCAGGAAGCAGCTATAGGTCTGTTGCCGCTCCTCGCGCAGGCTGGCCAGCATGATCTTCATGATCGCGTCATAACGTTCGGCGGCCAGCAGCAGCGTCGGGTCGAAGGCGCCGGATTTGTAGAACTCGGTCGCCGACATGAATTCATATTCAAAGCCGAATGTGTCCAGAAAACGGCGCAGCATGGCGTTGTTGTGATCGCCGAAGCTGGGGAACTCGCCGAACGGATCAGGGACCGAGGTCAGCGGCTTTTGCAGGTTCGCTTTCAGCAATTCCTGCTGCGGCACGTTTTCCGGCACCTTGCGCATGCCGTCCATGTCGTCGGAAAAGCAGAACAGCCGTGTTGGAATGTCGCTGATCATCTCGAACGCGCGGCGGATCATCGTCGTGCGCGCGACCTCGCCGAAGGTGCCGATATGGGGCAGACCCGAGGGGCCATAGCCGGTCTCGAACAGGACATATCCCTTTTCAGGGTCCTTCTTTTCATACCGTTTCAGAACCCGGCGCGCCTCTTCAAAGGGCCAGGCCTTGGAAGTCATCGCGGCATCGCGCAGGGTGGTCATGGTCATATCTCCTGAATGGTCGCTGGCGGCTTATTGAAACCCCCGCCAATCGTCAATATTTTCGCGTCAAACACAGGATGGAACCGTGACACTTGAACTCTCTTCCTTCTCCGCCTGCGACGCGCTCATCTCGGTGATGATCGCGGTATCTGTCTCGGATACGAATATCCGCACGTCTGAACTGCTCGCGATCGAACGCATGGTCAACCATATGCCTGTTTTCGCTGATTATGACGCCGATCGCATTCGCGCCGTGTCACAGACAGTGTTGACCCTGTTCGAGGAAGAGGATGGATTGGACGCGCTTTTCGGCCTGGTCCGGGATGCCCTGCCGGAACGGCTTTTTGAAACGGCATACGCGCTTGCCTGCGACGTAGCTGCTGCCGATGGCCGTTTGTCCGATGACGAGGCCGAGTTGCTGCGTGAAATCCGCTATGAGCTGAACGTCAGCCGTCTGCACGCCGCCGCGATCGAACTTTCAGCCCAGCTTCGGCACCGCACGCTTCAAACATAGCGCCTGATCCAACTGTCGACCAATTGCTGCTGAAGATGCTTCGCCCGATGTGTCCAGGTAACAACGCCACCGGGAAGTTCCTGCCCCTCGGTCGCGGCGCGACGCGCCATGTCACTGATGAAGGTTGCGAAAATAACCTCGCCATGGCCTGGCAGGCTGCCATAACCGACCAGATTGGACACGAAATTCAGCGTGCCGGTCTTGGCGTCCAGCCGGAGTTCGCCATCCGCCGCACGACCGCGCGCGTCCTGCAAGCCGATATGTTTCAGCATGCTGCGCATGTCGTACTTCTCTGCCAGACTGTGAACCACCTTTGCCATGGTCCGCGCAGTAACGCGCGTGTCGGCCGAGATCCCTGAATGATCGTGCAGATCCATCTCGCCCAGCCCGGTCGCCTCTGACCAGCTCTGCATCGCCCGCGCCGAGGTGAGCAGATCGGACGCACCGCTGGCGTGAAGTCCCAAGACTTCGGCAGTCAGATTTGTCGAGTATTTCATCATGTCGGCCAGGATCTCGGTCAACGGGCCACTATCGTAAGTGGCTACCTCGATGACATCAGAGGGCAGGTCAGTCAGAATCTGCGGCATGGGCAGCACCAGACCGCGGGCCCGACACAACGTCTGGAAAACATCGCCCGCATAAAGCTCCGGTCGCCTGACCGGAAGCCAGCGGCTGCCCGCACGACCCAAGCCGCGGCGATTCACGGACCAGATCTCTTTGCCGCCCTCTGCTCGCCATGAAAAAAGCGGGCCCTGATCGACCGCAACCGCCCGGATCGTATAGGCCAAGGGACTGTTCCGACTGGCCCGCGCCTGCAGCGACAGGCCCGTGCCGCCCGCCCCCCAGCCAAGATGCACGCGGTTGAAGTTCAGCATCATTCCCGAGATCGCGGGATTGTAAGCCAGATGATCGTCCTGCTCCGGCGCGATCTCGGGAATGGAAGGCAAGGCGCCGCCATACACATGGAAACGTGCAGGCGGATCCATTTTCCAGGCAGCCGCCGCTTGTTCGGCCAGTTCAGCCAACCCGTCGCTATCCAGCGTCGGATCACCGCCGCCCGCCAGGATCAGATCGTTACCCAGCCGCAAGACACGTGTCTGGAAACGCCGATCCGCGCCCAGCCGATCCAGCGCGAAAAGCGTGGTCAGGACCTTTAATGTGCTTGCCGGGGCCACGGGCCGGTCGCCGCCCCTGGCCTCCAGCAGGGCGCCGAATTGATCAAAGACAGCATAGTCGACCTCGGCATCAAGTTCGGCGTCTGCGATCAGGTCAGCAGGGCGGGGTGGCGGCTTGCGCGGTGGAGGCACCGAAAGCCCCTGCAACCCAATGGTTTGCGCAAAAGCGGCGCCAGCGACGGCGGTCAGGGCTGCGCCGCCCAGAACGGCGCGCCGGTTCGGGCCTGCGTCAATGCTCATGGATCGGCGCCGATCTGAACGAATCGCGACCGCGCCTCGCGATTGTCGAAGAAAGGCACCGAGGCAGGCGCACGAAACGGACCATCGCCCGCGGCCGTCACCATCGCGGCGCATTCGGCAAGAACGACCTCGGTAATGAAGGGCAAAGCAAGCCGCCGGGCCTCGGCCATCGGCACCCAGTGAAGGTTCGAGAGTTCGTCGCAAGCTTTTGAAAAATCGTCCGGATCGCCATGAACATGGGCCGCGTCGACCAGGAAAAAACGCGCGTCGAACCTGCGTGGTCGGCCTGGCGGCGTGATCGCGCGAAAGACAAAGTGCAGGTGGGACAGGTCTGGCATCACGCCCTGATCCGCGTAGCCGACCATCGTGCCCTGACCAGGCCCTGCGATCAGCAGACCGGTTTCCTCGGCCAGTTCACGCAGCGCCGCCACCACAATCTGTTTGGCTGTCACGGTGCTTTCCGGTCGCAAATCGATCATCAGACGGTCCAGCGTGTGTGGCTCGATCTGACCCGAAAGCGGCATGTCAGCAGCATCTTCCGGATCAACGGCGCCCCCCGGAAAGACAAATTTCGAAGGCATGAAGGCGGCATTTGTGCCCCGCATTCCCATCAGAACGGACGGACCAGCCGGGCCTCGGCGCACAACCATTACCGTCGCCGCATCGCGCAGTGCGGTTGGGTCGCGCCCTGCCCCGCTGTCGTCTGACAGGTTCATTGCACCCGCTCGGAAGTGTCAGGCGCTCCGAATCCATGCATCCGTCGCGCCCATTGCGCACCAATGAAAGCACCCTTGATGCTTGGCAGCAGCGCCAGCGATAACACGATCGCACCCAGCGAAAAACCAATCAGCATTGATATTGGCGAGGGTTGATAGGTCAGGAAGACCCACAGCAGAAGCGGCGCACCCAGGTGAGAGACGAGAAGGATGGTCAGATAGGCCGGTCCGTCATCGGCGCGCTGATGAAACATTGCCTCGCCGCATTCGGGACAATGGTCGCGGACCTTCAGATAGCCTTGAAACAGGGCACCTCGGCCGCAAGCGGGACAGCGCCGCATCGCGCCACGCCGCATGGCAAGACCAGTCGGTCGCTCGGCCGCATCAATATCTGTCATAGCTTTCCTGCCGGATCAAATCACGCTGTGATTGGATAAATAGCCGCTCCGTCGCGCCCAGACCAGTCCTCGCATCGGACAGCGCAGACTTCACGCGCCCCATGATGAGCGCACATCATCACCTTTCAGCGAATGGATTTCCGCCCTGCTGCCAGCTGGACGATGGTCAGGCTGCGCGTTTCTGCCGGCTCAACATCACCAGATTGCGCCCCGCGACCTTTGCCGCCAGCAACGCGGCATCGGCCTGACGCAAAATTTCATCAGCGGCTCTGCCATATCCGCCAGCATCCCAGTCGCTCGCCGCGACGCCGATGGAGATCGACACACCAAGGTCCGCCCGACCTTGCAGGCCCTCCACAGGCACGGAACAGTGAGATACACGATAGCGAAGCCGTTCGGCCAGGGAAATCGCATCGGTTTCATCAAAACCGGACAACAGCACAAGAAACTCCTCGCCGCCGTAGCGCCCGACACGGCCTGCCATGCCGACTTCATCGGCAAGGATCCTGGCCACTGCGCTCAGCACCGTATCACCCGCCGCGTGACCATGAGTGTCATTGATGGTCTTGAACCTGTCGATGTCGATCATCAGGACGCTGAAGCCCGCACCGGATGCTGCCGCTGCGGACAGATCGACATTGATGCGCCGCCGGTTTGCCAAGCCCGTCAAAGGATCGACAGCCGCCAGTCGACGCGCAAGACGGGTGTTGGAATGTCGCTGCTCCTCTTCCAGCCCATTTCGCAGCAGAACGCCCAGTCGCGCAGCCAACTCGGCGCGGTGCTGGGCCTCTGACAGGATTGCAGGCAGGACCTCGGTCGCCCCGATCTCAAGCGCGCGCGTTTCCTCATCCGCCAGCTTGCGGCGCTGCAGCAAGGCAAGTGCGGTACCCCGCCCTTCTGCGGTCAGCCTTGCACGAAGGTCAGCCAGGTGCTGCAGCCCGTTCCCGCTGTGCCCCCCGTCGACAACAACCGCCGCCAATTTGGCGGGCAGCCGTTCCCGCAAGGCGCGGCTTGACAGAATCTGCAAACGGCGACCGGTTGCAGCCTGAACCGCACAGCGCCATTCGGACGACAATGCTGCATCGTCTGTCAGAAGCGCGATCTGATCGGGTGGAACGAATTCCGCTGCAGGCTCGGCAAAGCCCGGCTCGACCTCGACCGGGCGGGTCAACCAGTTGCGAAGGCGGGCGCGCAGTACCGAATCGTGGCACTCGCGGTCGAGCACGTATTCCGCGCCGGCGCGAAATGCAGCCTGTCTCTGCACTGCATCACAAATTACGATCACAGGCACATCAAGGCGGCGTTTCAGGGTCGCGATCTCGCGAACAAGCGCGAGCGGGTCGGAATTGCGCAGCAGTACCGCGCTGACGCCAGAACAAGTCAGCAAGGCTTCCGCCACATCGCGCGCCGTCACGACCTGATGATTCGCGGCACCCAATCGGGCCTTCATCGCAAAACGCGATGCCGCGTCATTGTCGATCACAAGCATTCGTCCGAGCATGATTGACTTGCCTCGCTGATCATTCGACAGCAACGTGGCACAAATTCTTTAACAAAAGATTTCCGGATCCGACGAATGCAGCAGCACTTATCACAAGCCCGCGATCTTGCCGATCGCCTGCTTATGCACATCCTTGAAGAGCCCGAACTGCTGGGCAGTCTCATGGGGCGCAGCGGGATGACACCCGCCCAGTTGCGCGAGGTTGTCAGCGGGCCGCACGTGCATGAGGTCGTGCTGGATTTCGTCACCGAAAGTGATGATCGGGTGATGGCGTGCGCAGAAGCGATTGGCGTCAGCGCCACTGAAATCGGCATGGCTGCAAGGTATATCGCGCGTCGCGATTGACGTAAAATTAACGTCCGCGTGCTAGCCCATCCCAAACGGAGGCAGCATGCACGGCTTCATTGTCAGGGGAATCGAACTTTTCCTGCGCGCGCGGCACGGCGCAGCGGTCTGGGCGGCTGTATCTACCGACGCAGGTGTCGACAGGCGCGGGACGATGTTGATGCGCAGCTATCAAAGCGAGGCAGCAATGGCGCTGTTCAACGCGGCGAGTTCGAGACTGCGCATCAGCCGCGAAGAACTGCTGGAAGATATCGGCGGCTGGATTCCCCGCATTGACAATGTCCGTCACATCATGCGGTTCAGCGGCTCTAATTTTGAGGATTTCGTGCTGTCGCTCGACGATCTTCACGACCGCGCGCGGGTTGTTCTGCCAGGCCTGGATTTGCCACGGATCGCGACACGACCAATGGCACAGCGCCAGTATAGGCTGAGCATCGCTGCGGATGAGGCAGACTGGTATCCGGTGCTTGCGGGTTTCCTGCGCGGTATGGCCGATGATTACGGTGTCCTGGCCATTGTCGAGGGCGTCGAAGGTTGTCTGATGGTCAGCATCGCGGACGACGAGTTTTCGGAAGGCAGTGTGTTTTCGTTGTTACAGCAGGTCTGGGCAGGATGATGATCAGCGGCCAATCAATCGCGGTTGAATGCCTGGCCGCACTGATGCCGATGCATCTGCTGATCGGTCCGGAAGGCGAAATCCGCTCCTGCGGGCCGACCTTGCGCAAGTTGATCGGGCGCGCGCAATCGATCCAATCGGTTTTCGAATTGCGCCGCGCCACGCCAACTGCTGATTTCGTTGCAACTCTTATAGAATCCGCGCGCAGTGGCAGCCGTGTTTTCCTTGGCCTGAAGGAAAGTAGCCTCCCACCATTGCGCGGCGAGGTGTCACAGCTCATTCGCGGTGAGATCCTTCTTAATCTGGGCTTCGGGATCGGCGTCATCGAAGCTATCGGGACTTATGACCTGACCGATGCAGATTTCGCCGCCAACGACCTCGCGATCGAGTTGCTTTACCTGCACACATCGAACCAGGCTATTCGGGCAGAACTTGCGCGCCACAGCAGCAGCCTTGAAGAAGCGCGCGAAGCCGCCGAAATACAGGCTTTTACCGATCCTCTGACAGAACTTTTGAACCGTCGCGGGTTTGATATCGCTTTCGGAAGGGCAATCGCCGCGCGCGCCGGGCCCCAAGGCAAGCGCCAGGAATTTGCATTGCTGCAACTTGACCTGGACTGGTTCAAGGATGTGAACGACCGTTTCGGACATGCTGCAGGCGACACTGTCTTGTGCTGCATTGCCGACATCCTGCGCCGTGAAACCCGAAGCGAAGACGCCATCGCGCGTGTTGGCGGCGACGAATTCCTGATCCTTCTGCCGGGCATGACTTCGGACTCCGCGTTGCTGCAGCTTGGCCGTCGCCTGATCGCCGCAACACAGGTGCCAATAAAGGTCGGTCCGCATCTGTGCCGCGTTTCGGCCAGTATCGGCGGCACATCGTCGGAACGATACGATGGCGTCACTGCCGGCCAGATGCTGTCGGATGGCGACAGCGCGCTTTACGCGGCAAAGCGAAGTGGGCGCGGCTGCATGCGCCTTCACGGTCATCCGTTCAGCGACACAGGGTGAGAAGGGCAATCGGCCTGCACCGACGTTCGCGATGGATGACGAATTCGCAGTTATATGCGCCGGCTGGTGCAACTGTCTTGCGCAGCAGCCCGATGCGCAGCGGCTTGCGAATGCCCTTGCAGCACCCTACAGCGAAACCATGAAGCAGGGTTTTCCTTTCGCCGTCGCCGGTCAGCGGATCGGACTTCTGGGCGGATCCTTTGATCCGGCCCATGACGGGCATGTCAGACTGACCGACGAAGCGCTGAAGCGCTTTGGCATTGACCGGGTGTGGTGGCTGGTTACCCCCGGCAACCCCTTGAAGAAGCATCAGCCCGCCCCGCTGGAACAGCGCATTTCGCAGGCGCGGGAGTTGATGGATGACCCTCGTGTCGAGGTCACCGGGGTCGAGGCGTTGCTGAACACCCGCAAGACGGTGGATACGATTGCCGCCCTGCAGAAGCACTATCCAACCGTTAACTTCGTCTGGTTGATGGGCTCGGACAACCTCGTTCAGTTCAGCCAGTGGGAGCGCTGGCGTGAAATTGCGGCCCGTGTGCCAATTGGTGTGCTAAGCCGCCCCGGCAGCCGCCTTGCCGCGCGACTGTCCAAAGCGGCACGTGTGATGTCGTCGGCGCGCTTGCCTGCGCGGCGCGCAGGACTTCTGGGCGCTTCAGCTGCCCCGGCCTGGGTCATGGTCAACATGCCGATGTCGACGACATCATCAAGCGCCATTCGGGCTGCGCAACAGCGCGGCGCCAAGATGAAAGACAGCCCACCCGAGAATCCTTGAACAAGGCCGCGGCGTGCGTTTGCTCCGATCTTTCAGCGCCCGGTGAACTTGGCGTTGCGCTTTTGAAGAAATGCGGTCACGCCCTCGCGGAAATCGGCGCTCCGTCCGGCCTTTCCCTGCAGGCTCGCCTCCAACTCCAACTGCGTCGCAAAATCATTTGCGCCAGCCGCTCTGACGGCCTCGCGGACAGCCAGATAGGCTCCGGTCGGCCCCGATGCCAGCTGCCGCGCCCGAGCACCGACAACTTCGACAAACTGATCTGCCGGTGCTGCCTGCCAGATCATGCCCCACTCGGCGGCCTGCAGAGCGGATATCTTCTCGGCAAACAGCATCATCCCCAACGCGCGAGCATTGCCGACAAGGCGTGGCAGGATCCAGGTACCACCCGCATCGGGTATCAGACCAATCCGCGTAAAAGCCTGGCTGAAATAGGCTGATTCCACGGCGATCACCACGTCCGCGGCCAGTGCAAGGTTGGCCCCTGCCCCAGCCGCCACGCCGTTGACCGCCGCGATGACTGGTGCGCGGCATTCGATGACTGCCTGCAACATCGGCTCGTATTCGCGCCGCAAAGTGCCCTCGATATCGGCGGCAGCGGCGGCATCGCCAAGATCCTGACCGGAACAAAAGCCTGCGCCCGCGCCCGTCATCACGACACAACGCACATCCTCGCCAATACTGGCCAGAGCCTGCGTGATCTCGGCGCGCATCTTGGTATTCAGTGCATTCATCACGTCCGGGCGGTTCAGCATCAGCGTCGCGATGCTGTCATTCGTCGTCATCGTGATGGTTTCATAGGTCATGTCTGTCCCTCCTGCTTGGGAACAGAATGACTTGCGCGAATCGCCGCGAAAAGCCCCGCCGTCGCGTCACGCGCCAGAACCCGACGTCAGTTGCGCATGATTTCGTCCAACCGCGCCTTTTCCTCGGGTGAAAGCGGCGCGGTGGCCGCTGCTCCGTCAGGCAAGCGGCGTGCAGCGATAAAACGCCATCCCAGAAGCAAAGCCAGAACCGCCATGACCGGACCGGCCAGATACAAGATCAGGTTGCCGCCGGTTGCGCGTGGCTCGAACAGGACAAATTCGCCGAAACGGTCGGTCACAGCGTCCAGAACCATGTCGTCGCTATCCCCCGCCACCAGCCGCTCCCGGACATAGAGCCTGAGATCCCGGCTGATCGCGGCATTGGATTCGTCGATCGTTTCACCCTGACAGACCGGGCAGCGCAGCATCTTCGAAATCTTGCGCGCACGCGTCTCCAGCGCGGGATCACTGAGGATCTCGTCAGGCTGGACGGCCAGAACGGGCGCGCCGAGCAGGATCAGTATGATCAGAAGACGCTTCATTCGGCAGGCACACCCTGCGGCGGGACCCGCTTGGCCCCTGCCGCCACGCGGTAACGGCGATCCGAAAGGCTGATCAACCCGCCGAGCGCCATCATCATGCAACCAAGCCAGATCCAGTTCGCGAAAGGCTTGATATAGCTGCGTACCGCCCAACCGCCACTTTCCTGCTCGTCGCCGATGACAAGGTAGATGTCGCGGAACAACCCATTGTCGATGGCGGCTTCTGTCGTCGGCATGGCCTGAACAGGATAGATCCGCTTCTCGGGCCGCAGCATCGCGACTTCGCGACCATTTCGGGCGACGCGCATCGTCGCCATGGTCGAGGTATAGTTGGGACCAGGCTGCTCGTGGACCTCCGCCAGCGTGATGTCATATCCGCCGACCTCGAAGGTTTCACCGACTTGAGCCGTCCGGATATCTTCGACCTGCCATGCCATCAGCAGGCTGATCCCGATAAACGTCACCCCCAAACCAGCATGTGCGCAGGCCTTGCCCCAATCAGCGCGCGGCAGTCTGCGCAGCCGCGCGAAGCCGGCCGAGCCGGTGCGCAACCACAGCTCTGCCAGGGCGCCGAAGATAAGCCATGATCCAAGGCCAGCCCCGATCACGGCAAGACCGCTGCGTCCGGTCGAGACAGCGAAGACCAAGACCATCACGGCGATGCTCAGCGCCAATGCGCCGCGCAATGAAACCATCACGCGACGGATATTCCCACGTTTCCAAGGGATTATGGCCCCCACCGGTAACGCCAGCGCCAATACGATCATGAAGGGCGTGAATGCCTTCTCGAAGAAGGGCGTGCCGACCGACAGTTTCCGGTCAAAGAACATCTCGGCAATCAGCGGCCAGACGGTGCCGATAAAAACGACGAATGCCGCGACAGCCAGCAGGATGTTGTTCAGGATCAGTGCGCCCTCTCTCGATACAGGCGAAAACACGCCCTTGGCCTGCATCGACCCGGATCGCGCGGCAAAAAGGGTCAATGCCCCGCCCACGAATACGGCGAGGATTCCGAGGATGAACACCCCGCGTGTCGGATCCGAAGCGAAGCTGTGCACGGACGTGATCACACCCGAGCGGACGATGAACGTCCCGATCAGCGAGAAACCAAAGGCCATGATGGCCAGAAGTATGGTCCAGCTTTTCAGAACCTCGCGCTTTTCGACGACGATCGCGGAATGCAGCAGCGCCGCCGCCAGCAGCCAGGGCATGAAGCTGGCATTCTCGACCGGGTCCCAGAACCAGAACCCGCCCCATCCCAGTTCGTAATAGGCCCACCAGGAGCCAAGCGCGATACCGATTGTCAGGAACATCCAGGCAGCCAGCGTCCAGGGCCGCACCCAGCGTGCCCAGGCCGCGTCGACGCGCCCTTCTATCAGCGCCGCAACAGCGAAGGAAAACGCCATGCTGAGGCCGACATAGCCCAGATAAAGAAACGGCGGATGAAAGGCCAAACCCGGATCCTGCAACAGCGGATTAAGGTCCCGTCCGTCGAAAGGTGCGACCTGAAATCGCATGAAAGGGTTCGAGGTGAAGATCAGGAAGGCATAGAAAGCCACCCCGATGGATGCCTGCACGCCCAGAACGCGTGCACGAAGGCTGGGTGGCAATTGTTCCCCGAACACCGCAGCAGCCGCACCGAACAGCGCCAGGATCAACACCCACAGCAGCATCGAGCCTTCGTGGTTCCCCCAGACACCCGAAATCTTGTAGATCATCGGTTTGGCGCTGTGTGAGTTCTCGTAAACCAGCACAACCGAAAAATCCGAGGTCACAAAGGCAACAGTCAGCGCAGCGAAGGCGATCCCCACCAGACCGAACTGCGCCACGGCAGCGGGACGTGCGGAATCCATCCACGCGGGCCAGCCACGCGCCGCGCCGACAAGCGGCACAACGCATTGAAACAGCGACACCGCAAAGGCCAGAATAAGGGCGAAATGTCCAAGCTCGGCGATCATACGGTGCTCCCTTGCGGGGTACACCATAGCGCCGAGTGCAAGCCTAGGCCAGCGGTGGCAGGCGCGACGCCGTGCCGCAGCCGATCTATTCGGCGGCGCTTTGCGCCTTGCGATATGCCTGAATTTCGTCGACCACGAAATCGCGGAAGGCAATGACGCGCCGAGAGCTGCGCAGTTCCTCTGGGAAGGCCAGGAAGACGGGGACCTCACCGGATTCGACATCATCGAAGACGCGGACAAGCTCGGGGAAATCGGCGGTAAGGTAATCCGGCAGCACGCCAATCCCCACGTCGGACAGCACGGCCTGCAGGACACCGAAATAGTTATTGACCATCAACAGCGATCGCGGGCTTTGTTCCAGCAACTGCTGAACGAGAAGTTTGCCAGCTGCGACCTGGGGCACGGCAGGATCCTGGCAGATCAGCCTGTGTCGCGCCAGATCCGGCATCGACATTGGCCGCCCTGCATCAGTCAGATAGCTGCGCGTCGCGTACAGCCGCATACGGATATTCAGAAGCCGACGCCGGATCAGGTCCGACTGACTGGGTTCTTTCATGCGGATCGCAACATCGGCTTCCCGCATTGGCAGATCCAGCACCCGCTCCTCAAGGATCAGGTTGACTTTCAGGTCGGGATACATCGCGTAAAGTTTATTCAGGCGCGGCACCAGCCACAGCGTCCCGAAACCTGTCGCGGCCGTAACCTTCAACTCGCCCATGACGTGATCTTCGCTGTCACGGATCCGCGCCTCGGCCATGTCCAGCTTGCGCACCATTTCCGATGTCGCGTTGAACAACAACTCTCCCTGCTCGGTGAGAATCAGCCCGCGCGCGTGGCGGTGAAACAGGGTCACGCCCAGTTGATCCTCCAGGCCACGGATCTGCCGACTGACGGCAGATTGCGACAGGCGCAGCGAATCACCCGCGTGGGTCAAGCTTCCCGCATCGGCCACCGCATGAAAAATGCGCAGCTTGTCCCAGTCCATGATATGACTTTCTGTCGTAAGAGCTATGCAATGGTTGCAACTCTTACGCGCAATGCAGGTTTTCGGCAACATACGTAAATGTGCAGTTTTCGCTTTGTGGGTCAGGAATGCTGACTTATAATCGGCCCAACCCGCCAGCACGGAGGAGCAAGATGGGCGTTCCACAACAACAGGCGTTTTCACTCGCAGATCGTTTCGACCTGTCGAAGTCGCAGGTCCTGCTGAACGGCACACAGGCCCTCGTGCGCCTCATGCTGATGCAGCGCGCCCGGGACGAGAAGGCCGGGCTGGACACTGCGGGCTTTGTCACCGGCTATCGCGGCAGTCCGCTTGGCGGCGTCGATCTGGCGATGATGAAATCCGACAAGCTGCTGAAGCAGAACAATATTCTTTTTCAGGCTGGCTTGAACGAGGATCTTGCCGCCACCGCCATCTGGGGCAGCCAGCAGGCAGAGATGCGCGGCGAAGGGAAATATGACGGTGTGTTCGCGCTGTGGTATGGCAAGGGACCGGGCATCGACCGTTCGGGCGACGTCATGCGCCACGGGAACATGGCAGGGTCATCGAAATTCGGCGGCGTGGTCATGGCGATGGGCGATGATCACACGGGTGAATCATCGACTGTGCTGCACCAGTCAGACTGGGCCATGGTGGATGCGTATATCCCTGTCGTCTCGCCGGCCGGCGTTCAGGAAATTCTGGACTATGGCCTTTATGCCTTTGCCTTGTCACGCTTTGCCGGGGTCTGGACTGGGCTGAAGACGATGAAGGACACTGTCGAGGTGACATCGGTCGTGGACGGCAACCCGTTCCGGCTGGACTTCGTGACCCCGGATTTCAAGATGCCCGAAGGCGGGCTGAATATCCGTGTGGGCGACACCCCGGTCGCGCAGGAAGCGCGAATGATCGATTATAAGCGCTTCGCGGCCGAGGCGTTTTCCCGCGCCAATCGCATGGACCGCAAGATCTGGGGCAAACCCGGCGCAAAGATCGGTTTCGTCGCCGCCGGCAAGAACTGGCTGGATCTTGTCCACGCGCTGGCTTTGCTGGGAATAGACGAGGCCGAAGCCGACCGGCTTGGCATTTCGACCTACAAGATCGGCCAGCCCTTCCCGATGGACATGAAGACCTTCCAGGAATGGTCCGAACCTCTGGATCTGGTTGTCGTGGTCGAGGAAAAGCGCAAGCTGATCGAGGTTCAGGTCAAGGAAGCCATTTTCGACAACCGTCACGGCCGCCGGGTCATCGGTTGGAAGCACGACCGAACCGGCGAGGAGGTGTTCCCGACCCGCTACGCGCTCGACCCGGTGATGATCGCCGAAAAGCTGGGCGGCATCCTGATCGAGGAAGGACGCGGCACCGAAGGTATCCGTTCCGGGCTGGATAAGCTGACGGCCGCACGGCGCGCCGACAATGCACCGGAAATCGCGGTCAGGACGCCGTGGTATTGTTCGGGTTGCCCGCATAACAGTTCGACCCGCGTGCCCGAAGGCAGCCGCGCCTATGCCGGGATCGGCTGTCACTACATGGTGCAATGGATGGACCGCGCGACAACCGGCTTTACCCAGATGGGCGGCGAGGGTGCGAATTGGGCAGGTGAAGCGCCGTTTTCAAAAACTCCGCATGTATTTCAGAATCTTGGCGACGGAACCTATAACCACTCTGGTAGTTTGGCGATCCGCCACGCGGTCGAGACGAAGACCAATATCACCTACAAGATCCTGTTCAACGACGCCGTTGCAATGACCGGCGGCCAGCCGATCGAGGGCGGCCTGACCGCGCCCCAGATTGCGCGCGAGCTGGTCGCGATGGGGGTCGATCCCGTCGTGGTCGTTTACGACGACAAGGAAGATGTCGACCCCGGCCAGTTCGACGGGCTGCGCATGGAAACCCGCGACAAGATGATGGCGATCCAGAAGGAACTGGCGCAGCAGACCGGCACCTCGGCGATCCTGTATATCCAGACCTGCGCCGCAGAAAAGCGCCGCCGCCGGAAAAAGGGCGAATTCCCCGACCCCGACCGCCGCATCTGGATCAACCCCGAAGTGTGCGAGGGCTGCGGCGATTGCGGCGTGCAGTCGAACTGCGTTTCCGTCGTGCCTCTGGACACGGAACTGGGCCGCAAGCGCCAGATCGAACAGTCGTCCTGCAACAAGGATTATTCCTGCGTGAACGGGTTCTGCCCCAGCTTCGTTTCCGTCAGGGGCGGCAAGCTGAAGAAGCCGAAGGCTGCGGCGATGGAACTGCCGGCCTTGCCTGCGCCCGCCCTGCCCGCGATTGACGGCACCTATAATCTTGTGATCACAGGAGTCGGCGGCACCGGGGTCGTGACCATCGGCGCGGTGCTGGCCCAGGCCGCCCATATGGACGGCAAGGGCGCCGGGATGATGGAAATGGCTGGCCTCGCCCAGAAGGGTGGTGCTGTGCATATCCACCTGCGGCTGGCCAACCAGCCCCAGGATATCAGCGCCATCCGCGTGGCTGTGGGCGAGGCGGATTGCATCATCGGCGGCGATCTGGTCGTTACGGCGGGTGCCAAGACCATCGGCCTGATGACCAACGGCCGCACCGGCGCCGTGGTCAACGATCATGAAATCATCACCGGCGAGTTCACCAGGAACCGCGAATTTCAGATACCCGCAGACCAGCTGAAAATGTCGCTGCAAGCGCGGCTGGGTGACAAGGTGGCCTTTTTCGATGCCAACAAGCTGGCACAGACGGCGCTTGGCGATTCGATCTATTCCAACATGCTGGTGCTGGGCGCCGCCTGGCAGCAGGGGCTGATCCCGCTTTCCGAACAGGCGATCCTTGCGGCAATCGAACTCAACGGCGCCAAGGTCGCGGAAAACCAGCGGGCGTTCCAGATCGGTCGTTGGGCGATGACCGATCCGGGCGCGGTGGCCCGCGCCACCGCACCGGTGGCTTCCATCCGCCCTGATCCCATCACTTACCGCGCCGATTTTCTGGTCGAATACCAGAACGAGGCCTACGCGCAACGTTTCCGCGATCTGCTGGCGCTTGCACCAGAGGAGCTGCGTGAGGATGTGGCAGAGGGCTATTTCAAGCTGCTGGCCTATAAGGACGAATACGAGGTTGCGCGCCTTCACCTGAAGACGGCTGACGGCGTGGCCCGCGAATTCGACGGCGAAACGAAGCTGTCCTTCCACCTCGCCCCGCCGATCCTGCCGGGTCGTGACGCTGATGGCCGCCCGAAGAAGCGCGAATTCGGTGCGTGGATCATGCCGGGCTTCCGACTTCTGGCGCGTATGAAGGGCCTGCGCGGCACCGCATTCGATCCCTTCGGATGGCTGGCCGAACGCCGCGCCGAACGCGCCGCCATTGCGGAATACGAATCCGACATGCGCGCGCTGCTGCCGCAGGTGACGCCAGCCACCGCGCCGATCCTGCGCGAACTGGCCCGGTTGCCGCTTTCCGTGAAGGGTTACGGGCTGGTAAAGGACAAGGCGGCCGAGGCCGCGGCCAGACGCCGGACAGAATTGCTGGCCGCGTTCGCCGATGGGGGCACGCCGCTGGCAACTGCGGCAGAATGACCTCTGTCATGGACTTTCGAAAGGTCGCGGCTTATGTCGCGATCTGATCGGACGGGGGCAGAACATGGCGGTAGGCGTTTTCGATTCGGGCCTTGGCGGGCTGACGGTTTACAAGGCAATCCGGGAAAGACTGCCGGATCTGCCGCTGGTATATCTGGGCGACAATGCCCATGCGCCTTACGGCGTGCGCACCGCCGACGACATCTATGATCTGACCTGCGCGGCGACGGAACGCCTGTGGGCCGAAGGGTGCGATCTGGTGATCCTCGCCTGCAACACCGCCTCGGCCGCGGCGCTTCGCCGGATGCAGGAGAAGTTCATCCCTGAAAACAAGCGCGTATTGGGCGTATTTGTCCCACTGATCGAGGCGCTGACCGAAAGGCAATGGGGAGACAACTCGCCCCCGCGCGAGGTCGCGGTCAAGCATGTGGCACTGTTCGCAACACCGGCCACCGTCGCCAGCCGCGCCTTCCAGCGCGAGTTGGCATTCCGCGCCATCGGCGTCGATGTCGAGGCCCAGCCCTGCGGCGGCGTCGTCGACGCGATCGAGGATGGCGACGAGATCCTTGCCGAAGCCCTTGTCACAAGCCATGTCGAGGCATTGAAGCGCCGGATGCCGCATCCGCAGGCGGCGATCCTTGGCTGCACACATTATCCGCTGATGCAGGAGCAGTTTCAGAACGCGCTCGGACCAGACGTTACTGTGTTCAGCCAGGCCAATCTGGTCGCAGACAGCCTTGCCGACTATCTGGAGCGGCGACCCGAATTCATCGGCAGCGGCACGGAATCGAAATGTCTGACGACCGGTGATCCGGCGCGCGTCTCCAACAAGGCGACGCAGTTCCTGCGGCAGCGGATCGCCTTCGAAGCTGCCTGAGGTGTGGCCATGAAGTCCCTGAAAAAGAAGCGTAGAATTCAAGTTCTGATCGCCGCGGCCCTGGCCATCGGGCTGGCGGCGGTGCTGATCGGCTATGGTTTTCGGGACGGCATCAACCTGTATCGCGCCCCCACTCAGGTGGTCGAAGAACCGCCTGCCACGGGCGAGGTGTTCCGACTTGGCGGCCTTGTCGAGGACGGCACCCTGACGCGCGGCGCGGGCGAGACGATCACCTTCAGCGTCACCGATGGCGCTTATTCGGTTCCGGTTACCTTCACCGGCGTGCTGCCCGACCTGTTCGAGGAAGGCCAGGGCATGATCGGCACCGGCCAGATGGAGGGCGAGACCTTCGTCGCCACCGAAATCCTTGCCAAGCATGACGAGAATTATATGCCCAGGGAAGTCATCGACTCGCTGAAGGAAACCGGCGTCTACGAAGACCCGAACACCTGAGGCAACGCCCGGACAGTTAACAGAAGCTTAACGCCCAAGGCGCAGCCTCGTCCCCATTTCTTGCCAAAGGGGGACGGGATGAAATCCGTGGATGAGATCGCTACCGAAATCGTGGCGCGTGAGGGGGGCTACGTCAACGACCCTGATGATCCGGGCGGGGCCACGAAATACGGTGTCACGATCGGAACTATGAAGCGCCTCGGGCTGGACCTTAACCGTGACGGGCGCATCGACACCGCCGATGTGAAGGCGCTGACGCGCGCACAGGCCGCTGGCATCTTCAAGGAACATTATTTCCGCCGGCCCGGGATCGAGCGTTTGCCGGCCGTGCTTCATGCGACTGTCTTCGATATGTATGTGAATGCCGGCGCCAATGCCGTGAAAATCCTGCAGCGGCTGGTAACGCGCATGGGTTTCCCGGCCAGCGATGACGGGCTGATCGGCCCGCGCACCATCGCCGCCGTTCAGGCCGCAACAGACGCCGCGCCCCGACATATCGTTGATGCCTACGGGATCGAGCGACGGAACTATTACTATGCCGTCGCAGACGCGCGCCCCGCCAGCCGCAAATACGCGACCACCCGTGGTCGCGGCAAGGGCGGCTGGATCACCCGTGCCGAAGCTTTCATTGCGCCAAAATATCACCTGACCGCCAGCCAGCACCGTGAAAGGACCGCCAAATGGGCATGATCGACCGTTTCATCGGCGTCGGCGCCGCCGCACAGACAGTTTCCAATGCCGCCGCCAATGTCACCGAGATAATCCGCGAGAACGCCACGCGGCGCATGGAGTTGGACGAGGAGGCATACGGTCACGCCATCACCCAGCTGACTGCGGAATTCGGCGCGCAGCGCCGCGGGTGGTTCGATGACATCATGAACGGGCTGAACCGCCTGCCCCGCCCCTTCCTGACATTGGGGACGTTGGGATTGTTCGTTTATGCGATGGTCGAGCCGGTCGGCTTCTCTCATCGCATGGTCGGGCTGCAGACCGTGCCGGAGCCGCTTTGGTGGTTGCTGGGCGCGATCGTGTCATTCTATTTCGGCGCGCGCGAGGCACATTACTTCCGCAACCGCAACTTTCCGCAGCGCATCGAAACGACGGCCTTGCCCGCACCCGCAATATCGGAACCTGGTTCTGCGCCAGACGCCCGCACAGGAACAATCAGTTTGGGCGATAACGCCGCATTGCAGGATTGGGCGAGAGAGACGGAAGATGCCGTAAGGTAAACTGATATGTTTGCCATGTGCTCAACGCATATCGGCTATGCTGCATTTGCAGCAATGTTTTGCTTGTATACAAGGCAGTCTGCCCCTAAATCAGTCCTCGAAGGCGCTGGTTGAGGCAACTCTCAGACCTTCACCTCCCTGTTGGACTTAGGCCGGGCTTCGTGCCCGGCTTTTTTTTTGCCTTCCGCAGGGCGATACGCCCCCTTCCCCTTCCCGCCCGCTGCGCCTAAAAGGCGGCGCATCCAGCATTTTCAGGGGACGGCCATGAACGAACCGGAGATCACTCAGGATCTGATCGCGGCGCACGGGCTGAAGCCCGACGAATATCAGCGCATCCTAGAGATCATCGGACGCGAGCCCAGCTTCACCGAGCTTGGTATCTTCAGCGCCATGTGGAACGAGCACTGTTCCTATAAATCCTCGAAGAAATGGCTGCGCACCCTGCCGACGACCGGCCCGCAAGTCATCTGCGGCCCCGGCGAGAACGCAGGCGTCGTCGATATCGGCGACGGTCAGGCCGTGGTTTTCAAGATGGAAAGCCACAATCACCCAAGCTATATCGAACCCCATCAGGGCGCTGCGACCGGCGTCGGCGGCATCCTGCGAGACGTTTTTACCATGGGCGCGCGTCCGATTGCGGCGATGGATTCGCTGTCCTTCGGCCGCCCCCAGCATCCCAAGACCGCGCATCTGGTCAAGGGCGTGGTCGAGGGGATCGGCGCTTATGGCAACGCCTTCGGGGTGCCCAATGTCGGCGGCGAGGTCCGTTTCCACCGCGCCTATGACGGCAACTGTCTGGTCAATGCTTTCGCGGCGGGTCTGGCCGATGCCGACAAGATCTTCTACTCCGCCGCCTCGGGCATCGGGATGCCGGTCGTCTATCTGGGCGCCAAGACCGGACGCGACGGGGTTGGCGGGGCAACCATGGCCAGTGCGGAATTCGACGACACGATCGAGGAAAAGCGCCCGACCGTGCAGGTCGGCGACCCCTTCACCGAAAAATGCCTGCTGGAAGCCTGCCTTGAACTGATGGCGACCGACAGCGTGATCTCCATCCAGGACATGGGGGCTGCCGGTCTGACCTGTTCCGCTGTCGAAATGGGTGACAAGGGCGGCCTGGGCATCCAGTTGAACCTGGACGCGGTTCCACAACGCGAAACGAACATGACGGCATATGAGATGATGCTGTCGGAATCGCAGGAACGCATGCTGATGGTGCTGAAGCCCGAGCGCGAGGAAGAGGCGCGGGCGATCTTCGAGAAATGGGATCTCGATTTCGCCATCGTCGGCGAAACCATTGCCGAGGACCGCTTCCTGATCCTGCATGGCAATGAGGTCATGGCCGATCTGCCGCTGTCGAAACTGTCGTCCAGCGCGCCGGAATATGATCGGCCCTGGGTGGAAACGCCGGCGGCGGACGCCCTGCCCCAACTGCCCGCGATTACGCCGCTCGATGCGCTGCGCGCGCTGATTGGCAGCCCGAACTACGCCCATAAGGCCTGGGTCTGGGAACAATACGACACGCAGGTCGGTGCCGATACGGTGCGCCGCCCGGGACAGGGGGCTGGCGTCGTGCGGGTCCACGGCACCGACAAGGCGCTTGCCTTCACCAGCGACGTGACCCCGCGTTACGTCAAGGCGAACCCGTATGAGGGCGGCAAGCAGGCCGTGGCCGAGGCTTATCGTAACCTGACCGCTGTGGGCGCGCTGCCCTTGGCCACCACGGACAACCTGAATTTCGGCAATCCCGAAAAGCCCGAGATCATGGGCCAGTTCGTCGGCGCGATCAAAGGCATTGGCGAAGCGGTGGCGGCGCTGGATATCCCGATCGTTTCGGGCAATGTCTCGCTTTATAACGAAACCGACGGTCAGGGCATCCTGCCGACGCCGACCATCGGCGCGGTCGGGCTGCTGAAATCGTTGGACGAACTGATCGCTGGACTGCCCGAGGATGGCGATCTGGCGATCCTGATTGGCGAAACGGCGGGCCATCTGGGCCAGTCGGCCCTTGCCGCCGAGGCATTCGGGATCGAAGCAGGCGACGCCCCCCCGGTCGATCTTGCGACCGAGCGCGCGAATGGCGAGTTCCTGCGTGCCAATCGCGGCCACATCCGCGCGGCGACCGACCTGTCGGATGGCGGGCTGGCGCTTGCCGCATTCGAAATGGCCGAAGGTGCAGGCATCGGCATCCGCCTGCCAAGCGCCGATATCGCCCAGCTTTATGGCGAGGATCAGGCCCGTTATCTGGTCGCCTGCGACGCCGCCGGGGCCGAGGCGCTGCTGAAAGCCGCCGAAGCGGCGGGCGTTGCAGCGGCTGAAGTCGGTCAGTTCGGCGGCATGGCCGTCCAGATGGGCGAAGATGCGGGCGATCTGGCTGAATTGTCGCAGCTTTACCGCAGCGCCTTCTCGGATGCGATCCATGGCGAGGAACCGCTTGGCTAAGACTTGAGAAATCAGGCCGCGCGCCCTAAATTGGATATGCGCAACAGAGGTTAGGCCATGTTCTCGATCCCCGGTCAGGTTCCGGTCACGATTACACCCGCGGCAGAACGCCAGATTTCCCGGCTGATGGCTGGCAAAGACGCCTACGGCCTGAAGATCGGGCTGAAGAAGGGCGGCTGCGCGGGCATGGAATATACCATGGACATGGTTGCCGAGGCCGACCGCGCCGATGAGGTGATTGAGCAGAATGGCGCCCGCGTGCTGATCGCGCCAACGGCGCAGATGTTCCTGTTCGGCACCGAGATCGACTACGAAACCGGAATGCTGGAATCCGGCTTCAAGTTCCGCAATCCCAACGTCACCGATGCCTGCGGCTGCGGTGAATCGGTGTCCTTCAAACTGGATCATGACGCGCCGCAGACTTGAATGCAGCGCCATGCGGGCCTATCCCTCCCCTAATCACAGGAGGAAGACATGGCCCCGAAGAAACTCGCCGCCGGTAACTGGAAGATGAACGGGCTGACCGCCTCTTTGGCGGTGCTGGACGAACTTGCCGCCCGCGAAAATGGCGTCGACGTGCTGATCTGCCCACCTGCCACGCTGGTGACCGCTGCCGTCGCCCATTCCGGCGATATCGGAATTGGCGGGCAGGATTGTCACGCTGAAGAAACCGGGCCGCATACGGGTGATATCAGTGCGGCAATGCTGCGCGATGCGGGCGCGACCCACGTGATCCTTGGTCATTCAGAACGCCGCACCGACCACAATGAGACAGACGCTGTCGTCGCGGCAAAAGCCATCGCCGCCCACGAGGCCGGGCTTATCGCGGTTATCTGCATTGGCGAAACCGAGGCACAGCGCGATGGCGGCCAGACACTTGATATCATCGCCACGCAGCTTGCCGGATCCATACCGGATTGCGCCACGGCCGCGAATACCGTGATCGCCTATGAGCCGGTCTGGGCCATCGGCACCGGGCGCACACCGAACAGTGACCAGATTGCCGAAGTTCACGCCCTGATCCGCGACACCCTGTCCAGTCGCTTCGAAGATGGTGCCGATCTGACGTTGCTTTACGGCGGCAGCGTCAAACCCGGCAATGCTGCCGAGATTTTTGCCATTCCCCATGTCAACGGTGCGCTTGTCGGCGGCGCCAGCCTTAAGGCGGCCGATTTCGGGCCGATCATCGATGCTCTGGCGACGGCATAAATCCCCGATGGCACTCAGCAAGGATACCGTCACCGTCGCACTTCGCGACATCGCAGCCCCCAAAGGCGGAAACCTGATCGATGCAGGCATTGCCCGTGCCATCAGCGTTGATCCGTCAGGCGAAGTCCGCTTCGTGCTGGAGATCGACCCGGCCGAGGCCGAGGTGATGGAGGCTGTTCTGGCCCGCGCAGAAGCAGCGATCAGCACCCTGCCCGGCGTGACCAAGGTGTCGGGCGTGCTGACCGCGCATAGCGACAAGGCCCCGCCGGACCTGAAACCAAAAGCGAAAACGCCGAATATCAATAACCCCGAACGCGTGCCGGGGGTCAGACATGTCATCGCGATAGCCTCGGGCAAGGGCGGCGTGGGCAAGTCGACCGTGGCCGCGAACCTCGCCGCAGCGCTTGCCGCCGAAGGCCGCAGTGTGGGGCTGCTGGACGCCGATGTCTACGGACCCAGCCAGCCGCGCATGATGGGTGTTACGGGCCGACCCGCCAGCCCGGATGGCAAGACCATCATCCCGATGGACGGGCACGGCGTGAAACTGATGTCTCTGGGTCTGCTGACAAAGGAAGACGAGGCGATCATCTGGCGTGGCCCGATGTTGATGGGCGCGTTGCAGCAGATGCTGTTTCAGGTGCAGTGGACTTCCGGGGGCGGCGAACTTGACTGCCTGATCATCGACCTGCCGCCGGGCACGGGCGATGTGCAACTGTCGCTGTCCCAGAAAGCCGAGGTGGACGGCGCGATCATCGTTTCTACCCCGCAAGACATCGCGCTTCTGGACGCACGCAAGGGGATCGACATGTTCAAGCGCCTGAATGTCCCGATCCTCGGCCTGATCGAGAATATGGCCGTGCATGTCTGCACCAATTGCGGACATGCCGAACATATCTTCGGTCATGGCGGCGTCGCCGCCGAGGCCGCGAAACTTGGTGTGCCGGTTCTGGCCGAACTGCCGCTTGAAATGGATGTCCGCGTAGCGGGCGACGCCGGGACACCCGTCGTCATAGCCAGCCCCGACAGCGCCTCCGCCCAGGCGTTCCGGCGACTTGCGCGCGGGCTGGTTCAGGCCGGCATCGCATGACCGAAGCGCCGCCCGCCGTCATTCTGGCGGGGGGCCAGTCCAGCCGGATGGGCGGCGGTGACAAGGTTCTGCTGGACCTGAACGGCAGACCGCTGCTGGCCCACGTGATCGCGCGGTTGCGCCCGCAGGCAGGGCCGTTGGCGCTTAGCGCAAATGGCGATCCGGCACGTTTCGCAGGCTTCGGCCTGCCGGTGCTGGCCGACAGCCTGCCGGATTTTCCCGGGCCGTTGGCCGGGATTCTGGCGGGCATGGACTGGGCCGCAGGACTTGGCGCGGATGCGGTGCTTGTGGCTGCCGGCGACACGCCGTTCCTGCCCCTCGATCTGGTCGAAAAACTGCGCGCGGCCGCAGCACCTTCAGGGATGGCGCTGGCAGCAAATCGCGAATCGGACGGCAGCATGCGCCTGCATCCGACATTCGGGCTGTGGCCGTTGCGCCTGCGCCCCGCCTTGCGCGCGGCCCTTCTGGCCGGTGATCGGCGTATCCGGGCCTTTACCGCCCGACATGACGCCGCAACAGCACTGTTCAACGCGGATACAGAGGCATTTTTCAACGTCAACACGCCCGAAGACCTGGCCCGCGCCGCCACCATCCAGGCCCTAGGGTAAATCCGGCACGATACGGCCTTGCGCTGCGCTGCAAAATCACTATGTTCCGGCCTTCACGGGCCGCGCGCTCGGCCCAATCGAACCTGGACAGGTTTTTACTTGCCTCCGGTACGGTTGTCGCCTATTGCCGCGGCTCTGATCCATTTTTTACACCGGCCCCGCATGGATTGCGCGGCCCCAGACCCGAGGTTGTGACATGGCTGTCCCTCAGAACCGCGTGACCCGTTCCAAGCGTAACATGCGCCGCGCGCATGACGCTCTTTCGGCCGCAAACCCCAACGAATGCCCGTCCTGCGGCGAACTGAAGCGCCCGCATCACGTGTGCCCGTCCTGCGGTCACTATGCGGATCGTGAAGTCGTTGCGCAGTCGACCGAGATCGACCTGGACGACGACGCGGCCTGATCGGCTGTTGACGCTGGATGACGCAGATTGCGGATAACAATGCGCCAGGCAGCCCCCCGTCCGGGGGCCGGGTGGTGATATCGGTTGACGCGATGGGCGGGGATCACGGTCCATCCGCGGTCGTGGCCGGCATCGCCCAAAGCGCCGAGAAAAATCCCGACATCAGCTTCATCATTCACGGCCCAGAGGCCGAACTGTCGCGCCTGATCACCAAAAAGCGCGGGTTGTCCGAGCGTTGCGAGATCCGCAATGCCACGGGCGTCGTTACAATGAACGACAAGCCCGGTCAGGTGATCCGCAGCGCCCAGGACACGTCGATGTGGTCAGCGATCGATTCGGTCCGCGCAGGCGAAGCCTCGATTGCGGTGTCCTGCGGCAATACCGGCGCGCTGATGGCGCTGTCGACGATCCGGTTGCGCAAGCTGCCCGGCGTCAACCGGCCTGCCATCGCCTGCCTCTGGCCGTCGCGCAATCCGCAGGGCTTCAACGTGATGCTCGATTGCGGGGCCGATATTCGCGCCGATGCCCCTGACCTTCTGCAATATGCATTGATGGGCGCAGCCTATGCGCGCAACGGGTTGGGTGTGGCGCGTCCGCGTGTCGGGCTGCTGAATGTCGGGACCGAGGAGCATAAGGGCCGGGCAGAGTTGAAGCTGGCCAATGACCTGATCACCGATGCGCAGGAAACCGGCGGATTTGACTATGTCGGTTTCGTCGAAGGCGGCGATCTGATGTCGGATCGTGCTGATATTATCGTCACCGATGGTTTCACCGGAAATGTTGCGTTGAAAACGGGCGAAGGCACTGCCAAGCTCGTCGGTGATTTCATGCGAGAAGCGTTCAACAACTCCATCCTGTCAAAAGCGGCCGCCTGGATGGCGCTGACATCCATCAAGCGGCTGCAGAAGCGGATCGACCCGCGCCGCGTCAATGGCGGCGTCTTTCTTGGACTGAACGGCATGGTCGTGAAGTCCCACGGATCAGCAGATGAAACCGGGGTTTCCGCGGCAATCAAACTGGCCTTTCAACTGGCGCAATCGGGCTTTCAGGATCGACTGGCCGCCCGTGTGGCCGAAGCTGCCGCGAATGTCGAGGATGTGCAGGCGCTGAATGCCTCATCCACGGATGGGATCGCATCGTGAGCCGTCGCGCCGTGGTCCGGGGCACGGGGCGTTACCTGCCCGAGCGCGTGGTTGAAAACAGCTGGTTTGAAGACAAGCTGGACACGTCGGACGAATGGATCCGTGCCCGCACAGGAATCGAACGGCGCCATTTCGCGGCCGAGGATGAGACCACGTCGCAAATGGCCATCAAGGCCGCCCAAAGCGCGCTTGGCCGCGCCGGGCTGCAGGCCGAACAGATCGACGCCATCATCGTCGCGACCTCGACCCCTGACCTGACTTTCCCTTCGGTGGCGACCATGGTCCAGGCAGGACTGGGCATGACCCGCGGGTTCGCTTTCGATGTTCAGGCCGTCTGCGCGGGCTTCGTCTTCGCATTGGCGAATGCCGACGGGCTGATCCGTTCGGGCCAGGCTGATCGCGTGCTGGTGATCGGGGCGGAGACGTTCAGCCGGATCATGGACTGGGACGACCGCGCGACCTGCGTTCTGTTCGGCGACGGCGCTGGCGCGGTCGTGCTGGAAGGCGCTGCCGGCGAACGCGGTATCCTGTCGACAGACCTTAACAGTGATGGCAGCTACCGCGACATCCTGTATGTCGATGGCGGCGTTGCCACCACGGGCACGGCAGGCAAATTGCGGATGCAGGGCAATGTCCTGTTCCGTCACGCCGTCGAAAAGCTGGCCGATACGGCCCATCGCGCCATCGAAAAAGCCGGCCTCACGCCCGAGCAGATTGACTGGCTGGTTCCCCATCAGGCGAATGCCCGCATTATTGCCGCAACCGCGCAGCGCATGCATCTGCCGATGGAAAAGGTTGTTCTGACCGTTGCAGATCACGGCAATACATCGGCTGCGTCGATCCCACTGGCCCTGTCGGTCGCCGACGAATCAGGCAAATTCCAACGCGGCGACGTGATTGTAACCGAAGCGATCGGCGGTGGGCTAAGCTGGGGCGCGGTCGTCCTGCGGTGGTGATCCCGCCTGATGGCGACGCATATACCAGCCTGTTGACATGCCTTCGCGGCCGGCAGATTTAGCCGCGTTCTCGAACTCCACAGCGAACCCGGCCTTTTCCAGCACGCGACGCGATGCGGGGTTATCCGTGAAGACGACCGCCGAAAGATCGTCCAGTCCAAACCAGTCCTGCACAGTGTCGCAGAATGCCGGCACAATCTCGCTGGCGATTCCCCGCCCTGCGACTTCTGGCGCAAGAAAGTAGAAGATCATCGGGCTCGGCCCATCATTCACACCGATGGTTCCGATAAATCTGCCTTCATGCCTGACAGCCAGTCTCATGGGCCGGTGCAGCGTGTTCATCGCCGGACGGATCAGCGCATCTACATCTGATTGCGTCTGACCCGGTGCGAAGCGCAGCAACATCCGGGCCACCTGCGGGGACGTGACGATGCGGTGCAATTCAGGCATGTCAGCATCACGCAGCGCATTGATCCGGCATCGCCCCGTGCGGATTTCCAGCGCCCCCAGCATATCCCGCGCAGTCAGGCGCATCATCTTGGCCGGCATGTCGATATCGCCTTGCCAGTTCATCACGGTTTCCTCGACATCGCGGAAACCCACCGAAAGCAGCACCCTGCGCGAGACATCGTTTCCGATAAAATGCCATGCCTTCGCTGGTTCTGTGCTTTGCTGGAAATATTGCATCATCGCCAGCTGCGCTGCGTTTCTTGCCACGCCCCGGCCACGAAACTCTGGCGCGACCCAGTAACCCAGGTCTGCGCCAGTACGGATCATGCCCGCGAACTGGCCATCGACCAGAATGCAGCGATCGCTTGCCAGCGCCGACCGGCCCACGAAGTCAATCGCGTCCTCGCGCGAATAGGGCACGGGAATCGAGGATAGCCAGCGGACCGTCTCGGCATCCTGCATGCAGCGGGTGACCTTATCGACATCCTCGAACGAGGGCGCGCGCAGCGACACCCTCATGCCAGGTCGACGACCCTGACCGCACCACCTTCAGCGGAAAGCGCGATCTCGCCGGCGGCCAGCCGCAAAGCGTCACGTCCGAAGACCTCTGCGCGCCAACCTTGCAGGGCCGGCACGTTGCGCGATCCCTGCGCAATGGAATCAAGATCAGCCGTGGTCGCGATCAGCTTCGGCGCGACGCCATTCTGTTCGGCCTTGGCTTTCAAAAGCACGCGCAAAAGTTCACCCAATGCCACATTGCCGGGGGGATTGTGCTGTTCCTTCGGAAGGCGCGGCGGATCGGGATCCTCGATCCCCGCCTTGACGGCGGCGATGATACCCTGCGCGATCTCGGGCCGCCGGCCCTCGCGAAGCAGCAGTCGCGATCGCCCGAGTTCGGCCTCGGTCTGCGGCCGGGTCGAGGCAAGTTCGACCAAAGCGTCATCCTTGAACACGCGCGAGCGCGGCACATTGCGGCTTTGGGCATATTGTTCGCGGAACTCTGCCAGCTTGCGCACCACCGCCAGAAAACGCGGAGAATTGGTGCGCGTCCGCACCCTTTGCCACGCGTCGTCGGGGCGGGTGATATAGGTTTCGGGATCGATCAGAACCGCAATCTCCTCGGCCACCCAGGGGCTGCGGCCAGTCTTCTCAAGCTCTGCCTTCAGCACCTCATAGATGACGCGCAGATGCGTCACATCGGCGATGGCATATTCCTGCTGCGCATTCGACAGCGGGCGTTGCGACCAGTCGGTGAACCGCGACGATTTATCGAGGTTGGCTTTCGCGATCTTGCGCACCAGCGTTTCATATCCGACCTGCTCGCCGAACCCACAGACCATGGCGGCAATCTGCGTGTCGAAAAGCGGGGTCGGAAAAATGCCCGCATCGTGGAAGAAAATCTCAAGATCCTGACGGGCGGCATGAAAGACCTTCACCGTGGCCTCATGCCGGAACAGATCGTAAAGCGGCTCAAGCGACAGGCCGGGGGCCAGCGGATCGACCAGAACCGCAGGACCGCCATCGGATTTCGGGCCGGAAAACGGCGGCAGCGCCATCTGGATCAGGCAAAGGCGCGAGTAAAACGTCCGCTCACGCAGAAATTCGGTGTCGATGGTCACATAGGGTTGCGCCTTCGCCTGCTCGCAAAACATGGCGAGGGCGTCGGTCGTTGTAATGGTGGTAAACTGCGACATAACGGCCTTTCAAGGGCAATGGGCGGGGCATCCGCCGGTACCGTATGCACATATGCAATCGGGGACGAATTGGGAAGAAAATTCGCCCCTTACCGTGAACAGACGGTTACCGCGGCGGGATATCGCCGCCCGCGCGCAGGGCGTGAAAATCGGCAACGAAGGCGTCAAGCTGCGCATGCGCGATCGCGTTGCGCAGACCTTGCATCAATTCCTGATAGTAATGCAGATTGTGCCAGGTCAGCAGCATGCCCGAAATCATTTCACCTGCACGGAAGACATGGTGCAGATAGGCCCGCGAATAGCCGGTGCAGGCGGGGCAGTTGCAATCTTCATCCAGGGGCCGGGGGTCATCGGCGTGACGCGCATTCTTGATGTTCACCTGCCCGCGCCGCGTCCATGCCTGTCCGGTGCGGCCCGAACGCGACGGCAACACGCAATCCATCATGTCCACACCGCGCTGCACCGCACCCACGACATCATCGGGCTTGCCAACACCCATCAGATAGCGCGGCTTGTCCTGCGGCAGCAGTTCGGGCGCGTAGTCCAGCACCTCGAACATCGCCTGCTGACCTTCACCCACGGCGAGGCCGCCGATTGCATACCCATCAAATCCGATTGCCCGCAGGGCCTCGGCCGATTCCTCGCGCAGGTGACGAATGACGCCGCCCTGCATGATCCCGAAAAGTGCATGACCCGGACGGTCGCCGAATGCATCGCGCGACCGCTGCGCCCACCGCATGGAAAGACGCATTGCTTCGGCCTGACGTTCCTCGGTCGCGGGCAGCGCCGGGCATTCGTCAAAGGCCATGACGATGTCCGAACCAAGAAGTCGCTGGATCTCCATACTGGTTTCGGGCGACAGGACATGTCGCGATCCGTCGATATGGCTGGCGAAGGTCACACCGTCCTCGGTAAGCTTGCGCAGCTCGGCCAGGCTCATGACCTGAAAACCGCCACTGTCGGTCAGGATCGGACGTTGCCAGTTCATGAAATTGTGCAGCCCCCCCAGCCGCGCAATTCGTTCGGCGCCCGGCCGCAGCATCAGGTGATAGGTGTTTCCCAGCAGAATATCGGCACCCGTCGCCGCAACCGATTCCGGCATCATCGCCTTGACGGTCGCGGCCGTCCCCACCGGCATGAAAGCCGGCGTTCGGATCTGACCGCGCGGCGTATCGATCACGCCCGTGCGTGCGCGCCCGTCCGTGGCATTCAGGGTGAAGGAAAACCTGCTCATATCCGGCCCTTTCGTCGAAGCCCGCGTCTTAATACGACGCGCCCGCCAGCGAAAGCCCCGCTGCGTGGCCAGAGGCCCAGGCCCACTGGAAGTTATAGCCGCCAAGCCAGCCTGTCACATCGACGCATTCACCGATGAAATACAGCCCCGGCACATCCCGCGCCTGCATGGTCCTGGCATTCAGATCGCGCGTATCGACGCCCCCCACAGTCACCTCGGCCGTGCGATACCCCTCACTTCCCACCGGGCGAATCCGCCAGCGCTGCACACGCGCCGCGACCTGGTCGAGCACGGCGTTGTTCTGATCGGCCAGCCTGGCACCATGAAGGCCCAGGTCTTCGGCAATTGCATCGGCCAATCGCGCTGGCAGATCGGCGCCAAGCACGGTCTGTACCGTGACGCGCCCCCCCTGCCCGCGGCGCTCGCGCAGGGTGGTGCCGATGTCGGTGCCGGGGGCAAGGTTGACGATAATATCGTCGCCCGGCTGCCAGTAGCTGGAGATCTGCAGGATTGCCGGGCCCGACAATCCACGGTGGGTAAACAGCAACGCGTCGCAAAAGCGCGTCTTGCCGTGCGAGACTTCGGCTTCGACCGCGACTCCGGCCAGCGGCTTGCACAGCACCAGGTCCTGTTCGGCGAATGTCAGCGGCACCAGGCCGGGCCGGGTTTCGACGACCCGAAGTCCGAATTGCCGCGCCAGATCGTAGGCCAGCCCGCTGGCGCCCATCTTCGGGATGGACTTCGCGCCGCAAGCCACCACCACATGTCGCGCCCGGATGTCACCGCGCGAAGATCGGGCGACAAATCCGTCCGCGCCGCGTGCGATGGATTTCAGCGTCGTTTCCAGCCACAACTCGGCCCCTGCCATGCGCCGGATCAGCATATCGGTGATCTGCGTCGCCTTGCCGTCGCAGAACAGCTGGCCAAGCGTCTTTTCATGCCAGGCTATGCCTGCCCGATCAACAAGCGCAACGAAATCGCCCGGCTGATAGCCCGCCAGCGCCGAGGCCGCGAATCGAGGGTTCTGCGACAAGAACCTGTCGCGATGCGTGGCCAGATTGGTGAAATTGCACCTGCCCCCGCCCGAGATTCGGATCTTCTCTCCCGGCCGTGAGGCGTGGTCGATCACAACCACTGTTGCGCCCCCTGCCCGCGCCGTTCCTGCACAGAAAAGCCCGGCCGCCCCTGCCCCGATGACCAACACATCACAATCCATGACCATGCCTTACGCGCGCCCGAATTCGCCCGCAAGTTTTTCCAAAACCCCCTTGCACCCCCCGACCAGCAGCGATACATACCCGCCCACAGTTGGGGCGTGGCCAAGTGGTAAGGCATCGGTTTTTGGTACCGTGTACCGTAGGTTCGAATCCTACCGCCCCAGCCAAAAATCTGGAAAACTGAAACAAGCCAGCAGCTTACGCGCCCATCACGGGGCATGATGTCACGGCGCCATCATTGTGACGCGAGACAGCACGCTGACCCTTGGCAAAGAGGGCCGCTGTAACGTAACAGTCGCGTGACAGTCATTCTTTCAGCGAATTAGAACCACCCTTGCAGCATACGAATTTACGGATTTCGGCCCAGATCGGCCATTTTCGTGGCCCTACAATACACCGTTAAATAGCGTCATAACCCAGCTTCGCTGCATGACGTTTTCCCGACATCATCCGTATAACCCGATCGCATCCATCAGTTGATAGGCGCAGGGCAATCTCCAACACATCACAATCGGTTGCAGCGATTGCGGTGACAAAATCGGCCCCGGTGACAGCGTGAACAACTGCACGCTGTCGGGTCCGGACCCGCCGAGGTGAGGGACCACAACGCCGGGGACAGCATGATACACCAACATACGACGGATGATTTCAGTTCAGCCAGGACGGCTTGAAAGATCGCATGATTACGAGGGGGAGAAATTGGCGGACCCGGAGCGATTCGAACGCCCGGCCCCCAGATTCGTAGTCTGGTGCTCTATCCAGCTGAGCTACGGGTCCGCTATGGAGGGTGATCTAGTGGGACCAGCCGGGGAGCGCAAGCGCAAAAATCATCCGATCGCCAAATTCTCGATCAAGGTGCCTCGGGGCAGTGAAATGCAGAACTCGCTACCGCTTTCGTCGCTTCGGATCAGTTCCAGCTTGCCGCCATGACCACGGATCAGGTCAGCTGCAATGGCCAGACCCAGGCCGGTTCCGCCCTTTCGCGTGCCACCCGTGAACGGCTGGAACAGATAGTCCCTCGCCTTTTGCGGCAGGCCGGGTCCGGTATCGCCGACGCGAATGCGCCAATCCTGCTCGGTTTCAGACGCGGCAACTTCAATCGTGCCGCCTTTGGCAGACGCTTCGATCGCCTGACGGGCATTGCGGATCAGGTTAGACATGACGCGGTGCAACTGATCACGATCTGCCCGGATCACAAGGTTCGGACTGACATCTATCACGAAATCGACCAGCCTCGTCCCTTCAGCGGTTTCGGACAAGATCGCTTCAGCTTCCGTGATCTCATCGACGAGGTCGCGCAGTGCAAAGCGTGACAAGGTCGGTGGCGGCTCCTCAGCCTTGCCAAATGCGAGTGTCGTTTCGCACAGGTTCACCGCGCGCGAGATCGAGTTGACCAGTTTAGGTGCCGCCTTGCGCACGGCAGGATCGGCGCTGTCTTCCAACCGATCGGCAAAGATCTGACTGGTGGTCAGGATATTGCGCAGGTCGTGGCTGATCTTGGCAACCGCCTGCCCCAGTCCGGCAAGACGCTCTTTCTGCTTCAGCGATTGGGTCAGCGTCGTCTGCATGGAGGCGAGTGCGGTCTCGGCCTCTCTCAGTTCGTTAATGCGCGCATCGGGCTTGATAATCAGGCGCGGGTCGTCGGGGGCATCGGCGTAATTTGCCATATGACTTATGACCCGTCGGATCGGCTTCAGGATAAGGCGTTGCGCGGCCAGGTTCAGCAGCGCCGCCGTCAGCCCGATCAGCACTGCCGACACGATCAGCACCTGAAGGCCGAATTCGGCCATCGCCTGACGCAGTGGACCGGTCGAAAGCGTGATTTCGATCAATTGTCCGGCATGATTGACGGGCACACCAATCACACGGATCACCTCGTCCTGACGGTCGAGAAACTGCCGTATCGCATCAACCGACGCACTTAGCCCCGAATCGTCGCGCAGATCATAGGTCGCGGCAATCGGACCGGGCAGTGGCGAGGACAAGACCAGCTGACGGACATCGTCGCGGCGCAGCACCACGTTATAGACACCGGCATTCGCCAGCAGTTCGGATTCAAGATCCGCCGCGATATTCTCGTTTTCGTCCGTCGCCAGAAGGGTAAGCGAGGCGATCTGCGCTTTCTCAAGCCGGGTCTGAAGGTAATCGAGGCGGAAATTCGAAACTGACGGGATCAGCACGAAAATTTCTGCCAACGCCACAAAGATCAGCGTCAGCGCAGCAAAACGGCCTGTGAGTGTGTCGATCGACATTCTTGACAGAACTCATTGCGACGGATCTTGTGCCCGCTCCGGGGCAACACCTAGCGGTCGGGCGCGGCAAATTCAAATCATTGTGCGGTGCCTATGACGGTTGGGGCATTTTTGCCCGACGATTTGCGAAAGCGTCGTTGACTCGGGCCCGGGCATGGCCTATTGCGCGGGCTTCGAATTAACCGACGCGGTCGCGTGGGGCGGGTTCAGTTGACCCATCACCCAGACCTTCCGCGACCGTAGAGTGGAGAAACGAAGATGTCGAAGCGCACGTTCCAGCCGTCGAACCTGGTTCGCACCCGTCGTCACGGGTTTCGCGCCCGTATGGCCACCAAAGCCGGCCGTCTGGTGCTGAACCGTCGTCGCGCCAAGGGCCGCAAGCGCCTGTCGGCCTGATCCGACCGTCGCAATCAGGCGCATATCGGTGCGCCAGACAGGACCAGATGATGCCGCCGCATCCGCCCCTTCGCGCTGAACAGATCCAGCAGGGGGAAGATGCGGCGGTATCTGTCATGGGCGATGGCGCGCCTTCAACGTCGAAGATCGCAATCCTGAAGAATCGTGCCGACTTCCTGAAAGCAGCGCAGGCGCGGCGCGCCGGTACGGCGGGGTTTCTGCTGCAGGCCCGCCGCCGCCATGCTGAAGAACCGGCAGAGGCGCCGGTGCGCATCGGCTATACTTGTTCAAAGAAAATCGGCAACGCTGTCACCCGCAACCGTGCCAAGCGCCGCTTGCGCGCCCTTGCCCGAGAGGTGCTGCCGCAACTTGCCAGGCCCGGCTGGGATTACGTCCTTGTGGGTCGCCCCAACGAGACAGTATCCAGAAATTTCCAGGACTTGCGCGACGATCTGGCGATCGCGATGGGCCGCGTCCACGCCCCAAGGTCGCCGAAATGAGTCCGGCTGCGCATGTGTTCGCACTGCCCGTGCGCGCCTATCGCCTGCTGCTCAGCCCCTGGGTCGGGCATGGCTGCAGGTTCCAGCCGACCTGTTCGGCCTATGCGCTTGAGGCGCTGGAGCGTCATGGCGCCATTCGCGGCAGCCGGCTGGCAGCGCGGCGGATCCTGCGCTGCCACCCTTGGGGTGGCCACGGCTACGACCCGGTGCCGGGCCGCCACGATGACGACGAGACCACCTAAGAAAACGGAAAATGGCCATGAACGAACTGACCAGGTTGGACGATCACGACCATGACGCTGCGGATGAAATCCATGCGCTGTTTCGCGGTGCGCCTTCGACCACCGCATTTCGCAAGCTGCGCAAGCGTCTGGTGCGCGACACCCGCGCCGCCATCGACGATTTCGGCATGATCCGCCCCGGCGATCGTTGGCTTGTCTGCCTGTCAGGGGGCAAGGACAGCTATACTCTGCTGGCGATCCTGCACGAATTGAAATGGCGGGGATTGCTGCCGGTTGATCTGCTTGCCTGCAATCTTGATCAGGGTCAGCCGGGTTTCCCGGCGACCGTCCTGCCTGAATTCCTGACCGACCGGGAGGTCACGCACCGGATCGAATACCAGGACACCTATTCCATCGTCACCGACAAGATCAAACCCGGCGGGACGATGTGCAGCCTGTGTTCGCGCCTGCGCCGGGGCAATCTTTACCGCATTGCGCGCGAGGAAGGCTGCTCGGCCGTCGTGCTGGGTCATCACCGCGACGACATGCTGGAAACCTTCTTCATGAACCTGTTTCATGGCGGCAGGCTGGCAACAATGCCGCCCAAGCTGCTGAATGAAGAAGGCGATCTTCTTGTCCTGCGTCCGCTGGCCTATATCGCCGAAGCCGATTGCGAGAAATTTGCCCGCGACATGAACTATCCGATCATCCCCTGCGATCTTTGCGGCTCTCAGGAAGGATTGCAGCGGGCGCAGGTCAAGCGACTGCTGGACGAATGGGAGGCGCGCAGCCCCGGTCGGCGTCAGGTCATGTTCCGCGCGCTGATGAATACGCGGCCCTCGCATCTTCTGGATCCGAAACTGTTCGACTTCATGAACCTTTGGCCAGTCGAAAGCGATTTTTCCGGCGATGACGTCCCGCAGCTTCGGGAACATTAACGGAACAGGAACCTGTTCAGGCGTATAGATCGAAAAAGATCGCATCGAATCGGGGCCTGAATGGGACTGCGGAAACTGTTTCATCGAATTGTCGCCGGGCGTCGCCACGGGACGGAACCGCCCGCCCAAACTTCCGCGGCCGAAAGCTGCGCGGGCGTTCGTCCTGTCGCGGTCTCAGCACTTTACAAGCTGAAGTTTCGGCCGCAAATCTGCTTTGAAAACAGAATACTGTCATCCATTCTGGTCATTCCACCGCGTGCAATGGAGGGCGATGCAGACGCTGTCCTGCGCGCCGCGCTGACGCAAAGGCGCGACTGGATTGCTGACGGCGTCAACCCGCCACCGCTGAGCATAGAGTTGCCGCAACTGATCGCTGAATCGGCCAGCCTCGCACAGCCGCTGATCTGGGAAATCGACCGGCAGAACTGCCCGCCGGAAGAGGTGATCTTCACTGCGCCCTGCGCGGGCACTTACAGCCGACCGCTTGAAGGACTTGCGCATCTGTCCCGGCAGGGCTGCGGGATCGAACTCGATTGCCTCGACCGGATGGGCATGGCGGTCATTCGCGACCTCAAACCGAAACGGGCGCGGATGCGTGTCTCGGCAGCCCTTTTGTCAAGCGCGTCAGATGCGCCCGGCGTTGGCCCGCACGTCCTGTCCTTGTTGGCCCTGGCCGAGCGTCATGGGCTGGTCACGCTTGTCGAAGACGTGCAGTCGCGCGAGCAATTCGACCATCTGGCGCAATTCGGCTTTGGTGTCGCGCAGGGCGATCCGGTCGCGCCTTTGCTGGACGCAAATGCCTGTGCGCAGTTCATCACCCATACCCGGCTTCCCGCGATCACGACCAGTCTGCAACGTTGGCCGGCTGCGTGACGGTGGGGGCGGCTTGATAGTACCACCCCGTCAAGGCAGTTTTTGGCCCGTGGCTGCACGCTGCTGTGCCATATTCGTGGAATTGCCTTGACCTTTGCCCGCCCCTTCTGTTGAACGCAGCACTGACAATAAGGGGCAAATGACGGCATGGAAGACAACAACCGCAATCTGATCCTGGCGATGGTCCTGTCCATGCTGGTGGTGTTGGGCTGGTTCACCTTCTTCGCGCCCGAACCGCCGCCACCCGCCCCGGAGGCTGAAGTTGCGGCCCAGAACCAGACTGACACCGCAGGCGGCGTCGCCACGCCCGCCCCCGGCGCCGCACCCGCGGGTGCCGATGTCACGCCCCCAGGCTCGCAGGACCCATCCGCGACGGCTGCACGCGTGGCCGTGGAAAGCCCGGCGCTGGAAGGCTCGATCTCCCTGGCCGGCGGACGCATCGACGATCTGCTGCTGACCGGCTACCGCGAGACATTGGCCGAAGATTCGCCTTTCGTGCGCCTGTTGACGCCGACCGACGACTCTCACCGTACGGTCGTTGCCGAAGGCAGCCCCGTTGCGCCCGGCGGCGATCCGACGACCGTCATCGAAAAGCCCTATTATGCCGTCTATGGCTGGAGCCCGGGCGCAGGCACTGACGCCGCTGCCGTTCCAAACGCATCGACCATCTGGAGCGTGGAAGAAGGCGATACACTGACCCCCGACACCCCGGTCACACTGGTCTGGGACAACGGTCAGGGCCAGATTTTCCGACGCACCTTCGCCCTGGACGACAAATACCTGTTCACCGTCACCCAGTCGGTCGAAAACACGGCAGAAACGCCCTTCGCGGCCGCGCCATACGGCATCATCGCCCGCCACGGCCAGCCGGACACGCAAAACTTCTTCGTTCTGCACGAAGGCGCGATCGCAATGGCCGATGGCGAGCTGGAAGAAACCAAGTACAAGAACATCGTCGACCTCGATCCTGTCGCAGGCGACGGTCGCGCGGACATTACCGAAGTGGCCGAAAACGGCTGGGTTGGATTCACGGACAAATACTGGATGACCACGCTGGCCCCGGCCGCGGGTCAGCCGTTCCGGGCGGTCGTCAAATATACCGATGGCGCAGACATCTATCAGGCAGAGACCCGCTTTCCGACCGTCACGGTCGCACCGGGGCAAAGCGCGTCCAGCGAATCCTATCTGTTTGCAGGCGCAAAAGAATGGGAAACCATCCGCGGGTATGAAGAATCCCCCGGCATTCAGCGTTTCGTGGATTCGATCGACTGGGGTTGGTTCTATTTCCTGACCAAACCGATCTTCCGCCTGCTGCACTGGCTGCACAGCTTCATCGGCAATATGGGCTGGTCGATCATCGCGCTGACCTTCATCCTCAAGCTGCTGGTATTCCCGCTTGCGCGCAAATCCTATATCTCGATGGCGCGGATGCGCGAGTTGCAGCCGCAAATGGAGGCGATCAAAGAACGCACCGGCGATGATCGCGCCAAGTATCAGCAGGAAGTGATGGCGCTGTACAAGCGCGAGAAGGTGAACCCTGCGGCTGGCTGCCTGCCGATCCTGATCCAGATCCCGATCTTCTTCAGTCTCTACAAGGTCATTTTCGTCACGCTGGAACTACGTCAGGCGCCCTGGATCGGCTGGATACGCGACCTGTCGGCGCCGGATCCGTCGTCGATTCTGAACCTGTTCGGCCTGTTGCCCTATGCTGCGCCCGCGCGTGACAGCATGCTTGGCATCGTATCGCTGTCGATCATGGCGATCATCCTCGGCATCTCGATGTGGCTGCAGCAGAAGTTGAACCCGGCCCCCACCGATCCGACCCAGAAGATGATCTTCGCCTGGATGCCCTGGGTGTTCATGTTCATGTTGGGCGGCTTTGCCTCGGGTCTGGTGCTTTACTGGATCACCAACAACGTCATCACCATCGGCCAGCAATATGCGATCATGTCGATGCATGGGCATCCGCCCAGCCTGTTCGGGAATATCCGTGACAGTGTGCGGCGGAAGAAAAGCAAGTGATGACACGGCTGGCCCAGATCTGGCGCTACCCTGTCAAATCCATCGGGCGCGAGAGGATCACTCGCGCCCGTCTCGATAAGGGCGGCAAGTTGCCATTCGACCGTCATTGGGCGGTCCTGCACGAAGGCGCGGCCGACCGCGTGACCGACGGGGACACGCTGGACGGCTGGCTGCCCAAGGCCGCGTTTCTGCGTGGCGCCGCCGGCCCGGAACTGCAGGCAATCAGCGGCGGGTTGGACGGCGAAACGCTTGTGTTCAGCCATCCTGAACACGGCAGCATCAGCGTGGGTCCCGGGCACGAACCGGATTGTGCCAATCTGATCGAATGGTTGCGTCCGCTCTGGCCGCAGGACAAGCCACCCCCGTCGCAGCTTGTCCGCTCGACCGAGCCGCTGACGGATACGCGCAAACCGTTCGTTTCGATCAATTCGCTTGACAGCCTGGCCGCGCTGGAAGCGCATGTCGGGCAGAGGATCGGCGTAGAGCGCTGGCGCGGAAACCTGTGGATCGAGGGGGCAGAGCCATTTTCCGAGATGGATTGGATCGACCGTGAATTTACGATCGGGGCCGTTCGCCTGATCGGCCGTAAGCCGATCGGTCGATGCTCTGCCACCTCGGTCGACACCCAGACGGGCACCCCGGATTTCGACATGATCCAGACACTGACGGAATATCGTGGGCACAGCACATTCGGCATTTACGCCGAAGTCCTGGAAGGTGGTGAAATCGCCGAAATGGATGAAGTGACCCTTTCCCCTGCGCCGGATGCGTCCGCATGAAGGTCGCCTTCCCCCTTGCGCCCGAACCCGACAACGCCACTGCCGAGGCTGCGCGCCAGTTGTTCGCGGGACCGGTCGATTTCGTCAAAGGCGTGGTCGCGATGGACGGTCTGCCCCCCGCCGACCGGCCCGAGGTCTGTTTTGCCGGCCGCTCGAATGTCGGTAAATCGAGCCTCATCAACGCACTGACCGGTCGCAAATCGCTTGCGCGCGCATCCAACACGCCGGGCCGCACACAAGAGATCAACTATTTCGCGCTTGGCGACAAAAGCTATCTGGTCGATCTGCCGGGCTACGGCTTCGCCAAGGCGCCGGTCGCGGTGGTGGCCAAATGGCAGGCACTTCTGAAGAACTATCTGGCGGGTCGCCCTACCCTTCGGCGCGCCTTCTGCCTGATCGACGCGCGTCACGGCATCAAGCCTGTGGATCACGAGATCATGAAACTGCTCGACCGTTCCGCCGTGCCGTTTCAGGTGGTTCTGACCAAGGCCGACAAACTGGGGCCCAACGCCATCAAGCCGGTCATTGCCCAGGTCGAGGACGAGTTGCAAAAGCACCCTGCCGCCTATCCGGAACTGGTCGTCACCTCGTCCGAAAAGGCCCACGGCATCGCCACGTTGCGTGCCATCATCGCCGGACTGGACTGATCCGGCAGGTCCCGCTTATCGCGTGAGAGAACGCGGGGGTGCATTACCGGGCTGCCTGGCAAATCATCGCCCCCAAAGCCAATGTTGCACCGGCTGAACTCGCGGCACGGCGAAAGTGTCAACTGGCTGCGGTTGCAGCGAACCGGTCGTTCGGCGCGCCACTCGTCTCTGGACCTCGCGCGGCACTGCCCCTAACCTTTGGCCCAATACATCAGGGATCCCCATGAGACAGCAGGACATGACCCGAGATTTCGCCGCCGCCGCCGCTACTCTCGCCGAAGCACTTCCTTACATGCAGCGCTATTCCGGCGCCGTCGTCGTGGTCAAGTTCGGCGGCAATGCCATGGGCGACGATGCCGAGATGGCAAAATTCGCGTCCGACATCGTATTGATGAAACAGGTTGGCATTCACCCGGTCGTCGTCCATGGCGGCGGCCCGATGATCAACGACCTGCTGGGCAAGCTGGGCATCGAAAGCCGCTTCGTTCGCGGAAAGCGTGTGACCACGAAGGAAACCGTCGAAGTGGTCGAGATGGTCTTGTCGGGCCTCGTCAACAAGCGCATCGTTCAGGCGATCAACGATGCCGGTGGCCGCGCGATCGGCATATCCGGCAAGGATGACGATATGATGGTCTGCGAGGCGGACGATCCTGAACTTGGTTTCGTCGGAAAGCCGGTCGAGATGAATGTCCAGATCATCCGCGACCTGTATCTTGCAGGACTTATCCCGGTCATCGCGCCGGTGGCGACCGGAATGGCCGATAACGAAACGTTTAACGTCAACGGCGACACTGCGGCCGGTGCCATTGCGGGCGCGCTTAAGGCGGATCGGTTGCTTTTGCTGACCGATGTTTCAGGCGTCAAGGATGGCTCGGGCGAGGTGCTGACCGCGATGACCCCACAGCAGGTGCGCCAGATGATCGAGGATGGCACCATCGCCGGCGGGATGATCCCGAAGACCGAAACAGCATTGATGGCACTGGACGACGGTGTCCGTGCCGTGGTCATCCTGGATGGCCGTGTTCCCAATGCGGCACTGCTGGAACTGTTCACCGAACACGGTGCTGGCAGCCTGATCCGGTCGACCGAGCCGCGCGTGAAGCCTCGCGGATTGCGCCAGGGCGACAGCGGCCTTTAACACAGGGCGCAATTCATGGTCTTGAATGCGCGTGACAATTCCGTGTCGCTCTGCGCGTCGCAGGTGCTTGCCCGGTGCGGTAAGCTATGGCAGGCTCCGATCACATTGCCCGGCATGAGAGGCCATTTCACATGACACCTTCCGGTTACCGCCGCCTGATTCTGACCCGTCACGCGAAATCGGCCTGGGACGATCCTTCCCTGGAAGACTTTGACCGCCCCCTGAACGATCGCGGGCGTCGCGCAGCGCGCGAGCTTGGCGACTTCATGGCATCGCGCGGTTATGAGCCCGAAGAAGTCATCTGTTCGCCCGCGGCGCGAACCCGCGAGACATGGGAAAGGATCGCCGGTGCGCCATTGGAAGTGCGGCCAACGATGAGGTTTGACGACAGGCTTTTCCATGCGAGCCCCACCGTCCTTCTGGACGTGCTGAAAACGGCAAGCGCGCCAACGGTGATGATGATCGGCCACAATCCCGGCATCGCCGAATTTGCGGCGATGCTTCCTGCGCGACCACCGCTTGACCCCGATTTTCGCCGCTATCCGACGGCGGCCACGCTGGTGGTCGATTTCCAGATCGACGACTGGTCCGATATTCGCCCCGGAGAGGGCAGCGTAATGGATTTCGTTCGCCTTGATGGGCGCTGAATTCAGGACGGAACCAACCAACAGGGAAAAGACATGGGTTATCTGAAATCGCATCCCGATGCGAAGGGCTTCTTCGGGCCTTATGGCGGGGCCGATCTGCCCCCGGTTCTGGTCGAACAGTTCAAGTCCATCGAGGACGCGTATCTGCGGCTGTCGCGCTCGGCCGATTTCATCAACGAACTGCGCTTCATCCGCAAGCATTTTCAGGGCCGACCGACGCCGATCAGTTATCTGGGCAATCTGTCGGCTGATTGCGGCGGCGCGCAGATCTATGCCAAGCGTGAGGATCTGAACCATACCGGCGCCCACAAGCTGAACCATTGCATGGCCGAGGTTCTGCTGGCCAAGCATATGGGCAAGACCAAGGTCATGGCCGAAACCGGCGCCGGCCAGCATGGTGTGGCGCTGGCGACGGCGGCCGCCTATTTCGGTCTGGAATGTGAGATTCACATGGGCGAGATCGACATCGCCAAGGAAGCCCCGAACGTGACCCGCATGAAACTGCTGGGGGCCGAGGTGGTGCCTGTGGGCTTTGGCGGGCGGTCCCTGAAAGAGGCCGTGGACAGCTGTTTTCAGGCCTATGTCGCGCAGGCCGACAGCGCGCTTTTCGCCATTGGCAGCGTCGTCGGCCCCCATCCCTTCCCGATGATGGTCCGCGATTTCCAGCATGTCGTCGGCATCGAGGCACGCGAGCAGTTCGTCGAAATGACTGGCCGCCTGCCCGACATGGTCGCGGCCTGCGTCGGCGGCGGATCGAACGCGATGGGCATGTTCGCGGGCTTCATCGACGACGACGACGTGGCGCTTTACGGGGTGGAACCGCTTGGGACCTCTTCCAATCTGGGCGACCACGCGGCGACGATCACCTATGGCGAGGACGGCGATATTCACGGCTTCAAGACATTGGTGCTGAAGGATGCCGAAGGGAACCCGGCGCCCGTTCATACCGTGGCCTCGGGTCTGGATTATCCGGGCGTCGGACCCGAACATGCCTATCTGCACAAGACCGGTCGCGCGAATTACGTCGCCGCAGATGACAAGGAGGCGCTGGATGCCTTCTATCGCCTGTCGCGCCGCGAGGGCATTATCCCTGCCCTCGAAAGCGCCCATGCGGTCGCCTTCGCGCTGCGCGAGGCGCCGGAGCATCCGGGCAAGTCGATCCTGATCAACCTGTCGGGCCGGGGCGACAAGGATATCGACTATGTGACGGAAACCTATGGTTTTGGCGACAGCGCCTGAGACCGCCGACATGATTTCGGGAAGCCATGGTCAGGCGCTCGCGCCGGCCAGACCCGGGAAGGTTCCGGTCGCCGGAACCTGCCGTTGATCTAATCCGCGCTCAGCCCCGGTCCGCAAAATCGCCAGACTGTCCGCCGATCTTAATCGTCGGAATAAAGCCCCTCATAGATCGGCCCCAGCGTGTCCAGTTCGAACAGCGAACTGACCGAGGTGCCGTTCCAGATATTGATGATCGCCTGCGCGAAGATAGGTGCGGTCGGCACAATGCGGATACTGGGGCAGTTCTTCACCGCTGCGGGCTGGTCGATGGAATCCGTGATGACCAGCGATTTCATGACAGAGTTTGATACACGCTCGACCGCCGGGCCGGACAGCACGCCATGGGTGATATAGGCGTGGACCTCGGTCGCGCCGTGATCGGTCAGCAGCTGCGCGGCCTTTACCAGCGTGCCTGCGGTATCACAGATATCGTCGACGATGATGCAGCTCTTGCCCTCGACATCGCCGATCACGGTCATCTCGGCGATCTCACCGGCCTGTTCGCGGCGCTTGTCGACGATGGCCATGGGCGCATCGATGCGCTTGGCGATCTCTCTGGCACGGGCGACGCCCCCGACATCGGGCGACACGACCATCAGATCGTCCATCCGGCCCTTGAAGTTATGCTTGATATCCAGCGCAAAGACCGGCGCGGCATAAAGGTTGTCAACCGGAATATCGAAAAAACCCTGTATCTGCGCGGCGTGCAGATCCATGGTCAGCACCCTGTCGACGCCCGCCTTGGTCAGCATGTTTGCAACCAGCTTGGCCGAAATCGGCGTGCGGGCCTTGGCGCGGCGATCCTGGCGGGCATAGCCGAAATACGGGATGACGGCGGTGATCCGGTTGGCCGACGAACGCTTCAGCGCGTCGGTCATGATCAGCAATTCCATCAGGTTGTCATTGGCCGGGTTCGAGGTCGACTGGATGATATACATGTCCTCGCCACGGACATTGTCGAAGACCTCGACGAAAATTTCCTGATCGTTGAAGCGTTCCACGCGCGCATCAACAAGCGCCACGTTCATGCCGCGATGCATTGACATGCGCCGGGCGATGGATGTCGCCAAAGGCTTGTTGGCATTGCCGGAGATCAGCTTAGGTTCGGTCATCGCAGGCATGGGCGGTCCTTTGGCAGGCGGGATTCGGGCGATTGCAGCGGACTTATCACCGCGCTAGCTTTGCCGCAAACCTCAACCGACCGGAAGAACACGGCATATGGCACATATCGACTATTACTTCGGCACCATCAGCCCCTGGGCCTATTTTGCGGGCGACCGGCTGGAGCGGATGGCCCGCGAGCACAAGGCCACGATCACGTACAAGCCGGTGGATCTGATGCAGCTTTTCCCGCGCACGGGCGGGCAGAAACCAGCCGACCGTCACGAAAGCCGCAAGGATTACCGCGTGCAGGAACTCAGCCGTTGGGCCGCGGTTCTGAAACTGCCGTTCAACCTGCAACCGGCGCATTTTCCAGTGAACATGGCGCCGTCTTCCTATGCCCTGATCGCCGCGCAAGCGGCGGGTGGCGGCGATGTCGGTGCGCTGGCGCGTGGATTTCTGCGCGCCACATGGGCCGAGGAGCGCGATATTTCCGATGATGCGGTGATCCGTGACGTGCTGGCAAAGGCGGGATTTGATCCGGCCATTGCCGATAAGGGCCTGTTCGTCGGTGCCGAGCAATATGGCCGCAACCTGGAAGACGCGGTGGCTGCCGGGGTCTTCGGTTCGCCGTTCTATATCGTGCGTGAGACGGGTCAGAAATTCTGGGGCCAGGACCGGCTGGATTTCCTGGGCGCGCATCTGGCCTCGCTTTAAGATGGAACTGAACGAACGGCATTTTCCGGGCGATGCTGAACGCCCGGCGATCGGGCTGCATTGCATGATGGGCAGCGGCACGTTGTTCGACCCCCTTGCCGCGCGGCTGAACGGGCTGGTGGATCTGCGCGCATTCGATTTCCCCGGCCATGGCCGCAGTCCCGACTGGGTTGCGCCCGATGGCATCGACCTGCACACATTCGTCACCCGTCATGCGGCAGGCATGATCGAGCGGCCCGTCGATCTGATCGGTCACAGCTTTGGCGCGACCGTGGCACTGCGGATCGCGGTCGGTGCGCCACAGGCCGTGCGCAGCCTGACACTGGTCGAGCCGGTGCTGTTTGCAGCCGCGCCCGCTGCATCGAGCAAGGCCGAACATGACCGGCTTGCCCCGTTCGAAAAGGCCGGTGACTGGGACGGCATGCTGCGCCAGTTCCTTGGGGATTGGGGTGCGCCCGGCGTCATTCCGACGGATGGTCCACGGGCCGAGCGTTTGCGCCGCCAGATGCGGCTGGTCGTCGACACGAACGCCGCCCTGATGGCGGATCGGCCAGACATCCTGCGCGAGGACGGGCTGGAAGGCGTGGACGCACCCGTGATGATCATCTCGGGCGAGGCATCCCCACCCATTGTCCACGAGATTGCGGACGCGCTTGCCAAGCGCCTGCCCGATGTCGCCCGCGCCACGATCCCCGGTGCCGGCCATATGCTGCCGCTAAGCCATGCCGACCAGTTCGCCGATCTTGTCCGGATGAACCTGGAACGAAGCTGACGCACTGCGCCGCGGGGCTTAGCCGCGCAGCGCAGCCAGAAGTGCTGCAACCTCGTCCTCGCGGGTGTTCCAGCTACACACGAAGCGCAGCGTTACCATGTCAGCGGTTTCTTCGCCCAAGGATGACCAGGCGTAGTAATTCGCCCCAGCCGACCGGGCGCGATCGTCGGCATCGCTTGGGACTGTGGCGAAGACCTGATTGGATTGCGCGGGCTGGACAAGGCGCGCGCCCTCGACACCCTCGATTCCTTCGGCCAGCAGGCGCGCCATCGCATTGGCATTGCGCGCCGCCTCCAGCCACAGATCGCCCTCCAGCAAGGCATAGAACTGCGCCGCAAGATAGCGGTGCTTGGACCACAGGTGGCCACCGCGCTTGCGCGCATAGTCAAGACGTTCGGCCATTGCGCCGTCGAATGCCACAATTGCCTCGGCCCCCATGGCGCCATTCTTGGTCCCGCCGAAGGACAGCAGATCAACGCCCGCGCGATGCGTGATTGCGGCCGGGCTTGCGCCGCTGCCAATGACCGCATTGGCAAAGCGCGCGCCGTCCATGTGCAGCACAAGCCCGTGCTGCTGCGCAACGGCCGAGATTTCGCGCAGCGCATCTGGCATCCAGACCCGGCCCCACTCGGTCGAATTCGTGATCGAGACCGCGCCGGGTTGACCGCCGCCCAACCCCTCGCCGGCCCAGAATTCGGCCGCATGATCCAGCGCGTCAGCATCGATCAGCCCGCCATCGCCCGGCATCAGCGTCAGCTTTGCGCCTGACGTGAACATTTCAGGTGCACCACATTCCGAGGTTTCGATATGAGCATCCTCGTGGCAGAAGATGCGCTGCCAGGGCTGGACGGCCGCGCCAAGCGCCACGGCATTGGCCGCCGTGCCGGTTGTCACGAACATCACCGCGGCCTCGGGCGCGTCCAGAACTTCGCGCACACGGTTCTGCGCCGCTTCGGTCAGCGCATCACGGCCGTAGCCCAGCACATGGCCGTCATTGGCGGCAGACATGGCTGCCAGCACCGCAGGATGAACGCCAGATGCGTTGTCAGAGGCAAAGTTCATGACAAATCCTCAATAATGTAATCTTCCCAATCCTCTTCAGGTACTTCGGCTTCCGAGACTGTCCAGCCACGGACCGAAACGCCTGCGCGATGCACCGCATCGGGATCGCCCGAGATCAGATAATGCCAGTCATGAAGTGGCTTGCCTTCGTGTCGCAGCCTGTAGGCGCAGGTCGCCGGCAACCAATAGCTGATCGCAGATATCTTTGCCGGTGTCAGGCTGACACATTCGGGCACATAACGGTGACGGGTTTCATAGCGCGTGCAGCGGCACGTCTCCCCGTCCAGCAACCGACAGGCGACGCGTGTAAACGCCAGTTCCTCGGTATCTTCGAATTCCAGCTTGTTCAGGCAGCACTTGCCGCAGCCATCGCAAAGCGCCTCCCATTCCGCAGGGTCAAGCTGCTTCAGTGGCAGTTCCCAGAAACGCGGTCGCATTACCGGGCCGCCAGAACCGCACGGGCCTGCGCACTGTCGCGGTCCATCTGCGCGATCAGCGCATCGAGATTGTCAAATTTCGCTTCCGGACGCAGGTATTCGATCAGTGCGACCGACAGATGCTCGCCATAAAGATCGCCGTCAAAATCGAACAGATGCACTTCCAGATTGGGCTTGTTCTGGCCGAACATGGGACGGACGCCGAGGCTGGCGACCCCCGGCCAACTGCCTTTGTGCGGCCCGCCCAGGACATCGGCGATGACCGCGTAGACACCCAGTTTTGGCAGGTGCAGACCCGCAACCGACATGTTGGCAGTGGGGTAACCAAGTTCCCTGCCCCGCTTTTCGCCGTGCAGGACCTCGCCCTCGATACGGTGCCAGTGGCCCAGCATCTGCTCAGCGTGACGAGGATCGCCAGCCGCCAGGGCCTCGCGAATTGCAGTTGAGGAAAATTCCTTTCCGCCATCGCCCGCCAATTCGGCGATGGTCACGCCAAATCCCAGCGTCTCACCCAGGTCGCGCAACGTTGCGGCATTGCCTGCACGACCTTTGCCAAAGCGGAAATCCTGCCCCACCGTCACATGCGCGACGCCCAGCCCATCGACAAGGACATCGCGGGCAAACCCCTCTGGGGACAGCCCCGCCAGTGTCGGACCGAAGGGAAGTTCGAACAGATGCTTTACGCCCAGCCTGCGCAATCGGTTCGCCCGTGCCTCGGCGTTCATCAAACGAAAGGGCGCGGCGTCAGGTGCAAAAAATTCGCGCGGGTGCGGTTCGAAACAGATTACGCCAAGGGGTGCCACACTGGCCGCGCGCGCGATATCGATGACAGAGCGGTGGCCCCGATGAACACCGTCGAAATTCCCCATCGCCACGCTTGATCCGCGAGCCGATGCGGGAAGACCGGTCCAATGGTGGTGGATGTGCAATGCGCCCCCTTCGGGCCGGGCCCGCCGTGCTCAATTCATTGCGGGCCAGTCCCGCATCCTTCGCATATCGCGCAGCCCGCGCCCGGTTGCAAGGTCAGCCGAGCCGCCAGCCGGGCGGGCAAGCCGCAAGCAATGCCTGGGCTTCAATCAGTCGAGGCCGACGCACGTCGGGATCAGCGAGGGCCGGCGTGTCGGCAAGTCGCCTTATCCAGTCGCGCGGCAGGCCCCGCTCATGCGCACCGGCGACGACAAGGCCAATGTACCAGTCGAAGGGCTGAATATCGGATCGGCGATGCGCGTTCGGTGCCAGATACGTTGCCGCGCCAATCGACCCCGAACTGCAATTTACACTGATCTCGACGCGATCATATCCGCGCCCGACACCTTCGATCTGATCGAGTGTCGCCAGTTCAGCCTCGTCCAGCTGGAACAGTGCGCCCTGCACGACCTGCCCCGCCGCCGTCAGCAACGTGGCCTTGCCCGATCCGTCCTGCCCGATCTTGTCGAAGGCGATATCGAAGCCAGCGACCGCTGCCGTGCCAATCACCCGCGCCGACGGACAACGTGCCCGAAGCCGCGCTGCCAGCATGTTTGAGCCATAGGCAAAGTAGAATGGCACCTAGCGCAGGCGCCCCATTGCGAAGGTCGGCGCCAATGCAGCGACAGCCAGCCACTTTTCCAGAAGGGCCTGATCCGGATTTTCGACATCATCGCCCAGTTCTTCGGCGGCAAGCCCACCGGTGATGAAAACTGAATCTATCCCCTCACCAACCGCGCCGGCAATGTCGGTGCGGATACCGTCGCCAATGGCCAATATGCGCGCGCCTTCGGTCAGGTTCAGCAATCGTCGGGCAAGGTCATATATTGGCGGATGCGGCTTGCCGAAATACAGGCTTTCGCCGCCGATCTGCTGATAGAATTCCGCGATCGCACCTGCACAATAGATGCGCCGGTCGCCCAGATCGACGACGATATCGGGATTGGCGCAAAGCAGCTTCAGCCCGCGTTCGCGCGCAAGCATCAACTGGGCACGATAATCTTCCGGCGTCTCGGTGTCCTCGTTGAAAGGGCCCGTGCAGACGATGCCCTGGGCCTCGTCCAGCGGCACCCGTTCGATCGCGGGCGCATCCGACCATTGGGGCGGTGCGTCGAAAAAGCTGTCATCCTTTGCCGGGCCGATATGCCAGACTTTACGGCCAACTGCCCCCGCAAACAGTGCGTCCTGCGCCGCATCGCCCGAGGTCGCAACAACATCCCAGGCGCCATCCGGCACGCCCAACCGTGCAAACGAAGCCACGACCTGATCTGCGGGGCGCGGCGCATTTGTCATCAGGCAGACCCGCCCGCCGCCTGCGCGAAAATCCTGCAGCGCCTGGACGGCAGAGGGATAGGCCTTGATGCCATTATGAACACAGCCCCAGAGATCGCAAAACAGCACGTCATAATTGGTCGCGATATCAGACAGGGACTGGATGATTCGGGTCATGTCGGTTTCCGGGACAGGGATAGGGAATGGGCCGGAGATACCCCGGCCCTGTTCGTCACAAGCAAGCGGTCAAAGCTTCAGTGCGGGGATGATCTGCTTCTTGCGCGACATGATCCCCGGCAGAACGACCGAGTCGCCGGAAACCGGCACACCGAACGACGCCTCGGCGATCTTCTTGACCTGTTCGTTCGGGACCAGCAGCGTGGCTTCTTCGTTCAGGATGTCGACCACGAAAAGCAGCAGCTCATCCGCGCCGTCGGCTGCGGCGACGCCAGGCATCGCGTCCAGCAGCGCGGCCTTGCGGTCCAGCACAACCTTGGGTGCGGTCGTTTCCAGAACCGAAACGCGCAGCTTCTTTCCCTCCAGTTCGAATTCCTTGCTGTCCATGCGCAGCAGGTCTTCGTTGCCATAGGCGGTCACGTCCGATTTCGCCTCGAACATTTCAGCGGCGTATTCACCGATGTTGATGCCCAGATCAGAGGCCAGCTTTTCGGCGACAGCCTTATCATGGGGTGTGGTGGTCGGGCTGCGGAATTCCAGCGTGTCGGACAGAATGCAGGTCAGCATCACGCCCTTCACCCAGTCAGGCGCTGCCGACAGATCTTCGCCCATCAGGTCGTGCATGATCGTCGCGGTGCAGGCCAGCGGTCGGATGGTGATATTGATGGGTGTGCGGGTTTTGATGCCACCCACCAGCATGTGGTGGTCGATGATTTCCAGAATTTCGGCATCATTGATTTTCGCGGGCAGTTCTGCGGGGTTGTTGGTGTCGCAGATGACGACCTGATCGCCCTCGCCCAGTTCCGTGACGATTTCCGGCATGTCCTGTTCCCAGCGGGTCAGCATCCATGCGGCCTCGGTGTTGGGTGTGCCCTGCACGATGGCGCGGGCCGGCGTCTTGCGGACCTCGTTGAGGTACCAGGCCCAGATGATGGGCGAGCCGGTGGCGTCGGTATCGGGCGATTTATGGGCGAGAACGGTGATCATCGCATATCTCCTGGACGAAATTTGATTTGGGCAGCACGGAGTGGTCAGCGCCCCGACTTCGGCGCCCTCCTACCCCGCCTGCGGCGCAAAGTCCATCATCCGACGAGGCTTGATGCCGCACCCACCGCCAGTGCCAGGATCACGGTATTGAAGAAGAACGACATGACCGCATGCATCAGCGTCACACGCCTGAATTGTCGGCTGCGCAGCGTGACGTCCGCAGTCTGTGCGGCCATGCCGATTGTGAAGCTGTAATACAGGAAATCCCAGATATCCGGATCGGGTTGATCACTGCCGAAGTTCAGCCCCCGCGCATCGCCACCGTCGCGGCCGGTCGCATACCACATCCCCGCGTAGTGAAATGCCATCACGACATGCAGCACTGCCCAGCCAAGCGGTATCGACAACAGCGCTAGCATATTGCGCATTGTCGAGCCGCCGTCAGCACCGCGCAGCGTTTCGACAATGCCGGTCAGGCCAAGTGCAATGGCCAGCAGCGCAATCAGGACGATGATGGGGATGCCTTCATCGACTTCGATCTCGACCCCGCGGCGCTGCAGCATCTCGGACGACATCCGCGGCAGCAGGCTGATTGTCCAGGCAAGGAATGTCACGAAAAACAGGCTGACCCCGATCAGCACGCGGTCGGGCATGGGCATCCACCATAACAGCAATCCCGCCGAAAGTCCGATCAGCGCCGATATCAGAAAGTGCCGGTGGTGGCGCAGGTCCGACAACATTTCAGATATTGGTCTGTTGATGGGCGATCAGCCGCCAGTTGCCCAGCCGGACCCAACTGGAACAACATAGGACCAGACGTGTCGGCGCACCGGCACGGCGTGCCTCGGCGCGGTAGGCCAGAACCGCGACATCGTCGCTCTCCGCAACACGCCGGTTGGTTATGGTCACGCCGTCCCAACGCGGGGCAGATGCCAGGCCATCGATGATCTCCTGCCCCTGAAGAATGCCCTCGGGAAAGACCATGATGCAGTTCGGCGCCATGTGGCGAACCGCTTCCGCCGCCCCGCGCAACCACCAGCCTTCTTCCAGCGTCCAAAGCCCGTGCGGCATCATTCGACCCTTTCGATTGTCCAGCCTTCATTTTCCAGCAGTCGCAGCACCCCATCATTGCCCGGCAGATGCAGTGCGCCGAACGCGGCCACGACGCCCTGCCCCTTCACAGCTGCAACATTGGCGGCATCCGTCAGCGGCGCGATCCATTTCCGGTTGCGATCATTGATCAGGACAGCCTCGGCATCGGCCAGCATCCGATCTACCTCCGGTTGCGGGAGGCCTGAATTCCTGTACGCGTCAAGGCGGCCGAATTCCCATATCTGCCAGATATCGCCAGCGGCATAGGCCTCCTGCATGGTGGCGGTATAATCCTCGGCATAGCTGGCCATCGGCAGCGAATAGACGATCATGTCGATCTCTTCCTGCGGGGTGAGGTCCGAAAAGATACGCAGAACGCTGTCCCAAGGCTCTAACGCATTGATTTCAATGCCGGCTGCTTCAGCTTCGTCGATGATCATCTGATCAAGACCATCCGCATCGCCGCTGCCATTCGTCATCTTCGCAAGCTCGCAGGGTGAAAAGGCCAGCAACGTGGCGATGTACCATGGCCGCATACGCGAGGCCATGACGGCCGGAACGCCGCGCGCATCCATGGCTGCGCCCACTTCGGTCCATTGTTCCGGGCTAAGCCGTTCCGGCAGCGTCGCCCCGGTCGGGTCCATGATCAGCGTCGGGTCACTGGCGATCGCAGATTGAAGCTGCGCTTCCTCGGCCGGTCCCATCTCTACCAGAAGGCGGTCGGCGGCGATCAGGGCGGGTCGGATGGCGTCCACGGTTTCAGGGTGCATGGGGTGGTCCATGTGGTAGGTGCCAACGATGTCGATCAACGCCTTCCCTTTTCTGGCCCGCCACCTGATGCCCTTGTGATAGGGCACCGCCTCGGCCTGTTCACGGATCCAGTTCTGATCGGTTGCGGACATCGTCCTGATCAGGTTATTGCCAACGCAGTCGTCTGCCAGGACGCCGTTGCCCAGAAGGCAGATCGCACTTGCGGCCAGTAAGGTTCTCATCTTGAGCTCCGGCTGAGGGGTCAGAACCTGAAGCCTTTCACGATGATCGGCGATTTTCCAGTGCGCTGAAAATATAAGCCCCTAAAACCGTTGACAGCTACCGGGGCGCCTCCTAAATCGTCGGGCATTGGCACTCACCAAGGCCGAGTGCCAAAAAGACACTGCAACCTGAAACACCGGAGTGTTCACATGGCTTTCAAACCACTGCACGACCGCGTTCTGGTCAAGCGCGTCCAATCGGACGAGAAGACCAAGGGCGGGCTGATCATCCCCGACAGCGCCAAGGAAAAACCCGCTGAAGGCGAAATCGTCGCCGTTGGCGAAGGCGCCCGCAAGGATTCGGGCGAACTGATCGCGCCTTCGGTCAAGGCAGGCGACCGCGTCCTGTTCGGCAAATGGTCGGGCACCGAGGTCACGCTGGACGGCGAAGAGCTGCTGATCATGAAGGAAGGCGACATCATGGGGATCATCGGCTGATCCGCCGACCCCTGACAAGCGCTTCAATTCAAACAAGTTTCTAGGAGAATACACATGGCTGGCAAGGACGTTAAGTTCAGCACCACCGCGCGCGATTCGATGCTCAAGGGCGTCAACATTCTGGCGGATGCGGTGAAGGTCACCCTGGGCCCGAAAGGCCGTAACGTGGTCATCGACCGTTCCTTCGGCGCGCCGCGCATCACCAAGGACGGTGTTTCGGTCGCGAAGGAAATCGAACTGTCGGACAAGTTCGAAAACATGGGCGCCCAGATGGTCCGCGAAGTCGCTTCGCGCACCAATGACGAAGCTGGCGACGGCACCACCACCGCGACGGTTCTGGCCCAGGCCATCGTCAAGGAAGGCATGAAGGCGGTTGCCGCCGGCATGAACCCGATGGACCTGAAGCGCGGCATCGACCTTGCGACCCAGAAAGTCGTCGAATCGATCAAGGCTGCCTCGCGTCCGGTCGAGGATTCGGCTGAAGTCGCACAGGTCGGCACCATCTCGGCCAATGGCGAAGAAGGCATCGGCAAGATGATCGCTGAAGCCATGCAGAAGGTCGGCAACGAGGGTGTCATCACCGTCGAAGAAAACAAGGGCATGGAAACCGACGTCGAAGTCGTCGAAGGCATGCAGTTCGACCGTGGCTACCTGTCGCCCTATTTCGTGACCAACCCTGACAAGATGATCGCGGATCTGGAAGACGCCTATATCCTGCTGCACGAAAAGAAACTGTCGTCGCTGCAGCCGATGGTTCCGCTGCTGGAATCGGTCATCCAGTCGGGCAAGCCGCTGCTGATCATCGCGGAAGACGTCGAAGGCGAGGCTCTGGCCACGCTGGTCGTCAACAAGCTGCGCGGCGGTCTAAAGATCGCTGCCGTCAAGGCACCGGGCTTCGGCGATCGCCGCAAGGCCATGCTGCAGGACATCGCGATCCTGACCGGCGGTCAGGTCATCAGCGAAGACCTGGGCATGAAGCTGGAAAACGTGACCGTCGACATGCTGGGCACCGCCAAGAAAGTGACCATCAACAAGGACAACACGACCATTGTTGACGGCGCCGGCGACAAGGCCGAGATCGAGGCCCGCGTCGGCCAGATCCGCCAGCAGATCGAGGAAACCACCAGCGACTACGACAAGGAAAAGCTGCAGGAACGCGTGGCCAAGCTGGCCGGCGGCGTTGCAGTCATCCGCGTCGGCGGCATGACCGAAGTCGAAGTGAAAGAGCGCAAGGACCGCGTTGACGATGCGCTGAACGCGACCCGCGCGGCCGTTCAGGAAGGCGTTGTCGTCGGTGGCGGCGTGGCGCTGGTTCAGGGCGGCAAGGCGCTGGAAGGCCTGAAGGGTGCGAACTCGGATCAGGAAGCCGGCATCACCATCGTGCGCCGTGCGCTGGAAGCCCCGATGCGCCAGATCGCTGAAAACGCTGGTGTCGACGGCGCGGTCGTCGCAGGCAAGATCCGCGAATCGAACGACAAGGCCTTCGGCTTCAACGCCCAGACCGAAGAATATGGCGACATGTTCAAGTTCGGCGTCATCGACCCGGCCAAAGTCGTGCGCACCGCGCTGGAAGACGCAGCCTCGGTCGCTGGCCTGTTGATCACCACCGAAGCCATGGTCGCCGAAAAGCCCGAGCCGAAAGGCCAGGGCGGCGCCCCCGACATGGGTGGCATGGGCGGCATGGGCGGCATGGGGATGATGTAATCATCCTCTGCCAGCTGTGGCAGAAATGGAAAGGCCGTCCCGAATGGGGCGGCCTTTTTTTGTTATCGTTCAGCCTGGACGAACCCCGCTGTGTGGCGCAAGTATCGTGGGATGACAAAGGCCGTATTCATTGAATCAACTCACTCGGCCTATTCCGATAGGCCGGGCGAACTGTATCATTTCCCGAACATGTATCTTTCGCGAGTGGAGCATACGGTCGGTGATTGGGTAATCTTTTATGAGGGTCGCAGAGGCGACGCAAAAGGATATCATCGCGTTCAGAGAGTTAGCAGCATCGCCCAGGATCCAACCGACGCGACGCATCACTTCGCAATATTGGACCGCGCGTCCGAAATCGACTTCGAGAACCCCCTGTCCCGCAGGAAGGCAAACGGCAGCTTATGGGAATCTGGCCTTGCGGAAATGGGCGGTAACAATACCTCGTCCGTCCGTCTTATCCCCGACTCTGATTTCGACGAGATACTCAATGCTGCATTTAGCGCGCCAATGGATGGCGATACCATGCCCAGACAGCCTGATGGCATGGCCGAAGCAGCCGCGGTCTTTGACTTCCAGCAACGCCCAAAAATCCTAACAACGCGTGCATTTCGTGATGCCTCATTTGCCAGGAACGTGCGCCGAGCCTATTCAGGACGATGCGCGATTTCGGGACTGGAGCTGCGCAACGGCGGCGGTCGCGCTGAAGTCGAAGCTGCTCATATTCGTCCGATAACAGCCGACGGTCCTGATACCATACGAAATGGGCTAGCCCTCAGTGGCACCATTCATTGGATGTTCGATCGAGGACTTATCGCTATTGATGACGATCTATCGCTTTTGACTGCGCGAGATAGTATCGCTGACGAGGTCGCAGGCCGTCTTTTCAACGCTGAACGTCGCCTGATCTTGCCACGGGATAGTGGTCATAGGCCGCATCAGGATTATTTGCGCTGGCATAGGAACAACCTGTTCAAAGGGTAGCCCTACCCCCTGACAACCCCCTCGACCCCCATCGACTTGCACAGCGACTGGAACCGCGCCTCGGCGACCTCTCCGAACAGGGCGCGACCGGTCTTGGTCAGCGACAGCTCCAGCTTTTCCTTGTTCTTCGACAGCTTCAGCGCACCTGCCTCGTCGGGGTCCTTGACCGAGAACATCGCCCCGAAGCGCATGGCCTTGCCCAGCACTTCGGCATCGTTCAGTTCCTCGTCGCTGAGCAGCCCGAACAGCGCAGCCATTGCCGATCCCGACCGCGAATTGCGATAGCGGTGCAGCAGGGCCACACCCAGGAAGACACGCTCGGGATGGGACAGCGCGGCCATATTGGCGCGCGTCACGTTATCGAAACATGCATCAGCGCGGTAATCAGGGTGCGTGCGCCAGGCCGTATCATGCAGCAGGCAGGCGGCGCGGATCAGGCGGTCGCGTTCCGCCGGTGCATCGGGAAAAAGCGGCGACAGAAACTGATACAGCTTCTTGCCGAAACCCGGCATCCGCGCCATCTGCTTTTCGGTGAATTTCGCCGATTCCAGCAGCGGGTCGCGGGCGCGCAGGCTTTTCGACATATGTTCGTACAGCAACCCCTCGCGGATGCCATAGGACGAGATCGCCAGTTCCTGCGGCTTGAATGCATCGACAAGCTCGCGCAGGACCATGCTGGCCAGCGGGACCAGTTCCATCCGCGAATTCGAGATGCCCACCTTGCTGCGCAGTTTCTGCAGATCATGCCCGGCGATCCATTCGACCGTCTCACGCACATCGTCGGGCGTCATGCGGTATTCGTGCAGGACGGTCATCGGATAGCCGCGCCGCTCCATGTCCAGACGCGCTATGGCCCGCCATGACCCGCCGACCAGGTAAATCCGGTCATGATCTGTGCCGACGGCCTTGGTCAGATCCTTCATGATCGCGGCGATGTGCTTTTTCAGCCCCTCCTCGCCGCCCTTGACCTGCTGCAGACGGAAAGGGCCAAGCTGCGAGGTGACGCGCCGGCCAATAACGCCCGCGCCATCCACTTCGGCCAGTTCCATCGAGTTGCCGCCGATATCGCAGACCAGCCCCTTGGCATCGGGCCAGCCCAGAAGCACGCCCTGCGCGGACAGGCGGGCCTCCTCTTCTCCGTCGATCACTGTCAGCTTCAGCCCGGTTGCCTTTTCGACGCGCTTGCGAAATTCGGGCCCGTCCTCTGCCTCGCGCACGGCTGCGGTGGCCACGACCGTCATCGGACGCACCTTCATGCCTTCCGCAATCGCGGCAAACCGGTTCAGCGCCTCGAACGCGCGCTCGACTCCTTCGGGGTTCAGACGGCCCGTGGATGCCATATCCTTGCCAAGCCCCGCCATGACCTTTTCGTTGTAGAAATAGGCGGGCGACCGCGCCGCACCGTCGAAGATCACAAGGCGGATAGAGTTCGAACCGACATCCACCACGCCGACGCGCGACAGCGCGCGCGCGGTTGCATCCTCGAACAGGCCTTCGAACGGATCGGGGGTTTTCGCCTTGCCGTTCATCGCATCACTCCTGATTCCGGTCACGTGGCCGTGACAGCCCGGTTCTTTCCTAATCGGCGCTGTGGGTCAAGGCTGGCACATCGCCCACGCCAACCCGGCCACGACCCGAAAGCGAAGGGTTTTCCATGAAGAAGCGATGACAGTTGAACAGGTCGTCTCGGCCTGCGGGCAGATGGCGCAGATAGCGGCCATCTGGCTGCAAGATCCAGCTTTGCGCCTCGTCCGCCATATTTGCGGCCATGATCTGGCTGACGATTTGCGCCTTCACGGTTTCGTTCAGACATTCCACCAGCGTTTCCACCCGTCGGTTCAGGTTGCGCCCCATCCAGTCTGCCGAGCTGATGAAAACGCGGGCCTTGCGTGATGGCAACCCGAATCCTGCGCCGAAACAGACGATCCGCGAATGTTCCAGAAAGCGCCCTACGATGGATTTCACGCGGATATTGTCGGACAGCCCCGCGATGCCGGGGCGCAGTCCACAGATGCCGCGGATCACGAGATCGATCTTTACCCCGGCTTGGCTAGCGGCATAAAGCGCATCAATCACATCAGGTTCGACCAGAGAGTTCATCTTCGCCCAGATCATCGCCGGGCGACCGGCGCGGGCGTAATCCGCCTCTCTCCCGATCATCTGGATCAGCCGCTCTTTCAGGTCCATGGGCGAGACTGAAAGGTTTTCCAGCCGACCGGGCTGGACATAACCAGACAGGAAATTGAACACCTTGGTCGCATCGCGCCCAAGTGCGGCGTCGCAGGTGAACAGCGAAAGGTCGGTATAGATCCGGGCGGTGATCGGGTGGTAATTGCCGGTGCCGTAATGGGTATAGGTGACAAGCGCATCGCCTTCGCGGCGCACCACGGTCGAGATCTTTGCGTGGGTCTTGTAGTTGACGAAGCCGTAAACGACATGCGCGCCCGACCGCTCCAGCCGCCGGGACTGGCGGATATTCGCGGCCTCGTCGAAGCGCGCCTTCAGTTCGACAAGGGCGGTGACCGATTTGCCAGATTCCGCCGCCTCGCACAGCGCATCGACGATCGGGCTGTCGCGGCTGGTACGGTAAAGGGTCTGTTTGATCGCCAGCACATTGGGATCACGCGCCGCCTGCTGCAGGAAGCGGATCACCATGTCGAAAGTTTCATAGGGGTGATGCAGCAGCATGTCCTTCTGGCGAATGGCCGCGAACATGTCGCCATCATGGTCCTGCACCCTCTCCGGCACACGAGAGGTAAAGGCCGGCCATTGCAGGTCGCGGCGGTCGTCCAGCACCAGTTCCTTCAGGTCGGCCACACCCAGAAGCCCGGACACCTCGACCACCTCGTCGGGGCTGACATGCAGTTCATCCATGATGATCCGGCGCAGTGCCGCCGGCGCACCTTCGGTGATCTTCAGCCTGATGACGCTGCCGCGCCGGCGCCGTTTCAGCGCGGTTTCGAACTCTCGGACCAGATCCTCGGCTTCTTCCTCCACCTCCAGATCGCTGTCGCGCAGGACCCGGAACGTGCACGAGCCGGTATCGCGATAGCCCGGAAACAGGCTGGCCAGGTTCATCAGCAGCACATCTTCCAGCCGCAGGAATCGCGATGTGCCCGGCAGGCGCACGAAACGTGGTAATTGTGCCGGCACCGGCAGCAGCGCCTGCATCCGGCGCCCGTCGGTTTCACGCGCAAGTTCCAGCGCCAGCGAGAACCCGGCATTGGGGATGAAGGGGAAAGGGTGCGCAGGGTCGATGGCCAGCGGCGACAGGACAGGAAACACCTGATCAAGGAAGTAGCGGTTCAGGTATTCGGCCTCGGAACGCGTCACCCTCTCGCGCGAAAGGATCACGATGCCCTCGGCCTCAAGCTCTCCACGCAGCCGGTTCCAAACCATTTGCTGCGCCCCCATCAAACGACGCGCATCGGCGTTGATAAGCTGCAGCTGCTGGGTGGGTGTGCGCCCGTCATGGGATGGCAGGGCGTTGCCTTCGCGCACGAGTTCGCGCAGACCGGCCACGCGCACCGTATAGAATTCGTCAAGGTTCGTGGCTGAAATGGCGATGAACCGAAGCCGTTCCAGCAAAGGCACACGGTTGTTGCGCGCCTCATCCAGCACCCGCCAGTTGAAGCTGAGCCAACTGAGCTCGCGGTTGAAGAAGCGCGCGGCGCCCGTTGGCGTGCCGTCGGAAAGCACGGTCGGTTTGGGCAGCGGCTGATCGAGGAAATTGGACTGGGTCATGATCGCCTGTAGAAACCGCCATATCTGATGATGAAACGCCTGCGCACGGCACCGATTTTTCATTCAATCGCGGGCAATTCAAGCGCCCGTCTTCGCTCAGGGCCGCGCTGGCTGATCTTCTGTCAATTTCATCAGCAGATCGCCGGCCAGCTGGCGTGTCAAAGGACGCCGCGCTGCCATCGTTTCCGTATCGAGTGCCGCAACCAGACGCCGTGCCAGTCCCAGATCGCGATCCATCCGCAAGACGAGCCATTCGATCAGGCCAGCCGGCGCAGACAATTGGCGATCCGCCAGAAGCTTGACCAGAACGGCTGCAAGAAGTCCTTCGTCGGGCGAGCCGATCCGGGTGACGGGCATCGCCCCCATTCGACTGACCAGATCAGGCAAGGACAGCCGCCAGACGCCCGGCGCATCACGCGCAGTCAGCAGAAGGCGGCAGTTGCGTTCGGCACTCAGGTTCCAAAGATGGAACAGCGCCTGTTCACCACTGGGGTTGCCCGCAGCACGGTCCGCATCCTCGACCACCAGTGCGCCCGCCTCTCGGGCCATAAGGTCCAGATTGTCGATCCTCAATGCGCGTGCAGGGATCAGCGCAGCGCCCGTCTCGTCGGCCCAGATCGTTGCCAGATGCGTTTTGCCAGACCCCTCGGGTCCGATCAGCAACATCCGGGCCTGTGGCCAGACCCCTGGGTCATCCAGCGTCGCAAGCGCAAGCGCATTGGCGGGTGTCACCAGAAAGTCTTCACGTCCGAGCGCGGGTTCCAGCGCCAGATCCAGGGTTAACTGACGTGCCACGGATCAGCCGTCATCCTTCGCTGCAGGCGCGGCGGCGACCGTCGCGGTTTCCAGGGCCGCCGCCTCGGCGTCAGCGATCCGCTGCGACATCAGCGTGCCTTCGGGCGCGAGTTCGACTATCACCGGCTCGGGCGGAGGTTCGACCGGTCGTTCCCCGGTGTAAAGCGGACTTTCCTTGTAGCGTTCGGCCGCATAACGCACCAAGACCCCAAGCGCAGCGGCCAGCGGGACGGCGATGATCATCCCGACAAAGCCGAACAGCGCACCGAAGACCGACAGGGCCAGCAGCAGCCAGACCGGATGCAGACCGACATGATCGCCCACGATTTTCGGCTGAAGATAATTACCCTCGACCACCTGGCCGATGATGAAGATCGCGGCGACCGCAATGATCCAGACAGGCTCGTTCCAGAAGGTAAACATCGCCACACCAATGGCAGTTGCCCCGCCGATCAGCGTACCAACATAGGGAATAATGCCCAAGACTGCAGCGCCCATGCCGATTGCCACCGCGTAGGGCAAGCCAACCAGCATCAGGGTAACCGAATAGAAGGTCCCCTGGATCAGCATCACCGTGCCCTGTCCGCGAATGAAGCCTGACAGGGTCTCGTCGATCTCGCGGGCCAGCTTTCGAATCGTCGGCGCATGCTGGCGCGGCAGCAGCGCATCGACCCGCTCGACCAGCCGGTCCCAATCCAGCAGCAGATAGAACGCAACCACCGGCACGATCACGAAAAGCGCGATCACACCGACCACGCCCGAGAGTGAGCTGAGCACCGAGGTCAGCACATCGCCGCCCTTTTCGCCGACAAGCGAAGCCAGATTACTAAGGCCGGATTCCAGCGGACCACCCTCTGCCAGAAGACCTGGGAACCGCGCGGTCAGAAATTCCTGCAACCTGTCGATCATCGACGGCACCGACTCGACCAATTGCGCGGTCTGTCGAATCACGATCGGCGCCAGAAGCAGCAGGAAGGCCACGAAAACCAGGACCGCCGCCAGCGTGATCGTCACCACCGCCAGCGTCCGGCTCAGTCCCGCGCGTTCAAGCCGGTCCGCCAGCGGGTCAAGCAGATAGGCGACACCCGCGCCAAGCACGAAGGGCAGGATCGCCTGTCCCAGCAGCCAAAGCGCCAGCAAAAGGGCTGCGCCTGCGCAACTCCACCAGATTACCTGCGCTTTTGCTGTCATCGTCGATCATCCTTTGCCACGCGGCCAATGCGTCCCTATATCAGGGCCATGGTCGAATACGTCAATCTCATCAAACTGTGCGTCGGTGCCGAATCCCCCGACGATCTCGAAGCGTGGCAAAAGCAGCGCTACGGATCGAAGCCGCGTCAGCATGTCACGCGCATGTGGCCGAAGCGCGAAACAGAGCTGCTGGCCGGCGGTTCGATCTACTGGGTCTTCAAGGGCACCCTGCTGGCGCGTCAGAAGCTGATCGGACTGGAAGAAAGGCTTGGCGCCGACGGCATTCGGCGCTGCGCGCTGATGCTGGCGCCCGAACTGATACGCGTCGCCGCCGTTCCCCGCCGCCCGTTTCAGGGCTGGCGCTATCTGGACGCGGCCGACGCCCCGCCGGATCTGTCGGCCGATCGGGCCCATGAGGACCGCCTGCCGCCTGCCCTTGCCGCCAAACTTGCCGAGATGGGCCTGCGCTGAGCCTTGACGCGCCCGCGCCACTGGGGTAGCGCAAGATCCAATGCGGGTGTAGCTCAATGGTAGAGCAGCAGCTTCCCAAGCTGAATACGAGGGTTCGATTCCCTTCACCCGCTCCATTTGACGCCCTTTGGGTCGATATTTATCAACAACTTCCGTGACATGGCTGTCGTTCCGGTGCACATTGCAGCACACAAGGGGCACACATGGGACTTGTTTTGAAGCATATAGAACGCACCAAATCGGGCGGCTTTCAGTATCGCCGCAGAGTTCCAAAGGACATTTCTGGGGCATTCGCCAAGCGTGAGTTCAAGCGGAAGCTGGGCGACACGGAGCGCGAAGCACTCGCTGCCTTTCCGCGCTATCATGCGGAGGTCGAGCGGGAGATTGAGGCAGCGCGACGGCGTGTGAAGCTGGGGGCAGACGTTCAACAGGGAGCGGGCACACCGCGCGAAGCCTATGAGCAAGCGGTCCAACGTGTGCGCGACATGGAGGCGATGGGATTCAACCGTGCGGACAAGCTGTCAGCGGCAGAGGTGATCGCTAGCCGCTATCCCTTGGACCCCGAGACGGACGCACCGATTGGGGCCAGCACAGTTGACGCCTATGCGATCAACCTTCTGCGTCGGGGGGCGGACAAGCACCCAGCACCGGAGCCGACCTTGAACGATGCCCGGAGGCTCTATCTCAAGGAGCACTTGCGGGCGGACCAACCGGACACAGTTAGTCGCGTTGTCGGGCTGGCAAATCGGGTGATCGACGCGGCCATTGAGGCGTTGGGCAGCGACCCCCGCCTGTCATCCGTGACCCGAGAGGATGCCCGCAAAGTGCGAGACCACATGCTTGATCGGGTGAAGGTCACAGGTCGGGGCGTAGGTGGCAGGGTCAGCCCGTCCACGGTGTCCCGTGAGATGTCAATCATCTCGGCAGCTTTCAACTTCGCCAAGGTAGAGTTTGGCCTTCCTGCGTCTGTGCAGAACCCTTTCAGCCACCTACCCGTCGCGCGTGTTGCCAAGGGGCAGGGGCAGAAGGCATCGGAGAAGCGCGACCCCTTGCCCGCTGATGTGCTGGCGGAGACGCGAAGCCGTGTGCTTTCCAAGGCGTCAGTAGAGCTTGCCCTGATCTGGCGAATGATCGAGGGCACAGGATGCCGGATTGCGGAGGTCACGGGGTTGACGGTGCGGGACGTGTGCGCAGACGGGGAGTTCCCATATGTCAGGATCGAGCCGAACCCTGTCCGCAGTCTCAAGACGGAGAGTTCCCGTCGCGTCGTGCCCCTTGTCGGGGACGCGCTGGGGGCGGCTTTGGAGGCGCTTGAGGTGCCACGAGAGGGTGACATGCTTTTCCCCTCTTATGGCCGTCAACGAGGCTCTGACGCGGCCTCTGCATCGTTAATGAAGCATCTGCGGAAAGTATCGGCTGATGAGAGGCACGTTATTCATTCCCTCCGCCACAACATGAAGGACCGACTGATCCTGTCGGAGGCACAGTCCCTCGACCAAAACCTGCTCCTCGGTCATGCGCTGGGCGGTGTCGGGGATCGGGTTTATGGCGGAGAGTATGCGCGTCTTAAGGCCCTGTCGCGGGCCATGCAGAAGGCGTTCGGGCTTCCCGTGCGGGGTTAGCTTGCGGGCATTGCGTGTGGCATGTCGAATCCGGAACCTGCCAGTGAGCGACGGCGGGAAGCACCTTCGGCCATGAGCGCACATGCGTCATGCTTGGCACCCCGCCGCTGCCCGTCAGGTGCCGCAAAGGCCCCGTTGAGGAACAAGTTGCCTCGGCGGAGGTTCAGCGGATTTCGGTCCTTGAAGCGAACGACTCGGCCCTTTCCTGCGCCAGCTACGAGACGACCCACGGTGACAAGAGTGGCGGCACCCTGAGAAGCCAAAGGAGGGCTAGTGCGGACGTATCCACGCTTATCGTGCTTCCCCGCATAATTGAGAAACCATGCGCCGTCTGCTCCATTCTCGATGAGGTCGAGCCATTCGGCCAGCCCGATCTGCGCCCACACATACGCGCCGTGGCGGCGGGTGTCTTTCAACGGAACATGGGCGATGATCACGCCCCCTTCCAGTGTCAGCTTAATCCGTTGGCGCTGGTCGCCAGTCTTGGCGATGACAAGGGCGGCGGCGGCGGGGGACAGGTGCCGGGTTTGCCGTGCATCGACATAATCGAGATAGGCGGCGAAGGTAAGCGTCCCGCGTGAATGTCCGAACCTATCAGCAATCATCTGGTCAGCAGAAGCGCGGGCGAGGTCGATATGGGTGTGTTTGGTCATGGTGTGTCTTTCGTTTGATATGAAAAAGCCCCCGAAGCTGTGAGGCGCGGAAGCCGTGCTTGAAGGGAGAGATGCGGAGACGACCTGCACCCCGAGGGCATGACTCGGGCAGCGCAAAGACGGATGGTTGGTCATCCGCATATCGCTTAGAGAGAATGTTAAGGGGGGCCACTCCTAAGAAGGGGGGTAATCCCCGACGGACAGGGAAAGGCCCCCTCGGGGAGCACCTCGGGGGCCTTTGATCTGGTCCAGTGCTACGTCCTGATACCGCCTATCTCCCGTGAAGGTTACGGGAGAAGTTCTCCTGTCAGAAGATCGGCAGCTCCTGCCACGTTCCGGCCATACGCATCCGGCCTTCCTGCGCCTTCGCTTCCGCGATCCGCAGCGCGAGCGTTATCCCGTCCCACACCTTGTCATCCCTGACGGCTTCACCTCGGGCGATCCTCTCGGCTGCTTCATAGAGTGCGTCTCCGGCTGTGATGAGCGCCAGCGCGGCCTCCATGCGGGCCACGGCCTTGCGGGCCTTCTTCTTCCCGTGCGCCTTTCTGGCGACCCGAATGGTGCCCTCCGCAGTGTCGCGGATGATCCCTGTGGCAGCGATCAGGAGGTCTGTCGTGGTTGTCGCGGTGTGCATGGCGTTCCCTCTGCGAAGCGTGGTCAATGACGTAGAATCGCACGGCTGATGGTCCCGCGTAAGTAGATGGTCTTCATACGAAAACCACTTAGGCGATTAAGTCGGAGTGTGACTCATTCGTCACGTTTTGCGGGTGTCCTACCTAAGAAGGCGGTAATCGGCTCCGGTCCCGATCTGGCGCAAAAACAGATGGTCAGACAGGGACGCGGTGCCTTGGATCAGTCGAGCCGGAGCGCCGTCCAGATGCCTCAGACAGCCCCTGCAACCATGCCAGCGTTGACAGCATAGCCCAGATACTCAATCGCCAGCAGCATCACGCGGCCCCCTTCGCAATCTCATGCACGGTCGTGCGGCCTAGTCCCCTCTCACGGGCGATCTGGGCTTTAGGCTTCCCTGCCGCAATCTCGGCCAGCACCTCGGCCACGATCCCCGCATTTGTGGGTTTCCGGCCCCGATACTTCCCGTCTGCCTTGGCCTTCGCGATCCCCTCACGCTGCCGTTCCAACATGATTTCCCGTTCAAACTGCGCGATGCTGCCTAGCAGGTTGAGCATGAGCCGCCCGTTCGGGGTCGAGGTATCAATGCCCATGTCGAGGATGCGGAGGTGGACGCCTTTTGCTTCAAGCTGCCCCGTAAGCTGCACAAGGTGGGACACAGAGCGAGCCAGACGGTCCAGCTTGGTTACGATCAGGGTGTCCCCGTCGCGGGCATACTTCAGCGCCTCGGCCAGCGCCTCGCGCTTGTCCTTGTCCACGGATGAAACCTGTTCCGCGAAGATGCGTTCGCACCCTATGGCGTCTAGGTCACGTTTCTGTGCCTCAAGCCCTGCCGTCTGGTCGGTGGTCGAGGTGCGGGCATATCCAATGAGCATCGGGGTTCCATGTGTTCGGATAGGTTCTAGACCCTGATACGCATGTGTTCGAAAATGTGCAAGACAATTCTATCCGAACAGTTGCCGCCCGTATTCTTCCCCGTGTCGAGGTGTTCGCTTGAACCTTGCCCTGTGAGACAGCAGGGTGAGGCTGCAATCAGATCAGCGGACGCCCTGCCTCACGCGCGTGATCAACGCTGCGGGCGCAAGGGCGCGCAGAGCCTCCGACATTCGAGTCCAGCCCCTCGGATATTTCACCAGTTTTTTACTGCTCGGCGCTCTTTTTCTGATCAATGCGCCACGCATCCTCATACCCCTGCAAGACGCGCGCGAATATGTCATTGTGCTCCCGCTGCCGTTGGCGGATGATCCAATAGCCAACTAGTCCGCATAGGACGCCCATGCCGGTTGACACCGCACCTGTGACTTGACTGTCAAGCGACGCGCCCGCGAAGGTTTGCGCCAGATAGGCGACCAAGCTACCGCCGAAGAATCCATATGCTGCTACCAAAGCCGTGGAGGTCTCTGGAAGGGGCGCGCGGTTGCGAGCCTCTGCCTCAGCGCTCACCCACTGCTCCTTTGATGGAATGAACCGCTCGTTGTTCGTCAATTCTTAATCTCCTGAAAACAAAGTAGGTTCTAAAGAATAGGACCTTCTACCAAAACGCAATAGGGCGTCATGCAAGGGCCTTGCCTGTCGGTCGTCGCGGTGTCACATATAGGCACACCTTCACCGCACATCAGGCACACGCAGTAGAACCTTGCCGGAAACCATGATCAGCGTAAGTTATTGATATAAAATATAGTATTGGAGTTCAGCCGGGTTCGATTTTCGCAATCAGTCGCCCTTCACCCGCTCCAATCTTGCAAACGCTGCGATTTCCTTGTTTGCTTTAGACAAGAGCTTTTGGCGAATGTAGCCTGATGCCGCTTGTGCGCTGATCAGAGAACTCCGTCACATTCGTGAGTGATGCACGGGATTACGCCTGATCCCGAAGCGGCGAAAAAATCGTCGGACGGACCCGGGTCGACTATCGAAAATATGGCAGACTATCGTGCCCTGTTCCTCAATTGCTCGAACGAGCAGATTTTTCCGGCGATTGCGCTGGCCATGACGGTCGGCGGGCTTGCGAGCCATGTCGCGCCAGGACCGCCACGTCCTGGGAAGTTGCGATTGATGGCCGAAATGGTCACTTGATCGGCCGTATCCGACACACCCGGACCGCATTGGCCGCAGGATCCGCAGGCGGGGCCCAGAATCTCGGCGCCGACTGCATCGAATGCCTCGAAATAGCCCATTTCCCGGCAATAGTCGCGCACCTGTACGGTTCCGCATTGCAGATACAGCTTGACGCCCGGCGCGACCTTCAACCCGTTATCCTGCGCCCATTTCGCAACGGCATAGTAGTTGTCAAAGTCGTCACGCTTACCGGCCGTGCAGGATCCGCCATAGGCGATGTCTACCCTGACCTCATGATCTAGATCACGCAGCGGCAAACCGTTGCCAGGGTCGCCGGGGCGGGCAAGCATGGGTCCGATGGCTGAACAGTTCAGCGTGATTTTCGCCGCATATTCGGCGCCCTCGTCGGAACGCATCCAGTCTTCAAGCTGGAAGTCGATGCCGCGACGTTCTTTCAGGAAACGCACGGTTTCGGCATCGGGGACGCAAAGGCCAGTCAACCCGCCCAGCTCCGCCACCATATTCGTCATGGTGGTGCGTTCGTCGGTGGACATTGCGTCGATAACGGGACCGGCGAATTCAAAGATCTTGCCGACACCGCCGCCCTTGCGAATGAAGGGCTGGGCGAGAAGGTGCAGAAGGATGTCCTTGGCGGTCACACCGACCCGTTGTTCACCCTCCAGCCAGATGAGCAAGCTTTCCGCCATGGTCAGGCGCGCGGCGCCCGTCATGAAGGCATTGGCCATGTCCGTCGTGCCGACACCGTAAGCAAAGGCCCCGATGGCGCCCGAATGCGGCGTGTGACTGTCGGTCCCGACGACGATCCGCCCCGGAAGGGCATAGCTTTCCGCCATCATCGCGTGGCTGATCCCCTCGCTTCCTTCCTCGCCGATCAGATAGCCGTGGTCGGTCAGCCCGTATTCCCTGCCAAAGGCCCGGTGTGCCTCGCTGATGGCCCGGACATCGGGCAAGAGACCCAGTTTCAGATGCGTGGGGGAGCGGTGGGCATAAGACAGGTGATCCTCGAACAGCAGGATGTTCTCTGGCTCGAACAGCTTCAGCGGCCGACCGTAATATTCGTGCAGCATATGTGCAGCCATAGCCGTGTAATATTCATGAATGAAACGGAAATCGGCGCGGACGAACCCGCCGGTGCCGGGTTCCGCGTTCCAGTCCAGCCCCTCAACCGTCAGCGCGAAGCGGTCGACGATCTTTTGCGCGAAGGTGCGCGGGCGGTCCGACTCAATCATCCGCAACTCGGCGCCTTTCAGGTACTTCTCTCCGTATGCCAGCAAGCCACCAGCCCGCAGGATCGCCTGCGCCAAAGGATCGCGACCCGCCACCAATTCGTCGATGCCGATATCTTCTCCCGCACGGATCCGGTCGATCAGCCCGAAATCGGTCGAGGTGAACAGCCCGATATTGTCACAGTTCTGGCGATAGATACGTTCGAACCCTTCGGCGATGACCAGCCGGATACCTGCCGAGTATTCCGCCAGTGGTGAATGTTCGCGCGACGAACCCTTGCCATAGCGCCGCCCGCCGACCAGCACCGAGAAACCGCCTTCGGCAATGGCATTCTGACCCACAGGCTGTTCGCCATTGATCGTCAGCCCGGTATGGGCATAGCGCCCCAGGCGGCTGTCATAATTCAGCATGGTCTGCAGCGGCGTGATCTCGTCGGTCGAGATGTCACTGCGCAATTCACCGGCAGCGGTCAGAGAAATATCTTCGCCCGCAATCTGGCGTTGGACGGCGTCAGCTGCGGTGCCAAGGATCAGGATGCGTCCATCGAACTTCATGAAAGGGCCTCGTCTTTGTCACGCAGCCACTCGACATGGCTCATGCGGGTTGCGCGGGCTGTGGCGCGCTCAGCCGCTGTCATGCGGGCGGCGTCCTGGCGCAATTGATCTTCCCGACGTGCCAGTTCCTTCCCCATGACAAGGATCGCGGTCACGGCATGTTGCGGGACAATGACTGTTCCATCCTGATCGCCAAGAACAAGATCGCCGGGATGGATGGTCACCGTGCCGCCTTCGGGCGCGGGCATTGTCACAGGTGCGTTCTGTCCGGTCAGACAAAAGCGGCGGGCGCCATTCAATGGTATCATGCCGGCAGCCCGAACCGGCAACCCGATTGCCGACAGTTCATGCAGATCGCGGACCAGACCATCCGTGATCAGCCCGGCGCAGCCTGCACCGGCCAGTTCGGCGGCCAGCAAGCCGCCGGTGACAGCGCCGCCGCGAAAGCCGTTGGTCGCAAGGACAAGCACCGAAGGTCCATTCAGCATCATAGGCAGATCGTAAAGTGGCATCCTGGACGAATCGCGGGGCTTGTTCAACGTATTCACCTGCCGCTGACCCTGAACACAGACCGCCGGGCCGCAGAAACTGACAGCCTCACCGATTGCAGCGATGCCGGGGTCGAGCGTCTGGCCGTGGTATCCGGCCTCATCCAGCACATCGCTGATCAGTGAACTGCCAAGCTGTCTGAATTCGTCAAACATGGACATCATACTTGCCTTGGCCCCATCAGCAGATCGGGCAGGAACGTGGACAGTACCGGCACGAAGGTCAGGATCAGCAGCACAAGAATCGCCACCAGCAGGAAAGGCATCGTCGCACGCGCACCCTGGACAATCGAGATACCACCGATCTGGCTGGCAATCGCCAGCACGATGCCAATCGGCGGCGTGATCAGCCCGATGCACAGGTTTACCGTGACGACCACGCCGAAATGGATCGGGTCGATTCCAAGCTGCTGGCTGATCGGGAACAGGACCGGCAACAGCATGACCTTTGCGGCGTTCACCTCCATCACCATGCCGATGAAAAGCAGCAGGATGTTGACAAGGATCAGGAAGGTAATCGGCGAAGTAACAAAGCTTTGCAACCATGCGCCGAAGCTCTCGGGCGCATGGACCCAGGCCAGCATCCAGGCGAACAGCGAAGCCCCGGCAAGAATGATCATGACCGCGGCCGTCAACCGCATCGCGGACGTCAGCGAGTCGACGATCACCTTCCAGCTGAGTTCGCGATAGACCAGTCCCGATACCAGCATCGCATAGACGCACAGCACGACCGATGCTTCGGTCACCGTGAAGAGTGCCGACAGGATGCCGCCCAGCAGCAGAACCGGCGTGATCAAGGCCGGAAAGGCGATCACGAACTTTTCCCAGATCAGGCTGAACGGCGCAGGCGGCTGCGTGGGATAGCGGTTGCGCCGCGCGATGCCCCATGCCGCGATCATCAGCGCAAGCCCCCACAACAGACCGGGGATCAACCCAGCCAGAAACATCCGCATGACCGACTGATCGGTGATATAGGCATAGACGATCCAGGCAATGGAAGGCGGGATCAGGGGCGAGATCGGCGAAGACGCCGCCGTGATGCCGACAGAATAACCCGCCGGATAGCCGGCCTTCTTCATCTCGGGGATGAAAGTGCCGCCAATTGCCGCCGTATCTGCCACGGCCGAGCCGGAAATACCGCCGAACATCAGCGAACTGAGCACGTTGGAAATGGCCAGCCCGCCGGTAAAACGCCCCACCAATGCATTTCCGAAGTCGATCAGCCGAGACGATATCCCGCCATTCGACATGATCGCACCAGCGAACAGAAAAGCCGGGATCGCCATCAGCGAAAAACTGTCCATACCGGCAAACAGCCGTTGCGGCGCGATAACCGGATTGGCCCCGCCATGCGCAAAGATTGCCGCAAAGGAACCCGCGATGATCGCAATGGCCAGCGGCACGCCGATCAGGATACAGAAGGTGATTACGCCCGTCAGGATCAGGGCCAGCGTCGCCAGTTCCATGGCTCAGCCCTCCTGCTCGTCAAGGCGATTCAAACGCGAAAGCACAAGCACCAAGGCCATCAGCGCGGCCCCGATGGGGATCGCCAGATAGGGAAGCGACATCTTGATCGGCAACCCGGTCGAGCTTTGCCTGCCCCCGATACCCACCAGCGTCCACCCATACCAGGCGATGAGACCGCAAACAGTCAGCGTAATCGCATCGCGCAGCCATGAAATCGCAATCCTGGCCCTGTCTGGCAACATCTCGACGAAGGTATCGATCGAGATATGCTCGCTCTTCTCGATCAGGATCGCCGAGCCCAGCATGGTGATCGCAACAAGCAGATAGCGCCCCATTTCCTCGGCCCACATGGTCGGCGCGCCCAGCATGAAGCGCGCAACGACCTGAAGCCCGATGACCAGAAGCATCGCAATCAGAAGCAGATTTGCGATCAGCCCCAAGACAGAAATCAGACCGCGGGCCGTCCGTTGCAGGATATTCATCGCCGTATTCCTTTACTGGCTCGCGCTGGCGGGAAACTTGCTATTGCACGGCCTGTATTTTCTCGACCCATGGCTTCAGGTCGGGGAACTGATCGGCGACCGCCGCGGCCTTGTCACGAAAAGGTGCAAGGTCGGGTTCGATGACGGTCACGCCAAAGCTCTCCAACTGCTGCCGGTCCGTTTCATCCTGTGCCCGCTCCTGCTCAGAGCCCCAGGCCAGCGCCTCGCGCCCTTCTTCAAGGATGATCCGCTGTTCGTCTTCGCTGAGGCTGGAAAAGCGCGCATCGTCAAAGATGAACGTATAGGCGCCATAAACGTGATCCGTCATGATGACGTATTCCGCCGCCTCGTAATATTTCGAGCGCAGATGGGCCGAAAGCGGGTTTTCCACCGCGTCGATGATACCTGATTGCAGCCCGCTATAGACTTCGTTCGAGGACATGGGCGTCGGGCTGGCGCCAAGCGCGCCCCACGTTGCGGCAAAGATGTCGATATTCGGAACCCGGATCTTCAGCCCCGCCAGATCCTCGACGCTGTTGATTTCGGTTTTCGATGCCATCTCGCGCGGACCGCGCATCCCGGCGCCGATCAGTCGAAAGCCAGTGCGATCGGTGATCTCGGCATAAAGTTCCTCACCAACCGGGCCGCCAAACACGGCATCGAAATGCGCCGGATCGCGGAACAGATAGGGATAGCTTTCGATGGCCGCGATCTCGTCATAGGTATTCAACGAGGCGATCACCGTCATCACGATGTCATTGGTCCCGATGGTCAGCGCCTCCAGCGTTTCGCGCGGGCTTCCGGTCGAGCCTGACAGTGACAGTTGCACTTCGATCTCACCGCCTGACGCCTCGGCCACGCCATCGGCAAAGCGCTGTGCAGCCTGTCCCCAGACAGTCTGCGGCGTTTCGACTGACGCGAGTTGCAGGGTCGTCTTGGCCAATAGCGGCGACGCGCTGGCACCCATGATCAGGGCAATGGCGGTGGCTGTGCGTAAAGATGTCATGTCGTTCCTCCCTCGACGCTGATTCTCCCCATCAGCTGTCTACCTATTATACCAAATGAAAGGTGGAATCAATGACAGGGCGCTGCTAACCTGCCGGACAGCAGAGGAGGCCTTGATGCTGAACGCCGAACCCGTCCGTAAAAAACGGCTCTACGAGGATGTGGTGGAGCAGATACAGACTGCGATTGTGGATGGCAGTCTTAAGCCCGGCGACTTCCTTCCTGCCGAGCGCGATCTTTGCGAACGGTTCGAGGTCAGCCGTACGGCCATTCGCGAAGCACTTTTCGCCCTTCAGACAAGCGGATTGATCGAACTGGTGAACGGTCGGCGCGCGCGCGTGGTCGAGCCCACCGCCGAACGTCTGATCGAGGAACTGAGCGGGCCGGCGCGCCTTGTCCTGACACGACCAGAGCGACTGCGGCAGCTGCAGGACGCCAGAATGCTGTTCGAGGGATTTCTGGCGCGCGTTGCGGCGCGGTCTGCGACTGCAAAACAGATCGCCGATATCGAAGCAGCGCTTCAGGCCAACGGCCAAACAATCAACGATCCCGAAGGGTTTGTCAGAACCAACATCGACTTCCACCTTGCGATTGCGAAGGTCAGTGGCAACGTCTTCATCGACTCATTGCACAACGCAGTGCAAGCTTGGCTGGCCGAGCATCGCCGCGTTGCCATTCAGCAGCCAGGCGCGGCCGAGCGTGCCTATCGCCGCCATGTCGAGATATTCGAAGCCATCCGGCAAGGTGACGCTGATGCCGCTGAAAAAGCGATGACCGCCCATCTGCAGGAATCCATCGACAACTACTGGGCCGTGATCGAAACGACGAAATAACTGCTCAGCCCTGCAGCAGCGACCGGCAGTCCCAGCGACCCGCCGCAATCTCTGCGTCTACAATCTGCAAGATCAGATCGCGGATATAGGCCATGGATCGCGACATCGGCGCATCCCGGCGTTCGCACAGATACAGCGTCCGCGAAATGGCGGGATCGCAGATTTCGCGACCGATCACATCGGCATCATACGCCCCATGCGCCAGATTGGCGCGCGTGCCCAGCATCACGCCCAGCCCGCTGTTCACGAACAAAAGCGCCGCCGCCACATTTTCCGAGAACATGGAGGCGTGGCGTTCCAGCAGTTTCTGCGCGTCGGTATCATCCGCCATCGGCCGCCCGCGTGATCCCTTTCGGGTCAGAACGAAGCGATGCGTCAGAAAATCGCTGAACGACATGGGCTGGTTCGGATTGCCGACCTGCGCGGGCTTGCCAAGGCAGATCATGTCCTCCTCCAGCAGCGGCGTCAGCGACAGGCGCGGGTCGCGCGGCGGATTGAAGGCCAGCGCCAGATCGATATCGGCGGCCAGCAGCCTTTCGATCGTCGCGCCCGAGACGCTTTCGGCCATTTCAAGCTGCAATTCAGGCTGATCCGCCGCAACGCGCCGCATCAGCGGCAGGGCCATTCCCATCACCGCCGAAAAAGCGATGCCCAGCACGACGCGGCCCGACAGCCGATCGCCATGGTCACGCATCTCGCCCTCGGCGCTGTCGATGGCGCGCAGAATGGCGACCGCATGGTGATAGAAATGCTGCCCCGCAGGTGTCGGCACCGCGCCGCGAGAGGAACGTTCGAACAACGGCTGTTTCAGACGGTGTTCCAGATTGACAAGATGATGCGCAATGACCGAGGGCGCGCAGCGTTCCTGATCGGCGGCGCCGACAATGCTGCCTGCGTCGAAAACAGCCTTGAAAATGCGGATCTGGCGGAAGTCCATGCGCAGCCTCTCAGGATTTTCGAGATCGAGTAGCTATACAATATAATTCATCGAGGCCCTGCCGTCAGCTAGCTTCTGCGGAAGGGGAGTATACGCAGATGACACAGACATTCAGACCACTGGCCGGCATCCGCGTCGTCGAGATGAGCCATATGATCATGGGGCCGTCCTGCGGCATGTTCCTTGGTTACCTGGGCGCCGAAGTTATCAAGGTCGAACCGCCCCAGGGCGACAACACCCGTAAGCTGACCGGCATGGGTCGCCCGATGTTTCCGCTGTTCAATCGCGGCAAGAAGTCGGTGACCATCGACGTGAAGACGCAGGAAGGCCGCCAGGCGCTGGAAAAGCTGCTGGCGACGGCGGATGTCTTTGTCGAGAACTTCCGCGACGCCTCGCTGACCAAGGCGGGGGTCGATGCGGCCACCCTGCGGCAGAAATTCCCGGGCTTGATCTTCGCGGCCTGCAAGGGATTTCTGTCGGGTCCCTATCAGAACCGCACCGCGCTGGATGAGGTGGTGCAGATGATGACCGGACTGGCCTATATGACCGGGCCGACAGGCCGGCCGCTGCGGGTCGGGTCGTCGGCCAATGACATCATGGGCGGGCTGTTCGCCGCATTTTCGGTGCTGGCCGCGCTGATGGAGCGGAAGGACACCGGCAAGGGCCGCGAGGTTCGCGTCGGCCTGTTCGAGAACTGCCTGCTGCTGGTGGCCCAGCACATGGTCCAGTTCGAGCTTGAGGGCAAAAATCCGCCGCCGATGCCGGAACGCGAATTTTCCTGGCCGGTCTATGACATTTTCACCGACAGGGACGGCAAGCAGATCTTCGTCGGAGCGGTGACCGAAGGGCAATGGGCATCGATCTGCAAGCTGCTGGGACTAAGCGATCTGCTGGAAGATCCGCGGCTTCAGACCCGCATGGATCAGATCACTGCCCGCGACTGGACGATCCCGCTGGTTGCGGAAAAGATCGCCGGCCTCAGCGTCGATGAACTGGCCCCGCAATTCGAGGCGGCGGGCCTGCCATTCTCGCCCATCTCGAAGCCGTGCGACATGTATGACGATCCGCATGTGATGCGTCCGGGCGGCATCGCGACATCGGCCTATGAAGACACCACGTTCCGCGCCCCGGCCCTGCCCTTCGAGGTCGACGGCAACATGCTGACCGGGGGCGGCGATGTGCCGGTGATCGGGCGCGACAACGACGAGGTGCTTGGCGCGCTTGGGCTGGACGCCACCCAGATCGAGGTCGTGACCGGCCGCAAGGCGGAGGCCGCGTGATGGACCCGCAGGTTCTGTTTCCCAAAGGACGGGTCGTGCTTCGCGAACTGGGTATGCGCGACGGACTGCAACTGACCTCGCAATATCCCGATACCGCGCAAAAGCTTGAATGGCTGCGCCGCGAATATGCGGCTGGCGTGCGCCATTTCGAGGTCGGCTCATTCCTGCCCGCCGCGCGTTTTCCGCAATTTGCCGATCTGCGCCAGATGATCGCGGCGGTTGATGATCTGACGGGCGCGTTTTCGACCGCGCTGACGCTGAACGAACGCGGTGTGGCGGACGCCTTGCAGACCACCGTGGACGAGATCGTTTTCGTGCTGTCCGCCACCGAAAGCCACAGCCTTGCCAACACCCGACGCAGCCGGGACGAGGCCGTGCAGATGCTGGCCCGCGTCGATGCGCAGCGCCGGGACGGGCGCGCCGATCCTCCAGTTCTGACTGCCGGGATCGCGATGGCCTTCGGTTGCTCGCTTGAGGGAGACGTAGACCCGCGCGAGGTGCTGCGTCTGTCCGAGGCCGCGAAAAAGGCGGGGGCGGATGTGATTGCCGTGGCCGATACGGTGGGTTTTGGCGGGCCGTCGCAGGTCGCGCATATGGCGCGCGAACTGCGCCGCCTGTTGGGGGATGATCAGCCGATCTCGATGCATTTTCACGACACGCGCGGGCTGGCAATTGCCAATTGCGCGGCGGCTTTGGACAATGGTGTGATGATCCTGGACGGCTGTCTGGGCGGGCTTGGCGGCTGCCCCTTCGCCCCTGGCGCGACAGGCAACACGGTTTTCGAGGACATGGTATTCCTGTGCGACACAATGGGCTTCGAAACAGGCATCGACGTCCCGGCCCTTGCCGCCGCGCGCGAGATTGTCGAGGCCGCCATGCCGGATGAACCGCTGCATGGCGCCTTGGCCCGTGCAGGCCTGCCACGGGTGTTGGAGGACGCCTGAGGCCTGACACAAGATCAACAGCTTCACTTCAGGGAGGAAGACATGAAGATAACGACAACTGTACTGGCCGGCGCGGCCGCCACAGCGATGCTTGCCAGTGCCGCCATGGCGCAGGATCACGTCATGCGCCTCAGCCATCAGTTCCCGCCGACCCATCACACTGCGGTGCGCCTGGCGCAGTTCGAGCAGGACGTGGAGTCTGCGACCGACGGTGCGGTCGATGTGCAAATCTTCGGCGCGGCCCAGCTTTACAAGCCTAACCAGCATCACGCCGCAGTCGCCGCGGGCGAGGTGGAATCAGCCGTTATTCTGAACCTGCAATGGGGCGGCACGATCCCGGAAATGTCGGTGACGCTGATCCCCTATCTGATGACCTCGCCAGAGGCACAGAAGGCTTTCATGGGTTCTGAAGCCGCCGCCATTCTCGATCAGAAAATGGCCGAGAAGGGCATTCAGAATATCGGCTGGATCGTGGACACCAACGATCTGATATTCACGTCTGCGAAGGGGGCGCTGACCACGCCCGAGGATTTCAAGGGTGTGAAGATCCGCGGTCTGACACCATTGTTCGATGAGGGGCTTTCCGCGCTTGGCGCGACCCCGGTGACCATGCCCGGATCCGAGGTCTATCAGGCCCTTCAGACGGGCGTGATCGACGCTGGCGTGACCGGCGTGGCGGCGGCGTTTTCGCGCAAGTTCTATGAAGTGCAGGATTATGGCACTGCGACGCCGATGTTTCTGGCTTTCGACAATCTGGTCGTGAATCCGGCATGGTGGAACGACCTGCCCGAAGACATACGCAGCGCGATCCAGGATGCGGCCGACAAGGCCGTCGAAAGCTCGATCATCACGCATGAGGGGATCGACCCGAAAGCAATCGAGGACCTGACAGGCGCGGGCATGCAGGCCAGTGCTTTGACCGACGAACAGGCCGCCGCCTTGCGCGATGTCATGCAACCCGCGGTGCGTGAGGCCTTTCTTGCCGAAACCGGCGCCGATGGGCAGACGCTGCTTGACCTGCTGGCGCAGGACTGAGCCAGGCCGATGGCTGCGCCGATTCCCGAAACCGACGCGCCCGCTTTGGCCGATGCGTCACCGGCGCTGCGCGCCTATCACGGCGCAGTAAGCCTGATGTGCCGGGCTGCATTTGCCGTCGCCTCGGCACTGGTGCTGGTCGATCTGCTGCTGCTCGGCGGCTCGGTTATGGCGCGCTATCTCTTCAACGCGCCGATCACCTGGGCCGACGAACTGGTCGCGCTGTCTTTGACAGCGATAACCATGCTTGCCGCGCCCAAAGTGCTGCAGGAACATGGCCATATCGAGGTGGACATCCTGACCAGCCAGGCGCGTGGCAGGCTTTCGCTGCTGATCCGGATCTGGTCCTCGGTCGCGGTCCTGTCAGTCGCGCTGCTGCTGATCTTCAACGGCTGGGCGACAGCAATGTTCTCGAAAATGATCGGGCTGCTGACCGAGGGGCATCTGGAACTGCCGCTGTGGCAGTTGCAATTGCTGCTGCCGCTCGGGGGCATCCTGCTGGTGCCGGTCGTCATCCTGCAGATCTGGCAAACGGTGGCGGCATGGAAAAATGCCGACACCGCCCAAGTGCACAACGCCGCCGGTGATTGACCGAGCAGGAGGCTCTGCCATGATTATCTTCGCGATCCTTGCCACGCTGCTGATCCTGCTGTTCACCGGGCTGCCGATTTTCGCCGGGCTGACGCTTTATGGCGGGGCCTTGCTGCTGCTGACGCAGGGGAATTTCGGGCCGATCACCGATATCGTCTTTCACGAGGTGAACCGCTATCTGCTGGTCGCGATCCCTCTGTTCGGCTTCATGGCCAACATCATGATCAAGGGAAGGGTTGTCGACGATCTTTATGACGCAGCCTATACCTTCACCCGGCATCTGCCCGGCGGGCTGGCCGTGGCGACCATTCTGGCCTGCACGCTCTTTGCCGCCATCTCCGGCTCCAGCGTCGCCACTGCCATGACCATCGGCGCGGTCGCCATCCCGCAGATGCTGCGCTTTGGCTATGACGAGCGTCTGGCATATGGCGTCGTCGCGGCCGGCGGCACGCTGGGTATCCTGATCCCGCCATCGGGGCCGATGATCCTTTACGGTGTTGCGACGGATACCTCGATCGGCGGGCTGTTCATGGCCGGCCTTGTGCCCGGGATCGCGCTGGCGGGGATCTTCATCCTTTGGGCCGTGATCCGCACGGCCATGTCAGGAACCATGACGCGCGAAAAAATGGCCCGCCCGGCCGAGATGCTGCGTGCCCTTCGACAGTCGTTCTGGGCAATTCTCATGCCGGTTTGCGTGTTGGGTGGCATGTATGCCGGTATCTTCACCGCAACCGAGGCCGCAGCCGCCGGCGCGTGGCTGTCATTGATCATCACGATCTTCGTCTATCGCAGCATCGGGTGGCGCGACATCTGGGATTCGGCAGGCGCTGCCGCCCGCATGTCGGCGATGCTGTTCATGATCCTCGCCGGGGCGACGGTGTTCAGTCACGTGCTCACGAAGATGCGCGTACCCCAGCAGGTCGTCGAGGCACTGGTCGGCGCAGATTTCGGCATGATCGGCTTTGTGGTCATCATGATGGTGATGATCATGATCCTCGGCATGTTCTTGGAAAGCGTCGCCATCATCCTGATCACCGCGCCGGTCATCCTGCCCGCGATGGTGCATCTGAACATCGATCCGATCTGGTATGGCGTCCTGCTGGTCGTCAATCTGGAAATGGCGATGATCACGCCGCCCGTCGGCATGAATCTGTTCACGATAAAGGCGATCACATCCGCACCCATGGGCCGTATCGTCGCGGGTTCGGCACCTTATGTCCTGCTGATGATCCTGTTCCTGGCGCTGCTGATCATTTTTCCGGAAATCGTGATGTGGCTTCCCAATCGCTTGATGTAGGCGCGCCGTCCGGACAGCATTTCACTGGGCGCAAAGCGTCGGACCGGTCTGCCCTTGGCGGCTGCTCAGTCTTCCGTCACCTGCACAAGAAACTGCCTGCAACCGTTGCGCAATGGTTCGACCGGAATGTCAGCGGTTGTCGCGCAGGCCGTTCTCGCCGACGATTCGCAAGGCGCGACATTCGATGATCATTTCAATCGTTTACGGGCAATATTGACTGTTACTCCTGCCACCAGCCGCACATCTGTTGGCCGAAAATCAATGTTTTGACCAAACAGTAAAAGACTGTCACATTCTGTTCACAAACTGGTCGCAGATCTGTCACGGAGGGGCGTTACGACGCCGACTGATCTCAACCCTAGGAGGGAAGTTGTATGAGAAACATGTTCGTTGGACCGGCAATGCTGCTGGCCTTGTCCGCAGGCGCTGCCAATGCGCAAACCGAAATCCAGTGGTGGCATGCCATGGGCGGCGAACTGGGCGCCAAGCTGGAAGAAATCGTTAAGGGCTTCAATGACAGCCAGTCCGATTATACGGTCGTCCCCTCCTACAAGGGCACCTACCCCGAGACGATGACGGCTGCCATCGCCGCTTTCCGCGCGAACGAACAGCCTGCCATCGTCCAGGTCTTTGAAGTCGGCACCGGAACGATGATGGCGGCCGAGGGCGCCATCGTTCCGGTCTATCAGCTGATGGCCGATCAGGGCGCAGCCTTCGATCCCGAATCGTTCCTGCCGCAGGTCGTGGGCTATTACACCGACACAGATGGCAACATGCTGTCGATGCCGTTCAACAGCTCGACCCCGATCCTTTATTACAACAAATCCGTCTTCGAAAAGGCCGGGCTGGATCCCGAGGCCCCGCCAAAAACCTGGGCCGAGATGGAGGAGTTTTCCAAGAAGATCATGGAATCCGGCGCGGCCAGCTGTGGCTTCACCACCGGCTGGATCAGCTGGATCCAGACCGAAAACCTGAGCGCATGGCACAACCAACCGATCGGCACGCTGGAAAACGGGTTTGGCGGTGTTGACGCGCGGCTTAGCGTGAATGGTCCGGTTCAGGTCAAGCACTGGGAAAACCTGAAGAAATGGGCCGATGAGGGCATCTTCAAATATGGCGGCCCTGTCGGTGGCGACAATGCCGCGCCGCTGTTCTATTCGCAGGAATGCGCGATGATCATGAACAGTTCGGCCAGCCGCGCGGGCGTCATCGCCAATGCCAAGGATTTCGAACTGGGCTTCGGCATGCTGCCCTATTACGACGATGTCGAGGGCGCGCCGCAGAACTCGATCATCGGGGGCGCCACGCTCTGGGTCCTGTCGGGTCGTCCGGACGAGGAATATGCCGGTGCCGCAAAATTCTTCGAATATCTGTCCAGCCCCGAGGTGCAGGCAGATTGGGCGTCCTTCTCGGGCTATCTGCCGATCACGCGGGCGGCGGCTGACCAGATGTCGGGCTTCTTCACGGAAAATCCCGGCGCCGATACCGGTGTGAACCAGATCACGCTGAACGAGCCGACCGAAAACTCCAAGGGTCTGCGGTTCGGCAATTACGTCCAGATCCGTGGCATCATCGACGAGGAGTTCGAACAGCTGCTTGCCGGGTCTAAGGACGCCCAGGGCGCGCTTGATTCCGTGGTCGAGCGCGGCAATGCGCTGCTCGAGGAATTCCAGGCGCAGAACCAGTAACCCGATCTCGCGGGGGGCCGTTCAGCGGCCCTCCGCCCACACAGGCCCGAGTGACAAGATGAAGCGCACGATTTTCAACAACCAGCTTTTGCCCTGGCTGCTGCTGGCCCCGCAATTGGCGATTACCTTCATCTTCTTCATCTGGCCTGCTGCACAGGCCGTCTGGCAAAGCTTCCTTCGCGAAGACGCCTTCGGCATCAAGACGACCTTTGTCGGGTTGGAAAACTACGCGCGGCTGCTTGGCAGTTCCGAATACATGAACTCGCTGCAGGTGACCGCGGTCTTCGCCGTTTCGGTCACCGTGCTGTCCATGGGGTTTTCCCTGCTGCTGGCGGTTGCCGTCGACAGGATGATCAAATCGTCGCGGCTATACACCACGCTTCTGGTCTGGCCCTATGCCGTGGCGCCTGCTGTCGCGGGCATCCTGTGGTGGTTCATCTTCAACCCGACCGTCGGCATCCTGCCCTATGTTCTGGACCAGTTCGGCTATGACTGGAATCATATCTCGGACAAGGGCGATGCGATGCTGCTGGTGGTCATCGCCAGCGCCTGGAAGCAGATCAGCTATAACTTCCTGTTCTTCGTCGCCGGGCTGCAATCGGTTCCCGCCAGCCTTCGCGAAGCTGCGGCCATCGACGGGGCCGGCCCGGTGAAGCGCTTCTTCACGATCACCCTGCCCCTGCTGTCGCCCACGACGTTCTTCCTGCTGGTGGTCAATATCGTCTACGCAATGTTCGACACTTTCGCCGTGATCGACAGCGCGACAGAAGGCGGTCCGGCCCAGGCCACGAACATCATGGTCTACAAGGTCTATTTCGACGGCTTCATCGGCCAAAACCTTGGCAGTTCCGGGGCGCAATCGGTGATCCTGATGCTGATTGTGATCGCGCTGACCGTGATCCAGTTCCGCTATGTCGAGAAGAAGGTGGAATACTGATGATCGAGAACCGCCCCGGCCTGAACTTCCTCGCGCATCTGGTGCTGATCTTCGGTGTGGCAATCGTCGCCATGCCTGTCTGGATCGCGTTTGTCGCGTCAACCCACACCGCCACGGATTTTTCGTCAGGCACCATCCCCATGCTGCCCGGCCCGCATCTGATCGAGAATTACAGCCGGATGCTGGATAGCGGCTTGTCTACCAGCGGCACGCCCCCGGTTGGCTGGATGATGTTCAACAGTCTGATCATGGCCCTGTCCATTGCCATCGGGAAGATCGTGATCTCGGTCCTGTCGGCCTTCGCGATCGTCTATTTCCGCTTTCCGTTCCGCAATTTTGCCTTCTGGTGCATCTTCATAACGCTGATGCTGCCGGTCGAGGTGCGGATCGTGCCGACCTTTCAGGTCGTGGCGGGCCTCGGCCTTTTGAACTCATATGCCGGGCTTTCCATACCGCTGATCGCTTCGGCCACGGCGACCTTCCTGTTCCGGCAGGTCTTTCTGACCATCCCGGATGAGTTGACCGAGGCCGCCCGGATCGACGGGGCCGGCCCGATGAAATTCTTCCGCGATATCCTTCTGCCGCTGTCGCGCACCAATATCGCGGCGCTGTTCGTGATCCTGTTCATCTATGGCTGGAACCAGTATCTGTGGCCGCTGCTGATCACCACGGATTCCAGTTACTACACCATCGTTGCGGGCATCAAACGCATGGCTGACGTGGTGGACGGGCTGCCGCAATGGCATCTGGTGATGGCGACCGCCATCATGGCCATGCTACCGCCTGTCGCCGTTGTCATCGCCATGCAGAAGCTGTTCGTCAAAGGTCTTGTCGAGACGGAGAAATAACTTGGCATCAATCACCCTCGACAATGTCGGCAAGGTCTACCCCGGCGGCAACCGCGCCATCGGCGACGTCAACATGGAAATCGCCGACGGCGAATTCATCGTGCTGGTCGGACCGTCCGGCTGCGGCAAATCCACGCTGCTGCGCATGGTCGCAGGGCTGGAGGAAATCACCGAAGGTACAGTCAAGATCGGCGACCGTGTCGTCAATCAGATTGAACCCGCCGAGCGTGACATCGCCATGGTCTTCCAGAACTATGCGCTTTATCCGCATATGTCGGTGCGCAAGAATCTGGAATACGGGTTGAAAAATCGTGGCACCCCGCGCGCCGAAATCGACCGTCGGGTTCAGGAAGCGGCAGATATCCTGCAGATCGGCCCCTACCTCGACCGCAAGCCCCGCGCGCTTTCGGGGGGTCAGCGCCAGCGCGTGGCGATGGGCCGCGCCATCGTGCGAGAGCCTGCGGCCTTCCTGTTCGATGAACCGCTGTCCAATCTTGATGCAAAGCTTCGTGTGACCATGCGGCTGGAGATCAAGGAGCTTCAGAAGCGACTGCGCACCACCAGCCTTTATGTGACCCATGACCAGCTTGAAGCGATGACGCTTGCCGACCGTCTGGTAGTGCTGAACATGGGACGCGTCGAACAGATCGGCACGCCCCTGGAAGTCTATCGCCGACCGGCCAGCGCATTCGTTGCGGGCTTCATCGGAAGCCCCGCGATGAACCTGCTGCAGTCCCGTGCGGTCCCACATCTGCCCGGCAGTGCGCATGCTGGCCTGCTTGGTATCCGGCCCGAGGATCTGCAAATGGCTGCCGACGGCCCGATCGAGCTTCGCGTCGGCGCAGTCGAGGAACTTGGCGCGCTTCGACTTGTGCATGGCCAGGTCGGGGGAGAAGCCTTTACCGTCACAATGCCCTCTCATACGGAATTGTCCGACACCATCCGCATGTCGGTTCCACCCGAAGCCGTGCACCGCTTCGACGCCCAGACGGGGCGCAGACTGGACTAAGGCCGGCATCGAAAAGGGTCGCGGCGGGCGATGATGAAAATCAACCGCCAACAGGGCGGCACAAGACTGGTATATGCGCCATTGACGTGCGACATGTCCCCCCCTTCCCGCGCCAAGGATGATACCGATATGAAGATCTCCATAACGACAAATCTCGAATATGATCTTGAAACGCCCGGTCCCGCCGTTCTGTCGGTCGAAGCGGCAGGGGCGTTGGGCCAGACAATCCTTGATGCGAATATCGACCTTGGCGATCTGGAAAGCTTTGCCCGTGTTCCGGGCGACGAGGGGATTGGCGAACGGCTGGTTATCCGGCCCCGCGCGCATCTGTCCTGCAAATACACGGCTACGGTCAAGATTGAACGGCCGAGGCCAGATTTCGCCGCGATGCCGTCGACGCCGTTCGAACGCCTGCCGGGCGACTCTCTGCGGTATACCCTGCCCTCGCGCTACTGCCCGTCCGAGCGGTTTGGCAACTTCGTTGAGAAATGCTTCGGAAACCTCAGCGGTGGCGCGCGGGTGGCAAAAATGCGCGACTGGATCGAGGAAAATCTGGATTATGTGTCCGGCGTGTCGGGCCCCGAAACGACCGCCGTTGACACGTTTCTGGAACGGCGCGGGGTGTGCCGGGATTATGCGCATCTGCTGGTCTCGTTCTGCCGGGCGGCAAACATTCCCGCCCGCATGGCAAGTGTTTACGCGCCAGATGTCGATCCGCCGGACTTCCATGCGGTCGCAGAAGTCTATCTGGATGGCGGCTGGCACCTGATCGACGCGACCGGGATGGCCCATGCCGACAACATGGCGATCATCGCGGTCGGGCGCGACGCGACGGATGTTGCATTCCTGTCCTCGGTCCAGATGGCAACGCTGGTTGCCCAATCAATCTCGGTCAGCCGGGTGGACTGACCGACGCCGCGCCGGTCGGCACCCCGCACCTTCGAAAGACGATGGCAGGTTCAGGACCGATTGGTCCTGAACCCTTGTCGGGGGCATCATCCTTGCGCGATACTGAAGTGACGATTGCAGCCAACCGCCAGCAAGGAAATCGCGACATGGTGGATTATCCCGTCAACATGGACGTACGACCCGAGGTCGAGGCCTTCTTCGACGATGCCACGAACACCTTCTCATACATCGTGCGCGATCCGGGATCAGATGCCTGTGCGATTGTCGACAGCGTCATGGATATCGATTACGCCGCCGGGCGTATCACCTATGAACACGCAGACATGTTGATTGCGCGGGTCCGGGAGCTTGGTCTGCGCCTGGAATGGATCATCGAAACCCATGTCCATGCTGATCACCTGTCTGCCGCGCCCTATATCCAGCAGGTGCTGGGCGGCAAGATCGGCATCGGGTCGAAGATCATGACCGTGCAGGAAACATTCGGCAAGATATTCAACGAAGGCACTGAATTTCAACGTGACGGCAGCCAGTTCGACCGGCTGTTCGAAGATGGCGACACCTATATGGTCGGCGAACTTGCCTGTTTTGCGATCCACACGCCGGGCCATACCCCGGCCTGCATGGTCCATGTGATGGGCGATGCGGCGTTCGTGGGCGATACATTGTTCATGCCCGATGGCGGGTCAGCACGCGCGGACTTTCCGGGCGGCGATGCCGGCCTTCTTTATGACAGTATCCAGAAAGTGCTGGCGCTGCCCGACGCAATGCGACTTTTCATGTGTCACGATTACGCACCGAACGGGCGCGAAATTCAGTGGCAGACCACCGTGGCCGAGGAAAAGGCCCATAATATCCATGTCGGCGGGAACCGGACGAGAGAGGAGTTCGTGGCCTTTCGCACGGCGCGCGATGCCACACTGGCAATGCCCAGCCTGATCATCCCCGCCCTGCAGGTCAACATGCGCGCGGGCGAGGTTCCCACCGACAAGGACGGGCGTCCGATGCTGAAGGTGCCGTTGAACGGATTGTAACGATGCTGCGACATACCTGCCCGCGCGTTGCGTCCTCGGCACCCTTAAGGGTTGCGCCATGATCGGCGGACTGCGCCGCTATTTACCGATCCTGGACTGGGGACGGCGTTACGACCGCCGGGCACTGTCGAACGACCTGCTGGCTGCGGTGATCGTGACGATCATGCTGATCCCGCAATCGCTGGCCTACGCGATGCTGGCGGGGTTGCCGCCAGAGGCGGGCATATATGCCTCAATCGCGCCCCTGATCCTTTACGCGCTGTTCGGCACCAGCAGGGCGCTGGCTGTTGGGCCGGTTGCGGTGCTTTCGCTGCTGACAGCGTCGGCGGTTGGTCAGGTCGCGGAACAGGGAACAGCTGGATATGTCACGGCTGCACTGACGCTTGCCTTCCTGTCGGGGCTCATCCTGCTCTTGATGGGGCTGCTGCGGCTGGGTTTTCTGGCAAATATCCTCAGCCACCCGGTGATTGCGGGTTTCATCACGGCATCGGGCATTCTGATCGCCGCCAGTCAGTTACAGCATATCCTGGGCATCAGCGCGGGCGGTCAGACGCTGCCGCAAATTCTTGGCGCGGTGCTGTCTCAACTGGGACAGGTCAATGTTCTGACCGCACTGATCGGCTGCTCGGCAACCGCATTTCTGTTCTGGGCGCGCCGCCATCTGCGCGCTTTGCTGACGCGGCGGCGAATGCCCGCACTTCTGGTCGACATACTGACCAAGGCAGGGCCGGTCGCGGCCGTGGTTCTGACAACGCTGATCGTGTGGGGGTTTGACCTGCAGGGCCGCGGCGTAAAGATCGTGGGCGAGGTGCCGCAAAGCCTGCCGCCGCTTACCCTGCCCGGCTTTGCGCCCGATCTGCTGCGTTCACTGCTGGTTCCGGCACTGCTGATTTCGGTGATCGGCTTTGTCGAATCCGTTTCGGTGGCACAGACGCTGGCCGCCAAGAAGCGCCAGCGCATCCACCCGGATCAGGAATTGATCGGTCTTGGTTTTGCCAATCTGGGGGCCGCATTCACGGGCGGTTACCCGGTCACCGGCGGATTTGCGCGATCAGTGGTGAATTTCGACGCCGGGGCCGAAACCCCTGCCGCTGGTGCTTTCACCGCGATAGGGCTGACAATCGCCGCCGTGGCGCTGACGCCGGTTGTCTACTATCTGCCCAACGCGACGCTTGCGGCCACGATCATCGTGGCGGTTCTCAGCCTTGTCGATCTGTCGATCCTCAGGAAGACCTGGCACTATTCTCGGGCCGATTTCATCGCCGTTTCAGCCACAATCCTTGTGACCCTTGCCGCAGGGGTGGAGCTGGGCGTCGCAACCGGGGTCGCCCTGTCCGTCTTTCTGCATCTTTACAAGACCTCGCGCCCGCATGTGGCAGAGGTCGGACTGGTGCCGGGCAGCCAGCATTTCCGCAACATCGATCGTCACGAGGTCGAGACCGACCCCTGCCTGCTGAGCCTGCGCGTCGATGAAAGCCTGTTCTTCGCCAATGCGCGATTTCTGGAAGATCTCATCCAGCGCCGCGTGACGGAAGGATGTGCAATCCGGCATGTCGTGCTGATGTTTTCGGCCGTGAACTCGGTTGATTACTCTGCGCTTGAAAGCCTGGAGGCGATAAACAACCGCCTGCGCGACATGGACGTCGGGCTTCACCTGTCAGAGGTCAAGGGGCCGGTCATGGATCGACTGCAGCGTGCGCATCTTCTGAAAGACATGAACGGTCGCGTTTTCCTGTCGCAATACGACGCCTGGCGGGCACTGGCTTGCCCGCCCGACCCGTCCTATCCCCGCCCGATATAGGGCATCGCGGTTGCCATGACCGTCAGGAACTGGACATTCGTCCCCTGCGGCAAGGTCGCCATATGCCATACCGCCCGCGCGACCTCGGCGGCCGGCATGACCGGTTCCACCTTCAGTGTCCCATCGGCCTGCGGCACGCCCCGTGTCATCTTTTCAGCCATGTCGGTCATGGCATTGCCGACGTCGATCTGACCGCAGGCAATATCGAACGCGCGCCCGTCCAAGGACAGGGATCGGGTCAGCCCCGTCACTGCGTGTTTCGACATCGTATAGCCGGCAGATCCGTAGCGCGGCACCTGTGCCGAGACAGAGCCGTTATTGATGATCCGACCGCCCTGGGGGCTTTGTCGGCGCATCTGGCCGAACGCGGCGCGCGCGGTCAGGAACATCCCGTTGATGTTCACATTGGCAATGGACTGCCAGTCCTCGACAGCGATTTCGTCGATCATGGCGGTCGGAAGCGAGATGCCGGCATTGTTGAAAAGCACATCCAGCCGGCCGAACTTCTGAACGATCCCCGCCACCGCCGCCCCGACCGCTTCCGCATCGCCAACATCGCAAGGCAGAAGCAAGGCGGACTCGTGCCCGTCCGCCGTTTCCTTCAGCGCGGATTCGCGACGCCCGACCAGCCCGACATTCCAGCCGTTGTCCAGAAACAGCCGTGCAGTCGCCCGTCCGATACCACTGCCCGCCCCTGTGATCAGAATCGTCTGTCCCATCTTCCCTCCTCCATCATCGCGCGTTGACAGGTTAAAATGTTATCGATACCATTATGACAGGGAGAGGATTCGGGCAAGTCATTTCACAGCGTCAGTCACGCGCCCCGATCCGGCACAGATGAAGGAGGAACACGCAGATGCTCGCACGCGGCACCGCCGTGATCTGGGTCCTGATCGAAGCGCTGCTTGCGCTTCTTCTGACCGGCATGATCATCATGGTCTTTACGAATGTCGTCATGCGCTATGGCTTCAACTCGGGCCTCAGATGGGGGATCGAGCTGTCGCGTCTTGCATTTGTCTGGATCGCGATGCTGGGTTCGGCGCTGGCGCTTCGCAGCAATGAACATCTGGCCGTGACAGAGATGGTCGAGACGTTGATGCCGCGTGCACTGCGGCCGTTGTGGGTCATCACGCGCCTGATCATCATCGCGCTTCTGGCGATGTTCGTGATGGGCTGCTGGAAGCTGATGATGATGAACTGGGTGAATATCAGCCAGGTTACAGGCCTTCCGAGTGCGCTGTTCTATCTGGCCGGTGTCACCGGTGGCGGTTTGATGATCCTTGTCGCAATCGGGCAGATCTTCGGCCCGGTCCCTTATGGCTCACATCCCGAAAGGCCGATCGCATGACGCTGGCGCTGTTTCTCGGGGTCCTGATCGGGGCCATTCTGCTGGGCTTGCCAGTGGCTTTCGCGCTGCTCTTGTCCTCTGTCGCGCTGATGGTGCATCTGGATACGTTCAGTGTCGACATCATGGCGCAGTCCCTGATCAACGGGATCGACAGCTTCACGCTTCTGGCCATTCCCTTCTTCCTGGTGGCAGGCGAGGTGATGGCGGTCGGCGGCTTGTCCAAGCGGATCGTCCGGCTGGCGACCAGCCTTCTGGGGCACCGCAAGGGCGGCTTGGGCTATGTGGCGATCATGACCTCGGTCCTGCTGGCGGGTCTGTCTGGATCCGCCGTTGCCGATGCCGCGGCCCTTGTGTCGATCCTTTACCCGATGATGAAGCAATCGGGCTATCCCGAAGGCCGCTCGCTTGGTCTTCTGGCAGCCGGCGGGATCATCGCGCCGGTCATTCCGCCCTCGCTTCCGCTGATCGTTCTGGGCGTCGCGGGCGGAATCTCGATCGAGAAACTGTTCATCGGCGGTATCGTACCTGGCCTGATGATGGGCGCGGCGCTGATGATCACATGGGCAATCACCACCCGGAACGAGGATCTGGCCGTGGCCCCCAGGGCCAGCGGTGCCGAACGCATGGCAGCGCTTCGCGACGGGGTCTGGGCGCTGATCATGCCGATCCTGATCATCGGCGGCATCCGCTCGGGCATCGTCACGCCGACCGAAGCCGCCGTTGTCGCGGCAGTCTATGCCATCATTGTCTCCATGCTGGTCTATCGCGAGATGACCTGGAAAATGCTGGTTCATACGCTGATCTCGGCCGGTCGTTCGACCGCGATGGTGATGTTTCTGGTCGGCGCCGCGATGGTCGCAGCCTGGCTGATCACAATCGCGCAGCTGCCCCAACAACTGGCCGTCGCACTGGGCGGGCTGGTCGAAAGCCCGCGCCTGCTGATGCTGGTCATCATGATCGTGGTTTTCCTGGTCGGCATGGTCATGGACCTTGTGCCATCGGTGCTGATCCTTGTGCCGCTGATGCTTCCGGTCATCAAAATGGCCGGAATCGATCCGGTCTATTTCGGCCTGATGTTCATCATCAATTCCTGCATCGGCCTGATCACGCCGCCGGTGGGTTCGGTGCTGAACGTGGTCTGCGGCGTCGGCAAGGCGCCGGTTTCGAAAGTGGTCAAGGGCACCCTGCCTTTCGTGCTTGCCTATCTGATCCTGCTGGGACTGTTCATCATTTTCCCAGTCATGATCACCGGCCCGCTTGATCTGCTGATCGACTGATATTCCAACAGGATACTGAGAGAGAGGAGTCTCCATGAGAAAGTTCTTCACCGCCACCGGACTGGCCGCAGCCTTCGCGCTGACCGCTTTTGCCGCACAGGCCGAAATCACGCTGAAGCTGGCCCATCCCGTGCCCGAAGCGGATTTGCAGCAGAACCTCGCGCTGGAATTCAAGCGCGTGCTTGAAGAAAAGACCGGCGGCGAGGTGACCGTCCAGATCTTTCCGAACGGCCAGCTTGGCAACGACCAGCAGATGATCGACGGCACCCGTTCGGGCATCATCGATGTGACGCTGATCGGACTTAACAACTATACCGGCCTTGTCCCCGATGCGGGCGCATTTGAACTGCCGTTCATATTCCCCACCCGCGAGGTGGCCTACGCGGTACTGGACGGCGCGCCCGGTCAGGCCGTCGCGACAGAGATGGAGGCCCATGGCCTGAAGCTTCTGGGTTATGGCGAAAACGGCTATCGGAACATGACCAACAACACTGGACCGATCCAGACGCCTGAAGACCTGCAGGGCCTTCGGATGCGGGTCAACAACTCCAAGGCGCTGAACGACATGTTCCAGCTTCTTGGCGCAAATCCCCAGCAGCTTCCGGTTGCCGAACTGTATACCGCGCTGGAAACCGGCGTCGTGGACGCGCAGGACCATCCGATCGGCGTTGTCGCCTCGTTCAAGTTCAACGAGGTTCAGAAATATCTCAGCCTGACCCAACATGCCTATTCGGCACTCGGCCTGACCATGAACAAGGCCAAATTCGACGGGCTGACCCCCGAGCAGCAGACCGCAGTGACCGAAGCCGCGAAAGCTGCCGTCGATCTGCAGCGCGGGCTGGTGCAGGAAAAGGAAGAGGAAATGATCGCAGGGCTTGAGGCCGAGGGCATGGAAGTCAATCGCGACGTCGATGCCGCTGCCTTTCAGGCAGCCATCAAGCCGGTCTGGGACAATTATGTCTCGGAAAATGGCGACGAGATGCTGAAGCACATCGAAGCGGTGGCGGCCCAGTAACTTCTGGCCAGCCCCCTAGCCCGCGCCGGTCGAGGCGCGGGCCACAAGTTGCGGCCCGACCTCGATCAGAGACGGGCCGTTCTGCTGTTCGGCCCCGCGCAGGATACGGGCAATCAGCCGCCCTGCCTCGTCTCCGATACGCGCCGGAAACGGGTCAATCGTGGTCAAGGCAGGTTCAGATATGCCCGCGATCTCGAAATTTCCGAAGCCTGCTATGGCCATGTCTTCGGGCACGCGAATACCGCGCCTTGCACATTCCGTCAGCGCCCCGAAGGCCGCCGGATCGGCCACGCCAATGACCGCTTCGGTATCGGGCAGGCTGTCCAGCACCATGGACATCGCGTCCGCACCCTGCCGCATCGACGTCGGCGGCCGACCTACGGTGATCAGGCGCGACGGGTCCAGGCCCGCTTCCTCCATCGCGGCTGCGAAACCGCGGCGACGGTCGGCACCGCGCGTGTCATAGGTGGAATCTCCGCCGATAAAGGCAATTCTGCGATAGCCGCGCCCGGTCAGATGCGCGACCATGACCCGCATCGCGCCTGCATTGGAAAAGCCCACGACATGCCCCAGCGGCCGCCTTGGCAGGTCCCAGGTCTCAACGACGGGCACACCTGCATTCTGGATCATCCGCCGGGCGCGGTCGCTGTGATGTCCGCCGGTGACGACAAGTGCCTCGGGCTGACGGCGCAGCAACTGGCCGATAAGACGCTCCTCCTCGGCCATGTCGTAATTCGTCCGCCCAAGCAGCACCTGCAGCCCGGCCGCATCAAGTCGGCTGGTCAGCGCCCCGACGGTATCGGCGAAATTGGCGTTGTTGATCGATGGAATCGTGACCGCCACGAAACCGCTTCGCTGCGAGCGCAGGTTGGATGCCACGGCATCGAAGACATAGCCCAGTTCATCGGCAACCTTCCGGATATGGTCACGCGTGGCATCCGTGATCGAGGCATCGCTGCGAAAGGCGCGCGACACCGTCATGACCGAGACCCCTGCCTCGCGCGCAACGTCCTTCATCGTCGGTTTGGTATTCATGCCGCCTCCTCCGGCGTGCAGCAGCGTGACTGATCAGGCAGGAAAGTCCAGCATATAGGTAACGTGATGATGGATCTTCCCCTCGAACCGGCCGGCAATTGCGGCTTGCGTCGCCTCCCGGCTGGACAAACGGATCGGGTGTTCCAGCGCCGCCTCCATCGTCTCGCGGTCGGGATAGGTGATCGCGAGGATCAGCGGATATTCCGGCGCACCGTCGTCACGTTCCATCCCGAAGGTAATGCGCAGCCCAGTCTGGCCGGGAAACTGCCGCCACATCGGCACCAGTTCCTCGATGACGGCTTCGCGGAACGCCTGCTCTTGACCGGCCAGCAGTTGACCTTCGAAAATTGCGTAGCGCGTCAGCATCAGGTCACCTTCGAATTACTGTGGGTCATGTTGAAATATTCCATAAGCGCGGCCTGATCCTCGGCGCCGAGACCGGCGCGGGTCAGCATCCGGTGCACATCCGCGCAAGCAGACGTCAGCGGCATCGGCGTTGTCGTCTGGCGGGCAACCGCCAGTGCGCCGTCCAGATCCTTGACCATATTGTCGATCCGGCCCGTCCGCCGATAGTCGCGTGCGGCAAAACGTGGCATGTATTCCTGCAGGATGGCACTGTCGGCACGTCCGCCACGAAGTGCACTCGGAATGCGCTCGACTGCGATGCCGGCGGCCTCGGCCAAGGCTGTGGCCTCCGCCACGGCCAGAAAGTTCAACCCGCACAACACCTGATTGATCAACTTGGTCGCCTGTCCAGCCCCCGCCGGACCCATATGGGTGATATTGCTCGCCACATGTTCCAGCACTTTGCGGGCGCGGCCGATATCGGCATCGTCCCCGCCAAGCATCAACGTCAACTCTCCGGTCCGGGCCTTAGGCGCCCCGCCCGAAAGCGGGCTGTCCACCCAGGCGATGCCTTGATCGGCCGCGCGTTTTGCCAGGTCGCGCGTGGCGGCAGGGTCGATCGACGACATATCGATGATCAGACCGCCTGCAGCCAACCCCTCTGCCACCCCGTCTGCACCGAAAACAGCCGCCTCGACGATGCGCGGACTGTTCAGGCTGAGAATGACCGCCTCTGCGCCGTTTGCTGCCGCAGCCGCTGTTGGGGAAGCTTCCGCGCCAGCCGCGACCAGGGCCGCGACCTTTTCGGCATCCGGATCGAAGACCCGAAGGGGCTGGCCGGTGGCGCAGAACCGCGACCCGATGGCACCACCCATGGCGCCCGCACCGATCAGCGCCAGCGTCATAGCGACACCGAAATGCCGCCATCGACGAACAGCGTATGACCGTTGACGAAACTTGAGGCATCCGAAGACAGGAAGACGCAGGCGCCGATCAATTCTTCGACCCGGCCCCAGCGACCGGCAGGTGTGCGCCCCTCCAGCCATGTGGTGAAATCGGGATCGGCCACCAGTGCGGCATTCAGCGGCGTGTCGAAATAACCCGGCGCGATGGCATTGCAGTTCAGCCCCAGCCGTGCCCAGTCCGTCGCCATCCCCTTCGTCAGGTTACCGACCGCGCCCTTGGTCGCAGTATAAGGCGCAATGCCCGGCCGGGCGAGCGCCGTCTGCACGCTGGCGATATTGATGATCTTGCCCCTGCCCCGTCCGATCATGTGACGCGCAACAGCTTGGCCGACATGAAAAACGCTCGCGATATTTGTCTGCAAAAGACGCTCGAACGCGTCGGCGGGGAAATCCTGCAGCGGCGTCCGATGCTGCATGCCGGCGTTGTTGACAAGTATGTCAATCGCGCCGGTATTTGCTTCGAACGCGTCGACGGCTTGGCGAACGGCGTCGTGATCGGTCGCATCGAAGCCAAGCGTTTCGACCTTAAACCCCTCTGCTCGCAGCGCCTCGGCAGCTGCCTCCAGCCGACCGGCATCACGCCCGTTCAGAACGACCCCGGCCCCTGCCCCGGCAAGCCCGCGCGCCAGCGCCAGACCGATGCCTTGCGTCGACCCGGTCACCAAAGCCCTGCGCCCGGTCAGATCAAACATGTCACGGCTGGACGACATCCCCTCAACTCCCCGCTTTTCAAACGTCGATGGGTTATGTATGTTATCGTTAACACATCATGTCAAGCGAGTCGCCATGAAGGATCTGATGAAAGCCGTCGTCGTCCATGCCGCACAGCATGTGGAAATCGAGGATCGCCCCATGCCGCCCGCGCCGGCTGCGGGTCAGGTGCTGCTCAGGCTGGCGGCTGGCGGGATCTGCGGCTCTGACCTGCATTACGCCCAACATGGCGGATTTGGCGCAGTGCGCCTGCGGGAACCGATGATCCTTGGCCACGAAGTTTCCGCTTATGTCGAGGCGATTGGCGAAGGCGTCACGGGACTGGTCGCCGGACAGCTGGTCGCGGTATCCCCCTCTCGTCCCTGCCGGGCCTGCAGGTTTTGTCTGAAGGGTCTGCCCAATCACTGCGAAAATATGCGCTTCTATGGCAGCGCCATGCCCTTCCCCCACATCCAGGGCGCGTTTCGCGAATATCTACTGGCTGATACCGGACAATGCTGCCCCGCCGACGGACTGACCCCCGGCGAGGCCGCGATGGCAGAGCCGCTTTCCGTGGCCCTTCATGCGACGCGACGCGCGGGCGGAATGTTGGGCGCCTCGGTTCTGGTGACAGGTTGCGGTCCGATCGGCCTGCTGGCCATCCTGGCCGCGCGCCGTGCCGGTGCCGACCGCATTGTTGCGGCCGATCTGACGGATTTCACGCTGGATATGGCACGTCGTGTCGGCGCGGACGAGGTTGTGAACCTGTCGCACGCACCGGACGGGCTGGCCGCCTATGCGAACGGCAAGGGCACTTTCGACGTCCTTTATGAATGTTCGGGCGCGAACGCCGCACTGAATGCCGGCATTGCGGCGATGCAGCCGCGCGGGGTTATCCTGCAGCTTGGTCTTGGCGGAGACATGACCATTCCCATGGGCCTGCTGTGCGCCCGCGAAATCGACCTGCGCGGCTGCTTCCGCTTCCACGAGGAATTTGCGACCGCCGTCAGCCTGATGCAGAAGGGAATGATCGACGTGCGGCCGCTGATTACCCATAGCCTGCCCTTGGCCGAGGCAATTTCGGCATTCGACATCGCCGCCGACCGCAGCCGTGCCATCAAGGCACAGATCATTTTCGACCAGACGGAAGGAAAGACCCAATGACTCAAATCATCGCCATCGGCACATACTCTGATACCGATGCCGCCGCGCTTCAGACCGAACTGGGCGCCACCCACCTGCCCGATCTGGATGCACTCGCCGCAATGCCCGAGGCGGACCGGAGGGGCGTGCGGGCACTTGCCTACAAGGGACACCATCCGCTTGGTGGCGCGCAGATGGATCTTCTTCCCGCGCTGGAGGTGATCGCAAATTTCGGCGTGGGATATGATGCCATCGACGTGTCTGCCGCGAATGACCGCAAGGTGCTGGTGACCAACACCCCGGACGTGCTGACCGATGATGTGGCCGACCTGGCGGTAGCGATGATTCTGGCGCAGGCGCGCGATCTGGTTGCCGGGGCAAATTATCTGGAGGCGGGGGACTGGGGCCGCGGTGTGGCGCTGCCGCTTGCGCGCAAGGTCTCGGGCGCGCGGGTCGGCGTGCTTGGTCTGGGGCGGATCGGTCAACAGATCGCGCAGCGCATGGCCGCTTTCGGCTGTCCGATCCATTACTGGTCGCGCAAGCCGAAGGAAACGCCCGGCTGGACCTATCACGACACACCAGAGGCACTTGCCGCCAACAGCGATTTCCTGGTCATCGCACTGGTCGGCGGGGCCGAAACGGCTGGTCTGGTTTCGGCGGACGTCATCGCTGCGCTTCCTGAACAGTCGGTCTTGGTCAATATCTCACGCGGATCTACCGTGGACGAAGGCGCGCTGATCGAAGCACTGGAGGCCGGGCGTATCCGTGGCGCTGCGCTTGACGTGATGTTGAACGAACCGAACCCCGATCCGCGACTGATCGCGCTGCCAAATGTTCTTTTGTTACCGCATATCGGTTCCGCCACGGTGGAAACGCGGGCGGAAATGGGTGCCTTGCAGCGCCGCAATATCGTCGCCGTGTTGGACGGCAATCCTGCCGAAACGCCAGTGAACACCGGTTTTGGCGCATAGGCGCATGAACGAGGCGCGGACGGCCTATGTCGCCGAGATCGTCGCCTTTACTGCGCGCTGCCAACGCGCGTATTTGGCGTTTCGCGTGGCCTCGTCCATTGCGGGTTCAAACCGGCGCTCCAGCGCCCAGCTTGACGCAAAGCCATCCTGGTCGGGATAGATGCCGGCTTTCATGCCGGCCAGCCACGCGGCACCCAGTGCGGTCGTTTCCGTCACCTGTGGCCTGTCCACCGAAGCGCCAAGAATGTCGGATAGGAACTGCATCGCCCAATCCGACGCGACCATCCCGCCATCGACGCGCAGCACACCGTCGCCATCGCCTTGCGCCGACCAGTCCGCGCGCATCGCCTCCAGCAGATCACGGGTCTGATAGCCCACGCTTTCCAGTGCCGCGCGGGCGAATTCGGCAGGCCCGGAGTTGCGGGTCAGCCCGTAAATCGCCCCCCGGCTGTCGGGCTGCCAATACGGCGCACCAAGCCCGGTGAAGGCGGGAACCATAACCACATCCTGCGAATCGTCAGCCTGCTTCGCCAGTGGTTGCGTTTCCGATGCCTCGCGTATGATTTTCAGCCCGTCGCGCAGCCATTGGACCACGGCACCGGCAATGAAGATGGACCCTTCCAGCGCATAGGTCGTCTTGCCGTCCACGCGGTAGGCAATCGTCGTCAGCAGACGATTGGTTGAAGGCACAATCTGCTCGCCAGTATTCAGAAGCGCGAAACAGCCTGTGCCATAGGTGGACTTCATCATTCCGGGCTTGAAGCACGCCTGTCCGACGGTTGCTGCCTGCTGGTCGCCCGCGACACCGAGTATGGGGATTTCGCGGCCGAACAGGTCGGCGCGGGTTACACCGAAATCATCGGCGCTGTCGCGAACCTCTGGCAGCAGATCGGCGGGGATGTCCAGAAGCGCAAGGATGTCGTCATCCCAGCGATTCTCGGCGATATTGTAAAGCATGGTTCGTGCCGCGTTGGTGGCATCGGTCGCGTGGACGCGACCCCCTGTCAGGTTCCAGATCAGCCAGCTGTCGACCGTGCCGAATGCCAGTTCGCCCTTGGCCGCGCGGTCGCGCGCATCGGGAACGGTGTCGAGCAGCCATTTCAGCTTCGTGCCGGAAAAATACGGGTCCAGCAGCAGCCCGGTCTTTTCGGTGATCATCGCCTCATGCCCCTGTTCCTTCAGGCTGGTGCAGATATCGGCGGTGCGGCGGTCCTGCCAGACGATGGCATTATGCAAAGGCTGACCGGTCTTCCGGTCCCAGAGAAGCGTGGTTTCGCGCTGATTGGTTATGCCAATGGCCGTGATGTTGCGCGCCCCGATACCGGCCCGTTCGATCACCGCTCGTGCGGTCGCGGCTACCGTCGACCACAAGTCTTTCGGGTCATGCTCCACCCAGCCCGACTTCGGAAAATGTTGCGTGAATTCTTCCTGGGCGGTGGCGATGGGCCGCAGATCACCGTCAAACAGGATCGCGCGGGACGACGTCGTGCCCTGATCTATGGCAAGGATATGGGTCATGGCGCTGCTTTTCCCCGTTTGCAGGACACGAGCGTCCCGGCAGGTATGTCAAACGAACCGACGGATCGCGCTCTGCCGCCCGCCATGGCCGGTATTGTGGCAGGACTTCCCGAATTCGTCATAAGAAACCGCCTTACATTGCGATTTTTCGCTTTTGAGGGCCGCGACAGGCGCACCGGGCTGTTCCGGCCATCCGCAAAGCACTTCCTGCCCTGGATGGCCACATCATGTTTATTCTGCTGCATCCACCTTCCGGGTCTGCGCGATATATGACTCCAGTGCCGTCACATTTTCGGGCGCCAGGTGCAGCCCAAGCTTGGTGCGCCGCCAAAGGATATCCGCAGCAGAGCGCGCATATTCCCGCGTCATCAGCCAATCGACCTCTGCCCCTGTCAGGGTCGCGCCGAAGTCGGGGCCAAGATCGGCGGGCGCATTGGCGCCGCCCAGGATGTCAAACGCCTCGGTCCCATAGGTGCGGATCAGGCGACCCGCCCAGTCGGGCGTCAGGAACGGATAGGCCGACAAAAGACGGCCGATCAGATCGGCCGCACCATCGACCGGGAAATCCCCACCCGGAAGTGCTACGCCCGCGGTCCAGTTATCCGTCGCCTGCGGGAACCATGGCTTCAGCTTCGCAAGTGCGCTTTCGGCAAGACGACGATAGGTGGTGATCTTGCCGCCAAACACGTTCAGCAGCGGCGCGCCCTTGTCATCGACCGTCAGGACATAGTCGCGCGTCGCCGCCGTCGCCGATTTCGCGCCGTCATCATACAGGGGCCGCACGCCTGAATAGGTCCAGACCACGTCATCCTGCGTCACGGGCCTTTCGAAATACTGGCTGGCAAAGTCACACAGATAATCGCGCTCCTGATCCGTGCAATGAACCTGGTCAGGGCGACCATGATGGTCCTGGTCGGTGGTGCCGATCAGCGTGAAGTCCCGCTCGTAAGGGATTGCAAAGATGATCCTGCCGTCCTGCCCCTGAAAGAAATAGCAGCGGTCGTGATCGTAAAGCTTCGGCACCACGATGTGGCTTCCGCGCACCAAACGCACGCCTTCGGTCGAATCGACGTGAATGACGTCCTTGATCACTTTTTCGACCCAGGGGCCGCCCGCGTTCACCAATGCGCGGGCATAATGGGTCGCTGGCCCATCCGGGCCCTCGACCTCGACCCGCCACAGTTCACCATCGCGAAGGGCGGCGGTGACGCGCGTTGCGGTCATGATCTTCGCGCCGCGCGCTTGGGCATCGCGGGCATTCAGCACCACCAGCCGCGAATCCTGCACCCAGCAATCGCTGTATTCATAGGCAAGGTCGAATCCCGGCTTCAGCGGGCGCCCCGCCGGATCGGTCCTCAGGTCCAGCTTCGCGGTGCCGGGCAGGATCTTCCGGCCGCCAAGATTGTCGTAAAGGAACAAGCCAAGCCGGATCAGCCAAGCGGGGCGCCTTCCCTTCATCCACGGCATCACGACACCCAGCAGCCGCGAGGTCGGTGTGTCGCTTTCAAACCGCATCTTTGGTGAATAAGGCAGAACGAAGCGCATCGGCCAGCTGATATGCGGCATGGCGCGCAGCAGCGTTTCGCGTTCCTTCAACGCCTCGCGGACCAGCCGAAATTCGAAATACTCCAGATAACGCAAGCCACCGTGAAACAGCTTGGTCGACGCGGATGAGGTGCCCTGCGCCAGATCGCCCTGTTCGGCAAGCATCACGCTGAGGCCCCGTCCCACGGCATCACGCGCGATACCGCAGCCATTGATCCCGCCGCCAATGACGAACAGATCAACGGGCGCCGCTGAACCGGGTTTTGACACTTTTCCCTTCCTCCTGCGAATAGGCGCGATCCGATAGATCACAGGACTAACCTATTCGCTTCATCGGTCAAGGATGAATGTTCGATCATGTTCGTTTCTTTGCAAATCGAACATAAAGCTATCCCATCTTAACGCGATATGGCGCTTTCTCGCTGCAATGACGTCAGACAAGGCCCTTGTATGCTCGTTTTGCTTAAGCCAGTCTGACCTCGGATCTGTAACAGCGAGGGATAATGCCACTCAGCATCCGGCAGAATGAGATCGTGGAACTTGCCCGTGCCGAAGGCCGGGTCGCGGTCGAGGATCTGGCGCAACGCTTCGATGTCACACTGCAGACGATCCGCCGCGATCTTGGCGATCTGGCAGAAGCCGGACTGGTCGACCGCGTGCATGGCGGGGCGGTCGCCCGCATGGGCATGGTGAACCTTGGATACGAGGCGCGCCGCCGCCTGCACGCAGACGCCAAGGCCGCCATAGGTGCTGCCTGCGCGGCCGCAATCCCCGAAAATTCCAGCCTGATCCTGAACCTTGGCACCACCACCGAAGCGGTTGCGCAGGCGTTGATCCATCATTCGAATATCACCGTCATCACGAACAATATGAACGTGGCCAATATCCTGACCGCGAATCCCGGCTGCGAAATCATGGTCGCAGGCGGTGCGCTGCGCAGGTCTGATGGCGGGTTGGTCGGTGAACTTGCAACCCAGTTCATCGAGCAGTTCAAGGTTGATTACGCCATCATCGGCACCTCGGCGCTGGATCTGGACGGTGACATGCTGGATTACGATCTGGCAGAGGTACGTGTCAGCCGGGCGATCCTGCAGCAGGCCCGCCAGCGCTTTCTGGTCAGCGATCACTCGAAGCTGGCACGCTCTGCGCCTGCGCGCATCGCCAGCCTGTCAGAGATCGACACGTTTTTCACAGACCGCGCCCTGCCCGATCCGCTGCAGCAGCGCTGTGCCGACTGGGGGACCAGGGTGCGGCTGTGCAACGTCGGTCAGGACGATCTGTCACCCAGCTGCTGAGAAACTGTTACGGCGATACGACCTGTCAATCGGCACGCGACATAGGCGCGCCGTCACATATCAATTCAGATCCAGAAGCTGCAGCGCCTTTTTGACCTGATCGGCGATCGACAGCGACATGTCTATCACGGCGCCATCCTCGTCCGGTTCCAGCAATTCCAGTGTCGCAAGTTGCGAATCCAGCAACGACGGGGCAAAAAAATGGTCCTTGCGATTGGCCAGCCGCTCGGTCAGGACGTCGCGCGAGCCATGGACCAGCAGGAATCTGACATTGGGCGCACCGCTGCGAAGGATGTCGCGATAGGCGCGCTTTAACGACGAGCATCCCATGATCGAATTCTGTTCCGACGCTTCGAACCGGCCCAGTTCATCCGCCAGCGCGTGAAGCCAGGGGTCGCGGTCCTCATCCGTCAGGGCGATGCCGTCATGCATCTTCTCGACATTGGCCGCCGGGTGGAAGGCATCGCCCTCGATGAAGGGCCAGCCAAGATGGCGGGCCAACGCCTCGCCCGTGGTCGATTTGCCCGCGCCCGAGACGCCCATCACCACGATATGCTGAAGCGCGCTCATAGCAGCCACCAGCCAATCGCGGCCAGCGCGAAGCCGATGCTTCCCAGAAGCGTCTCCATCACTGTCCAGGTTTTGAGTGTCGTCTTTTCATCCATGTTCAGGAACCTTCCCACCAGCCAGAAGCCGGAATCGTTGAAATGGCTGAGAACGGTAGAGCCGCTGGCGATCGCGATGACCAGGAAGCACAGGTCAAACTGGCTAAGCCCCGTCGTCGCCGCCACTGTCGGCGCAATCAACCCCGCGGTCGTCGTCAGCGCCACCGTGGCCGAGCCCTGCGCCACGCGCAACGCCGTGGCGATCACGAAAGCTGCGACGATCAGCGGAAGGCCAACATTTTCCAGACTGCCCGCCAACGCCGTGCCGATCCCGCTGGCGCGGAGCACGCCGCCGAACATGCCGCCAGCGCCGGTCACCAGGATGACCGTGCAGATCGGACCAAGTGCGCGATCCATGATCTTTTCCAGTTCCGCCGGCGTTCGGCCGCGTCGCAGCAGATACATCGCGACGATTACCGTGATCAGCAGCGCGACAGGCGTCTGACCGATCAGGCGCAGGAATGCGACCGTGCCAGATTCGGCGCTGACCACGCCCATCGTGGTCAATGTGTTCAGGCCGGTGTTCAGAAAGATCAGCCCCAGCGGCAAAAGCAGCACGGTCATGACGCGCCAGAATTCCGGCGGCACAATCCGGCCGGTATTTTCCGACAGATCGGCGCCCAGAAATTCCGGGACGGGCAGAACGACCCGCTTGCCGATCCACTGCCCGTAAAGATAGGCCCCGATGAACCAGGTCGGGATGGCCAGGATCAGGCCCACCATCAGCAGAAGACCGATATCCGCACCCAGAAGATCGCCCGCCGCGACCGGACCGGGATGGGGCGGCACGAAAGCGTGCATGACCGCGAAAGCGCCGGCAGACGGGAAGGCATACAAAAGCACTGACCCGCCGAACCGCAACGCAACGCTGAAGATGATCGGAAGCATGACGACAAGACCGGCGTCGAAGAAGATCGGGAAGCCGAACATCAACGAGGCGACGCCAAGCGCGAATGGGGCATTTTGTTCGCCGAACTTGTTGATCAGACGATCAGCAAGCACCTGCGCGCCGCCCGACACCTCCAGCAGGCGGCCGATCATGGCGCCAAATCCGACCAGCAGGGCGACGGAAGCCAATGTGTTGCCGAAACCCGTCAGCATCGTTGGCACTGCGTCGGCAAAGGGAATACCCGTCGCCAATGCCGTCAGCAGGCTGACCAGCACCAGCGAAACGAAGGCGTGCAGCCGGAACTTCATGATCAGCACCAGCAGCAGAACCACCGCAAGCGCTGCAATGGTCAGCAACACGCCCGTGCTGTAAACCGGTTCAACAGGAGTCATTTGCCCCACCCTTTTTCCTGAAGGTCGTCACTATCCATCCCCCCAATTGCGCAGACTTGCAACAGGGACTGACTGGTAACGCTATCAAATCGGCTGGAAACAGGCCTTGGCGTGGCAAGCTTTGCCTTGCCCGAAACCGGACAAGGCAAAATTTATCAGCGGTTCCTACTGCGCAGCCGGGGCAGTGTCTGCCTCAGTCGCCGCAGGCGCCGCTTCGGCCGGTGCCGCATCAGCCGCCTCTGCCGGGGCGTTCACAACGCTGATCCGGCCGTCGGTTGCAGGCGAAAAATCGGGACCCTGCTTGACGATATATTCAGCCAGAACATCAGCCAGGTCCGGGCCAAAATCATAGACATTCGTCGCGTTGGTCGCAAAGACATCGTAGCCGTCGCCGCCATTACGCATGTAGTTGTTCGACACCACACCATATTCCGCAGCTTCGTCGATTGGTGCCCATGCGCCATCGCGCATCACCTGCACATCGCTGATCCTGCTGCCCACCTCGGCGGCCGGGTCTACAGTGTATTTCAGGCCTGCCACCTGCGAGAAGCGACCGGCCTCTTCCTCGATCTGGCTGGCCCCGTTTTCCAGCGCCGCCACAACGTCCGCGCCTTTCAGCTTGAAGGTTGCCAGCGTGTTCTGGAACGGCAGAACCGAGATGATTTCGCCCATCGAAATCGGACCGGCATCAATGGACGCCCGCAACCCGCCGCCGTTCTGAATGGCGATAGAAACGCCCTGACCCTTGACCCGGTCAAGCATCGCATCGGCCACAAGGCTGCCCATCACGCATTCCTGCGCACGGCAGATGGTGCGATCAGCACTGATTTCGCCGGCGGTTTCAGCGACGATCTTGTTCTTCAGTTCGTCAATCGGGGCCGCCAGTTCCTTGATCCGGGCAAGGATTTCCGCATCCGGTTCGACCGAGGCATCGATCAGGATCGGTTCACCGTCTGCGGCAATGACCTTGCCATCGTCGTCGAAGGTCAGCCTCAGGTGACCAAGATACTTGCCGTAGGAAGCGGCTTGAACCACAGGAACTTCCACGCCGTCGGCGCCTGCAACCATTGTGGGGTAAGGGCCGGCGGCACTGTCGTCCGTGCTTGACAGGTAGGTATGGGAATGGCCGCCCACCAACGCATCCAGTCCCGGCACGGCGGCCGCGATTTCCTGTTCGTGACCATAGCCGATATGGGTCAGCGCGATGATCTTGCTGACCCCTTCATCCGTCAGCTTCTGAACGTCTGCGGTGATAGCCTCGATATCGTCCTGAAAGATCAGGGAGTCCCCTGGAGAACTGATTTCGGGCGTTTCCATCGTCGTGCCGCCAACAATGCCGATCTTCTCGCCACCCAGATCCAGCACCGTCGAGCGGAGCAGTCTTTCGTTCAGCACATTGGACTGGCTGGCATCGATATTGGCAGAGATGATGGGGAATTCCGCATTCTCGATCAGCGCCGCCAGCGTCTCGGGTCCGTCGTCGAATTCATGGTTGCCGACGGCCATCGCGTCATAGCCCAGCTTGTTCATGAACTCGGCCGTATCTTCGCCCTTGTATGTCGTATAGAACAGACTGCCCTGAAACTGATCGCCACCGTCCAGCAGGATCACCGGCTCTCCGGCGGCTTCGAACTGGGCGCGCAACTCGGCCAGCTTGGTTGCCAGCCGGGCGGTGCCCCCGAAACATTCGCCCGCTGTTTCAGTCTCGGCATCGCAGGTCGAATCGTATTTGTTGATCGATTCGACGCGGCTGTGAAAATCGTTCGTATGCAGGATGTGCAGCACGGTTTCGGCCTGGGCTGCGCCCGCCATCAATGCCAGCGCGGCGGCAGAGGCGAGAAGTTGGGTCTTGGTCATCGAAAGCTCCTTCAGCGTGCGTCACAGCCTGCGTCGCGGCGTGACTTATCGGACCCAGCTTGCCGTGCAGCAGGGCGCAGGTCAAACACCGATCGTCGGTCACAGAAGAATGCTGCGCGCGCCCCCTTGACCCGCAACGGTCAAGGCCCGAAACACAGGGTCATGATGATCTACAAAGTGCTTCGCGGCCCGGAATGGCAACAGTTTCAGGATGAGGCCCGGACGCTTGGCGCGCCGGTCGATCTGACCGATGGATTTATCCATTTCTCGACCGCCGAAACGCTGCCCGGCACGCTGGAAAAACACTTTTCCGGCGAGGATGGGCTGTGGCTTCTGGCCTGCGACGCCGATGCACTTGGCGACGCCCTGCGATGGGAGCCGTCGCGCGGCGGCCTGCTGTTCCCGCATCTTTACCGTGCGCTGAACCGTGACGAAGTGATCTGGGCGCGTGCCCTGCCCCTTGCGGGCGGTGGTCACGCAATCGGGGCGCTGGCATGAAGCGGGTCGAACGTTTCGGGCTGCGGATGCTTCACCGGCTGCAACCGGAATCGGCGCATGATCTGTCCTTGCGGGCGCTGTCCAGTGGCTTGGTGCCGATGCCTGGCGGTCCCGTCACCTCGCCCCGGCTGCGCAGCCGGATCGCGGGCTTAGACCTTCCCAACCCGGTCGGACTTGCCGCAGGCTTCGACAAGAATGCGCGGGTTGTGGGGCGGCTGATGGGCGCGGGCTTCGGCTTTATCGAATGCGGCGCAGCGACGCCGCGCCCGCAGCCCGGAAACCCCAAGCCACGTCTGTTCCGGCTTAGCGCAGATGAGGCGATCATCAACCGCTTCGGTTTCAACAATGAAGGCGCCCATGTGATTGCCGCGCGCCTTGACCGGCGCAAGCCCGGCATTCCTGTCGGGCTGAACATCGGCGCAAACAAGGACAGCACCGACCGGGCCGCAGATTTTTCTGAAGTCGTGCGGGTGGCCGGGCTTTCGGCGGATTTCCTGACCGTCAATGTATCATCCCCCAATACCGAAAAGCTGCGTGACCTTCAGGGTGCCGAGGCACTGACGGCCTTGCTGCGCGACGTGATGGCCGCACGCGATGCACTTGCCGAATGGCGACCGGTCTTTTTGAAGATCGCCCCGGACCTGGACGATGCGGGATTGGCAGATATCGCCAATGTCGCAAAGACGGTCGGGATCGACGCGATCATCGCGACCAACACAACCCTGTCGCGCGACGGTCTGTCGGATCGTCATGCAGGTGAAGCCGGCGGCCTGTCGGGGCGGCCGCTTTTCGATCGCTCGACCCGGATCCTGGCACGGCTGTACCGGATGACCGGTGGCCATATCCCATTGATCGGCGTGGGTGGCATCGGAGATGTCGAGGACGCCTGGCAGAAGTTCCGCGCAGGCGCGAGCGCGATCCAGCTGTATTCCGCGCTTATCTATCGCGGCTTTTCGCTGGCTGGCGACATCGCACGCGGGCTTGACCAACGCGCGGCATCCGAAGGCCTGACCAGCCTTGCGGAACTGACCGGAACCGGGATCGACGATTGGCTTTGATGCCTGGTGGCGCGTAATCAGGGATCTTCGAAAACCGCTTCGGCCGCTGGCGGCTCGTATCCGCTTGCCGGCCCGCGAACGCTTGCGGTTACCTTCACACGACGCCATGCTCCGCCCGCTCTCGTGGTCGGGATGGAAACCCTGACACCGTCGGTCCCGGGAATTGCGTGCCGAGTCGTCGAAACGCTGACGGTCCGATAGCCGACAGGCGCCGGAAGCTCGCGCGTCACGCGAACAGTCACCGCCTCCGGGCCATGAACCAGGATTGCGCCCGTGCGCACAAGAATCTCTCCATCACCGTCAGCTGGATTGCTGATCTGCGGCGCCCAGGTCAGTTCTCCGAACAATGCGACCTCATCGCGGAAAAACTGCTCATACGGGCCATTCAGACCGCGCGACATCTCGATCTGCTGGGCCTTGGTCAGCGGCCGCTCGCCCTCCCAATACTCGTCATGCGTGCCCCAGAAACTGACCCTGGCGATATCTTCAACGGCGTCGTAGCTGGTCAGAGTGATCAGAAATCCCACCACAAGGATGACCGCACCGATCGTGGCCACCAACCAGCCGGCGCCGGGGAACATCATCAGCCCGCCGAACAGCATCATGACGTTGCCAATAACTTCGTTCTTATCGCTGCGGGCAAGTCCCCTGCCAATGTTTACGGTGCTGGTGACGGCCCCCAAGACATAGCCCACAAGCGGGATGGCGTGTTTTTTCAGTCGCCGGCCCAGGATGGTCGCGGCATCTGACAGGTCGCCCCGCATGGCAGCCCTGAACATGCTCGGATTGGCCAGATTGGTCGCGTGGTTACCGGGCAATCTCAGCCCTTTGTACAGCGTATCAACCGCATCCGACGACAGGCGTGCAATGGTCTGCGCACCGGTCTGTCGCGAACGGGCCAGCAGCTTATAGGTGTCGTGAACCGAGATCATGACCGATATCGACGCAGTCGTCAGCTGAAACCCGTAGGATAGACCCATGGCCGTAAAGCCGTCGTTCGCAAACAGCGTCGGCGATCTTTTGAAGGACAGGGCTGCACTGTACAATCCCCAGACGGACAACATTGCACCCAGCAACTGATATCCCATCTCCACCCGTTGGATTGTGCTTTCTGCACCCGTGCCACCAGCAAGCGTGACGCTTGAGATCGTGCGCACATAAGGCACATCCGCCGTGTCGCCGGTGCCGATGACACGCCCGACACTCAGGCTGGTCGTGCCGTCGACCTTGTCCATGACGATATCCATGGGGGAAGCTGAATAGGTGCGGTCGGGATTGTTTGTCTCGTGATTTCTCTGCAGAAATTCAATCGCTTCCCCCAGCGATTTTCGTGTGGAGCCGATCAGGATCGGATCGCCTTCGATGGACTGGAAACCGGCGTTCAGCGCGCCTTGCCAAATTTCTACCGTTTGCGTGCCGGCCGCGATCTGCATTCCCAGCGGGATCGCAAGGGCCTCGAAGGTGATATGAAAACTGTACTGGGCCTCTCGCATCCGTTGGAAGGGCAGTTTCTGTACAGCCCCCCAAACGTTGCGCATTCTGGCCAGCCATTTCTGGATGCCGGGCAAGCCGGGCGACTGGATATCGGTTGCACCCAGACCCAGACGCATGATGTCGATACCGCGTTGCGTGCAGGCCAACCCCAGCAGAGGCTGCGACAACAGGCGCATCATGTATTCGGCGATATGTCCGTCGGGATCATCCGTTTCTTCGGCCAGCTGCGTGGCAAGCGCCAACAACTTGCCCAGCATCTGATCGCTTTCGTCATTCATACGACCAGCGATAGAATCTGCCAGTTCGTCCAGGAAGGTAAGCCGCGCCTCGACCATGCTTTTGTGAGCCAGGTAATGGCTTTCCCAGGTTGGATCCAGGGCGGGTTGGTTGATCATAAATTCCGGTAGATTCCTGTTCAGAAATCCATCTCGTGCCGGGACGTTGCCTTTGATGGATTGGCAGAACTGGCCGATGGTCAGGGGATATGCGAAGGTCGCGGACAGCTTTTCATGCTCGTCCCGGATCATTTCGCTTCGGAAATACATCTCGGCCACGTCTCCCACCGGATCGTGAACCGCGACGATGGCCACGCAATCGGCATTTTCCTCGGTCACTTCGGGTCGCCAGTCATGCCTGCTTTGAAACCCGGTCTGGGACTGGGCCAGCCTGACGCGCACCAGATGATCGATATCCTCGGGGTTCTTGAACTCCTCAACCAGGCTCAGGGCATCGCCGATGTAAGCAGCCCATTGGTTCTGGCCGCGCAACACAACCGGCATCATGATCTGCTGGCGAAAACCAGCGTCATGGGCCTTTTCAAAGAACTCTGGCGGCCAGGCAAATTCGCTGTATGCAACCCAGATCTTGCTGGCCCAGTCCGGTACCCAGCAATGAGAATATGGCGCATCGTCGTAGCGCCATTCTCCGCGACCGTAATTGTCGGTCCATTCGTACTTGTGGAACTTACCACTGCTCTGTGCATCTGCCTGAACACGTGCGGGGTTCGCACATGAATTGACGTCCTGCGTTTCCGTCATATAGCGAAAATTGTACCAGGTGCCGTCGCTGTCCGTCGCGCCTTGCGACACCTCGGGCGTCTCGATGAAAATATAGACATAGCCCTGGCGAATAGCCCGCAGGATGTAATCGCCGGGCTCTGTTATGCTGGTGGGCTTCGCAGGATCAAGAATATTGTCATAGGGTTGCAGCGAAAATCGCACCGGGTGGATCGGTATGAACCCTTGGGTGCAACGGAAGGCGGGATCTTCGGGGTCCCGGCTGGCAGAGAAATCGCCAATGGTCATGCGGCCTCCATTTTCTTCAACATGTCGCGCAAGGTATGTGCGCGCCCGACATCGCTGTAAAATTCGACGGCTCGCGCCTCGGGGCGGGCCAGAAAGCTGTTTTCGTCCAGCCCGATCCGGCGGGCCAGGTGAAGGGATTCGACGTAAAAAAGCACGGCCCGCTCTGCCCGATATCCGCGCGCGCGCGCCAGCGCATAATAGGCAGACAGACGCGGAGCAGAGGGCGGGTTGGCATAGGCCTCGTTCAACTCGTTGGCCAACCTGTCCACGAAGCGGCTTCGCAGCAAAAAACGGGAATGCGCGCGGAAAGCCGGCAGAAAGCGGTCGCGTGCCCCATTGATCGGACGGTTGGCGGCCAGCCGTAACCATCGATCACCGGGCATTCGGCAGAACAACGCCTCGACCTGGTCGAAGAATGCGCCGGGCAGAGGTGCATCGGGCTGATTCACAAGATAGTCACGAAACTGTGCCGACCAGAAGCGCAGGAAAAACCATTTGCCGTCTTCGTCAGGCAGTTTCGTGAATTTGCGCAAATGCCGACGCAGACCGTCGAAATCCGTGCGGCTATGGATAAACAGGGCGGCATCGGCGTCGTACCAACCCCGTCCCGGCCGATCCGATTGCGTCATAAGACGGCGCAGATTGGCGCTGTCGGACGGAAACTCGACCAGCCAGGGCGAAACCTCGGCAAGGTTATCGCCGGATGATCCCTGAAACAGGCTTTCATGACGCAGATTCTCGGCTTCCAGCCGTGGCAGCAGGTCAGGGACAGCAGCTGCATCGACGACAGCGAAAAGGCGGCGAGCGTCGCTTTCGAACATATGCGACGCCAGCGCGTCGGGCACCGTGGCCCTGCGGTCTTCACCGAACCTGTCCAGCAGGGGCGCGATGATGCCCAGATCGCTGCGCGAAAGCGCGCCATTGTCATCTGCCGCAATCCAAGGCGCGAACGTCGTGTCACCTGACCGCTGCCACATCAGCACCGGCCCCGCACCCGGTTCGCAGCGCAGGGCAAGATCGGGCGCGAAATCGTCCGCAAAGCCTGTTTGCACCCAATCGGCCAAGGAATAAATCCGAAGGTCTGCGTATTGAAGCTGCGCCGGAAGCGTGCTGGAAAAAGCGGCAGAATCCCTGGCATGACCCGCGAAGACCACCGTGCCGGCTTCCCCCGTGGCGCCGCGCAGTCCCGCTGCCCAACCAAGAAACATCCCCTCAGCAGCCGCCATCAAGCGGTCATCTCCGCTTCCATACGGCTGAATTCGGCCATCAGCTGCGCCACTATTTCCTGATGAAGCGCACCCAGACGCGGTGCCACCCGCGCCACCTCCTCCGGCAGGTCGGATGGGATACGGCCGACACCCATGAAATATTCAAAATTCGCGTCCAGCATCCAGCCGTAGACCTGCGCTTGACGTCGTGAAGGCATCGACTCGACCCGCTCGGCCGCCTTCAGGGCATCGCGTCTGCGCGCTGGCGTCGTCGCGAACAGATCGACGAACAGCGACGCACCCCCGGTATAACCGGCCTGCACGTTACCGTCTGACGGCCCCGGTGGCACATAGCCCTGACCAGCGTCGCGCGTGTAATGGCGATAACCAAGCAAAGGCGACAACTGCTGGGCGATATCGCCGGCAAGGCGAAAATCATCATAGGCAGACCCGGCCTGAAGAGAGAGGGCCGCCATGATTCGTTCGATCTGATCCAGCCATCCATCAACCGACAGGAATGTCGGAAGCGCGGCGGCAAAAGAATCCAGCGTGTCAAAGCTCGGCATGGCAAGGACAGGTGCCGTCTGGACAACACGAGCGAGTTCCGTGCGCCAGTTTTCGGCAATTCCCGCGCTGCTGATGACACGCTGAAGGAATTCTGTTCGCCCCTGCTGGCCCGGTCCGTCAGGCAGGATGACCAGGGTCGAGAACGGATCATCAACGACAGCACCCGCCACACGGGCGTTCAGCGTTCCAGCATCGATCTGCGCATCCCGATAAAGTTCGAACGCCGTACTGATGTCGCGGTGGATGCCGATATAGTGCGACCGCGGGTGAAGACGGATTGCGTCACTGTCCATGTTGCCCCCCGATACGGCAGTCGAATGCAAAGGCCTGCGTCATCAGAAGCACTCCCGGATGATCAGGCGGACACGGTCGAGTTTCCTGGCCCCACCCTGCGAATAGACACGCGCGGTCGGCATCTTGGCGAATGTCAGCACGTTCTTGCGGAACTCCATTTGTGTGTCGCAACTTGGCGCAAGCGGGAAGACCCACCTTCCGCCCGAGCGTTCGCCGGTTGTGGGCGTCAGCAGGATGCAGCCCGTTGACCATCTGTGACTGCTGCCGTGATGAATGCAGATCCCGCTGCGCGCGCCGACCGCGCCGAAACCGGTGCCATAAACGGCGAGTGCCGGGCGCGGCTTGATGTTATTCACCTTGTCCTGCACGCGGTAATTATATGTCGACATGACCTCGCCCGCGTGGATGTTGATCCCGTAATCGTCGCCCGCAAGGATCATCGTTGCGGTTTGGGCAACCCGCTGATTTCTATGGGCACCGCGCTCTACCGTGTAGCATTCCATGATCAGGTCGCCCGACCCGGAATCCCTCTTGTCCCACAACTCCATCCGCAACTGCCCTAGCGTGCATTCCCAGACACCGCCGAATTCCTGCTTCTGGGTGCGGTCTATGGTGATGACCAGCCATTTATCCGTGCAATCCGTGCTGAGTTTGCCTGGATCCGCCGCTCGCCCCGCCTCGGCAGGCGGTTCTGTCGCCGGTGCGGCTGCAGCGGGAACGGGGGCCGAAATGGCTGGCGCCGGCGGCACCTGTCCGCCCGCACTGATACCCGCCGATGGCGTTGTGGGCAGATCCGCTACTGCCGCACCGCCCCCGGTCGGGATCAGCGGCGGAAGCGACCCACCCATGTCCCGGATCGCGCGCAGCGTGTCACCAAGACCGGATACCGCCCGTGGCAGAGTCCCACCAAGGCCATTCCTGCCCGAAAGACCAGCGATGATATTGGCGGTTTCGATCACATCGGAAACACGCGAATTCGGCTTGGCGATCGCCCCCAAAGCCGCGATACCGGCAATTCCGACAAGAAGTTCAGACTTATCCATCAAGCTGCTGCCCGTCCAAAACTTTTCCAGTAATCAATGAGCCCATGGATCAGCGCAAAGCCATCGGTCACGGCCTCCGCTGCCCACGGTAGAAATGGGTCGTTCCCCAGCCGACGACCAAGATGCAGCGCAATCGCCGCATATACCGCCGGCGCATTTCGCGTTACATTCTGATCGCCATAGTCATGGCGGATGTTCTCGATCGTGCGGATCAGTTGTTCGGACCGCAGCCTTTGGCACCGTTCCGGCCAGATCGACGCCATGAACGGAAGCATCCGTTCGAAATTGGGTGCCGGCGCCTCGGCAAGCTGCACCAGACCATGCAATGTCGCTTCGGGCCGGTGCGGTTCGTTTTGCAGCGGGACCTGCCAGCGCTCCAGCGCGTTCAGCACCGGTTCCATAGGCAGATATGCGAGGCGCCCGTGGTCTGCGGGGCGATAGCCCGCCTCGCGCAGCGGCTGCGCATACTGCTCGTCCGTTTCAAATCCGATGCCCCAGTAACCGGCCGCATACAGGTATTTGAGGTGGTCCGCCTCATTGCGAAGTCCGGCTGCCGACGACAGGGTATAACTTTGCGAAATGGCGCGACGCAACGCGGTCTCGTCCAGGTCACGCACGACCCACCCCAGTTGCTGATGCAGGAAAACGGCAGCGCGGACCGCGTATTGCTCGAACCGCTCGTCCAACAGCGCGGCGCGGGCGGATGCCGGCATCAGTTGGCTGAGTGTCAGGCTCATGTCCGCGTCTCTGCCGGTGGCGCTTCGAACAGCAGCATCGCATCTTCGCTGCGATCCGGGCACAACACAGCCTCAATCGGGCCCAGGAAATCGCGGAAGGTGGCAACGTCATATTGCAAGGCACTGGCGCGAAATACCCGCGGTTCCCAAAAACGATAATAGAACCACTTTCCGCCTTCATCCCGAATGCGGGTATACTTGCGCAGCTGCCGGCGGATGTCGGCCAAAGGTGCGGCGGATAAAAGCAGCACCCCGCCGTCGCGCCCCCACAGGCCGCCAAGTGCACCCGGCGTTGTGAACACGCGGCGTGTGAAGGGGCTTTCACGCTCCAGCCGGACCAGATAGGGCGCAACCTCGGCCAGTTCCTGCTGCGCCTTGCCCTGAAACAGACTGTCGTGATCCAGCAGCGATCCGGCAAGCATCTGCGGCAAATGGTCGATTTTCGCCCCGTCAAGCAGCGCGTAACACGACCGGCCAGGCGTGCCGAAAACCTGTTCGGCCAGTTCGGCCGGCACATCCTGCTTCGGATAACTGCCGAACTGTGCATCCAGTCCGCGAACGAAGATACGGCTGACCTTGATCATCGGGCGCAGGTCTGTCGTCAGCATCACCGCGGACGCGCCTTTCACCATGGCGATCAATCGCGGGTCGGTGCACGGCGCTGGCGCGGTGACAAGCGGACCTATGCTGTCAAGCTGCCATCCCCGCGGCGAACCAAGATCTGCGGCCGCCTTGATGATTTCGTCACGATCACCGCTGCGCGACAGGACGAGGTGGTTCAATTCCCTTGAACCGTCGCGGTAACGAAGTCCTGCCTGCCAGACCATTATGTTCGTAGCGTCATTCAAGAACAGCAACTCAGCAAAAGAAAAACGTCAATGGTTAACGTGATATACGGCAACGGCCGGTCAGTGCAGGTTATACAGCAGATGTGACGAAAGGGAATAATTTTATGCCCGCCATGCTTGTGGGCACCGGTGCTACGGCGCTGACACACCGGCCTTTACAAACGGGCTTCCCGTCCTGTCCGGCTGGGCATAGGGTCGTCCGGACGAAGGGAGATTTCGAAAATGCTGACAATTCACGGCGTGACCCGATCGCGCGCATCGCGGATCATCTGGCTGTGCCACGAGATCGGATTGCCTTACAAGCAGGTTCCCGTCATTCAGGCTTATCGGCTGGCCGACCCGGACGGACCAAACGCCGCGCTGAACACCCATTCGCCGGGCTTCCTGAAGCTCAGCCCCTCGGGCGCGATCCCCGTGATCGAGGATGACGGGCTGGTCATGTCGGAATCTTACGCGATCAACCTTTATCTTGGGCGCAAGCATGGTGCGCCACTGGGCCCGCCGAATGCCACAGAAGACGCTATGATGTCGCAATGGAGCTTCTATGCCGCCACCGCGATCGAGCCTGACGCCCTGACGCTTCTGTTCCTGCATGGCCGCGGGCAGGCCCAATCGGGCGAGGATCAGGCGCTGATCGCGAATGCCGCTGAACGCCTCATCCGTCCGTTCAGCGTGCTGGAGGATCATTTCGCGCGCCATGCGCATCTGGTCGGCGGCCGCTTCACCCTTGCCGATATCGCCATGGCCGAAACGATCCGATATGCGCAAGGCTATGGCCCGTTGATGGAACAATTCCCGGCCCTGCATCAATGGCTGACGGATGCGCAGGCGCGCCCCGCTTTCCAGAAAATGTGGCAAGCCAGACTGGCCGAACCGGAGTGACCTTGCTGCGCTGGCTTAAGCCGCTCGGCTGGGCTGCGCCGTCGAACGGTTGCAGGCGCCCTATCCGGGTTCCCTTTATGACCGAGACTTGCCGTTCGCGCTGAATATTCACGTTTCGCCGCCCCTGCCATTTGGCAAGGTGGACTACTCGATCTTTCAGTTCAACGCCGACGGTTGCCTGAAATCGCTGATCTGAAACCACAACTTGCGGCGGTTTGTCCACAGGCCACAAACCCTTGCCCCAGACCATCGCTTCATGAGATAACGACCGAAACCAGAAACGAGCAGATGCATGGCCGACGATCTCTTTCCCGTGACGCAGGACGATAAAAGCTATTCCGCCGCCTCGATCGAGGTGCTGGAAGGGCTGGAACCCGTCCGCAAACGCCCCGGCATGTATATCGGCGGCACGGATGAACGCGCGCTGCACCATCTGGTCGCGGAAATTCTGGACAACTCGATGGACGAGGCGGTGGCAGGCCATGCCACCCGGATCGAGGTTGAATTGCTGGCCGATTACAGCGTCGTCATCCGCGACAACGGCCGCGGCATCCCGATTGATCCGCACCCGAAATTCCCCGGCAAATCGGCGCTGGAGGTGATCCTCTGCACGCTGCATGCAGGGGGCAAATTCTCTGGCGATGCCTATCAGACCTCGGGCGGTCTCCACGGGGTCGGCGCATCCGTGGTCAACGCGCTGTCGGATCTGATGGTCGTACAGGTGGCGCGCAACAAAGAGCTGTTCGAGCAGCGGTTTTCCCGGGGTATTCCGCAGGGTCCGGTCCAGAAGATCGGCGCCGCCCCGAACCGGCGCGGCACCACCGTGACCTTCCACGCTGATGAGGAAATCTTCGGACATCATCGTTTCAAGCCCGCGCGGCTGCTGAAAATGGTGAAGTCCAAGGCCTATCTGTTCTCGGGCGTTGAAATCCGCTGGAAGTCGGAAATCGATGACGGCGAAACCCCGATGGAAGCGGTCTTCCACTTCCCCGGCGGGCTCGCCGACTACCTGACCGAGACATTGAATGGCGTGACCACCTATTCCGACCGTCCCTTTGCCGGAGACGTCGATTTTCAGGGTCGCTTCGGCGTGCCGGGCAAGGTCGATTGGGCGATCAACTGGACGCCGTCGCGCGACGGTTTCATCCAGTCCTATTGTAACACCGTCCCCACCCCCGAAGGCGGAACGCATGAGGCCGGTTTCTGGTCCGCAATCCTGAAGGGCGTGCGCGCCTACGGCGAACTGGCCAATAACAAGAAAGCCGCCCAGATCACGCGCGAGGACCTTTTGACCGGCGGTTGCGCGCTTGTCAGTTGCTTCATCCGCGAACCGGAATTCGTGGGCCAGACCAAGGACCGGCTTGCCACGGTCGAAGCGCAGCGGCTGGTCGAAGGTGCGGTGCGCGACCATTTCGACAACTGGCTGGCCGCGGATCCGAAATCAGCCGGCGCAATCCTTGATTTCCTGATCCTGCGGGCCGAGGAGCGCCTGCGCCGCCGTCAGGAAAAGGAAACCCAGCGCAAGACGGCGACGCAGAAACTGCGGCTTCCCGGCAAGCTTGTCGATTGTTCGGCCAAGAACCGAAGCGGCACCGAACTGTTCATCGTCGAAGGCGACAGCGCAGGCGGATCGGCCAAGCAGGCGCGCGACCGGACGACACAGGCGCTTCTGCCGCTCAAGGGCAAGATCCTGAACGTGCTTGGTGCGGCCTCGGGCAAGCTTGGCTCGAATCAGGAAATCAACGACCTCTGCCAGGCGCTTGGCGTGGGCATGGGCACGAAATTCAATGTCGATGATCTGCGTTACGACAAGGTCATCATCATGACTGATGCCGATGTCGATGGCGCCCACATCGCGGCACTGCTGATGACCTTCTTCTTCACGCAGATGCGCCCGATGATCGACAAGGGCCACCTTTATATGGCCTGCCCACCGCTTTACCGGCTGACCCAAGGGGCCGAACGCGTCTATGTCGCGGATGACGCCGAAAAGGAACGGCTGATGGAGACGGGGCTTGGCGGGCGCGGCAAGATCGACGTGCAGCGTTTCAAAGGGCTTGGCGAGATGGACGCCAAGGACCTGAAGGACACGACGATGAACCCCGCAACCCGTAAATTGATCCGGGTAACCATCGACGAAGACGCAGCCGGCGAGACAGGCGATCTGGTCGAGCGTCTGATGGGCAAGAAGCCCGAACTGCGCTTTGAGTATATTCAGGAAAATGCGCGTTTCGCCGAAGACGACATGCTGGATGTCTGACAGTGAAGCGACAGCCGATGCTGCCACGCTGCGCCTGTCGGATGCACTTGTCAGGCGCGCGACACGGGTCGTCGAAGGGCCGCTTTACAAGGACGAATGGCACCTGCTGGATGATGACCAACTGGACGCCCTGGCCGCCGAGCTGACCCGCGGCCGACCGCGGCCAATCCCGATTTTCGCCTATGGGTCGCTGATCTGGAATCCGGGCTTCGCTGTCTCGGCCAGGCGGCGCGCGCGGGCGATCGGCTGGCACCGGCAATTCGACATCCATCTGGATCACTTCCGTGGCAGCGCGGAACATCCCGGCCTGATGCTGGCGCTTGCGCCCGGCGGCGATTGCGAAGGGCTGATCCTAGAGATCCAGCCCGGAACCGAAACCGAATCGTTGCGCGCCGTGCTGAAGCGGGAACTGGTCGCGCGTGAGCTGTCCCGCAATGCCCGGTGGATCGAGGTCGAGACCGAATTCGGCCGGTCCGAAGCCCTGACCTTCTACGCCGATCCTGTCGACGTCCCCTTGACCCGCCTGCCTTTGCCCGATCAGGCGCGGCTGCTGGCGCGGGCCAATGGTGCGGCGGGATCTGGCAGCGAATACCTGATGCGGACGGCGCAAGGACTGGAAGCTGCGGGCATCCGCGATCCTTATATCTGGCAATTGCAGAATCTTGTCGCGGATGAGATCGAAAGCTGGCCCGAAGATCAGGGCTAGAATTTCAGTCCCACACTGAATGACGCCCCGTCTGTTCCTATCCCGAAATCCGCCGCGCCGAAGCTGAATCCGATCAGTGCTCCGGCCCAGACCTGCTGTGGCGTATGTTCCCCGGCATGGACCCGGCTCCAGCCGGTCAGTCCAGCTGCGCCGTAAGCCACCCCACCGGCTTCTGGCCTGTCGTCGAAACATTTCCCGGCCAGGTCCGAGGCGCCGAAGAAGGCCGCTGCCGTATGGCCGGAAGGGAAGCCCTCCCCCTCGCCCGAGGGGCGGCGCGAGATCGGCTGCCCGTCGAAATAGCGTTTCATGCCCAACACTAGCGCGGTCTGCAGTGCACCGCGAATGACGAAATCCTCGACCCGGTCCTGATCTACGGCACATGCGGCGGCGGCCAATGGCAAACCGTACTTCATCGCTGTGCCGAAACTCTCGAACGGATCGGCACCTGCTGGTTGCGCCAAGGTCACGGCGCAAAGCGCGGCTGCGATCCTCATTCCGTTCCCCCTGCGCCCATCGGCTGTGGCTGCTCTCATATGACACGATCACTTCTGGCACCGAACCTCGGAAACCTCCAGTGCTCGATAGCGAAGATGCGCCGGTTGCTGTTCGCCTGTGTCGGCCGGACCAGAGACACGCACCACATATCCAGGGGATGCACGGCCCTATCGGCACGATTTAACAAACGGAGACCAGCCAACGAAACCGCTCCGCAGACGGGCCACCATACCAGCATGAGCCGGGTTAGGACACGTCCCATATCGACCTGGCCGACATTGCTTTCGCAACCGATCGTCACAGGCCCCATTTCCGGCAACAGGTGTGACGCATATGGCGCATGCCCCGATACCGCGCTGCGGCTGACGAAAAGGCCCGGAACATGTCCGGGCCTTTCAATTCTGATGCGACGGCCGGCTGGCTCAGCCCGCTGTTTTCGAGACTTCCTTCTTCGTCTCGGCATGGATGATCAAAGGCTGGGCCGAGGCGTTTTCCACGGCTTCCTCGTTCACGACAACCTCATCGACGCTTTCCATGCCCGGCAGATCGAACATCGTATCCAGCAGGATATCTTCCATGATCGAGCGCAGGCCCCGCGCCCCCGTCTTGCGCTGGATGGCGCGGCGCGCAATGGCGGTCAGCGCATCATCGGTAAAGGTCAGCTTGGCGCCTTCGATCTCGAACAGGCGCTGATACTGTTTCACAAGCGCATTCTTCGGCTTGGTCAGAATGATGATCAGCGCTTCCTCGTCCAGATCGGTCAGTGTCGCGATCACAGGCAGACGACCGACAAATTCCGGAATCAGACCGAATTTCAGCAGATCTTCAGGCTCAAGTTCCTTGAACACTTCGCCCACGCCGCGGCTGTCATTTTCCTTGACCTCGGCGCCGAAGCCCATCGCAGTGCCCTTGTTGCGCTGCGCGATGATGCGATCGAGACCCGCGAATGCCCCACCGCAGACGAACAGGATGTTGGTCGTGTCGACCTGCAGAAACTCCTGCTGTGGATGCTTGCGTCCACCCTGCGGCGGAACGCTGGCAACCGTGCCTTCCATGATCTTCAGAAGCGCTTGCTGCACACCTTCACCAGAGACGTCGCGGGTAATCGACGGGTTGTCCGATTTGCGCGTGATCTTGTCGACCTCGTCGATATAGACGATGCCGCGCTGCGCGCGCTCGACATTATATTCCGAGGCCTGAAGCAGCTTCAGGATGATGTTTTCCACGTCCTCGCCGACATAGCCGGCTTCGGTCAGCGTGGTCGCATCTGCCATTGTGAACGGCACATCCAGAATCCGCGCCAGCGTCTGCGCGAGCAGCGTCTTCCCGCAGCCGGTCGGCCCGATCAGCAGGATATTCGACTTTGCCAGCTCAATATCCGTCTTGGAGCCGTGATTGAGCCGCTTGTAATGGTTGTGGACCGCCACCGAAAGCACACGTTTCGCGCGTTCCTGACCGATGACATAATCGTCCAGCACCTGGCAGATCTCTTGCGGGGTGGGCACCCCTTCACCGGATTTGAACCCCGAGGATTTGGTCTCCTCGCGGATGATATCCATGCACAGTTCGACGCACTCATCGCAGATGAACACCGTCGGGCCCGCGATCAGTTTGCGGACCTCGTGCTGGCTCTTGCCGCAGAAGCTGCAATAGAGCGTGTTCTTGCTGTCGTTTTCTGTCGCCATGCTACGTCCTTACGTCCAGGGCATTGCCGCAATGCGGCGCCGCCGCACGAGTCATGCCCATGTTAGGGGCCCATGCCCCCGGCCTCAATCCCCAAAACCGACGGCGCGCGCCGCAGCGCGCGCATAATCACTTCTTTTCCGGCTCGGCCTTGCCGCGCGGCGACAGAACCTCGTCGATCAGCCCCCAATCCTTCGCCTCTTCCGGCGACATGAAGCGGTCACGCTCCAACGCCTCTTCGACGGCCTCAAGGGACTGGCCGGTATGGTGGACATAGATCTCATTCAGGCGCTGCTTCAGCTTTTCGGTTTCACGCGCATGGATCAGGATATCCGTCGCCTGCCCCTGAAAACCGCCCGAGGGCTGGTGCACCATGATGCGGCTGTTGGGCAGCGAATACCGCTGTCCCTTCTCGCCCGCGCAAAGAAGCAACGACCCCATCGAAGACGCCTGCCCCACGACCAGCGTCGAAACGCGCGGCCGGATATATTGCATCGTGTCATAAATCGACAGACCCGAGGTCACGACACCGCCGGGGCTGTTGATATACATCGAGATTTCCTTCGACGGATTTTCCGCTTCAAGAAACAGCAGCTGCGCGCAGATCAGCGTGGACATGCCGTCATGGACGGGGCCAGACACGAAGATGATCCGTTCTTTCAGCAACCGCGAGAAGATGTCGTAGGCCCGTTCCCCGCGCGAGGTCTGTTCGACCACCATGGGAACAAGCGTGTTCATGTAGAATTCTGCCGGATCGCTCATCAATAATTCCTGCCCGATTGCCCTGCCCTGTCGGTTTGCGGTCCGATTCGAGACCCCCGTCAGCGCGATGTTCTACCTGTCAAAGGTTGACAGAGTCTTAGTAACGCCCGATCTCATCCGCAAGGGATAGGGCGCATTTGAAAGACACGGCAAATAAGGAACGGCGATGAAACTGATCGTGGGGCTGGGAAATCCGGGCGCGAAATATACAGGCAACCGCCACAATATCGGCTTCATGGCCGTGGACCGGATCGCCGCCGATCACGGCTTTTCGCCCTGGCGCGCGCGCTTTCAGGGCGAGGTCGCCGAGGGCCGGCTGGGGTCCGAGCGCGTGACACTGCTGAAACCGCAGACGTTCATGAATCTGTCGGGCCAGTCCGTCGGCGAAGCGATGCGCTATCTGAAGATCGAGCCCGCCGATGTCATCGTCTTCCATGACGAACTCGATCTTGCCCCGGGCAAATGCCGCGTCAAGCTGGGCGGCGGACATGCGGGCCATAACGGCCTGCGCTCTATCCACCAGCATATCGGCGAAGGGTATCACCGCGTCCGCCTTGGCATCGGCCATCCCGGCCACAAGGACCGCGTCGCCCCCTATGTGTTGTCGGACTTCGCCAAGGCCGATGCGGACTGGCTGGACGATCTTCTGCGCGGGATCTCTAACGGGGCCGAAGCGCTGGCGTCAGGCGACGGGCCGGGTTTTCAGAACAAGGTCGCGCTGCGGGTCAATCCGGGGCGCGAGAAGCCGCGTCAGGCGGGCGGTGCAGAACGCGCTTCCCCGCAACCGACCGCCCCGAAGGCAGCCCCTCCCGCGCAAGAACGAAATGCCCCTGCCAGTCTTTCGGAAAAGCTACGCTCATTGGCGGAGCGGTTTCGTTAAGGACCGACAAAGAACGTGCCTTCACGTGCCGCTTAACGTCTGTGCGCGTCTGTCGTTGACAGCCGAGACCAGAAATTGAAGAAAGCAGATATGGAACCATCCCTGAATGTGCTGGGCGCCCCCCTTGAACCCTGTTCCACCGACCCGCTGACCGGATTTTTCCGGGACGGCTGCTGCAATACCTCGGCGCAGGATACGGGCAGCCATACCGTCTGCGTCGTGGTCACGGCAGAGTTTCTGGCGATTTCAAAATATCTGGGCAACGATCTTTCCACGCCGCGCCCGGAATACCGTTTCGCTGGACTGAAGCCTGGGGACCGCTGGTGCCTGTGTGCGGCGCGCTTCCTTCAGGCCGCACAGGAATTCGCCGCCCCAAGGGTGGTGCTGAAAGCAACACACGCACGGGCAATTGATGTCGTCCCCTTGGAACTTCTGCGCGCCCACGCCGTAGATCAGGCATAACCAACGTCTTGCGGAGGACGCCATGCGCCTGATGTCTATCGTTTCAGCCCTGACTGTCTGCCTGGCCTTGCCGGTTTACGCGCAGCAGGCACAGACCCTGGAAGACGGCACGCCTGTCCGGCCAGACGATGCAGATAGGATGGCTAATTTCGGCCTGCATTTCGGCGGCGCGCTGCGCGTCGCGTTGGCGCAGGGCACGCCGGATGATGTGGCCGCGCTGACGCAGTCGCTCAGTGGTGCCGGCATGCCGGCAGGTCAGGCCCTGGATACCCTTCAGGGTCAGTGGAAATGTCAGACGATCAAGGCCGGCGAAGGTGCGGCGCTGATCGTCTATGACAATTTCGATTGCCGGATCGAAGGGACAAACTTCGAAAAAACCTCTGGATCGCAGCGGACGCGCGGCACGATCCACACCGATTCCGAAAGGCTGATATATCTTGGCACCGGGTTCGTTGAAGGCAGTGACGTTCCCGCTTACGCCGATCTGCCAGTCGATCCGCTGAACAGTTCGGGGGCCGGGCAGATCTGGTCGGATATCGCGATTGTCGAAGCTGTCTCTGATAACCGCGCGAGGCTGATCTTTCCCGATCCGGCGCTGGAATCCCAGATGAACGTGATCTACCTGACGCGTTAACCGCCGGCGTCGATCTCGACGCCCAGATGCTTGGCGACGGTAAAGATATCCTTGTCGCCACGCCCCGACAGATTGACCACCATCAGGTGATCCTTCGGCAGATCCGGCGCAATCTTCTGGACATGGGCAAGCGCGTGGCTGGGTTCCAGCGCGGGAATGATGCCTTCGGTCTGGCAGAGAAGCTGGAAGGCGCCAAGCGCTTCCTTGTCGGTGACATAGACATATTCGGCGCGGCCCTGATCATGCAGCCAGGCATGTTCGGGACCGATGCCGGGATAGTCCAGACCGGCGCTGATTGAATGCCCGTCAAGGATCTGGCCGTTTTCGTCCTGCAGCAGATAGGTGCGATTGCCATGCAGCACGCCGGGACGCCCACCGGTCAGCGACGCTGCATGCTCCATCCGGTCATCGACACCGTGACCGCCGGCCTCGACCCCGATGATGCGAACGCCCGGATCGTCGATGAAGGGATGGAACAGCCCCATCGCGTTAGAGCCACCGCCGATGCAGGCAATCACGCTGTCAGGCAATCTGCCCTCGGCCGTCATCATCTGATCACGTGTCTCGCGCCCGATGATCGCCTGAAAGTCGCGGACCATGGCCGGATAAGGATGAGGCCCCGCAACCGTTCCGATGCAATAGAAAGTGTCGCGCACATTGGTCACCCAATCGCGCAGCGCATCGTTCATCGCATCCTTCAGCGTTCCCTTGCCCGAGGTCACAGGCACCACTTCTGCGCCCAGAAGGCGCATGCGGAAGACGTTGGGCGCCTGCCTCTCGACATCGGTGGCACCCATGTAGACGATGCATTTCAGCCCGAAACGTGCGCAGACAGTGGCAGTGGCCACGCCGTGCTGCCCCGCCCCGGTCTCAGCGATGATCCGGGTTTTGCCCATGCGGCGCGCCAGCAGGATCTGGCCCAACACGTTGTTGATCTTGTGGCTGCCGGTATGGTTCAGTTCTTCGCGTTTGAGATAGATTTTCGCGCCACCCAGCTCGGCGGTCAGGCGGGGCGCGAAATACAGCGGGCTTGGCCGACCGACATAATGCGTCCAGAGATCCTCCATCTCGGCCCGAAAATCCGGGTCGGTCTTGGCGCGTTCATATTCGGCCTGCAGATCCAGTATCAGCGGCATCAGTGTCTCGCTGACGAAGCGCCCGCCGAAAATGCCGAAACGCCCCTGTTCGTCGGGCCCCTGGCGGAGAGAGTTCTTGCGGTCGGTCATAGCGCGCTCCTGTCGGTTCGGCCTGTCGTATCGAAGCGCGCCCGCGACAGCAAGCCGGGCTTGCGGATTGCAACGTCTCGGGTTAGGCGATGCAGGTCGGAGGAGTGGCAGAGTGGTTTAATGCACCGGTCTTGAAAACCGACGTAGGTGGAAGCCTACCGTGGGTTCGAATCCCACCTCCTCCGCCATAAACACTTTGCAGACGGCCTGCGCCGACCTAGTAATTGCTATATTTCATCGATATTTTTGCATCTTCCGCATCAAGCACCTCTTGGTTTGCCACACATTTCGCCGCGCATTCTGCAGCACGACCGGATGGCGGCGAAGGTCTGGCGATGCCAATCACGAAGCGGGGAAAGACGTGGCACCTGCGGCGGCGGGTTCCGAAGCGCTATCGATCTGTTGACCGGCGCGAGGCGGTCTATCCGAGCCTGCACACCGATTCCGAAACCGTTGCGCGGCAAAAGGAACCGATCATCTGGCAGGAACAGATCCATTAATGGGTGGCGCGGCTAGCCGGGAGCTCTCAGGATGCCGAGAAACGGTATGAGGCCGCGCTGAACCTCGCCCGGTTGCAGGGTTTGCGCTGCCCTGATCAGCCCCACCTGAGTGGTCCAGTTTGATTGTTAGTGCATGACCGGCGCACGGTCCATCGCGACGATGGTTTCCGGGGCCGGTGGGCGATAGCCC
>VAFL01000094.1 GCA_005768755.1 Paracoccus denitrificans | reverse complement strand
ACCGTCCCGGTCACGTCCGTCGTGCGGAAGTAGAACTGCGGGCGGTAGTTGCCGAAGAACGGGGTGTGGCGGCCGCCTTCTTCCTTGGTCAGGATATAGGCCTCGGCCTCGAACTTCGTGTGCGGCGTCACCGATTTCGGCTTGGCCAGAACCTGACCACGCTCAACCCCGTCACGGTCGATGCCGCGCAGCAGAACGCCGACGTTGTCGCCAGCTTCCCCGCGATCCAGCAGCTTGCGGAACATTTCCACGCCCGTGCAGGTGGTTTTCTTGGTGTCGCGGATGCCCACGATTTCCAGTTCGTCGCCGACGTTGACCGCGCCACGCTCGATCCGGCCGGTCACAACCGTACCGCGGCCCGAGATCGAGAACACGTCTTCGATCGGCATCAGGAAGGGCTGGTCAACCGCACGCTCGGGCGTCGGGATGTAGCTGTCGACAGCTTCCATCAGCGCCTTGATCGACTTCTCGCCGATCTCCTCGTCACGGCCTTCCAGCGCGGCCAGGGCCGAACCCTTGATGATCGGGATATCGTCGCCGGGATAGTCGTAGGAGGACAGCAGTTCGCGGACTTCCATCTCGACCAGTTCCAGCAGTTCTTCGTCATCCACCTGGTCGACCTTGTTCAGGTAGACGACCATGTAGGGGATGCCGACCTGGCGGCCCAGCAGGATGTGTTCGCGGGTCTGCGGCATCGGGCCGTCAGCCGCGTTCACGACCAGGATCGCGCCGTCCATCTGCGCCGCACCGGTGATCATGTTCTTGACGTAGTCGGCGTGGCCGGGGCAGTCGACATGGGCATAGTGACGCGTCGGCGTCTCGTATTCCACATGCGCGGTCGAGATCGTGATCCCGCGTGCCTTTTCTTCCGGCGCCGCGTCGATCTGGTCATAGGCCTTGAAATCACCGAAATACTTGGTGATCGCTGCCGTCAGCGTCGTCTTGCCGTGGTCAACGTGACCAATCGTCCCGATGTTGACGTGCGGTTTCGTCCGTTCAAACTTAGCTTTTGCCATG
>VAFL01000015.1 GCA_005768755.1 Paracoccus denitrificans | reverse complement strand
CCATATGGCCTCCTATTTAGTAGCTGTATACTAACCCACTAAACCACTTAGCGAGAACACGGAGCCGTGGGCGCAAGGCGTCCGCGCCAGCGGCAGCGCCGCAGATGCCCAAAGGCGAGGTGTTCGAGGAAAGAAATGACAGAACCAAACCAAACAAAAGTGTACATACTCCGTCTTGAGGACGATTGCTGGTACGTAGGCAAAAGTAATCGCATCAGCCATAGGCTTAAACAGCATGCTTACGGAAAACAAAAGCCAGCTTTCGTAAAGCTGCATCCGTTAGTAGGAGTAGCCCGAATAATGGATAACGGTAGTTTACTATTGGAATCCGAAATAACCATGGACCTAATGAAGATCTATGGCTTTAACAAGGTACGTGGAGGAGGCTACTCCTTGGGTACGTATCCAGAAGACTACCCTACCCCGGCCTTAGACTCCCACATCAACAAACACATACACGAACCGTTGACAGAAGACCGTTAGCGTAATACCTTCACAACCAGCCAGACGATTCATCAACTACTTGGACATAGCTCGAATCTCCATCACGGCTCGAACCCCGACCACTGCAATGGTTGGGGTTTTTTATTGTCTGGTTTCTTCCCCCTGTTCGGTCCTGCCCGACGCTCCCGTGCTCACTTGCGCGCGGCTCCGCCGTGCTCGTGGCACTGCGCTCTGGGCAGTCCCTCCCGAGTAGATATGAGTGGAGGGGAGGGGGCTTCCCTCCGGGAAGTGCGGCCCTGCCGGACGGGGAGAGGGGAGTCCCCTTATTACTTGGGTCCGTTATCTGTTCATTTTTTAACCAGGCGTCTGAACCATGAATATCCAAGATTTCCCAGCTCTGAAAGCCCAGTTGTCCAATGAGAAACTGGCCAAGATCATGATCCACACTACAGGCCCATATCAGCCGTCATCGGCAAGGGAACGCTCTGTGACCAACCCTCACACCGAACGACTCTCAGGCATTAGCCTGAGCGACGACAGCGGCGTAGACGATATCGTGAACGGCTCCTGCCGTGCCGAGCAATCGTCCGACGGGGATCTCAAGCGATCCTACGTATTTGCTTTACTGGCTTCCTCCAAGCGGATCAGCACGCCGTACATTATGAAGACCCTCGGTCTCACTGAACGGCAGGCAAGACGCTACATGGCGGCCTGCAAGCTGGCTATCCAGCAGCTGACCCGTCACTTCAATTCCCTTGAGGTGGCGACTGTACCGCGCACCCGTGCGCTAACCCTGGCCGAGATCCGAGCCGCTCACAAGAAGGAAGCCAATGGCAATTCCAGTTGAAGTGAAATTCGAACCATCCCAACTCCTCGTTGTGCAAGCCGAAGATAAGGTCTACACCAAGGCCGATCTCATCGAGCCGAAAGATCCATTGGCCGATCAGGCTGAGCAGTTCCCTGCGTACTGGAAGCCACTGCCGAAGCACTGGGCAGCGATTGACACCTACCGGGTGGATATCCTGTTCCCGTTGAACGACAGCCGACTGACGCACGCACGCAAGAAACTGCTGGTGTGTGGCACTCGGACTGGTGGTAAGTCGATCCGTAAGGACATTGCCGAAGCCTACGCCACCCTTGGCCAATGGCTTAAAGAGAACCCGGAGGACTAATGACCGTACAGTACACCAACCGCAATGGCTTGAGCCTCTACGCTCAGGTCGCGTTGGCAACCGACTGGTATGACCATGCTGAGGCAGGGCTGTCTGTGACGACCCTGCTGAAGCCATTGAAACAGGTCATCCTCGGTCGCCGTGTTGAACCGGGCGCAGTGATACCAGACGTGTCCGACCAGATTGCCAACACCGTTGGCTCTGCCGTGCATGATGGTTTCGAACGAGCTTGGACCCAGAACCCTGACCTTGTGAGCACACTCATCTCAGTGGGAGTAGCACCGGGTGCAGCCAAGAAGGTGGTGGTCAATCCAACACCAGAGCAGGTAGCAGCAGGGGGCATCATTCCGGCCTACTTCGAGGTTCGCCTCAAGAAGACCATCAATGGTGTCACGGTGTCTGGCAAGTTCGACGCTGTAATCGATGGTGTAGTTGAAGACCTGAAGAACACGGGCGTGTACACGTACATGACCGGTCGTAAGGACGAAGACTACATCGCACAAGGGTCCATGTACCGTTGGCTTGATCCGAAGATCATCACCAAGGACTACATGAACCTGACATTCAACTTCACTGACTGGAGCAAGGGTCAGTCATTCCAGATCCCTGGGTATCCCACGGATCGAATGCTGACACGACGTTTCAACCTCTGGTCTGTAGAGGAGACCGAGGCTTTCGTAGTAAGGCGAATCGAAGACCTCACTCGTCTGATGGATGCGCCCGAGGAATTGATCCCGGCGTGTACTGACGAAGACCTCTGGCGGAAAGCACCGTCCTATCGGTACTACAAGAACCCAGCAAAGGCTTACGAGCCGGGTGCTCGCAGTACCAAGAACTTCGACAACCCTCATGACGCAGCCGTCCAACGTAACAAGGACGGCGACGTGGGAATTGTGATCGAACGTAAAGGCGAAGTGAAAGCGTGCCTATACTGTCCGGGCTTTCTGGTTTGTAAACAGAAAGACCTGCTGATCGCCTCCGGCGATTTGATCGTTGCATCCCACTGAGAGGTACAAATGAGTCATCTGCGCGACCTTAGCGAGATGAGCTTTCATCCTGACATGGAGAAGATCGTAGATATCCTCTGCGAGAAGACCCAGAACAGCAACCGACTGTTCTTCCGGGTACTGACTTCGTTCCAGTTCAGCATGATGGCTTCGCAAATGCGGGTAATGATCCGCACGCATGACCGGGGAGTAATCCCTGTGAACATGTATGCCTTGAACCTGGCTACGTCCGGGGCAGGCAAAGGCTTCTCCACGAACATCCTGGAAAACGAAGTGACCCATCACTTCCGCACCACGTTTCTGGATAGCTTCGACACCGTAGCTGAGGTGGAACTGGAAAAGATCGTGTTCAAGCGCCAAGCGCGAGACCCCGATAAAGATCCTGAAACCATCAAGGCTCAGGTGTACAAAGAATACGAGATGTTGGGCAAGTACATCTACTCGTTCGACTCTGGTACATCACCGGCACTCAAGCAGATGCGGCAAAAGCTGCTGATGGCTAATGCCGGGTCCATGAACCTCATCATTGACGAGATCGGTAGTAACCTTCTGGGAAACCAAGAGGTATTGACCACTTGTCTCGAACTGTTCGACGTTGGAGCAGTCCGGGAAAAGCTGATCAAGAACACCGCCGAGAACGTCCGTATCGAGGAAATCATCGGTCGTACACCAACCAACGTAATGCTGTTCGGTACGCCGGATAAGCTGCTTGATGGTGGCAAGATCGAGGATGAACTCAACTCGATGCTTGAGACTGGCTATGCACGGCGATGCTTCTTCAGCTACTCGAAAGAGAGCAAGAAGGAAATCACCATGACGCCGCTTGAGCGTTACAAGATGATGACCTCCAAGGTCACATCGGGGTTCCTTGAATCCTACTCGCAGAAGCTTGGGCGTTTGGCAGACATGTCAAACATGCACAAGGTGCTGACGATGGACGAGGACACCGCCGTTGGGTTGATCCAGTATCAGATGGACTGTGAGCGCATCGCTAACGAGCTACCTGAGCACGAGAGCCAACGTAAGGCCGAGCTTACACACCGCTACTTCAAGGCACTCAAAGTGGCTGGAGCTTACGCGTTTGTGGACGATTCGGACGAACTGACCATGGACCATTTGGAGTATGGCATCAAGCTGGCGGAAGCCAGTGGCGAAGCCTTCCAAATGCTGCTGAGTCGTGACCGTCCTTACGTCAAGCTGGCCAAGTACCTGGCTAACGTAGGCATCGACTGTACCCATCCAGACCTGATGGAAGACCTCAGTTTCTATAAGGGGTCCGCTTCGCAGCGTAACGAGATGATCGTTAACGCAACTGCCTGGGGCTACAAGAACAACATCATCATCAAGAAGAGCTTCACTGATGGTGTTGAGTTCCTGTCCGGCGAAGCACTGAAGCCAACTGACCTCACCAAGATGGTCATCAGCTACACCGCCAACGGAGACATGACCACTGGCTATGTCAACGACCATGGCGCGTGGGAACAGCTGCCTAAAGTCCTGCATCGTAAAGGGCTGCATTGGCTTAACCACCATGTCCAGGGTGGCTATCGCAACGAAGAGAATGCGATTCCTGGCTTCAACATGATCGTGCTGGACATTGATGGCACCATGAGCCTGAAAGCGGCTAAAGCGCTGCTCGAAGACTACAAGGCCATCTACTACACGACCAAGAGCCACACCGATGAGATCAATCGGTTCCGTGTCATCCTGCCGACCAACTTCACTTTGAAGATGGACGCGAAGGAGTACAAAGAGTTCATGAAGAACGTTATGGCTTCCCTGCCATTCGTCGTGGATGAATCGTGCTCCCATCGCTGTAAGAAGTGGCTGTCTCACGACGCCCACATCGAGTCGGTGGATGGCGAACTGTTCGACGTGCTGCCATTCATCCCGAAGACCCAGAAGAACGAGGAGCGTCAAAAACGTCTCCAAGATCAGTCCAGCCTGGACAACTGGGAACGTTGGATTCTCAACAACTCGGGTGACGGCAACCGCAACAAGATGCTGCATCGGTACGCTATGTCCCTTGTGGACAATGGCTTCCAGCTGGAAACCATCCTGGGGAAAGTCAAAGAGCTGAACTCCAAGATGCCTGACAAGCTGGATGAACTGGAGCTGACCTCGACCATCATGGTCACTGTGTCGAAAGCTCTCACCGCTGCTTAGCCCCCTCCGGGGGCTTCTGTGATCTGAACAGGAACCCGCTATGTCCATCGATACCCAAGTGAACGACCACCTGCTGTTGCTGTGCGGTAAGTCCGCTACCGGGAAGTCTACTTCCCTGCGGAACCTGCCCATGGAGAACACCATGTTCCTCAACACCGAGAACGGGAAGAAACGTCCGTTCAAGGGCACCGCGAAGTGGGACAAGGTCATCACTGACCCGCTGCAACTGTTCGAGGCGTTTGACTACGCCGAAAGCCAGCCTGACTGCAAGTACATCGTCATCGACTCCCTGACTTTCCTGCTGGAAATGTACGTGAGCATGTACGTGAACGGCGCGAAGGATGGCCGCGAGGCTTGGGGTAACTTCCAACAGTACTTCAAGCGCCTCATGCAGGAAAAAGTGGCGAAGTCCTCGAAGTTCGTGATCTTCACCGCCCACACTGCCGACAAGCTGAACGAGACTGAAATGGTCATCGAGACTGCTGTCCCAGTGCCGGGTGCTCTGAAGAACAACGGCATCGAAGCGTACTTCTCCACCGTGATCTACACCAAGAAGATGAAACTCTCTGACCTGAAGGTCGAGAACGACTTGCTGGTGATCACCGAGAAGGACAAGGCCCGTGGCTTCAAGTACGTGTTCCAGACTGACGTGACCGCCGGCACTCTTGCCGAGCGTATCCGTGGTCCTATGGGCATGTGGGAAGACGATGAGATCTTCATAGATAACGACGTAATGCACGTCGCCAAACGCTTCCACGAGTACTACGGCGCCTAACCGTGGCCCCCATCCGGGGGCTACATCGTTTAATTTCTTCACCCGTTTTAGGAGCAATACATGTCCAATCCTTTTGGCGATTCCCTCTCCAACGACTCTGGTAAACAGGTCGCTGGCGACAAGGATACCCTCGGTGGTTTCCGCATTCACGATTCCGGCGTGTACGACTTCACCATCTCGGCTGCGTACTTTGGTACCTCGGCTGGCGGTGCCAAGTCCATCACGTTCGTCGGTAAGCTGGATAACGGCTCCGACTACAACTGGACCGAATGGGTCACTGCCGGCACTGCCAAGGGCGGCAAATCGTTCACCGTCAATGACAAAGGCGAAGCCAGCTACCTGCCAGGCTACAACCGCGCCAATGCCATCGCCATGCTGCTGCTCGAAAAGGGCATCGACGGCCTGGTTTGGGAAACCAAGGTGATCAAGAAGTACAACAAGGACGCCAAGGCTGAGGTTCCGACCGAAGTCCTGATGGCGACCGAGTTGCTGGGCAAGACCATCTCGCTGGGCATCCAGAAGCAGATCGTCAACAAGCAAGCACAGAACCAGACCACCAAGGCCTGGGAAGACACCAACGAGAAAGCCGAGCGCAACGAAGTTGACAAGATCTTCCAGGCTGGCACCCGTCGTACCCTGCAAGAAGCCCTGGCCAAGCAGGAAACCGGCGAGTTCGTCACCAAGTGGATCGAAGCCAACAAGACCCCGCGTGACCGCTTCAAGGCCGTAGCCAATGCCCCGGCCTCCGGTGCTCCAGGCCAAGCCGGTGCTGGCGACAAGCCTGCCACTTCCCTGTTCTCATAAGGGGTAGCCCATGACTGCTTCTCAAGCTGAAATGAAGCTGGAAGACCAGCTTCAAGCCATGGGCCTGACGGCTCCGCGCGTAACCCCAGCGATGATCGATGCGATGATCGAAGGTGTGGAATTCCACAACCTGAGCGACACGCACATCATCTGCAAGCTGACCATGTTCGGCGGACGTTTCCACGTCACCGGCGAAAGCTCGACGGTCTCGAAAGAGAACTTCGTGCAGTCGGTAGGCGAGGAAATCGCAGAGCGTAAAGCCCGTGATCAAGTCTGGCCTCTGGCTGGTGCGATCCTGGCGAACGACCTGCACAACTTCCGCTACCCGCTCACCGAAGACCAGCTGAAACTGGACGTAGGCGTGCAGCGTGTGATCCTCGAAGCCAAAGAGGTAACCATGCGCGTTGATGGGCTGACTGCCATTCTTGGCATGCCAAACCTGCATGAACTGCTGCCGGAAGATGAGTACGCAGACCTGAAAGTACAGCTGGACTTGTATCAGCAGCTGAAGGTTGTACTCGACCGTCGCCTGGCCCGTATCGGTCTGTAATGGCGGTGATCAAAGTGCTTGGCCTCGACCCCAGTCTAAACAACTGGGGTATCGCGGCGGGGACCTACGATACGGTCACTAAGCGCCTGGTCATCAAGCATGTCAATGTCATCCAACGGCTGAAGGATGACAGTAAGCGCGTTCGTCAGAATTCGAAAGACCTCGCGGCAGCACAGGCTATCTTGAAAGGGTTGCAGCCCTATCTAGTAGAGAAGCCTGTGGTCTTCGCAGAAGTACCAATTGGAAGCCAGACCGCAAGGGCCATGGCTTCCTACGGTATCTGTGTCGGCATCCTCGGAGCAGTCCGAGCTACCGGTACACCCTTCTTCGAAGTAACGCCGACTGAGGTCAAGCTCGCTGCAACGGGTAATAAGAATGCGACGAAGCAAGACATGATTGACTATGGCTTGCGTGAGCATCCAGAAGCCAACTGGCCCCGTAAGAAAGATGGCTCTGTGACAGCAGGTTCTGCTGAGCACATGGCTGACGCTTGTGGGGCTATCCGTGCCGGTCTATCCGGTAACGAGTTTCAACAACTCGCTGCTATGCAGCAACTGTGAGGTTACATCGTGGAAATCCGCATCTCCGAAAAAGAAATCACCGCTGGCGTGGTCACCTACCTGAACAGCCGTGGTTTCAACCTGGACCCTGCCACCGTCAAGATCGACTACACCGTTGGCCGTAAGCCTGCCGGTGTGACCGCCGTCCTGATCGAAGAAGAAGTCCAAGCCGAACCTGTCACCGGTGTTGCCGTAGGCACCTCCCATGTGCCTGCTGCCCAGGTTCTGACCGGCCAAGCCAACACCGCTGGCGCCACTCTGGTTGAAGGTGAAGCCGCCGGTAAGGCGCCTGTTGCCGACCTCTCGCCCGAAGACGCTCCGGTTTCGCCGAGCGACCCCGAGCCTGAACTGCAAGACGCGCAAGATCCTTCGCTGAACCCTGCCGCTGACGCCCAGGGCGACGCCCCGGCTGCGCAACCTGAAGGAAAAAGCCTGTTCGCTTAAACCGGCCAGCTGGGTAGGCGCACTCCGTGCGCTTATCCGGTGTCCTCTGTGAGGATGAGCAATGAAGAAACAAGAACCTAAGCACTGGTTCCTGTTGTCGTATCTCGTTCAGCAACCTGGCTTGTGGACTCCCACCAGCATTGTTGTCGGCGCAGACACGATGAATATCAGCATTCCTCAGCTCAACGGCTACAAGCAAGCACACCGCGTGCCTGAAGCCAGTGTGATGATTGCTGTCAGCTACCTTGGTTTTCAGACCGAGAAGGCTATCAATGGTCTTCCAGATATCGATCCACCTACCATCGCCTCTCGTGAGTACGATGAAGGTGTGATCGCTGCTGTAAAGATCAGCCCGCACGATTCGCGCCAACCGCTGAATCCATACGCCAATGGCGACATGGACCCATATACCGTCGCGAAAGCGGAGGAATGGATGCGTGGCTTTGACGCGACGCGTCGTGCTCAAGCTGCGGACGGAAGTGGCATCAAGCAAGTACCTCTACCAGAGCAGCAAGCTGTGGTTGGTGAACGTGCTGAACCCGTGACCAGTACCCGCAAAAAACCTTAACCCGTTAAAGGAACCTGCCATGCTTGGTATTGGTAAAGCTCTGGGCGGTTTGTTCCGCTCCGCGAAGAAGGTTGAAAACCGCGATCTGATGGAAGCCATCTTGGGTGGCAACCTGCTGGTAGCGGCCTCTGACGGCGAGATCGAGAAAGAGGAATCGCAGAAGATCGAACGCCTCGCTCGTAGCTCGGACAACCTGAAGCACTTCGGCTCGGAAATTCCGAAAGCCATCCAGAAGATGACCGACTGGCTGGAAGCTGACTTCGGCCTTGGCCGTTCTCGCATCATGAAAGAAATCCGTGACGTCGCCAACAACGACGAGCAAGTCGAAGAAGTCATGCTCAACATGATCGCCGTAGCGAAAGCTGACGGCGAAGTTGAGCCGGGCGAGCGCCGTGTGATCGAAGAAATCGCTCGTGAGCTGGGCTACCGCCTGAGCGAAGAGCACTTCGAGATCCGCAAAGGTGCGTAAGGTTTGGCTGGTTGGTGGCATTGTGTCCCTGGTTCTTGCCGGGGTGCTCACCGTCATTGGTTTGGCAAATCGAGCGGCCTGCTCGTTCTATGGTTATTCCATGGAACGTGAAGTTCAATACAAACCTCTTGTTGGGTGTGCGGTCAAAACCAGCAATGGTTATGTGCTGCGTAGCGAACTTCGTTCGGTAGCGAACTGAATCACTATAGTGGAGTCTACTAGACTCCACGTCTATTAAGCAGGAAGTGCCCTAAGTCTCACGGGAGACACCAGCTTCGGGCGGCCTAGCTAGCCACGGTTCGACTCTGTATTCCTGCTCCAACTTTATATAGGGCTACGATTGTGATGACATGCATGCTGGCCTCCAAAGCCATGCGGATGAGGTTCGAATCCTTGGTAGCCCGCCATAAGCTATACAGTTGTTATTCGCATGAGCCTTGAATAACCAGTTCCCCCCTACCCTGACCCACTGGTTTCCGAAGCGGATTCAGAGCCTCAGTAGGCAGGGCTCAGTCGAATAGCAACTTTATGGGAGCATAGTTTAGTTGACTAAAACCCAGCCCTGATAAGGCTGAGACCCGAGTTTGATACTTGGTGCTCCTACCAATTTCCTGTAGTACCCGAGAGACAACTCGGTCAACAAACCCGATGTACCACCGCCATGGGGCATCGGTGAGTACACTTAAACCAGCCTGCTAGTTCTAGCCTCGCAGTATGGGGCCAGTGCCAGTGAAACGGGCATTGCCACTGGCTTAAGTGTATTCACCGATGACTCATGGTCATCACCTAATCCTTATTTAAAATCCTCTGGAATGTTCAACTTTCTGTCGTAAGCAAGAAGACGACTAGAGGGGCAGAGTAAGGAATAGGGGCAAGCTGCAAGATCCTATGTGTTTGTGAATAGATGCAAAAGAAAATGGCTGCGAGTTAGCAGTACGTACAATTAACACACGGTTAATGTCTGGGTGTGAACTGTACAGCCCTTTTTTTTTTTAGAAGTTAATTCTTCGAAGATGTAAAAGACTTTGGCTACGAGTTAGTAGCAGTAGGGAGTTGAGACTTCCTGCGCAATGAACCGGAAACCATACAGAGTGGTGCTCTGTCTAATGCAACTAACACCGTGAGCTGACCATTAACTTGGAGGTTCACACTTGGAGGTTGTATTAGGGTGGTTTCTATTAAGTACCCTGTGATCTTAGGCAACAGCCAGTAGACAGTTGTGAGAGATTCTCCGTGTACCCTACGGGATGCCAGTTAGTAGGCTACGCAATAGACGTAGTGAAGACAGCGCATGTACTGGATGAGACGATATGAAGCCCACCGGAGCTACACGCAACGCCAGTGATAGGTCACGCAGGTTGGATACCTGCATAGTAGAAACCACCTCTAATACAACTTCACCGTACCATCAACCCAATGTAAGGAGCTAGACATGCAACATCAAGAAGCCTTGTCCATTCGCATTCTGACCGAGGCAATGGTCAATGCGTACAGCTGTAACGAGCACGAACTGCAAGCCGCCCTGCGCGACTCCATCCTCGCCCTCGTGCGTCCGCAAGCACCTGAAGTCGTCCAGGCTGAAGAACCTGCCGCTGCCCAACCAACCGCTGGTATCAGCGAAGAAGCTCAGATCGACAAGGAGATCCGCGAGATCGTAGCCGACAACTGCCCGTGCTGCATCCTGAAGAACCTGGTCATCAACGGCGAAGAACCGCCGTACGGTGCCAAACGCTTCATGCACAGCATCGCCCGTATCGGCGGCTACAACGCCCTGGCTGAAACCATCCAGGCCACCATGCACGGCCTGATGAAAGCCAAGAAAGACCTGTCTTCCGAGCAGCTGGTAGTGTTCACCAAGAACCTGACCCAGTTCACCATGAACTCGATGGAAGTCCGCGAAGAGCTGGTCGAACTCGGCTTGGCTCCTGCCCTGTCACCTGATGTTGCCGACATGGGCGCACGCCTGAAAACTGCTGCCCTGGACATGTCCAAGCTCGGTGACCTCGCGCCGTTGGTCGGCAAGCTGCGTGAAATGCTCGAACAGCGCGGTCAGCGCCTGTGAGTATGTTGAAGGGTGACCAGTTCACCATTCAGCAATGGGCGGCAGCTGTAAAGCAGCCGTCTACCACACCCGGTGACCTCCCGCTGGAAGTGGAGCAAGTACTCGATGCTCTCCACTCCAAGTGCCGGGAGCTTGGTATTCCAGTACTCAGTGTTCTGTGCAGTGGTAAGGCCACGCATGCTAGTTGGGACCTGGGCGCCAAGCCAGAGGAAGTAAGTGGGCAGATGCTGATGGCACGGGTAACCGTGGCAGAAGATCCGGCCCACGCAATGGCTGTGGCACCCGCAGTAATGCAGGCGGTACGGCAGTAATCACCCGCAAGGGAAACCAATGAAAAATGCTTTAGTGGCGTTAGGTTGGATCGCATTCAGCATCGGTGGCTTGCTCACCTTGCTGACCTTGATCTTTGCCTTCTCCATCGGCATTCGCATAGTAGGAGTCCTCCTGGCCGTATTCGGTGTTGGAGGATTCCTGTGCTATGTCGTGTGGAGTTGGTGGACTGAGTGTGTGATCGCGCCATTGCGTAGCAAGAAAAAGAAGCCCCGGTAACGGGGCTTTTATGGGTGGATGGCAGAGCGGTTTATTGCGGACGCTTTCTAATCGTCTGGTCTTCACAAGAGATCCGTGGGTTCGAATCCCACTCCATCCAACACTTTATGGAAGTGAATGCGTAGCTGTTACGATAAGCGTGCAGGGTGACCGGGTTGATCGCCGGGTGACTGAATCGCCTAGCTGTGTAGCTCACCGGTAGAGCGGCCTGAAAAACAGGTGCGATGTGGGTTCAATTCCCACCCAGCAGTGTCAGGATCAGATCTGACCACTTCCACCCAATGGGACAACGTAGCATAACGGTAATGCACGGCACCGCACATGCCGATAGATGAGGTTCGATTCCTCCGTAGTTCCACCCTATTCCATGAAGAAGCCCCTCAGTAGAGGGGCTTTTTTATTGCGACACTCAGTCAGTTAAGAGCTTTGAACACTGGCAGCTCATCAAGAGTACCTGGGTAGTTCAGTGCACCCCACTGGAACGGGTTGTTACCAATCCGGTTCAACCAAGTGGAATCGATCACAGTCTGCAAGCCAGAGATCATATGGCTCAGTGCTACGCCTGCAATCACACGGGCTGGCTTCTCACGCACCAGACGAGCAATCGTCTTCTGGATGCGCATGTAGTACTTGGTGAACATCAGCAGGCCCATGTCGTTCATGAACTGAATCGAACGATGGGACGGCAGATCATAGTTCACGAAGGACTCTTCAGCCTGTGCCAGTGCGTCTGCTTGGCTCAGTGGATCGCGTGCCCGAGTAGTCAGATGTTGGTACAGGGCATAGCGAGCAACCAAGTCCGACAGCTGAGTGGTTTGGCTGAGGAACTTATACACACTGGTGTCGTGAGTCATGTACACCTGTTTGCCCAGTTCTTTCAGCGAAGCCGGTACACGAGCAGTGTACTTGGCCACACTCTTCTGCAAGCGAGACTTGTAGCTGTATTGCGAGTCATCAGCTTCCACGTCTTCCACGATGGTTGGCATCAAGCCAGCATCGATCAGTGGTTTGATCGGGTTACGCGCCATGCGGTCTTGCGCCTGAACCAGTTCCTGCTCCAGAGCCTGCTGACCTTGTGGCACGTAGCCAACTTCCAGCATCTGACGCAGCTGCATTACACGGCGAGCGTCTTTGCGGTAGTCCATTGCACCTTTGATAGCCACAGCGTGCGACTCGATCATGTTACGAACCGAGACACCCTCGATAGCCAGCAAACTGATGTTGGAAATCATGTTGCCCACCAGAGTTGTGATGTTCTTCACAACCAGAATGTCCTTGGCTTCCTTCACCAGTTCTTGCATAAGGTCTTCAGCCTGACCGACACGAAGTGCAGCCTTCTCGCCGAAGATGGCTTCAGTCAGCATCACAAACAGCTGCTCTGCCCAGTTACGGTCACCCAGCTGATGTTTCTTGGTCAGGTTGCGTTCAGCCTTACCGAATGCCTCAGTGAGGCTGTACTTGCGATAGCCGACGATCAGGTTCAGCTGGTTGGCTGGGATCAACATGTCATCGCTGCGCCATACACGGCGGATCTCACGCTTGGTGGATTCCGGCAACAGGCGATACATCTCAGCCAGAGCTGGGTCAGTGCTGCTCTTACCGAACTTCAAGAAGCGAGCAGGGTTATCACGGTACTCGGCACGGTACTGATCATACAGGGAGCCAACCACGTCAGCGTTTTGCTGGATGGTGTCTACCTTGTCCACGATCTGGCCAGCCATAGTACCCAGTACCTGGTCCATAGAGCTGTCACGGTCCAACAGCACATCACGGTTGTTCTCGGTCATGGTGTAGCGGAAGTCCACAACACGACCATCCGGGTGCAGCACAGGGACCATCACACCAGCCAGAACCTTGGTAGGGTCATAGCTGAAACCACGGCTGAACAGGTCAGCAATCTTGTCTGCCTTGGCAGCCTTGATCTGGTTGGCATGTTGTACCGAAGTGGTATTAGTACCAGCCATCAGGTTCATGGTTTGACGATCAGGGGACGAGCCCTTGCGGTGCATACCAGTGAACGACAGGGAACCAGTCATCAGTGCAGTCTGACCAGCACCACGGCGAGTTACCAGTACACGGTCATCTTTCACACCGTCAGTGCTGTCCTTCTGGAGTTCAGTACCAACCTTGTAGCCAGCCTTCTCATACTTCTCCAGGTCACGGCGATTCACCAACAGGACTTCGATCTTGTTGTCGTGGATCTCCGGGACATAGCCGAACTGTTGCAGGGCCTCTTGGCCTTTGAACAGCTGTTCAGCCGACTGCTTCTGCAAGCCAGTGTGCAACTTCATCATGAAGTCCACACCGTTACCATCCTGACGGTTGGCTTCGGTACGGAGCACCTGAGTGATGCGAGTCTTGTCAGCCGAAGCTGCGTAGGTCAGCGCATACATTGCAGTCAGTTGGTCCAGTACTGGAACCAGAGCGTTAACATCCTGAGTGCTCAGGGTATCAGCCACCTTGGTGCCCAGCAGACGAGCGATGTTGCGAGTGTTCAGCATCAGGTTGTGAGAGACGTTGCCACCTACCACTTTGTGGTAAGCCAAGTCCTTCGCAGCACCTTGCATGTAGCCCCAGTGCTGAGTCATACCTTTCAGCTGTTGTTCCAACTTCACACGTTCAGTCTTCAGCTCGTTAGGCTGCTCAATCAGCTCTTGGAAGCGCTGCATACCGAAAGCTTCGTGCAGTACAGCAGCACCAGTACGGAGCAGACCACGGGTCAGTGCCGACTTGTCTTCCTGAGTAAGGTAGCTACCGCCATCTTTGAAGTTGGCGTTCACTTGAGCCACGGTGTTCTCGATCATGTCCTTACGGTCTTTCTCGATACGCTTGGCACCCTTGAACAGTTCAGCAGCCAGCTTGTTGCCGTCGTACACACCGCGCATCTCTTCCAGTGCGCCCATGATGATTCCGTTCTGCTTACGCTGAACGTTGTCACGAAGCTTGGTCACATGGTCCAGAACCTCTTCAGTATTCTGGGCAGACACAGTACGCAGGACTGCGCCAGCACCACGGATATAGCCGTTGCTCGACTGGGTGAAGAATGGCATCGAAGCCAGTGCATTCACACGATCACGCGCCTTACCACCGATATCACCAACACTGGTTTCCAGCTGGTCAAGGAAGCTAAGGCGATCATCGATCATCCGCTGCTTGTGCTTGGCTTCAATATCCACCAGCTGACCAACCAGGGTCATGGCAGCATCACGAGCCTTGTCGCCTTGCTTGACCTTGGTGTACAGCGAAGCCAAGTGAGCCATGGCACGCTGGAACAGGTTAATCAGGCGAGTACCAATTGGCGCAGTCTTCGCAGCAACAGGGATACCCTGTACTTGGAAGTCCATGATGGCCCGTACTTCTTCCGAAGCAATGGTCATTGCAGCGAACTGAGCCAGGTGAGCCGACTTGTTGGTTACACCAGTGGACAGCTTGAACAGGAAGTCTTTCTTCTCCTGTGCCAGTGCTTGTTCAGTGCTGGTAGCAGTTGCCCAGTCACCACGGTGGAACGCAGCGACAGGCAGCTTGCTGGCTTCATTGAACAGGTTGGTCAGTGCCTGGCGGATGAAGGTAGTGCTCGGGTTGCGCATGGCTTCCTCGATCACAGCCTGTACCGACTCAGCCACGAAACCTTCCTGCTGGTTCAGCTGGAATGGGCCAGTGGTAGCCTTCGAAGCGAATGGCTTCTGACCAGTGCTCAGCGACTTCAGGTACACGTCCATAGGAGTCATAGCACGATCAGCCGAGGCTTCTTCCTTGAACGCACCATAAGGCCCGTACAGAGGTTCTACGAAGTCACGGATAGCATCACGCATGCGACCCTGGTGTGCGCTGCTAGAGACACGCGGAGAGGCTCCTTCGAGGGCTTCTAGCACTTCCTCAGCAGTCATGGCATTGACGTGGTCTACGGCATCTTCATACAGCATGGTTTGCTCGTTACGGGCAGCCATCAGCTTGCTCGCTTCACGGAACAGACCAGCCGACTGGGCTACCAGTTGACCCAAGCCAGTGCGATCAGCCTTGGTGGCGTTACCCCGGAACAGCAGACGCGTCATAGTATCGATGAAGTCGCCAAGGGCATTCAGGAAACCAGACTTGGTCTGAGTCGATGGGATCTTGGCCAGCACATCTTGCTGGAATCCTTCGTTGGTCAGGCCCCAAGCCAGCAACTCATGCACGTTCTGTACAGCGTTACCGTAGCGGCTATTCAAGCCAGAGTTCTGGCTGATGAACTGGGATGCACGATCACGCAGAGCCATCAGATCGCGTACAGCTACAGCAGCTTCGCTACCACCTTTCAGGTTCTGCGAGACGACAGTACTCAGCGCAGCGTGAACCAGTTCATGGGTCAGCAGCTCAGGAGTAATGCCCGACTCTACGAAGTCCGGGGACTTGATGTAGATGGCCTTGAAGTCATTGGCTTGGTGGAACCAGCCACGAGCCTTCGATACACCAGTACCCAGCGCACCTTCTGGACCAGTCTCAGCAGTCACGTACTTGATAGGCATGTCAGCCGGTACGGTACGTTTGATCATGCCCAGCAGGCGAGCAGTGAAGCCATTGGTGTTCAGGGCTTCCAGCGATTCAACCAGCTGACGAGCGTTCAGCTCAGTACCCGACAACAGGTCAACCAGAATCTGGTTGGACTCGATGGCAGGAGTACCCAGCTCGCCCCATACAGAGGTCTTCGGTTTGGAGTTCTCAGCAACCTGTTGAACCAGCTCAGCAGCCTTGTGCGGTTCCAGAACGGTCTTGGCCGAAGCCAGAGGAATGTTCTGCGATTCCATCACAGCTGCAACACGAGCAGCCTCTTCAGTCTTGATCTTCTCCATCACATTCAGCGTGGTGGAAGGAGCCAGGGTCTGTACCGAGTTGTTGCTCAGTGCTTTGGCCGCAGCAGCTTGCAGGTCCAGTGGCTGGGCCTGAGTTAGCTGATCGAGGTTGGCAGCAGCAGCTACTGCACCGTCATTGAAGCCAGTACCCACAGCATCCAGAGCTTTCTGTGCAGCAGCACGGTCAGCATCAGTCACCATGTACGAGCCACCCTCGGTAGCGTACTGACCGACAGCTTTCATGGAAGCCAGCATCTCAAGTTTCTGAGTGTCAGCAGCCACGGCCACATCACGGATACGTTGCAGGTGATCCTCGATAGTGCCCAGTTCACGGCGTTGCAGCTCAGTCGAGATCTGTTTCAGAGCAGGCTGGATAGCAGCAGCCATTACCGGATCGGCCATGACTTGGTTCAAACCAGTCAGGGTACGCTCCAGAGTGTTCACCATCTCCGAGGCAGCCGAGTAGTCGCGCATGTTCTCGAAGGTGGCTTGGTTCAGCTTCTGGCCGACTTCCTCAACCGAGTGCAAGCCAACACCCAAGGCGTCATGCACGTTCAGTGCGTTCATCTGGCCGTAGACCTGAGAAGCAATGGCCGAGTCAGTGGAGTGGATCGAAGTGATGAACGGAGCCACACCCGGATCGATAGCCTTGGTGCGCATACCGTTGACCGAAGTCGATTTGCGGCTCATGGCTTTACCGTTCTCGTCAAAGGTCTCGACTTCTTCACCGAAGTAGACCTCAGAGCTGAATGGCAGCGACGAATCCAGCTCACGCTTGGACTTCGACATGTGCATACCAGCGTCCAACTGGTTACCCGACTTCTTGGCCATGGCCGTCATCAGGATTGGTTCCAGTGGCTTCAGCTTCTTGCGGATAGCGTCCAGCTCAGTGGAGGTCAGGGTACGCAGAACCTGGGTCTCACCAGTACGAGTCTTACGACGGGCAATGGTAGGCGAGGTCTGTTCAGCCTGAGTCACGGCAGCATTGAAGGCAGCGTCGTACAGACGGAAAGCCAGTTGGGCCGACTGGTTGATGGTGTTGCGGCGTTCCAGGAACACACCGTAGTTGTCTTCCAGAGAAGACTGTACGTGCTGACCCAGCAAACCAAAGAAGGACGAGGCGATAGCGTTACGCTGAGCCGAAGTCAGTTTGGTCTCCATGGCTACGGCGATACCCATCTTGGCATCCAGCTTAGGACCCTTTTCGATGAGGGTGTTCACAGCCTCAAGGATCTGAGTCATGCCAGCTTCGTCACCTTTCTCAGCCACACGCTCCATCTGTGCGTAGATCGAGTCGATGAAGCCTTGACCCATGTCCTGCACAGCAGTTGCGGTGTTCGAACCAAACATCATGGCAGTGAATGGCTTCTTGATGACGTTACGGCCTTTGGAGGTCACGTTACCTTCATCAGTCAGCAGCTGACCGGTAATGACTTGCAGTGCAGCCAAGCCAACAGAGTCTTCTGGTCGCAGACGAGCCAGAGCACCTTTCACAGTGGACTCATAGAGATCGAGGTTACCCGCGCCCTTGAAGTCGTTGAACTGGGTGTACTGGTCAGCTACCGAGAAGAAACCGCCTTGGTTCATAACCGAGTAGTCCTTAGCACCCAGCATCAGCAGGGACAGCATAGGACCGTTGGTCAGACCGTCTACTTCACCCATGAAGGTGGTCTTGAACTTGCCATCAGTGGAGTTGGCTTGATGAGCCAGGGCTACCAGGGCATCCAGCGAATGGAAGTTGGCGCCAGCTTGGTCCACGGCAGCAGTGATCACGTCGTCATAGTTGACCGACACGTCTTGCTCGCCACGCAGCATGGCAGCGATAGCCGATACGGCAGCCTTCACTTCTGGAGTCGAAACCAGTGCATCGTAGTCCTGCAAGACCAGAGCCGTGGCCTTGGATTCAGTCTTCTTGTCGAAAGCTTCCATGACACGCAGCTTGAAGTTGTTCAGCTGAGCAGGATCGTTACCGTCTACCTCAGTCTCCCAGTTGTCCATGGCCAGCATGTGGCGATGAACCTTGGAGGTCTGCGGGTTGATCACGTTGGTGTTCAGACCTACACGCTGCGGCTTCCATACGGAGCGACCGAAGTGCAGAGCCTGTTCCAGTCCATCAGTGGTCGGATCAGCAACCATCTTGTCCACGAACGCAGTGAAGTTATCAACTTGAGTCATCAGACCTTCGTTCTTGGCTTCACGCGAAGCGATGTTCTCGATGTGCAGTGGCTTGTCGTTGACCACACCAGCGATGCGGTACAGGGCCTGAGCAGACAGGTTGCCCCAGACTTGGAACATGTCCTGACGGACACGGTGAGCCTTGGCACCTTCCTTGTTCAGGGTGTCAGCCAGTACTTTCGGGATCTCTTGTTGAGTACGTTTGGCGAACTTCTGGTCGAACTCGACTGGGGTGTAGCTTGGCTCAGTGCCATTGGCTTCCACGGAGAACAGCTTGTTCAGAACAGATTGCGAGCCAGTAGTACCCTCACGAACTTGCTGAGCAATGTCATTAGCCCGTACACGCCCATCCACCTCTTTGGTAGTGAGGTTCAAGAAGGTGTGTACAGCCTTGGACGGTTGATCACCAGTCGCACGGAGACGCTGAATAGTGGCGTCAGAGATTTCAGTACGGCGCAGCAAACCAGCACGGACCATTGCACCAATGGCTTGAATACCCAGAGCAGATTCCAGACGGGCTTGCTCGTTGGCAGCGGCCTCTGGTCGTGCACGGATACCCAATGCTTGTGCAATACGGCCACCCAGTTGGTTGGCTACTACGTCTTCACGAGTACCGACTTTACCCAATACAGCATAAGCCTCAGCAGAGACTTCTTCTTCACTGTCACGGTTCAGGATCATGTTGATCCCTTCGTCAGTGTTGAAGATGCTGTTGGCGTTCTCAGCAATCCAGGTAAACGAACCCATGGCGATAGCCGTACGGGCGTTCTCATCCACAGAACCATCATCATTGATGAGGAACTGGGAGTAGTCCTGGAACCGGAATTCCGGTTGACGACGGCGAGTGAAGCCTTGCTTGATAAACGGATCCAGCATGCGCTGGAAACCAAAGAACCGATTCACAGCAGTGCGTTGGTTTGGCGACAGCTCTGCTTCCTGCGAGAGGAAGTCATTGATGTTCACTTCACCGCTACGCACTTTAGACATGAAGTCCTGTACGGCAGCCAGTGGGCGAATAGAAGCATCGGTGTCACGGCCAGTTTCTTGGCTGAACATTTCACCCAGCAGGTTTACTTGCTGGTAGTTGTCAGAAGTAACAGGCGCACCAGTACGGTTACGTAGAGCAGTCAGCTCACCAGTTTCGGCTACCGCTTCGTTGGCTTCCTGTGCCTCAACCTGTTGGGTTGGAGCAGTTTCAGGTGCAGCGACAGCCTCTCCTACCGGAGCGGTAGCCACCTCTTCAGCTTTCACGGTAGTACGTGGAGCAGCAGCGTAGGCTTGGAAAGCAGACGCAGCAGTACGCAGAGCCTTGGCTTCAGCAGCTACATCGTCACGCAGGCGGAACGAAGCGGCGTTGATGACAAGGCCGTTGTCTTGTTTGCTAGGGGTCTGTACCCAGTTACCAGTGCTGTCCGGTGCGATGAATACACGCTTGTTCGAACCCTTCACGGAATCGTAGGCAGCAGAGATCGCCGCAGCCTTGGACTCACGGGTAGCAGCGAAGGAAGCCAGTTGCTGAATCTCAGCCTGAGCTTTCTCAGTGTTGCCGTTGTTCAGGGCAGTACGGATAGCACTACGGTATTGGTTCAGGCCTTTGAAGCCAGGACCACCATTGAACACATCCGAGTTCACAGCACCGCGATCTTTCAGTGCGTTACTGGCTTCCTGTGCAGCAGCGAAGGTGGACAGAGCTTCACGTTGCTCCATCGGCAGCGATTCGTTACGGCTCAGTTCAGCAGCAACCGAAGGCTCAATAGCATCCGGGTTCTGCATGGTCAGAGTCAGAGCTTCGTCAGCATTACCTTCCCGAGCAGCAGCAACGACGGTATCAGTATCAGGAGTGCTATCCACTCGGAGGCGTTCAGCAACTTGGCGTACTTCACCGAGCTGCTTTTCAAGACGGGCCACAGTGGCTTCATCTTGTTTGCGCATAGCCGGAGTGTACGACTCGGAAGCAGCAATAGCATCACGAATGGCAGCAGCATCTGGCGCGTCTTCTGGCAGCTCAGCCAGGATTTCACGGAACTCTTGAACGGCTTCAGGGGAGTTGTTCTCCATGTTGGCTTTCAGGTCATCGATCTGAGTCACAAGACCAGCTTCGATATCGTCTGCTTGACGCAGGTTGGCCTGCACCACTTCAGGTGCAGCATCGATGCTCAGGTCATTGAGGACAGAAATTGCCCGACCAGGGTCCACAGCTGCCAGAGCACTAACATCACCAGTATCCAGAGCACTAGACTCCAGTTCCGCAACTGCTTCAGCTGTAGGTCGATTTTCTTGAGTAGGCGCTTGGCCTTGTGCGACAGCATTGGTGATCTCCGCACCACCTTGGAAAGTACCGCCAACCAGCGCACCAATGGTGGCTGCTTCGACTACTTCTTCTAGGCTGGTGTCTTTAAGTTGAGCTTCGTTCTCGGCTACGGTCTGGAAGCCTTCAGTCACGCCTTCACGAGCAGTACTGGTAGCCACGCCAGAAGCAGCACGGCCTACGCCAGTACCAGCAGCACGGATGCCTTTCAGCAAGCCAACATCACCGATCTGTTCTGCGCCAGCCGCAGCGGCAGCCCACAGAGCCATGTTACGGCGATCCTCTGCGTCTGGCAGCTGACCCTCGTTATTGGCAGCGTACTGGGTCATACCTTCACGCTGGATATCAGCACCGTAACCCAGGTTAGTAGCCAAGCCAGCAGCAGGCGCTACTGCGTGCAATGCCAGTTGGGGCGCGTTCTCGGCTACATATTCAGCCACAGCACCAGGGTCAGTAACGCCAGTGCCCAGAGCAGAAGCGATAGTGCGGAATGCACCTTGAGTACCTTGTACGATGGCGTTGTACTTATCGCCGTTCTGGTAGGCATCGTAAGCTGCCCGCAGCTGTTCTACACCACTAGCGGTGCTCTCACGGATATCGTCGCTGAGACGGTCGCGACGAGTAGTGTCCACAATGCCCGAGATATCGAAGAAGTCAGCCACTTTCTGGCTGGCTTGCTGAATACCCTGAGTACCTTGCAGACGTTGGAAGTAGGTTTGCGGTACACCGTCATCACCCAGTGCAGTTTGATTCAACAGAGCCGCGTCTTCTGGAGTGGCTTCACCACGCAGAGTACGGTTGTAAGCTTGGACTCGTTCCTCGGGAACACTGGCTTGGGCCATGCCTGCAACAGCATCCAACGGCAGAGTGGCCAAGTTACCGGCCAAACGCGATGCGCCCGAGGCAGCAGAGGCAACTAAGTTACCGTACTGGCCGAGTACCGAGTCAGGGTTCAGACCAACCTTACGGATGAGCGCGTTTTCCACGTTGCGCTGGTTACGCTCCACGGCTTGTTCGAGGTCGAAACCTTTCTGAGCTGCCAAACCAAACAAGGAGCCTTGGCCCCCTGTTGGTTGTTCCGGCAGCTGAATGTCAATGTTCAACGGTGTGAACAGAGAGTCAGCCATTACTATGTTCTCCTATATGCTAACGGCGGTCTTTTTCAGGCCCCGGAAGCAGCTCATAACCAGGCACTGGACGGCTATTCGTTGGAATGCCTGTGCGAATGGTGTTGAGCTTATCCGATAAACCAACAGAATCCAATTTGTTTCCACGAAGCAGTTCGATCTTACCTGCGTTTACTTCCCGCAGGGCTTCACGAAGTTGCTTGATTTGCTCGCCAACTTCGCCTGCACGACGGAACAAACCAGGGTTGCTAGTGGCGTAAGTCTTGAACCAGTCGTCCGCGTTGGCCAGCAGGGAACCGGTACTACGGAAGGACATATCCTTGGCTTGGTTCAGATATTGCTCGATCAAAGCAGGAGGAATCTTCACCTTACCGATATCCCCGCCCATGTCGATACCATCCGACATGAGTCCCTGGAACTTGTTGGTCAACTCGTTACGAGCCACGGCGTTATCTGCAAACCATGGTTCGATCTGGTCAGCCACTTTGCCTACCAAGGCGTTCGCATCTTTCAATACATCCGTCGAGGTATTGGCCAGTGGGTTAGCAGCACGCAATGCAGCTTCGTTGGCTTTGAGATCCAGCTCAGCAGCTTGCAGCAAACCAGTGTCACGGCGCAGTTGCCGCGCTTCTTGTCGATCAGCCAAGTTAGCTTTCTGAATCTGCTGGCTCAGATTGAACTGAGCATCGGCACGAGCTTCACCACGAATAGCACGTTGCTCAGCGCGGTCTGCACGAGCCTGCCCAGCAGCTGCGTACTGACGGTTGGTTACAGCATCCAGTGCTTGATCAGCGCCGCGTGCTACTTCAGCCTCATTGATGAACGAGTTGTCCTTGAGAATCTGGTTTACGCGTGCGCGATCACCAGTACGGCCAGCCTCAGTCAGCTGTTCCAGCAGAGGACGTTGTTCACGCTCTTGTGCCTGATCAGCAAACTGATTTGCAGCTACCTCCTGTTTCTGAAGTTGCAGTACACGTTGGTCAATAGCATCGCGGGTAGCATTCCGGTCAATCATCTGACCAAAGCCAGCCCGCATCTGCATGAGTTGTTGCTGAACAGCAGGGTCTGCCAGATCAGCCGCAGAAGTCACTTGAGCTACCTGGTCCAGGTAGTCGTTGGTGTTCTTGTCGCGGATGATCTTGGAGTTCTGGATGTTCAACTGTTGTTGTTCGGCTGCCAGGCGACGCAAGGATTCGATACCTTGCAGTACGCCAGCAGTACCAGACTGGATGAGCGAGGAGCCTCCGCCCCCGCCTCCAGCTACAGTTCGCCAAGTAATCGCCATTGGTTACACCGAATTGCGGTTGAGGTAAGAGTCAACAGACTCATAAGCCCCAGGGTTGGAAGCCACACGGGCACGCTGACGGTCTTCCAGCTGGGTGTTGGTAGTCTGGCGTTGCGCAGCAAAGTTGGCATCGAACTGGCGCTTGTTCTCTTTGAACTGAGTCTCAGCCAGCTTCAGCTGCTTTTGGCCTTGCATGCCAGAGAAGGTAGCTCCACCGATGGAAGCCAGTGGCGATACCCAGCCGCCCGTAATAGCACCAGTTTCAGGATCCGTACCGCCGAACATAGAGTTACGGCTGAAGATCGAATTCCAGATGCCCCCTTGGTTTGCTGCACCGATGACAGGGCCACCGCCAGATGCACCAATATTGGCAGTCAGCATGGAAGGAGCACCGTCGCCGTAGCCCAGGTTGCCAAGAACATCGCCCAGACCGAACGTGAAGTTGTCGGTAGAGCGGGCACCCAAATTAAGATTCGGGAAGTTGTAAGCCATCAATAATCTCCTGCGTATCAGACAGTTGAGGGAGTTGCAGTTTGTACGAGTGATAGTTTTCGATCAGATCGTACGCGTTTGTACCAATGTTACCCGAGTGTACAGTTCGAGCGTAGTAGGAGCTTGGGGACTCACCAAACACAGTATGAGGCACCATACCTACAAAGTCGAAACCAGTGAGTCCTTGCCACTGTGCGTTGAGGCCAAGCTCATCCCGTTTTTCCTTGAGGCTATCGAATTGGCCTTGAGCCCATTCTTGGAAGTCCAGCATTTCCGCATACACGTCTTGCGTCAGCAGGTTGTACGCATTGCTGGATTCCTTCACCAGATTGTTACCCAAGGCCAGCATGCCATCTGCCCACATGCCTTCGCCGCCAGCCATGCTGTTATAGCCACCAATAGCAATGGCAGCTACGGCAGCAATCAGACCGAGCTTAGGGCCGAAGTGCTTAACGAACAGGCGAATCGCCGTCGTTACTACGATGTACTGAAGCACCAACACAGTGACCGTAATCACAGCGGCATATGTACCAATAGCCGCAGCAGCCACAATGGATTGCCATGCAGTACCCATAGAGATAATGGTCACTGCGGTAGCTACGATCATTAGGACGGCTTTGAAGAAGCCAGATGCGTACCATGGCGTCTTCTGCACAATGACTGTGTTTACCAGCAAGTACAGGCCACGGCAGATCACTTGCTCACGTCTAGCCGTAGAGATAGATCGCATGACCTCGCGGTCTACCGGTACTAACAGTTCTGGAGATCCTGCACCAGCACCAAATCCTTTCTTGTGGTGTACGTGGTAGTCCATACGCAAACCAAACACGGCAATCTCTTCAAACACCGAGTCCAGTACTTGGTAGCGATAGACATAAGCAGGCTGGCTACTCCACACGGTAGACGTTTCCGTACCGGTAGGAGTGATCGACTCAATCAACTGGGAGTTCTGTGCAACCAAACCATAGTGTTGTGTGTACGTACCTTTCTTGCCAATCACACCGGCTTGGCGGGAACGAGTGATACCAGAGAACTGAAGTGTCTGTGCAAACTGTCGATCCATGATGCGCTGAGCTTGGCTTGGACTTGTACTGAACGCCAGGAACTTGTCAGGCAGGTTGTCTGCCATCTGCATTTGGGACAGCGAGTTCTCGTGCAGCAAGCTGAAGTGTTTGAACAGGTACTCAATAACAGCTTGGTTCGTGCTGTCCGGTTTGACAGCTACTTGCAAGATAACTTGAGCCACATCATCTACGTCGTTGTCTGTGTGTACAGCCGAGTAGATGCGCTCGAAGTCCACACCAATGTACTGACACCACTTCTTGCAGTGCTTGTACATTTCATAGTACTCAGAGTCGTAATGCACAGGAGTTCCATCAACACGGAAGTACGCCCATGGGTAGTACGAACCTAAGTCGTTGTATTCCATGACGTAAGCCAAGTCGATAGCTGGGTAGTAGCCAGCTCCGTGCAAGTACGTGAAGAAACCAGTCTTGCCATCCTCTTTGGTGTACCGCACCTGATGGTAGTCTTCATCACTGATCCCAGTGATAGCCAAGGTCAAACCACGTTGCACGTAGTTACCTTCGGCATCCTCAAACTCATAGGTGATCGTAACGTAGTCATCCACAGCTACATCGCTCACCTCATAAGCTGGCTGCTCTGCATACTCACCGATACCACCAGGAGCCAAGTAAGTGTATGGCTTGCTCGGCGTCCAGCCAGACTTAGGGGACGGCCCTAACTGGGCAAACACACCTTCATCGTACGTCTCACGAACGAAGTCATAAGACTCACGCGTATACGTGGCTACCATGTTGCTCAGGTAGCATTTGAAACCAGTGGACGCACTGAGGCCCACCAGCTCATTGGTTTGCGCATTGTAGCCGTGCGTGTTGACGATCCACGTCCAGGCATAGTGCAGAGAGTTCATAGGGCCATAGCGGTAGTACACAGCTGTCACTGGCTGCCCTACGTTGACCGCAATAGTACCCAGCACTGTGCTTCGTGCATCGATGTTCGATTTCACGTAAGCCGTGGGCACGCCTGGGATGTAGTCCTCTCGCTTGGCCCAACTGAAACCAGTGTTCGCCTTCGTGCCTACACAGCCTGCCAACTCTTCGTTGATGCTGTCAGACATGCTGGTAATGTCGCCCAGCACATACTTGATCACGCCAGCTTTGACCGAGTATGGAATGCGTGCTTCTTCGAAGACAGGTTGTACCGTTACGTTGACGATGATCTTCTTCTTGCTACTGAACAACCCCATTATTACCTCCAAAAGAAAAGGGAGCCGAAGCTCCCTTTATCTTACCTCACTGGTTACGCATCGATACCAGTAAGCATCTTTTTTACAACACGACCAATGGTTGCGTCGTTCAACATGTTGGTAGCATCAGCGACAGTACCGTTATCAGTTGTACGGCGTACGTTCCAAGTGTCAACCAGTGCTTTGGCTGCCTTCTGTTCGGCGTCACGTCGGAAGCCATCAGTCTGTGCTTTATACAGGAGCTTCTGTCGGCCAATGACACTGTTATCGTCCACACCAGTTTCAACGGTCTGGGCTTTCTCGGTAGCAATCTTCTGCTGTACCAGAGAGGTCTGTGCAGTCGTCTGTAGCTTCTGCACCATGGTGAGATCGTACTGAGCCTTGAGCAAGCATTCCTGAGCCTTGAGGTTCTCAAGCTCTTGAACAAGGTTGGTAGTCTCCTGCTTGGTCTTCAACACCTGAGCAGCGATCAACTCTACTTTCTGTTGCTCTTGGAGCAACTGCTGTTCCGCAATCTTTACTTGCGCCTCGATGAGTTGAGCTTCGAGGTAAGCCTTATCTTTACCGAGCAGGAACTGCGTAGCAGTCTGCAAGGTGTACTGCATAGCCGTGAGGTAGACCTGTGCGTAGTCTTGACCCTTGATGCGGTTGCGTTCGAATTCCTGCTGACAGTGTGCAGCAGAGGCTCGCATCAAGGTGTCGAAGACCCCAGCACCATCGACTTTGGCTTCCGTTAACTGAGCCAGGGTTACTGGCCCAATGGTAACTGGGGTGGTCGGCATGGGTTATCAGTCCTCGTCGTGGTCAGTACCAGCAGCCATGGCTTGGCGTTGAGCCAGAGCTTTCAGCTCTTCCGGGGTCAGCGGAGGCAGGATTGCGATGTGCAGTTCCTTGATCTTCCGCATCTTGGTTTCCATGGCACCGGTGTTAGGGTTTTTCTTCTGGCTGAAGACTGTGCATTCACGCTCTTGCAGAACATTCAGCAGGGCTTGCTCTACGTGCCAGTCCACGTTGAACGGGATGGTACGAGTGATCGTACCGATCAGCGAGTTGCCTACGGTATAGGTGTCCGATTCCCAGTCCTTACGGGCTGGGTTCATGTTCATGATGTGAACACGGACGAGCTTGTTGGCTTCCTGCTTGAGGCGGTAGCGCTTCTCGGACAGGGTTTCTTCTTTCGGTGCAACAGCCACGGCTGCTACGGCATTCGTCAGAGTGGCGGCAGATACTTCGGTGTTGGTAGTCACAGCAGCCTCGGCAGCAGCTTTGAGATCAGGGAGTTGGTTTGCTTCGGCGTTTACTGCGGCATTCACGAGTTCACGCATCTTCTCTACGCCCCAACGTTTGTCGTACTTCAGACCCAGCAGGTCGGCACGCTCGATGAGCGATTCGAGTTCGGTAGGGCCAAGCACTTCTTCGTCTTGGGTTTCTATCTGGTCAACGGAGTTGGTCATGATGTTGTTCCTTTAGAGAGGAAGGGGCAGTTGCCTGCCCCTTACTTGACTGGCTTAGACTACAGCCAGGGTCTTGATGATACCGATCCACTCGGGACGCAGAACCATGAAGCCGTAGTACCACTTGATGGACATGAAGCCCATTTCGCCGTACGGGTCCATGCGGTCAGCAGTCTCGCGGCCTGGCTTCTTCGCGGTGATCACGAACTTGACAGTCTTGCCGTCAGTCTGGAAGCCGATGGTGGTGAAGGCTTCGGAGCCGATGGTCAGCATCGGGAACACATCGTAACGGGTACCGTTATCGAAGTGAGCGCCGTCACCGACTTCAACCGGAGCACCAGCACCGGACCAGCGCTGCATCTCAGGAACAACGATCAGGCGGAATGGACCGACCGAACCGACTTCGCCACGCAGGGTGTTACCAGCAGCGGCGTACTTCTCGATGGAGATGAACGCTGGTTTGCCGTGGTTGTCCTTCATGTCGTAGATGGTCGGCAGCAGTTCCGAACCGATGTACAGAGCGCGAGCACCCATGATGGTACGGGTGTCGATCATACGCGAACCGGTGATCATGTTGATCTTACGCGGCGAGCGGTTGTCGGTCAGGGTCATGTCCAGGCGGATCAGGTCGGCGTAGGTAACAACGTCGCCCTTGCTCAGCTCGGAGGTCTTCAGCGCACCACCAGCGAAACGGATGACACCAGCAGCGTTCAGCAGGTCTGCTTGCAGCATGGCTTCGGTCAGGTCGTTCGCACCGCGAATCATCTCGCGGTTGATGTGCTTGTCCAGATCAGCGTCGGAGTCGAAGTCCAGCGATTCCTGGGTGTACTCACGGAAGATACCGTACTTCTCCAGGGTGCCTTCGATCAGCTTACGAGTGAAGCCGACGCGGTTCACACGACCGCCGGTTTCCGACAGCAGTGGAGCCTTACCTTGGATCAGACCAACGTCCTTCGAGGAACCGTACAGGTTACCCGAACCTGGTTTCATGTTGGCACCGCGAACAGCAGCAACAACAGCAGCGGCAGCTGGTTGGTTGGCAGCGCGCAGGTAGTTGTACTTGACGGTAACCAGCCACGGAGCAGCGGAACCGGACTTGACAGCGAAGCCAGCTTCGATGGCGTTGATGGCAGCAGCGGCGGCAGTAGCCTTAGCTTCTACAGCGTACTCGGTCACCAGGGTAGTGAAGGTCACTTCCCAGTCGGTGATCTTGATGGTCGCACCAGCGGCGTCGATACCCTGATCGTTCAGGTTTCGGTCATCGATCATCGGCATGTAGTGGAAGCGGGTGATCTTCTTGCCGTAGTTCTTCGGCATGTTGGTCACGTCAGCCAGCTGGCCGAAGTACTGTTCACGAGCAGCGTCGATCAGAGCTTCTTTCTGGTGGAAAGAGGTGTGGCTCTGAGGACCGATGCTGGACGGAATACCGTTGGCAGGGTCGTTGTACTTACCGGGGACCAGAGTATCCGGTGCGGTCTTGATGGTGCTCATTTAGTGCTCCTAGTTACAAAGGTTTGCCAGCGAGTTTCATGAATTCTTCATCGCTCATTGCCAGCGGGTTAAAAGCTTTTGGTGCAACAGGTGGTGCAGTGGTGGTCTTGGCAGGTGCTGCTGCAACCTTGGCCACATTCGCTGGCTTAGGAGCAGGAGTACGAGGAGCGACTACAACCGGCGCAGGCTGCTGAGCAACTGGTGCTTGCTTCTTCTGCAAGTGGTTGAAGGCACCTTGCTCATTCAGGGCCTGACCAACTGCGTCATAAGCTTGCAGGTCATTCATGCCTCGCAAGTTGCCGAGGATACGTTGCTTGTCAACTTCCGCCTGGATCACATCGTAGACGCCAGAGTCAACCTGGTCGGCGATGTGCAGGAGCACAGACGGGTTCTTCAGCACTACCTCGCGAGAAGCTGGGTCCATCTTGGTACTGACCATACCGATAACGCGGTCATGGGATTGGTACTGCTGAAGTTCAGACAGTGCGTCCTCAAGTGCGTTCTCTTGCGGGGTCAAGCCATAGGACTTCGACTTGTACGCTGCAACTTTGTTGTCATCGACTTCGAGTGGATCAACACCCGACTCTTTAACCAACTTGGCGATAGCTTCAGGGTTTTTCTTGTGCAAGTCAATAAGGAAGGACAACTTGCCTTCATTAAGCAGACCTTCACGCTCCAGCATACGGGCAATACCCATTACTGGTTTCAAGCCATGCATCTTGTCGTGATAGTTCACGCCTTTCTGCATCAGCTGAATAGCTTCGTCTACCGAGTTGACTTTGAAGTCCCGGCCACTTGCTTTGAACGTACTCAGTAACTTGTTGAGTTGTTCTTCGGCAGTAGGACCAGCAGGCTTTTCTTCTTCTACTGGTTCTTCAACCTTGGCAGGTTCTGCCGCTGGCTGATCCACTTGTGCAGCTGGTTCAGGTTCTGCAACACCAGGCTGTTCTTCAGGCTGGGGCTCAGGCTCTGGTTCCGGGGTTGGCTGAGGTTCAGGTTCAGGAGTGGGCTCGGGAGCTGGTTCATTGACCTGTTCCTCTTCAGTGGGTTCAACCACAGGCTCAGGAGCAGGCTCCTGTTCCATCAACTTGTCCCGTTCAGTTGGGGACAGGGCGAGGATTTCCTCGTCCGACATACTCAAGATATCGCTCATGGCTTACACCCGATCCGCTTCTTGACGTTGGAGTTCCAGCTCTTGCTCATAAGCATTCAGGGAATCGCTGATGCCGTTAGTATTGCGAGCGACTTTACGCAGGTAAGCTGCGAAGTGTGCAACAGCTTGAAGTTGACTAACGATCAGATCTTTGGACATACCACCCAGGTGAGCTGGCGCGTTACGATCTTCGGATACTTCAGACAGCAAACCAACAAGGCGCTGTACTTCGTCATCCAGATAACCGGTACCAATGACCAGTTTGAAGTCACGGTTCTTCTCCAGGCGTTCCAGTGCTTCGCCCAAAGCTTTCAGCTTCTTGGCACCGTCGATGGAGATCTGGATCTCTTGAAGTGGGGATTGGATCATGTTGTTACCTTTCAGTGATGTGGCGTGCAGCCACGGTTGAATGTGGCCGCACTATATATCGGTTATATCGGTTTAGGAAGAGGCTTTAGCCATTTGACTTGCTTCCTGTTGCCGAAGAGTAGACTCAGCCACCTTCAAACCAAGTTGCGCTTGAGCTTGTGTACGCAAGCCATCCATTGCTCGTTCATGCTCTGTACCAGACTCTTTCTCAACAAACTTGAGTCCTTCCATATCCGCAGCAGCTTGGAGATGGTTGGCTTTCGCACCCTCAGTGTTGATCTTCTGAGTATTGAGATTAGCTTGTGCACCGAAGCTTGCAGCACGAGCTTGCTCAGTAGCGATCTCAGCTTGTAGCTTGAGAATCTCAAGCTCTTGGATCTTCTGCTGATACGGGTCAGGTTGAGGCTGGAAGTTCTCAATCTTGTGTGCAATGTCCGGCATCTTACGAAGCCGTGCAATGTCGCCCATGATCATCTTGGTCATCTCAGGGTCAGTGTTCGGACCCACAGTCTGCAAGATGAAAGCCAGCTCTTGTGCTTTGGCGTTGTCTTCCTCAGCAGTCGAGATAGTCAGCTCCAAGTCGAACTGTCCAGCCAAGTCATCCTTACGTACTTCAACAAAGTGTTCGTTGGTGATGCGCACCACTTCCACTTCATCCAGGAACTCCTGGTTCATGGCAATGATCTTGCGGCCAATCTTGCACATGCCCGAAGACAGGCGACGGAGCAAACCAAGTTCCCGTTTGGATGCAGCGTCCAGTGCCCCACGGATACCGGTAGCAGTGTCACCCAGGGCTTGCCCTGCGATACCCGCACTGAATGCTTTCACACCAGTGATCGACTCAGCTTCCATGTTCTGGCTTTCGATCATGAACTGAGCCGACGCAGGCAACTCATCGAACTTGTGCATGAAGATAGCCAGACGCGGGTCGTTGCCAGGGTTGAACTGGTAGTTCTCACCGTTGTTGAACTTACGCAGTTCCACGGCGTCGAGCGCACCCTTGGCAATACCAATCTGACCGTTGGCACTCCGTGCCATTACATCGATCATGCCTCGGGAGATAGCACCAACTACCTTCTGGTTATCGATCAGCAGCGAGCCATCAGACTCACCGTAGACAGACCCACGCACTGGCAGGTAAGCCATCGTAACAAACGGAAGCTTCTGATCAGGGAAGGGGTTGTGCTCCATACGGATCTTGACGTTCCCAACCCATGCCGCGACAAACGGCTTAACGATCCCACTACCATCAATGTCACGGAACCCCCAGTACTCATACACAATGAATTTGCGTCGTGCTTTGTCCATGAACTCGAAAGTCTGCAAGCCATCCTGTTTGATGGCAGCGTCCGGTTCACCCAGGATAGTCTGTGCCAGAGGTGCCAGCTTATCCAAGTTCTTGTACCGCTTGTCCGCCTTGAGATCAGACATACTGGCTTCGAACCGATGGATAATGAACTGAGCGTTCTCCAGATCACCACCACAGCTAGGGTCGATGATCACGTTGCGGTAGTCGCAGACTTCAACCGTCGGTCGGTTCTCACGAGTCTTCTCAACCTCTACTTCAACCCAGTCCTTTACGACAGGAGTAGAGATAGTCCCGGTCTCTACCGAGACCTTGTATGCGGTTTGCCATTCTTCAGGCAGTTCATTGAACTGGCTTGGGCTGTCGTTGTACAAGCCATCAATACGCACCATCTCTTGCTGCGCTTCAGGGCTCGGGTCCGGGATGATGTGGTACACCGGTTGGTGTTCCTTGACCATCTCAGTACGGTACTTCCAGCCGATCTTCACGATAGCCGTGCCTTCATCCACCGCCGTACGCACCATGGTGTCAATGAAGTACTGCTTGTCGATGCGGTTGTTGAACTGGTGATTCAGTACCATGCTGTTGTGACGCGCAGCATTACGGTCTTCCCATGTCACTGGCTTGACGTTGAACATGTCAGGCGAGGACAGGAAAGGTTCGGACAGGTTGGCATAACGCCACTCAGCCTGCTTACGGATCAGTGCAGGCTGCACAGTGGAACGGTTAGGGTCTTCCTTCATCTTGGCTTTGCCACGGATGAACAGGTAATCCAGCCATTCCGAAATCAGCGAAGACTGACTATCATGGTTCTGACGAGCAGACTCGTAGTCACTCTGAAGATCTTTGAGTGTCGGCTCTTTAGCCCAGGTGGTAAGACCGTTCTCCTGGTCCGACTGTTGTACCTCTACCATCACAGCCATAACTGGCTCCTTTTGAAATAAGTGAGACAAGCATAATGCAATTCAAACAACTGCACCCCAACTTCCAGAAACCAACCCGAGGAACTGACTTCGCCGGAGCGTACGACCTGTACATGCCAACTGCTGGTACGGTCAATCAACATGATGTTCCTGGTGAAGGTTTACTGGTTGGTCTTGGCTTTGCTGCCGCAGTACCAGTTGGTTTCGTGGCGCTGATTCTGCCACGTTCGGGTGCTGGCGCGAAGCACGGTGTTGAACTGCGTAACACTGTAGGTGTTATTGACGCAGACTACCGTGGTGAATGGATGGTTAAGGTAGCTCAGCGTGAGGGGAAAGAATTTGGCTGGGCCGAGGGTGAACGTCTGTTCCAGTACATCCTTGTACCGGCAGCGCAGTTTGATCCAGAATTGGTTGACGAACTTCCACCTACCAATCGTGGTGAAGGTGGATTCGGCAGCACAGGAGCATAAGCATGAAACGCTATGTGTGCCACAAAGAAGTACTGGCCAAACCAATGACGCGCGGCGAATACAACGTCTACCGTGGATGGGCTATCCCAGAGGATGAAAACCCAGCCGACAAGGGCTATCTCGTGGAATATACGGATGGTGGTCAAGCCAACCATCCAGACCACAAGGGCTACATCAGCTGGTCACCGGAAGCCGTATTCAATAACGGCTACACGGCAAAAGAGCAGTAACCCAGGAGTGGGTGAGTGGAGGGGACCAGCAATGGTCCCCTTTTTTATTTACGGGAATCCCTGCCGGTGCTTGGCACCATAGGAGGTTTCCGAAATGTTCTGGCCGGTGTTGCTCAGTCGAGCGCACTCTTCCAGATACAGCGCGTGGTAGTTGTTCCCTTCATGTACACCGCCAGTGCCGAAGCCAGATGGGTTATGCAACCGACTGGCAATGAACAGGCTAAGTGCATGCAGGTAACGAGCGTCGATATCAACGATCAGACAGTCCGGGTCATAACTCCGGTCACAAGTCGGGATCAAGCTACCGTTCCGTTGGAACTCGATGGTCAGGTGGCGCACATCGTATTCTTTCCACAACTCCGACGACACACACATGGTGTTGAACGAAGGAGTAGTGATTCCTTTACGTGGATCACCATCATTGATAGGCAGCTTATGCCCTTTGTCATTCCGCACCTCCAGCAACTTGAGGAACGACTTCAAGCCATGGCCAGTAGTGATGAACTGTTCTGGCTTAGGCGTAGGCTGGATAACAAAACGGTCCTGAATTGGATAGACCACCTGGTCTTCTTTCAGTGTCACCACTGCCGAGCCTTTCTTGATCAGGAACCGCGTGTGCAGATCCGTCACACCAAGGTTGGCACTAGTAACGATACGGCCATAGTGCTCTGGCTTGAGCACTCCAGTCTCCGTGTCCACAATGGACAGGTTCTGTAACTCCCCTGTTTCCAGGGAATAGATCAAATCACGCAGCAGCATTAGGTGCCTCCGAGGTAGGACTTACGTCCGTGGTTTACATGCTCATTCGGCTGGTCATCCCAGTACGAAGTACCAGAAGCTTTCTTGACCACTACATCAGCCGAGGGAGCGAACGGCTTCATGACAGCCAGCATGGAGATGGTATCAATACAGTCGTCATGCTTCGAGCGGAAACCACTGGCAGCAGCCAGACGAAGCTCACTCATGAACTCTTGGATCATTGGGTTGGACTCCATCTCCTCCGGGAAGAAGATCTTCTTCAGCTTGAACAGCGGCAGTACAACGTTGAACCGCTGCATTTTGTCCGTGTTCGGACGGATGCCAGGGTTGTTGCTGTTGTTATCACTGGCGAAGTTGAAGTACACGTTGCGTCGGATCATCTCCGACTGAAGCCACTGGATGTAACCAGCTTGCTGGCCACTGACCTCGATGCCCACACTCATTGGTTTCCAACGAGACACTAAGTGGAACAGGTCGTCTACGTTACGGCCCATGTCCTGGCGCTGCACGATACCATCTACCCAGTACCAGTCGCCGTTGTTGTTGTAGGCCCACACACTGATAACGCTGTAGTCAGCTGCTGCTTTGGCAGATGTAGCAAAGTCAGTGGTGATGTAGAAGTTGAACGAAGTCTTGTTATCCCGTACCAGCTTGCGGCTGTACCACTGGATATCAGATTCCTGAACCAGTCGTTCATCATCCGACATGATTCGAAGCATCAGCTCTTGGTTGAAGTCCTCTGGCTTCCCTTGCTTCAGGGCATGCTCGTACTTCTCCTTCACTGTCTTGTATGTGAAGCGGTCAGGCCACGCACCAACGAACTCTTCCTCGGTACAAGGGAACTGTTCGCACACTGGGTACACGTTGACTACCCAAGCACCAGACTCAACTGCTTTGTACAACGGATCTTTCGCGTTGAACGGCGTACCAGACCAGATGACCAGAGACTTCTTAGGATGCAAGGCATGTTCTACTGCCTTGTTCACAGTAGCCTCAATGGTTGCAATCACAGTCTCTGACCGTGCGTCTTCGTCACTTACCAAGTCATCGAGTACTGCCAGCTGTGGACGAGTGCCCATCTCCTTAGCACCACGAACACCGGTCTTGGCCCCGTATCCCTTCACAATGAACTTCTTACCCTGGATGTTCACGAACTCCCAGCGCAGGTCAGTGAAGTTGGTCCCGGTCTTACCACCAGCAGTCTTCTTCGGCAGATACTTCTGCAAGAACTCACTGTTCTCCCAGCGGTACTCCAAGTTCTTACGCATGTTCTTCACGCCGTTCTCAATAGAGTCCGACACATACAGCGCAAGGTTGATATCACCAAAGCCTGGGATGTTTCCATACACAGCAATGTACAGGAACAGGTACTCACCAAGCACAGTCGTCTTAGCAGCACCACGGAACACCATGTTCGCCAGGCGAGGGTGATCCTTGTGCCCGAACTTACAGGCGTTATCCAGCATCTTCAGGTGCAGGGTCGGAGTCTTGTTCTCTTCCCCCTCACCACCATTCACCAGCTTGATGAACGCAACAAACATAAGTGCCCATTCACTGGGCACATAGTTCGGATCATCACGCAGGTCTACACCATTGAGCCACTCCTCTACCGTCTTGGGAGTGATCTCTTCATACGAGGCTTCCATCACCTTTCTCCGTGTATACCAGACCCTGCTCGGCTACCTGACCAGCAGTAACATGGCCAGCCTGAATAGCCTGACGTTGTTGTGCTACCAGAGCCATAGTCGAGTCGTGCAGTGCCTTGATTGCGTCGTTCGCCGTAGCACCCAGGTCCAGTTCAACCTTGGCTTCCTCCGGCATCTTAAGCTGAGTCAACACAGAGTTCAGAGCATCACTCCGAACCTTCTCGCTGGTGGCAGTCATCCCCAGTTCGAACTGTGCGTTCAGCGCCTTCTGATACATATCTTGGTTCAAGATCCAACTTGGGATCAAGCTCTGCTTCATAATGGCAGTCGGCAGCTTACCTTTGTGGTAGGCCGTCACATACGAAGCAATGTCCTTAGCACTAACGTTCCGTGCAGCGAAGTCAGCAATACGATCAGGGAACGCAAGGGTGTAAGCCTCGATATTGTTCTTCCCCATCATACGATAGGTACAGAACCGCACAGCATTCACATACTCATTGAGGCGAGTACGGTTCTTACTCATCACCTCCGTGTAACCAATCAGGTTCTCACGGAACGTGTCATGCAGATCAGGGTGACTGATCATGTCCATGATCTCTTGTGCCAGCTGGGGACTGACACTCTTCTTCATGGATTCAGGCAACGCCTTCTTGAACTCTTCAAAGCTCATGGCTTGAGCTTGAGTACTTGGTACAGCCATTATCGTTTGCCCTCCTTGAACAATGCATAGTCATCTGGGCTGAACGCATTGAGTACACCCCGTTCATCATGACACTGCATCACCACATAATCCCCCGGCAAAACCTCCAGAGTGCCAATCATCAGTTTACGCCCTCGTACCTGCACTCGACCTTCAGTCATCGCAGTGTAAAGCCAGTTAGGTACACGGTGGCAGTGGCCAGTCCACACGTACTCGTAGTAACGGACAGGACGAATCAGCGTAACCACTGTATTCTTCTGTTCTTCCACATAGGCATCGTAGTCCTCCCGCACACCGTCACCCACAGGAGCGTAACTACTACGCAGGTCTTCAGTAGTGAAGAAATACAACTGGGAGCCGTTGTGGTAACGACATACCCACTTACCTTCCTTAGCTTTGGCTTGTGCCTGGTATCCGCGCACGGCAGGATCTTTCAGGTATACACACTTGGCGGAGTAGGAAACTTTTCCTTCCTTCTCCATATCAAGGAACCATTCAGGGAACTCAGTGTACGGCCCCTCGAAGTAGAAACCTTCCAGCTGTCCCTTGCCATCATGCTTTGATACAAACTTCATACTAAACCTCGTCGTGAGACTGCTCAATGTCAGCGTCTTCAATCAAATACAGACCGTCCTTATGGTTGACGATCCACTCGTTAGGACCAACCACCCACCACTGTCCAGTGATGATGCGTACCTGCATTGGCTTCTCAATGTCAGGCAGTCGTACGTCTGCACGGTCGTGAAGCCAATGAGGTAAGGGCTTGCCTTGGGTGTACATGTAAGCCTCGGCTACAGCACCATCACTACGGCGACGGAACTTCATGCCCGTAGCTTCCGGTCAACCAGGATGGACTCACGCTTGATGTGCAGCGTGTCGCCTGGGGCAAACAGGATATCGCCGTGGCAGACCTCAATGACCCCGTAGTCCTTACCCTTCTTCAGGTTGTAGGAATCAGAAGAGAAGTGATCAGCCAGCATCGACTTGACGTCAGGCATGTTCAAACCAGTGTAGGTAATGCTCGTGTGAACGGTCATTCAGTCACCATATAGGTAGGTATCGGTTTCGCTTAAGGCGGAATTGTGCGCGAAATTTTTGGGGAAGTCGAGTTGAGGAAAGGTAGTACGAAATTCGCATAGGGGAAATTTTGATAATGACATCTAGACGCATTACTTAAGGTGTGAGCCACAGATTCCGAAACCCACCCCCCCCGGTATCCGGCCAAACGACTTTTCTCAATACCCACCCACCCTAGTACTACTGCACCTACGGTGTTGTAGCGGACACTGACGTCCATGACTCTAGAGGTGTGTATGAAAGGCTGGTTCACTGTTGCTAACGTAGCCCATGCTGTGTGCATTACTGCATTGTTGCTCGGCATTGCAATGTTGTCTCCTCACTAAAGCTACGCCTATGGGATGGAGTCCTGCTGTAAAGAGGGTGCGCACCTCTATAAATACGATCCACCAACGGACTCCATCACTCACTACTCAATGAGGATACACCTATGTTCGCAATGCTCCGTAACTTCTTCGCCATGTTCGCTACCCTGTTCGAGGCTGGCAACAAACTGGCTAACGCTGCCAATGAAGCTGCTTCCTTCGTAGAGGGAGAGGCTGCTGGCTTCAACGAACGTACTTCTCTGGCCCGTGCTCAGGACCTGAAGAAACTGCGTTCCCAGTACAAGATCGAAGATCGCCGCATGGCTGCTGAAGAGATTCACTCCGAGCGTGCTCTGGCCCGTGTCGAGCGTGACGAAGAACAGCAACAAGCTACCGGCAAGAAAGCTGCTTAACCCTTAACCCGTGGAGATCATCATGTCTAAGTCATCGCTGGTAATCGCTGCAATGATCGTAGGTGTGATGGTCTTCGCCTTCTACGTCGCTTTATCTGGAGTCTGATATGCCAACGTTCCTGTCCTCTGCTCTGCTGATTGGATCTCTTGTAGGTCTTACCCTCAACGCTTTCGGAGTTAACTTCTATGTCGTTTGAATACCAACTCGGTGCTCTCTGCTTCCTTGGTGCTGTCGGCCTGCTGTTTGGCCAACTGATCTACGAGAACTACTTCGCCAAATGACCTCTGTCCCTTATGGGATAGGGGTCATCCCTTTTTAAAAGCACACATCAAAAGCACACAACAAGAGCACACAACAGGGCTGGTAGGCAGTAGTGGTAGTAGGAGGAGTGGAAGGACAGTTCAACTTCATCTTGTTGCCCTGGCTGCGCCGTGCTGCACACTCGTGTGAGAGTAGAGGGAGTGTGTAGATGGGTCTGCACTGACTTTTGTCTACTTCTGCCCAATCCTATATCCCAACCGTGTCCACCTATCATTCCGATATATACCGATGTTCTGTCCTACGGACATGCAGTGGTCTACCCAACTGAAAGGTATGTATACATGCGTTTCTCTGTAACTGTCCGTGATGCCAATGACCGTGAATGGTCTGCCATTCGTGATGACGAGCGCCGTGCTCTACATCGTGCTGCTGTACACATGATCAATGATCATGACTCCACTACTAAAGCGGCAGGTAAGGCAGCACAACTCGCCTTGATCTACGGTGCATCTATTGCATCAGCAATCATCGTCCTCAACCAATTCGGCTTCACCGTAGGCGTCAAAGAACTCATTGACGATTGGGAAGAACCCAATGAAACCAGCGGTAAACCTGATCCTATCGAATCCAAGGTGATCTTCTGATGAGACGTTTCCTATCTGCTGCTCAAGCTGGCCGTTTCACTCTGCCTGCTGGTGTAGTTCCTGCTACACCTGCGCTCATCCGTCAGCATGGTGCTGGCACATCCATCAAGATTGCCATCCAAGCTGGTGGCAGTATCGAAAAGTGCTGGGCAACCATCACTGCTGTGCGTGAAACCACCGTAGAAGCTGTCATCGACAATGACCTGTACTTCACCAAGTTCCATGGTCTGGATGATGGTTCCAAGGTGACTCTTGCCTACGAGCAAGTCTGTTACATCTGGGTGAGGTAAACCATGAAACCTTTCAAAATCGTCGTACTGACCTTCCTGATCGTATGGGCAGCATTCTGTGCCTACAACTACCCACGCATGAAGCGTGAGAAGGACACCACCCAGGTGGAATTCATCATGGTTGTGGTGTTCTGGTCACTGGTGCTGTCCCTACTTAGCAACCTGCTCATGGTGGTAATCGCATTGTGCTTCAAGTTCCTGTTCACTGGAGCAGTCTGATGTTCCACCCCATGACTGGTAAGCCAACCAAGCTCAAGATCCACTGGTATCAGTCACATACGCAGACGCCTTGGGGTGTCTGTGTGCAGATCGCATGTCGGTCTGAACTGGTGCCAGCCAAGCTGCATGCTGTCATCTACTGCGAAGATATCAACAACATCACATGCCTCAAGTGCATGGATATCGCTACCAAACCCAAATCCAATCTGGAGTAAACCCATGGCTCTCGTTAACTACACTCTCGTTGCAATCGATGCTGTCACCGGTGCTGAACTGAAAGTTCACTACCCTGCTGTGTCACCTCTGATGGCACAAGCATGGGCTGAACTGTGCTTCCGTAACAACGCCTGGAAGTCCGCTGTGCTGTACTCCGCAAACCAAGAGGTATGGAGTGCTGCCAAATGATTATCCCAGGATGGTCCATCGTACTGGGTGCAGTGATCATTGCTATGGCAATCAAAGCTGCTATCAAAACCAAGCGCACAGCATCTGGTTCTGTCTTGGTGCAAATGCAGCATGAAGTGCTTTTGCAGAAGGACAAACAGATCGCTCAGTTGCAGCATGATTTGGTAGAAGCAGTTGCCAATCTTAAGGCTGAGCGTATTGATCGCAATGCTCAGGTCACCAAGCTGAATAAGCTTTGGGTGTCCTACTGCGTATTGGAAACCAAGCTCAACACCAAGGAGGCTGAGTGGCTGCACGCATACAAGGGTGCAAGCCAGTTCACTCAGGATGAGATCAAGGCACTGATTCGTCTGTGCCATCCTGACAAACACAATGGCAGTGAGGCCGCTACGCGGCTGACCGGCAAACTGCTGGAGATGCGTAAGTGATACTGGTTAAATAACCAGTTAGAATAAGTGGATCACTAGTGTTAGAATAACGTGATCTACTTATAGGAGACACCTGATGTTCGAGATTCGCCCTGCTTCACGTCCTAAGAAACCAGTGTACGGTGTGGGTATCAATGATGCTGACTACGTTACGACTTACGTTGACGCAAATGGTAAAACGGTGCACTGCCCTTACTTTGCTAAGTGGAAGTCCATGCTCAGGCGCTGCTATGACCCAGTTTACAAAGCTAAGCGCCCTACTTATGAGGATTGCACGGTAGCCCCAGAGTGGCTGACCTTTAGCAATTTCCGCAAATGGATGATCCAGCAAGACTGGGTAGACAAACACTTAGATAAGGATCTGCTGGTGCAAGGTAACAAGCACTATGGGCCTGACACCTGTGTGTTTGTTAGCGGAGCTATCAACAACCTGATGTGCTTGAGGGAAAATCGGAGGGGTGACCTTCCGCTTGGCGTAACCAAGATGGGAGTGAATGGATGCACCTACTATGTGGCTGCTTGCAGCATGTACGGCAAGCAAAAACGCTTGGGTTACTTCAAGACTCCTGAAGAAGCACATGCCGCCTATGTAGTAGCTAAACAGGCTCACATCCAGGAACTGGCAGGAAAAGAGGCTGACCCTCGCATCAAGAAAGCTTTGCTTTCTCTTAAGGTAGCCTGATCACAAGTATCTATAAACCAAAACACCCAAATCGGGTGTTTTTGGCGAAATTTCCGATAACCTAAATCGCCCATAAAGGGGCTCTGGGGTAAACCAAATGGCTATGACTTTCGCTCAACAGGAACTGCTGTCCCGTAAAGCTGAACTGAACTCCCAAATCCTGAAAACCATCGAGAGCATGCGTGCTCACGGTGTGTCCCTGGCCACCATCGCTGAAGGTGCTGGCGTGTCGCGTCGTGTACTGCTGTCCCTGCGTAACCATCGTCTGACTGACGTCAGCTACGACACCATGTACATGATCGCTGTGTCCATGGGCATGGCTATCAACATCCAACTGCCGCGAGTGATCCGAGCGTGAGCAACATCGAACGCAAGGTGCTGAGCATCATCGAATGCAATCAGCACCTGTCTGCACTGCATCTGCAAGACCATATCTGGAAGCAACTGCTGGTATTGGTCTCTGAAGCCAATATCAAGCGGATGCTCGAAGAAGCAAGAGCCAAAGCACACCAAGCTGGCTCTGTCACACCGCGTTAACCCCTGGGCCTACAGCCCTGAACTGGCAAACATGCCGCACATTCTCATCACATTATCTACTACAGGAAATACAATCATGGCCGTTACTCCTTCCAACAACACCAACAATGCTCCTGCCGTTCGTCCTGCTGCTCGCCCGACCCGTGGCAGCAACAAAGGCGCCGGTGAAGACTGGGAAAAGGCTGATGCCTTCATCAACATCGCTGTACCGACTGCTGCTGGCCAGCGTGTGCGTCTCGAAGCCATCAAGCTGTACAACAGCAACCCGGTGCATGCACAGCTGATCGCCAAGCTGACCGCGCCGGAGCTGACTCCCGAGCAGAAGGCTGAAAAGCTGGAGGCTCTGAAGCAGCTGATGATCTTCGAGTTCAACCTGCCGCTCACCGACGAGCAGAAAGTGCTGGTCGATTTCTGATCCCCTTTGGCCATCACCTTCGGGTGGTGGCCTCCCTTTTTGCAGGGCACACACCATGGAAATTGTGAAAACACTCGGGCTGGATGACGAGGGTCGTAAGCTTGTGCTGTCTCGGGTATCTACAGGCAGAGGCGAAGGCTTTGAATGCCTGATGCGTATTGATCTGGATGGACAGTCCATGACCATGCTCAGGGCAGGTCCAATGGTCCCGGAGGATGCCAAGCGTCTTACTCAGTCGTTGGAGTATGCGGATTTTTACAACAGGTTCAATACACCGTCTGCACAATCCATAGGGAGTTTGACGCGTGGCTCGGGAAAGTAGTCAGCTCTGTTCGGGATGCTTTCCGGAAGAGCTTTATTGGATTCACCGTCACAGGGCGTATCAGTCGGTCTTGACTCTATCACTGTCTACGACGAGGCAAGTAAACCTCGCGTCAAGATAGGGCAGTTGTTCCGTAACAAGAAACCAGCTGAAAACCAAGGGCATGTAGCCCGCAAACCACAACCAAATCGTGGCCCATTGGGCAAGAGGGATTGGAAATGAGCACTTTCATCGCATGGGCACCACTTGTAATCATCTGTGGTGCACTGATCTACGGTTGCTGGGTATATGTCAGCTACCTAAAGCATCTGGAGAACACCCGTCTGCATCTAGTCATTGACTGGAAAGACGGCAAAACCACTCGTGTTGAGGTTCAAGACTATCTTGAGGCTCAGGAAATGATTGGTCGTGTTACCTGGTCCTGGGTCAAGGAAGCTGTAGTAACCAAAGGCAACTATATCGTCGGAGAATTAGACAAAGACGGGGTATTCCAGTGGATGAAATAGATAGCGTAACTGCTTGGGAAAGAGTCATTAAAGGACTCACCTTTGGTAAACCTAAACGTCAAACAGAGTTTGAACCATTCATGGCATCTACAAGACACGTCTATTACGTCAAAGATGGTCAGTTCTGTGGTGACAGACTGCTACAACGTACCGTTCGTGAGTTTGAAGAGGCTCAGGCGTACAAACCAGACTGTGTAATGTGGGCTTGGAATGGGACCCAGTGGCTCTGGTGGTATCACGAAGGTGTCAACATCCATCACTGGCGTGTACCACATCCCGACGTCATGGCTGTACCTCCAGTTCTGGAGATGATGCGCCTTACAGGAGCACTGTGATGCATGTAGTAATCATGAAGAACGGTGAGATAGTAGATGAGTTCCATGAAGAGGTTAGGCTCTTGGAGCTTACCTCACGTCTTAAGACGTTCTACGTTAAATATCAGACACAGGATATCTACTTCAGGAGCAACCCAGAGGGGTGGTGGCTTAAGGCTACCTACAAATTCACTGTGTTGGCCGGTGGTGGTATGCACCCAAAGAATGCTGACTTCATTATCCTTAACCCACCTGAAGTCCCTAAACCAATCCAGATGAATGATCTGGTAGGAGCATGGAAATGAAACGTGGTTACTATTCGTTAGACCCTCGTGGCGTTGGCACCGTTGCTGTCAAGTTCGAGGGCAAGTATGTGCTGTCCTGGCGTCACAAGCAGGTCCGCGATATGGGTAAAGAGATCTGGTACTACAGTGGTGACAACCGCTGGAGCTTCTCACCTCGCCCAAACGAGACCTTCAAGGCAGAAGTGCCACGTATCGTTCAGATGATGCAATTAATGGGGGCCTTGTAATGGGTACTCTGTTCTATTTGAAGGTCGTGGACGGTAAAGAAACCATAATCAAGCAGGAATCCTTGGCTACAAGGGAGAGCATGGATATAGACATGTTCCTCTCAAGCCATGGAGTAATGTTGTGGTGGACTGAGATGCGAAGTAATTACCCAGCTCCTTGGGCTGATGTCACTGAGTGGACTTCCAAGCGTATCTGGGAGAGCTATAGCTCGCTGCAAGGGCGCTGGTATCTCCGAGCAGAGGATCAAGTACCTAAGATCCTGCGCATGATGGCTTTAACGGGGGCAGTATGAATACAAATCCATACTCATCGTCGTTAGCCACTTCTGACCCGGTTAAACACCCCACGTACTACCTCAAAGGTAACACTGTGGTGCATCAGCATGAGTTGGCTACCAATATAAAGGAGGACTACGCCTGGTTGTCTGCGGGTCCTGATTACAACGTCACGGGTCAGCATTATAACGGCAAACGTTGGTTGTGGGACCGTGACAAGTTCGTTGAGACCTACAAGGATACCTACGAAAGGCACAAGTACACGACTGATGTGGATGGCATGTCCCTGCTATTCCAGCATCTCAACCCAGTAGATGACGATCACCCAATCAGCAAGCTGATTGCCATGCACAAGCTTGTAGGAGCACTGTAATGGCTCACATATACGCTGTGTGCAAGTTCGGGAACATTGTGGCAGAGAAGACTGCGACTACTCTGTATCAACCAACGTTCATCACCGACCACCTGAACAAGCATACTGACCTATACGCGATATCTAAGTCGGTGAACAATGGTACGTACTTGGCGTTCGCGTACTCATCCCACAAATACAAGTGGGTTCGTGTCCCTATGGACACCATGCCCAAGCTCATCCAAATGAAAGTCCTCATGGAGGCGTTATGAAACTCATGCAAGGCGACATGATGACTGTGTTCGATCAAGTCGATCACTTCATCGTCTGTGTAGGCTCTGGCCTACGTTCTGACGGTTCCATCACCATGCACGACGGTGTAGCTGGTGCTCTGACCAAGCTGCATCCTGCTATTCCCATGGCAGTAGGTGAGTGGATCAAAGCAAACCATGGAGATGCTGGCATCTTCTGGCTTCGCGTAGCTGGCAAGGTAGGCGTGTTCCAGAACAGTATCCTACTGCGCAATGGTGTGAACCTTGGCCTGATCTCTGCGGCTACCAAGCTGCTCAAAGAGCTTGCTGAAGCCAACCCAGACAAGACGTATGCCCTTGAAGCTCCCAACGGGAAAGATCCGTACTGGATGATCAAGGACATAATGGAAACTCTCCCGGAGAACGTACAGGTATGGCAACCGAACTGAAACCACAGATCCATGCGTACATAGCGTACGAGTGGATCGACTACCGTGAAGGTGAAGGCGAGGAGCATGATCCAGGGTACTGGAAGCTCCTTGGCTGGGACACTGTGAATGCTGAGCAGCTATCCAAGTACCAAGGCATGATGGGTAACGTAGGTATAGCTGTGTACCTGTGGGAGTTTGGGCATCCCCTGCGTATGCTGTTCCGTTGGAGCACCATCAATGGCTGGCTTCGTGTACCTAACGCTGACACCAGTATAGGGATACCTAAAGACCTTCGCATGAAGGTTCTGTGCGGTGCCATATGACTGGAATCACAGCCTGTTGGATTCGCCACATACCAACCGGCAAGGTCATTGCTGGCAAGACGACCCGCGAAATACATTACGGCTGGCTGTTCGACTTCTACGCTCCGTACCGCAGCAGCCCTGAGCACGAGATCCTGCTGCATTACGCAGAAGATCCGCCAAACCATTCGTACTGGTTCAATGGTTCGCAAGAGCGATGGATCAAGTGCAACTGGGACTGTCCTGTACCGGAGGCTCTGGAAATGCAGATCCTGTGTGGTGCCATATGAGTACGATCTACTACCTGATTGATGGCTATCGCGTGCGTACGCTTCAGGCTGCGCACAATGGCGCCAATCTCGATGTGCTGTACCGCTGGCACTCTGTTAATCCATTGCAACGCTCTGTATGGTCGGAGAAATCCGATCTCTGGTACAGGGCACTGCGCAATGGCTGGTCTACAGGCGTTAAACAAGCACCGAAAGCAATCACCATGTCTCGCTTGGTGGATGCAATCTCCCAAACCAACTGGAAAGAGGTCAGAGATGAAATACCGCCTAATACGTTTTGAGGGTGACAAAGTCATCCTCGATGCTACGTGTGTAAGCCCAAACCAGCATGGCGATAACTATGAGTTCCGCGATACTGGTAATAAGGCCGTACTGATTCAGTATCAAACCAATCATTTCAAGACTATGAAAGGTGAAGATTCGCAGGTTACTGCTATGACTTACTACACCTTCTACGCCAAGTCCTCAGAGTTTCCTGAAGCTCTGTGGCAACTGCGCACTCTTGAAGAAGTGTGTGAAGAATTCAAATACATCCAAATGCTGCAACTTACAGGAGCATTGTAATGGCCCACAACACCTATACACATATGCGTTATAAGAATGGCGCAGTAGCTGTGTTTGCTCGTACTGATGGAGAAGTTAAGAGCAAGGAAGCCGAAGCCCAGGTACAACGGCATGGTGACGATAAGGTCATCTGGCTTTACCGGGAAAGCATCGAAGACTGGCATACCCATAATGGGAATAAATGGGTGAAAGTAAAAGAATCTGAAGTACCAGCGCAGCTGAAGCAGTACATCGAACTTACCAAGGAATAGGTTATGACCGTAGGGGGCATTTATACTCAGTACCACTTAATAGGTAACGAGCTTGAAGTTGCCCACCACGGTAAAGGCTCAGACTACCCTACGGCTGACAAGCTTCTTATGGAAATTCCGTCAGCCCAGGTGTGGTTGTATTGCAAGGATAACTGGTGGCAACGCTCCAAATATCCACATCAGGAGGCTATTGCAGACCGCTATAGCTGGATCTCTAGATATCCAGCAGAAGTACCTAAGTTGATTCAAATGTACCGTCTCGTTAATGCAATCTGAAGGATAAAACCATGCAACTGATGCGCACTTATGACATGCAACTCGCCAATGAGCACCGCTTTGCCCGTGCTCATATCGAGCGCTACATGCGTAACTTCATTCAAGAGGATAAGGATGGTGACATTCAGCCTCTGATTCAACAGTGCGTAGATATCCTCGATGAGTTCATTCACCGGGAGCATGTCTACCGCTCCAATGGTGAACCTGACTTCAAGAAACGTCAGCGGTATGAAGCCATCAAGATGATGGACACCCGTGAACTTGTTGAGCGGATCATCGTTGCAAGCATGCACGCACAGCATGCAGAGTTGTTCACTGGCTTCTGTGCGAAGTTGGCCGGGACACTCAAGATGGACGACAAAGTTGATTCCATCATGACTATCAGTGAAATGATCGCAATGATCAGTGGAGTTGGTCTGTTCGAACTTATCAAGTACGACAAGTTTAGCTCCATATACATTGAGAGTCGTATTGAGTTGTCCCATGAGTTGGAGCAGTACATCAGTAACTGCTCCTACTTGCCACCTCTGGTACATAAACCAGAGAACATGAAGAACAACCGGGATACTCCGTACCATACCATTGGTGCGAAGTCCGTCATTCTGAACAGTGGCCACCATGAAGGTGACGTCTGTCTAGACTTCATCGACCGTATGCAACAGACCCCATTGTGCTTGCACACTGAGTTCCTGTGCCGTGTCGAGGAAGAACCCAACAGTGACATGTCTGCTGTAGATAAGCAGAACATGTGGCTGGCCATGAAAGTTCGAAGCCATGAGCATTACAAACTCATGGTCATGCAAGGTAACCGCTTCTACCTTGGCTTCCAATTGGACAGGAGAGGAAGGGCTTACGCCACTGGCTATCATATTTCGGTCCAGGGCAGCCCTTACAAAAAAGCAATGGTCGAATTTGCGAATAAAGAAATGGTTACAGGGGTGCCAGCAGAGTATATGCTGTAACCTTGAGAGGCTAACCGATTACCCTTATAGGAGTTACCATGAAAACCTGCTGCGACTGCAACATCGAAAAACCATCTGAAGCCTTCGTACCCAAGAAGTCCTGTAAGGATGGCCTTGAGCCACGGTGCCGCGTGTGCCGCTCCATCAAGTACAACAAGAGCACTCCAACTCAGCTGGCCAAGAAGATACGCAACACTCAAGTGCTCAACTCAGCTACCCGTGGGCACGAAGCGCCTACCTATACCGTGGCAGAGCTGGAAGCATGGTTGATGGCTCAACCTCGTTTTCCTTGCCTCTACTTCGAATGGGAAGCCAGTGAGTTCAAGAAAGCCAAGGCTCCGAGTGTTGATCGAATCGACAACAGCAAAGGCTATACCTTCGACAACATGCGACTCATGTCGTGGGAAGAGAATCGTGCAGCTGCTGCCCAGTCCAAGAAAGACTGTGAGCTGATCGTTAACCACCGCGCAGTGAATTGCCTCAACAAGGACGGGACACTTCACAAAAGTTACCTGTCTCTGTCTGACGCTCTACGAGACTTCGGAGTAAACCCTAAGCAATCGTGGGGCATCACCAGCGTGGCCAATGGCGTGCCTGTCCCTGATGGTAAAGGCCAGCTATACGCACCGCGTACCTACAAAGGCTATCGCTGGGAGTGGGCATGAACAAACCTAAGTACTACCTCATCGTCGCAGGAGGTCGTGACTACACCGACTGCGACCGCATCGTCCAAGAAATCCTCAAACTCAAGTGGAATGAGCTGAAAGACTATGACCTTGAAATCATTCATGGTGCAGCGCGTGGAGCTGACCAAACAGCTAACTTGGCTGCACGTCGTTGCAACCTTGTACGGCATCCGTGCCCCGCTGAGTGGGATAAGCACGGCAGGGCTGCTGGTCCAATACGCAATCGCAAAATGGCTGACGTAGGTCATGGCTTGCTCGCCTTCTGGGACGGGCATAGCCGTGGCACGGAAGACATGATCAAAACCATGCGCCTACGTGGCAAAGACGTTCGCATCATCAACTACTGAGGAAGCCATGGACATACTCATACCATCTCCTATGCCAGCGTATTTGTGGATTAAACCAACCCATCTACAGTGCGGCGCATGTGGATTTAACGGTGAAGTACTAGAGGTTTACTTAGAGGATGATGGTGAACCTACCCCTGTCTGTAATTGCCCTATTGAAGCAACTTTAACTGTTTAAGGAGTCGCAACATGGCCCAACGTAAGTATTCCGCATTCGAGTGGATCTGTGTAGATATCGCCAACCAAGCTGGTCGCGGACTAGACAAGAAGCTGTTTGAAGTACGCATCAAGTGGGTACTGGACAACTTCAACCGTTTGACAGTGTTGGCTACTCCACAGAAGGAGCGTCCACTGTATGTGAAAGCAGTTATGGCCTTGTTCGAAGCCTGTCGTCAAATCAAGTCCGGCCACATGGTCGGCTTGGATGCAACCTGCTCGGGCATGAGCATCATGTCCGTGCTGACTAAGTGCTACAAGGGCTGCTGGGCAACCAACCTGATCGATCCAGACGTCCGAAACGATGCGTATACGCTGGTGACGGATGCAGCCTCTGCCCATTTGGGCGGTGGCATGGAGATTGAGCGTAGCGATGCCAAGACCGCAACCATGACTGGCTTGTATGGTTCTCAGGCAGAACCTCGCAAGATCTTCGGCGAGGATACTGCCGAGCTGGCTGCATTCTATCAGGGCCTGTCTGATACTGCACCAGGTGCTGTAGAGCTGCTGGGTGACCTGAAGGCTGCATGGCAAGCGTATGCACTGGCTCATACCTGGATCCTTCCAGATGAGTACTGTGCTCACGTCAAGGTCATGGTCAAGATGGAAGCCAGGATTGTCCTGGAAGAACTGGACGATACCTCGTTCACTCATTACTACCATATCAACGAAGGTACTGAGCGTGACCTGAAGCTGGTAGCCAACGTTACCCACAGCTTCGATGCATATCTGCTGCGCTCGCTGGTACGTCGCTGCAACTATGATCCTGCGGTAATCCGTAAGGCTCGCCAAGTCCTGCTGGATGAGCACGGCGCACGCTGCCGTGGTGAAGCCATGGAACAGAACCTTGCTGGTGCTGTCACTCTGGCGCATCGTCTGATCGCTCGCTGGGGTCGGTGTGAAGTTCCAGACGCTCGTCTTCTGGACTACGTGACTGCCGACGATGCTCAGTACATGGACTTCCGTCACATCGAGCAGATGATCCGTATCTGCGAAGAAATGCTGTCCTGGCCTTCGTTCCACGTCGTGACTGTGCATTAAATCGTGGTGCACATTAAACCTTTTGAATTGCTGGAACACCTGACCGGGTTAAGCCGAAGGCAATCAGCAGCGAAGACTTATCTCTGCGTGTACACTAAACTCTGCGTGTATGGTAAACTCCACAAACTGTTAAGGAGGAACCATGACCCAAGAGCTTAAAGACTTCGAAAATTTCCGTGACAACCGCTTACATTTCTTCTGTCCTACTACTGGACGTATCGACTCGGTTACTTGCCGAGGTCGTGTGTATGAAGACGTAGGTAGTATAAATGAGGATGGCTATGTGCGCATTCGTATGGGGCAAAACACCATGCGCATGAAGCACCGTTTCGTTCACTTTTTAGTGACTGGAAAGCTACCCGTCGAGGGTGAAGAAATAGATCACAAGAACGATATTCGTTCGGATAATCGACCTTCTAACCTTCGCATTGTGACTAAACCTGCGAACAACACTGGCTGTGCTAATCGAGCATTCGGTAAGCAAATGACCCCAGAGAAAGTGCACAGCATCTGCAAACTGTTGGCTGAAACCAACCTGTCTGATAAGACCATTGCAGAGCAAACGGGAATTACCCGTGCCACTGTTCGCGATATCAAAGTAAGGCGCAGCCGTACATCGATTAGCGCAGGGTACGAGTGGAAGCACAGAGAAAAGTAACGTTCAACGACTATCCCGAAAGGGAGTACAGCTAAGCGGCTGGAAGCGGAAGGCACCAGAAATGGTGATGATATAGTCTGATCTGCGTAGAAATACGCAGCTGCCTGCTACTGAGAGGCGGGGAGGGGAGTAGCGAACCCTCCTGAACATTACGGACGAGTTCAAGGCCCATCCGAACAACATCAACCAAATGCGCTTCCATTACGTCAGCATCCTGGCCGATCTGGCCCGTGGTATGGCGCTGGAAGACGTGTATGAACAAATCACTGGTCATGTCCCTTACTACGAGGGTGCCATGGACGGCGATCAGCTGGCAGAACTGATCCTGAACTCAAATTATGCCATTAGTTAGTTGAACTACTAGGCTGCCTCCGGCAGCCAACTCGGCACCCTCCAACATTGGAGTGGTGTCGAGTAGTTTTTTTAGTAGAGGTCAGCCGCTTCGCGGGTAGACCAAGCCAGTCAGTCAAGATAATTAGGAGTCAGGTAATGGAAGTAACACATATGTATGACCACGTAACTCACGCAGTAGTGGGTGGTTCCGAGAAGTTGGACTTCACCGTCGCTGATGGTGGCTTCTTCATGCAGATGCTTTCCGCGTCGCTGTACAAAGACCAGAAGCTGGCAGTAATTCGTGAGACGTTGGCCAACGCCGACGATGCTCACAAGATGGTCGGCCAGACCCGGCCATTCGAGGTCACTCTGACCGCCGAGAAACTCATAATCCGTGACTTCGGTCCCGGTATCCCACATGAGAAGATCGGCCCGGTCTACACCGTCTACGGTGGTTCGACCAAAACCAATGACGATGGTCAGACTGGTGGCTTCGGCCTGGGCTGTAAGGCACCGTTTGCCTATACCGACAACTTTCAGGTGACTTCGTACTGTAATGGTATGAAGACCATCTATCGCATGTCCAAGTCGGACAGCGAAGTCGGTGGCAAGCCATCGTGCATCAAGATTGTCTCGATTCCCACCCAGGAAACTGGCTTGGAAGTGAGCATCAACATCGCCCTCAAGACGGACGTGCACCAGTTCGCCAGCCGTATCGAACAGGTACTGGCTAACGGCGAGATGAACGCCATTTTCAACGGCAATCAAGCCAAGGTGCTGCCATTCAGTACGATGGAGAAAGGTTATCTGATCACGGATGCAAGTCCGTTGAACAGCCATGAGCGCCTGTACGTTCGTTACGGTGCGGTGATCTACCCCATCGAAGACAACGACGCTTATCACTACGAATGGCATTCAGTCCATAGCACCATCACACAACTGGGTCGTCGTGAGAACGGTTCGTTCTACCTGATCCTGCAAGCCAGGCCAGGCAGTCTGTCCCTGACTCCATCGCGTGAAGGTCTGACCATCACCGACACCACAATCGAAACCATCACGAAGTTGCTGGAGGACTTCAAAGCGAACTACACCGGTGATTACGAGCGGGAAGCCAAGGTAGTATTTCGCTCTGCCGTGCAGGCTGCGAAAGACGCTGGCGACTTCAAACTGCTGATGGCTAACCCATTTGATCTGTCGTTACAGAAGAAGTACATCGAGAAGCCAGTCAGCGGCGATGTTACCTACATCGTCAACCCGGTAACCCTAGCTCGCTGGGCACTGCTTCATCAGTACCCTGGGCACCAAGACCATAGCTTCCAACTGCGTGACATCAAGGACCGTGTAGGTACTCTGGTGCAGCAGAATGCCGCCGTCACCCAAGATCGTGGCTTGCTGCGTTCAATGTTGAAAGCCATTCGCGGAGCTAAACCGTGTCATGCCGGTGGCTGGGCCTTCGAAGAGTGGAAACGCCGTGTGGTAGTGCCTGTACTATCCAAACTGCGCGATAACAAACTCATGGATACCAATACACTGCAATTCGCCATTCCATACGTAGGGTGGTCTGATGAGCGCAGCTACTACCGCAATGATCGTATCTACTTGCGCAATGCTCGCCACGGCTATGTAGACAATTTGGGTAAGATGATGCTGATGCAAAAGCGTCTGATTATCCTGACTCACAACGCCGAGGACTTCGAAGTCAAGTTCAAATGGGCTGACTCGGAAGCATTAGAAAATACCCCGAACGCTGGAGCCCTCAAGGCTCAAGGCGACTCGAAGTTCTTCGGTGCCCTGGTTTATCAAGTAGGCCGTGCCAAAGCCAAGGTGGAAGAGGCTCGTCGTGTTCTGAAAGGTATCAAAGGTTACACCGTTCTGGACTTGACCGAGTACATCGAGTATCGCGAACCCAAGGCCCGTACTGCTCCAGCAGCAGGTAAGGTCAAACTGGCTGGTTATCCAACCTTGAATGGTATCTCTGATGGCAAGTTCTTCGACTGGCAGAAGATGACCACTACCGAAGACCGTACCATGAAGCCAATTGGTTTCGTGAGGGTCTACGGTAAGTCTGACTGGCGGGGCCGCAAGAATCTCCATGGCTTGGGTAAGCATGAGCAGGCTCAAGCTCTGGCGAAAGCTTACGGTGACGTAGTAACAGCGTGCATCACGCCAGCACAGGTAGCCAAGTTGCTTAAAGAAGGCATCCCTGGGATCAAGACCTGGCTTCCAAAGCAGATCATCAAGGATCTGACAGATCCTGCTATGCAGGCTGCCCTGCCGGGCACTCTCCGTGTGGTGCGTCGTTGGGTAAGCCAGCAAGACGGGGTTGATACACAGTTCGTTATCACCATCCTGCAAACCAAGGAACTGCGAGAACTGTTCAAGCTCCCTGAGCTGGTTCAACTTACCGCAGAGCAGGCCAATGTCCTGAACCTCCTCAAAGAGGTGGAGGATGACTTCACTGAACTTGCTGAGAGCAAGGAAGTAGAAGCCTTCAGCCAGATTGTTCCCGGCGCCAAGATTCAGAAGTTCGTGAAAGGCCTCGCGGCCAATCCGATGGTTTCTCTGATCGACACGGCTGCTATTCGTGTCATTTTCGACGGTACTGACGAGGCCCTGAAGGCCAAGACAGTCAAACTCATCAAGCAAGTTATCAAGGGGTAACGCATGTCCAACGTAATCCAAGTAGTAGCGTTCGTTGTCGATAAGTACAACATGACGCTGTACAAGCCTGACGGCACCGAGCATCTGATCAAGCAGGGTGATCCCCTGCTGCGTCAGGTTCTGGAGATCATCACTCCCATCATCCAAGACGGCGGTATCGCCGAGGTGGACCTGGGCCAGCACGAAGACCTGGGCAAGGAGTTCAAGGACTTCGAAGCCAAGACCGGCGGGCTGGTACAGTTCTTCAAGGTACTCAAGGCTGACGCCGAGAAGTTCCTGGCGCAACTGACCGGCAACACCGATATCGTGGCACCTCTGGCCTTGGGCGTTATTCCGTCCAAGAACCCAGCGGTAACTCGTGTCGAGGTCAAGCGTAAGGATGGCGATGCGGCGGAAGCCAGCAAAGCCAAACAGAACGCCGCCATCAACGAAGTCCTGGCCAATGCCAAGCCGACCAGCTCCACGGAGTTCAAGGCACCGATGGCCGACCAACACGATGAGAAAGGCCAGCTAGTTTCCGAAGGCACCGAAACCATCATCGCCAAGGTCGGTGACACCGTGATTCCGGGTGTTGAAAAACTGGCTGGCCAGTTCGAGTACGCCTCGAAGCAAGGTAACAGCACCATCGGCATGGAGAACTTCCTCCGTCGCCTGGGTGTTGTCATCAAAGAACGTGGTCATTCGGTCGAAGACCTGCTCAAGTTCCTTGAGCGTGGCGATCTGCCGATTGCCGACGATGGTAGCTTCGTGGCTTACAAGATCCTGCGTAAGCGCGGCGATCACTTCGTGGACTGCCACTCGGGCAAAGTACCGCAGCGTGTGGGCTCCTACGTCCACATGGATCACTCGCTGGTTGACCCCAACCGTCGTAACGAGTGCTCCAACGGTCTGCACGTAGCTCGCCGTGGCTACATCGGCAACTTCAGTGGCGACGTGTGCACCCTCATCAAGGTGAACCCGGAAGACGTAATCGCCGTACCGGAATACGATGCGAATAAGATGCGTGTGTGCGGTTATCACATCATCGATCTCATCGCCGACAGCGACTACAAGTCCCTGAAGCGCGACAATGCCATGACTGACAACATGGCGGCCAAGATCCAGCTGGGTAAAGCCCTGGCCGGTGAGCACATCGGTATCACCGAGAAGGTGAAGATCACCGAGCAGATGGGCGGTGGTGTTCAGGTGACGCAAGTCACCAACCGCAAGGAAGCCAAGCAAGCCGTGGCCAAGCAGAAGGCCACCACCAAGAAGCGTGTTGCTGAAGCCATCAAGACCAAAGCCAAGGATGTTCAGAGCGACGATGCTGTCGATCCGACCAAGTTGGCCAAGGCCGTGGCGAAGCAGAAGGCTGCTGGTGGTTCGGCGCGTGAGCAGAAAGCTTTGGAGATGTTCGCCAAGGTAAGCGAAGCCGACACCCCACGCGCCAAATGGGCGTTCGCCAATGATCTGGTCAACTTCAAGAAAGCGGCCAAGGTCAGCTGGGAGAAGTTGGGTATCTCCGCGCTTCAAGGCGACAACCTGGTTTCTATCGCCAAGACCGAGCCAGTATTCACCGCGCCTGTCGAGGAGAAGAAGCCAGCTAAGGCACCGGCCAAGGTGCAGACCAAGGCTGTCACCAAGCCAGTGAAAGCAACTCCTGCTGCTCAACCGGCCAAGGTAGACCGCGAGGCTCTGCTGCGCGGTCTGATGGTCAAGGTAGTCAAGGGCGACAAGAAGGCTGCCCAAGAGGCTCTTCTGTTGAAGAAGAAGTCCAAGAAGTCGTGGGAAGCCCTCGGACTGACCAAGGCTGAAGGCGAGAAGATCGTCAAACTGGCGGCCAAGTAATGCGTCGCCTCGGTGAACCCCGTCGCACTGTGACGGATGACGTCGAGGTGAAGCGTACTGCCTACGTAGTTGAAGCCAGTGACATTGGAAAGGTCCAGACCAGTTATCTGGGCCAATCCAACTACACGTTCGAAGCGGACGATGAAGGTCGTTTGATCGAAGTCGTCCAGAACGTGAGTCCTAACTTCATCTCGTGGTGGTTCGGCTCCTCGTTCGCAGAGCTGCGTGAGCAGTATCCCGATCCTAAACCTTACATGGGTGCACCAAGCGCCCAGGAGTAAACCATGCTTGTTGAATTGCAGCAAAAGACTCCGAAAGGAGTGCACTGGTCCCAGGTAACTGTGGGCCGTACCTATCAAAACGTAGGCACGCCAGAGATGGTTGTGATCGCCTTCTGGGAAGAACACGCCACCAGTGTCCATGACGCTAAGATGGCTTTGCCCATTCACAATGCTCACGGCGGCAAGTTGTTTAAATCCTTCCGTCCTGCCGACTCATCCCGTTGGGTTGAGTTGGACGTTCAAGTAAAGATCCACGGAGAGATCTAATGTCCGAGCTTCACGCACCGTTGTCTGTCATCACTGGCAGCGAACACGCTTATCGTCGCAACGAGATCATCGAACGTATTTATGAGCGTGTGCTGGTGGAAGACACCGGGTACGTGGGCAACGACGATCTCCCATCCCCCTGTCACTTGTGGCAGGGTCCTACTTCAGGAACTGGGCGAGGCGGTGGCTATGGCCGTATGTCCTTGAACAGTCAGACGGTAGCCACCCATCTGGTGGTCTATACGCATTTATTCGGGTATATCCCAGGAAAGAAACAGATTGACCACAAGTGCAACAACCGCTTGTGCTGCAATCCTGCCCATCTGGAGATGGTTAGTCATCTCCGCAACCAACGACGCCGCGCAGAGCGGGCAAAGGAGAAAACAAGTGACTGACCGTGATCATCAAGAGCGCCGTGCGCGATTCTGGATTCAGGGCACTACCGATTTCAACAAGGGTTTGGCCATGCGCTGGCATCCAAACCATTCCAACTACACCGACTACGCACAAGGTTACTTGTTCGCCCAGGCACAAGCCAAGGCCGAGCAGCAGCTGGAGCGTAAGCGTAACAGCTGGCTGCGTCGTGCAACCAAGAAGGTGAAGGCATGGCTCCTCAACTGGTAATGCGCTACTTCTGGGTCACTGATGCCGGTTTCGACACTCATGTGTGTGCTCTCATCGAAGAGCGTGCCCGTATTGCCGACCAGTGGGCTGCATTTGCGCGTGCTCACGGAGCCTTGTCTGCACAGACGTGGCAGCATGACGGTACGTTTGCTGGCTTCACTTTCGCAGTAGACACTCAGCCATGCCCAGATACGTATAAGCGTGTCGGCGGGCTGTATGTGCCTATGAAAACCAAGCCAAAGGGCAAGGCCGTGCTCAAACTGGCCAAGCAACTACCACAACCAGTTAGTCCGAACGATGCGTTAACTCCGTACGGCATTGATTGGAAGACGCCTACAGTCGATAACAAAGGCGAACCACACTTCGCTTGTGTTGTTGGCTTTGTTGATCAAGGTGGTTGGTTTGTGAAAGTACCGTCCCGGCACTATTCCGGCGCGCAGATGGAAGAATTCCGTCTCGCTCAAACGACCTCCGAAGGTCGAACAACTTCCCCACTCTGGCAACCTCCGGCTGCTTGGCTGGAACTCTCCGAATGGGCTTTCTTGGATAAATTCCACGAACAAGCCTGTTCTTAATCGCAACGTCTGGCAATTTCGCCAATTCCCGCTAGAAAGGAAATTCTCATGTCCCGTAACATGCCATCCGCTCAAATGAAAGAACTGGTCAAGCAGGTGCAGCGCACCCTGGCCGGTGAAGACAACCAGGTCCAAGTGGCCGAAATCAAGCACCACGACGGCCAGCTGCTGATCCCCAACGGCATGTCCGTTGACGCCGCCATCGAGCTGCTGGAACGCCGCCGCGACTACCTCGAAGAGGAAGTCGTCGTCACCCAAGCATTCCCGGTCTTCCCCTATGACGGCGCCAATGCCCTGGCCATCTGCCTCGAAGACATGTTCGGCTGGGCCGCTGCCGAGGGCACTCCGGGCTTCTTCGGCAAGACCCCGCCGCGCATGATCACCATCGAAGTCGGCCCCGGCCTGACCCGTAAGATCCCGTGGGGTCGTTTCAGTCTGCCGGGCGTCGAAGGCTTCCTCCAGACCTCCGTCGAGCGCAAGCACGGTCGCATCGTGTTCGTCTGCCACTCCGTGGTCAAGCGCAACTCGGAAGCCACCGTCCAGGCCCTGTACGACCGCATCGGTGCCTACCTGAACGAGAACTCGATCTACGCTGGCCAAGCCATCAAGATCCGTTTCCGTGACGACGACGGCAACATGCTGGAAATGCCCGAGCCGACCTTCCTGCCGGTCGAGCACATCAGCCGCGACATGCTGGTCTACTCGAAAGACGTCCAAGACGCCATTGAGACCAACCTGTTCACGCCTATCGAGCGTCTGGCCGACTGCAAAGCCAACGACATTCCGGTCAAGCGTGGCGTTCTCCTGGGTGGCCCTTACGGTACCGGCAAGACCATGGCAGCGACCGTGGCCAGCCGTCTGGCCGTGGACAACGGTGTGACCTACCTGTACGTGCCGCACTGCGACGAGCTGGCTGACGCCATCGAGTTCGCCAAGCAGTACGAGCGTTCGGCCTGCGTTATCTTCTGCGAAGATATCGACCGTGCGATCACCGGTGAGCGTACCGTCAAGATGGACGATATCCTGAACATCCTCGATGGCATCGACACCAAGGGTGCTCAGATCATCACCGTCCTGACAACCAACCACCTGGAAGACATCAACCCGGCCATGCTGCGTCCTGGCCGTCTGGACGCCGTCATCGACGTGACTGCCCCGGACGCCGAGGCCGTTGAACGCCTGGTTCGCCTGTACGGCAAAGGCTCCGTTGCGGAAGAAACCGACCTCACCGAGGTTGGTCAGATCCTGCAAGGCACCATCCCTGCCGTCATCGCGGAAGTCGTCAAGCGCGCCAAGCTGGCTCAGCTGCGCCTACAAGAACGTGGCACCGTGGTCGAAGCCATCTCGGCTGAAGCCCTGGTGATCTCGGCCAAGTCCATGCAATCCCAGGTTGACCTCCTGGCCAAGCTGAGCAATCAGCAGAAGCCGGAACCGACCTTCGCGGAAACCCTGGGCACCGCCCTGGCACCGACTGTCGAGCGCATCCTCAACGACAAGCTGGCCACCTCGGTCAAGCAAATCGGCGAGATCCACCAAGCTGCCTGCTAAGCAGCTACTGAAAAAGCACCCTTCGGGGTGCTTTTTTATTCCCACACTCAGTAAGGAGATACCTATGCGTCGCGTATATAAAGGGAACCTCAGCATTCCTCATCACATCGTGGACGAGTTCCTTGAAGTCAACGGTGACCCAAAAGCCAAGGTTGAAGATATGGCAGCAGCAGCTGCTAAGCTGATCGCCAGCCTGAAGATGGCCAAGCAGAAGATTGCCGATGGTTTGGATGAGTCCAACCTGACTGTCTGCACCGGCAAGCTGGGCTATCTCAACCCAATTGAAGCCAGGAAGTTCCTGTCCGGGGAGATTCCTCGTATCACCCTGTACAAGAACAGCAAGTCGAACCACGACATGCCTCTGTACTTCAAACACAAACCAAGCGAGTACGTGAAACGTGCTGCGCGCATGAAGTCCCAAGCCAAGAAAGGAAAGCGCCGTGAAGCGTCCCGATAAGAACACCCCAAAAGACGTTGCCATGGTGACCATGAGTTCGGCCAAGTTACGTGCAATGCTGCACGAAGCATGGAAGAACGGTAACGATAGCGACAACATCCACACAGAACCGGCTGGCGAGTCTGAACGTCACAAGTACGTCAGTCGCGTCATGATAGAAAAGGGCTTTAAAGAGCCCTGGGACCGTAATGAGCATTACGCCTAAAGACATTGAGCCCGTCCCAATGCCTGTTCATCAGACATGGGACAGTCTCATCTCCGTGGTTGAGGCAGCCCAAAAAGAGCTGCCTTACATGACCCCAAACGAGTTAGCTACTTGGTTTGGGATCTACCACAACACCCTTATTGCTAAACTGACTCATCAGGAAGAAGAAAAAAAGTATTAATCTATGGGCCAGTATAGACAGATTTGTTTATTCGCTCCCGCGAATCTTTTGGCCGCGCCTTGGGCGCAGATGGTCAGAAGTTCGTACTTGGTCATTGGCGACAGTTAGCTGACTTCCTTGAAACGGAAGCTGACCAGAAAGCCGCAGTAGCGTTTACCAACGCTTGGGCTATCAATCTGTACCCACAACTAGCACCACCACCACTCAAAACAGAATTGCTCAAGGTTGAGGTCCCTGACCTTCCAACCGTCGCCCCGGAAGCACCTACAGCGCTTTTCGGTACATAATCCAGCCATTCCGGCTAAACCAAGAACCCTCCACTCGGAGGGTTTTTTTATTGTCTATAGGAGTCTCACTATGTTGCCCGTTGAATATCACGTCACACTGAACCAAGCCAAACCACTGGTCGAGGATTGCCTCGACGCTGGTCTGGTCCCGATCCTCCGTGGCTCGCCTGCACTGGGTAAATCGGCTCTCGCCGCTTCCATTGCTAAAGAGCGCAACCTGCTGCTGATCGATGAACGTTTCGCCGGTTACGACCCGACCGACATGAACGGCTTCCCCGATCTCGACAAGGACGCAGGCATCGCCAAGTACTTCCCGCTGGAAACCTTCCCGTTGGACGACTGGGAACTGCCGATCAACCCGGAAACCAATGAGCCGTATGCTGGCTGGTTGGTCCTGGCTGACGAACTGACCTCGGCAGTTCCGGCAGTACAGGCCGCAAGTTACAAGCTGTTCCTCGACCGTAAGGTCGGCCAGCGTAACCTGCACCCGAAAGCCTACCTCATGGCTGCCGGTAACCTGGACAGCGACAATGCGATCACGCATGAAATGTCCACGGCACTGATCAGCCGTCTGATCAACATCCAGGTCATCCTGTCCCAAAAGGACTGGCTGGATTGGGCCACCAAGAATGGCATCCATTCGTTGATCACGTCGTTCATCGACTACAAAGGTGCAGAGTTCTTCTACACCTTCGACGCCGAAAACCCGAACCAGCCATTCGCGGCTGCTCGTACCTGGGAGTTCGCTTCCAAGCTGATCTACACCTTCGCCAAGAAAGGCGTGTCGGTCTCCAGCCGTGTTTCGTTGCTGGCAGGTACTGTCGGTGCTGGTGCTGCCGTGGGTTTGGCTGCATTTGCTGCCACCTGGGGCCAGCTGCCGACTCTGGCAGAGATCATGGCCGATCCGAAGACCTGCCGTACCCCGGATTCTCCGGGTGCGCAGTACGCCATGACCGGGGCACTGGGCGAATGGGCCACCGCAGACAACCTGCCGAAACTCATCGAGTACTACAGCCGCATGCGTGCTGACATGCAGGTCATCACCCTGCGCAACATCAACAACCGTCACCCCGAGCTGAAGCAGCACCCTGCTGCAATCCAGTGGATGGTGGACAACCAAGACAAGTTCCTGGGGTAAGCCATGACTGTGTACGTTTACTTTGCAGCTCATAAGAGCAAGGAAGAGCTGCTTAGTGAGCGGCTCGAAAATCGTACTCTTCATGTTAGGGACCGTATTGTCATTGGCGAGGCGCTTGTGCTTGCCATTTACGCGCGCAACATGAGGGTAGTCATGGAGTTTGAGCAATGGCTTGATGAAGAAGCCATGGCTTACAACATCACTTACCACAACGACGACGTGTCGTACTGGCCAGCATCAGTGTTGGCCATGCGGTATGACTTCGCAGGAAATGCAGTGGCTCAAACCAGTGCAACCAGTGAGCCAGAGGGAGTACGTGAAGTGCTCCATCAGCTCATTCAACTCAAGGACAACGATCCCCGTCAAAAGGATCGTATGTTCCATGCTTACCTGATCAACGTTGGTTTCGAAGACCAAGAGAAGAATGGGAAGCTACATATTATGCGTAAGCTTGTAGGAGGTATCTAATGTCGCTTCAAGCGGACCCTCTGGCAGGCTTTGAGAATGCGTATACGCAGGCTCGGGTCTACCTGATGCAAAACCCTCAGTGGGCACTGTTCTCATCTCTGCTGCTGTTGCAGGAAGAGGTGATGGACCACCCCGAGGTTAATACGGCTGGTGTGGACGGCAAACGCCTGTACATCAACCGTGAGTTCTTCATGTCCCTGCCGAACAAGGCTCAGCGGGCTACCCTGCTGGCTCACGAGGCAATGCATGTTGCTCTCAAGCACATGCTGCGTGGTGAACTCATCACCGACGAGCTGCAAGAAAAGTGGAACGATGCTGGCGACTACGTCATCAACCAGATGTTGAAGGAAGATGGCTTCGAGCCCATCAAGGGCTGGCTTCAGGACGACAAGTATGCTGGCATGACCACCGAGCAGGTGTTCAAACAGATCTTGATCGATCCTCCGCCGCCTCAACCTACTGGTGGTTCCATGGGCAAAGACCTGCTGCCTCCGAAGGATGAGAACGGTAATGAGCCGGGCACCCCACAAGAGCAGCAGCAAGCCATGGCAGCACTGTCCGGTCAGATCGACATGATGGTCCGTCAGGCACAGCAGCAGGCTCAAGCCATGGGCATGGACCCAGGCAAGATGCCTGCTGAGATCCAGGCTTATCTGGACAAGCTCCTGAAGCCAAAGCTACCAATGGCCCAGCACCTTCGCCGGTTCATGAAAGAGATCAGCAACGACGACTACAGCTGGCGCAAGACCAACCGACGGTTCCGTCCGATGCTCCTGCCAGGACTTCGTAGCGACAACAAGCTGATGCACATCGCATTCGCCTTCGACATGTCTGGTTCGGTCAGTAAAGCTGACTACACCCGCTACATGTCTGAGCTGTACGGCGTGATGCGTAACATCAAGCCAGACAAGCTCACCCTCATTCAGTTCGATACCCAGATCAAGTGTGAGGACCGTATCAAGTCCGTGCGTGATATGGCCAACATCGAGCTGCGTGGGCGCGGCGGCACTCATATCGAGTGCGTCATGGAGTGGGCCAAGAAGAACAAGCCAGCAGCCTTGATTGTGTTTAGCGACGGTGAGTACGCTCATCCGACCTTCAATCCGGGTTGCCCGATTGTTTGGCTTATCCACGGTCACCGTAAGGAACAGTTCCACTGTGACTTCGGACGGACCATTCTCTTTGACGTGTGAGGTAATAATATGGGCTACCCCCCATTACATTCTGGAGTGGGTAAAACACCCAGAAGATGGCGATTACTACTACCGCGAGGTCTACAGCGGTCGTAGCTGGTTCGCTGCACTGTTCCATTTCATCAAAGCCAAGCGTGGTAAAGCTGGTTGTGTGAAATGGGAAAACCGTGCATGAGTTTCACGTATACCCAAGGACAGCTTGATGGTTGGAAGCTGTTCGCCCAGTTCTACATGGCCCCCCATGAGACAGTCATGCTGCTCAAGGGTTACTCCGGTACTGGTAAGTCCACTCTGGTTCGCATGCTGATCGAAAAGCTTCCCAAGCTTGATGAGATGCGGCGACTGGTGGACCCCAGTTGGAAGGGGTATGAGGTCATGCTCACGGCTACCACCAACCAGGCTGCTTTGTCACTTGCACAGGCAGCCGGTGGCTCCGAAGAAACCACGACCATCCATACCCGGCTGGGGTTGAAGGTGGTCAACGAGGACTACAAGCGCAAAGGGGCGACTAAACTGGTCATACATCGTAAGGACAAGGTGCGTAACGCACTGATCTTTATCGATGAAGCCAGCTACATCGACCAAGAACTGCTGCGCCTGATCTTCGAACAAACGGAGAACTGCAAGATCGTCTTCATTGGCGATCCTGCACAGCTGACGCCGGTAGGTAGTCTATACATGCCTGCGTTCAAGCTGGACAAGAACCAGATCGAGCTGACCGAACTGGTCCGCTTCGACGGTGGACCTATCTCCCAGATGGTTTCCGACCTACGGGATACAGTCCTCACTGGTAACTGGCATAAGATGAACCTGACCCCAGGTATCATCGACCACGTAGACCAAGCCACGTTCAACAACATGGCCCTGCAAGCCTTCAAAGACGAGAAGACGTATGGAGTGTCCAAGGTCTTGGCATTCCACAACGCGGCTGTCGTAGGCTACAACAACTTCATGTCCCAGCATCTGCTGGGTACGACGGAGTTGCAGGTAGGTCAGCGTGTTACCAGCAATGGTTCGGCTACTCAAGGCACATCGCGCATCTTCAACAATGAAGAGGTGTTGATCGAAGAGATCCGCCCAGAAACACGCCACGGCGTAGCTGGGAAGGACATTCGCCTGAAGAACAAGACTGCTACGTGGTTCATGCCAACGTCGCGGGCTGAAGCTCAGGCAGCTCATCGTCGTATGGCCGCAGCCGACGACTACTACGCCATGAAAGAAATGGTGGAGGAGTGGGTCGATCTGCGTCCTGATTACGCCAAGACCGTGAACAAGTCACAAGGTTCTACCTACGACACAGTGTTCGTGGACATTGGCGATATCTACAAGGGTGCCCGTACCGCAAACCAGTTGGCTCGTTACCTCTACGTGGGTAACAGCCGGTGTCGTTCACGCATCATCATGACAGGAGACTTCGTGTGAACCTGAAAGAAAAGATGTCGATCCGTTACAAGATCATGAACCGTGTTTCAGAGTATCTGTACCGGGATGTAGCGGAACGACGGGTCGAGGTCATCAACAACATCCTGCGTGCAACGAACGAGCACTATGACACCAACTGTGATTCGTTCTTCTACGCCGGTAAGAAGTGGCCTGAGGATTTGGGCTACTACCACATGACCTTTGACTTGCCTAAGCATCTCGAAGGTGAGATGGACAGCTTCCTGGCTTGGTACAAGCCTATCGTGGAAGTGGAAGTACCGTTGATCGAGACCTTCATCCGCAAGATCCTGAACTACTCCGATGATCTGGTCTACAACGTTGGGCTGTTCCCCAGTGCCCTTCATGGTGTACTGGCGACCATCATCGACATGACCAGCATCGAACGCTCTAATAAGAGCGTGAAGGAAGTGGCAGAGATCCTGGGGCTGAAGGAGAAGCATGTTAACGCCATGTCATTCCGACTGATGGCGAACCTTGTGGGGGCCTGATGTTCCACCACGTTTATGCTCCAAACCCTGAACACAAGTACAAGGTCGTGGTCCTCAGTAAGGAAACTGCCTTCCTGAAGGACCGCATCCAGGCCACCTACTTCGAGCACCTGTGGAACCGTGGCCTCAAGCCAACGGAATCCCTGGCGTTAAGTCTGCAATACGACGATCCGAAGAAGGTGTCAGCCAAGACAGTCAAAGCCTACGTGGCAAAAATCCTGCCTGTGCTGAAAAACATGGAAGCCAAGTACCTGTACGTCTGTGATGCCAGCTACTTCAAAGCCCTAACCGGAGAGAAGAAGGCCGAGCCTTGGCTTGGGTATGTACTTCCTTGCTCTCACAAAGGGTACGAAGAGTTCAATATCGTTTACGGCATTAACTACCAGCGTCTGATTCCTGATCCTTCCCTCAAAGCCCCGGTACAGCTGGGTCTGGATGCTCTGCATGACCATATGAATGGCCAGTACACCGCACCGGGCGAGGGGATCATCAAGACAGAGTGGTATCCAGACAGCGTGGCAGACATTGCCAGCGCCCTGAAGTTCCTGAAGCAGTTCGACAAGCTCACCTGCGACATTGAAGCGTTTGACCTGGGACTGGAGAAAGCCGGTATCGGCACAATCCAGTTCGCCTGGGATAAGCACAACTTCGTGGCTTTCAAGGTGGACTTGCAAGAGCTGACCGAAAAGGATATGTGGGGTAACTACAGCAAGCGCGTGGACAACCCAGTCCGCCGTAAGCTGCTTCGTGAGTTCTTCGAGACTTACGAAGGTGCAATGATCTACCACAACGCGATCTTTGACGTTAAGCACCTTGTGTGGAACCTGTTCATGAATGACCCGCTCGACCGAGTGGGTATGGTGGACGGGCTACACGTCATGACTCGCAATCTGCACTGCACCAAGGTGATGGCCTACTTGGCTACCAACTCGTGCGCGGGCAACCACCTTGGCTTGAAACACCTTGCACAGGAGTTCGCCGGTAACTGGGCTGTTGAGGAAATCAACGATATCCGCAAAATCCCAGTAGGTGACCTCCTGCGCTATAACGGCGTGGACGGACTCTGCACGATGTACGTAGCAGAGAAGTACTACCCGATGATGGTGGCAGACAATCAGAAGAACATCTACGAGACGTTATTCCGGCCCTCGTTGAAGTTGCTGATTCACACTGAGCTTGTTGGGATGCCTATGTGTCCCAAGAAAGTTGTCGAAACCAAAGCCAAGCTGGAAATCCTGCACGACAAGTACATGGCCACGATCTTGGCTCACCCTACAACTGTGAAGTTCACTGAGCAGTTGCAGCGGGAAGCCATGGTCAAAGCCAATGCCAAGCTGAAAGTGAAGCAGCATCCGCTGAGCCACTTCGCTAATGTGCAGTTCAACCCAGGCAGTCCATTGCAGCTCCAGAAGCTGTTGTACGAAGTCATTGGCTTGCCAGTGACAGACCTCACGGACTCCAAGCAACCGGCAACTGGCGGGAAGATCATCAAGAAATTGATGGCTCACCCGTTGGCGAAACCTCACATGGAGCTGTTACAGGCTCTGCGTGACTGGTCTGCCGTCGTGAAGATCCTCCAAGGCTTCATGCCCGCTTTCGAGAATGGGCAGCTTAAAGCCGATGGAATGCGATACCTGCATGGGTGTTTCAACTTGGGTGGCACCGTCTCAGGACGCTTGTCATCCAGCGATCCTAACCTACAAAACCTACCCGCTAACTCGGCATACGGAAAGCTCGTTAAAGAGATGTTCGTACCGCCAGCTGGTTGGTTGATGTGTGGTGCTGACTTCGCCAGCTTGGAAGACCGTATCAGTGCTTTGCTGACTCGCGATCCTAACAAGTTGAAGGTATACACTGACGGGTTTGACGGCCATGCCTTGCGAGCTGTCTCTTACTGGCCAGAAGAGATGCCTGATATCGACATTACGTCGGTAGCGAGCGTCAACGCTATCGCAGAGAAGGGTCACAAGTATGGCAAGTTCCGACAGGACTCCAAGACACCAACCTTCCTCTTGACCTTAAACATAGGGTCTGCCGTGCGTAATCACGGTATTCAACTTGTCTAATTCGGTGAAACTCTCCATGGAGACAATACCGAGCGAAGACTTGCCAGCAGACCTACCTTTTGTTATGGTGGATTACTCCGTAAGAAAAGGTAGGTTTATGAAACAGATAGAAGGATTCAAGAACTACGCAGTAACTGAGTGTGGTCGTGTGTTTAACACGAGCAAAGAAACCGAGCGTGCGCAAGATTTCAACAAGGCAGTGGGGTACTTTCAGGTCGATCTCTATGAGAAAAACCAAAGGACCAAGCACTATATCCATCGCTTAGTTGCACAAGCTTACGTACCAAACCCGAACAAGCTGCCTGAGGTTAACCATAAAGACAGCAACAGGACAAACAACCACTACAGTAATCTGGAGTGGGTGACCAGTTCGGGTAACTCCCTACATGCAGTAGCAGCAGGGCAACGGGATCATGTACCACGTATGCAGCAACCGGACATTGAAAAGGCTTACGCCTTAGTAATGGCAGGTTCAAGCTACAAGGAAGTCTCTGAAGTCATGGACAACTCATGGCAGGCGGGATTCCTCTCAGTGAAGGTAGGGCGATACGCACAAAGCATTGGGGAAGAGACTCAGCTGAAAGCTGAATTGAAACGCCAACGCATTGCACGTTCAGCCAAAAACCTTGAAGCCATCAATGGCAAGTAACGTGTAACGACTAGCCGAAAGGCGTAGGGCCAAGTGGCTCGAAATGGCAAGAACCCGACCGGCACGCCGAGGGTTAAGAGATAGTCTGGTCTGCATGGTGACATGCAGCAGTTCATAAGAGAACGGGCACAGATTAACGACCTGTGTCGAACACAACGATGGTGGTACTCACCACGGCATGATGAAACAACTCGGTTGGGATAAAGAGAAAGCACTGCAAGTAGAAGAGCGCTACCACAGCCTCTACAAACACAGTGACGACTACATTGCTGCCCGTATTCAGCAAGCTTGCAAAGACGGGTACGTTGAAGTGGCCTTTGGGTTACGTGTGCGTACACCAATGCTGGGACGTTCCATTCTTGGGACGAAGGTCACACCTTACGAGGCGGCAGCCGAGGGAAGGACTGTGGGTAATGCCATGGGCCAGTCCTACGGTCTATTGAACAACCGCGCAGCAATTGCCTTTATGGAAAAGGTGTACGCAAGTCCTTACCGCTATGACGTAATGCCCATCTGCTTGATTCATGACTCAATATACTTGCTTGTTAAGAACGACTTGGCTACCCTTGAGTGGGTAAACAGGGAGTTGACCACAGCAATGTCTTGGCAGGATCTACCAGAGATCGACCACCCGACTGTAAAGCTGGGTGCCGAGATGGACATTCACTACGTGAACTGGGCTCAGCCTATCACCATTCCAGCAGATGCCGATCAGGCAACCATTGCCCGTATCTGCGCAGAAGGTAAGAAGAAGTATGACGAAAAAAACCTGCAACAAGTGTAACGAAGCCAAGGATACAAGCGCGTTCTCTAAGTCACCCTCCTGTAAGGACGGCTTCCAGGGTACGTGCAAAGCTTGTGTGGTGATTCGCAACCGAGACTACAGTCGCACCCCAAAAGGACGTGTGGCTTACATCTACGCCACCCAGGTCACTTGCTCCAAACAGCGACAACACCCAAAACCAGAGTACACAGTGGCAGAGCTGCAAGTATGGGCGCAAGCCAACGGTCTGGATGAGTTGGTGACTGCTTGGGCTGCTTCGGGATACTCCAAGGACTTGTGTCCGTCTATTGATCGTCTGGATACCACCAAAGGCTATGCCTTCAGCAACATTCGCTTGGTGACGTGGAAAGACAACAATGACGCTCAGTACAAGGGCAGGTTATCCGGGAAGGTGGTGACCAAACAGAATCGCAGCGTTGAGCAGCGAACTCTTGATGGTCAGCTTGTAGCCACCTACCCATCAATTGCGGCAGCTGCCAGGGCTACTGGTGTGCAGCGCGCCAACATCAACGCCCAATGCACTGGTTATAAACCAGGGCCTTATGGCGGCTTCAACTGGAGTTACGCGTGACAAACCGCCGAAACCATCTCGTGCTGGTAGATATCAGTTTCCCTGCTCCAATCCCTACCGCGTTAGCTGCCGAGCTGGTTGAGGCGGCCCTTCGGGAAGCCATCGAGGATGGGAAGCTCATTATCATGCACGGCAATGGACCCAATCCGCCTTACGAGGCCAACCCTGAACTCAACGCCGTCTATGAAGACGAGAGGCCCAAATGAAAGTGCAATCTACCCGCATCATCGAGGTGAACCTCACCCTCACTGAAGAGGAAGCCAAATGGCTGAAGACCCTCATGCAGAACCCCCTGGTAGCGCAGAACTTCCCTGGGCAAGAGGTGCCCCAAGATGCAGAGATGCGTCTCCGGTACTGGGATGCCCTGAACTCTGGCTTGACCATGGGTATCGGCTGATGCTGAATCCGCTCAAGTCCAAGTACTGGCCCATGTATTTCAACATGGCTTACGCCGCGCAGATGCAGACGGAAGCCAAACGGGAGAAGGTAGGGGCAATTATCGTCCATCCATCCGGGGTCATCGTCCCTGGTTTCAACGGACAACCTGCCGGACACCACACCAACTGCTGTGAGAACACACCAGTCGTGGAGAATGGCCGCCAGCGTATGAAGACCGATACGTCGGTCATTCATGCCGAAATCAACGCCATCAACAAGGCCAAAGCCATTGGCTTGAACCTGACTGGCTCTCACCTATTCTCCACTGTGTCGCCGTGCCCCAACTGCTGCGTAGCCATCATCGAAGAGGAATTCGCAGCAGTTCACTACGACCGCCACCATGACGATATGGACGGCATCATCCGTTTGGATGAGGCAGGGATTATCGTTGTACCGAGGTAAGCCATGGTCACCAAGATATCCAATGTAAACTGGTGGCTTCGTGTGATGCGCTGTGCGTCTCGGCAGCCATTCATGGGAGACGCCACCAAGATGTGCCGGGCTAACGGCGTAACGCCAAACCCCTCTATGGTGGTGATGTTTAATTCAACCATTAAGAGGTCGAAATGAAATTCGGCTACACCATCGACGGGCAGGAGTGCGTCATTGACGTATACCACTACCGTCCGTACTGCCCAATGGTCATCACCGGGACTGGTTTCGGTGATGCCATTCCACCCGAGGACGAGGAGTTTGAATTCTCCGTGCTCGACCTCCATGGCTTGCCGTGGCACGAGCTGTCCGACAAGTTGGACACTGCTGAGATCTCCCGGATCAAAGCTTTCTACAAGAAACTTCGTGGTTTGAAGTGCTGATATAGGAGGTCGCATGACCTTGAAAGACTACACCCGTGGGACGTTGGGTCATGCGCCTGTTAATGGTCGCTACTTCTTCGTCCACCGAGCTACACGTCTAGTCCGTGCCACTGACATGAAGACCCTGCCACCTGCTGAAGGTTGGGAACAGGTGTCACTACCGCAGTGGGAAGCCTTCCGGGCTGAAACCAAGAAGATGAACCCGAAAAAGGTTCTCGAATTTCACAGGAGTTACGCATGCTCATCGACCACGAAATCCGAATTGCCCAAGTCTTCAAGCTCGAAGGAGATCTCTCCGAAACCGAGCGGCAAGCCATCCTCACCAAAACGCGGGCAGTCGTCCGCCAGCTCCTCGCCCAAGTCGAAGTCGGCGTCATCCAAGCCATCCACGAAGAAGGTGGCAAAAGCGCGGGCAAAGTCCGAGCCTTCGTCCAACTACGTCCCTACGAAGCGCCAATCGACGCCGAGTGGGAAGCAGTGAATGGACATGCAAGCCAAGAAAGCTCTGATGGCGGACATGTACACGAATCAGAACAAGAGCCTGAAGGAGATAGGGCTGGCGCTTAACGTTGCACCCACTACTGTCTGGCATCACCTGAACAGGATGGGTATTAAACGTCGAGCTGCTCATCGTCGCGCAAAAGATGTCCCGTACTCCGAGCGACGCAAGAAGCAACCTCGCTTCACGCATGAACAGCACTCTGAGATGATCCATCTCTACACCAATGTCAACAAGACGTTGGAAGAGCTAAGCATGATCTACGGCGTGTCCCGCAGCTCCATCAGTACTTGGCTCAAGAAAGCCAATGTGAAGTTGCGTGCCCCGTCACGCCGTAGAACTTCTGTTGGGTATGTCCCTAACCCACGAAAGCTGATAATCAATGAGCGCATCATCAAGAACGCATCTGTTGATCGCAGTTCAGGCGTGTCTTGGCGAGAGATCGCCAGTCGTTACGACATTTCAGTAAGTTACATCCGACGTAAAGTGCTGGAATACGAGGCAAATATCTGTATCTGAGTGTGATACTCGACTATGATGGCCCTTGGCTTCCGTTGTCGATTATCACTCTTGGAGAAAGAAGAAATGCCTTGGAGTACCGGACCCGACTTCTGGAGTGCTATCTCTATGCTGGTACTGGCCACTGTAAGTGGCTTTGTATCAATCGCTCAGCGACTGCTGGCTGGTCAAGTGTTCACTTGGCTGTGGCTGACCGCTAACGTGTTCGCTGCATTGCTCGCAGGATACCTGGCTTGGGACATGTACCCTTACCTGAAGGCTTCACTGCCTGACTGGTGTACCCAAGCCATGGCGGTAAGCGTAGCTGCCCACTTCGGAGGCAAGCTATTCCCACTGCTGGAGAAGCTCTTCTACAAGCGAGCGGGAATCGACCCCATCAACTGATACAACCTAGCCCCGCACAAGCGGGGCTTTTTATTGGAGACACTCAATGGAATTAGTAACCGTAGTACTCGACAAAGACGAGGCTGGTTGCATCGCACCAACCAACATTCAAGCCATCTGTGATGGTGATGCTATGGCTGAACGTGATGCCCTGATTGAATTACTCAAGCGGAACATCAACCCGCACACTGACTGGCTTCAGGTAGCCAGGGAAGAGGCAAAAGAAAGGGCGCTTATCGCGCCCTGATCTTGTCGTAGAACTGGTTGCAACCTAGAGCTTGCTCGTGCCACTCGTCAGCTGTTCCCGCCACCCGTCGAAGTTCTTCGATTGCCGCTCCGTACAAGTCGGAGAGCACCAATGCGGCGTTGGCTGCACCCTCATTGACTCCGGCAAGCTTGGCAGCTTCGCGGCTTCGTATGAGGGCTGCACGAGTGGTTTCGAGCTGGTCATGCAACCGGCCAGCCCGCTCATCAGAATCACTCCGAGCAGCAAATAGAAGATCCAGTCGAGTTTGGAAATCAGCCAGCAATGCTTTTCGATCCAACTCATAACCATGTTCTTTGTCCCGTTGTTGTTGGAGCCAGTCAGCCCGATCTTTGGCATCCTTAGCTACGTGTTCATTCCACTTGGCTTGCCACTTCCAATCAGTGGCCTTGTAGGTAGCAAACATCGCTACCACAAGTACCAAGCCCTTCAGCCAGTTGTTCATCTACTTCAAAGCCAGTGAGATGCCTTCGTTCACTGTAGCATCATCGTAGGGGTTTTCGCCATTTTCATGGACGATGATCCCAATCACCACCTGCTTGAGCGTTTCAGGCTTGCTAATATCGATTGAGTCCTTCACACCGACACCCAGACGCTTGGCGATAGCCGCAGCGTAGGCATTGGTGTTGTTCTCGACCGATGGAGCCCAGCGGTTAATGAACTCGTACGGCGTGTCGATACCTGGCTTGCCCATACCTGGTAGACCATCCTTACCACGATAGTTCAACAGGAGTTTAGCCAAAGCCCGGATACCCCATTTGGCTTCACTAAAGCGAGCAAAGCGTGGCTTGGGTACACCAAGCTCCAAACCAAGCTGGCCTTGCCATGCGTTGCGTGGGTTGTAGTCGATGTTGCCTGGGTTGTGTGAACGTACACCACGTGGTAATGTCATATCTACTTTCATTTGGAACCTCAATTATGTGGAGCATCATCAAAGATTTCCCTGACTATCAAGTATCTGATTGTGGTCAGGTTCGTTCGTTTCGTGTTCGTCACGATACTACGCAGGAAACACAAAATCCTGGGACTATCATGACAGGATTTAAGGATAGCCGGGGTTATCACTCCGTCATACTCCGTAAACCCAATGACAGTAAGCCATATCGCCGCAGTGTGCGTCGCCTTGTGGCAACAGCTTTTATCCCAAATCCATACAGCTTATCCGATGTGGCGAACAACGACGGCAATGCTTCCAACAACCATAAGGACAACCTGCGTTGGGCAACCCATAGGGACAATCAGATGGACATGCGAAAGCATGGCACTATACAGGACGGTGAGAAATCCATCACCTGCAAAATTACAGCTGAAGTTGCTAGGGAGATACGCACTAAAGCAGCCGACATGGGCAGGGGTGCAGGTGTACGCCTTGCTAAAGAGTACAACCTGTCCACCGCCCAGGTTAGTCGTATCATTAACGGTGTGCGTTGGGCTCACCTTTAGTTGTTACGAATACCACGAGGTGTCATATGAATCTCCAATAGGCCCCCGAAGGGGCCGGTTAAGTTATCGCCAACGACCAATGGACCGCCAACCGATGGTTACAGTTTGTGCGGCTACCGTGTTACGGATAGTCGCATTAAACACAGAAGTACTAACCTGAAGACAGGACAACAAACCACTGAAGCCAGACCAGTGGGAGCGTGGATGTGCCCAAGCAGTCGTAACATAGCCTGTATCAGCAAAGCTCTGTGGCATTTGCATAGCGATAGTTGCAGGAAGGTCACCAGCAGACTGAGGACATGACAAAGCTACGGTGGACCAGCATTCCATAGTCCCGTCTGCGTACTTAGTCCACTGTCCGTAAGTACTACCACCACGCTCGATGACAGCTCCGCTGTTTACGCCGCTCGTAAAACTCACAGGGCCAACAGCGTTGGTTTGGTTATAGTCCATGACCCATGGACCCCAAGTGCTGTTCGACATCTTACGGGTTACTGAAGTGTCGCTAATAACAGAGTACGCAATCTGTGTGCGTTCACCGTTCATACGGCAAATAGTAATCACGTTGCCAAAACCGAACTGTGGTGGCCGTCCGACAGCAGTGTCATTGAACGTGTAGAAACAGGTGTTAGCAATGTTATCCATGTTGGCTACAGCGGGTAGGCTAACTGCGCCAAGCCCCATCCAGTGGCCAAAAGCACCAGTGCTAACAACTTTGTTGACAGTAGCTGTGTACACAGAATCTACAACCTCAGCACTAGTCAGCACACTAACCCATGCAGTCCATGGCTGGCCAGTGTCAGGACGAGCGCGTTTATAAGTGCGTCCATCAGAGTAGCTAGTCAGTACCTGCGAAGTGGTTCCGCCAAGGCGAGTAACGCGCAGGAAACCAAAGCCACTGAATCCAGATGGGCCATTGGTTGGCTCGGCTACATAGTAGTTCCCGCTCATTAAATATGCGGTGTCCAAGTTGACCGCACCCAACGACGGGACCATACCACCGACCCCAAAGTCGCCGACTTTGAGCACTCGCCCGGCAGTAGTATCAGTCGGAGAGGTAGTCAAAGTTCCTTGAGCAGCAGTGCCCAGCGCTCCGGTATCAGTACGGAACCAGGCCGACCAGACATTGGTTTCGTCACGGGTGCGTCGCCATACGCGAGTGCTACCGTTGGCAGGCTCATACGGTGTGTACTCCTGAACACATCGCAGTGCAGCACCGCCCGAGTCACCACGGAAAAGCACTCGCAAGAAGCCAGTGGCGGCAAGGGGTAAGTTCGTCACCGTAGAGCCTTGGACGTGATAGGTGACATTAGCTTCGGTGAGCAAGTTGGCATTAGTACTTACGGTCAACGGCAGCCAGTTGGAACCCGCAATCGTCAGCGACCAGGGTGACCAGTTATCGGCAGTGTACAGAGAGCGAGTCCAAGAGCGAGGCGTGTACCCCACTTGGTTGCCTACTTGCTCCGTCCATACCTGGGAGGCCAGTGTGGCATTCACCCCGCCCACAACACGCAGATAGCCGCCAATAACGGAAATCGGAGAGTTAGAAGCCCCTGCGGCTGTACTTACCAAAGTACCAGGGATGGTGTAGGTGTTCAGATCCGCACCCGATTGCGCATTGTACGCTCCGAGGCCGATATCCAGACCAACATCACCTTTGGTGATGACCACTGTGCCGGTCTTGCCGTTCACCGACGTAACCGATTCGGTGTTATCGATCTTGTAGAACTCACCCAGAGTACGGGTGTACATCAATGTGTCACCCACACCGTACTGAACACCGTCTACCGTACCGCCTACAGTAACCTTCCAGAAGGCCGAACCGTACTGAGGTTTGGCTGGGTAAGAACCAGTAGAAGCGTCCCATGCACCCATGTCACTAATAACACCAGTGATAGCAGCAGCGGCTGCAAGAGCTTTATCTCGCGCAGCTTCAGAACCAGTTTGCGCAGCCTTGGCAGCCAGTTCCGAGTCTGCCGAAGCAGTCCGAGAAGCCAGTGCTGCCGCAGCACTTGCAGCAGCAGCATCCTTGGCAGCAGTAGCTGTGGTGGCATGGCCACCAGCTACAGTAGCCGAGCCAGCAGCAGCCGTTTCAGAAGCCTTTGCTTTATCGGCAGCAGTGGTCGCAGTGTTGGCAGAGCTGAGAGCGCTGTTAGCAGAAGCCGAAGCAGACTGCTCGCTGAGAGCAGCAGCGGCTTTAGAGGCTCCAGCAGCAGTCGCAGACAAGTCAGCAGCAGTTTTAGATGCAGCAGCCGTGGCAGCAGAACCAGCAGCCGCAGTTTTAGATGCAGCAGCAGCTTGTGCCGAAGCCACAACCAGAATCTCGCTATCCTTGGCGTTCAGCTCAGAAGTCTTCGCAGCCGAAGCAGAAGCAGCCGCAGCAGCTTTGGCCTGCATGATGACTTCAATAGCCTCAGCATCCCATGGCTGAGAGAAGATCGGATCAGTTACTACCAGGTCATCTGCCCATACCTCAGTAGCCATACTAGGTACGGCAATGCGGAATCGGATAGCAGCGCACTGTTGCTCATCATTGATGACAGCACTGGTATCCATGGTGACGTAGTAAGGCTGGTTTGCCGGGAACAGGGTAAGCGTGGCTTCGCCCTGAGCATCAGTCAGACCTTCAATTACTTCAGGATGAACGAAGCCATGCTCCATCTTGTGGATAGCGGCTTTGTTCAGGGAGACGTAGAAGAGTGCGTCCGAAATCGGCACACCCAACGGCGTCAGAAACTTGAAACGTACAGGTGTCATCAGACCCCCTCCAGTTGTTTATAAACAGGAGGGAGTCTACACCATCACCTCTTACCGTGTGAAAGGGAATGGATAGTCGCTAGTGCGGATTACAGCAGCAGATGGCCTGCGATCACGTGGCATAGCGTAGAAGAATGACCCGTTGTTACCGTAGATATCGTTAATGAATCCAGTAGTCACTGTGAACCCCCAGTAAACACCTCCGTTGTACCCAACACAGTATTCCTGGGCGGACATTTTACCCGTAGGCAGGGCGCCACCTGCACCACTAGAGCCATACCCACGCACCATACCCGATTGCCGAGTAAAGTTAATTGAAGCTGCGTATTCAACTCCAGCAGTTATAGGTACAGCCACAATAGCACCATAGGCCCAGCTGTCATTTTGCAACCAGCCATTGGTACTACCAACATAAGGCGAGTCAGTCATGTTGGGGAACTCAGCACTGCTGAACTCTGGCGCCCTGTCTGGTGGAGGTACAGAAGTTTGTACGATATTCAACGGAGGCTGTCCTCCATTGAAGATCAACGTGCCATCGGATTCTCGCCAATGCTTGAAGCCAGTAGTAGGTACGTCAGTCATGCGGTCAAATACATATGCCTTGGTAGACGTACTGGCGCCTACAAACAAGAAATACTTGATCCCATTGACTACTACGTCTCCGCAGGGCGACCCATGGCCAGTAATAAAAACTACTGGTGCAATCCAGTTGGACACTGCAATAGCGTAGATAGGTTGGTTGAAGTTAACCAACATGTAGTTCTTAGGATAAGGAGGCAGCTGAGCTGACCTCTTTACCCAATACCCATAGGACGTGTAAAACGACAAATAGCCTGCGGTGTGCAACCCGTAGCAGATGTTGTTTGTGTCGTAGAGGACAGACTGGTCTTCTTTCCAACCAATAAATCCAGTAGTCATCAATAGTACCCGTAGTAAATGCGGCAGTTCAGTGAGTAGTAACCCCAGCCGTCTGCGTATGAGTAAGCCCAGCTCAGAGTGTCACCAGACACTGTGATACCTGGCTTCTTCCCGAAAAAAGCGTTGTCACCAGACAGCGCCACGGAAAAAGTGAACCTGGTCTTCCCAACAGGCAAGGGGGGCATGGTAATAGACCCGTTGACATTGTTAGTGTCTACGAAACCCTGCTCTTGACTAAAGGTTTTAGTCATATCTACGAGCAGGGTGCCGTCAGGAGCCCAAGTCTTTAAGCCAGTGGCCATTAGATATCTACTCCCATAGCAGTTGCTTTGAGGCCGTTAGGGTAGTAGATGATGATCTGGGTGTTGGTGATGCTCAATCGACCAGCGCCTGGGACATTGCCGTTGATCTCTACAGTACCGTCTTTCTTAAGCGCCCACCCCGAAGTGTTTGGAACATAGTTCAGGGATCGCGCTTCGTTAGCTACAAGCTTATCCACTTCAAGATACTGAGCTTGGATTTTACCGTTAGCAACAATGAATGTACCAGCTTCGTCACGCAGCTTGCTGAAGGTCAACTTGTTGATAGCCGCGTCATCGATGTAGGTAACATCATTCTCGATAATGAATGGCTTGCGCTTGTTCGCACCAGTGCGACCCACCCAGAAGCGGTCCACATCGAAGCCAGCTTCCACAGTACGACCATCGTTGTATACACCGAAGCCACCAATCAAACCATTGACGTTCACCTGGGCTGTCCAGAGCGCGCCAATGTTGGTGACCTTGCCGTCTACTACGGCGATCTCTGTGCGCATTTGCTGCATGGACTGGGCGATGTTCCCGTTCACCTCGGTCTCGACCTGAGTGATCTGGCTTGCCAGGCCATCGATGCGGCCACCCATCTTTGTAAGGGCAGCAGTAGTCGTGGTCTGTACGGCAGCAATGTTGCCGTTCAGCTTAGAGTACAGGGTGTTCACCGTAGAGACGAATGCCTCACCTTGGCTTGTACGAGCAAGGACTTCTTCTTGGAGAAGTGCGCGGGTCTCACCAGAGTGAGCACCTACCGTAGTGATACGAACACCCAGAGCATCGTCATTTGCTGCACGGTCGATCAGCTCCTGGTCGATACCCAACTTGTTCAGGGTGATCTGGTCAATGTCCTGCTTCAAGGTTTGAGCCAGCATCCCATTATCAATCTTGCCGGTCAGTTCCTCGATCATCTGTTTGATGCGAGGTTTAGGCTGAGCCCAGGCAGGACCAATCATGTCACTCAATGTGCCATGCACAGACATGATCTTAACCCAGTAGTAGTACGTGGGTTTCAGCGGGTTATCGATAGCATCGTGGTAGAACGTACCCTTGAACTGTGCATGCATAGCTGCTGACACTGGGTCAGGCAGCAAGCTACGAAACAGCTGAACATACGCTACGGCCTCTGGGTTGATCTGAGGCCAAGTGATGTTTACATCAATACCACCAAACGCTGGCGTAGCAGTGATGTACACATCAGAAGTGGATGGGTCACCTGGAAGAGGTCCCACCCAGCCGCCAGTACCGCACGTGACAGTGCCATTGGCGTTGAGAGAGCAAACTTGGTTGATTTCAGCCATATGGCCTCCTATTTAGTAGCTGTATACTAACCCACTAAACCACTTAGCGAGAACACGGAGCCGTGGGCGCAAGGCGTCCGCGCCAGCGGCAGCGC
>VAFL01000093.1 GCA_005768755.1 Paracoccus denitrificans | reverse complement strand
AATATGCTTTTTTTACCATAATAAAACACTCCTGTTTCTAGTTTACTAGATTTCAACAGGAGTGTTTTTCTTTTGTCTCATTTTAGGGATTCAGTGCCGCAGTCTTCTTTTTTGTTATAGTTAAAAGCTTGACTTAAGAATTGAAAGAAGGCTTGCATTTTAAGTGAAAAAAGGTTACTATAGAGAGGAAGATAAGAGCACCCTTAGCTCAACTGGATAGAGTACCTGACTACGAATCAGGCGGTTAGAGGTTCGACTCCTCTAGGGTGCAAAAAAGAAGAGAACCCAAGCCTCAGGTTCTTAGATTGAAGACAGCGTCTGTTAGGACTGCTTGCTTCAATCTTTTTTATTTGATCGCAGAAGCGTAAGTGCGCCTATCCTGCTGTGCTTTGAAGATTTCTAAGAGATGTCACTTCTTTATCCTCTGTGTTTTAGAGGGATGGTCTGTAGTCTGCATTTCGAACATGACAAGGATGTCATGTTCTTTTTTAGTGGAAGCTTTTATACTTAAGAAAAAGTAAAAGGATAGGAAGGAGTCGGTAATAACAAGAATGGTAGAGAAGTTATTTGAAGAGGTTAAACCTATTATTCTTAAAAGTCGGCGGAAATATTACATTCAACTTTGGGATCAAGAAGATTGGTTACAGGAGGGTCGGATTATCTTATACCAACTCTTAGCTAGTCACCCGACATTATATGAGGATAGGGGGCGGTTATTAGTGTACTTTAAGACGAAGTTTAATAACTACGTCAAGGATGTGATTAGAGGGCAAGAGTCCCTGAAGCGCCGTTTTCATAAGCTGCCATATGAAGAAATCAGTGAGGTTGGGCATCGATTAGCGAGTGGTAGTTTAGACGTTGGGGAGGCGGTATGTATAAGGGAGCAGCTAAGAGTCCTGAGGGAGGAGCTTAGTGAAGAGGAGGGGGCATTATTAGATAAGTTAGTTAGTGGGGAGCGTTTTCCTGGGCGTTGTGCCTTATTGCGGAAATTAAAGCCTTATTTTATTGATTTTTTAGACTAGGCGGGCCTG
>VAFL01000033.1 GCA_005768755.1 Paracoccus denitrificans | reverse complement strand
GGCCTTCACGCTGGATTACCGACATGCCGGGCGGCAGCGGCGGATGACGCTGGGGCGCTGGCCGGAATGGTCGACGGCGGCGGCGCGGGAACGGGCAAAAGAGCTCCGGCGCGATATCGATGCCGGGGGTGATCCTCTGGGCGCGAAGGAGGACGGGCGGGACGCGCCCCGGTTCAGGGATCTCGTCGAACGCTATGCCGAGGTGCATCTGCCCAATCTGGCGAAGACCAATGCGTCCGATCAGCGCTCAATGCTGACGAAGCTGGTCGGACCGGACTGGAACAACCGGCTTGTCACCGAGATCACGCCCTATGACGTAGAAAAATTGCTGAACCGCATCGCAGAGGGCCGGTCCCGGCCGCACAAGGAAAAACCCAACAATCGTGCCCGCAAGCTACAGGGATCGAAACCCACGCCGGTGCGCGCCAACCGCGTCGGAGAGGTGCTGCGCAAGATGTTCACCTATGCCCAAAGCTGGGGCTGGCGCGAGGACAATCCGGCTTCGGGATTCCGCCGCCGGATCGAGAACCCGCGCGAGCGGTTCCTGTCGCAGGAGGAGATCCGGAAGCTGGCGGCGGCGCTGGACGCGGCCGAGGACCGGCGGGCCGCTGACATCATCCGGCTCTGCATGCTGACCGGGGCGCGGGTCTGGGAAGTCCGGCAGGCGCGGTTCGAGCATTTCAATCTGGAGCACCTGAGCTGGTCGAAACCCGCCAGCATGACCAAGCAACGAAAGATCCATCGCCTGCCGATATCGGACGAAGCCGCTGCCATCGTCCGCCAGCGCCAGCTGCTGGTGCCGCGCGGCTGCGCATTTCTGTTTCCGGGCGACGTGCCGGGCCAGCCGGTCAAGGAAATCCGCCGCTTCTGGCATCAGATCCAGAAGCAGGTCGGGATCGAGGATGTCCGGATCCACGACCTGCGGCACACCTTTGCCTCGCTGCTGGTCAGCGGCGGCGCCTCACTGGAAATGATCGGCAAGCTTCTGGGTCACAGCCAGACCCAAACCACGGCGCGCTACGCCCATCTGATGGATTCGCCGCTGCGCGCAGGCGTCGATGCCGTGGCCAGCGCGTTCAGGCCGAGGCCGGTGCTGGTCCATGATGCCGGTGCGCAAGAGGATCAGGCGCGCAGAAGCGCCTGATCGTTGTGTGCCTACGCCGGGCGCTACGGTGTTTCCCGCAGCGCCCGCCAGATCGGCGTCAGCCGTCTGCGGATCGTGCTTTCATCAGGTATCTCGCGGCCAGGCGAGGTCTTCGCAAACCAGTCCTGCACTTCAGCCACCCATTCACCCTGTGTTGCTGGCAGGCCATCTTCGTGCAGACGTACCATCTGCGAGATATACAGGCCCTCCCAGTCATAGCGGGATGGCGCACCGCCCGGATCTGCCGCACGCTTGGCGAGACCGTGGGCAATCTCGAACTCGTAAACCTCACTCGCGAGGATCAGCAGGTCGGAGGGTTCGACGGTGATGTGATTTTCGGGATCCGCGATCATCACCCAGTCCTTCTTGCCAATTGGTCGAACCCGCCGGATCACGCGGCGTTGCGGCCCGCTGGCCCAGCGCCGGAACATGCTGAGGATATCGACCACGGGCACCACGACCAGCCCTGACAGGATCGTTCCGTTCTGCTGGATCGGCTCGATCGCCATGACGATTTCCGGCTTTCCTGCGACAGCCCACCCCGCCAGATCATCGAGGCTGCAATCCCATCTGATCGCGACCTCCTGAACCGTGAAAAACGTGCGTTGCGGCAATCCCATCTTCTTTCCTCTCCCTGCTCTTAGGCGCTGGGCTGTCCTTCTTCCGGCCGCAAAGCGCCTTGCCTCAGTCCTCTCGCGCGCAGACACAGCTTTCCCGAGCACGGGCCTTGAAAAGGCTCGCGTCGCTCGACCGCATCCGGCGTGATTGGCCGACTTCTTCACCACCAGAGCGAGACTTGTCCAGACGATTTCACTGGGGATAACCGAGTCTTTGTTCTTGACATGTTCCAGCCCCAACAAAGGCTGAATCTGTCACCGGCAACCGGCAGAACCGGTTCTGCCGGTCGCCGGATTTTGCCTCTTGACAGCCTGTCTCGCAATGCGCGCGCTTCACCAAACCCAGCAAAACATGGGGTGGCATAACCTCCGGGAGGTTACGCCACCTTCCGCCTCCCTGCCGGGCCTTTTTATGTGATTGTTCTTCTCCCCGTCAGCCGCCCGGTTCTCTGTCCATGGCCGGGCGATGCAAGATGGAGGCAAGAGCATGACACCACCCATGAGTGCGGAACCGGCAATTGAACCGCGCCTGCTGCGCGGCTGGATCAGTCGATATGACCTGGCGCAGGAGCTGGGGCTGACGGTCGATACGCTGGGGCGCTGGGAGCGGCGGCGAAAAGGCCCGGCCTGCGTCCGCGCCGGTCGCAAGATCTTTTATCGCATGAGCGTGGTGCAGGACTGGCTGCAGTCGCAGGAAATGCCGCGGGTCGCAGAAAGCAAGTCCAGCAAGGCGCGGGGTCGGAAATGAACGCCATGACCCCGATCCCCGCGTCCAACGACAATTGCAACAGCACGGATGCCGCGCCCTGCGCAGCCGACTGGCCCGCTCAGCGCCTCACTGAGGCGCGAAGAATCGTTGCCGATTTCGTCCACCACCCGGACAGCCTGATCATCCTCGCATGCCGGGCCATCGCCGCGCACAGCCTCGAGGATGAGGAGCGTCGGGAAGCGCTGGCCCTCGCAGGGCTGCTGATCTGTGTCTCCAAGCGCAAGGCGAAAGGCGGTGACGCATGACCCGCCGTACACCCGAGGCCGATATCCAGCGCGCCATCGTTCACACCTTGCGCGTCGTACTTCCGCGCGATGCGATCATCCACCATTCCGCCAACGAAGTGGGTTCTGGCGGCAAACCCGCACGCCAACGCCAGGCGATCCTGACGGGCATGGGGGTGTTTCCGGGCTTTGCCGATCTGATCGTCCTGACGGGCGGTCAGGTGCTGTTTCTGGAGGTCAAAAGTCCGTCCGGCAGGCTCAGCCCAGCGCAGAAGGCCTTTCGGGACATGGTGAAAGCCCAGGGCTTCGGCTGGGCGCTGGTCCGCTCGGTCGAGGACGCGCTGGGCGCCTTGGCCGATCATGGCATCACCACACGCGTCCAGGCCCGGAACCCACGTCACATGCCCAGCGCCAGTGCCGGATTGGGCCGGAGGAAAGCCAGATGAGCCATTTCGCGACCAACTGGGCGATCCTGCAGCGTGGCCTGAAGCCCGCCACCAAGATCGTGCTCTGGCATCTCTGCGACCGCCACAATCCCGATTTCGGCTGCTTCCCGACGCAAGTGCGATTGGCCGCAGACTGCGAGATGTCGGTGTCATCGCTGAACGATCATCTCCGGACGCTGGAAGAGGCGCGGCTGATCCACCGGGTTCGATGCCACGATCCACAGACGCATCGGCGTCAGGCAACCCGATACATCCTCGGCTTCGAGGACCGGTTTCCGGATCCTTCAGGCGATGGCGACAACAGCGATTCCGAGCCCGAGGATGGTGATGGCAGCGACGATCCATGTCCGGATTCCAGAGATGGAGCCATCTCCGAAAAATCGCCAAAGCCATCTCCGAATTTGGCCGGTTTCCATCTCCGAAATTCGGAGACTAACCCTGTAAGAGAACCTTTAAGGGAACCAGTAAAGGAGGAGGAGGACGCGCGGGCGCGCGATGATCGATTTGAAGAGCTTTTCGCAAACTTGCTCGACGCCCTCGGTTTCGACACCGATGCCGGCCTTCCGGGCTGGTGGCAGGGCTGGCCACCTCGCGAACATGTCCGCCGCTGGATCACCGATCTCGGGCTGACCGAGGATCGGATTGTCGCCGTGGCCCGGGACAGCCGCAGCGCCCATCCCAATCCGCCGGACGGGCCGAGGGCGCTGGACAGGGCGATGGAACGGGCGGCAAGGAGCGCCGAGGCCGGGAAGCTCGCTGACGGCGACAAGCGCCGGAAGCGCGGCGGCAAGCCAGCCGACGCACCTCGCGCCAGTATGGACGAGATCGCGGGTTTCTATGCCAGCATGGTCAACGGCGACGGCTACCTGCCCTCCAACGCAATCTCGAACACGGTGCGCAATGCCATGCTGGAGCGAGGGCTGGTCACGCCGGAACGGCTGAGAATGCGGGGTGTGCTTTGACGGTTCATCCCAGCTTCCCGACCAAAGGTGGTCAATCCACCCGCACCCGCCGCGCGCTGGGCGCCCAGCAGGCCTTGGAATGGGCTTTTCGCATCAAGAAAGCCCGGCTGGACCTGCCGGAGCCTCCCGACCCCGAACGCGGCGAAGGTCTGGGCTTCGGCCTCGAATACGTGCTGATGCAGCGCGCCGCACTGGGCTGTCGCATCGATGGCGGGCGGTACAAGCCGGACAGTTCGACGCACGAGGATGCCGAGGTCGTCGCGGCCTGTGTCGCAGGCTTGCCGACCTCGCTCGGTGGCTTGCGCATGGCGATCCGCATCGCCGAACTGGCCCGCGCCGGCTTGACCCCTGACTGGATGCCCGGCGCCGTTCCACGCTGTGTCCCGGTCGAGATGAAGCGCAACCAGCACGGCGAACGCTCGATCACCATCCCAGTCGGCACGACCCGGGTGCTGTCGCGCGGCAAATGGCGGACGGTCGAACTCCGCGCCTGCCCAGTTACCTTCTCGCCGCATCCGGACCAGATCGCCGCCGCGCGTCGCCACTACGCGCAGTGGTGGCGGGCCCTGCGCTGGGTGCGGGACGGGCTGATCGCGGGCGGCATGCTGCGCAATATCGAAGTAACGGATACCCTGCCAAAACGAGAGCCCTGGCAAGCCAGCGGCCGTGTATGATGACCCTGAACCATCACGGCGTTGGCGAAGGATCAGGTTTGAAGGCCCAGTATCGCGACAGGAAAAATGTGAACACCGCAGCGAGCAAGGTCGAGACGAGCAGAGCCAGCTCCGCCGGTGTCGTTGCAAGCTTCAACAACAGCGCAAGGCCCGACTCATTGGCGATGAACCCAAGGACTGCAACAATAGCAAAGCGGGATAGCGAGTTTTGCGCATCCACACCATGCCCGGCGAAGGTGAACAGGTGATGCCCCCAGAAGCTGACCATGAATGCGGTAGCGAAGGCTGCAGAATTGCCGATCAGCGGTGCAACGCCAAGCCGGATCAGCATGATCGCGACGGCCAGATGCACCAGCGTCGCCGCCCCTCCGGTAAGGACGAAACGCGCGGCGGCGCCTAACATTCGGGCATCCCGGCAATGGTGACATCTTCGGCAATCAAATAGCCGGGGCGACCTTTGACTTCGCTGAAAACGCGCGCCAGATATTCGCCCAGCACACCGATGGACATCAGCTGGATGCCGCTGAAAAAGAAGATTGCCACCGCCAGTGTCGACCAGCCCGGCACGTCATGGCCCAGAAACAGGGTGCGACTGGCCAGAAATAGCCCATATAGGATCGACAGCGAGGCCAGGACCATGCCGATCCCGGTCCACATGCGCAGAGGCCAGTCGGTGAAGGCGGTCAGCCCGGTCATCCCAAGTTTCAGCAAACGGCGGAAGCCGAATTTGGTGCTGCCCCCACCGCGCGGCTGCAATTCGACCGGGATCGCAAGCGAGCGGAAGCCGACCCAGGCATAAAGCCCCTTCATGAAGCGGTTGCTCTCTGGCAGGGCACAAAGTGCATCGACGACCTTGCGGTCCATCAGCCGGAAATCGCGTGCACCGGCGGGCATGGGCACCTCGCTGCCGATGTTCAGGAAGCGGTAGAAAGCGGCGGTGCAGCGGCGTTTCAGCCAGCTTTCGTCGTCGCGATGGGCGCGGACCGCATAGACGATCTCATAGCCTTCGCGGTATTTTTCCAGCATCGTGTCGACATAGCGCAGGGGCTCTTGCAGGTCGGCATCGAGGATCACAACAGCCCTGCCCGCCGCATGCCGCAGCCCGGCCATGATCGCCTGCTCTTTTCCGAAATTGCGCGACAGGCGCAACACGCGGACCGGCACGCCCCAATGGCCAGACTGAACCAGTTCAAGGGTGGCATCGGTGCTGCCGTCATCGACCACCAGAATTTCAGACTGCGGAGAAAGCCTGCGCGCCTTGCGCGACACCCGGTTCAGTGTTTCCGCAATATTCTCCGCCTCGTTGAAGGCGGGTATGACGAAGGACAGATCCGGCGCAGTGGGTCCGAGGTCGATTGCCCGTGGCATGGTATTTGCCGTTTCGCGGGTGATATTCTGCATGCGACTCATCATTTCACCTCGCCTGCGGCAGGGGTTACGAACAGGACGTGCCGTCCATATTCACCCAGGTTTTCAAGTCCCAATGCCGTGGCCTCTGGCGCCAAGCCCGGTGGTACAGAGAACGCGGCCGGTGTGCTGTCGGCGGACAGTCGGGCCAGGTCGTCGATCTCAATCGCCTGCGCCTTACCCTCCGAATAAAACTCGGCCGAGTAGCTGCGCCCGCCAACGGTATAAAGCGGTGCGCCGGACAACGCCGTATTGGCGGCGGCGACCAGTCCCCTGTCCGTTTTCAGCCGGATCTGTTGCGGTGCAAAAATGGCGGCCGAAGTCAGCAAGAGGAAAACCGCGAAGATCGCCGATGTCGCGATGGCAAACACTGCGCGCGCCACACGGCTCGGCTGAGGCCCGATTACTTTTGCGAACAGCGTGACCAGCAGAACGGCGGCGGCAGGCAGGCCCGGTAGAACATAGGCGGCAAGGATGTTGGATGCCGGTGTGAACAGCAAAAGCGGCGACACAACCCAAAGCAGCAGATAGATCAGCCAGCCAGAGCGATCTTGTCGGACGGTCGTGAGGGTCTCGCCGGGACGGGTCAGCAACAAGGCCGGAACCAAGCTCCAAGGCAAAGCCGCCATCAGCCAGAACAGCCAGATCATTCCCTTTGCTTCCTTATGCCCGGACCCGTAAAGATCGCCTTGCCAGCCGGGGGTCAGGAAGCGCTGAATGTGCTCGCCAATCAGGAAATAGTGCAGGAAACCGGGCGTGGCAATTTCGGCGGCGACATACCAAGGCACCACCAGCACCATCAGCATCGTTATGCCCCGTTTCCACAGAAGCTGACGCAACAGGTGCCAGTTCCGCGTCAATGCCAGCCAAAGCGTCAGCGGGATGGCACAAAGGACCACGGCCACCGGACCCTTGGCAAGCATTCCGATCGCCAGCCCCAGGAAAACGGCATAGCCCCAGCGGCTGCCTGCCCCGCTGACCGCCTGCCAGAACCCGACCATGACCAGTGTCGTGCCAAGGACCATCGGCATGTCGGTCATCACAAAGGCGGATGCGCCAAAGAACATCGCCATCGTTGCCAGTACGACAGTCGCGACCAGTGCGGTGTTTCGCCCAACGTTATCGCGCACCCAGAGCCAGACGAGAAACAGCACAGCCAGCGCCGTCAGCAGGATTGGCAGGCGCGCGGCGGCTTCATTCACGCCAAACAACTGCATCCCGCTCGCCGACAGCCAGGTATGTAGCGGCGGCTTACCCCAAAAGGGCACGCCATAGTCGAATTGCGGCGTCAGCCAGTTTCCGGTCTGGACCATCTTGCGCGCGATTTCTGCATAGCGCGCTTCGGTCGTGTCGGTGAAAGGCACGGCAAACATCGCCCAAATGCGCAAAAGCCCGAATCCCGTCAGAACAGCGAGCAGGAACCGACGTGCGGTGTTGTCCAGCTGCATATCCTGCAGCGTCGGGCGCAGAATTTGCCGGGCGTGCGTCGCGGCCGGCCGCTGGGCCGAATAGGCCTCGGTTATTGTCATTATCTGGTCCTGCTTGATAGGCGGAGAGCTTGTGTTCGCCGCCATTTACCAAGCGAGACCTGTCCGCGCCGTTGCCGGAACTATAACAATCCGTAATGTCCCGCAGGCTTGACCAAGACACAGGGTGGGTTATCCCAGCGAAGGGAGCAACTGAAAGCAACACAAATGCGCGTTCTTGTGGTAGAGGATCATACCGAAACGGCGGAATATATCTCTTCCAGCCTGCGCGCGCAGGGGCATCTGGTCGATCACTGCGATAATGGCCGCGAAGGCTTCCTGTCAGCGCTGGACAACAATTACGATGTGATGATTTTCGACCGTATGCTGCCGGGACTGGACGGGCTGACACTGATCAAATCGGTGCGCGGCGCAGGGGTAGAGACACCGATCCTGATCCTGTCAGCGATGGACGGCATCGACGACCGGGTAGAAGGGCTGGAGGCAGGATCGGACGATTATCTGGTCAAGCCGTTCTCGTTTCAGGAATTGTCGGCGCGGCTGGCGGCCCTGACCCGCAGACCCCCCCTGAAGACCGAGGAAACCGTCCTGCAGGTGGCCGATCTGGAAATGAACCTGATCCGTCGCACGGTCACGCGGGCGGGCCTGTCGCTGGACCTCCAACCCCGCGAATTCAGCCTGCTGGAATATCTGATGCGCAACGCCGGACGTGTGTTAACCCGTACCATGTTGCTGGAATCGGTCTGGGACTTTCACTTCGACCCCAAGACCAATGTCGTCGAGACCCATATCAGCCGCTTGCGTAACAAGGTCGACAAACCTTTCGACACCGAATTGATCCACACCGTCCGCGGCGCGGGCTACAGCCTGCATGGCTAGGCACACTGGCATATCGCGCTTCCTGCGCTCGACCTCGGCGCGCCTGTCACTACGGTTCGCGGCGCTTTACGCAATCATTACCGCCTTGGTATTCGGGCTAAGTTATCATTTCGCGGATCGCGAGATCAGTGAATGGGTATCAGATCAACTGGCCGCTGATGCGGCCGGTTTCGCAAGTCTCTATGAAAGCGATGGGCTGGAGGCGGTTCAGGCAAAGCTAGGAGGTTTTGCCGGGTTCAATTTCGAAGACTATCGGATCTACCTGCTTGAGGACGCCAATGGCACCGTTCTGGCCGGAAATGTCGATGCCATCGACGGACAGGGCAGCGGCTATGTCCCCATCGATGCAATTCACGCCGAAAAGCCACGCTATGAGGATGTTACCGGCTATCTGCTACATTCGGTGCAACTCGGCCCGAACCGGCTGACCTTGGGCACAAGCACCTATTTTCTTGAAGAGCTGCGCGAGGTTCTCGAGCGCGGTTTCGTTGCAGGCTTCATCCTCTTGCTGCTTGCTGGTTTGCTTGCGGGGATCATTGTAGGTCGCAGAACCGAACAGCGGCTGACCCAGATTTCAGCGACATTGAAGTCGGTGGCGATGGGCCAGTTGGAACGTCGCGTCCCCACGACTGGCTCCGACAGCGATGATCTTGTCCGCATGGCAGAAGAAATCAACCGGACCATCGCCCAGCTTCAGAAGATGGTCGACAGCCAGAAGCAGATATCAGCAGATATTGCCCATGATCTTCGCACCCCGATGCAGCGTCTGAGGCAGCGGTTGGATGTGCTGCTGAATGCGCCCGATCTGACGCGTGAGAACAGGGAGGTCGCGGAACAGGCCGTCGAGATTGCCGACGATCTGATCGAGATATTCCATGCTCTGCTGCGGATCGCGCAGATCGAGGCCGGTCAGCGTTCAGTTCGGTTCGCCGCGACCTCGCTTGCCCCGATCCTCGCCCGGATTGAGGATGCATATGGTCCCGTTGCCGAAGAAAACGATCAGACGCTGGTGTTTGACATTGAGGATCAGGACGCGACGGTTCAAGGCGATCAGCAGCTGCTAACCCAGATGATTGCAAACCTCGTTGAAAACGCCCTGCGCCACAGTCCCTCGGGAACGCGGATCGAGGTGACACTGGCAAGGGCAGAAAACAACGTTCTGCTTCAGGTTTCAGACGATGGACCAGGCATCCCAGCGGAGGAGTGGGATAAGGTCTTCCGCCGCTTTTATCGCCTTGAGAAAAGCCGAACCACTCCTGGCAACGGCTTGGGCCTTAGCATGGTCAGAGCGATCGCGGAGCTACACACCGCAGCAGTGACAATGAACGATAACAATCCGGGCCTGAGCGTTCTGCTGCGTTTCAGCGAGGCAGCGCCGCGAGGAGCTTAACCTGGACAATACAGCGTGCGAGACCTTGAAAGCGCCACACGAACAAACCCGCAACAAAACAGTTTGACATTCGTGCCCGGGTTGACTCATAACCCAAGGATCGAAGACGAGCGCCCGGAGAACAGACGCCTCTCAGGTGCTCATCAGGTCAGACCCTCCACACCTCCCCCCTGCCATGGTTCCTCCCCGACGCGATCTGTATTCGGGGGGGCGCAGCGCGAAAGATTGCCAGCGTCAGGCGGTTTCACCGGGGAAGCCAGGCGGAATCCACTTGAGCCACTGGATCACCATTTCCATCAACAAAACAATGCATTAGTTGCCTCCGCAGGGTGGATTCCCGCTGGATTCCAAGGTGGATTCCGGAATCCAGCCGAGCGGAATCCAGCAGGAATCCACCGCGTCGGGCCCCACCTCCCCGAAGCCACCCAAAACCACAGGACCACCCTGCCCCATGGACCTCGCCTTTGCGCCGCGCCAGATCGAGTTCTGGCCGATCGAGCACCTGCGCCCCTATGCCCGGAACGCCAAGATGCACGGGCCCGATCAGGTGGCGCGCATCGCCGCCAGCATGGCCCGTTTCGGATGGACCGTGCCTTGCATGGTCGGCGGCGATGGCGAGCTGATCGCGGGGCACGGCCGAGTGCTGGCAGCGACGGAGCTGGGGCCTCATGAGGTGCCGGTGATCCGGCTCGGCCATCTCGACGAGGCGGAGCGCCGCGCCTACCGCATCGCCGACAACAAGCTGACAGAACTCGGCGATTGGAACGAGGCGCTGCTGCGTGACGAGGTCGCGGGGCTGTTGGCCGATGATTTCGACCTGTCGCTTCCGGGCTTTGCCGAGGACGAGCTGGAGGCGCTTCTGCAGGATCCGGAACTCGGCGATGATGGCGCGGCCGAGGGCGAAGACGAGGTTCCCGAACCGCCCGCCGATCCGGTGTCGGTGCCGGGCGATCTGTGGCGGCTCGGGGATCACCGGCTGATCTGCGGCGACAGCACCAGCGCTGATGTCGTCGCAAAGCTGCTCGGCGATGTCCAGCCGCAGCTGATGGTCACCGACCCGCCCTATGGCGTCGAATACGACCCGAGTTGGCGGAACCAGACTGGCGCATCGGCCACCAGGCGCACCGGCAAGGTGCTGAACGACGACCGGGCCGACTGGCGCGAGGCTTGGGCACTCTTTCCCGGCGATGTCGCCTATGTCTGGCATGGCGCACTGCATGCGACGACCGTCGCCGACAGCCTGATCGCGGCGGGTTTTGACATTCGGTCGCAGATCATCTGGGCCAAGGACCGGCTGGTCCTCAGCCGGGGCGATTACCACTGGCAGCACGAGCCCTGCTGGTATGCCGTGAAGAAGCGCGGCAATTCTCCTAGTGTTCGCCACTTCTTGGGGACCGCAAGCTTCCGGACCGTGCATTGATGGGGTTCACGAAGCTTGGCCGTTAGGGCGATAGCTTGACACTTACCCGCTTCCTGACAAGGTGCTCGTAGCAATATCGAACAATCGGAATTCCTATGGCAGTGCAGCGTATTGAGAGCAAAGATTGCTCGGTCAAAGACCTTTTCCACCAGTTCTATGCTGTTCCCGACTATCAGCGTGAGTATGTTTGGGGTCCGGAGGAGGTGGAGCAGCTTCTTACGGATATCCGCGGTGAAATGGGCGAAGCATCAAGTCCTGAAGCTCCAGAATACTTCATCGGCAGCATTGTTGTCTGTCCCAGCAGCAACACCGACGATGTCCTTGATCTGATCGATGGACAACAGCGGATGACAACCCTCTATATTCTGCTTTGCTCCATCCGTGATCGATTGAAGATTTTGGGAACAGCCGAACTAGCGACGCTAAAATCTCAAATATCAGATTCAACGGTCGACGACATGGGTAACGAGACCTTCCGACACCGTCTGGAACTGCAATACGAAGATAGCGGCGATGCCTTGACACATATCGCGACGGGTAAGTGCATCAGCAATGCAACGACCAGCTCGATGAAAAATATGGCCGTTGCCCACCATGTTGCGACAAAGTTTCTTGCCGCCGAATTCGGTGAGGATCCTAATGCCCTACGCGCCTTCTACGGCTATCTAACCAACAAAGTTAAATTGATCCGAATTCAAACTGAAGACGTCGCAAAAGCACTGAAGATCTTCGAAACGATCAATGATCGTGGTGTTGGCCTCAACTCCATGGACTTGCTGAAGAACTTGCTATTTATGAAAACCAGATCCGACAAGTTCGATAAGCTGAAAGCGAGTTGGAAAGAACTGCAGGATGTTATCTACGACATGCGCGAGAAGCCCCTTCGCTTCCTGCGATATTTCATAGTCAGCCGCTACAATGTAGATATCATTCGCGAAGACGAGATTTATGGCTGGTTTGCCAGCAGGGATTCCGAGATTGGGTACTCCAAGGATCCGAACGCTTTCGTTAAAGAACTGATATCGGCGGCGCGCGCCTATAGCAATTTCAGGTCTGGCAACGATCAAAATGGAAAGCGCAATCGTTACCTCGACAATATGCGCCTTTTGGGAGGCTCAGCAGCGCGGCAGCATTTGATCTTGCTTCTTGCCGGACGGCACTTGGACTCGGAGCTTTTTGACCGACTGGCAGCAGAGGTAGAAAACCTCTTTTTCTGCTATGTCATCACACGCGAGCCTACCCGAACGTTTGAGCGCAACTTTGCCCGCTGGGCAACCGAGCTCCGTTCAGTAAGTTCCGCAGAGCAGTTCGAGACTTTTATTTCAGAACGCTTCGACAAGGAGAAAGCGGCGCTGGCAAATCGCTTCGACGATGCGATAGGTAGGATCGAGCTGGGCAAACTCCAGCTATACAGAATGGTCTACATTCTTGGAAAGCTGTCCCAGCAGGTCGATATCAATGCGTATGGTGAAACGCCTGGCACGATTTGGCTCGATCACTACATGAGCAGCGGATTCGAAATCGAACATATCTACCCACAAAATCCGACGCCGGCCGCTGCGGAACAGTTTGGAGAAATAAGCGATCCGACCATTGTACAGAGGCTCGGCAATCTGGTTCTGGCTGAAAAGTCAATAAATGCTTCGCTTGGCAACCGTCCGTACTCGGAGAAGCGGCCAGTCTACCAACAATCAAAGCTCCTATTGACCCGCGCCCTTAGTGAAAGACCGAAGGTCGGAGCTAATACACGCATTGACCGTGCCGTAGCCAAGATCGAACCTTACCCAGATTGGAACGAAAGCTCTATTACTGACCGACAAAAAGCTCTTGGCACACTATCTCGAGCCATTTGGGGCATGCCAGAACGCCTTCAGGTGAACGGCAGTTGATAACACTGCGGTCCCTTTCACCCTTTCGGCCAGAAAAATTGCAGCAGGAATTGGATATTCAAGTCGGCTGACGGTTATGTACAAATTCCACTTATCGCTGAATGGAAGGCTGTATACCCGCCCTCTTGTCGCAATCTTATAAGATGTCACCTCCAGCCCCAGCTTCTTCTTCAGCGATCCGGAAATGGCGCCCCTGATGCTATGGTGCTGCCAGCCTGTCGCCTCGGCGATCTCCGCGATACTCGCGCCTTCCGGCGCCTGCAGCATGGCGATCAGCTGCGCCTGTTTGGTGCCGGGGCGCTGGGCGGCGGCGATGGCTTCGGGCTTGGCATCCCGCAGACCCGCCATGGTCTTCACCACCAGCGGGTCGATACCGATGGCGTCCAGCCCGGCCTCCGTCGCGATCAGCGTCGTGCCATGCCCGTCGCCGGTCTCGCGCCAGAACGGCTCTTTGCGCCGGAGATTGGCGTCGACCTCCTCGATCCAGCCGAGCTTGATCATCCGCCCGATGGCCATCTTCGCGGCGGCGCCATGCAGCCCCTCGGGCAGCGGCTGGGCGAGATTGCCCGGCCGGGCGCTGGCGCGTGTCAGGATCAGGGTCTGGGTGTCGGTGAGCTTCGTCATGGCTGGCTCCGTGCATCGCCGCCGCGTGCTGCGGTCGGCTTCTACGGAGGCGGGCCCCGGCTATGCGGGGCTCAGCGGTCGGTACCCGCAGTGGCATCAGGCCGCGTGTTCGCCCTCTCCGAAGGCGAAGTCGCTGATCTGCTTCAGAAGATGGGCCTGATATTCGAGGCTGCCGAGATGGCTCCAGTTCACCTGCTCCGGGTCGGCGCCGAAGTGGTCGTCGCTGAAGGCCTGCAACCGGGCCAGCATGGCGTCATTGGTTCGGGCGGGCTTGCGGGTCATGTCGTTGCTCCGGGTGCATCCTGTCGTTGATGCAGCATCGCTCGGGGGCGCCCTCAAGTGTAGTGAATTCGGAGCAAAAACAGTGCTTTCTGATGGAGTTAACCGTCATCTTCGGAAGGCCCGACCATGCAGTACACGAGCAAGCGCGGCTACAGTAAGGTGCCAAGCTTGACGACCGAACTGGCACGCCGCTACGATAGATCCATCGACGCCGCACGGATCATCAAGATGGTATTCGGGGTGAGTTCTGGCTCAGTGCGGCGAGAAAGCTGCTCGGGCAGGAAGCGGCTTTTGATTTTGCCCGATTCGACGAATTAAGAATCTCAACCGACCGCAATTGAACGCTGTCTTGCGAAGCACCGACACAGCAGACGCTCGATCTCTGCCGTCAGTCGACCACGACAAGCCGCGCTGCTGCGGCGTGCAGCGCCAGTTGACAGGTCAGCACCATGAAGTCATGGGCGGCATATGAAGGATCATCCATTGCACGAACTGCGTCAGCTTTCGCCTGCCATTCCGTCGCTCTATCCGCGAGTTCGGAACCGGACCCGCGCAGGAAACCGGTGAAGGCGCTGACACCGGCACCACCGTTGAATGACAGCCCCCGCGTCACGGTCATCCTGGCATGAATGCCATTCGTGCCTTCATAGATAGTGCAAATTCGCGCATCGCGCCAATTCTGTTCGGCCCGGTATTCGCGCAGATAGCCATATCCCCCCATGACCTGGATCGCCATATCGGCCGCCCGAACGCCGGCTTCGGTGCAGGCATATTTGCAGATCGGCGTCATGAAATCCGCAAAATCACCCTGGCCAATTGCGATGGCTGCGTATGTCAGATGACACAGGTGACGCCCTGCCTTAGCCAGCCAATCACATTCCGAGATCATGCGTGCGACATCGGCATGTTGATCGATGGTAACTGTCTGGCCGTCGCCCGTCCTGCCCTGCCAGCGCTCGGCCGCATAGCAGCGCGCCAGATCGGCTGCCCGAGCGGCATGGGCCACACCTTGTAGCGCCACGTCGAGCCGGGCGTGATTCATCATCGTGAACATCGCCGTCAGCCCCCCGCCTTCCTCTCCGATCAGTTCAGCCTGCGCACCGTCGAAAGAAAGCTGACAGGTGGGTGATCCGTGCAGCCCCAGTTTTTCTTCGATCCGGGTTACGCTAATCGCGTTCCGCGCCCCTTTGATATCCGACGGGCAAAGAAACAGTGACAAGCCCTTGATCCCGGAATCGAGGGGTCCGCTTCGGGCCAGCACCAGATGCAGGATTCCACCGGACATGTCCTGATCACCACCAGAGATGAAGATCTTCTCGCCATGAATCCGCCAGACATCGCCATCACGCACGGCGCTGGTTCGGATCAAGCTCAGATCCGAACCAGCGCCGGATTCGGTCAGCGCCATCGTCGCCAACCACTCGCCTGACGCAAGCTGCGGAATAATTCGCGACCTTTGATCCTCTGTTCCAAAATGCAGGATCACATCAGCTGCACCAGACGCAAGGCTTGTCGACATCTGGAACGCATGATTTGCACCCGACAGAATTTCCGAGACGGCGGCCCCGATCATTTTGTCCATTCCTGCGCCGCCATATTACTCAGGTAGGCAGAGCCCCTGCCAGCCCGCGCCCGCCAGTTGCGAAAAGGCCTCGGCAAAGCCGTCCGGCAGCCGCAACCTGCCATTTTCCAATCGGCAGCCCTGACGGTCCCCGACCTCATCCAACGGCGCGATGACGCCTTGGGCGAAGTCGGCAAAATGGCTGACAATCTCGGTCGACGTCTCGGCATCCCAGCCAGGCAGATCGCGTGCTGCCATATTTAGCGAGCGCAGGATATCGGCGACGGGCGCGTTAAATGGATACGTTGTCATGGTGCCTCCCCCATCGGCCTTGTCGAAGGCGTCCAGCCATTTCTCGGGCGAGATCATCGGCCAGTCGGACCCGAACAGCATCTTCTTCTTCAGGATGGTGTTGGCGTATTGCACGAGGATCGGCGGGAAATATTTCGGCGACCAGCCGGACAGGTCGATATAGACGTTCGGCTTGTGCTGGGCGACGGCCAGCGCCTCCTCCTGCCACGGGAAGGACGGGTGCGCCGCAATGATGTTCATCTCGGGGAAATCGACCGCCACATCATCCAGATATATCGGGTTGGAGAATTTCAGCCGCATCCCGTTGCCGCCGCGCATCCCCGATCCGACGCCGGTCTGGCCGGTATGGAACAGGCCCACCGCGCCAAGTTCGGCCAGCATTTCGTAGAAGGGATAGGCCATGCGGTCATTGGGATAGAAGCCCTGCATGGTCGGATGGAACTTGAAGCCACGGACGCCATGTTCCTCGATCAGGCGACGGGCCTCGCGCACGGCCATCTTGCCCTTCCACGGGTCGATCGAGGCGAAGGGGATCAGCACGTCACTGTGCTGGGCCACCTCCTCCAGCACCTGATCGTTGGAATAGCGGCGATAGCCGGTCTCTCGCTCGGCATCGACGGGGAAGATCACCGCGGCGATATTCTGTTCGCGGTAATGGGCCGCTGTCTGTTCGATGGTCGGCGGATGCGACCAGGGTGCGCCGAAATACTTGGCCATCGTGGTTTGCAGATCGTCATATCCGTCATCGGAATGGCAGCCACAGGGTTCTTCGGCATGGGTGTGGATGTCGATGGCGCGGACTTTTGCGAAATCTACCATGTTCTGTCTCCTCAGACGCGGATCAGCGCCGGGTCTTCGTTGTCGTAAAGCCGTTCCAGCAAATCGGCCCGGCGCTTCAGGATCTTGTTAATGTTCAGGGATCCCTTGTCGGTGACCTCCTGCCCCTCGACGGATGGCGGTTCGGCCAGAACAAGCGCCCGCGTGATCCGCTTGGCCGAGCCGGTGACGCCGGCATTCATTTCGCGCAGCCCCGCCTCGATCCGGGCTTTCAGGCGATCATCGGTCACGGCGCCGCGCGTGGTGTTGTCGGGCGTGGCGGTGCCGGGCGTCGGGAAGACAAGCAGGCCCACTTCGCCCCGGTCGTGGCCGCAGATCACCACGTCCTGCACCTGCCCGGCCAGAGCCTTCAGCACATTCATGCGCAGGTTGCCGGCCTGCACCCAGGTGCCGGTATCCAGCTTGAAATCTTCGGACACACGCCCATCGAAGATCAGGCCCTGGTTCATGTCGTCGGGGTCGACGAAGCGCACTGCATCGCCGGTGATGAAGAAGCCCTCCTCATCGAACGCCTTGGCGGTGCGCTCGGCGTCGTTGAAATAGCCGGGCATGACATTGGGGCCGCGCACGCGGATTTCGCAGCGCAGATCATCATCGGGGATCAGTTTCAACTCGACCCCCGGCAGCGGCACGCCGATCACACCCGACCGCCCGATGGGTTCATGGACCATGACGCAGGAGGGCGCGGTCTCCGTGAGCCCCCAACTTGAGGCCATCATCGGCAAGCCGCCCCGCACCTCGATCATCATACGCTCTATCGCGTCCCAGACATTCTGCGGAAGCGAGGCACCGGCGTAGAAGATCAGGTCCAAGTCTTTCAGCAGGCGATGCCGCAGGCCCGCATCCTGCTCAAGCGCGTCAACCAGCATCGCATAGCCGACCGGTACATTGAACGCGAGCGTCCCCGGATAGGCGTCGCGATTTGACAGCGTCGCGGCAAAGCCCGCGCCTGTCGGCTTGCCGCTGTCGATATGCAGCGTGCCGCCATTGGACAGCATCATATTTGTGTTGCTGTTGCCGCCGAAGACATGGTTCCACGGTAACCAGTCGGTGATCCTTGGCGGAACCGCTGTGATATAGGGCATGATACTTCCCATCTGCATCTGGTTGACGCAAAGCATTCTATGCGTGGTCAGCACCCCTTTGGGATCACCGCTGGAGCCCGAGGTGAACAGGATCTTGGCGAGCGTGTCAGGACCAACCGCCTCATGTGCGGCCCCCAGCCCCGGATGCAGGTCATGGGACAGAAAATCGCCGAAAGAGCTCAGGTCACGCCCGATTCCCGCCGGGCAGCTGGTGACGATCTCAACCCCTTCCAGTTCCGACAGCGCCAGCGCACCGGCATAGCGCGCGGCATCGTCGACGAAGGCCATGCGCGGCTGCACCTTCTGCAACACATAAATCAGCCTCGCGTGAGCCTCGGGGATCAGCGAATACTGTTCCGCCAGCGGCACAACAGGGACGCCGACATATTGCGCGGCCAGTGACAGGATCAGGTGATCAATGCTGTTGCCGGACATTATGACGATGCAGTCCTCTGCGCCCATCCCTCGTGCCAGCAGCGCCGAGGCCGTCCGCTGGACGAAACGTAGCAGGTCGGCGTAGGTCACATTGCGCCAGCCTGGTCCTTCCCGTTCAGCGAGCGCGACGCGGTAAGGTGCCTCGTCGGCCCAGCGGTGCAGCCAATCGCCCGTCTTCTTTGCATATTCGCCGAGTTCATAGCCGGAACGCAGGATGATCGTGCCGTCTGCACGATCATTGCGTTGAACCTTGTGCGGTCTGTATTCAGGCAAGGTCCGCGCCCGTGCCCATTCCGCACGCTCGCGGAAATTGTCGGGCGTGGTCGGCGGGATCTCTATCTTGTTCATCAGTACCTCCTGCTTTCAGCGTTTTCAGCGGAACGTGGGCTGACGTTTTTCCAGAAATGCGTTCAGGCCTTCGGCCGCATCGGGGGTGGTCTGGACGAGTGCGGCGGCAAGGCTTTCGGCGAAGAAACCGTCGCTACGGGCCATGTCGTGGATGCGCGGAAGGGCTTGAACCATGAAATAGTTGGACATGGGCGCATTGCCGGCGATGGTTTCGGCCAGTTCGCGAGCCTTCGGCAGCGCTTCGCCTTCGCCGACGGTGTAATGGGTCAAGCCAAGGCGCAGACCCTGTTCGGCATCGTATTTGCGGCCCGTCAGCATCATCTCGACCATCCGATCCGGACCGATGATGCGCCCCACGCGGACGGAGGCGCCGCCGCCGACAAAGATGCCGCGCCGACCAGCCCACCGCCGATCACCGCGCCGGTCATGGCACTGATGGTGACAGTGCCGCCATACTGGATCATGTCCATGACCCGCTGCCAGTTGCGGGAATGGTGGACGCTTTCTTCCGCCGTGCGAGAGACATGTTCGGCCAGATCCAGGCCCGAACAGTAATGCCCGCCCCGCCCGTGCAGGACGACGACCCGGACCGTCGCGGGCAGCGAGGCATAAAATGCCTCGATTTCCGCCATCTGGCTGTCGGACATTGCGTTACGTTTCTCGGGCCGGGTCAGTGCCAGCTCGGCGATGCGACCGTCGATGCGGCCTTCAGTATAGGTGCCTTTGGTCATATGATCCCTCATTTCGGAGCCAGACGGACGGCGCTGTCGATGCGAATGACCTCGCCGTTGAGAAGTTGATTTTCGACGATCTGCTGGACCAGCATGGCGAACTCATCAGGCCGACCCATGCGCGAAGGAAATGGCAGCCCAGCCTCCAGCACGGTGCGGGCATCGGGCGACAGGCCGGCGCTCATCGCGGTTTCAAACAGGCCCGGCGCAATGGTCATGACGCGGATGCCGGACCGCGCCAGCTCGCGCGCGGCCGGAAGGGTCATTGCGGCCACGCCGCCCTTC
>VAFL01000092.1 GCA_005768755.1 Paracoccus denitrificans | reverse complement strand
CCCCAGACTGGAGTTGCCTTTAAGTGTAGACGTCTCCTTGTGCATCTTAGAGGAAGGGGATGCCCTGTGTCCGCAGGCCCCCCACGACATCTCCCTCATCCCCCACTGCCACTCCATCCACCTACATCATCTACCTCAATGGGATCCCACCTACACCGTCCCCCTCAAACCCACACAGCCCCACATAATCCCCACCCACTCTATACCACAACACCATCCCCCCCTACACCATCCCCCACACTCCACCACTATCATACCCCTGCCCCCACACCATCCACCCACACACCATCAGCCCCCAGCAAGGACCCGGTGCAGGTGCACCCTGTGGGACATGCTCAGCCTCCCCGGGGATCTCTCAATATCCTGCTCCCATCAGAAGCCTGGGGGTCCCATAGAGTACCTAGGGGTTGCAGGGAGGAGTGAAGACAAGGAGCCCCCGACAGGGTGTGTGCAGGTGAGTGATGCATAGGATGCACTGTCCCTCCTGGAGGGAGGCACACCCTTCACAGGACACCAGCCCATAACCCAGGGGGATCTGGGCTGGCCTGGCCCCAGGGTCTGTGAAGGTGGGGGTGATTTGCGACCCCGCCCCAGGCCCAACAAAAAGACTAATGGGATCCAGACCCCCATGGCCCTGTCCAGCCCTGGATTCTGGCCCTACACTGAGCGAGCCTTCTCACAGCTGGATGTGGCCTCCTGAGCCCTGGGGGTACCCCACAGATCCAGGTCGCTGACTTAGGGCAGCCCTGGGAATCCCAGGACACCCAAGGTTGGGGAGAGCAGAGGTAGGCCAGTGGACCCTACCGCACCCACACCAGGAGGCAGGCTCCTCCAGGTGCTGGGGCCACAGGGGCCCCACGACTGGGCTCCAACTGCCCTGCGGGGACCCAGCGCAGGAACCCATGAGCTGCAAGTCACGGTCAGCTCTGCTGTCCTCACAACCGTCTCTCATTCTGAAACCTCAGGACACCCGCCCCCACCCGGAGTCCACACATGCTCCCCGGTGGGGGACTCCAGCACTTGCCCCCCCACCCATGTGATTCTTGCCCTCCCCTAAAGGACAGAATGGT
>VAFL01000091.1 GCA_005768755.1 Paracoccus denitrificans | reverse complement strand
AAAAGCAAAAGTTTACAGCTTAATGTCCTAGAAAGCCCCACAATAGAAACAAAACTGAGTCAAGGCCAAGGACAGGAAGCCTCTATTAGAATGAGAACAGAGCTCAATGCCCTTGAATGTCCCATATCAAATTGTAAACAGAACTTGAGGAATTGCTCCACCCCTTCTGGAGGTCCCTGAGACCAGCCCTTAAAACTAAGCTAAAACCCACCTCGGGGTCCAAGCTCGGGGTCCAAGTCCCTGCTCCACTCTGTCCGGTATACTTGCACACAAGCTCTAGCTTGTAAATAAACCCTCATGTGTTTGCATCAGTGTCGGCTTCTGGGTGGTTTCTCAGATTCACAATCTTGGGCACAACACTCTGAGATAAAAAAACAAAGCCAAAAGAAGCTCGGACGCAGGTAGAGTAAACGCAGGGTTCTGAGAGAATCGGCGGATACCCAGGGGCTTGGGAGCTCTTCTGTGGAGGCCCATGCAGACTGGGGGGCAGAATGCTCAGCCCCAGAGCCAGAGGACCCACAGACCCCACCGGCATCCGGCCTATCGGGGGGGGGGGGGTCTCAAGGAGCAGCACTGTGCCGCCCACTGGAGGCTAGAGGTGCTGATGCCCACCCCACCTCTGATCCCGCAGGTGCATCTACCACACAGATGTGCACCTGCTAATCAGTGCCAGAGCCCATCCCCAGACCCTGCACAGACCACTCACCGCCACCAATTTGTCGGACCACAGAGGATGCATAGATTCAGCTGTGCCTGGAAAGTAGGATATAGCTTCCTTTGTACTTTGTGCTTTATTGTAATTTATTTTCCTTGATTTTTTTTATTAATTGACTTATTTTAATTTTATGTATGTACCTTATATAATTCTTATTTTTACTTTCATGGTACTTTAATTGTGTTTCATATTTGGGGTTTAGAATCTTTTGAAACGCAGGCCAAAATAATCTGGTGTTTTTTTTTGGAGAGCAGTTGTTATTGTTTTCCTTGGTTTTTCTTTTTCTTCCCTCTTTCTTTTCTGGAAAAGGTAATGAGATGGAGAAATTCACCTCCATAAAATAACATGAGATAGTACTCACAGCCAGGAAGTCCATCAATACACATATATGATGTCTAACTACATTTTAAAACAATGATTATAAAGATAGCAGCTGGGCTGGAAAAAGAGCACAGAAGAAAACTAGAGAATCCCTTACTGCAGAAGTAAAACAACTAAAATCTAGTCAGGCCAACGTTAAAAATGCTATAACTGAGATGCAGTCCCACGTGGAAGCCATAAAAACAAGAAAGGTTATGGACCACAGAGAC
>VAFL01000090.1 GCA_005768755.1 Paracoccus denitrificans | reverse complement strand
TCTCCCGTATACAACGAAATGCTGTGGAAGCCGAACTTTCAGGCAGTCAGGATTGGGGAGGTACATGCCATAAGCTCAACTCTCAGCAATGTGTATGCTTTGTAGGCTGATGTCTGCTAAACACTTATCGAAGCGAGGTATACCCAAGCTACACTGTAATTGAACAAGGACGTTGGCAATCGCTGTATTGAAGTCAGATGGATATGAGTACAGTCCTGGCGCTTCCACTTGCATTTCTCCAACCTCTCCCATCATCTCACTTAAGGATGTTAGCAGGTATGAGTATGGGCAGGCAGGATGCGGGAGGGTCCTGCCCAGAGCTCAACTCTCACAAGAGAGCATGCCTAGAAGCCAGCTTTCAACTGGCTGCGTTCTAATGGCCGTAAGATCATAGCAGTCTTCTAACTCAGGAAGTTCGAAGAATACCACTCTACTGCACTTGCAGACACCTTCCAGGCCTGCATTATTCCACTTGCTTCTCACAAGCTTCTGACAAACGTCTCTGGTGAAGATGTTCAAAACTCATTCTGCAGGCAATGTGGAACTGTGAGGGTTTTGGTGTGAACTCAACTCTTGGAAGAGAGATGCTTTTGGACTTGGGGTTCAGCTAGCTCTCACGTATGGAACTTAGTATGTAGCACCTAAGACATGAATTACTAGGAAATCGCAGGATTGAGCTTCGAGGCCCTATTCTTGTGTGCCGGGACTTTCGTCTTATCTCTCACACTTCAGTCATGCATCGAGCCTAGGCCTGTTACCAGCGCAGTGTACCTGGAGGAGGATGTGGGAAGTACAGGCCATAAGCTCAACTCTCAAAAGTGTGTACGCCTGGGAGGCTGATGTCTGTTACCCACTCGTACATTGGAGTTAGAAACTAGCTACACTCTGATTGAAGAAGGCCGTTTGAAATCGCTATATTCAACTTTGATAATGTTGAGTACAAGCCTGATACTTCCACATGCAAATGGAATCGAAACAAATAGAATCCCATCGAATAGAATCGAAAAGAATCGGAAACTATCGTATCGATACGAAAAAAATGGAATTGAATCGAATCGAATCCAAAAGGATCGAATCGCATCGAATT
>VAFL01000004.1 GCA_005768755.1 Paracoccus denitrificans | reverse complement strand
TCCATGAAACGCGCCCCTCGCAGCCTTCAACACCATGTTTTATATAGGAAATATAATGGTCAGGACAGCGAAATCAGCGCCTTACTTGGGAAATGTGGGCTCATAGCCATCATCGTAATTGGTCTGGCTGCTTCGCTGATAAAGGTCCGGGTTCGCATCTGCGATCGCCTCATCCACTACCCCGCCACAGACCGAATTCGCATTGATACCGCCCAGTGAGATGCCGCCGGGGATCGGGAAACAGCTGAACGTTTCGGTGTCTATCCGCTCATCTGCATGGATCAGGCCATGGTTCATCATCGCGCGCAAGACAGGCGTCGGATCGGGCTCGGTCAGACATTCCAGCTGGTCGACCGCCAGACTGATGACGTCGTCCGGCGCGTCCGGGGCCGCGGCAACCGTGGCGCGTGGTTGACCACCTGGCGAAATGCCAAACATCGCGAGAAGAAACAGGCCGAAAATAATATCGCTGAACATTGCAAAGCCCCTGACCACCGGAATCTGAAACCAAGGCTAGCAGCGGTGGGCGGCAATAAAAAGAAAAACCCCCAAGGCCTTCGCCCCGGGGGTTTTCGGTTTCAGACTTTCAGGCCGATCAGGCCGCGGCGAGATTGCGCAGAACGTAATGCAGCACGCCACCGTTCTTCAGGTAGTCGATCTCGACCTCGGTATCGATCCGGGCCTTAAGCTTGATCGTCTCCTCGGTGCCGTCAGCACGCTTGATCTTGGCATCGACGATCTGCAGCGGCTTCACATCGCCAAGCCCTTCGATGGTGATTTCCTCGTCACCTTTCAGGTTCAGCGATTTGCGGTTCTGGCCGTCTGTGAACTCGAACGGGATGACGCCCATACCAACGAGATTCGAGCGGTGGATACGTTCGAAGCTTTCAGCGATGACTGCCTTGACGCCCAGAAGGTTGGTGCCCTTGGCTGCCCAGTCCCGGCTGGAACCAGCACCATATTGCTCGCCCCCGATGATGACCAGCGGTGTGCCGTTGGCTTCATACTGCATGGCGGCGTCATAGATCGCCTCCTGCTCACCCTTCGGGCCCTTGGTGTAGCCGCCTTCGACGCCGTCCAGCATCTCGTTCTTGATGCGGATATTAGCGAAGGTGCCGCGCATCATGATTTCGTGGTTGCCGCGACGCGAACCGTAGCTGTTGAAATCCTTCGCCGGCACCTGACGTTCGGTCAGGTATTTGCCTGCCGGGGTCGAAGGCTTGAACGAACCGGCCGGGCTGATGTGGTCGGTGGTGATCATGTCGCCCAGCATGGCAAGGACGCGGGCGCCCTTGATATCCGCGATCTCGCCCGGTTCCTGCGACATGCCCTGGAAGTAAGGCGGATTCTGGATATAGGTCGAGGTCGGCGGCCAGTCATAAACCTCGTTATCCGTGGTCTCGACCGCCTGCCAGCGCTCGTCGCCCTTGAAGACGTCGGCATATTTTTCCTGGAACATCTCGCGCGTGACGACCTTGTCGACCATCTCGGCCACTTCTTTCGAGCTTGGCCAGATGTCTTTCAGGAAGACGGGCTTTCCGTCCTTGTCATAGGCGAGCGGTTCGCTGGTCAGGTCAATATTCATGTCGCCCGCGATGGCATAGGCCACGACAAGCGGCGGCGAGGCCAGATAGTTTGCGCGCACATCGGGCGAGATGCGGCCTTCGAAGTTCCGGTTGCCCGAAAGAACGGCGGTCGCAATCAGGTCGTTATCGTTGATCGCCTTCGAGATCGGGGCATCCAGCGGGCCGGAGTTGCCGATGCAGGTGGTGCAGCCGAAGCCGACCAGATCGAAGCCAAGCGCGTCCAGATCTTCCTGAAGACCGGCGGCTTTCAGATAGGCCTCGACGACCTGCGATCCGGGCGCGAGCGAAGTCTTAACCCAGGGCTTGCGGTTCAGGCCAAGCGCACGCGCCTTGCGGGCGACGAGACCGGCGGCCATCAGCACATAGGGGTTCGAAGTGTTGGTGCACGACGTAATCGCCGCGATCACGACCGATCCGTCATGCAGCTTGTAGTCTTCGCCCTCGACCGCGCCTTCGTGGAAGCCATCCAGATGGCCCGGCAGATGGTCGGGTTCCGGCGCGCCACCATCGGTGTTCCAGTTCTTTTCCTCGCGGCGCGTCGGCTCTTTCAGCTTGCGGTTGCCGCTGACATATTTGCCGAACTCATGCGCCGCATCGGTCAGCGCGACGTGATCCTGCGGACGCGACGGGCCCGAGATCGCGGGCACGACGGTGCTTTGATCCAGTTCCAGCGTCGAGGTATAGACCGGGGCATAATCCGCGTCGCGCCAGAAGCCGTTTTCCTTCGCATAGGCTTCGACAAGGGCGATGCGGTCTTCGTCACGGCCGGTCTGGCGCAGATAGCGCAGGGTTTCGGCATCGACCGGGAAGAAGCCGCAGGTGGCGCCGTATTCGGGCGCCATGTTGGCGATGGTCGCACGGTCGGCCAGCGGCATGTGGTCAAGCCCGTCGCCGTAGAATTCGACGAATTTGTTCACCACACCATGTTCGCGCAGCATCTGCACGACCTTCAGCACCAAGTCTGTCGCGGTCACGCCTTCGGTCAGCGCGCCGGTGATCTTGAAGCCGACGACTTCCGGGATCAGCATGGAGATCGGCTGACCCAGCATCGCGGCTTCGGCCTCGATCCCGCCGACGCCCCAACCCAGAACGGCAAGGCCGTTCACCATGGTGGTGTGGCTGTCGGTGCCGACCAGCGTGTCGGGGTAAGCGACTTCGCGGCCGTTCTGGTCCTTGTCGGTCCAGACGGTCTGGGCCAGATATTCCAGGTTCACCTGGTGGCAGATACCGGTGCCGGGCGGCACGACGCGGAAGTTGTTGAACGCCGACTGACCCCATTTCAGGAAGGTATAGCGTTCGATGTTACGTTCGTATTCACGCTCGACATTATAGGCGAAGGCGCGGGGCGTGCCGAATTCGTCAACCATGACCGAGTGGTCGATGACCAGATCGACCGGGTTCAGCGGGTTGATCTTCTGCGCGTCGCCGCCCAGTGCGGTGATGCCGTCGCGCATGGCGGCCAGATCGACAACCGCCGGCACGCCGGTGAAGTCCTGCATCAGCACGCGGGCCGGACTATAGGCGATCTCGCGCGGGTTCTTGCCGCCTTTTTGCGCCCATTCGGCGAAGGCCTTGATGTCGTCGACAGACACGGTGCGACCGCCATCTTCGAAGCGCAGCATGTTTTCCAGCACCACTTTCAAGGCAGCGGGCAGCTTGGAAAAATCACCAAGCCCGGCTTCGGTGGCAGCTGGAATGGAATAGTAATCGACGCTTTGACCGGCGGCTTCAAGCGTGCGGCGGGTCTTGGCGGTATCGGTTCCGGTAACGATCGGCATGGGGGCCTCCCTGTCGGTTGGATGGGTTCGGCGGTCTGTTCGCGCTTGAGATGCCCCATTCGGAGAGTCGATTCAAGTGGGTGACACGCGGTTTGTATGCGAATGTATACCGTAAACACTGTTGTTGCACAAGTGCAACGTTGTGCGGCGACTTGCCACATAACATACCGTTGATTTGGGAAAACCGCACCAATGTCCTACCCAACTTGCGGAAGACAAGACTGGCGCAGGCGGCAAAACACATGGGAACAGCGATACGGAACAGGACCGTAAACCTTGCGCCCGCGTCCCTGCTTGCCTTGGCGATCAGCCTGTTTCCCACTGTCGCCGCAGCATTCGATGGCGCCCCCGGTCCCGGCGCGCGCGGCCGGGACATGACGCCCGGCGCAATGCGTCAAGGCCACAAGGATCACGGCGACATCATGGATGATGTCGACGCGGTGATCGACGCGGTAGACGAATCCATGGGGAAATCCGCCCCCTCGGCAAACCTGTCGCCGCCGAACGAATTTGTCGGCAGTTCTGGCCGCAAGCAACATCCGGTGATTGAGCAAGGGCCGCGCACCCCTTCCCCTATCGTGGTCGAACTGTTTACGGCACAAGGTTGCGATACCTGCCCCCCAGCCGAAGATATGCTCGGCGATCTTCAGGCGCGTCCCGATGTTCTCGTGCTCAGCTGGCATGTAGATTACTGGGACTACCTGGGTTGGACCGATAGTTTCGCCCGGCCAGAGTTCAGTCAGCGCCAGAAGGGCTATAATCTGTCGCGTGGCGCACGCAGCCTGTTCACGCCGCAAATGATCGTGGCGGGCGAGGTCCCGCTTGACGAACCCAACCCGGCCGCGCTGATGACAGCCGTCAAGCATGAGCGCGCCGAGGGCGATCACGTCGCGATCTCGCGCCGGGACAAGGACGGTCGAAGCGAGATCGAATTGACGCCCTTGACCGCACTGCCCGGCGAAATCGCGGTGCAGCTGATCCGCTATCTGCCTGCCCGCACCGTCGACATCGCTGGCGGAGAAAATGTCGGTCGCCATCTGAACATGCGCAATATCGTTGTCGGCAATGAGATCCTGGCCCGGTGGGACGGGCGTACGCCGCTGCGCATGACGGTGACGCTTGGTGCCGGGCCGTCAAAGGACCTGCCGCCAGACACGCGCCACGCGATCATCGTCCAGCAGATGCAGGGACAGCGCCCCGGAGAGATCTTCGCCACGATCCGGCTGGATTAATCATCGCGCCCGACCATCAACCCATGCCTTGCCCGCGCCGCGTGAATAGGTGAAACAGCCCGCATCGAATGTATCGGGCGCCGTTCCGCCGAAGGAGACGACATGAAAGAAGTCAAACCCTGGGTCAAACCCGCACTGGAATACGGCCCGCTGATCCTGTTCTTCGCCGTCTTCATGGTCTTGCGGGATCGCACAATAACGCTCGGGGGCACAGCATATAACGGATTCATCGTCGCGACGATGATCTTCATTCCGGTGCTGGTGCTGACAACTTTCGCGCTATGGCGGCTGACCGGCAGAATTTCTGCAATGCAGCTTCTGACGCTGGCATTGGTCGTTGTCTTCGGCGGGCTGACCATATGGCTGAACGACGAGCGCTTTCTGAAGATGAAGGTCACCATAATCTATGCGACCTTCGCCGGTCTGCTGGCCCTTGGTCTTGTCCTGCGCAAAAACTGGCTGGAGCTGGTGATGGGCGAGGCACTGCCCATGCAGCATGAAGGCTGGATGAAGCTGACCTTCCGTATGGTGCTGCTGTTCGCAGGTCTCGCCATCGCCAACGAACTGGTGTGGCGCAACATGTCCGATACAGCCTGGGTGAACTTCAAGACGTTCGGCTTGCCGATCATCATGTTCGCTTTTTTCATGGGGAATGCGCGGCTGTTTTCGGCCTATGCCTTGGAAAAGGAAGACTGAACCAGGCGCGGCGGCTGAAGCAGGCGCGACCAACGTGGCGCCTGCACGGCCGGCAGGTGGTCACGCAACAGGTCCAGCGGCAACGCCCAGGGCTGGGCCAGTGCCACGCGGTAGAAATCGAACAACCCGTCGCGCAGATAGGGCGACCAGTGGCAGGCCCGCGCAACATCGCTTCCGATGTGAAATCCCAGTCCGGCCAGTCCGCTGCGTGTCGCGGCCGCATCTATCTGCAGATCCAGCCAGTTGCGACGCGGCTGACGCAGCCCGAAGCCAAGCGCCGGGCGACGCGCGCGCCCGACCAGGATTTCCATCGCGAAATCGAACAGATCGTTCTCGCGCGATGTCACGTTTATGATCTCGGCCCTGCGCCCTGCGGGGCTGTCCGCCGCGGCTTCAGCCGGGCCCCGCAGTTCTGCGGCGGCCATCAGGATCACCCGGCCAATGCTGCCCGGCGCAGCATGAGCAAGCGCCTGCAGCGCCACGCGCGCACCCAGTGAATGCGCGATCACATGGACCGGTCTTTCCGCGGCCTCGGACAGACTGGCAATCATCGCTGACAGGTCTTGTCCGACGCTGCCGGCGCGCCGATATGCGGCGTGAAGCCGACCACGTGCGGACCATCCGAACGTCAGGGCCAGGCCTTCGGAACCATCCGCAGTAAAACCAAGCGCGCCCGGCCAGGACCGCGACCTTCCCGACGCCGGCAGATCCGGCTTCAGGGCCAGGATGTGGCGATGAGGGTCGCAAGCAGGTGTTGCCGGACAGTAACGATAGCCGTGGATCATCACCACCACTGGTGCACCAGCAGCAAGGCTGGCGGCACGCGGCATCAATTCAGCAGGTAACGGTTGACCGGCATTGAACGGAACAATGGCCATGGCAGAACTCGAAGTCGGTTTGCGTCGCCCGCCAGATAACGCCCCAGCACGACAGCCACGTGACCATCCCCTTACAGTCACATGACAGACGAAGCAGGCGCGATCAGTCGCAATCACCGTCAAATCCTTGCCATCGCGCGAACACGGGAGTAACGCGATCCTGCAACAAAAGAGGCTTATCATGAACGAACGCAACCTGCACAAGCGCAGCCTTGCCGTCCACGCCGGCACCCGTCGCAGCCAATATGGCGAGATGGCCGAGGCGATGTTCATGACGCAGGGCTTCGCCTACGATACCGCCGAGCAAGCGCAGGCGCGGTTTGAGAAGGTGGGTGAGGATGAATTCATCTATGCCCGTTACGGCAATCCGACGAACCGCATGTTTGAAGATCGGATCGCAGCCCTTGAAGGAACCGAGGACGCGTTTGCCACCACATCGGGCATGGCCGCGGTGAACGGCGCGCTGATGGCTGTCTGCCGGCAGGGCAGCCATGTCGTCGCCGCCCGCGCGCTGTTCGGTTCGAACCTGTATATTTTCGACGTGCTGAAGCGTTTCGGGGTCGAGGTCACGCTGGTGGACGGCACCGATCTGGATCAGTGGCGCGCCGCCGTGCGTGACGGCACAGTCGCCGTGTTCTTCGAATCCGTTTCCAACCCGACGCTGGAAGTTGTCGACATCGCCGCCGTGGCGGAAATAGCCCACGCGGTCGGCGCATTGGTGATGGTCGATAACGTCTTTGCCACGCCGGTGTTTTCGCGCGCCGTCGAACAGGGGGCCGATGTCGTCATCTATTCGACGACAAAGCATATCGACGGTGCCGGGCGCGCGCTTGGCGGCGTGATCTGCGGCACACGTCAGTTCGTTCGCGAGGTGGCAGAGCCTTACCTGAAACACTCTGGAGGCGCGATCAGCCCGTTCAATTCCTGGCTGATGCTGACGGGGCTGACGACGATGGACCTGCGTGTTCGTGCGATGGCCGACAGCGCCGCGATGATCGCCAAAACTCTCCATGGCCATCCGAAACTGTCGAAGCTGATCTATCCCGGACTGCCGGATCATCCCCAGCATGATCTGGCCATGTCCCAGATGGAGTCCGGCGGAACCATGATCGCGATGGAAATCCTGGGCGGCCGCGACGCGGCATTTCAGGTGCTGAACCGGCTGGAACTCATCCTGATCTCCAACAATCTGGGCGACGCAAAGTCGATCGTGACCCATCCGACCACCACGACGCACCAGCGACTGAGCGAAGAGGACCGGCTCGCCCTTGGGATCACCCCCGGCCTGATCCGGCTGTCTGTCGGACTGGAGCATCCCGCAGACCTGATCGCCGATCTGCGCCAGGCGCTGGAATAAACGGCCAATCCCGGCGCGATGGGCGGCAATCTGTCCCTTTCGCGCCGAAACTCGTTGGATCTGGCGGAATTCATCATATATCCAAGCCGCGAACAGCCATGGAGCCGACCGTGAACACGCCGCGTCCGCCGACCGTTTATCCTGCGCTTTCCCGCGAATATGACGCGGATTTTCGCGTTGATCCGCAATACAAGGCCAGCCTGCCCGACCTGCAGAACGGTCCGGCCAGCCTGATCGTCGGCGCGAACGTCCTGATCCAGCATGTCGGGATTTCCAATTTTCGCCTGCCCATCCGCTATCAGACCCGCGACGGGGGCGAGATCACGCTGGAGACCAGTGTCACCGGCACTGTCAGTCTGGAAGCGGATCGCAAGGGCATCAACATGTCGCGGATCATGCGCAGCTTCTATGCCCATGCCGACAAGGCCTTCAGTCTTGACGTGTTGCAGGCGGCACTTGATGACTACAAGGATGACCTGGACAGCATGGATGCCCGCATCCAGATGCGGTTTTCCTATCCAACAAAGGTGGATTCGCTGCGTTCCGGGCTGTCGGGCTGGCAATATTACGATATCGCACTGGAACTGATCGAACATAAGGGACAGCGGCGGCGCATCATGCATGTCGATTACGTCTATTCTTCGACCTGCCCCTGTTCGCTGGAACTGTCCGAACATGCCCGCGAAAGCCGGGGGCGATTGGCAACCCCGCATTCGCAGCGGTCGGTCGCACGCATTTCGGTCGAAATGACGGGCCATGACCGCCTGTGGTTCGAGGATATGATCGAACTGTGCCGCCGGGCCGTGCCGACCGAAACGCAGGTCATGGTCAAGCGCGAGGACGAACAGGCATTTGCGGAATTGAACGCGTCCAACCCGATCTTCGTCGAAGATGCCGTGCGCAGCTTCGCCGAGCAACTGATCGCAGAGCCGCGCGTCAGCGATTTCCGCGTCATCGCCAGCCATCAGGAATCGCTGCACAGCCACGATGCGGTCAGCATGCTGGTGAACGGGCCGACCTTCGCACAGGACAGCCTGGATCCGACCACATTCGCCAGCCTGCTGCATCGCGGCTAGTTCGACATCGTCGGGACGCATTTCGTTTATTGCGTTGCTGCCTCGGCGTTGCCGGTGGCGTCTTCGACTTCGTTCGCGGCAGCCGCTGCGTTGGCCGCAGCGTCCTGTTCCGCTTCGAATTGTTGCTGGTTTTCGGGCGTCGTGGGGCGCGCGACTTCCGGCGAAAATGACAGCGAATAGACGCCACGCTCCTCATCCAGTGATGACAGGGTAACGCAATAGTCTGATTGCTGGTTGCTGCCACCAACCTCCAGCAGGCTGTTGGTGTCGCCGCCGCCATCGTCGTCACTGGCGACCTCGCGTCCGTACTGGTCCTGAAGTGTCAGCACAGTATCGAACATCGGGCTGCGCGCGGCGATGCTGACGCGCGCGCCGGCAGCCAGACGAAGGCCGAAATTCACCGGCCCGGCCAGAACGCCGGTCGTGATGATTTCGTCGCTATCATACGTCAGATCAAGCGTTTCGGTCGCGTTCACGATGCAGGCATCGGCGGGCGGTGCGGCGCTGACGGAAAACGGCACGACCAGAGACGAAGCCTCAAGGCTTCCATAGGCCGCGATCTGCGCACAATAGACCCCCGGCTCCAGCATTGCGATCAGCTGCGCATTTGAATCGGCGCCGCTATCGTCATCGGCACCCACAACCTCGCCCTTGGCGTCAAACAGGATCAGCGTCATGTCCCGTTCACTGGTCATGGTGGCCAGCGTGATCGGCATCTGTTCGGCAATGGTCAGCTCCACGTACCGTGGTTCATTCCGGCGCAATTCGACAAGACCGCCCGAAATCTCGGTCGGTTTGGCGTTCAGCGTCATGGGCTGGCTGTTCAACGCGATGGGCTGTCCGCATGCCCCGACCCCATGCGCCACATCCTGCGCAAACACGGTATTCGCACACAGCATCAACGGGACCGCGATACCCGTGCCATAAACGTTCCGGAAAAATTCCATCGTGACCCGTCTGGCTGATAAAAGAAGACCCAAGAATTGCTCCTATCATACTGTCGGGCGGTCAAGCACGCTTGTGTCCAGCGATGGCGGAATTCGCGCAATGATCCTGAACATATGGTGAACATGATCTTCCCCTGCGCGCCTCCTTTCGCTATTGTCGCGCCATGATGGATGACGATCCCTTCGAAGCTGCCGAACGCAAGCTGAGCCTGTCACAGCGCGCCATGGGTGTGCCTGCCGGCCCCCCGCCCTATCTGGACGGGCTGAACGATGCGCAACGTCAGGCGGTCGAGGCGCTGGATGGCCCGGTGCTGATGCTGGCGGGCGCCGGCACCGGCAAGACGCGCGCGCTGACGACGCGAATCGCCCATCTGATCGCGACCGGCCGGGCGTTTCCGGGCCAGATCCTTGCCGTGACTTTCACGAACAAGGCCGCGCGCGAGATGCGCGACCGCATCGGGCGGTTGCTGGGTGACGCGATCGAAGGCATGCCGTGGCTGGGCACCTTTCACAGCGTCAGCGTCAAGATCCTGCGCCGCCATGCCGAGTTGATCGGCGCCGGCAATCTCCACCTGAAGCCCACATTCACAATTCTGGACACTGACGATCAGTTGCGCCTGCTGAAGCAGTTGATCTCGGCCGAGAATATCGACGAAAAGCGGTGGCCTGCCCGGCAGTTGGCCGGAATGATCGACGGCTGGAAGAACCGCGCGCTGACGCCCGACAAGGTCGCCCAGAACGAGGGCGCGGCCTATGACGGTAAGGGCGTCAAGCTGTACCGCGCCTATCAGGAACGTCTGCTGGCGCTGAACGCGGTCGATTTCGGCGATCTGCTGCTGCATTGCGTGACGCTGTTCCAGGCGCATCCGGATATTCTGGCGCAGTGGCAGAACCGTTTTCGCTATATTCTGGTGGACGAGTATCAGGACACGAACGTTGCGCAATATCTGTGGCTGAGGCTGCTCGCGCAGGCTCATCGCAATATCTGTTGCGTCGGCGATGACGACCAGTCGATCTATGGCTGGCGTGGTGCAGAAGTGGGCAACATCCTGCGGTTCGAAAAGGATTTTCCCGGCGCGCAGGTGATCCGGCTGGAACAGAATTATCGCTCTACCCCGCAGATACTCGGGGCAGCGTCCGGGCTGATCACGGCAAACAAGGGGCGGCTGGGAAAGACGCTTTGGACCGACAGTGCAGACGGGCTGCAGGTCCGGCTGATCGGGCACTGGGACTCGGAAGCCGAGGCGCGCTGGATCGGCGAGGAAATCGAGGATTTTCATTCCGGCACGCGGCGCAGCGTCGGCAAGCATGACCTGAACGATGTGGCCATTCTGGTGCGTGCATCGCATCAGATGCGCGCGTTTGAGGACCGTTTCCTGACCATCGGCCTGCCTTACCGCGTCATCGGCGGCCCCCGCTTTTACGAACGGCAGGAAATCCGCGATGCGATGGCCTATTTCCGGCTGGCGGTTGGCCCCACCGACGACCTGGCCTTCGAACGCGTTGTGAATACGCCGAAACGCGGGCTTGGCGACAAGGCCCTACAGACCATCCAGAAAGAGGCGCGGGATCTTGGGGAACCGCTGCTGATCGGCGCGCAGTCAGTGATTGCGAACGGGCTGCTTGGGGGCAAGGGGGCGGCGAACCTGCGCGAATTCGTCAACGCGATGGGCCGGTTCCACGCCGATGCCCTGCACAGCACCGTGAACCATGTCGAACTGGCCGAGCGGATTCTGGACGAGACCGGCTATACCGCCATGTGGCAGAACGACAAATCGCCCGATGCGCCGGGCCGGCTGGAAAACCTCAAGGAACTCGTGAAGGCGCTGGAGGAGTTCGACAATCTGCAGGGCTTTCTGGAACACGTTGCCCTGGTCATGGACCGCGACAATGACGAGGCGCAGGACGCGGTCAGCATCATGACGCTGCATGGCGCGAAGGGTCTGGAATATCCCATCGTCTTCCTGCCGGGTTGGGAGGACGGGCTATTCCCCAGCCAGCGCAGCATGGACGAATCCGGGATGAAGGGCCTGGAGGAGGAACGCCGCCTTGCCTATGTCGGCCTGACCCGCGCCGAAAAGCTGGCCACGATCAGTTTTGCCGGCAACCGGCGGATGTATGGGCAATGGCAGTCGTCCCTGCCCTCGCGCTTCATCGACGAACTGCCCGATGAGCACGTCGAGGTGCTGACAGCGCCCGGCCTTTACGGACAGGGCTATGGCGGTGCTGCGGTCATGGCGGGCACCGATTTCGGGGCCGGAATGCAGGCACGGGCGGCAAATGCCGATGTCTATAACTCGCCCGGCTGGAAGCGGATGGCCGAACGCGGCGATCAACGCGCCAAACCCCGGACGCCCGCCGCTGTCGTCATCGACGCCGAAGCCGTGGGTTTCAGCGTCGGCGACCGTGTGACCCACCCGAAATTCGGCGAAGGCACGGTGATGGGTCTGGCCGAAGACACCCTGACCATCCAGTTCGAAGCGGGCTTCAAGAACGTCAAGGCAGGCTATGTGCAGCCTGTCGGTGCAGCGGATGATGTGCCGTTCTAGATCCTGAGAAGTCATTGCAGTGACATCTTCGCGTCAACAGTCCGTCACAGCTTTGTGGTGGATTGCGCCGCTAACTGATTCCAGGAGGATGAAATGCAGTTCCGTTATCGAATCTCGGTTATTCTGTTGGGCGTTTCGCTGGCCCTTCCTGCCTTTGCCGATCAGGCGCTGGTGGATGCCTTCACCAAGACCAATCGCAGCACAAAATGGGAAATGGCATCGAAGACCAAGGTCAATTTCCCCACGTTTCACCCGCAAGGCATGACCCGCATCGGTGACGAAATCTTCGTCTCCTCTGTCGAGATCATTGAGCCGACCGAAAAATTCGACACGCCTCAGGGCGGCATGGACCGCACCGCCGGCAAGGGCAAAGGTCATCTGTTCAAGATGTCGCCTGATGGTGAGTTGCTTGATCAGGTCGTGCTGGGCGAAGGTGACATCTACCACCCCGGCGGCATCGACTATGACGGCGAGTTTATCTGGGTCCCAGTCGCTGAGTACCGACCGAACTCCAACTCGATCGTCTACAAGGTGAACCCCAAGACAATGAAGGCAGAGGAGGTGTTCCGCTATCCCGATCACATCGGCGGAATTCTGCACGACGTGTCAACCAGCAAGCTGCATGCGGTCAGCTGGGGCTCGCGCCGCTTCTACGCGTTCGACCTTGCCAAGGATGGCAGCGTCAGCAACGCCGACACCCCGCGAGAGGATCTGATGGTGGCGAACCCTGCAGCCTATATCGACTATCAGGACTGCCAGCTTGCCATTCCCGGTATGGCCTTGTGCAATGGCGTGGCCGAATACACGATGGGCGAGCAGAAATTCCGTCTCGGCGGCGTCGATCTGGTTGATCTGGCCCAGAACCGCGCGGTACATGCCACGCCGATACCAGTCTGGACCGAAAGCGGTTTGGATATGCCACATAATCCCGCTTATATGGAGGCGACGGAAACGGGCCTGCGTGGTTATTTCATGCCAGAGGATGACGAAAGCACGCTTTATGTGCTGGAGGCAAAGCTGGAAGACTAAACCCTCAGGCCGGGCGTGCCACGAACCGGCACGCCCGATCCCAGAGGGGAACAAGATGATAAAAACCCAGAAATTCACCCAATCCGAATGGGAACGCTTCCCCGACACATGGCGCGGCAGCCTGACGGGCGAACGGATGGGGACCGAGATCACGCTGGTTTTCTATGAGACAGACGAAATCGGCAAGGGCCCGGTCCTGCACACCCACCCTTATGCCGAGACGTTCATCGTCGTGGACGGCAATGGGCGCTATCAGGTCGGCGATCAGGTGATCGACGCAGTAGCGGGAGATGTGCTGATCGGGCCGCCGAATGTGCCGCACAAGTTCTGGAATCTCGGCCCGGGCCGGCTGCGGACCGTCGACGTCCATCACAGCCCGGTCTGGATTCAGGACGATCTGGAATAGCGTCCTCAGGTCTGCTGATAGACCGGAATCACCCGGCCGAACCGCTGCGCGGGCTCGATCCGAGCGCGGTTCTCCTGCCACTCCTCCCGCCAAGGGAAATTGAATGCCCAGTTCAACGGTCACCTCAGCGCCATAAGCCGGGTCAACCTGTTCAGGGATCGCGGTGCCAAGCAGGCGCAGGACCGGGGCGTCTTACTCCGCAGCCAATGCCTTTTCCAATTCGGGCAGGAAACGGCCCGTGTAATCCTCGCGCACCAGCGGGCCGGCATGGCGGTAAAGAATCTTGCCGTCACCGTCGATGATGAAGGTTTCGGGCGGCGCTGTCACGCCCCAGTCAATCGCCGTGCGGCCCCGCGGGTCGGCGGCGATGGCGGCGAAGGGGTTGCCGTCTTCGGCCAGAAAGCGCAGCGCGTCTGCCTCATTATCCTTCAGATCGACACCGTAGACCGGCAGGCGGGCCGACAGTTCGGTCAGCGTGGGATGTTCGGCACGGCAGGGCGGGCACCAGCTGGCCCAGAAATTCACCAGCTTGACGCCGGGCTGGCGCAGCATCTCATCCGTCAGAAGCGTATTGTCGGCCAGCGGCGTCTCGGGCAGGTTTGGCGCCTCGCGCCCGATGAAGGTCGACGGAAGCCCGTCGGGATCTTCGCGCCCCATGCCCCACAAAAACAGCAGCGCCAGCCCCAGAAAGACCAGTGGCGGGATCAGCATCAGCGGCTTAACGCGCATCGCGACGCCCCTCCTGTTCGGCCAGATCGCGCCGGGCGCGCGCATTACGCAGCACAGTCTGCACGATCAGAAGCGCAAGAAGCGTCAGGCTGACGCCGTAGGCCAGCAGCACGGGCAAGGTGTATTTGCCAAGTTCTATCATGTGCGGACCTCTCGGGCTTGCAGGGCGGCGGTGCGGCGGATGCGGATCTCGGTCCGGGTGCGGATCAACAGAAGCGACATAAACAGCAGAAAAAAGCCCAACATGCACACATAAAGCGGATAGCGGTAAACGGCGTCCATGCGTTCGCCGGGTGCGACCGACAGCGATGATCCCTGATGCAGTCCCTGATTCCAGAACAGCGCCGCATAGCGCGACAGCAATGCGAATACCGAACCGACAAGACACAGGATGCCCGTCAGATCGGCGGCGCTGTCAGGGTCTTCGATGGCTGCCCACAGCGCGCTATAGCCGAAATAGAACAACAGCAGCACAAGAAAGCTGGTCAGGCGCGGGTCCCATTCCCACCATGTTCCCCAGGTCGGCTGGCCCCAGGCCGCGCCAGTGACAAGGGCAATAACGGTCATGACCGCACCGATGGGGGCGGCGGCCTTCGCGGCAAGTGCGCTGACATGATGGCGGCGAATGATCCAGATCAGCGAGGCCACCAACATCATCAGCCAGCAGTTGATGGCCATCATCGCGGCTGGCACATGAAGGTACATGATCTTGACGCTGGCGCCCTGCCGATAGTCGGGCGGGGTCGAAAAGCCCCAGACCAGCCCCGACAGCGTGCAGATCACAGCCCCGCAAACCACCCATGGCAGAACTGCGCCTGACAGACGCATGAACTTGACGGGGTTGGCGTATTCCCAGATCGACATCGGTGGGGTCCTGGCTTGATGCTTGGGGCGGCACGATGTCCTTACCCCGGATGACACGACTTGTCTTTACCGCAGGTTGATACGTAATGCCGCAGCGGCCGCAAAGGGGATAAGCGCCAGCACAAGAAGCGTGATCGCGGCCTGAAAGACAAGCGGCGTCGTCGGGTCCATGCCGGCCGCGCCGCGGCGCGTCGCCTCTGCCCCGAAAATCAGCGTGGGCACATAAAGGGGCAAAACAAGCAGCGACAGCAGCAATCCACCCCGGCGCAGCCCCACTGTAACCGAAGCGCCGAAAGCACCCAGCATTGACAGCGCCGGCGTGCCGATCAGCAGCGATACCATCAGCCAGCCGGTCGCATTGGCCGGAAAATGCAGCAGCAAACCAAATAGCGGCGCGGCCACAATCAGCGGCAGGCAAGAGGTCAGCCAATGCGCAAGCGCCTTGACGGCAACCGCACCCTCCAACGGGATCGGGGCCGTCGCAAGCAGGTCAAGCGAGCCATCCTCGTGATCCAGGGCGAATATCCGATCAAGCGACAACAGGCAGGCCAGCAGCGCCCCAACCCACAGAATACCGGGCGCGATGCGGGCCAGAATGTCGCCCTCGGGCCCCACGCCGAAAGGTATCAGCGTGCAAATGATCAGGAAAAATCCAAGACCCAGCCCGAAACCACCGCCAGCACGGGTGGCAAGCTTCAAGTCGCGCATCAGGAGCGCCATCATCTGCGCCGCTCCACTGTCCCGCAAGGAAAAGGGACACGTAGCAGGATTGTCCTGTCGCTGGCAGGCGATGCAGTCGAATCCGCAGTCCCGGTCACGCAAACGCCTCGTTGAAACCTGCTGGCCGCGCCTGCGGCCGGTCGGGCCTGGCACGGAACGGGGTCAAATCCAGCACCGCGGCCTCGGGCAGGTTCAGGTCGATATGAGTGGCGATCAGCGCCGCCCCACCTTCCGCAAGATGACGCCGAAGGACGCCGGCAAACAGCGACACGGATTCGGCATCAAGCGAAACCGTAGGCTCATCCAGCACCCATAGCGGCCGTCCCGTGACCAGCAAACGCGCCAGCCCAAGCCGGCGCTTCTGGCCAGCCGAAAGCGCACCGGCAGGGCGGTTGGCCAGTTCGCGCAGATTCATCGCCACGAGCGCCCCGGAAATATCCTGTTGCCCGAACATCCCGGCCCAGAACCGCAGGTTCTCTGACACGCTGAGCGCGGTTTTAAGCCCGTCAGCATGCGCCGCATAGGCAACGCTTTCAGGGAGAAGATCGATCCGGCCCGCCACGGGTGACTGCAACCCGGCCACCGTGCGCAGCAGCGTCGTCTTTCCGATCCCGTTAGGGCCGCGCAGGATCAGGGCCCGACCACGCTGGACAGTGAACGACACCCCTTCCACCGTCCTTAGCCCGCCGCGCGCAACGGCCAGATCATGGACGGCAAGCAGGTTCATACCGGTATCAGAGCGCAGGCGACGCGCCGCCCCTCGGACAGCAACACATTAAAGCTGCGCGCAGCCGATGGTGAAGACATCGCCTCGACCATCAGGCCCGCTGCCTCCAACTCGTCCAGAAGCGCACGGGGCGGGACCGCGATATCGCTACCCATTCCAAGAAAAAGGATGTCGGCGTGTCCGGCAACCGCCAGCAGCGGCGCAGTATCTTCCATGCCGGACCAGGATGTCACACCCAATTCGGAATTGACGATGCCCCCTTCGTGCAGCTTGCCGCTGACACGGAAGAAACCGGGGCCATAACCGTCGATGGGGCGCGCCCCACCTGACGGGAACTGGACCTCGGTCAGCCGCATCAGGGCGCTTCCCGGAAGCGGTCGGGCAGCGCCTCGGGATCAGGCTTCGACCAATCCCGCTTAACGCCCAGCCACAAAACGATATTCTTTGCGACATAGATCGTCGAGTAGCAGCCGACGAAGACCCCCAGCAGCATCGCAAAGACGAAGCCACGGATGACGTCGCCGCCGAATACCAGCAGTGCAGTCAGCGCGATGGCCGTGGTCACAGCGGTCATGATCGTGCGCGACAGTGTTTCGTTCACCGTCAGGTTCATCACATCAACCAGCGGCATCGTCTTGAACTTCATCAGGTTTTCCCGAAGCCGGTCAAAGACGACCACCGTGTCATTGATCGAATAGCCCAGGATTGTCAGCAATGCGGCGATGGTGGACAGGTCAAACTTGAACTGAAAAAGAGAGAAGATGCCCATTGTGATCAGCACGTCGTGGACGATGGCGACCACCCCGCCCACCGCGAACTGCCATTCGAAACGCAACCATATATACAGCAATATCCCCGCCGACGCGGCCAGAACCGCGTAAACGGCGGTCTTGATAAGCTGGGCCGAGACCTTCGGACCGACCGACTCGACCGAGGGGAAGGTAATGTTCGGATCGACCTCTTTCAGCGCATTCTCGATCGTCGCCAATTGTTCGGGCGACATGGCGGCTTCGTTGTCACCGGCGCCGATGCGAACCTGGGCGACATGCTTGTCCTCGCCGAAAGTCGGGTCGAAGACCTCGGTGATCGACACGTCTTCAAGGCCGAGGTTCTGCAACGCATCGCGATATTCGCCAACCTCGAAAGCCGTCGTGCTTTCTGTGCGGATGGTGGTGCCGCCCTTGAAGTCGATCCCGAAGTTCAACCCCATTGTCAGCAGCAGCACAACGGAAAGCGCCATTGCCACGGCTGAGATGCCGAAGGTCACATATTGCCACCGGAAGAAGTTGATCTTCGTGTCGTCGGGGACAAGTTTCAGACGGAATGCCATGATAGCCCCCTTACAGAACCAGCTGCTTCGGCTTGCGCCATTCATACCACACAACGATCATCAAACGGGTCAGATAGATCGCCGTGAACACGGAAGTGACCAGACCGATGGTCAGCGTCACCGCAAAGCCCTTCACCGGACCCGAACCGATGAAGAACATCACCAGACCAGCGATGAACGTGGTCACGTTGGCGTCGATAATTGCCGACATCGCTTCCCGGAAGCCGGTGTCGATGGCATTTGCGACGCGTTTGCCCTTTCGCAATTCTTCGCGAATGCGCTCGTAGATGATGACATTGGCGTCGACTGCCGTGCCGACAGTCAGCACGATCCCGGCAATGCCCGGCAGCGTCAGCGTCGCCCCGATTGCTGACATGACCGCCAGAAGCAGGATCACGTTCACGATCACCGCGACGGAAGCGAAAACACCGAACAGGCCGTAGCTTGCCACGATGTAGGCAACAACGCCAATGATCGCGACGATAGAGCCGAGCTTGCCGGCATCGATGCTGTCCTGGCCCAGTTCAGGCCCGATGGTGCGCTCTTCCTGGAAGGTCAGTTTCGCGGGCAGCGCACCTGCGCGCAGCAGAACCGCCAGCTGGGTCGAGCCGTCGACATCCATCGCGCCCGAAATCTGACCGGTTCCCGTGGTGATCGCATCGCGGATCACCGGGGCGGATATGACCTCATTATCCAGCACGATCGCGAAAGGCTGACCGATATTCGCTGCCGTATAGGCACCGAACTTGCGCGCCCCGCCGGGGTTGAACGTAAAGCTAACCGCCGGCTGGTTGCTCTGGTCGAAGCTGGGCTGCGCGTTGGTCAGTTCCTCGCCCGTGACGACAGGGTTTTCCTCGATGACGTAATAAACGCCTTCCTCGTCAACCGAAGGCAGCAGCACATTGCCAATCCCCGGCTGGGCATTGGCGTCGGTGGTGCGGTTGACGACCGGATTGAAGGTCAGTTTGGCGGTGGTGCCGATCAGCTCTTTCAATTCAGCGGCCGAGCCGATGCCGGGAACCTGGATCAGGATGCTGCTTTCGCCCTGACGCTGGATCGTCGGCTCTCTTGTGCCGACCTCGTCAACGCGGCGGCGCACAATCTCCAGCGACTGCTGGATGGTGCGATCATCTGTCGCGGTCCGTTCGGCCTCGGACAGGCGCACCGTCAGCACATTCCCGGAAGCCGAGATATCAAGATCCGTCTGCCCTGCCCCGGTCAGCGTAACGACGGGCGAGGCCAGCGTTCGCGCCGCCTGCACCGCTGCGGCCATCTGGTCCGGGTTGCCGATCTCGACATGAAGTTCGCCGTCAGGTCCGGTCACGCGGCGAACCGGCCCTATGGTGTCGCGCTGTTCGGACAAAACCCTGCGCAATTCCGGCCAGAGCGAGTCCATTCGCGACTTGTAGACTTCCGCGAAATCGACATCGGCCAGAAGATGCGCGCCACCGCGCAGGTCAAGGCCAAGGTTGACCAGCCCATTGGGCAGCCAATCCGGCCAGCCATTCATGGCGACCTGCTGCTCATCATCGACGAATCCGGCCTTTTCGGAAGCCGCGACGGCGTCGTTGTGGGCCTCGACCCGGCTGTAGAACAGGTTTGGCGCGGCCCAAAGCAGGCCGATCGCCACGACGCCCAGAATCAGGACGCGCTTCCAAAGCGGGATATCAAGCATGTCGAAAAAGCCTTGCGAGAGGGCCTCAGGAATTGGCGGCGACAGGGGCGGTGACGTTCAGCACCTGAGAAATGGTGCCGCGCACGACACGAACCTTGACGCCCTGGGCAATCTCGACGGTCACTTCTTCATCCTTGACGTCCGTGACCTTGCCGATCAGTCCGCCCTGCGTGATGACCTGATCACCGCGCTTCAGCGCTGCGACCATATTGCGATGTTCTTTCATGCGCTTCTGCTGCGGACGCAGGATCAGGAAGTACATGATCACGAAAATCAGGATCAGCGGGATAAACTGCGTGATTGCGGCAGCACCGCCAGCGCCACCGGCGGCTTGCGCATAGGCAGGAGAAACGAACATCGTTGGTCCTTTCGGAAGATCAGTCAGTGGGAACCGGGGTCGACAACCCCTGAATTGCGGCGCAACCTAATCTTCACAGCGCCCAATAGCAAGAAACCCGCCACGACGCTTGCGTGATCCTGCGCTTGTCCTGGCCCATTCCCACTGTGGACAGGACGAACCCGCTGTGGCACGGCTGACCGGGAAGGAGATCGCCATGCCTGACAGCGCCCAGTTCAACCTGACAAAATCTGACCCACATGCCGCAGATGCCGACCGCAATCAGGCTGAAATCGCGCGCCTGATCGCCATCATGGCAGCGTTGCGCGATCCCGACGCGGGATGCCCGTGGGATATCGAACAGGATTTCGCCTCGATCGCGCCTTATACGATAGAAGAAGCGTATGAGGTCGCCGACACCATCGCACGCGGCGCATGGGACGAATTTCCCGGCGAGCTGGGCGATCTGCTGTTGCAGGTCGTCTTTCATGCTCAGATGGCGCAGGAGAAGGGCATGTTCGGTTTCGCCGATGTTGCCGCGAAGGTTTCGAAGAAGCTGATCGATCGTCACCCGCATATCTTCGGTGACGAATCGCGCGACAAATCTGCCGCGCAGCAGATCAAGGACTGGGAAACCATCAAGGCAGCCGAGCGGGCGGCGAAAGCTGAAAAGGGTGTGCTGGACGGGGTGGCGCTTGGCCTTCCTGCACTGACGCGCGCGGTAAAGCTGCAAAATCGCGCGGCGCGCGTGGGCTTCGACTGGCCGGGCGCACGGGATGTGCTGAACAAGATCACCGAGGAAGCGGCAGAACTGGTCGAGGCGCAGGCAAGCGACGACCGCGACCACATGACCGAAGAATTTGGCGATCTGATGTTTGTGATGGCCAATCTGGCGCGCCATCTCGACATTGATCCCGAAGAGGCGCTTCGCGGCGCGAATGCGAAATTCACCCGCCGGTTCCAATCAATCGAGGCGGCGCTTCACGCCGAAGGCCGCCGTCCCGAGGATTCGAACCTGGCGGAAATGGATGCCTTGTGGGACGCCGCCAAGCGGGCGGAACGCGGATAGGCGGGCAGCGATTGGTGCCCGCGCCCCTGCCGCCTGCCGATCAGGTCACGATCCATATCAGCACCTGCGCGCGCCGCAGCGACCGCGAGAAATGGGGCGATACCGCTTTTGCCGAGGCTTTGGCCCGCGCCATCCGCAATCTTGGCCACAAAGCGGATCTGTTCTTTTCGGGCGAAATGCCAAGCCATTCAGGCGCCGGTGATGTGGTCTTGCGAATAGCCGGGCCGCATCTGGACGATACGGTGCCCGGAGTGCCAAATCTGGTCTGGCTGATCTCTCTGCCTGCCTATGTCAGCCACCGTGCGCTGGCGCGGTTTCAGACTGTGTTCACCGCATCGGCCGCGCTTACTCGGCAATACGCCCTGGAAGGGCTACCCGCCAAATATCTGCCGCAGGCCACCGACCCGGATCTGTTCAACCCGAAGCGCCGCCCGCCGGACGCCGAACTTCTTCCGCTGGTATTCGTCGGCAACCATGGCATTCGCGCCACGCGCCGACTGATCAAGGCTGTGGCGGCCCTGCCCGGAAGCCAGCTTTCCGTCTGGGGTGACGGATGGAAGGGCGAAATCCCCGACCGCTTCATTCGCGGCACCCACCTGCCACATGCAGATTTGCCAGCCCTGTACGCGCGAAGCCGTATCGTGCTGAACAGCCATATGAACCACATGGCGCAGCTGGGGATGATGAGCAATCGCAGCTTTGATGCCCTTGCCGCAGGGGCGCTTGTGCTGTCCGACAGAGTGCAAGGCTTTTCCGCGCCCGACCTGCCGGACCTGATCCAGATCGACGACCTGTCGAAACTGGAAAGCTGGCTGCACACCGCGCTTGACGCGCCGCCCGCGTCGCAGGTCACGCGCGACGCGCGCAATGCACAGATCCGGCGCGCTTTCAGTTTCGAGGCAAGGGCCGCGGCCATTGTGAACACGGCCACGCAACTTCTAAGCCTTGGCGTGCATGTTCCGTATCCCTTCACGGCGCATACCGCGCGACGCGAGACATCCGGTGCCAAGCCCGTGACGCTGGAGATGCGTGACGATGCGGCACCCGACAACCAGCACCCGGTGACAGAGGCGATCCAGACGCTGGATCAGGCGCTTGCTGCTGGCCCCGTCATCCTGCGCATGCGATTGTCAGACCCGGCTTCGATGCCGGGGATCGACAGCCTGCCGCTGGCAATGCTGCGCGCAGCACTTGCGGTGCGCCAGATTCTGGATGTGATCGCACGCCGCACCCGGCTTTCGGGGTTGGAACTCGTCCACGATGCCGAAGGCTGCGGCACCGGGATAATTCATCCGATGATGCCGGACCTGCGCAAAGCGCAAGCGTTGCTGAAGGAAACCGGCGCCGATGTTTCACAGGAAGCGGCCGGGCTTGCCCTTCGCGCGCAGCGCGTTATCGACCAGCTTCTAAGCCCTGGCGATATCGGGCCTATTCTGCAGCCACGGCGACTGACCGACGCCGATCTGGTCGGCGTTCTGCGCAACCAGCCGCTTTACCGGCGCGACGGTCCCGGCAACGATCTGAACCCCCTGAAAACACATGTCGCACTTTGGCCGCGCCGTGCCCCAACGACACTGTCACGCCCGGTCGGCGTGTTTCTGCATCTTTATCATGCGGAACTTGCCGGCCTTTTTGCCGAGCGGCTGGCCCGGATAGATGCGCCGATTGCGGTTTATGTGTCGACCGATACCGCGTTGAAGGCCGATCAGATCGCGGTTCACCTGCCGCAGGCGCAGATCCGCGTCATGCCAAACCGCGGACGCGATATCGCGCCGAAATTCGTCGGCTTCCGCGACGCCCACAGCGCGCATGACATCGTGCTGCATCTGCACGGCAAACGGTCAACCCATGCCAGAAAGCTGGACGGGTGGATGTCCCATATACTGGATTGCCTGCTGCCCGCGCCCGAGGAGATCAATCGCATCCTCTCATTCTTCAAGGATATCGACCGGATCGGAATTATCGCCCCACAGGCCTATCGCCCGACTTTGCGATCTTCGCACTGGGCACATGACATCGAGATCGCCGAAGAATTGCGCTTCCGGTTGGATCTGCCTGCCCCCCTTCCCGACGATGACAGCCTGAATTTCCCTGCCGGTTCGATGTTCTGGGCCCGCCGCACGGCGCTTCAACCCCTGCTGGACCTGCCGCTGAGCGTCAGCAACTTCCCGCCCGAAGCGCAGCAGATCGACGGCACACTGGCCCATGCAACCGAACGGATGATCGGCGTGGTCTGCCTTGAGGGCGGATTCGAGTTGATGCGCGTCGCGCCCAATGGGGACAAGACCTTCCCGAAGCACAAGCTGATGCCCGCCAGCAATGCCGAATTGCGCGATTGGCTGGAACGCCCGGATCAGACCCGGCGGAACGAGGCGTAGGCGGGTGTTCGCTGTTCGCGAAGTGCCTTTTGTTCGTAACGGGTCGACAGCCAGTCGGGCCAGCTTTGCGCGCGCAGACTGACCAGCTCGAACCCAGCTTTTGGCACTTCGTCAAGCGTCTGGCGCATATAGGAAGGGATGTCAGTCGCAACCCGGAACTCTGCCCCTGGTGCGAGTACCCTGTGCAGGGGAATCAGATGTTCAGGCGTCACGAACCTGCGCCGGTGGTGGCGGGTCTTCGGCCAGGGATCGGGGTAGTTCAGGAAAGCCTTCGCAATCGCACCATCGGGCAGCACATCCATCAGGTCGCGGGCATCGCCGGGATGAACACTGACATTCTCAACGCCGGCCGCCTTGATCTTGCCGACCAGCATGGCAACGCCATTGATAAACGGCTCGCAGCCGATAATACCCATTTCGGGATAGGTTGCGGCCATATGGACCATATGCTCGCCCCCGCCGAAGCCCACCTCCAGCCAGATCGGCCGGTCATCGCCGAAAATGGCGCCGGGCGTGATCGGGTTACGGTCGGGATTATCCTGAACGGTGATACCCGTCGGGCGCAGCGGGCCAAGATCCTCGGACAGATAGCCCTTCTGGCTGCGCCGAAGTGTCTTGCCATGGCGACGGCCATAGAAATTGCGATGAGTCGGGTTCGGATCGAAGGGCTTCTCGGACATGGGCCGAGCATGTGGCAAGTCGCACCGCGCCCGTCAAGACGCCTTCATCAGCGGACGTGACGCCACATGACGATCAGCGCAAATGCGACAAGATACATGGCGATTGCATAAAGCACCGGGGCCACCGCAACGGATACATCGCAGCCGATCAGGCAAATGGCCAGCGGAAGGGCAAAATTCCTTATGGACAGCGAAAGTCCGATCGCTTCGCCCTTTCCCGATCCCAGCATACGCCCGGCGCCCCAGCCGAACAGCCCGGCGAAACCCGCAATCACCAGCGCCAGCATGAACAGTGTCACATGGCCCCACGCCAGCCCCTGCCACAGTGTCGCCAAAGCCACCAAGCCCGTCAGGACCGACGCACCGACAGTCATGCGCCGTTCCAGCATGATGGCGAAGCCAGAGTTCAGGTGCTGCAGCGCCATGCCCAGTAAAAGCGGAAGGGTGTATGCAAGGATCAGCAATGGCCAGATGCCGAACAACACATCGTCCAGCTTCAGCGCGGCAATGACCACCAGAACCGCGAAGGACGAACACAGCGTCAGCGTCCGCGCAAGACCGGTATTGCCGCCGCCAAGCCCGACAAAGACGTAGCTTGAAGCCGACATTGGCGCCAGCGACGCAAGGATAAGGCCAAAGCCTTCGTTCGTGCCTGGCAGGACAGCCTTGACCAGCAATGCCGTCGCCATTGGCAGCAGCAGAACCTGCAAGCCCAGGCCAAGCACGGTGGCACCCGGAAGCTTGCCGATCCGAAGCAGATCGCGGCCCCGAAAGCCCAGGCCCGTCGCCAGCATGGTCAGCGCCAGTGCAAACGCCGCGAGATATGCGATCGACGACATTGCGTGATCCTTAACTGCACATGCCTTAGCGGCGACTGCGTCGAACGGTCAGGGCGCCAGACGGCTGATGATGACGGTGACTTCGGGCTTCTTGCCGATTTCCTCCATCGTCACCTGCCGCGTGATCTTGCGAACGGCGTCTTCCAGCTTCTGGTCATCGGCCACGGTCTTGGCATCAGCGCGTTCCAGAAACTCTGCCAGTTCGGATTCGATCTGTTCGGCGACGGGTTGGTTGGAACGTCCCCTTTCGGCCAGGCCCATCGGCTCGACCCATGCATCCGGGAAGGGGTTGTCCTGTTCATCCACGATCACGCTGACGGTGACATGGCCGTTCAGCGCCATGCGGATCCGATCGCGGATCACCCCGTCGAGCGCGCCGATCAGGACAGAGCCATCCAGATAGATGCGACCGGCCTCGATCCGTTCGGTGATATTCGGCCTGTCGCCCGTGATATCGACCATGTCGCCATTGGTCGCGATGACCGATGCAATGCCCTTTGCACGACCGATTTCGGCATGTTCGCGCAGGTGCATATGCTCGCCATGCATCGGGATCAGCATCTGCGGTTTCAGCAGATCGTGCACGGCCTCCAGATCCGGGCGGTTGGCATGGCCCGAGACGTGGTAAAGACCGTCCTTGCCGTCATAAACATTCACGCCGATCTCGGAAAACTGGTTCATGATGCGGATGACGCCGCGCTCATTCCCCGGAATGACGCTGGAGCTGAACAGGAAGCTGTCACCCTCCTGCATCTTGATGCCCAGATAGGAGCCCCGCGCAAGCTGGGCCGAGGCAGCGCGGCGTTCGCCCTGACTGCCGGTCACGATCAGCATGACCTGATTGCGTGGCAGGTCGGCGGCTTCCTCGGGGCTGATCGTGTTGGGGAAGTCCGTCACCACGCCGCTCTCGTTCGCGGCCTGCGTCATCTTGCGCATCGAACGGCCCAGAAGACAGATCTTGCGGCCAGCCGCGATGCCGGCCTCAGCCAGGGTCTTCAGCCGCGCCACGTTGGATGCAAATGTCGTGGCCGCAACCATATTCGGTTGGGACATGACGAAATCCAGCAACGGATTGGCCAGCACCGCCTCGGACCGGCCAGGATGCAGGTTGAAGACATTGGTCGAATCGCAGGTCAGCACTTTGACGCCGCCCGCCTCGCGCGCGATTTCGTGCCACAGGATCGGGTTGAACGCTTCGCCCACCACCGGCGTGCCGTCCAGCTTGAAATCGCCGGTATGCACGATCCGCCCTGCTGGCGTATCGATGATAAGGGCGGAACTTTCGGGGATAGAGTGGCTGATCGGCACAAATTGCACCTTGAACGGCCCCGCCTCGATCACCGCAGGGCGTGGTTCGTGTATGCGCACCGCATCCGGCGACAAGCCACGCTCTTCCAGCTTCATTCGCGCCAGCGTGCCGGTGAATTTGCGGCAATGAACGGGTTTTTCCAGCCGGTCCCACAGCAGACCAAGGGCCCCGACGTGATCTTCATGACCATGGGTGATGAAGATCGCCTCGATCCGGTTCTTGTTGGCCTGAAGCCAAGCCGTATCGGCCATGATCAGATCAACGCCCGGCGTCGTGTCCATATCGCCGAAGGTCACGCCCAGATCGACGACGATCAGCCTTTCCTTGCCCTTCGGGCCATAGCCATAAACATAGGCGTTCATGCCGATTTCGCCCGCGCCGCCAAGCGGCAGATAGATAAGCCGGTCAGACATTCCCCGCCTCCATATTATAATCGTAGATGAGCCGCAGCCCGTGGACGGTCAGGTCGTCTTCGATGCTGTCGAAAACATCCGTTCCCTGTTCGAACAGGGGCGCAAGGCCCCCGGTTGCAATGACCTTCATCGGAAGGCCGGTTTCGTTACGAATCTTGGTGATGATCCCTTCCACCAGCCCGATATAGCCCCAGAATATCCCGGACTGGATACAGGCGACGGTGTTTGTGCCGATGACGCGCGCAGGCTTGGTGACGTCGACATGCGGCAACGAGGCCGCACCCATATGCAACGCCTCAAGACTAAGGTTGACCCCCGGTGCGATCACGCCGCCCGTATAACCGCCGTCAGGCGCTGCGACGTCAAAGGTGGTCGCGGTGCCAAAATCGACAACGATCAGATTTCCCCCGTGCCGCTCATGTGCGGCCCAGGTGTTGACGATCCGGTCGGGTCCGACCGTGGCACCGGCATCAACGCGTGGTTCAGCGGGCAAAAGGCAATCCGGCTTGCCGACGACAAGCGGGCGCGTGTTGAAATAGCGGCTGCACAGCACCCGCAGATTGAACACGACACGGGGCACAGTGGACGAAATGATGCAGCTGTCGATGTCCAGTTCGAAATGCGTCAGCGAGATCAGGGTCTGAAGCCACACGTAATACTCATCCGCCGTTCGCTTGTGATCGGTGGCGATGCGCCAGTGTGACAGAAACTTCTCGCCATCCCAGATCGAGAAGACGGTATTGGTATTGCCTGTGTCGATACAAAGCAGCATCAGAAAAACACATCTGCGGCCGGGACCGACTGGCGGCCCTGCGGCGTGGTCAGGATCAGCGCCCCGCTGTCATCGATACCATCGAATCGGCCGGTGAATTCGGCGGTGCCGGTCCGCGCGGTGATGGTCTCGCCCATGCGGGCGGCGCGGGCCAGAAACGCGTCGCGGACAGGACTGAAGCCATCGCTCAGCAAGCGCGCCTCCCATGCGGCGAAGGCGGGCGCCAACAGGTCAAGAAAATCTTCGGGGTGAATGACTATTCCGGTTTCCTCACGCAGGCTGACAGGTGCGAAGGCCGCGTCGGGATCGGCAGCCGGGGCTGCGGCCAGATTCACACCAATCCCCACCGCAAGGGCCGTCACCTGCGTCCCCTGCCCGCCGCTTTCCAAAAGAATGCCCGCAATCTTGCCACCGTTCAGCAGCACGTCATTCGGCCATTTCAACGCCAGCCGTGCCGACGGTCCTGCGGCAAGACCAATGGCGTCATACAGCGCCAGCGCCGCGACAAACGTATAAAGCGCCACCTGTGCCGCAGAGCCCCTGGGTCGCAGCGCCAGAGAGCCGGCGAAGTTCCCCGGGGGCATCGCCCATGCGCGGCCGCGACGACCGCGGCCTTCGTACTGGTCATGGGTCATGATCCAGGCAGGCCCGCTCAACTGCGGGGCCATACGCAAAGCCTCGGCATTGGTCGAAGGGCTGCGCGGCAGGATGTGCCGCGCGACACCGTCCGGCCATGGATTGTGATCAGCCACCGTGTTGTGTCGCGATCGCTGCTGACTGCCCGGCTGGAACGCCCTCGTTCAGCAGCAGCGATTCTGCGGCGCGGCCGGCGGCGCGGTCGATGCCGAATGTCGTGATAGCACCCAACACGACGATGATCGCCGACGCCGCCAGCAGCACATGGGACGGCGCGGCCATCCGACTGGTCAGCGGATCCACCTCGGTGCCGAAATACATGTAGTAGACAATCCGAAGGTAGTAGAACGCGCCAATCACCGACGCGATCACGCCGGCAACTGCAAGCCAGCCCATCTGCGCATCCACCGCGGCATTCAGCACCCCAAGCTTCGCGAAGAAGCCAAGCATCGGCGGCACGCCTGCAAGACTGAACATCAGGACCATGACGGCAAATGCCGTCAGGGGCGCGACCTTTGCAAACTGGTTCAGGCTGGCAAGGTCGGTCACCGGCTCTCCGTCTCGCTCCAGCGACAGGATCCAGGCGAATACGCCAATGTTCATCACCGCATAGATCGCCATATAGACCAGCATCGCCTGCACACCCAACGCCGTTCCGGCGGCCAGACCCATCAGCGCGAAACCCATATGCGCGATCGAGGAATAGGCCATCAGACGTTTGACATTGGTTTGCCGGATACCGGCGATGGACCCGAGGAACATCGACAGCACCGACAGCAGCGCCAGGATCTGCCCCCATTCGCCCGGCACCAGGCCGAATGCATCAAACAGCACTCGCGCCAGCAGCGCCATCGCCGCAACCTTGGGTGCCGAGGCGAAAAAGGCAGTCACCGGCGTGGGAGAGCCTTCATAGACGTCTGGCGTCCACATATGGAACGGGACCGCGCTGACCTTGAAGGCCAGACCAACGATCACGAAAACCAGGCCGAACAGCAGCCCGACTGGCAGCGTGCCGCCCTGCACGACATGGATAATGCCGGCAAAGCTGGTCGTGCCGGCAAAGCCGTAAACCAGCGAGGCACCGTAAAGCAGCATCCCCGAACTGAGCGAGCCGAGGACAAAGTATTTCAAGCCCGCTTCGGACGAACGTGACGATTCCCGCCGCATCGCCGCGACCACATAAAGTGCCAGCGATTGCAGTTCGAGCCCCATGTAAAGCGACAGAAGGTCACCGGCCGAGACCATGACCATCATGCCCGTGACGGACAGCGCGATCAGGATCGGGAACTCGAATCGCAGCATGCCGCGCCGTTCCATGTAATCGGCGCTGATGGCCAGAATGGCAGCAGCTGAAATCAGGATGACGATCTTGCTGAACCGCGAGAAGCCGTCCGAAATGAACATCCCGTAAAACGCAGCGCCCTCGGGCGCGGCACCGACCTCGACATAGAAAGCCAATGCCAGAAAGACGATGACCGTCACCCACAGCAGCGGCCGGGCAATCGCGTCCTTGCCGAAATAGGCCCCGGCCAGAAGCGCCAGCATGGCATAAGCCGCCAGCAGAATTTCCGGCATGATGATCGTGAAATCGAGCGAAGTCATGACGGTCCTCTCAGTGCTCTGCCGTGGCGGCTTCTGCCGCCTGGGTTGCCTCGACCACCCGGTAGGCGGCTGGATCTTCTGCCCTGCCTTCGGTCGCGGCGTTGTATTGGCTTACCAAAGCCTCGACGCTGGGGCCGGTAATGTCGGTGACGACGCGCGGATAGATACCCAGCCACAGCGTCATGACAACCAACGGCACGAATATCCAACGCTCGCGCGGGGTCATGTCAGTGATGGTCTTCAGACTTTCCTTGATCAGCGCACCCAGCGTCACGCGGCGATAAAGCCACAGCGCATAGGCCGCCGAAAGAATCACCCCGGTCGCGGCGACAAATGCAACCCAAGTGTTCGCGCGGAACGTGCCAAGCAGCGTCAGGAACTCTCCGACGAAGCCCGAAGTGCCCGGAAGGCCCACATTGGCCATTGTGAAGAACATGAAGATCAGCGCGTATTTCGGCATCCGGTTCACCAGACCACCATAAGCGTCGATCTCGCGCGTGTGCATCCGGTCATAGATCACGCCGACGCACAAGAACAGCGCGCCCGAAATGAAGCCGTGCGACAGCATCTGGAAGATCGCGCCGTTGATGCCCGCCTGGTTCGCCGCGAAAGCGCCCATGGTGACATAGCCCATATGCGCGACCGACGAATAGGCGATCAGCTTCTTCATGTCCGACTGCGCCAACGCCACCAGCGAGGTGTATACGATGGCGATTGCCGACAGCCAGAACACGACCGGCTGGAAGATATCCGAAGCGACCGGGAACATCGGAAGGCTGAACCGCAAGAAGCCGTAACCGCCCATTTTCAACAGCACTGCCGCCAGCACGACCGAGCCGGCAGTCGGTGCCTGAACGTGGGCGTCGGGCAACCATGTGTGGACCGGCCACATCGGCATCTTGACCGCGAAGCTGGCAAAGAAGGCCAGGAACAACAGCGTCTGCATCCCGCCGAAGATGGTCCAGCCCAGGAAATGCAACGGCTCTGCCGAGAAATCGAATGTCAGCAGTTGTGCGATATCCGTGGTTCCAGCGGCGCGATACATGACCACCATGGCGACCAGCATCAGGACCGAGCCGAGGAAGGTATAGAGGAAGAACTTGAACGCGGCATAAATCCGGTTCGCCCCACCCCAGATGCCGATGATCAGGAACATCGGGATCAGGCCTGCCTCGAAGAACAGATAGAACAGGATCAGATCCAGCGCCGTGAAAACGCCGATCATCAGCCCTTCCAGCACTAGGAAGGCGATCATGTATTCCTTGACGCGGGTCTGCACCTCCCAGGTCGACAGGATGGTAATCGGCATCAGGAAGGTCGTCAGCATGACGAACAGGACCGAGATCCCGTCCACGCCCATCTTGTAGCGCAGCCCGAAGATCCAGTTGCGGTCCTCGACGAACTGAAAGCCGGTATCGGCCGGATCGAATCCGAACAGAACGTAAAGCGAGATCACGAAGGTCGCTGTGGTGGCAATCAAGGCCAGCCATTTTGCATTGCGTCGCGACGAATCGTCATCACCGCGCAGGAAAATGGCCAGAATCAGCGCCGCGACAATCGGCAGGAAGGTGATGATCGAGAGGATATTGGTCATCTTACATGCTCCCGCGCATCATCACCCAGATCAGCAGGCCCAGGACGCCCGCCACCATGGCAAGCGCATAGTGGAAGACATAGCCCGATTGCAACCGGCCCGCGAAACGCGCCAGCCGGGGAATCAGCCCCATGGTGATCCCGTTGATCGTGCCGTCGATGACCTTGCCGTCGCCTTCAACCCACAGCGCCCGGCCAAGTCCGCGCGCAGGGCGCACGAAGACCCGGTCGTAGATCTCGTCGAAATACCACTTGTTCAGCAGGAAATTGTACAGCGGACGCTGAGTCTCTGCCAGCTTCGCGGGTGCATCGGGATAGCGGATATACATCATGAACGCAGTGAACAGACCGATCAGCATGGCAATGAACGGCGAGACCTTCACCCATTTCGGCGCCTCATGAGCCTCGTGAATGACATGGTTGTCCGGGTGCATGTAGATCGCACCGCCAACGGGGGCCGGAACGTCGGTGTTTACATGGCCAGTATCGGCATGCTCGGCTTCTGATGTGGCCGCAGCGCCATGTTCACCTTCCGCAGTATCGGCCGCGGCGATTTCCGTGCCAGCTTCTGCGGTGCCAGCTTCGGCATCGGTCGCATGATCGGTGGCCGAAGCCTCGCCATGTTCAGCGGCTGGCGCCTCGTGGCTTTCAGCGCCTGCAAGATGGAAGAACTGGTTCACGCGATCGCCGAAGAAGTCGCCGTACCAGACCATACCGGAAAAGATTGCGCCAATGGCCAGCACGCCAAGCGGCACCGTCATCACCGGCGGCGATTCATGGGCGTGGTCATGGGCGTGATGGTCGCCACGGGGCCTGCCCCAGAAGGTCATGAACATCAGCCGCCAGCTGTAGAAGCTGGTCATCCCGGCGGCAATCACAAGCATCCAGAACGCAAAGCCGTTCCCGACCCAGGCGCTTTCGATGATCGCGTCTTTCGACAGGAAGCCGGCAAAGCCGATCGTGGTCAGCGGAATGCCGACACCAGTGATGGCAAGCGTGCCGATCAGCATCGCCCAGAAGGTCAGCGGGATTTTCTTTCGCAGACCGCCATAGTTCCGCATGTCCTGTTCATGATGCATCGCGTGGATGACCGAACCCGCCCCAAGAAACAGCATGGCCTTGAAAAAGGCATGCGTCAGCAGATGGAACATCGCGGCAGAATAAACGCCAACCCCCGCAGCGACGAACATGTAACCCAGCTGCGAGCAGGTCGAATAGGCGATGACGCGCTTGATGTCGTTCTGAACCAGACCCACGGTCGCGGCGAAAAAGGCAGTGCATGCGCCGATGATCGTGATGAACAGCGTTGCCTGCGGCGCAAATTCGTAAAGCGGCGACATGCGGCAAACAAGGAACACGCCAGCCGTGACCATGGTCGCGGCGTGGATCAGTGCGGACACGGGCGTTGGCCCCTCCATCGCGTCCGGCAGCCAGGTGTGAAGGAACAGCTGCGCCGATTTACCCATCGCCCCGATGAACAGCAGCACGCCCAGAAGGTTCGCCGCGTTCCAGTCACGCCACAGGAAATGAACGTTGGTGTCGGCAATCATCGGGACTTGCGCGAAAATTTCGTCAAAGGCCACGCTCCCGGTCAGCCACCACAGCCCGAAGATCCCCATGAGAAAGCCGAAATCGCCGACCCGGTTGACGACGAACGCTTTCATGGCGGCCGCATTGGCCGATGGTTTCTTGTAATAGAAACCGATCAACAGATAGGACGCGACACCCACGCCTTCCCAGCCAAAGAACATCTGCAGCAGGTTGTCAGCTGTCACGAGCATAAGCATCGCGAAGGTGAAGAATGACAGATAGGCGAAGAAGCGGGCCTTGTAATGCTCGTGATGGTCCCAGTTTTCGTCATGGGCCATGTAGCCCATCGAATAAAGGTGAACCAATGCCGAAACGGTCGTGACAACGATCAGCATGATCGCCGTCAACCGGTCCAGCCGTATCGCCCATTGCGACACGAAATCGCCTGACACGATCCAGTCCATCACAGGGATGTGCTGGGCCGTGCCGTCAAAGCCCAGAAAGACGATCCATGACATCAGGCAGGCAAGGAACAGAATGCCCGTGGTCAGGATCTGCGCCGCCTTTTCGCCGATGAAGCGCCAGCCAAAGCCGGCGATCAGCGCCCCGACAAGGGGTCCGAACAGGATGAACTTTTCCATGTGTCAGCCCTTCATCACATTGACGTCTTCGACGGCGATGGTGCCACGGTTGCGGAAGAACACCACCAAGATCGCCAGACCGATGGCCGCTTCTGCGGCGGCCACGGTCAGCACGAACATGGTGAAAACCTGCCCGCCCAGATCGCCCAGATGCGTCGAGAAGGCGACGAAATTCATGTTCACCGCCAGCAGCATCAGCTCGATCGACATGAGGATGACGATGACGTTCTTGCGGTTCACGAAAATGCCGAAGATGCCGGTGACGAACAGGATCGCCCCCACCACCAGAAAATGCGTCAATCCGATCATCGTATCGTCCCTCGGTTCAGTTTCTTGGGCATTGCGGCCCGGTCGTTCCGTCGCGGCCTACTGGCCGCCATAAGCGTCGCAAGAACAGGTCTGTTCGGTCTCGCGCAGGGTCAGGATCTTAGTGTTCTGTCCCTTGTAAAGCGCCTGCGCCGCGCGCGTCACATCCGCGAATGTAATCGGCTTTTCTTCCTGCGCCTTACTGCGCAGGAATTCGGTCGCCAACAGCAATTCGGCCTCGTTTTCGCTCGCGCCGATCGCCAGAAACTGACCAGATTTGCAGTCCATCACCCGATAGCCGTAAAATCCATCTAACTGGGGCACTGACACAGCCAAATCGTCATAGACGCCGTCTGCACCTGCGTCGTCTTCCATCGCGTTGTAGTACTCTTCCGACACAAAACCGCTGCCGTAATAGCCGAAGGAAGCAGCACCCTGCACTTCCATGCCCGACTCGACCACGCCGTCGCAGGCGGGCAGCGGCGTCAACGCACCGGCGGGCAACGCAAGCAGGGACAGCAGGGCCGCGCCCGCCATCGTCCATTTCGCTTGCTTGTCCCGTGTGAAGGCCATTCCGCCCCCCGCTTTCGCTTGCTTATTGAGTCGGCGGGGCAGCAGACCGCCCCGCCTTTGGGCGCTTATTGCCAGAGAAGATCGGGATAGTGAAGCTCACACCCGCACCGGGCGCGCGGATTTCCCGTCGCATCGACGCGGCCCTGCACCACTTCGTAACCCGCCGACTGCCCTTCGCGGGCCAGTTGGTTCGATGCCGTCAGCCGCCCGGCCTGCCGCAAACGGCTGACCATGTCCTGCACCGTCCCGCCCGCCGCCGGCGCGCTTGCGAGCGTCCAGTCCTGCTGGACACGGGTGATCGTCTTGGCCGAGCAATCGACCAGAGAGAAGCGCTGCATGACGCTGCCATCAGCCGTCTGCTGCTGCGTGCCGATACCGATCATGCCAGATCCTTCAGCGGTAATCGGTGCTTCCGTATACGCCGCCATCTGGCTGGTGGCGACACGTCCGCAATTGGCCAGCGGCTGCGCCACGCCCGAGGTGTCGGTTTCTTCAGGAACGCAGGCAGCAAGTGCCAGGCCCGCGAAGACTGCGGCGGCACTGAATTTCATCAACTTCATGATAGCTCCTCCCTTAACATGTCTATCCAAAAACAACGCGCTCTGGCGACACGCCTTGGTGTGTGAAGGCCCGTCTCCCGCGTTTTTGAGCAAATCACATTTATGCGAGATTTCAAACAGACGAGCCGAGGTTTCGGTCGACAGATGCCGGGTAAACACAGCACCGCCGCTTCGGTCACCGCCCGGCCCCGGCCGAGCCGGGATAATACAGTTTGCAGCCACAATACGGATCGACGCGGTTGCGCGCCTCGACACGCTGGTAAATGTCGGCGCCAAGCTTGTAATCAAAGCCATGTCGGTCAGATATCCGCGCAAGTTCGGCCACGGTCGTCTTCGGGCCAAGTGCGATAGGGCCGCCACCTGCCCTTTGCAGCTTCGTGACCGATTGCGCCCCCATTCCGGCGATGCCCGAATCTTCGTTTATCCCGTCAATCACGATCAACTCGGCGGTCGAGCAATCGACGAACATCATCTGCTGCGCGAAAAAGCAGCTGTCGCTTGAGCTTTGGCGTTGCCCGATCTTGCCCCCACCGATGTCGACAACCGGCTTTCCATTCACCTGCAGATAGTTATCGTCCGGTGCTGCATTATCGTACTCACATTGCGGGCCAACCCGGATGCGATTGTCGATTGCGTCAGCTTTATTTAACGGGGGCTCGCAGGCCAGGCTCGGGTCAGCGACGCACAGGCCCAGAAGTACCGCCAACCGGATCATTTCCAACCTCTTGCGGCGACCGGTGGCTCGGCATCGGGATAGAAAAGCTGGCGGGCGCGGCGGTCGTGAAGGCGGCAGGTGTCACGGATTTCGTCCGGAACGATTTCAACACCCAAGCCGTGATACATCACGCCGGCCCGGCCTTCGGTTCGCGCGCCGGTAGAAAAACGGCCTTGCAATGCAGAAAGGCTGCGCCAGTACCCCAGCCCAGCCCGCTTTTCACAGCCCCTGCCCCGGCTTCACATCGCGCAACTCAAGCTGCTTTTCGGGATCGGTCCACATCTGTTTCAGCACGTTCTGCCGTTTGATGTCGCGACGATGACGCAATGTCAGAACAATCGCCCCGATCATGGCAACCAGAAGCACCAGTCCGGCCAGCTGGAAGGCGAAGAAATAGCGGTCATACAGCACCGCCCCGATGGCATTCGCGTTGGCGACATCAGACGGGATCGGTGTGGCAAGCTGTTCCGGCGCAGCTGGCGAGATCTGCCAGCCGGCAAAGCTCATTCCCAGAACCGTCAAAAGCGCCAGGGCGATAACTATTCCAAGTGGCAGAAAGCGGGCCAGCTCGCCCCGCAGTTCGGCAAAATCCACGTCGAGCATCATGACCACGAACAGGAACAGCACGGCCACCGCGCCGACATAGACGATAATCAGCAGCATCGCCACGAATTCCGCGCCCTGAAGCACGAACAGACCGGCTGCGCAAAGAAACGTAAGGATCAGCCAAAGCACCGAATGGACCGGGTTCTTCGAGATGACGACCATGAAGCCGGCCACGCAGGCGAGAACGCCAAACAGGTAGAATGCGATCAAGGCCATCATGCCTCGTCCTCCTCGTCATAGACGCTTGCAGCGATTTCCAGCGCCTTCTGCATGGCGGGCAGACCCGCGAACATGCTCATCTGATAGATTGTTTCCGCGATCTCACGCTTCGTTGCCCCTGCTTCCAGTGCCTGACGGATGGTCAGGCGCAACTGCGGCTCTGCCAATGCGCCCTGCACGGTGATCGCGCCGATGGTCAGCAGCAGGCGGGTCTTCGCGTCCAGCCCTTCACGGTTGAACGTGCGCCCGAACCACATTTCCAGCACATCGGCAGGCATTGTCGGGACCAGCTTTTCAAAGGCCCGCGTGTCGACCTGTTCCAGCGCCGGGTTGAAGCTGCGCGCCATCTCCTGCCCCGATTGGAGCATCTGCTGAAACAGGCGTGAGAAGGCATCGTTCATCGGTAAGGCGCATCCAGATAAAGATTTCGCGCGATCTCCGGCTCCCAGCGGTCCCCGTTCTCAAGCAGTTTCTGCTTGTCGTAGAACAGCTCTTCGCGGCTTTCGGTGGCAAATTCGAAATTGGGGCCTTCGACGATGGCATCGACCGGGCAGGCTTCCTGACAGAAGCCGCAATAGATGCATTTCGTCATGTCGATGTCATAGCGCGTCGTGCGACGGCTGCCATCGTCACGGGGTTCGGCGTCAATCGTGATTGCCTGCGCAGGGCAGATCGCCTCGCATAGCTTGCACGCAATGCAGCGTTCCTCTCCCGAGGGATAGCGGCGCAGCGCATGCTCGCCTCGGAAACGCGGCGAAAGCGGACCCTTTTCGTGGGGGTAGTTGATGGTTTCCTTCGGACCGAAAAAATATTTCACCCCAAGACCGAAGCCCTTGATGAAATCCCACATCAGGAAATATTTTGTCGCCCGGGCAAGATCGAGTGCCATGATCAGCGATCCTTCAGCCGTTCGGCCACAAAGCGGTCAAACGCGGCAACCAGCAAGCGAACATGTTCTGAATCGCGGTCCAGACCGGCATGATCGGCCAGGAAATGCGCAAATTCGGCTTTGTCGGTTTCGCTGGCTTTCACAAGGGCTTGTGCGATGGTTTGCTCCGACATGGGTATCAGCCTCCGACTGTTGCGCGGGTCCAGAACCCGCCAAGAATTTCATAACGCGCCATGATCGCCACGAAGACAACCCAGCCAAGCGACAGCGGCAGGAACACCTTCCAGCCGATCCGCATCAGCTGATCATAGCGATAGCGCGGCACGATGGCCTTCACCATCGAGAACATCCAGAACCAGAACCACATCTTCAGGACCATCCAGATGACGCCGTCGGGCAGCCCCGGAATCGGCGACAGCCAACCCCCGAAGAAGAAAATCGAGATCAGCGCGCACATCAGGTAGATGGCGATATATTCACCGGCCATGAACAGCAGATACGGGGTCGAGCCGTATTCAACCATGTGACCGGCGACCAGTTCCGATTCCGCTTCCGCCAGATCGAAAGGCGGGCGGTTCGTCTCTGCCAGCGCCGACACGAAGAACAGCGCCAGCATCGGCAAGTGCGGCAGCCAGTACCACGAAAGCAACCCGGCGCCTGCCTGCGATTCAACGATCACCGACAGGTTCATCGAACCGGCCGAGATGATGATGCCGATGATGATCAGCCCCATGCTGACCTCATACGAAATCATCTGCGAGGCCGAGCGCAGCGCCGCAAGGAACGGATATTTCGAGTTCGAGGCCCAGCCGCCCATGATAACGCCGTAAACCTCAAGGCTGGACATGGCGAAAATGAACAGGATGCCCACGTTGATATTGGCCATGACCCAGCCGGGGCCAAACGGGACCGCGACGAAACCGATCAGCGCCAGCACCATCGACAGGAACGGGGCCAGGAAGAACACGAACTTGTCGGCACCTGCCGGGACGACGATTTCCTTCAGCACGTATTTCAGCGCATCCGCAAATGTCTGCAGCAGCCCCCAGGGACCCACGACGTTCGGGCCACGGCGCATCTGAACGGCAGCCCAGATCTTGCGGTCGCCGTAAACCATGAAGATCAGCGAGATCATCACGAATGCAATGACGGCCAGCCCCTGAGCCAGCATGATGATTGCGAAACCCAATCCGGATGACCAGAAACCTGCCATTCTAATTCGTCCCTTTCACAGGCCCGACCGCAGCAACGCGGGCAGGTATGCCATGTGCCCTGCACTCTTGCAGGGTCTGTTCTTGTTCCATGACGCGCAAGCCCAGAGGCGTCGATTTCGACATGGTGAAAATCGATTCCGCCGATACGACGCCCCCGTCTTCGGCGAAAACCGTGCGGATGTGGCGCCCATATGGCGTATTCGACGTCTTGGCCCATGCGGCCAGGGTGCAGGTGGCATAGGCAAAAGCGGTACTTTCGTCCACCCCCTGCCGCAGCCTGACCTGCACAGAGACCATGTCGCCGCCGCCCTTCCGGCCTGGCTGCGCAATCTTCACGACGGCGCCGCCCAGGAAAGCGTCTTCCGGCGCCCGTCCAATCCGCGCAGGCAAGGCGGTGCTGCGCCGGGCGGCGAATTCCTCGATCGCGATATCCTGCGCGCGCGGCGGTTTGGGCAGGTCCTCCAACGGGACCGAGGTATCCTCGACCAGCACGTCGGTCAGGCTGAAAATCGCCGCATCCGTCTGGCGCAGCGTCTGCCGGCCCTGATCGGAATCGACCTTCGTCCGCGTGACCGAGCCGTCATTTTCCAGAATCAGCAATTCGCCGCTTTTGGTCGAGACGCCGGCAAGGATCGAAGTGTCTGCCGTGGGCCCCTCAAGCCTGACGGGCAGCGTCGCCGGCTTGGCGCGCGGTGGCTGCGCCAGCCCGGCATCCGAGGCGCCGCATGCGCTGAGCACGGCAGCAAGCGCGGTCATGGCGCCCATCCCGATGATCTGCCTGTGGCGCATCCCACCCTCTGGCCCCTATTCCGCCGCCAGTTTGCCGTCGGCGGCGCGCGCTGCCGCCATGGCCGACAATTCTGCCATCAGCGGAGAGGCGCGTGTGATCGCGTTGGTCAGGTAAAAATCCTTGATGGCATAGCCGAAAGCGCCGCTGTCCATCGCCGTAACCGGAAGCGCCTGCAGCGCTGTTTCGGCAACGACATCAAGCTCGGCCAGATGCGGAACCTCGGCAATCAGCGCGCGGCGCAAACCAGCCAGACTGTCCCACGGCAGTGTCTGCCCCAGTTCCGCCGACAAGGCCCGCAGGATCGCCCAGTTCTCGCGCGCATCGCCCGGCGCGAAATTCGCGCGCATCGCAAGTTGGGGGCGACCTTCGGTATTCACGAACAGCGCGTTTTCTTCAGTATAGCAGGCGCCCGGCAGGATGATATCGGCGCGATGCGCACCGCGATCACCATGGCTGCCCTGATAAATCACGAACGAGCCCGGGGCCAGGTCAACCTCGTCCACGCCCAGATTGAAGACCACCTCGGCCCCGTCAAGCGCGGCGTCGATCCCGCCGTCGGTCACGGCACCCACATCCATCGCGCCGACACGACCCGCAGCGGTGTGCAGCACCAGCAGCTTCGAATGCGAATTCGCGGCCAGTTGCATCGCATGGGCCAGCACGGCCTCGCCATCGGCGTCACAGAGCGCGCCCTGCCCGACGATGACCAGCGTGGGCTTGTCCTTCGTTTCCTGACTGATGTCCTGCGAGGACAGCTTTTCAAGCGCCGCGCGGTCATTGCCCAAATGTGCGTGATCATAGGTCAGATCGACCGCTTCACCGATCAGCCCGATTTTCGCGCCGCGCGCCCATGCGGCGCGGATGCGTGAATTCAATACCGGCGCCTCGGTTCTGGGGTTGGTCCCGATCAGCTGGATCATCGCCGCATCGTCGATATCAGCAATGGTTGCGGTCCCGACATAGCCCGAGCGGTTGCCCGCCGGCAGTTTCGCCCCGTCGACGCGACATTCAACCGTCCCGCCCAGTCCTTCGACCAGTTGCTTCAGGCTGAACGCGGCTTCGACCGGGACAAGATCACCGATAAGTCCGGCCAGCTTGCCGCCCTTCATCGCGGCCGCCGCCGCCGACAGGGCTTCCGCCCAGCTGGCCGGGCGCAGGCGGCCGTTTTCACGGATATAGGGCTTGTCCAGCCGCTGACGGCGCAGGCCATCCCAGACGAAACGGGTCTTGTCGTTGATCCATTCCTCATTCACCGCGTCATTGTTGCGCGGCAGGATACGCATCACTTCGCGGCCCTTGGTATCGACCCGGATATTGCTGCCAAGGGCGTCCATGACGTCGATGCTTTCCGTCTTCGTCAGCTCCCACGGGCGGGCGGTGAAGGCATAGGGCTTCGACACAAGCGCACCGACCGGGCAGAGGTCGATGATATTGCCCTGCATGTTCGAGGCCAGCGTCTCGTTCAGATAGCTGGTGATCTCGCTGTCTTCGCCGCGACCGGTCTGCCCCATCTGGGTGATGCCCGCGACTTCGGTCGTGAAGCGGACGCAGCGCGTGCAGGAAATGCAGCGAGTCATATGCGTTTCAACCAGCGGACCAAGGTTCAGGTCCTGACTGGCGCGCTTGGGTTCGCGATAGCGCGAGAAGTCGATGCCATAGGCCATCGCCTGATCCTGCAGGTCACATTCGCCGCCCTGATCGCAGATGGGGCAATCCAGCGGGTGGTTGATCAGCAGGAATTCCATCACGCCTTCGCGGGCTTTCTTGACCATCGGAGAATTGGTCAGCACCTCGGACGGCGCGCCTTCCGGGCCGGGCCGCAGGTCCTTGACCTGCATCGCGCAAGAAGCGGCAGGTTTGGGCGGGCCGCCCACCACTTCGACCAGGCACATGCGGCAGTTGCCGGCGATGGACAACCGTTCGTGATAGCAGAAACGCGGGATCTCGACCCCGGCCAGTTCGCAGGCCTGAATCAGGGTCAGGTTCGGATCGACCTCGATTTCCTTGCCGTCGATCTTGATTGTGCGCAGATCTGCCATGTTTACGTCCTTACTTGGCCACCAGAAGTGATCCGGCGACCGACTTGCTTGCGATTTCGGCCCGACCGATGCGGCAGAAGGATTCGGCATCCCCCTTACGCGCACCGTTACGGGTCAGATAGTCCTCGGCCGCAGCATAGATGCGGTCCTTGTCCTGCTTGCTATCAAGAAATGCGTCGATCTGGGCCGAGGAATAGCCCTTGTCCTGCGCATAGCGTTTCAACGCGCGCGCCTGCCCCCAGGCGTAGACGATGCGCGCGTCGATTGACGGGCATTCGCGGCGCACGCGGTCAGCCACCCGCGCGGCGATCAGCCGGTCATTGATGTAACGCTCCTGCGAAAGCGGCGCCTGCGCCAGCGCTGGCTGGGCGAGCGTTGCGGCGGTCAGGACGATTGCGATCAGTTTCTTCATGGCTGCTGCCTCCATTTGCTTATGGAGACAGCCTTACCACGGCCACGGGCCGACGGCCCGACACGGAGCGGTGAGGAAAGCGTGAGTCTCATCGGTCGCAACCCTGGAACTGCCAGACACGAAGCGAATCTTGATCCCCAACGTCGGCGAACCCGAACGTTATCGGGCGCTCGCCCATCTTTGCGCAATAATACTCCGCCGCTTCCCGAGCATTGGCTTCGTCGCTATCGACCAGTGAAAGTCCGCCCACGCGGGCCACGGCAAGGCCTCCCGGAACGTAAATGGGTTCGATAATTGACACGGTGCCATCACCATTTTCCACCTCGGCAACCGGAGCATAGATCAGGTCGGGCTCGAAATAGATTTTCAGATCAAGGCCATTCGCCGTCAGAAAGACAGGGTCGAACGCGTTATCCGCTTCGACACCACAACCAGCCAGCGCAAAAGCACCCAGCATAAAGCAGGTTCCGGACGCGCATCTTCTGATAAGGCCGATTGTTTCTCTCGTCGTCATTCTGTCGCCTACTCCGCCGCCAGGGCGCCCATGCGCCCGGTTTTCTTGGCCTTCAGCCGATCCTCTATCTCGCCACGGAAGTTGCGGATCAGGCCCTGAATGGGCCATGCCGCCGCGTCGCCCAAGGCGCAGATTGTGTGGCCCTCGACCTGTTTGGTCACATCCAGCAGCATGTCGATTTCCTCGACCTCGGCCTCGCCGGTGACCAGACGTTCCATCACGCGCATCATCCAGCCGGTGCCTTCGCGGCAGGGCGTGCACTGGCCGCAGCTTTCATGCTTGAAGAAGGCCGACAGCCGCCAGATCGCCTTGATGACGTCAACAGACTGATCCATGACGATCATGCAGGCGGTGCCGAAGCTGGATTTCAGCTCTTTCATGCCGTCGTAATCCATGATGGCATTTTCGCACATTTCGGCAGTCAGAACAGGGCAAGATGCGCCGCCCGGAATCACGGCCTTCAGATTTTTCCAGCCGCCCTTGATACCGCCCCCGTGCTTCTCGATCAGTTCGCGCATGGGGATCGACATCGCTTCTTCGACGACGCAAGGCGTGTTTACATGGCCCGTCAGGCCGAACAGCTTGGTGCCGGCATTGTTCGGACGACCGAAGCCCGCGAACCATTCCGGGCCGCGACGCAGGATCGTCGGCACAACGGCGATGGATTCGACGTTGTTCACTGTTGTCGGGCAGCCGTACAGCCCGGAGCCCGCCGGGAAAGGCGGCTTCATGCGCGGCATGCCCTTCTTGCCTTCCAGCGATTCCAGCAGGGCGGTTTCCTCGCCGCAGATATAGGCGCCGGCGCCGTGATTGACGTAAACGTCGAAATCCCAGCCGGATTTCGCAGCATTCTTGCCCAACAGACCCGCGTCATAGCATTCGTTGATCGCAGTCTGCAGCGCTTCGCGTTCACGAATGAACTCTCCGCGCAGATAGATATAGGCGGCGTGCGCACCCATCGCGAAACTCGCGATCAGCGCGCCTTCGATCAGCGTATGCGGATCATGGCGCATGATCTCACGATCTTTGCAGGTCGCCGGTTCGGATTCGTCGCCATTGATGACCAGATAGGCCGGGCGGCCGTCCGATTCCTTCGGCATGAAGGACCATTTCAGCCCGGTGGGAAAGCCCGCGCCGCCACGACCGCGCAGACCCGAAGCCTTCATCTGTTCGATGATCTTGTCGCGCCCGCGCGAGACGATCTCGGCCGTGTTATCCCAGCAGCCGCGCGACATCGCGCCTTTCAGCGAACGGTCGCCCATCCCGTAGAGGTTCTGGAAAATCCTGTCCTTATCCTGCAACAGCATCCGTTCTTATCCTTCCTTGCCCGGCCGCGACTTGCTGCGCTGCCAGATACGCCAGGTCACCAGCAGCGACCAGACAAAACCACCCATCGCGGCCAGATCCGCGAGGAACGCATAGCTCGACGGCCAGCCGAAACGCTGCCCGGCCCAATTCGCTGCCAGCCACAGAAGCGCAGTTGCCGCCATGACCAGCGCGGCCAGCCGTAACTGTGCCGCATCCTGAGCCGTGCGCACAGCCATCAATAGACCTCGCCCTTGTCGACCCGGCGCGAGAACTCTGTCTCGCCCCCTTTCGCCAGAACCTTGGCCTGCGCCACCCAGTCATCGCTACGAATCCGACCGCCCATGCGCCCGATCAGTTCGGCGTAATGGTCGATATCGGTTTCGCTCCACGCGGCGATCTGGGCGAAACTGGTCACGTCGTTTTCGTGCAGCGTCGCCTCCAACGCGGGGCCGATGCCCTTGATTTCCTTAAGGTCGTCGGCTTCATCGGTCCTGGACATCCCGGTTGCGGGCTGTGTCGCCTGCGGCTTCTCCGCTTCGGTCCTGGGCGTTGGGCTTTCCGCCTTGACCTGTTCAATTTCGGATTTGGACGGCACATCCTCGGGCATTTCGGTCAGCGCTTCCACCTCGTCCCTGGCGGGCGAGGGCTCTGCCACAGGTGCCGACTGAGAAACTTCTGACTTCGCAACGCCCGAACCTGACGGCTCGGCCCGGTGCTCTGCCTCCGCCGGGTCGGTGGGGACGGCTGACTGGCCGGACGGCGAAACGCTTTCTGACAGCGCGGCGGGCGGTGCTTCGGCAGTTGGCTGATCTTCGGCCTCACTGCGCGATTTCAAGGAACTGATCGCCTCTTTCCCGCGAGCGGCCAGTGCCCCCATTGCGTCCTTTACGGCTTCGCCCGCCTTTTCCAGACGCTCCTCGGCACGTTCGAGGATGCTTTCATCGTCATCGTCATCGTCATCGTCGTCATGGTCATCGTCGTCATGCCGATCTTTGCGACTGTCATCGTCGCGATCTGGCGTCTTCGCGTCATCGCGCATGTCCTGCCAGGCTTCGCGCCCCTTTGCGACAGCGGCCGCGGTGCCTGTAGCAAACGCGTTGCTCGCGTCGACCACCGCCTGCTCGGCCCGGTGCAGCACACCATCCCCCACAGAAGCCTGGGCAGTTCCATCACCGGCCATGACCGCGGCATCCTCGGTCGCGCCTCCGCGACCGTTGCAGACCAGCCAGATCAGAGCAGAGCCAAGCAGAACGAACGCGATCAGTCCCAGAACGAAACCGCCGACCAACGTGGCGTTGAACAGCCAGACGGCCAGGCCGACCACAGCGGCCGCCAGCCAGCAATTGCGAGAGCATTCGTTCTTGAACATCATTCACCCCGTTGAGGTATCGTTGATTCTAGCTGGTCTTGCCGTCACGTTCCTTGACAAATTGCCTCGCCTGCCGAACCCATTCGTCGCGGCTGACCCGGCCCTTGAAGCCCTCCAGGTTCTCGTCAACCCAGGCAATTTCCGCATCGTCCCAATTTGCGATCTGATCGAAATGATAGATGCCAAGGCTGTGAAGCAACGTCTCCAGCGACGGACCGACACCGGAAATTTCTTTCAGGTCATCGGCCCCCCCCTCTCGTGGCGCCTCCAGCTTCAGGGGTTGGCGGCCGGTGATGGCAGGCTGGTCATCGGCGCGATCGGCAACCGCAGCGGCGTCTTCAGCCTCTTTCTCGGGGGCTGCGGCAGATTCCACCGGCGCTTCCTGTTCCGTGATGCCGGTCTCGTCGACGGGAAGGCCTTCGGCGGGACGTGGCTCTTCCTCGGCTTGGGTATTCTTGCCGGTCTGATCGTCTGTAGCACCTTCCGGCCGGGCAATCCACGGCGTGAGGATCGGCACTTCGGTCCCATCGATGCGCTTCAGTGTATCCTTCAGGTCGATGGCCAGCGCGACCGATGCGTTATCAGCCTCTGACGCCGGGACCAGATCCATCAGCGCGTTCTGGCCTGTTTTCGGCTCGGACGAGAAGCGGCCGTCCTGCGGGCCCGGAACGGGAACCTTGCCGGATGCCATCGCGTCGATCAGTTGGGCCAGCTTATCGGCCGTCAGATCCTCGTAGTAATCCTTGCCGATCTGCGCCATGGGGGCATTCGCGCAAGCGGCCAGGCACTCGACCTCTTCCCACGAAAACTTGCCGTCCTCGGACAGCATATGCGCTTGCGGCGCGATCTTCTCTTTGCAGACCGCAATCAGTTCGCCGGCGCCACAGATCATGCAGGTCGTCGTGCCGCAAATTTGGATATGCGCAACGGTGCCAACGGGTTGCAGCTGGAACATGAAGTAGAAAGTCGCGACTTCCAGCGCACGTATATAGGCCATGCCCAGCAGATCGGCGCAATATTCTATCGCGGCGCGGGTCAGCCAGCCTTCCTGTTCCTGCGCGCGCCACAGAACCGGAATGATGGCCGATTGCTGGCGACCTTCGGGATATTTGGTCATCTGCGCCCGCGCCCAGTCAAGGTTCGCTGGCGTGAACTCGAACGAGTCCGGCTGGATGGGGCTGAGGCGGCGAAGCATCTTCTTCTATCCGTTCCTTACTATGGCGATCAGCAGGGGCATCCCGCCACCTGCTTTGCCCTTCCTCTGGCACCGGCCATGCTGGCCGGAAAACAACTTACCGCGCGGGCGGGGGTGCCTGCGGGTTCAGCACAAGTGGCCCTGCCCGTTCTGCCGACAAACCGCGTTCAGGGTCACGCTGACACGCAGCCAGCATCGTCAATGACAGGCCCAGGATCGCGACCACACGTAACGTGCTCATCTGTCAACCTCGCCGAACACGATATCAAGTGTTGCGATGAAGGCCGGGATATCAGACAGCATATGACCGGTCGCCATCCAGTCCATCGACTGCAAATGGGCAAAGCCCGGCGCACGCAGCTTGGCGCGATAGGGCTTGTTGGTCCCGTCCGAGACCAGGTAGACGCCGAATTCGCCCTTGGGCGCCTCAACTGCGGCATAGACCTCGCCGGCGGGGACCTTGAACCCTTCGGTATACAACTTGAAGTGATGGATCAGGCTTTCCATGTCCGTCTTCATCGCCGTCCGTTTCGGCGGGGCCAACTTGCCTCGGGCCAGCACATCACCCTTCGTCACGCGCAGCTTTGCGACCGCCTGCTTCATGATCTTGCAGGATTCGCGCATCTCGGCCATGCGGACCAGATACCGGTCATAGCAATCGCCGTTCTTGCCCACGGGAATCTGGAAATCATACTCCTCGTAGCCATCATAGGGCTGCGACTTGCGCAGATCCCATGCGAGGCCCGAGCCGCGGACCATGACGCCCGTGTAACCCCAGTTCAGCGCGTCCTGTTCGGTCACGATGCCGATATCAACAAGGCGCTGTTTCACGATGCGGTTTTCGGTCAGCAGGGTGTTCAGGTCGTCGACAAGTGCCGGGAAAGTCTCGCACCAGGCTTCGATATCGTCGATCAGATCGGGCGGCAGGTCTTCATGCACGCCACCGGGCCGGTAATACGCCATGTGCAGGCGCGCGCCCGAGGCGCGTTCGCAGAACACCATCAGTTCCTCGCGCGCCTTGAACCCCCAAAGCGGCGGTGTCAGCGCGCCGATATCCAGCGCGCCGGTGGTGATGCCCAGAAGGTGGTTCAGAATCCGCCCCATCTCGTTGAAGAGAACGCGGATGATCTTGGCGCGCGGCGTCGCCTCGATCCCGGTCAGCTTTTCGATGGCCAGACACCAGGCATGTTCCTGATTCTGCGGTGACGAATAGTCGAGCCGGTCGAAATACGGCAGGTTCTGCAGGTAAGTGCGCGATTCCATAAGCTTTTCGGTGCCGCGATGCAGCAGGCCGATATGGGGATCGCAGCGCTCGACCACCTCGCCGTCAAGTTCGACGACAAGGCGCAACACGCCATGGGCCGCCGGGTGCTGAGGCCCGAAATTCAGGTTGAAATTGCGGATTTCCTGCTCTTCGGTGCGGGCATCGACCGAACCGTCGTCATAGCTGTTGACACGAATATCGCCGTCCATGGATCAGCCCTCTGTCTTTTCGTCGCCGGGCAGGACGTATTTGGCGCCCTCCCAGGGTGACAGGAAATCGAACTGCCGGTATTCCTGCGTCAGCCGCACCGGCTCGTAGACGACGCGCTTCAACGACTCGTCATAGCGGACCTCGACATAGCCGGTGGTCGGGAAGTCCTTGCGCAGCGGATAGCCGCGGAAACCGTAATCGGTCAGAATGCGGCGAAGGTCAGGATGACCCGAGAACATGATGCCGAACAGATCGAAGACTTCCCGCTCGTACCAGTCGGCGCCGGGGAACAGGCCCGTGGCGGATGGCACAAGTTCGTCCTCGCGGACGGCGGCCTTCACGCGGATGCGCTGGTTTCTGTACATCGACAGGAACTGGTAGACCACGTCGAACCGCGCAGGACGTTCCGGGTGGTCGACTGCCGTGATGTCGATCAGCGTCGAGAACCGGCAATTCGCGTCCGATTGCAGGAATTCGATGACCCGCAGCAGACCGGACAAGCCGACGGTCACTGTCAGTTCGTCAAAAGCCGTGGTGGCCGATTGCACATCGTCAGGAAAGCGCACCTGAACCAGATCGGACAGGTCGGACAGCGCGTTGAGATCGGGATAAATCGCCATCGCTTACCTCACCAGTGTGCCGGTGCGGCGGATGCGCCGCTGCAACTGCAGGATACCGTAAAGCAGCGCCTCGGCAGTGGGCGGACAGCCGGGGACATAGATGTCCACAGGCACAATCCGGTCACAGCCGCGCACGACTGAATACGAGTAATGGTAATAGCCGCCACCATTCGCGCAGCTGCCCATGCTGATGACATAGCGCGGTTCGGGCATCTGGTCGTAGACCTTGCGCAGCGCAGGCGCCATCTTGTTGGTCAGCGTGCCCGCCACGATCATCAGGTCCGACTGGCGCGGCGATGCGCGCGGCGCGGTGCCGAAGCGTTCGATGTCATAGCGCGGCATGGATGCCTGCATCATCTCGATCGCGCAGCAGGCCAGACCGAAGGTCATCCAATGCAGAGAGCCGTTGCGCGCCCAGTTTATGATATCTTCGGTCGTGGTCAGCAGAAAGCCCTTGTCCTGCAATTCGTCAGAAAGCTCTCGCACCTGCACGTCGCGATCCGCGCCTGCCCTGTTGGCCATCGCCGGCACCGAAGCGCCCGGGCCAGAGACATTCGGCCCGAACTGGGCCGATCCGGGCTGGATCAGTGTCGGCTTCGTCCCTTCGGTCACGCCCATTCCAGCGCCCCCTTCTTCCATTCATAGGCAAAGCCCACAGTCAGAACGCCCAGGAACAACATCATCCCCCAGAAAGCCAATTCCGACAGGTGATAGAAATTCGCGGCCCACGGGAACAGGAAGGCGACTTCAAGGTCGAAGATGATGAACAGGATCGACACCAGATAGAAGCGGACATCGAACTTCGCGCGCGCATCATCGAAGGCTTCGAACCCGCATTCATAGGCCGAGACCTTTTCAGGGTCCGGATTGCGCACGGCGATAACCGCAGCGGCAGCCATCAGAATCAGGGCGAGTGCCGATGCCATGGCGATGAAGACCAGGATCGGAAGGTATTCGGACAGAAGATAGTCCACTTTTCAGGCTCCCTTATGCCACAGCCTGACTGTGGCTGCGTTTGGGTTGGGCTAATGTCCATGTATCCCTGCCGCGAATTAGGGTCAACTCGGGCAGGTACGATTCCCGTCAGCGAAAATCCCGCCCCGCCGCGTCAGCCGCAATCGGTGCCCCTGCTTGACCGGCGACTGCAGTCACGGCGGACCTGCGCGAAATGCTGGCACGAAAAGCAACAGTTTCAGATTTTTACAGTTCTGCGGAACCCCTCGCAAGCAGTGGCGTTCGGCGTTAGACTGAAATTGTCAGGACCAACTGAAAGGGAGACACAGTATGGAAATCGTCGTTGCGATCATTATTGGCGCAATCGCAGGCTGGCTGGCCGGCCAGATCGTGAAAGGTCACGGTCAGGGCGTTCTGGTCAATATCGTTGTCGGGATCGTGGGTGCGCTGATTGCGTCCTTCCTGTTTCCCGCCCTGGGCATGGGCTCGGGTGAAGGCAGCAACTGGCTCGGCTCGATCATTTACGCAACAATCGGTGCGGTGATCCTTCTGGTCTTGCTGCGGTTGATCAACCGCGCAACCTGAGCCAGCCGGCCAACAACAACATGAACCCCCGCAAGCCGCTTGCGGGGGTTTGTCGTTCCGGGCAGACTGCGGCCGATGTCAGCAAATCCTTCGACCTTCGCGCCGTTCCGGCACCCCGCCTTCCGGACCCTTTGGTCCGCGACCCTGGTGTCGAATTTCGGTGGCCTTGTACAAGCGGTCAGCGCTGCATGGCTGATGACCCAACTGACCAGCAATGCCACACTGATTGCACTTGTGCAGGCGTCGAACACGCTGCCCATCATGCTGTTCGCTTTGGTGTCGGGCGCGCTTGCAGATATTTTCGACCGTCGCCAGATCATGCTGGCAGCGCTCGCATTCATGGCGCTGATGTCGGTCCTGCTCGCCCTCGTCGCGTGGAACGGCGCGATCACGCCCTGGTCGCTTCTGGCCCTCACATTCCTGATCGGGATGGGTCAGGCGCTGTATAACCCGCCCTGGCAGGCCAGCATGGGCGATCTGGTCCCGCGCGAAGATTTGCCGCAGGCCGTCACGCTGAATTCCGTTGGCTTCAACCTCATGCGCTCTGTCGGGCCGGCGGCCGGAGGACTGATCGTCGCGGCCTGGGGCGCGGCGATGGGCTTCATCATCAACGCCTTCAGCTTTATCCCGCTGCTGATCGCGATGCTGCGCTGGAAGCCGGATTATCCGCCGCGCACCATTGCGCGTGAGCCATTCGTTTCGGCCGTTGGCGCGGGGCTGCGCTATGTGGCGCTGTCGCCGAATCTGGTGCGCGTTCTCAGCCGGTCGGCCGCGTTCGGCCTATCTGCCGCAGCGCTGATGGCACTTCTGCCACTGGTCGCGAAATCCCACCCCGAGGGCGGATCGCTTCTGTTCGGCATCCTGCTGGGCTGCTTCGGCGCAGGCGCCATCATCGGGGCGCTGACCAATACCCGCATCCGGGCCCGGTTCAACAATGAATGGGTCGTGCGGCTGTCGATGACGCTGTTCGCCCTTGCGCTGATGATCGTCGGGCTGACCGACAACGTCTGGATCCACGCACTGGCGATGTTCCCGGCGGGGTTGGCATGGGTGGTCACGCTGTCGCTGTTCAACGTCACTGTGCAATTGTCGACGCCCCGATGGGTCGTGGCGCGTGCGCTGGCAATGTATCAGACCGTCACCTTCGGCGGCATGGCGGCAGGCGCGTGGCTGTGGGGCGCCGTGGCCGAAGCGTCGGGCGTCGATCAGGCGCTGATCGGCGCGGGCATCGCACTGCTGGGCGCAGCGGCGCTTGGTTTCGCGCTGCCGATGCCGGAATTCAGCCAGTCCGACCTGTCCCCCGCCAACCGTTTCCGAGAGCCGGAACTGGGCCTTGATCTGCGCGGGCGTTCCGGACCGATCATGGTCATGGTCGATTATCACATCGCGCCACAGGACACGCGCGAATTTCTGTCGCTGATGGTCAAACGCCGCGATATCCGTCGCCGGGACGGGGCGCGATCATGGGTTTTGCTGCGCGATCTGGAAAAGCCTGATCACTGGTCGGAAAGCTATCACATCGCCACATGGGACGATTACATCCGCCATAACAGCCGCCGCACCGTCACAGATACTGCGGTGACCGAGGCTCTTCACCGCCTGCATCAGGGCGAGGGCGACCCACCCGTGCATCGCCTGATCGAGCGTCACGACGCGGCCTCTCATGCCGATGTGCCGCTGCGTGGCAAGATCGACGTTCCATAAGCGCAGCACCACCGGACCAGCAAACGGCGGAACTTCGTCCTGTTCTGCCATGGGTCTGGCTGATCCTGGTGATGCAGGCGCCCGCACTTTCCGCCTTCTTCTGGTTCATGTCACCGCTCGCATCGGGCTTTTTCCGACTTTCGGGATGGCAGAAGTGCAGCACATCTGAACCGTTCGGCATGGCTCTTCAGCCTCGCGTGACATGCCGGGTTGCCGATGCTGGCCGTCGCGCAGACAGCAAATCTGGTAAGCGCCATAAGGTGGCCGGGCATTGCCGCGCTGTTATCGAGATTTGTGCTGGCAAGCTTCGTCCTGATGATCGGGTCTGTTTCGACCCTGTTTCAGCACGTCTTCCCGGCTATCTGGATTGTTCGAACAGCCAGTCGCGTACGCCGGGGATGGCGTAGGCGATGGGCCAGGTGTTCACGTGCCCTGCGCCGCCTTCACTGCTTTCGCCCTCCGGAATGACGGTCCCTTTCTCGAATGCAACGAAATATGCATTGCTGTCCGGCCCGGCCGCACGGATCGCTGCAACGGCCTCGGCAAATTCGTCCTGCGAGGCCCGCCCGTTCCACTCGGCACGGGTCACATTCGCGCCGTTCTGTTCCAGCACGTCCATGATGGCAGACATGCCGGGATAAGCCTTGCTGTCATCCTGCGACACGATCGCGAAGATGTTCTTGTCAGCCAGCGGCGCGACGACAGACGTATCCCATTGCCCGGCCACCAGAAGCGAGGCCGCGAACAGATCGGGATATTTGATATTCAGCGCGATCGACGTCATGCAGCCGCCCGACTGCCCGGTCGTGTAGATCCGGTCTGGATCGATGCTGTATTCCTGCTGCAGCGCCGCGATCAGCCGCACCGTGATATCGGCATAGACCGAGGTTTCAGAGGCGTCATTGGCAAGATTGACCGGATATTGCGGGGCCAGCACGAAAGATGGGTGCTTTGCCTGATCCTCTGGACTGGCGAAGGACACCGCGCCAAGCCCCTGTTCCAACGTCCGCAGCGGATTGGTGCCGGTCACACCGGCGTCATGCATGAACAGCACCAGCGGAAACTTCTGCGATGCGTCATGATCCGCCGGAATGAACAGGTTATAGTTCAGGATCAGCCCGGTTTCGGGATCGGTGAAGCGGAACTGCCGGAAATCATCGACGATCAGGTTCTGCTGGCGCGTGTTGATCAGGGCTGTTTCGGTCGCAGCAAGGCTGTTGCCATCCACTGCCTTCACGGGCTGAACCTGCGACACCACGGCCTGCGCCGGTTCGTCCACGCCCGGCGCGTAGACAGCCGCGCCCGCATCATTCGGGTCAAGTTCCAGCACCACGAAGCGACCATCGCGACCTGTCGCGTCCTTTGCCGCGCTGTCATTGGTATAAGCGCGCAGGATATTGCGATCCGTGACGCTGAATTGCGCGGGTGACACGCCGTCATTCGCAACCGGAACATCGTATTCCAGAACGACCGCCGTCAGCCGCTGGCTGCGTCCGAAAACCTCGGTGATCGAGGTGACGGCACTGATATGTTCGGACCGGAACACTGTCGAGTTGACGGCAGGGCCACCCTGACCGGCCCCAGCTTCTGTCGCATCCTGGGCAAAGGCGGGTAATGTCGCGGCAAGAAATCCGGTAAAAATAATGCTTTTAACAGAGAATCGCATTTTCTGGTCCTTTCAGGTGATGGCCTGTTCGCTGGACGCGCTGCGCAGTCGGGCTTTCGGGCAGGAAAGGCGATTTCGCCGCCGCCAACAACCCCGGCTCGACCGAACCTGTCAGTCCTGCTGCAATTGTTTGCCGCGCCAAAGAATGAACAGTCCTGAAAGCACGATCAGGGCCGAACCCATGATCATCGCCACACTCAGCGATTCGCCAAAGAACAGGACGCCAAGCGCGATCCCGAACAACAGGCGCGAATAACGAAACGGGGTGACCGCCGACACCTCGCCCGTGCGCATCGCCTTCATCAGGCAGGAATAAGCGCCCACACCCGCCAGCACCGCCCCCAGAAGCGCAACCGCGGCAGAGGCGCCGGGCGTCACGAAAACGGTTTCTTCCCAAAATGCATACAGCCCCCCCGCGACGATGATCGCGACGAAGCCGTAAAAGCCCAGAACTGCCGTGCCCAGCCCCTTTGGGGCCGCCCGGCTGGCCAGATCGCGCCCGGCAAAGCCCAGCATCCCGATCACCGCCAGTACCGACAGCGCCGAAAAGCTGTCCGTCCCCGGTCCGATGATGATGACCACACCGATCAGCCCGATCAGGATCGCCAGCCAGCGCCTTGGCCCCACCTTTTCGCCAAAGACCAATGCGGCACTTGCGACCACCACAAGTGGCGTTGCCTGCAAGATCACAGTCGCCGACGACAGCGGCGTCAGCGTGATCGCCAGGACATAGAAAAGCCGGCCCGCCACCTCGAACAGGAAGCGCAGCTGCATCGTGCGTGACAGGACATCCGCCGAGATCAGGCGTTGCCCGGTCGCAATCGCCCAGATCCCGAACACCAGCGCCCCGCCAAGACCGAACAGCATCAGCGCTTCGGCGGTGGGCAGGGTTTTTGCGGCAGCCTTGATCAGCGCGTCCTCGACGGCGAAGACAGCCATGGCCGTCACCATCCAGGCACTGCCGATCCGGTTGGCGCGGTCGTCGCTGGCGATGTGCCGCGTCTCAGGCACCCTCGAACTCGCAAAGGGCATGAACGGGCATCCCCATCGCCTCCAGCCGCTTGCGCCCGCCCAGATCCGGCAGATCGATCACGAAAGCACATCCGATCACGTCCGCCCCCAGACGGCGACAAAGCTTGATGCCGGCTTCGGCGGTGCCGCCGGTCGCCAGAAGGTCATCGACGACAAGCACCCGTTCGCCGGGCTTCAGGGCGTCGTCGTGAATTTCCATCACCGCCTCGCCATATTCCAGTTCATATGCCTCGGAAATGACTGCGCCGGGCAGCTTGCCCTTCTTGCGGATCGGCACGAAACCTGTGGACAGCTGATGGGCCACCGCGCCGCCAAGGATGAAGCCCCGCGCTTCCAGCCCAACGACCTTGTCGATTTTCTGACCCGCATAGCCATGCAGGATCTGGTCGACCGTCATGCGAAAACCGCGCGCGTCGGCAAACAATGTGGTCACATCCCGGAAGATGATCCCCTCATGCGGGAAATCATAAATGCTGCGGATGTAATCCTTGACGGTCTTCTGCGTCATTCCGGGCGCTCCAGTTCAAACAGATCGTGGACGGCGGCATAATCGCGATAGCCCATGCGCGCCAGCCACCCGTCGCGCGAAAGGTCGAACCTGCCGTCGATGATGCAGTCATCGCGAAGATGAACGCCGGTCACCGTCCCGATGACCAGCCAGTTTGCCTCGCCCGGCAACCGCTGGACCAGTGTCGCGCGACATTCCAGCGCGGCCGGCGCATCCGCGACGCGCGGGCAATCGATGGTGGTGCATTCGGCCGCACCGATCCCGGCGGCCTGAAACTCACTGACGCCCGCCGGCAGTGGCGCGCTTGACGCGTTCATCTTGTCGATCAGCGCAGCTGACGGGATATTGACGCAGAACACGCCCGTTTCGGCAATATGGGCCAGAGAATCCTTCATCCCCTGCCTGTCAGGCTTCGAACTGGTCGAGGCGAACATCACCTGTGGCGGCAGATAGGCGATGGCATTGAAGAAACTGTAAGGTGCCAGATTGTCACCGTCCGCGCCGCGCGTCGAAATCCAGCCGATTGGCCGGGGCGCGACAATGGCGTTGAAGGGGTTATGCGGCAGGCCATGGCCGGCTTCGGGTCGATAGAACATGACGCCTCCTGATGCGGCGGGCATCCTGCCCCTGCACGGTTCGGTCGTCCACCCCATTCTTGCAACTGCCGCGCGACGTGCTACGCATCACGCCGCCATTCAGCCGAATGTGGAAGGAAGACAGGTGCAGCTTTGCGAAGAACAGCCCGAGGACTGGCACGACGTCGAGGCCCTGATGGATCTGTGTTTTGCACCCGGCCGCACGGCCCTGTCGTCATATCGCCTGCGCGACGGCGTGGACCCGGTCCCAGATCTGTGCCTGCTGCTGCGCGAGGATGGCACTTTACGGGCCGCGATCCGCTTCTGGCCTGTCAGGGTCGCGGGCCGGCCCGTGCTGCTGCTGGGACCGGTCGCCGTCCACCCGACTGCCCAGGGCGAAGGGCTGGGCGCGTGGCTGATTCAGGAAAGTCTGTCGCGGGCCCGCGATATCGGTTGGGCCAGGGTCATGCTGGTGGGTGACGCGCCGTATTATTCGCGCTTCGGTTTCGCAAAGCTGGGCGCCGTTGAAATGCCACCGCCCACCAATCCCGAACGCGTGCTTGGGCTGGAACTTCAGCCCGGCGCGTGGGTTGATGTGACGGGGCTGGTCATGCGCGAAACCGATCCGGAAGTCGCCCCTGCGCATGATGGTGCTTCCGATCCTGACAACTGTCAGGAGGTTGAACCGCGAAAGGATGCGCCGGATGGCAGACGCTAAGCAATTCATTCTGCCGCCAATCACGGATGAATCGGTGTTGAACGAAATCGACCGGCTTGCCCGGCGCTATATCAATGCGCGCGGGCTTGCGATGGATATTCTCGACAAGCTTGGCGATGGCGGTGAAAAGCTGATGAGCATGATCCCGTCATTCTTGCGCGGCCGCATCGACCGGTCGGTCGCCGCCGCGCTTCGACGCTCGTTCAGCGCGGCCTCGGCCTCGCGCAGGCTCGTCTCAGGGCGCGGCGACTGGTTCAACCGGCTTGGCACCACGGCCGCCGGTGCGGTTGGCGGCGCGGCCGGCATCGCCGGTACCCTGATCGAGCTTCCAGTGACAGTGACCATCCTGCAGCGCGCCATCCTTGAGATCGCCGATGAGCACGGTCTGGACGTCGACAGCGACGAGATCCGGGCCGAGGCACTGCGCATTTTCGCGACCGGGGGACCACTGGCCGAAGATGACAGCACGGATACGGCCCTTCTGGCGACGCGCATGGCCATAAGCGGTGCGACTTTGCAGGGCCTGATCACCAAGTTCGCGCCCCAGATTGCCACGCGCCTGATCACTAAGGCCGGGGCACAGGTGGTGCCGGTTCTTGGCGCAGCGGCAGGCGCGTCGATCAATTATACCTTTGCACGATATTATCAGGAACTGGCGCGCGTTCAGTTCGGATTGATGCGCATGGCAAAGGAAACCGGCATCCCGCGCGAAGCCCTTGCCGAACGCCTGCAGATGCGCATCAGGACATTGCAGCAGGGCGCTGCCGTCGCCAGGCGCGCGTCCTGATCGCACCTGTGTCGCGCAAGACTTGTCACTGACATTCAGCCAGACGCGCCCTCCTCGGTCGCCATGAGTTCCAGTGGCGCTGTCGGCACCGCAAGGTCTTCGATGCTGAGCGCGCCCGAAGGCCGCGCCAGTCGCGCCCGCGTCACCCAGTGCAACCGCTCCTGCGCACGCGTAATGGCAACATAGGTCAGGCGTTTCCACAGGGGGATGCCTGCCTCGTTGCGCCCCGACCATGCCGCAGCGCTGATATCCGGGCCGAATACCTGCACGTCGGGCCATTGCGACCCCTGCGCCTTGTGGATCGTGACCGCCGCGCCATGCAAGAAACTTGCCCCCATGCGGGCTGCAAAGGGGATGAAAGGTTCCTCCTCATCCGGGGTTTCGATCTTGACGATCGAAGCCGCGGACAGACGCGGATCTTCCGCGCCGATCACATGCAGGCGCGAAAAGCCCGGCTTTTTACCCGGCCCCAGATAGATCACCTGGGCGCCCTTGATCAGTCCCCTCGCTTCCAGATCGATCCGCTTGGCACGGTGCTTGACCGGCAGTTCCAGCCCGTCGCAGATCAGCGGCTCTCCGGGCAGAAGCTGATCGCCGGGCGCGCCGTAGGCCGCGCGGAACGCGGTAATCAGGCGAATGCGCGTGGCGTTCCGCCAGACCAGAACCGGGCTGCGCGCCATCAGATCGGATTCGACACGTTCAGACCAGACCACGCGCGGATCACGGGCTGCAGCGTCGCGGACCATGCGCTCAAACCCATTGAAATCAAGGCTTTCGTCAGCAAGCGCATGTGCCAGATCCAGGATCGGGCTGTCGCCTGCCTGTCGGTGAATGCGATTGAGAACAAGGCGCTGCGGCGCCGGCAGCTTGTCGAAAACCATCGCCCCCGACTGCCCGACCGGCGCCAGCTGTGCCGGATCGCCGAACAGCAGCAGCACGGGAAAAATCTCTCGGAGATCTTCCAATTGGCGTTCATCCAGCATCGAACTTTCGTCGATCAGTCCGATATCCAGCCCATCCTCGCGCCGCTTCCAGCCCTTGATGAAATCCGAGCCGCGCAGCCCCGCCGCTGCCAGCGCACCCGGGATCGAGGCGTGGATGTCGTAGAACGCCTTGGCACGGTCAAGTGCTGCATCGGTCAGGCCCTCGATCTCGGGGCGCGCACCGGTGCCGGTCAACCAATCCGCGATCTTTTCATATTCAGGATCGTAGACCGGCGTATAAAGAATGCGGTGGATCGTGGTCGCGGGCACACCACGCATGCGCAGCACGAAAGCCGCCTTGTTGGTCGGCGCAAGCACCGCGACGGTCCGGCGGTCCTTGCGCTTCTTGCCCTCATAATCGCCGCTGATGATATCAACGCCCGCCTCGCGCAGGGCTTTGGTCAGCGCAGCCAGAATCATCGTCTTGCCAGAGCCCGCCTTGCCGATGACGGCCATGACCCGCGACTTTCCGTTCTTGGGTGGCAGGATTTCTTCAGCCGTCAGGTCGATGCCGGAAGTTGCCAGCACCTCGGACAGGGCATCCCAGGCCTCGGCCTGGTCAGGAGAGAATACGGGCAGATTCATGCGCTGATGCCTAGCGCGCGCAGCACGGGAAGGAAAGCCACGCTCAGCGTGCTATGCGCCCGATACGGGCCAGAACGCCGTAATGATCAGACCCGAACTGGGCACGGCGCTCTACCGATGCTGTCATTCGCGTATCGGTCAGGACATGATCAATCGGCAAGGGGTATCCCTTGACGAACAAGGTCGGCCGGATCGGCCCCGCGATCCGCGTATCGGTCACAGCGGCGATGCGGCGTGGCGCGCCGGCCCACGGCACCATATTGAAATCGCCGCCAAGGATCATCGGCCGCGATGCCCCTGCAATGTCGGCCATGATCTGGTTGACCTGCGCCTCTTGCCCGAAAGGATATGGCCAGTGCAGATGGATGGCCACGGCCGTGAAGGCACCAGCCGGGTGCTGGACACGCGCGATGGCATAGCCCGACCCCTCGCGGCAATAGGGATCCGACAGCGGATGCACTGACAAGATGGCCACCGCGCCCACAGTGTGCGCGCGACAGATCAGCTGGTGCGGATGACTGTCAATCAAAGCCTTCGGGATCGGCAGGTTCGCATCGCTGAGTTCTTCCAGCAGGATCACATCGGCGCCCGAGGCGCGAAAATCTGCGATCAGGTCGGACGGATCGCCTCGCCGGAACAGAAGGTTCTTCTGGTAGACCGTGATCGTGGGATCGGCCACAGCGACAGGCCGTGCCAGCCAAAGGATCGGTAACAACGCCAGAAGCGCCACCGCCAGCAGGACGTATCGGCCCGCGCCTGTCAGGGCGAAAGACAGGGCCAACAGAAGCACCGCGAACACCGGACGAAATACGGCCAGTGAATCGCCAAGCGGATGAAGCCTGCCACCATAACTGCCCAGCAGCACAGCCAATGTCAGAACGGCAAAAAATACGGCGGCTTTGCGGATCAATGTCATCTTCGGGTCAATCATCGCCGATGGTCAGGCCCGCCACATACGCCTTGCGCAGGTCGGCTGTGCCCGGATCGGTGCGCTGGAAGCGCCCTTCCCGACCAGCTGAACGATGCCATCCCAGACGCCGCCGCACCGGTAGATAATGCGCAGCCTTCAGCATCACGCTGGCACCCAATCCGCCGGGATTTCGGGCATGGCAGCCATCAGGCGCTGCGTGACCGGATGCTGCGGCGCGTCCATGACCTGCAAAGTCGGCCCTTCCTCGACAATGCGGCCCTTGTCCATGACCAGCACCCGGTCGGTCACACCGCGCACCACGCCCAGATCGTGGCTTATGAACAGATAGGCCATCCCGTGTGAGCGGCGCAGTTCCGCCAGCAGATCGAGAACCTGCGCACGGACGCGCACATCCAGCGCGCTGACCGCTTCATCCAGCACGATCAGGCGCGGACGGATGATCAGCGCGCGCGCTATGGCAAGCCGCTGGCGCTGTCCGCCGGAAAATTCGTGGACGTAGCGCCGACCGGCGCCGGGGTCGAGGCCGACTTCCCCCAGTGCCTGCGCGACACGCTGTCGCCAATCGGCCGGGCGGCCGGTCAGAAAGAACGGCTCGCTCAGCAGCCGTTCGACACGCCATCGCGGATTGAAGCTGCCGAATGGGTCCTGAAACACGACCTGGACCTTCGCCCGCAGGTCGCGCGACATTGCGGCGCCGGCCCGCACCTTGTGCCCGTCAAGTCTTATCTCTCCGCCCTGCAAGGGATCGAGACCAAGGATCGCGCGTGTCAGCGTCGATTTCCCGCAGCCTGATTCACCGACGAGACCGACGGATTCGCCGTCCTGGATCGCCAGACTGACGTTGTCCACCGCGCGCAAGACCGGATGGGGCGCAAGGGCCGATGGCCGCGGCAGAACATATTCGCGCACGGCATCGCGCACGGTCAGGATCGGGGTGTCGTCAGCTTGCGACGGCACATGTGACGGCACATGGCGCGACGCCGCGAACAGCGACCGCGTGTAGGGGTGCGACTGGGCACGGAACAGCGCCTCGGTCGGTCCTTCCTCGACCACCTCGCCGTCCTTCATGACCGCCACATGATCGGCGATCCCCGCGACCACCGCCAGATCATGGGTGATCAGCAGCAGCGACATGCCTTCGGCCGAAACCAGATCACGCAACAGATCCAGGATCTGCGCCTGCGTCGTCACATCAAGCGCTGTCGTCGGTTCGTCCGCAATCAGCAGGTCGGGGGCTTCGGCCACTGCAAGCGCGATGGCAACACGCTGGCGCTGACCGCCGGAAAGTTCGTGCGGATAAAGTGTCAGGGGAAAGCGCGGCTCGGACAGGCCGACCCGGTCCAGCCGATCCCGCGCGCGCGCCAGTGCCTTGCTGGCGGGCAGATCATGATGAATACGCAGCACCTCGGCGACCTGATCGCCTATGTTCATCAGCGGGTTCAGTGCCGTCATCGGTTCCTGAAAGATCATGCCGATCCGATTGCCGCGAATACGGCACATCTGCTGTTCGGGCGTCGTCAGCAGATTCTGCCCGTCCAGCAGCACCTCTCCGCCGGTTTGCGCGCCAAGGGGCAGAAGGCCCATGATCGCAAGCGCCGTCATGGATTTGCCGGACCCGGATTCGCCCACCAGCCCGGTGATCCTGCCCGGTTGCAGCGCCAGATCGACATCGCGCAGCACCGGGCGGCCATGGATGCTGACGGAGAGGTCGCGGGTCTCGATCATGTGCGCATCACCTTCAGTCGGGGATCCAGCGCATCCCGCAGCCCGTCGCCCAGAAGATTAAGGCCCAGCACCGTCAGAAAGATGCACAGGCCCGGAATGATCGCGACATGCGGGGCCAGCGTCACGAAGGTCTGCGCCTCGGCCAGCATCCGCCCCCAGCTGGGAATGGGCGGTTGCGCCCCAAGCCCGACATAAGCCAGCCCGGCCTCGGCCAGGATGCCAAGGCTGAACTGGATCGTGCCCTGCACGATCAGCAGATTGGCGATATTCGGCAGGATATGTTCGATGCTGATCCGCGCCCTGCCCTTGCCAGAGACCTGCGCGGCGCGGATATAATCCAACGTCCAGATCGGCATTGCAGCGCCGCGCGTCACACGGGCAAAGACCGGAATATTGAAAATGCCGATGGCAATGATCGCGTTGATCGCGCCAGGCCCATAGGCGGCGGTGATCAGGATCGCGATCACGAGGCTGGGGAAAGCGAAGATCAGGTCATTGCCGCGCATGATGACCTCGTCCAGCCAACTGCCGCGTCGGGCGGCTGCGGCCAGACCCAGCGGCACCCCGATCCCGATCCCGATACCGACCGCGATAATGGCCACGGCGATCGAGGTGCGCGCCCCGATCATGGCCATGGACAATATATCGCGCCCAAAGTGATCCGTGCCCAACCAATGCGCGCCCGATGGCGGCTGCAGCTTGCCGGGCACGTTCATCACGCCGATATCGTAAGGTGTCCACAGGAAGGACAGCCCCGCAGCCAGCACCGCCATCCCGGCGAGGATGGCACCGATCAGAAGCGTCCACCTCATCTTGCGCGCAGCCTTGGATCGACGGCGGCATAGGCCATGTCGATCAGGAAAGTGACCATGATGACTGCGCCGACCAGAACCAGCACAGCCGACTGAACCACGATCAGGTCACGCTGGGTGATGGCCTGAAAGATCAACCGGCCAAGTCCGGGCAGGTAAAAGACGTTCTCGATGATGATCGCGCCCGCCAAAAGAAACGAAAACTGCATCCCCAGAATGGTCAGCACCGGAATAAGCGCGTTGCGCAGGGCGTGGCGCCGCAGCGTCTGCGCGCGGGTCAGACCCTTGGCGCGCGCAGTGCGGATGTAATCCTGATCAAGCGTCTCGATCAGGGCAGACCGAAGCACACGCGCAAGGATCGCAGCCTGCGGCAAAGCCAGCGCCACGGCAGGCAGCAGCAAAGAGCGCAGCGCCGCGATCGGCTGGTCCCATCCGGCGAAGCCACCGGCCGGCAGCAGTTGCAGACGCACAGCAAACAGCAGCACCAGCAGCATGGCGAACCAGAAATTCGGCAGCGCGATGCCGATCTGGGTCAGGCCCATGACCGCCGTATCGCCCGCTTTCCCGCGACGAGAGGCGGCGAAAAGTCCCACCGGAAAGGCCAGCAGAACCGCCAGCACAAGCGACATCACCGCCAGCGGAAGCGAGACCTGCATGCGATCAAGGATCATCCCTGCCACGGGCGTCTTGTAGGTGAAACTGCTGCCAAGATCGCCCGTCACCACCGACCCCAACCAACTGGCATAGCGCACGGGCAGCGGCAGGTTCAGGCCCAGTTGCTCGCGCAGTGCGGCCAGCGTATCGGGCTGCGCACCGGTGCCAAGCATGAACGTCGCGGGATCGCCCGGAACCATCTCGATCAGCAGGAAAATCACCACCGATGCGACCAGAAGGCTGAGCGCGAGCGAAAGCAATCGACGGGCGGTATAGCGCAGCATGGCGGAAGGCTAGGGCCGGCACGGGCGGCGGACAAGCCCCCTCACGCCAGGACCGCGCCGGGGTTCATGATGCCAAGCGGGTCAAGTGCCGTCTTGATCGCCCGCATCGCCGCCAGTCGCGCAGGATCGCCCCAACGCTCCAGATCATTGACTTTCAGCCGCCCGACCCCGTGCTCGGCCGAGAATGACCCGCCACGCGATACCACCATGTCATGCACGGCTTCCTGAACAGCAGCCCGCAACGCATCGTAGTCCTGACGCTGGCGCCCGGCTGCCGGGTAGACGTTGTAATGCAGGTTGCCGTCGCCAAGGTGTCCGAAGCAGTTGACACGCATGTCACCCATCTGCGCCAGCATCGCGCCGGCGTCATCTATGAAGCGCGGCACTTCCGACAAGGGCAAAGAAATATCATGGCTGGAAATGGCGCCGATCAGGCGATTGGCCTCGGGTATTTCCTCGCGCATGCGCCAGAATTCAGCCGCCTGCTGGCCGGATTGGGCGATCAGGCCGTCAACGGCCAGTTCTTCCTCGACCGCTGCTTCGAACAGCGTTTCCAGCGCCGTATCCGGTTCCAGCCCGGCTGGAAGACCGATTTCGATCAGCACCATCCAGTCTGGCGGTGTGTCGAACGGCTGACGCAATTGGGGCATCGTCTCGATCTGGAAGCGCGGCCCCTGCCCCGAGATGAGTTCGAACGCTGTGACGCAGTCGCCAAGCTGCTGGCCAGCCAGCGCCAGTAGCGACAGCGCCGCGGCGGGATCAGGCACCACCATCAGCGCCACGCCATTGGCAGCAGGTGGCGGCACCAATCGCAGGCTGGCCGCGGTGATGATGCCCAGACTGCCCTCTGCCCCGATCAGCAGGTCGCGCAGATCATAGCCGGTATTATCTTTCCGCAACCGCTTGAGGTCATGCATGATGCTGCCATCGGGCAGCACCGCCTCGACCCCCAGGCACAGCGCCCGCGCCGTGCCATACCGCAACGCGTTCACGCCGCCCGCATTGGTCGAAAGGACGCCCCCGATCTGCGCCGTCCCTTGCGAGGCCAGCGAAAGCGGGAACAGCCTGCCTGCAGACTCGGCCGCGTCGCGCGCACCTTGCAGGGTGACCGCAGCTTCGGCCAGCATGACGTTTTCTTCGGGGCGCAGGTCACGAACGGCATGCATCCGTTCCAGCGACAAAAGCAGCGGTGCGGGGCCATCCTGAACAATCTGTCCGCCGACCAGCCCTGTCCCGCCGCCAAGCGGCACGATGCCGACACGGGCCGCCGAACAGGCCCGGACCACTGCCGACACCTCTTCGACATTGCGCGGCGCGGCCAGTAGTCCTGCAATGCCGTGATAGCGGCCGCGCGGTTCTTCCAGATGGCGCGGCTCGATCTCTCGCAACACGCCCTGCGGCAGCGTTTCCGCCAGCGCCGGACCTGCCGGGTTCAGTTCCGCACCATTCGTCATCTCAGCTATCCCGCATCCGTCCGACCGCGTCTGTCGTGGCGCAAGTTGGCATAAAGCACATGTGTGCGCCACCGCCCATTGATCTGAAGGTAACTTTGGGCGACGCCTTCATATTTGAAGCCCGCACGCTCCAGAACCCCGCGCGATGCGGCATTGTCCGGCAAGCAGGCAGCCTCGATCCGTGACATGTCCAGCGTGGTGAAGGCATGGCGAACAACGGCACCGATCGCCTCGGTCATATAGCCCTGCCGCGCGTGAGGCGCGCCGATCCAATAGCCAATGGTCGCCATCTGCGCCGGGCCCCGGCGTATATTGTCGATGGTGATCGCGCCCAGAAGCGCCCCATCGACGTTGCGTTCCATGAACAGGGGGATGGCGCTGTTGTTCCGGCTGGCCCGCTGCGCCCAATAGACGCGGTTGGTGAACGCCTTTCGCGACAGATGATCCGCCGACCAGGACGGCTCCCACGGGGTCAGGAAGTCCCGGCTTTCCCGCCGCAGATCAGTCCAGGCGTTGAAATCGGAATGCTGCGGCAGGCGCAGCGCCATCCGTTCGGTATCCAGCCGGATCGGACGGCGCCGACCGAACATCAGGCGGCGAGCCTGTCGATCAGCGCATCCAGCGTCGGCGCACGGTCAACCGGTCCGTAGAGCGCCATCGCCGGACGGCGAGCGATCAGTGTTTCGGTGTAGCGCGCAATATCGGCGCGCGTCACGGCATCCAGCCGCGCCGCAGTCTCGGCCGGTTCCGGCACCCGTCCCCAGATCGCCAGCGAGCGCGCGATCCGTTCTGCCTGGCCAGAACTGCTTTCCAACCCCATCAGCGTGCCCGCCTTCAGTTGCGCCTTAGCCCGCGCAATCTCTGCATCGCTGAGCGTATCGACCGAGCGTTTCAATTCGTCCACTGTCAGCGTGGCCAGTTCGGCAATATCCTCGGCCGCGGTTCCGGCGTAGACGGTCATCATGCCGGTATCGTCATGAAAGCCCGACTGCGCGAAGATGGTATAGCACAGGCCGCGCTCCTCGCGGATTTTCTGGAACAGGCGCGAGGACATCCCCCCACCCATTGCGGTCGTCCATATCTGGGCCGCGTGATAGTCCGGCGACAGATAGCCTGGCCCTTCGAAGGCCAGCGTGAAATGGGCCTGTTCCAGATCCTTGATCCGGCGTGTCTCGGCACCCTGCCAGCGCGCATGATCGCGAGGGGGCGCGTGGCGGTCGCTGAGATGCCCGAAAATGACTTCGGCCTGTCGCACGATCGCGTCGTGATCAACGGCCCCCGCAGCCGCCAGGATCATCTGGCTTGGCCCGTAATGTTCGGCCACAAAGCCCGAAAGATCCACACGCCCGAAACTGGACACCCGTTCAGCGGGGCCCAGAATGGTGCGCCCTATCGCCTGGTCCGGATAAGCGGCCTCCTGCAGCCAGTCGAAGATGATGTCGTCGGGCGTATCCAGCGACTGCCCGATTTCTTGCAGGATCACACCGCGCTCAACCTCGATTTCGCGCTGATCGAAGGCCGGATTCAGCACGATGTCTGAAATCACATCAAGCGCCAGCGCCGTATCTGCGGCAAGGACGCGCGCGTAATAGGCGGTCGTATCGCGAGAGGTGTAGGCGTTGATATAGCCGCCCACATCCTCGATCTCTTCAGCGATCTGCAGGGCGCTGCGACGCGCAGTGCCCTTGAAGGCCATATGTTCCAGAAAATGCGCAATGCCGTTCTGTTCGGCACGTTCGTCCCGGCCGCCGGCGCTGACCCACAGGCCAAGCGTCGCGGAGTGCAGGCCCGGCATATTGCGGGTGACGATTCGCAGCCCGTTGGGCAGCGTGGTAATGATGGTGTCGCTCAAGCGGTCCTCCGTTCAAGGATCAGCGATTTAAGCGCATCGACGTCGTTTTCAATACGGGTCTGCCGCTCGGGCTTGTCGAACAGGCCTGCCATATGCGGTGGCAGGTCGGGGCGAAGCCCGATTGCCTTCTCGACCGCGTCGGGAAATTTCGCCGGATGGGCCGTGGCAAGCGTGATCATGGGCACGCCCGCACGCAGGTGGTCACGCGCGACTTTCACCCCAACGGCCGAATGCGGGCACAGGATTTCGCCGGTTTCCGCGCGGATCGTGTGGATCATCGCCAGCGTCTCCTCCTCCGAAGCGCGGCCAGACGCGAAATCCGCCTGAAGCGACTGCAACGCACCCTGGCTGATCTTGAACCCTCCGGCTTTCAGCTCATCCATGAGCTGCCGGATGGCCGCTGCATCGCCATCATAGGACCAGAACAATGCACGTTCGAAATTGCTGCTGACCTGAATATCCATCGACGGCGAAATCGAGGGGGAGACTTCGCCCACACGATAGTCGCCGGCGGTCATGGCACGATGCAGGATATCGTTCTGATTGGTCGCGATGACCAGCTGCCCGACAGGCAGTCCCATGCGCTTGGCCACCAGACCAGCCAGAATATCGCCGAAATTGCCCGTGGGCACGGTGAAATCAACCTCGCGCCCCGGTGCGCCAAGGCTGACCGCCGCCGTGAAGTAATAGACGACCTGCGCCAGAACGCGTGCCCAATTGATCGAGTTGACGCCAGCCAGCCCGACCCGGTCGCGGAATTCGTGGTCGTTGAACAGATCCTTAAGCCGCGCCTGCGCGTCGTCGAAATGCCCGTCAATGGCGAGGGCATGGACATTGGCCTCATCAGGCGTCGTCATCTGGCGGCGCTGAACTTCTGACACACGGCCATGCGGGAACAGGATGAAGACATCGACATTGTCGAGGCCGCGAAACGCCTCGATCGCTGCGCTGCCCGTATCGCCCGAAGTCGCACCCACAATCGTAATCCGCTGGCCGGATCGTTTCAGCGCGATCTGGAACAGCTGACCGATCAGCTGCATGGCGAAATCCTTGAACGCCAGCGTGGGGCCATGGAACAGTTCCAGCAGATGATGGCCCGGGGCCAGCTGACGCAGCGGCGCGCGCGCAACATGGCCGAAATCAGCGTATGCGGCGTCAAGCGCTGTCCGCAGTTCCGCATCCGAGAAACTGTCGCCCAGAAACGGCCGGATGACACGCAGCGCGGCCTCGCCGTAAGGCAGGCTTTCAAGTGCCGCGATATCTTCCATACGGGGGATCGTTTCGGGCACATACAGCCCGCCATCGCGGGCAAGCCCGGTCAGCATCGCCTGTTCGAAATTCAGCACCGGGGCCTGCCCCCGCGTCGAGATATAACGCATGTCTGTCCCTAATAAGTCCGCTGCCTGATACGCCAGATCAACCATGCTGTCATCCCCGCGCAGGTTGCCGCGAAAAGGAACCACTGCACGGCATAGGATAAGTGGCTGTTCGGTATCCCCTCGATCGTAACGGGTATGGGCATCACACCCTGGCTGTCGCCCTGCACCTCTGCCGCCACGACCAGCACCGGCTGGGTATCCAGCGTGTCGGCCATGGCCGGAACGTCACGGGCAAACCAGATGCCCGCTTGCAGATCCGGCTTGGGCGTGGCGCTGCCTTTGTCCTGTGGCCAATGCAGGTTGCCTGCAACGCGAAGATCGGTGGGCGGTCGATCGGCGCGGCGATAATCCTGTTCGATAAAGCCGCGATCCAGAAGGACGCGGCGCCCGTCATCGGTTTCGAATGCCGAGACGACGTTATAACCGCCACCCAGTTCTTTCGTGCCTGACAGAACCAGAATTTCCTGCCCGGTCGTGCGGCCCGAGACGATAACCGGCAGATATTTCATCGACGGGTCGATCTGCGCGGGAAGCGCCACCGGCGCGGCGTCGATTCCCGATTGGATTTCGGCCAGCTGCGCCTCTTTCACCTCAAGCCTGCGCAACTGCCAGAGACCGAGGCTGAGCAGGATGCCCGTCAGGACAATGCCAAAAATCAGAGGCGGGATGATGGAGCGGCGCGGGGTCATGCTGGATTCGCTTGCTTTGCGTCCCGCGATACCCCGCTGGCGGGCAAAGACCAAGGGGCTGCAGACGCGGCAGGGCGCACCGTGCCCGTTGCGCATCACAGCTGACAGTCGCGACGACAGTGTCGCCTTAAACCAGAACGGCGCAGGGAACCCTGCGCCGTTCGAAGTGCTCAGCCTGTTGCGACGCGCGGATCAGCGTCCCCAGATATAGATCGCGAAGAACAGGAACAGCCAGACGACGTCGACGAAGTGCCAGTACCAGGCGGCGGCTTCGAAGCCGACATGTTGCTTGTCGTTCATCTGGCCGCGCATCAGGCGGATCAGGCAGACGAGCAGGAAGATCGTCCCGATGATGACGTGGAAGCCGTGGAAACCGGTCGCCATGTAGAACACACCGCCATAGACGGTGTCCGACAGCCCGAATGCCGCGTGGCTGTATTCGTAAGCCTGCAAAATGGTGAAGCAGATGCCCAGCACGACAGCGATGGCCGTGCCCTGAATCGCGGATTTGCGGTCGTTTTCATGAACAAGCGCGTGGTGCGCCCAGGTCACAGCGCAGCCCGACAGCAGAAGGATCAGCGTGTTGATCAGCGGCAGGTGCCAGGGATCGAAGGTGGTGATGCCTTCGGGCGGCCAGACGCCATCCTTGATCGGGCTTTCCGGTCCCATCGGATAAAGCGCGTTCTTGAAGAAGGCCCAGAACCACGCGACGAAGAACATAACCTCGGACATGATGAACAGGATCACGCCATAGCGCAGGCCGATCTGCACAACCGGGGTATGATCCCCGGTTTCGCCTTCGTTCACCACATCGGCCCACCAGCCGAACATGCAGTAAAGCACGCCGACCAGACCGATCAGATACATCCAGGGCCCGCCGGCCTTCATCCAGACGACGCCGCCGGTCAGCATCACAAAGACCGAAATAGCGGTCAGCAGCGGCCACAGCGAGGGCGGCAGGATGTGGTAGTCGTGGTTCTTTGCATGCGCCATTGGCTGTCCCCGCTATTGCGTCAGTTCATTCTGGTCCCGTCCGTATCGGTCGTCAACGCGGCCTGACTGTCCGCTGCCGACGCCGTTTCGGGCGTGCCATATTCGTGGAAAGTGTAGCTGAGCGTGATGTCGCGCACCTTGTAGGCGTCACGGTCCGTCACGATCTCCGGGTCGACCTCGAATGACACCGGCATTTCGATGCGTTCGCCGGGCTGCAAGGTCTGTTCGGTAAAGCAGAAGCACTCGATCTTGTAGAAGAACGAACCCGCGATCTCGGGCGCGACATTATAGGACGCGCGTCCAGTGATCACATGGTCGGAATTGTTCACCGCCTCGTAAAAGGCCATGCCGGTTGCGCCGATGGGCACTTCCATTTCGGTCTGAAGCGGCCGGAAGGTCCAAGGCAGGTTGGCGTCCGTATTGGCGTCGAACCGAATGGTGATCGTCTCGTCCAGGACCTGCTGATCGGCAATAGCCGCAGCCTCTGCCACCTGTGTGGTGCCACCATAACCGGTCACCTTGCAGAACCAGTTGTAGAACGGCACCGCCGCCCAGGCGAGCGCGCCCATGACAAGGACGACGCCCACAAGCTGGACCATCACACGTTGGTTCTTGTCCCTGGGAAGCAGTCTCATGGCGTGGTCCTTGCGCCCTGATCGGCCGCGGGCGTGCCGGGCGCGGCAACCGGGTCGTTGCTTGGCTGGATCTCGACACCTTCTTCGCGCGGCAAAAGGGCCGGGCGTACCTGATGGTCAAATCCCTGAAGCGCCGCTTCATCGCCATTCTGCACCTTGACCACGGTCAGCCCGAAAATCAGCGCGACGAAAGCCAGCAGCACGGCCAGCAGGCCAATATTGCGCGACCGGCGGCGGCCATGCAGTTCATGTTCGGTGCGCAGCGTCATCATGCGCCCACCCAATGCTGGGCCAGCAGCGCCGCAAAATGCGCAAACAGGTAATAGAGCGACAGCTTGAAGAAGCTTTTTTCAGCCCTGTGCGCATCTGCACTGGACTGTGCATCGCTGCGGCGCATCACCTGCCAGCCGCGCCAGATGAACAGCGCATTCAGAACGACGGCCACGCTCAGATAGATCGGCCCGCCGATCGAGGTCAGGCCCAGCCAGATCGCGAAGGGGGCCAGCACCAGCGTGTAGGCAAAGATGTGGCGGCGCGTAACCTCGCGACCGTGTGTCACGGTCAGCATCGGAACGCCCGCCTTTTGGTAATCTTCCTTCATGAACAGTGCCAGTGCCCAGAAATGGGGCGGCGTCCAGAAGAAGATCAGCGCGAACATCAGCAGCGATTCGATGGCGATCCCGCCGGTGGCGCAAGCCCAGCCGATCATGGGGGGGAAAGCACCCGCCGCGCCGCCGATGACAATATTCTGCGGGGTCGAGCGTTTCAGCCACATCGTGTAGACGACGGCATAGAAGAAAATCGTGAAGGCCAGAAAACCCGCAGCAAACCAGTTCGCCGCCAGACCCAGCATCATCACGGCAATGCCGGACAGCGCAAGACCAAGACCAAGCGCCTCTGTGCCCGCGACCTTGCCCGAGGGCACCGGCCGGGACTTGGTACGGTTCATCACCGCATCGATATCGGCGTCATACCACATGTTCAGCGCACCCGAGGCCCCGCCACCGATGGCGATGAACAGGACCGAGCAGAAAGCCACAAGCGGATGCACAGCAATCGGGGCCACGATCAGGCCAACGAATGCAGTGAAGACAACCAGCGACATGACGCGCGGCTTCAACAGCGCGACATAATCGCCGAACTCGGCCTCTTGCGGTGCCTGATATGTGCTTGTGTCAGTCACAGCCGCTTACTTCGACGCCAGCTGGATCGGCTTGGCGTCCAGCAACTCTGCCGCGGCGAATTCGACCTTCGCACCTTCCAGCCAGGCGGCATACGTCTCGGGCGAGACGGCCTTAACGACGATCGGCATATAGGCGTGGTTGATCCCGCAAAGCTCCGAACATTGCCCGAAGTAGACGCCTTCCTGCGTGGCGGTGAATGCCAGCTGCGCAATCCGGCCCGGCACGGCATCCTGTTTTACGGCGAAGGCCGGGATGGTCCAGGAATGGATCACGTCGGTCGCGGTGAACTGCATCAGCACTTCCTGCCCGACGGGCACCACAACCGCGTTGTCAGCAGCCAGAAGATACTCTTCCGGCTTGTAGCCGTTTGCTTCCAGATCTTCCTTGGCAAGCATCAGCGCGTCGAAGGCCAGCCCCTCATCGGGGTATTCATAGGACCAGTACCACTGGTGACCGATGGCCTTGATGACGACCGCGGGGTTCTGCGGAATGGCAAGCTGACGGAACAGGATCGGCAAGGAAAAGACACCAATTCCGATCAGGATCAGGATCGGAACCAGCGTCCAGGTGACCTCGATCGGGGTGTTATGGCTGAAGCGCGCCGGCACAGGGTTCGCACGGCGGTTGTAACGGACGATACACCACAAAAGCAGCGCGCAGACGAATACGGTGACCGCCGCGATGATAACCAGCACGTAGTGATCCAGCCATTGCTGATCGACCGCCTGGGGTGTGGATGCCGGTTGGAAGTTCATCCCGCGTGGATGCGGCGCGCCGATCACCGGCAGATCGCCCAGCACATCGGCCGCAGCGTCCTGTGCGCGCGCAACCCCCGTCGACAGCAGCGAAGCTGCCCCCATCCCTGCCGCAAACATGCGGCGCATCATCGCTGGAGCCACCATCCGAGTATCCCTTGCCTATGTCAGCCGCACGCCACGCAATCAACCGGCGCGCCTGCCACCCTTCCGAGTCAAACTTTTTCTGTTTACAACCATAAAACCCGCCTTGCGACAAGTCACCACGGTATCGGTTGGCCCGCTTGGACATTGAAGCCACAGCAGAGTCTGGACCCGCGCATGACAAATGATCCCTTCCGCCCCTTCGACGGCGAATTTGACCGCGACGCGGCACTTTCTGTCCTGCGCGACGCGACCAATGGCGCCGATGACGGCGAGATCTTTGTTGAACGCGCCCATGCCGAGACGCTGACATTCGACGACCGCCGGTTGCGCGGCTCCAGCTATACGGCCAGCCAGGGTTTCGGTTTGCGTGCCGTTGCAGGCGAGGTGACCGGATATGCCCACTCGACCGAATTGACCCTGCCTTCCTTGCGGCGCGCGGCCGAGACCGTGCGCCTTGCGGTCGGCAACGGGGGCCATGTCATGGCGCCGCCACCAAAAGCCGCGATCAAGCCGCTATACGCTGCCGTCGATCCCGCCGAAGGCATCGCCATCGCGACGCGGATCGACCTGCTGCGCGAAATCGACGCCTATGCACGCGCCCTTGATCCCCGGATCGTGCAGGTCAGCGCCTCGATGTCGACGAGCCTGCAGGAGGTTGCGATACTGCGCCCCGAAGGTGGCCTTGTGACCGATGTCCGGCCAATGGCGCGACTGAATGTCGCAGTCATCGTGGAAGACAATGCCCGCCGTGAAAGTGGCGGTGCGGGCGGCGGCGGGCGCATTCCGCTGACCGGGCTGATCGAGCCCGCCTATTGGCAGGCACAGGTCAAGGAGGCACTGCGTATCGCACTGGTGAACCTGCGCGCCCAGCCCGCGCCCGCCGGCGTCATGGATATCGTGCTGGCGCCTGGCTGGCCCGGCATCCTTCTGCACGAGGCCGTGGGTCATGGGCTGGAGGGCGACTTCAACCGCAAGGGCCATTCCGCGTTTGCCGGGCTGATGGGTCAGCGCGTGGCCGCGCCCGGTGTCACCGTGATCGACGATGGCACCATCCCGGACCGGCGCGGTTCAATCAGCGTCGATGACGAAGGCAGCGCACCGCGCCGCAACGTGCTGATCGAGGACGGCGTTCTGGTCGGCTATCTTCAGGACCGCCAGAATGCGCGCCTGATGGGGGTGGAACCGACCGGAAACGGGCGGCGCGAAAGTTATGCCAGCGCGCCCATGCCGCGGATGACGAACACGTTCATGACCGGCGGTGATGCGACGCCGGACGCGATTCTGTCCGATTTGAAGGACGGCATCTATGCCGTGGGATTCGGCGGCGGGCAGGTCGATATCACCAACGGGAAGTTCGTCTTTTCCTGCACCGAAGCTTACCGCGTGAAGAATGGGGTCGTGGGCGACCCGATCCGCGGCGCCACGCTGATAGGCGATGGCGCGACGGCGTTGCAGCATATCCGCGCGATCGGAAACGACATGGCCCTGGATCCCGGGATGGGCACCTGCGGCAAACAGGGCCAGTGGGTGCCGGTGGGCGTCGGGCTTCCGACCCTGATGATCGGCGGGTTGACGGTCGGCGGCTCGGCGGCGGGCTGACACGCGACGCGGCCGCCCGCCGGGCCAGATCGGCATGTGCTTGATCAATAATTGATATAGTGGCTTTGAATGACCGGTTTCGGCGGCGTGCTGCGCGGCGTTTTGCGGACCACATAGTTGATGAATTGCGGCACATCGAAACGCTGTTCTGCCCCCCGGGATTGACCGGTCGGGTCGGAAATCTTCAGGGGCGGTTCGCGCCCGGCGCGCGAAAATGTCCAGACACCCAGCACCTCATAGCCAAGGCTGGCGCCCCAATAGCGCCAGGGAATATCCGGCCCGACCTGATAAAACCCATGGCCGAACCAGCCATCTGTCGCCACCGTCGACACGAAGATGCCGCCATCGGCCAGCATCGCATCGACGTTGCGAAAGCTCTGCGCGATGTCGAAAACATGTTCGGTCGTGCCCCCGTCATAGATCAGGTCGAACCTGCCCTGCAGATCATTGCCTACCGGTTCTGACAGGTCGTGGATGAACTCGGCCCCCTCGATAGCCGAGAAATCGAGGCTTTTCAGCGGTGGCCAGCCGATGGTTTTCAGAAACGTCTCGCAGAAGCCGTCAGTCTGGAAAATATCGTCAGGCGTGGCGGTGATCCCAAGCTGCGCCAGCGCCTTGATCAGTCGCGGGGTCCATTGCGGGCGGCGGAAGTGCATTTTCTGGCGTCCCAGCATGATACCATTTTCGCATTCCGACAAAAGCGGCGCGATGCGCGCCATTTGCGTGGCAACGTTGATACTGATTCCCATACCGTCTTTCCCGTTAGCTGCACGCATTAAGCGTATTTCGGCCCGGCAATACAATCGTGAACCCCGTCCGGAATCCCTGCTCGTGGTAACAAAATCTTAACCAGTCAGGCGCGATAACATCATGGAATGAGGCGGAAAGGTTCCCGAGGTTGTTTTCTTTCAGCACCCCCCGCACGCCCCCCACCACTCAGGAAGACGATCTGTGCGTCCTCCGCCTCATTCGCTCTCGCCGGGTCGGGCCGGCGACGTTTCACCGCATGATCTCCGAACACGGCAGCGCAGCCGCCGCCATTGATGCACTGCCAGAGATTGCGCGGCAGGCGGGGGTCGAAAATTACGCGCCCTGCCCCGAAGCCGACGCGCTGGCAGAAATGAAGGCAGGGAAGAAGGCGAATGCGCGGCTGGTTAGATACGATGGGGCCGATTATCCTGCCATGCTGCGCGACCTTGCAGACGCGCCGCCGGTCATCTGGGTCAAGGGCGACATTTCGGCACTCGGCCGCCCGATGCTTGCGGTAATCGGCGCGCGCAATGCGTCATCCCTTGGCCTGCGGATGGCGCGGGGCGTGGCGGGAGCGCTGGCAGAACGTGGCGTGACGGTGGTTGCGGGTCTGGCGCGCGGCATCGACACCGCCGCACATGAGGCCAGCGTGAAATTCGGCACGATCGCCGTGATGGCCGGTGGCATCGATCAGATCTATCCAGCCGAGAACAAGGTGCTGGCGGCAACCCTGTGCGAGAAGGGTTGCCTGCTGTCCGAACAGCCGCCGGGCCTCTCACCCGTCGCACGGCATTTTCCACTGCGCAACCGAATCATATCCGGCCTGTCCCACGGCGTCGTGGTGGTTGAAGCGGCAGTGAAGTCCGGCAGCCTGATCACTGCGCGGAACGCACTGGATCAGGGCCGAGAGGTCTTGGCAGTGCCCGGTCACCCCGTCGACGGACGTGCCGGCGGTTGCAATCAGCTGATCCGGGACGGGGCCATTCTGGTTCGCAACTCGGACGACATACTCGACGCTTTGCCGGCACTTGCCGCATCTGTCGCGCGCGCCGCCTGCCCCGCCCCAGACAGCGCAATCCCCTCGCCGGTGATGATATCAGTTGCACCTGCCCGGCCCGGCCTGCCGCTTCCGCATCGCGGCGGGACCGCCGCCCCGGACGGCGGGCTGCAGGCGCGCGTGCTTGCCCAGCTCTCTCCTAACCCGGTCGAGGAGGACAGCCTGATACGAGATCTGGGTGTCACCCCTTCAATCTTGTCGCCGGTTCTGCTGCAGTTGGAACTGGCCGGAAAGCTGACACGTATCGCAGGCGGTCGGATCGCTTTGCAGTAGCGCGGCCAACGCCGTTTTCCTCCATTGCCTGCAGGCCGGGCACAGGCATACTGCCGCGCGCGACCACGCCCACTCCTTCGTCTCAATGGCCCCTTCAGCGTCGGGATGGGGCCGGTTCATCCCTGCGCAAGTGACGTAACTGCGCCGCTGTAAGGCGGTCAGTCCAATCACTTCGGCGCAATTCTGCCGTGATCAGGGCATGACGTGAAACGCCGGTCTATCAGACGGCCCGTTGACACCCTGCCCAAGCACCCCCATGTTCCCGGCCCAACTCCGCCATGAGGTCCTGCATGCCTGTCGTCGTTGTCGAATCGCCGGCCAAAGCCAAGACGATCAACAAATATCTGGGCGATGACTACACCGTCCTTGCGTCCTTCGGGCATGTCCGCGACCTGCCGGCAAAGGACGGATCAGTCGATCCGGACGCAGATTTCACCATGAAATGGGAAGTCGCGAGCGACTCGAAAAAGCACCTCAAGGCGATCCGCGACGCACTTGCCAGCGATGATGCGCTGATCCTCGCGACCGACCCCGACCGCGAGGGCGAGGCGATTTCGTGGCACCTGCTGGAGGCTTTGGCGCCGGCGCTCAAGAAGGGCAAGCCGGTCAGCCGGGTGACCTTCAACGCCATCACCAAGAATGCCGTGACCGAAGCCATGGCCAACCCGCGCGAGATCGACCGCGATCTGGTCGATGCCTATCTTGCGCGGCGCGCGCTGGATTATCTTGTGGGCTTCAACCTGTCGCCGGTCCTGTGGCGCAAGCTGCCGGGCGCGAAATCGGCGGGCCGCGTGCAATCGGTGACCCTGCGCCTGATCGTCGAGCGCGAGATGGAGATCGAGGCGTTCAAGCCCCGCGAATACTGGTCGGTCCATGCCCGCCTCGCGACGCCCTCGGGCGATGAATATGACGCCACGCTGGTCAGCCTGGCGGGCGACAAGCTGGAACGCTTCGACATCCCGACCGCGGAAAAGGCGCGTCTGGCGCTGTCGGCCATCGACGCGCGCGATCTGATGGTCAGCAGCGTTGCGTCCAAACCCGCCAGCCGGAATCCTTGGCCGCCCTTCATGACTTCGACCCTGCAGCAGGAGGCGTCGCGCAAGCTGGGCCTCGGCGCGCGGGCCTGTATGTCCACCGCGCAGCGCCTTTATGAGGCCGGGCTGATCACTTATATGCGGACCGACGGCATCGACATGGCGCCCGAGGCGGTGATGGCCGCCCGCGATGCGATCAAGGCGAAGTTCGGCGCGAATTACCTGCCGAAAAGCCCGCGCATGTACAAGAACAAGGCCAAGAACGCGCAGGAAGCGCATGAATGTATCCGCCCGACGGACATGTCGCTGTCGCCCGACAAGCTGCGGATTTCCGAAAAGGATCAGCGCGCGCTGTATGACCTGATCTGGAAGCGCACAATTGCCAGCCAGATGGAAGCCGCCCGGATGGAACGCACCACCGTGGAAATCGGCAGTGCTGACGGTCAGGTGGGCCTGCGCGCCACTGGGCAGGTCATGGTCTTTGACGGTTTCCTGGCCGTCTACGATCAGGGCCGCGACGATGACGAGGATGAGGACGGCAACCGCCTGCCCGTCATCAACGAAGGGGAAGCAGCGAAGAAGGTCGCAGCCTTCGCCGCCGAGGAAGGCGTGCTGGTCGACGATCACAAGACCGCCGCCGCGCGCCAGCATTTCACCCAGCCCCCGCCCCGCTATACCGAGGCGACGCTGGTCAAGAAGATGGAGGAGCTCGGCATTGGCCGGCCCTCGACCTATGCCAGCATCGTCACCACAATTCAGGACCGCGAATATGTCAGGAAGGACAAGAACCGGCTGATCCCGGAAGACAAGGGGCGATTGGTCACCGCCTTCCTGACGAAATATTTCCCGCGCTATGTCTCTTACGATTTCACCGCGAACATGGAGACGGAACTGGACGATATCAGTTCCGGCAACCGCGCCTATCGCGAGGTGCTGCGACGTTTCTGGCGCGATTTCTCGGAAGCGCTCAGCGGGACGTCCGATCTGCGGATCGGCGAGGTGCTGACCGCCATCGACGACGCGCTGGCACCGCATCTTTATCCGCCGCGCGCCGATGGCGGCGATCCGCGCGAATGCCCGCTATGCCATCAGGGGCGGCTGAACCTGAAGACTGCGCGCTCTGGCGGGGCCTTCATCGGTTGCGACCGTTACCCCGAATGCCGCTTCACCCGCCCCCTGTCCGCCCCCGATGGAGAGGAGGCCATCGGTGACCGCGTATTGGGCGAAGATGCGGGCGAGGAAATCAGCCTGAAGAACGGCCGTTTCGGCCCCTATGTCCAACGCGGCGAGGCGACCGAAGATGTGCCGAAGCCCCCGCGCGCCAGCATTCCAAAGGGCTGGGATGCGTCCGGCATCGATCTGGCGCAGGCACTTTCGCTTCTGTCCTTGCCCCGGCCCGTCGGCAATCACCCCGAGGACGGTGAATTGGTCGAGGCCGGGATCGGCCGCTATGGCCCCTACGTCAAGCACGGCAAGAAATACGCCAACCTGCCCGAGGTAGATGAGGTCTTCACCATCGGAATGAACCGCGCGGTCGAGGTTCTCGCCTCGAAGCCGACGCGCGGCCGGGCGGCGGCGGCTGCGCCCTTGAAGGAACTGGGCGATCACCCCGATGGCGGCAAGATCTCGGTCATGAACGGGCGCTTCGGGCCGTATGTAAAATGGGAAAAGATCAATGCCACCCTGCCGCGCGATCTGGAACCGGCTGACGTCACGGTGGAGAAGGCGCTGGAGCTGATCGCTGCGAAGGCTGCGAAGTCACCTGCGAAGGGCGCGAAGGGTGCGAAGAAAGCGGCGGCTAAGAAGCCGGCGGCCAAGAAGCCTGCGGCGAAAAAGACCACGGCCAAGGCCAGCACCGCCAAGAAGGCTGCGCCGAAGAAAGCCGCTGCGAAAAAGGCCGAGACCGACGAGTGATCCGCATCCGAGTGACCAGGACCTTCGGATCAACCCCGCGCGAGATCGGGGCCGAAATGATGGTCAGCGCGGATGACACGACCGGAACCATCGGGGGTGGCCGGCTGGAATACGACGCCATCGCAAGGGCGCGGGCGATGCTGGCCTCGGGCGAGGACTTGGCGAAGATGCAGATCACGCTTGGCCCTGTCAGCGGGCAGTGCTGCGGTGGCCGGGTCGAACTGACATTCGACCGCGCCGCGCCCTCTGCCGCCCCCGCGCGTCCACAGGTGCTGATCTTCGGCGCGGGCCATGTCGGTCGGGCACTGGCACAACTGCTGGCCCAGATGCCATTTGACGTGACCCTTCTGGACGGACGCGAGGACCAGCTTGCCCGGGCGCATGGCGCGCCAACCCTGCTGACCGTCCTGCCGGAAGCAGCCATCCGGGCCGCCCGGCCGGGCGCGGCTTTCGTGATCATGACCCATGATCACGGTCTGGACTTCCTGCTGACCACCGAAGCGCTGCGTCGCGGCGACGCGGCCTATGTCGGACTGATCGGCAGCGCGACGAAACGCGCGCGCTTCCTGCGCGAGGCACGCGATGCCGGTATCGACGCCAGCCGCCTGACCTGCCCGATCGGTGCCGGATTATCCAGCGACAAGCGACCCGAGATCATCGCCCTGTTCGCCGCAGCCGAAATCGCCCGAGAGTTGACAGTTACCGCTACCGCCAATTGACACTCCGTCACCCCCTTGCGACAAACTTGCCAACCATTTCGGAGGAAGTGATGAAGAAAGTCTATCCCGACGCGGATGCGGCACTGGAAGGCCTGCTGTTTGACGGTATGCATATCGCGGCCGGCGGTTTTGGTCTGTCCGGCATTCCTGAACTGCTGATCGACGCGCTTGTCAAAAGCGGCGTGAAGGATCTGACCATCGCCAGCAACAATTGCGGCGTCGATGGGTTCGGCCTTGGCAAGTTGCTGGACACCAAGCAGATCAAGAAGATGCAATCGTCCTATGTGGGCGAGAATGCGGAATTCATGCGCCAATACCTGTCGGGAGAGCTGGAGCTGGAATTCAACCCGCAGGGCACGCTGGCCGAACGGATGCGGGCAGGCGGCGCGGGCATTCCCGGCTTTTACACCAAGACCGGCGTCGGCACCGTGATCGCCGAGGGCAAGGAAACCAAGGAATTCGACGGCGAGGAATATATCCTTGAACGCGGGATCGTGGCGGATCTGTCCATCGTCAAGGCCTGGAAGGCCGACGACACCGGCAACCTGATCTTCCGCAAGACCGCGCGCAATTTCAACCCGCCCGCCGCCATGTGCGGCAAGGTCTGCGTGGCCGAGGTCGAGGAAATCGTTCCGCGCGGTTCAATCGATCCCGACCACATCCACCTGCCCGGCATCTATGTCCACCGGGTCATTCAGGGGCAGCACGAAAAGCGCATCGAACAGCGCACCACCCGCAAGCGTGAGGAGGCCTGAGCCATGGCGGATGAAGTGAAAGGCTGGGACCGCAACCAGATGGCCGCCCGCGCGGCCGAAGAACTGGAAGACGGCATGTATGTAAACCTCGGCATCGGGATTCCGACGCTGGTGGCGAACTATGTCGGAGACAAGGACATCACGCTGCAATCGGAAAACGGGATGCTCGGCATGGGTCCTTTCCCCTTCGAGGGTGAGGAAGATCCCGACCTGATCAATGCCGGCAAGCAGACCATTACGGAACTGTCGCGCACCTCGTATTTCGACAGCGCCACCAGCTTCGGCATGATCCGCGGCGGCAAGATCGCGGCGGCAATTCTGGGCGCGATGGAAGTGGCCGAGAACGGCGACCTGGCGAACTGGATGATCCCGAAGAAGCTGGTCAAGGGCATGGGCGGCGCGATGGATCTGGTTGCCGGTGTCGGCCGCGTCGTCGTCGTCATGGACCACACCAACAAGCACGGCGAATCGAAGGTATTGAAGGCCTGCACGCTGCCGCTGACCGGAAAGGCCGTGGTGGACCGGATCATCACCAATCTGGGCGTTCTGGATGTCGTCGATGGCGGCTTAAAGATCGTCGAGCTTGCCGATGGCGTGACCGAAGACGAACTGCGCGCCGCGACCGAGGCAACCATCGTCTGACCGCCGCGTTCCGACAAAATCATGGAAGGGGGCCATCTGGTCCCCTTTTTCCTTTGGCGCGGCAGATATCGGCCCTGCGTCGCCACAGACGGGGCACCGTTTTCCCGAACTTCACCCAGCCGAAACTGCGCTGTTGCATCTCGCACGCCCAATTCTTAGGCAGGCGGCTATCGGCCGAGGTGCATATGCGAAATTTGATCGACCTGTTGGGATATCTGCATATCCGCGCACTAGGCCCGGTCGCGTCCGTCCCTGCGCATGAGGGGCTGAGGGCGGGCTTCGGTGCCTTTCTGGGGCTGCTGGCCACGGGCCTGGTCGCGGCATTGATCGCAGCGGACAGGTGGCTGGCGCTGTATCTGATCGCACCCTTCGGGGCGACGTCGGTCCTTGTCTTCGCCGCGCCGAACAGCCCGCTTGCACAGCCATGGCCGGCGATTGTCGGCAACGCCGCCTCGGCCCTGGTGGCGATACTGGTCTGCCGCTTCCTGCCAGAGCCGTTTCTGAACGTGCCCCTTTCGGTCGGTGCGGCGATACTGATCATGGCTGTGCTGCGCGCCACGCATCCGCCGGGCGGCGCGGTGGCGATGACCGTCGCGCTTGGGGCGGACCATATCCTGCCGCTCGGGTTCGGCTTCGCGCTGCTGCCCGTCGCGACGGGCACGATCACGCTTGTGGTCACGGCTGCGATCTATGCGCGGCTGACCGGCCGACGCTATCCTTTCCGGCAGTTCGGCGAACCCAACGCATATGGCACGCAGGACCCTGTGCCCGCCGAACGGCTGGGCCTGACCGAGGATGAGCTGACCGAGATCCTCAGCCGTTATCGCCAGTCGCTGAACCTTGGCGTGGAAGATCTGGCCCGGCTGATCGGGGCTGCCGAATTGCAGGCCGCCAGTCATATGGCGGGTCCGGAAACGGCTGGCGCGATCATGTCGCGCGATCTGGTTACCGTATCGCCCGATACGCCGATCGCCGAGGTGGCGGCGCTGTTTCTGCGCCACGGCTTCACCTCCTTGCCGGTGGTCGAAGGGGATAACCGCTTTCTGGGGCTGATCTTTCAGTTGCAGATGATCCGCGCCTCGTTTCAGGACACGCACCCCGCCACCGCGATCGAGATCACGCAGGCGCCGGCCACCCAGGGAACGCCCGCAACCCCCGTCGCGGCCTTGCTGCCGCACCTGGCGACAGATGGCATGGACGCTGTTCCAATTCTGGATGGCGAGCGGATCGTGGGTGTCGTCACCCAGACCGATCTGATTTCGGCGCTGGCGCGGCACAGTCTGCGGCAGGGCGATGGCGACCATCCGCCGCTTGCCGCGGCGCAACCGACGTAACGGTCAGCCCGCGCCCAGAAAACGCAGCCGGTCCAACGCACCTTGCAAGATATAGCCGGCGGCGACCTGATCGATCACCTCAGAGCGTCGCTTGCGCGAGGTGTCAGCCTCCAGCAAGGCGCGCTCGGCGGCGACGGTGGACAGACGCTCGTCCCAGAAGCCGATGGGCAACTCGGAAAGCCGCTTCAGGTTGCGGGCGAAGGCCCGCGTCGACTGGGCGCGTGGTCCTTCCGATCCGTCCATGTTGCGCGGCAGGCCAAGCACCAGACCGACCAGCCCCCGATCCGCCACGATCTTCAGAAGCGCCTGCGCATCGAGGGTGAACTTCTCGCGCCGGATCACCGTGATCGGCGATGCCACCTGGCGCAATCCGTCGCTGACCGCAACGCCAATGGTCTTGGTGCCCAGATCAAGCCCGGCAATGGCACCCGCGCGTGGCAGGGCGGCGGCGAAGGCGGCAATATCGTCATGTATCATTGCAGCACACCTGCCGAACGCGCGGCCTCGTCCACCATGGCCAGCGCGTCTGGCATGCTGGCGAAAACCCCGCGCGCTTCGGCATGTATCCTGCTGGCCTGTTCGCGCTTGCCCTGAACGCCCAAGGCAACGATCAGCTGCGCCCATTCCTCGGCACTGCCGCCTTCATTTGCCAGCCGGCTTGAAAGCTGGTCGACCATGCTGTCGATGAAAGCCTGCCGATCTTCGGGCGTCATGTCGGCCGCAGCCGCCACCGCGTCCTGGTCGGGCCCCCGCAACGACCGCGCGGCTGGCGCGACATAGTCAGGCGCACCAGCCAGCCAGGCCACATCATCGATCACCTGCGCGATTGCCTGCGCCCAGGGGGAATCAGCTGGCGCATCTTCGAGCACGCCAGCCCAGACGGGAAAGGCGCGATCAGGTCGCCCGTTCTGCGCCTGCAACAGCCCCGTCATGTATCTGGCATGCACGTTCTGGGGATCGATCTCCAGCGCGTGGGCGATTTCCTGTTCAGCTTCCGGCGTGATGATCCCGCCCGCTGCATCCACCATGAACCCTGCCAGCAAGGCATATTCGGCGGCTGTGGCGTCCTTCCCCTTTACCTCGATCAGATTGGCCTGCGCCTTTCGGGCAGCCACTGGATCGCCTATCAGGGCCTCATTCCTGGCAAGCATTTCCAGCCCGCGCAAATCGCCAGGACGGCTGGCAACAGCCTCTCGCAACTGGTTCATCAATGCGGCATCCTCCTCGCTTGGTTGTGGCGCGGGAACGGGATTTCGCGCCGCATGGCGGGCTTCGGCCTCGGCCTGGCTGGGACGCGCGGCATAACGGGCCTCGGCAGCGGCAAAGCGGGATTGCAAGCCCATATCCGGGGCCGACGGGGCGCCGATGCGCGCGTAAAGCAACCAGCCCGCACCGATCAGAACCGCCAGCGCCAAGACGGCAAGAACTGAATGTCTCCGAACAGCCGCCTGCTCGGGGTTGGGTTCGCGATTCAAAGCGCGATCAGCATCAAGAACCTTCCGCCCGATCTCGATCCGAAGGCGCTCTGCCTCTGCGGATGTGATGATGCCGCGCATAAGATCCCGGTCTACCTCTGCCAGCTGATCGCGATAAACCCGCAGGTCATAGCTGGCCGGGGATGCGGTCGCCACGGCACGATCGCGCCAGAACGGACGCAGAATTGCAAGCGCGACCATCGCGGTCAGGGCTGCGGCGAAGACCCAGAACATCAGCTTTCCTTTCGGCTGCCCCCTAGTTAAGCGCTTTGGATCACCGGCAAAACCCCGCCGAACAGGTCAATCGCAGAAGTTTGCAGCATATTCCTGCGGCAGATTGTTGCATCAATGGATCCAGATGCCGAGTTGCGCATTATACGTCACAACAGCAATCCAAAGCGGAGCAAATCCAATGGCTAACGAAGTTCGCAGCACCAACAACAACCTCTACTTCATCGTGGGCGCGCTTGTTGTCGCCGTTCTGGTGATCTTCTGGCTGATGAGCGGCGGCGACGATGCCCCGACAGCAGAGACGGAGCCGAGCGCAGAAGCCGCTGTCACGGTGGAAGAGACTGCTGAACCGGCCGCCGATGCAGCTGTCACAACCGAGGCAGAGCCGGCCCCGGCCGCAAACTGATCGTTCAGCGTCATTTCGCAGACAGCCCCGAGGCATTGCCTCGGGGCTTTTTTCTTTCAGCCACCATATGTTAAGCGTGACGCCGGAACCTGCGCCAAGCGCGCCGCGTTGCGTGGGTGACCGTAGCCGGGCGCGCATATGGCACGCCCCAGAGAGAGGATGAACACATGGCCTTTACGCTTCCCGATCTTCCCTATGCCCATGATGCACTTGCCGCTAACGGCATGTCCAAGGAGACGCTGGAATATCACCACGACATTCACCACAAGGCCTATGTCGACAACCTGAACAAGGCAATCGACGGCACTGAATGGGCCGACAAGTCGCTGGAAGAAATCGTCAAAGGTAACTTCCAGAAGGGCGCCGTTGCCCAGAACGGCATCTTCAACAATGCCAGCCAGCACTGGAATCACAGCCAGTTCTGGGAAATGATGTCGGGCGATACGTCCGAAATGCCTGCGAACCTGAAAAAGGCGATCGAAGACAGCTTCGGTTCCGTTGACAAGTTCAAGGAAGAATTCGCTGCCGCTGGCGCGGGTCAGTTCGGTTCCGGCTGGGTGTGGCTGGTCAAGAACGCTGATGGATCGCTTGCCGTCACCAAGACCGAAAATGGCGTGAACCCGCTGTGCTACGACCAGACCGCGCTTCTGGGGTGCGATGTGTGGGAACATTCCTATTACATCGACTTCCGCAACAAGCGGCCGGGCTATCTGTCGAATTTCCTCGACAAGCTGGTCAACTGGGAAAACGTGGCCTCGCGCCTGTAATCCCCGTCAGATCCAATCAAGGCCCGCCTTTCCGGCGGGCCTTTTTCATTGCGCGTCACTGGCCCCGGTTTCGGCGTAGTGACACAGTGGCGGTCGCGGCACGCCTTTTTCCGTGGCGCTCATGCCTTCATACCAGCCTGCGCCCATTCCGATCAAAACCGCCTCGAAACTGGTCCAGGCGTTGGTCGTCCGTGTGCCGGGTTTCAGGCCTGACAGTTCGTTGATGTCGAGATAAAGCCCGACCGAGATGTCCTCACACATGTTTTCGGTCATCATCCTGCGCAGGATCGGGTCGAAATTTGCGGCCAGAAAATTCTGACTTTCGCGCACATCCTTTATGCCGGGGAAGTCGGCGCAGGGACCGGTTGTCAGCATTAAGCCCGGCGGCGTGCTTAGCGGGCTATCCGAATAAAAGGATAGCTGCTTCGAAATCAGGTTTTCGGCGACGAAACGAATATATTCCTCATTCGCGGTATCGGGGTCCCATCCACGGCTTTGCTGTACCGTTTCGAACAGGCTGGCCGACGCGTAGCAGCCGTCATAGCCCAGTTCCGCATCTTCTTCCGAGGCCGTGAAAACCGGGCCGACATCTTCGTCTTCAACCTTCATGCGGCTTGAGACATCCGGCATTCGGATGGTGCAGCTTTCGGGCGCGAGAACCAGCCAAGCGCCTGTCTTCGTCGCGCCATTGATCTGCGCCTCGGCCAGGGCAACTGCGTCGATGAATTCAGCCGAAAAGCCTTCGGCGATGGCAGCATCGCGCGTGGCCGGGCCGATGGCGCAGCCCCGAGCCGCGAAGAAATCGATCAGCGCCGCCCGGTCATCGGCGCGCGCGGGCGCGGTTGCAGCGATGCTTGCCGTAAGCGCCAGTATAAAGGCTGCCTTCTTCTGTGCTGTCATGAGACGTCCCGATGATTACAATCAACGCGAAAAGCGCGCCCGGCTGAGGATATTACCCTTGGCATCAACCGTCAGGCGCAGCACCTTGTCGCGGTGAAAGAATGACAGCCGGAACCTGCCTTCATCCTCGCCCTCGCCGCGTTCGGTGCGGGTGGTGATGGCGCCCGTCGACATGGCGCGGGCAATGGCGTGTTCGGGCAGGCCAAGCCCATCGGCGATAATGCCGGCATCGACGGTAAATTCCTCGCCCTTGCGGGTAACATCGGCCATCTGGGCACTTTTCCTTGTCAAATGCTGCCGGACAAGGGCAGCATTGCAGCGAATGCCGCCAGCCTCAAGACGAAGCAATGTCTGAATCCACGTCCGATGACGAACCCCCGCGCGACTACGCCTCGCCCGCTTGCATGGCGGCTGAGATTGCGCCCGGCTATTTCGATCCCTATGCCGTGGACGCCGCGGCGGCACGCGATGCTGCGCGCTGGCGCAAGGCGGAACGTGCGCGGCTTATCGCGGAACGCGAGGCACTGACCGATGCCGCCCGCGCCGCTGCTGACCCCGCCATCGCGGGGCATCTGGACAGGGTTCTGACAGACCGGTTCGGCGGTGCGGACGGCATGGTTCTTGCAGGCTTCTGGCCAATCCGGGCCGAGCCTGATCTGCGGGGCTGGATGGCACGACAATCGGCGCTCGGCGTCAGGATCGCGCTGCCGGTGGTGACGGGCAAGGACCAGCCGCTGATCTTTCGCCCCTGGACGCCCGAGGCAGAAATGCGCGCCGGTCGCTGGAACATCCCCGAACCTGCAACCGACGCGACAGCCACGCCGCAAATCGTGCTAGCCCCGCTGGTCGGCTGGGACGCGGCCCGCTTTCGTATGGGTTACGGTGGCGGCTTTTACGACCGCACGCTGTCCAACCTGCACCCGCGCCCCTTCGCGATCGGTATCGGGCTGGACGCGGGCCGGCTGCCGACGATCTATCCCCAGCCGCATGATTTGGCGATGGATCTGATCGTGACAGAGGCAGGCCCGGCCTAGCCCCGGAAGTGGTCATAGATCTTCTGCGCCAGCCCTTCGTTGATTCCTTCGACCGCCATCAGGTCCGCGACCGCCGCGCGACTGACCGCCTTGGCCGATCCGAAATGTGCCAACAGCGCCTTCTTGCGCGCCGCGCCCACCCCCGCCACTTCGTCCAAAGGCGTGGCCGACACCGCTTTCGCACGCTTGGCGCGATGTGTGCCGATCGCCCAACGATGCGCCTCGTCGCGCATGCGCTGGATGAAATACAGGACCGGATCATTCATGCGCAGCGCGAAGGGCCGCAGGCCGAACCGATAGAACTCTTCTTTCCCGTGGTCGCGATCCTGGCCCTTGGCCACGCCGATCATGGGAATGTCCTCGACCCCAAGATCGGCCATGATCTCATGAACAGCGCTGACCTGACCGGCACCGCCGTCGATCAGCAGCAGATCGGGCCAAGCCTCGCTTTCGCGATCAGGGTCTTCCTTCAGCAGCCGGGTGAAACGGCGGGTCAGCACCTCTTTCATCATGCCGAAATCGTCGCCCGGCGTGATCTCTGTCCCCTTGATGTTGAACTTCCGATACTGGCTTTTGATCCAGCCCTCGGGCCCGGCGACGACCATGCCGCCGACGGCATTCGTGCCCATGATGTGAGAGTTGTCGTAAACCTCGATCCGGCGCGGGGGGCCGGGCAGATCGAAGGCCTCGGCCAGCCCTTCAAGCAGCCGCAGCTGAGTGGCGCTTTCAGACATACGCCGCGCAAGGCTTTCGCGGGCGTTGCGCAGCGCGTTTTCGACCATCTCGGCCTTCTCGCCACGTTGCGGAACGCCCAGCACGACCTTTCGGCCCGCCTTTTCGGACAGCGCATTGCGCATCAGATCCATATCCTCGACGCCGTGGGACAGCAGCACCATGCGCGGCGGCACCTTGCTGTCATAGAACTGGATCAGGAACGCCTGCATCACCTCATCCGGGGATTCCACGCCGTTCAGGCGCGGATAAAAGTCGCGGTTGCCCCAGCTTTGATTGCCACGGATGAAGAAAACCTGCACACAGGCCTGTCCGCCATCCATATGCAGCGCGACAATATCGGCTTCGGAGATGCGGCGCGGGTTGATCGCCTGCACCGATTGCACTGCAGTCAGCGCCTTGATCCGGTCCCGCAGGGCGGCCGCGCGCTCATATTCCATATCGGCCGAGGCCTGCGCCATCTCGGCCGCAAGATCTGCCTGTATCCTTGTGCTGCGCCCCTTCAGGAAAAGCTCTGCATCATTGACGAGCGCGTTGTAGTCACGCTCATCAATCTTGCCGACACAGGGCGCACTGCAGCGCTTGATCTGGTACAGAAGGCAGGGCCGGGTTCTGCTTTCGAACACGGCGTCCGTGCAGTTGCGCAGCAGGAAGACACGCTGCAACTGGTTCAGCGTCCGGTTGACTGCCCCCGCCCCGGCGAAGGGGCCGTAATAGTCGCCCTTTTCCGATTTTGCGCCCCGGTGCTTCTTGATCTGCGGGAAGGGATGCGACTTCGCGACCAGAATGTTGGGAAAACTCTTGTCGTCGCGCAGCAGCACATTGTAGCGCGGCTTCAGTTGCTTGATGAGGTTCTGTTCCAGCAGCAGCGCCTCGGTCTCGGTGCGCGTGGTCAGAAACATCATCGAATGTGTTTCACGGATCATCCGGGCGATACGATGCGTGTGCCCCTGCCCGCGCGCATAATTCGAAACCCGCGCCTTCAGGTTCCGCGCCTTGCCGACGTAAAGCACATCCCCTTTTTCACCCAGCATCCGATAGACGCCGGGACTGCTGTCCAGTGTCTTCAGATAGTCTGCGATCAGCAATTGGCCGGTCGGTTTTGGGGCGGAGTGCGTCATGTCTGGAAGGATGAGTGATTCTGGTCGATGGCTGCAAGTTCTGCCATGCAAAGGCAAGGGGAATACTGTCCACGGAATCTGTGGATAACTCTGTGGGCGGGCTGTGGCCTCAGGCAGATTTCCTTACAGTTCATGGCGATTTCCGTGATTGCACAATATTTAGGCATATAAGCAACGCATTGATTTCAGTAACTATTTTATGTGATCGCGACAAAGGACTGAAAAACAACGGGGAATCTTTACGTTTTTGTTACCTTCATTAAACAGGTGGACAGTTTGCTGCCCGCGGGCGGCGGCCGCTACTCCTGCACCGCCAGGTCGTCTGTTTGCCATGCCAGATGCTGGCCACCGTCAACGCAGATCAATTGACCCGTGACGGCCCGCGCCCGCAGGAAATACAGAAGCGCATCTGTGACATCGCTTGCGTCTGCGCCGCGTTCCAGAATGGTGGCGCGACGTTGACGGGCAAAGTCCTCGGCCGTCTGCCGCGCGCCCTGCAGGGTCGGCCCCGGACCGATGGCATTGACACGGATCGCGGGCGCCAGCGCCTGCGCGAGCATCTGCGTCATGTCCCATAATGCAGCCTTCGCGATCGAATAGGTGATGAATTGCGGCGTCGGTTTCAAGACACGCTGATCGATCATGTTGACGATTAGCCCTGTGGCCTCTGCCTCTCCTGCGTGGGTGCCGGCGGGTGCTGCCTGCGCGGCGAATGACTGCGCAAGAATGAATGGCGCGCGCAGGTTCGACCCGATGTGGCGATCCCAGCTGTCACGCGTCGCGCTGCAGATATCGTCATGTTCGAAGATCGACGCATTGTTGACCAGCACCGACACCTGCCCCATGCGCGCAGCGACCCGGGCGACCAGCCCCTCGGCCATATCAAGGTTCAGCAGGTCCGCGGTGAAAACTTCAACCCGGACACCCTTGGAACGGATCTCTTCCGCCAGGGCCTGCGCGTCTGGCCCCGACGAATGGCAATGGATGGCCACATCCAGACCGTCTTCGGCCAAGGCCAATGCCATGGCACGCCCCAGCCGACGCGCGCCCCCGGTGACAAGCGCAACGGTCACGCCAACAGCCAGACAGTATAGGCCGCGTAGACCGACAGCAGGGCGGTGCCGGCAATCCGGCCAATCGCGACGTGACGCAGAAGGAAGGGACCGACCAGAAGCGTCGTCGCCAGCATGAACCACAGGTCAAACTGCAGCATCTGCGCAGGCACGTCCAGCGGCCCGAAGAACGACGTGATGCCCAGAATCGCCAGGATGTTGAACAGGTTGGAGCCGATAACATTTCCCAGGGCCATGTCCGCCCGCCCCCGCAGCGCCGAGGCCACTGATGCCGCGAGTTCTGGCAAAGACGTGCCGACTGCCACAAGCGTCAATCCGATGACTGCATCGCTGATCCCGAAACCGCGCGCGATATCGCTGGCGCCCGTGACAAGCAAGTTCGCGCCGATTGGCAGGGCAACCAGACCGACGATCAGCCACAGGGCGACCTGCCCCGGTTTGGCGTGATCGTCGTGAACCTCTGGCACGTCGCCCTGACCGCGCCGGGCACGCGAAATCTGAAAATACAGCGTTGCGGCCAGCCCGATCAGCAGGATGGCGCCATGCCACCACACAAGCGGACCCAGGAAGCACAGGATGATCAGCACGATCGAGGCGGCCACCGCGTAGATCCAGCTGATCTTCAATTCCCCATCGTTGCTGAGCACCGGGGCAATGACCGCCGTCGCACCCAGAATTACCAGCACATTGGCGATGTTGGAGCCGACGACATTGCCAAGCGCAATGCCCGGCTGGCCACCCATTGCAGCCGCAACCGAGACGAGAAGTTCGGGGGCCGAGGTGCCGAAGGCCAGAACAGTCAGCCCGACAATGACCGGGGCGATACCCAGCCGCAGCGCCAACGCCACCGCTCCGCGCACAAGGAAATCCCCGCCAACGACCAGAAGACCAAGTCCGGCGGCAATGAACAGAATATCAACGATCACGATGTGGCAGTCCTAACAATTTGGCGATAAGCCGACGCACACCCGGCCCTGCAAGCAGCGCCAGCGCGACAATCAGAAGCAGTATGGTAACGACGATCTTGATCATGCGCCGAACCGCTGAAATGCAGCGCGTTCTTCAAGCGCGGCCATGGCGTCGGCGGCAAGGTCTTGCCCAGACAGCCCAAAACGGTGCAATAGCGACCGGCGCGGGCCGAAGACCTGAAAGCGGATATCCTGGCCAAACAGCGCGCGCATCTGCGGTGCCAGATGCGCGATGCCGTCGATCAGACCCAACTGCTGCGCGCGGCCAGCCAGCCAGAATTCGCCAGTGAAAAGCTCATCCCCTTCGGCCAGCCGTCGGCCGCGCCGTGTCTGGACCTGGTTGATGAAAACGGCGTGCATCTCGTCCAGCAGTTTCTGCAGGCGGGCGACATCTTCAGGCTTCTCGGGGCGGAACATGTCCAGCTGTGATTTCGATCGCCCGGCCGTGTGTATCCGCCGCTCGACCCCGTGACGGCTGATGAAATCCTGAAATCCGAAACCGCCCGCGATGACCCCGATCGATCCCACGACCGAACAGTCATCCGCCCAGATCTGATCCGCCGCAGTCGCCAGCCAATACCCGCCCGAGGCCGCCACGTCCTCGACAAAGGCATGAACGGGAACTTCGTGTTTCTCGGCCAGTCGCCGGATCCGCGCGGCGATCAGCGACGACTGAACCGGCGATCCACCCGGCGAATTGATCGCCAGCGCCACGGCCTTGGGCTTTCCCTTCGTGAAGGCGCGTTCCAGCAGCGGGGCAAGGCCCGCATCATTCAATCCCCCGCCTCGGCGGCCGGAAATTCCGATGGCGCCTTGCAGGCGAACGACATTGACGCGCGGGGCGGGGTTGAGGAACGGTATTTTCATGCCATCCAGATAGGCGCAGGGGCGCTGGCGGGCAAGCGTCCCGCGTTGCAATCTGCGATCATGCACCGCATATAGGGCGCGACACGACGGGAGAGCCGGATGACATATCTCGATTTCGAAAAGCCCCTGGCCGATATTGAAGGCAAGGCCGAGGAATTGCGGACGATGGCCGAAAAGGATTCGTCCGTGGATGTCGAGAAAGAGGCTGCTGCCCTCGACAAGAAGGCCGGCACCATGCTGAAGGATCTGTATGGCAGCCTGGATCCCTGGCGCAAGACGCAGGTCGCCCGCCATCCAGAGCGGCCGCATTGCAGCGACTATATCGCCCGCCTGTTTACCGAATATACGCCCCTGGCCGGCGATCGCGCATTCGGCGACGATCATGCCGTGATGGGCGGCCTTGCCCGGTTCCACGATGCGCCCTGTGTGGTGATCGGTCATGAAAAGGGCAACGACACCAAGTCACGGATCGAACATAATTTCGGCATGGCGCGCCCGGAAGGTTACCGCAAGGCCATCCGGCTGATGGATCTGGCCGACCGCTTCGGTCTGCCGGTCATCACCCTGGTCGATACGCCCGGCGCCTATCCCGGCAAGGGCGCGGAAGAGCGTGGGCAAAGCGAAGCCATCGCGCGTTCGACCGAAAAATGCCTGCAGATCGGCGTGCCTCTGGTGTCTGTCATCATCGGCGAAGGCGGGTCAGGTGGCGCCGTGGCCTTCGCGACCGCAAACCGGATCATGATGCTGGAGCATTCGATCTATTCCGTGATCTCGCCCGAGGGCTGCGCGTCGATCCTGTGGAAAGATGCCGAGAAGATGCGCGAAGCCGCCGAGGCCCTGCGCCTGACCGCGCAGGACCTGAAGAAACTGGGCGTGATCGACCGTATCGTCACCGAACCGGTTGGCGGCGCACAGCGCGATCCTCATGCCGCAATCGACGCGGTCGGCAAGGAAATTTCGGCCGTGCTGAAGGATCTTGCGGATAAGAAGCCGGCAGAGCTGATCAAGGATCGCCGCCAGAAATTCCTGGATATGGGCAAGAAGGGCCTCGGCTGACTTCATCCGCCCGGCAAGTTCGGCAGACCGGCGCCCGCATGGGCGCCGGCTTTTTTATGGCTGCCGTTCTTGCGTCATCGCAAAATGGCACTGATTTTTGTTAACGGATACATTGAGCCGGGGTCGGCGTTGCCTTGCCAATGTGGCGGATCCACTGCCGCAATCATCAACCCGGAGGTTCCCATGAAAACGCTGGCAGAGGCATTCGAACATACCCTGAAAGACGTCTACTACGCCGAGAACGCGATCCTGAAGGCTGGCCCGAAAGTCGCCAAGGCCGTCGGCAATGCCGAGCTGAAGAAGGCAATCGAGGCGCATATGACCGAGACCAAGGAACAGGTCTCGATGTTGAAAGAGGTTTTCAAGGCCATCGACGTCACCCCCGAGGGCGAGAAATGTGATGCGATCGAGGGGCTGATCAAGGAAACCGACGGAATCCTGTCCGAGGCCGAGGGCGTGGCACTGGATGCCGCCGCCCTTGCCGCCCTGCAAGCGGTCGAGCATTACGAAATCGCCCGTTACGGCACGCTGCGCGAATGGGCGACGACGCTGGGTCACAAGGAAGCGGGCGATATCCTTGGTCGTATCCTCGACATGGAAAAGGCCGCGAACAACAAACTGACCGGGCTTGCCGTGTCGGTGGTCAACGACAAGTAATCGCGGCGTCATTTGCATGATTCAGCGATCGGACAGGGGCGGGATTCCGCCCCTTTTCCTTTTTGACGCAAGCGGCTTGGCATAGCCGGACAGCACCGCGTCGCAACGGCAACCGCAAATGCGCGGCGCCGCCTTGCCAAGCTGGACTTCGCTGACTAGATAGGCCCGTCCGTAACCGAAAGGCCCGAGTCTTGGAAAACGTCGTCCTGACTGTTCACCTGATCCTTGCGCTGCTGCTGATTGGCATCGTGCTGCTGCAACGCTCTGAAGGCGGTGGGCTGGGCCTTGGTGGTGGTGGCGGCGGTGGCGTCATGACTGGACGGCAGGCTGCCAATGCTTTGTCGCGCCTGACCTGGATTCTGGCAGCCGGGTTTATCGTCACGTCTCTGACGTTGACCGTCATTGCAGCGCAGAACGCCTCGGGCGGCTCGGTATTGGACCAGATCGGCGCGGGATCCAACGACCAGGGCAGCGAAACAGGTGCGCCTGCATTGCCCGATTACGCACCGCCCCCCGGTGACGGCCAGCCTGTTGCCCCCCCGGCACCGGATGCCGCAGCACCAGCAGCACCCGCCGCAGATCAGGCCGAGGCCGCACCAGCGGCGGATACGCCAGCAGCTGATGCCGCGACCGAAGCAGCGCCTGCTGCAAACGAACCGGCGACTGCGCCCGTGGCACCGCCAGCCGCCAACTGATACGCAAGATATTGGGGGCGGCACAGCGGCCTCCGCGACAACTGGCGGTCCGCATTGCGGCCACGGGATAATTCAGTTATGTCTTTCCTCCCGTGAACGGCGCTTTCGCGACCGCATACAGCACTGATTCGAATTCACGGGGGCCGCATGGCGCGTTACATCTTCATTACCGGCGGCGTTGTGTCCTCGCTTGGCAAGGGACTGGCTTCGGCGGCACTGGGCGCACTGCTGCAAGCCCGCGGCTTCACCGTTCGGCTGCGCAAGCTGGACCCCTATCTGAACGTAGATCCCGGTACCATGTCGCCCTTCGAACATGGCGAAGTTTTCGTGACCGATGATGGGGCCGAGACCGATCTGGATCTTGGTCATTACGAGCGTTTTACCGGCGTACATGCGCGCAAAACCGATTCGATCAGCTCGGGCCGCATCTATTCAAATGTGCTGGAGAAAGAGCGTCGCGGCGAATATCTTGGCAAGACCATTCAGGTCATCCCCCACGTAACAAATGAAATCAAAGACTTCCTGACCATCGGCGATGATGAGGTCGATTTCATGCTGTGCGAGATCGGCGGCACCGTCGGCGATATCGAAGGCCTGCCCTTCTTCGAGGCGATCCGACAATTCATCCATGAACGTCCGCGCGGCGAATGCATCCTGATGCATCTGACGCTGCTGCCCTATCTGGCGGCAAGCGGGGAATTGAAGACCAAACCGACACAGCACAGCGTGAAGGAACTGCAATCCATCGGTCTTGCGCCGGATGTGCTGGTCTGCCGATCCGAACATCCGATCCCGGAAAAGGAACGCGCCAAGATCGCATTGTTCTGCAATGTTCGGCCGGACGCCGTGATCCCTGCCTATGATCTCAAATCCATCTACGAGGCGCCGCTGGCCTATCACCGCGCGGGTCTCGATCAGGCTGTGCTGAATGCCTTCAACATCAGCCCGGCCCCCCGACCGGATCTGACCCGTTGGGAAGACGTGATGGACCGGCTGACCAATACTGACGGCACCGTCAAAGTGGCCATCGTCGGCAAGTACACGCAGCTGGAAGACGCCTATAAGTCCATCGCCGAGGCCCTGACCCATGGCGGCATGGCGAACCGGGTGCGCGTCAAATCCGACTGGATCGCGGCCGAGGATATCGAGGCCGAGGGTGGCCAGCATCTGCTGGACGGGTATCACGGCATCATCGTACCCGGCGGTTTCGGCGAACGCGGCACCGAAGGCATGATCACAGCGGCAAGATACGCGCGCGAGAAGAATGTGCCCTATCTTGGCATCTGCCTGGGGATGCAGATGGCCGTGATCGAAGCGGCGCGAAACCTGGCGGGCATTGAAGATGCCGGGTCGGAAGAGTTCGACCACGAAGCCGGCAAAGAGCGCTTCACCCCCATTGTATATCACCTGAAGGAATGGGTGCAGGGCAATTACACGGTGCAGCGCAGCATTTCTGACGACAAGGGCGGCACGATGCGCCTTGGCTCTTATACGGCGGTGCTGAAACCCGGCTCTCGCATCTCGGACAGCTATGACGGCGCGTTGGAAATCGAGGATCGCCACCGCCACCGCTTCGAGGTAGACGCGCGCTATATCCCGCAACTGGAAAAGGCCGGGCTGTCCTTTTCGGGCATGTCGCCCGACGGCAAGCTGCCCGAGGCGGTCGAATACCCCGATCACCGCTGGTTCATCGGCGTCCAGGCTCATCCCGAACTGAAGTCGAAACCCTTCGACCCTGCCCCGCTGTTCGACGGCTTTGTCGAAGCGGCCAAGGAAGGCGCAAGACTGGTCTGACCTGCCCTTTGACAGGTTTGACCCCCTGCCTGGTGCGATGCAAACCTCCTCTTATTTTACTGAGTTTTGCACGACGCCCGACGGTTATCGTGACGATCCATGGAGATAAGATGATGGCAACAAGAACTCTGTCTCTGCCAACAGCTATAGCTGCATTGGCCCTTTTATCGTCTTGCGGGGGCGCTGACATGGGTATCGAGGCAACGGCGGCGGAGACGTCTTCACTCGCAAGGCTGGTGGATCAGTCCATGAACAATGGGAGAAACTATTATTCCGGTCGCTGCGGACCGCTGCTGGTGCGCTATTATACTGCAGATCAGTACCCACTCGCGGCAGGGTCTCCTGTCAACGACAGCGCGAAGAAATACGCTTGGTTCGGGGTCGCCAGCCTGGAAGCCAACACCACGGAACGGACGACGATGGTGGAGTATCTGCAAACGCGAGGCGAGGGTACCTTCGCTATGGACGGCCGACAGCGCGACCAATCCGGCCAGTGGCTCAGGATGCGCACTCCTTCGCCGAATATCGGACCTGACCGTGACATGACTCCCCGCTGGATCAAGCTTGACATGAACCGAATTCAGAGCGGCGCGCCTTTTACATGGGTATTCCTTGCGAATGCTGTGGCACCGGAAGCACGACAGGGAGAATATGAATTTCGACCTGTCGAGCCGGAGGTTTTCCGCATCAACGGAACCGAAACCTGCGAGATCATGCCGGACTTCGCGCGCATCGCCATCACCCCGTGAACCCGGCACTTTCGGGTGCGACAGTAGACATCAAGGCGCGCCGCGTATCGACGCGGCGCATTACCCCCCCTACAAATCCGTCACAATCCGCGCTTATATCGACCCTGTTGACGCGGAGGATGTGATGGAAGACCAACCGAATGACTGGCTGGAAGCAGAGCTTCAGGACTCGCTCGACGAGGATTACGAGCTGGAACTGGAGGACGCCGTCCTCAGCCGCGAGATCAAGCAGATCTATCGCGACACTCATCCCAACCAGATGGACCGCAAGCAGTACTTCACCGAACTGCTGCGGCTGCAATCGGAGCTGATCAAGCTACAGGACTGGGTCAGCCACTATAAGCAAAAGGTGGTGGTGATCTTCGAAGGTCGCGACAGCGCCGGCAAGGGCGGCGCGATCAAACGCATCACCCAGCGTCTGAACCCGCGTGTCGCACGCGTTGTGGCCCTGCCCGCCCCATCCGACCGCGAAAAGACGCAGTGGTATTTCCAGCGCTACGTCCCGCACCTGCCTGCGGGGGGCGAGATCGTCCTGTTTGACCGCAGCTGGTATAACCGCGCCGGGGTCGAGAGGGTGATGAACTTTGCCAGCGAGGATCAGGTTCAACAGTTCTTCGACGACGTCCCGGAATTTGAACGGATGCTGGTGCGATCCGGTATCAGGCTGGTCAAATACTGGTTTTCGATTACCGATGAAGAACAGCAGATGCGCTTCCTGATGCGGGTCCACGACCCGATGAAGCAATGGAAACTGTCCCCGATGGATCTTCAGGCCCGCGTCCGCTGGGAGGCATATACCAAGGCCAAGGAAGAGATGTTCGAACGCACCAATATCCCCGAAGCGCCCTGGTATATTGTGCCGGGAAACGACAAGAAACGCGCCCGGCTGAACTGCATGTCACACCTGCTGTCGCTCATGCCGTATACCGAAGTGCCGCATGAAAACATCTCGTTGCCTGATCGGGTCTTCAACCCCGATTACGAACGCGACGTTCTTCCCCGCGACTTGTATGTACCACAGATATTTTAGGCAAATGCGGGGCAGTTTTGCCCGGCTATTTCGCTTGTCGTTTCCGTGCGATAGCGTATGATCCCGAAATGTTCCGAAACCTCATGTCCCGCCTTTTCGATCAGGATGACCCCAGCACGCCGTTGCAGGGGCAGGATGCAGAAGTTGCAATCGCGGCGCTTCTGGTCAGGGTTGCGCGCGCCGACGACCGTTATACCTCGCAAGAAGCGAAGCGTATCGACCAGATCCTGGCCCGCAGGCGCGGGCTGGACATGAATGTTGCCGCCGAACGCCGCGCCGCCGCCGAGATGATCGAGGGCGAGGCCCCTGATACGGTCCGGTTCACGCGCCAGATCAAGGATCGCATCGCACTGGACGACCGTTCCGGCGTCCTGGAAGCGATGTGGGAGATCACTTACGTCGACGGCAAGCGCAGCGCGGACGAGGAATCGCTGGTGCGGCTGGTTGCGGGATTGCTGGGCATAAACGATCGGGATTCTGCCCTTATTCGCCAGCGTGTGCTGGCCGATATGGGGATTGGCGACAGCTAAGCCGTCGCCCGGTCAGACCCAGTTGACTTCGGCCAGAAAAATATAGCCCGCGCCGTAGATCGTCTTGATAAGCTGTGGGTTTTTCGGGTCCTCGCCCAGTTTGCTGCGCAACCGCGAAATTCTGACATCCATCGCCCTGTCGAAGCTTTCACCACCCGCAGCACCCAGTGCTTCCTGCATCTGCGCGCGCGATATCAATCGCCGCGACGCATCCAGAAAGATACGCAGGATTTCAGCCTCGGCATGGCTCATGGCGGTCTCGGCACCCTCGGGCGAGGTCAGAAGATATCTGTCGAAATCGGCTGTCCAACCCGCGAAAGCGGCCCTGCTGCGCTGATCGGACACGGATCTTCCCGCCGGATGGCGCAGACGCGCCCGCAGCCGCGCCAGCAGCTCGGCCGGTTCAAACGGCTTTATGATATAATCGTCTGCCCCCAGTTCCAGCCCCGTTACCCGGTCCTGCACCTGGGCACGACCCGAAACGATAATGATTGCCGCGCCCGACTCCATCGCCAGTCGATGAACAAGGGCCAGGCCGTCACGATCCGGCAGGCCCAAATCGACCAGACAGGCATCAGGCGTGATTCGACGAAGCGCCGCCTCAAACTCTGTTGCGCGGGAAAAACCGAGCGTCCGGTAGCCGGCATTCTCCAGCACATCCTGCATGATCCGGCGGATATCCGTTTCATCCTCCAGGATGGCGATAAGCTGCTTTGCGGTATCAGTCATTCAGCACCTTGCTTAGCGTTTCGGCCAGCGTGACCGCGTCGAAAGGCTTGGTCAGCACGGTAGCGCCGACGGTTTCGCGCAACGGATCGCCCTGCGGCAGCGCGGTCATCAGCAACACGGGCGGACCGCCGGATGAGATCAGCGCCGTCCCCAGACCGTCGCCCAGTTGAATATCGGACAAGATCAGCGACACACCCGGAAGGTCCGTAAGGCCTCGCGCTTCGGCAAGGGTCGCGGCTTCGATCACGGAATGGCCCATTGCGATCAGCATCCGACGCAACACCTCGCGCAGGCTGTCGTCATCTTCGACCAGAAGTATCATCCGCGGCTGCACCGGGTAAAGCGGCAGGCGCAGCCGTGCGGCCGCGCCACGCCCGTTGCTGAGGTTCGACAGGTGCAGCGTCCCCCCTGCAAGCTTGGTCTGGTCGAAAACCATTGCCAGCCCAAGACCAGACCCCTGCCCCCCCTTGGTCGAGAAGAACGGCTCGGTCGCCCGCGTCAACGCCTCTGGCGTGAAGCCCGGGCCGCAATCGGTGACAAGGAATTCCACCCAAGGCGCGGCCGCGCGCACATTCAGGACAATCGTTCCACCTTCCGGCATGGTTGCCATGGCATCGCGGGCATTCAGGATCAGGTTCAGCAGCGAATCCTGCAGTTGCCCCGGATCAAGCATCAACTGCGTTTCAGGAAGATCGCAGCGCAAGTCCAGCACCACACGCTCACCCAGGCTGGGCCGCGCCATCTTGCAAAGATCCTCCAGCAGCGAACGAAGCTGCACGGGTTCGCGCGTCGTCCCTGGGGGGGCCGCAATCTGACCGATACGTTCCAACAGTTGGACACCACGCCGCGCGGCGGACAGCGTCGCCTGAACATCGCTCTGCGCATCGCCGGGCAGAGCGCCGCGAGACAGCCGATCCTGCAAGCCCAGAATGACGGTCAGCAGATTACCGAAATCATGGGCAAGACCGGATGTAATCTTGGCTGCAAGCTCTCGCCGGGAACTGTGGGTCAGCGCCTCGCGAACCTCAACCTCGGCGGTGACATCCGTTGACAGGATGTAGACGCCGTTGCCACCCCTGTCCGGTGTCAGCGAGATACGGATGCGTCGCCCGGATTCGGCATCGGTGATCTCGAATACCTGGCTGCGCCCCGAAAGCGCCAGTTCCAGATAAGGCCGCAGCAGGTCGAAATTTGCTTTGCCCAGCACCTGTTCGACCGTCAGGCCGACAATATCCGTCCGTGTCCCCGGAAAGACCTGCGGGACCTGCCCGTTCGAGAAAACATAACGAAATTCCGGGTCCATATGCGCAATATGGGCCGCCACCATTTCTGTGACCTGACGCGTGCGCGCCTGCGTTTCCGTCACGATGCGCTTGGTTTCCTGTAATGTCGTGATGGTCGAGGCCAGCTTGCGATTGGCTGCCGCCAGACGCTCGGCATGGTCCAGAACCTGTTCGGAAAGCGCTTCGGATCTGGTGCGCAGCAGCGCTTCCTGCCTGCGCGTATCGGAAATGTCGGTATAGACCGTCACCCATCCGCCCTGCGACAGCGGTGCACCCTCGACTGCAATCCATTGACCATTCGGGCGCAAGCGCTCCATGTAATGGGGTTGAAAGGTGCGCGCCTGATCGACCCGCAGGCGCACGGCCTCATCCGCATCATCCTGCGGGCCATATTCGCCGCGCAGAACAAGGTAGCGAATCGTGTCCTCAAAAAACGCGCCCGGCCGGGTCAGGTTGTCAGGCAGGTCGAACATCGCCTGATATTGCCGGTTCGCCACCGCAAGGCGAAGGTCTGCGTCAAAGATCGACAGGGCCTGACCGATGAGGTTGAGCCCCGACTGCATAAGTTCGGACCGAGAGTTTCCGGCGACCATTCTGTTCCCTTGATCAACCCTCCTGGTTGATCCGGCATAACGTTTACTTCATGACAGTCCTTCGGTCCATCGCGACCATAGGTGTCAGGATCCACGCGCAGGCGCTGCCCGAGCAGGCGCATCGTAAAGCCCTCCACGCCCTTTGCGTCGACAACGGCAAGCGCCGCCTTGATAATGCGCTCGCGGCTAAGTGTGGCGCGTCTTGGGGCATTGCGGACCATAGTCTCTGACTTCCTGTCACCGCTGTCGCTGGAAAGATCGGCAAATAATTTTGGTTTCACAGGCTTCTTTGCAGAAGCGATTGCGACCGGCAACGTGTTGCTTTTGATCCAACAGCATTTACGGACGCGGCTGGCAAACTCAATGCAATTATCAGGGCGGACACAGATTGGTTTGCGCCATCGCCGAAAGCTGCGCGGTCAATGCCGACGCGACAGGTTGCAGAAATTCCGTCACGCAGCATGCTGCCGGTCAGGTGGCGATCTCGCCCTTGTCATCCACGATCATCTGACCGTCTTCCTTATAGAGTGGTCCGGCAGGCGGGCGATCCAGAAGCTGCAACACGGTCTCGGACGGGCGGCACAGGCGTATACCCCTGGGACTGGCGACGATGGGCCGGTTGACCAGAATGGGATGGGCGATCATCGCATCAAGGATCGTATCGTCGCTGACGCCATCCGCCAGCAGGCCCAGTTCCGCCGCCGGTGATTTCATCTCGCGCAATGCCTGCCGGGGGGAGAGGCCTGCGGCTGCGAACAGCGCCAGCAGCTGCGGGCGCGTCCAGCCCTCGGACAGGTAGTCGATCACCGCCGGTTCCGCCCCAGACGCGCGGATGATTGCCAGCACGTTGCGCGAGGTGCCGCAGTCGGGATTGTGATGGATGACGATCATGCTGACTCCGGGAAACGTCGACGGGTGCGATTGGCGAAAGCGACAAGTGACAGCATTACCGGCACTTCGACCAGCACGCCGACCACGGTCGCCAGCGCCGCGCCAGAGTTCAGGCCAAACAGGCTGATCGCGACCGCCACCGCAAGCTCGAAGAAGTTCGAGGTGCCGATCATCGCGCAGGGCGCGGCGATCCGGTGCGGCACGCGCAGGGCAAAAGCCGCACCATAGGCCAGAAAGAAGATGCCATAACTCTGGATCAGAATAGGCACGGCGATCATCAGGATGACGAAGGGGCGATTGACGATCACCTCGCCCTGCAGGGCAAAAAGGATCGCGACCGTGGCGATCAGGCCAATGATGGACCACGGCTTGATCCGGGCGGAAAAGCTGTCAATCGCGGCCTGAGATCCCAGCATCCGTCGTGTCAGCAGCCCCGCCGCCAGCGGCAGCACAACATAAAGGACTGTCGCCAGGACCAACGTTTGCCACGGGACGCTGATCTCGGTCACGCCAAGCAGAAGCGCGACGATGGGTGCGAACGCCACAACCATGATAAGGTCGTTCACCGAAACCTGCACAAGGGTATAGGTCGCATCCCCGCGGGTCAGCTGCGACCACACGAACACCATCGCCGTACAGGGTGCAGCACCCAGCAGGATCAGCCCGGCAATATATTGCTGCGCATCCTGAGGCGCGATCCACGGCGCGAAGACATGATCGAAGAACAGCACCGCCAGCGCCGCCATGGAAAACGGTTTTATCAGCCAGTTGACCGCCAGTGTGATCAACAGACCCCTGGGTTGACGCGCGACCCCGGCCACGGCCCCAAGGTCGACATTGACCATCATCGGATAGACCATCGCCCAGATCAGGACCGCGACGACAAGGTTGATCGAAGCGATCTCGGCCCCGGCCACCGCTGCCACCAGATCCGGCGCAAGCGGCCCGATGACCAGACCGGCAACCATCGCCAGCGCCACCCAAAGCGTCAGCCAGCGTTCGAATAGCCCAAGGCGGCTGTCTGCGGACGATGCTGCATCGCTCATGTCGGTTGACCCATTGCAGATGCGTCCGAACAGGCGCAAATGCAGTCGTCGCTGGCGATCCTGTTCAGAACCGGCTGACAGAACTCTGGTCGTCCGCCGCAACAATCTTCCATCAGGAAGGCAAGCAGATTGCGCATCGCATCCATCCCCGAGAAATACCGGATCGAGCGCCCTTCACGCGCTGCCCGCACCAGTCCCGCTGTGCTGAGAATGGTCAGATTGTTCGACAGCGTATTTGCACGAACCTTCAGCGCCGCCGCGATCTCTCCAGCCGTCAGCCCGTCCGGCCCGGCCTGGACAAGCAAGCGAAACACATCAAGCCGGGTGTCATGGGCAAGGGCTGAAAGGGCGGTCAGGGCATGATTCTTTTCCATATTTCATGAAATATAGAATTATATGGATTAGCGCAATGCCGGGATTCGCATATTCCAGTTAGCTGCCGCACCGCAGCAACGATGCTATTGCCATCAACTACCTGCCCTTTGCTGCGGCCGACTCCGCCGCGCCCGGACCGCAGACACAGGCAATTTAGCTGGTTCTGGCCCTTTTGGGGTTGGGGCTGGATCGGCGCCACAGGTATCGTCGTCGCAGCTGCAACCGGCCTGGTGTTGAAATGGCGATCACCAATCTTGCGCCGGATCCAGGTTTCGGCGGCGACTGGCCCTCGGGTCCGCAACGGATCCAGTGCCGGGCAGTGTGCGGATCAATCGCGGTAGTAAATTACTGCGCTTCGCCCATCGGGATAGATCGCAACGGCCTGGTAACTGTTGTCACCCGAGAAGCGCATGAACCAGTCCGTCACGCGCGCGGGCTGCAATGCCGGCCGGTCATTGAACGCATTGCGCAGAAGCCAGGCAGCTTCGCCGCCCTGCCCGTCCATGCGCGGCATGCCGGGATCGACGGCCTGACCGGCGGATAGCAGTTCAATCTCGGCCTCTGGTGCCTGAAACCCGAACGGGTCGATGCAATAGGCCTGCTCAATCCCTGTATCCTTTAGCGAGGGGGCGAAGTCAGACCGTATCCTTGCCAGCAGCAATGCGCGCGTCTGGGGCGAACATTCTGTCACCTCGAACGCTGCGGTTTCCGCCGGAACTGCGTGCTTTTCGGGTGCAGCCACATCGAAACCTATCATTGTTCGGATGATAACGAGAATCAGCAGCATGGCCCGCCCTACGATCCGTTCCCGACCGGTTCTGACGCTTCGCCGGGAATTTCGATTGCTGCGACAGTAGCCCGAAAGTTCGGGCTGCACGAATGCGTTTTGTCGCATGTTTTTTCCCGGCCGGCCCGCTGGATAAGGTTGTCTATCTCTCCTCGGGCGTAAGGGGCAATTTGACCGTCTGGATCAGTCCCTGGGTTCGCCGGTTCCTGATCGTCAGATGCCCCCCGAATCTCTCGATGATCTCGCGCGCGATGGCCAGTCCAAGGCCCGCGCCGGCGACTGTCTTGCGCCGCGCGGGATCGACCCGGAAGAAAGGCTCGAACACTTGCGCGATCAGGTGATCGGGAATGCCGGGGGCATTGTCGCGGATCGACAGGACCGCATCCTGCCCGCTTCGCTTCAGCGACAGCTCGGCCCCGCTGCCATGGGTCGCTGCGTTGGTGATCAGGTTCCGCAAGGCCCGCTTCATGGCCAAAGGACTGGCGCTGATCCTTGCCTGATCCAACTGGTCAAGTTGCACGGCCTGACCAAGCTCTGACAGCTCGGCCGCGATGTCGCGCAGAAGATCATCAAGGCTGAAGGCCTGCGGCGCGTCGCCGCCGACCTCTTCGCGGACAAGAGTGATGGCGCTGTCGGCGATGCGGTCCAGCTCCTCCAGATCGGCCAGCCATTTCGCCCGGTCATCGTCATCTTCGACAAATTCGGCCCGCAACCGCATCCGTGTCATGGGCGTGCGCAGATCGTGCCCGGCGGCCGCAATAAGGCGCATCCGGCTTTCCATCGCGCTGCTCAGCCTGCTGGACAGAAGATTAAGCGCCCTGGCCGTTGCGCGCACTTCTGCGGGGCCGTTTTCAGGCACTGGCGACAGGGTTGCGTCCGCGCCGATGCGATGTGCCGCCTGTTCCAGCAATTCCAAGGGCCGGCTAAGCCGGCGGGCCGCGTAGAGCGATACCAGAGCAGAGCCCGCGATGATGACGGACAGCCAGATACCCATCATCAGCCATTGATTATCCGGCGGCGATGGGTCCGGAATGGGTGAGGCCAGCCAGTTTCCGTCTGCCAGCTTGACCGACGCGATCAGCACGGCATCGCTGTCGGATCGGCTGACCAGAACCGTTCGCGCCGGGCCCGTTTCGCGCAAGGCATGGGTCAGAAAGCGGTTGATGCCCTCCAGAACCTCTGTCCCGGCCGGTTCGGGCTGGATTATGCCACCGGCCTCGCGCAGAAGGTCCGGCGCGGTCTCGGCCATATCGGCCAGCACATGGATCTGACGTGCAACCGGCTCGATCGTCAATTCGGGGTCGGGCGGTCCCAGCACCCGGCTGGCCGCGAATGTTGCCAGCCCGACGACCGCAAGTATGGCAGCAATCAGCAGCGCCGCGATCCGGGCGCGAAGCGAGGTCATTGCGACACTGCCTGTGCCTCGACGGACAGAACTAGTTGGTAGCCGCCATTGCGAATGGTCTTGAAAGCCGGTTCGTCAAGCTTTTCGCCCAGTTTCCGCCGCAGCCTGCTTACCAGGACATCGACAGAGCGGTCGAACGGGTCGCGGTTGCGCCCCTGCGTCAGGTCCAGCAACTGGTCGCGCGACAACACCCGGCCGGGGCGTTCCAGAAACACCTTCAGCAAATCGAACTCGGCGCCGGTCAGATCAACCTCGCTGCCGTCGCGGGCAAGGACCTGCCGCCTTTCGATATCGACCGTGCAGCCGGCAAATCGGTAGCGGCGCATCGGTTCTGCGGCAGCGTCACCCGCTGGCGCGCGGCGGCGCAGCACCGCCTTGATCCGCGCCACAAGTTCGCGGGGGTTGAACGGCTTGCCAAGGTAATCGTCCGCGCCGATTTCCAGCCCGATGATCCGGTCGACATCCTCTTTCAGGGCCGTCAGCATGATGACGGGCAGTTGCGGGTGCTGCCCGCTGAGGTCGCGGCATATTTCCAGGCCCGAGCCATCGGGCAACAAAACATCAAGCACCACCAGATCCGGCAGTCCCTGCGCCAGCTGTGTTTCAAATTCGCGGCGGCTGGCGGCGCTGCGCACGCGAAAAGCCTGGCTGGCAAGATAGCGCGCCAGCAGGCTGCGGATCTCGCTGTCATCGTCGACGACCAGAATTTCAGAGTTGGCTGTCATCGCAATCTGCATTCCTGTTCATGCCGCGATCATAGCGGCCCCTAGGGCTGCTGTGCATCCGCAGTTTGTAACCGAACATTGCTGCAGGGCCACCAGCAACCTTCCGTTACAAAATTCCGCCCCTCAGAAACCAACTGATACGTCACGGACCTAGACCCGATACATCACTGCGCCATCTTCATTGCAGACGTTCAATGAAAAGGAATGACGCAATGAAACGCACGACAATTCGCAAATACCTTCTGCTTACACCACTGGCGGCAACCTTCGCGATGGCGTCGCTGACAGCGGCACATGCGCAGCCCAAGGACCAGCCGCCCTGTCCGCGCGATCAGCAACATTGCGAACAGCCGCAGCCCCGTGAAAAATCGGAAAAGCAGGACAACCACACGCGGCAGCAGCCCGCAAGGCAGACCCGGCACCAACAGCCTCAGCGCCAGCAACCGAAGGTGGCCGAGAACGAAGACCATGCACCGCGTGCCGGCGACAGCAGCCGTTCCGGCCGGCCGTTCGAGCGTGCGGCGAACAGCCGCGTTTCGGCACCGCCGCGCGGGCAGGAATACCGGGTGGTGGACGACTACCTGGTCCTTTCCGACAGCGATTCACAAAAGATCGTAAATGTTGTCGGGCCGGTCAGCAATTTTCTGAACTGATCGACCGGCAATTCCCGGGATGGCGTCACCCGCCATCCCACCCACCTTCGGGGTGAGAGAATGGCAATGAAGCGTGGAAAAGCATATCTTCTTGCACTTGCTGTCGCGGCGGCGGGGGCAATGGCCGGCTGGGGTCTGCTTGCATCCGAGCCTCCAGCGACCACGCCGGCTTTGGCGAAGGTGGAAATCGCTGACGTGGCACAGACGGTGCTTGCGACCGGCATGCTTGAAGCGACCGAACTGGTCAGCGTGGGCGCGCGGACATCCGGCCAGATCGAAAATCTGGCGGTCGTGCTGGGCCAACAGGTGAAATCGGGCGATCTCATCGCCCAGATCGACAGTCAGGATCAGCAGAACACAGTCCTGCAGGCAGAGGCCTCGCTGGCCGAGATCACTGCCCAGATCGCCGCGAAGAAGGCGCAGCTGGACCTGTCCGAACAGACCCTGAGCCGCCAGCAGAAACTGAGTGCGCAAAATCATGCCGCCGATGAAACGGTGGACACGGCTGCAGCCGATGTCGCGATCTATACCGCAGAACTGGACGCCCTGACCGCACAGGAAGCCAGTGCCGAAGTGACACTTGCAACCGCGCGCACCGCGCTGGAGCGTACGAAGATCACGGCCCCCACCGACGGCACCATCGTTGCGGTTGTGGTCAAGCAAGGACAGACCGTGAATGCAGCCCAATCAGCGCCGACCATCGTCAAGATCGCCGATCTGTCGACCATGGTGGTCAAGGTCGAGATATCCGAGGCCGATGTGATGTCGGTGGCACCGGGCCAAAGCGCCAGTTTCACCACGCTCGGCGCGCCGGACGAAAGCTTCGACGCCGTCGTCAGCGAGATCGAGCCTGCGCCGACGGAAATCGCGGACAGCGATACGCTGTCGTCGGATAGTGCCATGTATTACAATGGACTGCTGAAAGTCGATAACGCTGATGGCCGCCTGCGCATCGGTATGAGTGCGGAAGTCTCGATCGAACTGGCGCGCGCCGACGACGTGCTGACGGTTCCGTCTTCCGCGCTGAAATCGGATCAGGACGGCCAGTATGTCGAGGTTTTCGACACATCCGCGCAGCAGACCCAGCGTCGCGCCGTCGATGTCGGGCTGAACGACAAGATCACCGCTGAAATCCGCGACGGCCTGACCGAGGGCGCGCTTGTGGTGACGGGTGCCCAGGTTGCGACGGCACCAAGCAATCAGCAGGGCGGCATGCGTCCGCCCCCGATGTTCTGAGGAGGCTGTCATGGTTCATACCGCCACATCCGCGAAGCCCGGTCCGATCATCTCGTTACGCGGCATCTCGCGCAGCTTCCCCTCGGGCGAGGACAGCGTCACCGTGCTGCACGGGGTAGACCTGGATATCCGCGCGGGAGAGATGGTTGCGATCATCGGTTCTTCCGGTTCAGGAAAATCGACGCTGATGAACATCCTTGGCTGCCTGGACCGACCGACATCGGGCACATATCACTTCGATGGCCGCGATGTCGGCGCGCTGGAACCCGACGATCAGGCCGCGCTGCGCCGCGACCATTTCGGCTTCATCTTCCAGCGGTATCAGTTGTTGAATGATCTGGATGCAGTCGGCAATGTCGAGGTTCCGGCGATCTATGCACGTGAAGACCGCGACGCGCGCCGGCAGCGGGCGCGGGATCTGCTGACCCGGCTGGGCCTTGGTGCGCGGCTGGATCACAAACCCGCAGCGCTTTCGGGCGGTCAGCAGCAGCGCGTTTCGGTTGCGCGGGCGCTGATGAATGGCGGCGAGGTGATCCTGGCCGATGAACCGACCGGCGCGCTGGATTCGAAAAGCAGCGCCGAGCTGATCGAGTTGTTGCTGGAACTTAACCACCAGGGCCACACGATCATCATGGTCACCCATGATCCGAAGGTTGCAGCCCATGCCGACCGGATCATTGAGATCAGCGATGGCCGGATCGTGGCCGATAACGGCGGCGGCGCCGATCAGGCAACACGACACAGCCGCACCGCGCAGCAAGCCGGTCGCAAGACCGCGACGTTTGATCTGGGCAGCGTTTGCGAAACATTCGTCATGGCCGTCACCACCGTCATGGCGCATCGCATGCGCAGCTTCCTGACCATGTTGGGGATCGTCATCGGCATTGCGTCGGTGGTGCTGGTGGTGGCCATCGGCTCGGGCAGTCAGGAAAAGGTTCTGGAAAACATCTCGTCGCTTGGCACCAACACCTTCACCATTCGCGCCGGGTCAGGTTTCGGGGCGCGCGGCGCCAGCCGGATCGAGACGCTTGTCCCAACGGACGCAACAGCACTGGCGGGTGAAGCCTATGCCGACGGTGTCTCGCCCGCCGTGTCCGCCAGTGTATCGGGACGCTCTGGCGGGACCGAGGCAACGGTTTCGGTCAATGGGGTCACCAACGATTATTTTCCCCTGCATTCCTATACGACGGTTTCTGGCAGCCTGTTTGATGCCTCTGATCTGGGTGATCGCGCGCAGGTCGCGGTGATCGACGAAGACACGCAGGACAGTTTCTTTGCCGAGGGCGAAAACCCGATCGGTCAGGTGCTGCAATTGGGCAATGTTCCCGTGCGGATCATCGGCGTTGTGCGGGCGTCGGGCGCCAGTTTCGGACCCAGTTCGCTGAACGTCTGGATGCCCTACACGACCGTGATGGCCCGCATGTCCGGGCAGACATATCTGGACAGCATCACCGTGCGCGTCGCGGACGGCCATGAGATGGAGGAGGTCCAGCAGCAGATTACCGCGCTTCTGGTAGCTCGCCACGGAACGCAGGACTTCTTCCTGCAAAACAGCGACACGATCCGCGAAACCATTACCTCGACATCGCAGACAATGGCGCTGCTGATCGCCGCGATCGCTGTCATCAGCCTTGTCGTCGGCGGCATCGGGGTCATGAACATCATGCTCGTCTCGGTGATCGAACGCACGAAAGAGATTGGCGTCCGTGTCGCCATCGGTGCCCGGCGGTCGGATATCCTTGCCCAGTTCCTGACCGAAGCCGTGCTGGTCTGTCTTGCGGGCGGAATGCTTGGAATCGCGCTGGCGCTTGTCGGCGGCACACTGGCCAGCAGTATCTCCGACGAAATCCGGCTGAGCTTTTCGACCCTGTCCATCGTCGCGGCATTTCTGTCCTCGACGGCGATAGGGATCGGCTTTGGCTATCTGCCGGCACGGTCCGCGGCAAAACTGGATCCGGTGGTCGCGCTTAGCCGCGAATGATCGCGCGCGATCCGGCACGTAAGACAGCTGCGGCGGCAGAATTTCGGCGCTGCCCTTTAAGAAATGATAAGTTGTTCACTTTAACGGGATCAGATTACGCTCTCAGTCCGTTTCGACAGCGTGGTTAGCATTTTCAGGAGGAAAATCATGAGCGAGAATCTTGCAGACGATACCCGGCGTGGGTACGTCGATTGGGCGTCCATCTTGGCTGGCGCCGCGATCGCCGCTGGTGCATCTGTCGTTTTTACCAGCTTCACTGCTGCAATTGGCCTGGGTTCGGTTTCACCTGAAGAGGGCGAAGGGTTGGGCACCTTTGCCCTGGTCCTGGTCGGCCTTTTTGGTTTCCTGGCGATGGTGGCTGTCTATGCCTTGGGCGGCTACGTTGCCGGGCGCATGCGCCGGCGTACTGCCACTGCAGAGGATGAGGTCGAAGCGCGTGACGGTATTCACGGGTTGACCGTATGGGCACTGGGGATGCTTTTGACTGGCTTCGTGGCAGCGGGCGCCATTTCAGGCGGCGCGCGGGTTGCCGGCAATGCCGCAGGGACCGCCGTCGAAGCGGCCGGTTCTGCGGTCGGCGGTGTCGCCCAAGGTGCAGGCCAACTGGCCGGCGGTGTCGCCGGTGGCGTGGGTCAGGTCGCAGGTGGCGCGATCAGCGGTGTCGGTCAGCTGGCCGGTGGTGCTGCGTCCGCACTTGGCGGCGAAAGCGGTGACGGCAACATGGGCGGCAATCCGCTGGACTATGTGACCGATCGCTTCCTGCGCAGCGAGCAGGCTGCGCCCCAGCAGTTCTCCAACGAGCAGATTCGCAGTGAAGTCGTGAACATCCTGGGCACCGTGCTTCGCACCGGAGAGGTGCCGGATGACGATCTGGACTATCTGCGCAACGCACTTGCCGCGCGGACAGAGCTTACCCCCGCGCAGATCGACGCACGTGTCGAACAGGCCGTTCAGCAGGCGCAGGATTTGCGCGCCGAGGCTGAACAGCGGCTGGAGGAAGCCCGGGCACAGGCCGAGGAGGCCATGGCCGCCGCTGAAGCGCGCGCGCAGGAACTGCGGGCCGAGGCCGAACAGCGACTGCAAGAGGCCAAGGAACAAGCCATCGCGGTGGCAGAGAAAGCCCGCCATACCGCCATCTGGTCGGCGCTTTTCCTGGCCGTGTCCTCGCTGGTGGCAGCCGTCGCTGCGTGGATGGCCGCGATCCGGGGTGGCGCAGATCGCGATGCCGGTCGTGTCTGGAAAGGTCTGACACGTCGCCGCTGATATAATCAGCAATACCTGGTCAGGCTCTGTCAGATGCCGGCAGAGCCTGCTCCAGACCGCCTTCCACGGCGCCAATACCCGGAACTTTGAAACGCGTTGAAGCGCCCTTTGGTATCGACGACCTGAGCAAGGTGACATCTATCGCCGCTAATGATCGCTTTCACATGCGATCAGGTCGAGCTGCCCATACCGTGCACCCCTCGGCCGATCGGGTTGGGCGCTGGTTTTGCCGTCCCTTACCAAGCCTGCCGCCGCACTTCAGTGCATCCGGTATTGCTGCGATCAGATCGGACGCAACGGCCGGAAGCAGCGCGGCACTTGCAGCGCAGTCAGCGATGCGCCAGATATTCCGCCGAAACATAGCCCGAGACACCCGGCTTGTCCGTCAGGAAGACCCTGCACCAGACCTTGCCATTGTGTGTCTCGCAATTCTGGCGGGTCAGCCGCGTCCCGTCCGGCAAGCCAATGATAATCTCGTACTCGAGGCCCGGCCCTTCGCGTAGCTTCAGCAGATCATCTGGCCCGGCACCTTTGACCACGGCACCAGAGCCAACCGCGCATCCGGCCACGATCGTAAGCGCAAGCAGGGCGCCAAAGTGAGTTCGCATCATCATTCCTTGTTCGTTTCGCCATCAATAGGACATCATCGCGCCGAGCAAAAGCGTGCCGTCGCCATCATCCCCGACGTCAGACCTATCCGAACGCAATCGACGTTTCCACGACAGAACCAGCCGAAGAATATGATGCATAGCGCACAACCGCGCCAGATCCACCATGGTGACACGCAATCGGCACGCTTATGCTCGGATCCGGCGCATTAATGCTGGTGAAATTTGGTATAGCTGACAGTCGACATGCCGACGCGGATCGTCACCAACAACATCGACGTGATCGCCGACGGTGTCAGGCAAGGCCTAGGCATTGGTCGCCTGGTTGAGACGATTCATGCGCAACTGCCCGACCAGGAGAATTTCATCCCGGTGATGCAACAATACTGCCGCAGAGATATGGCAGGGTATCTGTATTTTCCTCAGAACAGCCAGCGGGTGAAACGTATTCGGGTGCTGATCGATTTTCTTGTCAGCGCGCAAGAGCGTGTAGCGGAATGATGCCTGCGACAGTCAGACCGCACGCATTTGGGCTGATCTGGCCAGAATTTACTTCGGCAAGCCTTCGACGATCAGAACATCGGTTTCGCCCGCGGCTTGCCGGATCGGGATGATGGCCCGAATTTCAGGCGAGACATGATGAACGTCCCGCTGACAGAACAAAACCGAGTGCAACATAATCGGGTGAATTAGACGGGTAATTCCGCAAGCCGCTATGAGCAGCATTCACGAATAATCAGCTGCGATGCCGCAGCGCCTTGACCAGTTCGGCAAAGGCGGGAGCGTGCTGGCGGCGGCTGGGGTAATAAAGGTGAAACCCTTCCCAGACCGGCGCATGATCTTCCATTACGACCTGCAATGCGCCTGCCTCGACATCGGCGCGCACCAGATCCTCTGGAACGAAGGCCAGCCCGAAGCCATCTCGCGCAGCGTCGATGACATCGTAGATGTTGTTGAAGACCAACCGCCCCTCGACCCGGACACTCAGTTCGTGGCCGTCCTTCTCCAACTCCCATGCATAAAGCCCGCCATGCGTCGACAGCCGAAGATTGATGCATTGGTGTTCGGTCAGGTCGGTGGGCGTGACCGGTATGGGACGCGTTTCGAAATAACTTGGCGCGCCGATCACGACGAAACGGATATCGGGGCTGATGCGGGTCGCGATCATGTCGCGGGCCACCTGAGAACCCAGCCGAACGCCTGCGTCAAAGCGTTCAGCCACGATGTCCTGCAGGCCGTAATCGACGGAGACCTCGATATTTACATTGGGAAATTCGCGCAGGAAATCGCGTAGCTTTGGCCACAGGAACTGCCGGATCTGATAGTCGCCGGCCGTGATGCGGATCGTGCCCGCGACGTCATCCCGAAGCGCGCTTAGCCCGTCCAACTCACTCGCAATTTCCTCGAAATGGGGGCCGATGCGGTTCAGCAGACGCTCACCCGCCTCGGTCGGGGAAACACTGCGCGTCGTCCGGGTCAGCAGACGGATATCCAGCCGTTCTTCAAGGTTACGAACGGTATGACTAAGCGCGGACTGCGACACCCCGAGACGCGCCGCAGCCTTGGTAAAGCTTTGCTCGCGCGCGACCTCCAGAAAGGCAATCAGGTCGGTAATGTCCTTGCGCTGCATTGATGATATTCCCTCATGAGATTGGGCCCATCCTAGCAGTGACCGCGTGTTATCAGTAAGGGAATTGTCTTTCATTGCAACCTGCGTGGCTGATACTCAAACCCGCCGCAGCCAGCCGTCCACGTGTTACACGGCACTCATGTCGATCCCGAAGCGATAGCGAACATCATTCGGACGGGTCATTGTGCCGGGGTCAGTCGCAGCAGCCGGTCCTCGGATGGTCCGGAGCTTCGGGGTGAGCGGTTTGTGGTGATGACGTAAATATCGTCGCCGACGGGCAGGACCTGGCGATAACGTTCATCCGTATCGGCCATTGCCGTCACGTTGCGCGCTTCGCGGTCCATGACCAGTAATTCCTCGCCGCGAAGTGCCGTAATCAGCAGTTCATCACCGGCAAACGCGATGCCGGAAGGGGCCCAGGTCGTGTTTCCGGAATGAACGAAGGGCGGCTTCATCCCGTCGCCTGTCTCATCGCCTGAAACCAGCGGCCAGCCGTAATTCGCGCCGGGCCGGATCAGGTTGATCTCATCCAGCGCCGATTGGCCGTGTTCGGCGGAAAACAACTCTCCTTCCGCATTCCATGCCAGCCCTTGCGGGTTGCGATGGCCGTAGGACCAGACTGGCGAGTCCGCGAACGGGTTGTCCGCCGGGTTCGAGCCGTCCAAGGCGACGCGCAGGATCTTCCCGGCGAGATTGTCCAGATCCTGAGGACGTTCGCGGTTTTCCGTCCAGCCGGTGGTGACGTAAAGATGCCTGTCCGGCCCGATTGCGATGCGCCCACCATTATACAGTCGGTGGCCGGGGATCGCGTCGATCAGCACTGCAGTTTCGCGCCAGACCGAGCCATCAAAACTGACCTCTGCGACCCGGTTCAGCGGGCCACCGTCTTCATAGGCGTAATAGATGAAGGCGCGGTTGCTGTCGGCAAAATCTGGTGCCAGCACGATGCCCATCAGCCCGGCACCGCCATCGGTGCGCAGCGGGGACGATGTCTCGACCGGAAAGCGTTCCAGATTGTCATCAGTCACGATGACGATCTGACCCGCCTTTTCGGTGACGATCAGCCGGTCGCCATCCGCAACGATATCCCAAGGATAATCCAGCCCGTCTGCGACAGTTTCCGCCTGCCAGCCTTGCGGGACAGCATCAAGGATCGGCGTCGATTGCGCCCATGCAGAAGTGGAGAATGCAATCGCCAGAAATGTGGCGGAAAGTTGCTTTGTCATCCCAAACTCCTAGCGCGGGGAAATGCGGACGGTCGCAGCGCGCGCCCGGTCGCCGATCATTGGCGCAAGGTATTGGCTGGCCGCGTATTTCGCGCGATAGGCGTCGTCGATGCGGTCGTTCAACGCGCCCTCGACCGGCGCGAATGCCACGTCATGGGTGTTGCCTGCGGCATTGATCTGCCCGGCCCGCTGCGCCATGGCGGATTTATACCAGCGGGAGTTCAGGCCGTTATAGGCCCGCACATAAAGCTGGCCATCGACGACAACCGACCAGATCCAGGTCGGCGTGCCAGTGGTTTCACCATCGGCGCGGAAGGGCGCGATATGTAGATCGTCGCTGACGGCGATTGCTTCGATGTCTTGCTTGCTCCAACTCATCGCGAGTCTCCTCAATTCGATTTTGCTGTCACCAGAGATAGCATCGGGGCTGTGCTGCAATTAGACGGCATAATCGGCAAGCCGATATGAGGGCAATTCATCAATACTCGCCGCGAAATCATCGGAAGACGAATGCGCGCGTGGCCAACCATTTATGAGCTGCTCTCACAAAGCCTATCGGGATTGCCCGGCTAATCGCATCAAGGATCAGCGCCCATCTTCAAGCATGGCGGCAATCCTGCCGTCGATCATGGAAAGGAAGAAGGATGAAAACCATTCTTGCTTCGATCTCCGCGCTTGTTCTGACGGCCGGTCTGGCCGCCGCTGGTGGTGCGGGTTGCGACAAGACGGAAACCTCCGCTTCGACCCAGTCGGGCGATGGCGTCACCGTGCCTGTCATCCCGGCCGAGCGCGACGTTTAAGATGACAAGGCCGGGGCCGCCATGCGCGGCCCCGGCACCTAATGACAAAACCAAAAGGCCGCCTTGATCGGGCGGCCTTTCGTCACTCACTCACTCAGATATTGTTCGTCCGTCACCGGCTCCATCCAGTCCACGACCGAATCGCCTTCCAATTGATTGACCACAATATGGGTCATCGCAGTGGTATCCGTCGCGCCATGCCAATGCTTGACGCCGGGCGGGCACCAGACAACGTCACCTGGATTGATCGTCTGGCGTGGCCCGCCTTCTTCCTGCGTCCAGCCACTGCCAGCGGTGACGACGATGCTCTGCCCGCGCGGGTGGGTGTGCCAGTTCGACCGCGCGCCGGGCAGGAATGTCACCGAAGCCATTCCGAAGTCCCGATCCTCGATCGGGTCAAAGGTCGGTTCGACAAATGCCGTGCCGGTGAAATTCTCTGCTGGCCCGATGCTGGTCGCCCTTTCGCTGGCGGGCGTGATCGTGCCTTCCTGGGCAAGCAAGGGGGTGGCGGTCAAAGCAAGTGTTGCTACTGCAATAAGCGTTTTCATCACTCTGTCTCCTTTTCGGTTATTGTTCGCGGCTGTCAAACACGTCCTGAAACACCGGCATGGCCGAATAGACGTTCGGCCAATTCGCATAGAAGGCAAGCTGGGTCAGAGCCTCGGATGCTTCCTCGCGGGTCAGGCCGTTATCCATCGCGCGGTTCAGGTGGAACGTGACCTGTTCGCTTTGGCCGTTCGCGACCAGCGAACTGACCGTCACCAGACTGCGGTCGCGTGGTGCAAGATCGGGGCGCAGCCAGAGGTCCAGAAACATCGGGGATTCGGTGAAATCGACAACGCCTTGCGATGTCGCGCCATGGGTTTCCTGAACGCTGGTCTTGCGAGCGTCTTCCGTTTCCTGGTCGAGCGGCAGCAGTTCGACATCTGCACCCGGCAGGCTGTCGCTTGCAATATCGCGTTCGTCGTACAGCGCCGCCGCCACCTGCGCGGCCTCAACCCCGTTGTTCCAACCGGCATAAAACGCCAGATGGGTGATGATGCCCGACAGTTCCGCCGGCGTGACACCATTATCCAGAGCGCGGGCGAATTCCTTCGGTTGCAGCGTGGTCTTGCCGCCAGCGATCAGGGCAGAGACCGAAACGATGCTGCGGTCGCGCGGCGACAGGCCTTCACGCTGCCAGAGGTTCCCTTCGACGGTGTTTTGGTCATAAGCGGCAAGGGCGGGTGCCGCGCGCTCCAGCGCGGATCCGGTCTGTGCGATGCTTGCCGTGCCGCCAAGCGACAGGGCGAGCGCGATGGGAGCAAGCTTCTTCATCTCATTCTCCTGTGGTTGTCGAACAGAAGATAAGGCGCCGCTATTAAGTTTTTATTCATCCAATTGCGATAAACGTTATGAATAATATTCACTAATAAGAGCTTTCACAGGCGACGATAGTTCGACCGCCCGTTCGAGAGCATGAGACATAACACGCGATGCGACAGCGGGCGGCAGGGCCGCTTCGCGTTTTGCGGGATCGCCCAATTGGTAGACACCAATCCCAGCAGAGTCACTTCCAAACCGTAACTGAGTATGGTGACGGGTGCTTTGCTCATGACTTTCTCCAAATGTGCTGGTGTATGGGGCTGGCCTTACGCGGCGAACCCTCCGTCGACGGTATAATCGGCGCCGGTAACGTAACTTGCGGCGTCGGATGCAAGGAACAGGACGACCTGGGCGACCTCGTCGACGGTGCCGAACCGGCCAAGCGGGACGATGGTCCTGACGCGGTCGACATGCTGCTGTGCCTCTTCTTGCGACAGTGCGGTCTTTTCGTAGATCGGGGTTTCGATGGGGCCGACGCCCACGGAATTCACGCGGATGCCGTCGGCGGCCAGTTCCTTGGCCCAGACGCGTGTGAACATGTTCACTGCCGCCTTGCTGGCCGCATAGGTGCCCATATTCGCCATCGGCTTGTCGACGATCGAGGTCGAGATGTTGATGACATTGCCGCTTGTTTCCTTCAGCAGCGGCAGCGCCCTGTGGGTCAGTTCGACCAGACCGCGGACGTTAGACCGGAACACGCTGTCGAACTCGCCAATGTCCAGATCGACAAAGGGCGTGACCGGCGCGACACCGGCATTGTTCACCAGAATGTCGAGCTTGCCATAGCCGGATTCGATATCGCCGATCACACGCTCCAGATCTTCCGACCGCCCGATATCGGCGACCATATGCGAGATCCGTTCGTGCTGATCCGCCGCTTCCTGCAGGCTCGCTTCGGTACGGCCAATGATGATCACGTCTGCGCCCTCTTCGGCCATTCGCAAGGCGATGCCGCGGCCGATGCCGGTGCCTGCGCCGCTGACGAGGGCGGTTTTTCCTGAGAGGTTATTCATGATGGTTTTCCTTTCCAGGTCACTCGGCCGCGTCTGCGGGATCGCTGTTGAAGATGTCGGCGATGACCTTCCATTCTCCGTCGATCTTCTGCCAGACTAGGACATATTTGCCGGTATCGGTGATCGCCCCCTGCGGCAGGGCGGCCGCAAAATCATAGCTGCCGCGATCATGGGCCAGATCGCCCGAAGATGAGACGACCAGCTGCTGCGGCGTCAGGCTGAAGTCGAAGCCATCCAGCGTAAGCTGACGCGCCCAACGGGCCGCAATGGCGTGCGCGCCTTCCACGGTAGCCTCGCCGGGCGCCATCAGTACGGCGTCTTCGGCATATAGCGCGCCGATTGCCGCGCTGTCCTTTTCAGCGATCAGGTCCGCCCATTCTTCATGAATGGTCTGTATGGCCTGCGCATCGCTGCGTTGTTCAGCTGCTGCTGTTTCATTTTGGGCAATGGCCGTGGTCCCGATGAATGGGGCCAGCGCCAGTGCGGCGGCAAACATAGTGTTGGATTTCATCTCTGCTTCCTAACTTTGGGATGGATCTGGTCCCCCGGATAGCGGGGGACAGGCACATCACGCCTTCAGGTACAGCTTGCCCTTGGCACGACGGTTCTCCAGATCGGCATGGGCGTCTGCCGCGCCGTCCAGGGGATATTCGGTGGCGTTTTCCAGCTTCAGCCAACCTTCGTGAATGCCCGTCACGACATCAGCGGCGCGTTTGCGCAGCTCGGCCGGATCGGCGACGAAGCTGAAGACGGACCCGCCTGCCAGCCGCAGCGCCTTTGGCGTCAGCACCGTCGGTTCAATCGCCGGGATCGGCCCCGACGCCGCGCCGATGGCAACCACCGTGCCACCGCGGCGCAGTGATCCGATGGTGTTCATCAGGGTCTTTTCACCGAGCCCGTCAAAGGCCAGATCGACGCCTTCACCATCGGTCATGCCCAGCACCTGATCCTTGAAGTCGTAGTCGCGGCCATAGACGACCACCTCATCGGCACCAAGCGCCCGGACGGCTTCCGCCTTCTCCTCGGTCGAGACGGTGCCCACGACCCAGGCGCCAAAATGCTTCAGCCACTGGACCAGCAACTGCCCGACGCCGCCCGATGCGGCATGGACCAGAACCCGGTCGCCCGGCTTCACATCGCGATATTCATGAACCAGGTAATGCGCAGTCAGCGCCTGAAAGATCAGGCCCTGGCTGAGCGTGAAATGATCCGGCACCGGCACGATCCGGTTGGGCGAGATCACCACCTGGCTGGCATAGGACCCTTTGCCGTCCATCCACGCCACGCGCGCGCCAACCTTGATATCATCGGTTTCGCTGACACCATCGCCCAGTTCGCGCACCCGTCCGACGCCTTCCAGGCCCGGGACCAGCGGCAGTTCAACCTTGTGGACGGCCGAGGCCCCGCTGCGCTGCGTCACGTCCAGAAAATTGACCCCCGCCGCTTCCACGTCGATCAGAACCTCGCCCGGCCCCGCCTTCAGGTCATCGGCCGTTTCCACGACCAGATTTTCCGGGCCGCCAAATTCGTTCAAAGCCACTTTCCGCATCTCTTGCTCCTTCGCATGTCGATTTCGGTTGGCAGCAAGATAGGCCGGACCCATTATGATGATTAGCCGCCTTGTCTTTCATGAACCTGTGAGAATAATTCACCAATGCCATCGGGTCCGCACAGCGATATCTCCTCTTTCCTTGCCGTGGCGCAGGAGCGCAGCTTCACGAAGGCGGCCGCCCGGCTGGGGATGACGCCCTCGGCGCTCAGCCATGCCGTGCGCAATCTTGAAGAACGGCTTGCCCTGCGGCTTCTGAACCGAACCACCCGCAACGTCGCCCCGACCGAGGCGGGCGCGCAGTTGATCCAGTCGGTCGGGCCGTTGTTCGAACAGATTGATATCGAATTGGGCAATCTCGGTGATCTGCGCGACCGGCCCGGCGGAAAGGTCCGCATCACCTGCAATGACTATGTCATCGAGACGATCTTCCGGCCAAGATTGCAGGAATTTCTGAAGGCATTCCCGGACGTCGAAGTCGAGTTCGCGATCGATTACGGATTCACCGACATCATCGAGGACAGTTTCGACGCGGGTGTCCGTCTGGGCGATGCGGTCAGCAAGGACATGATCGCCATGCGGATCGGTCCGGATTTCCGCTTCCTCGTGGTCGGCGCGCCGTCATATTTCGACCGCCACCCTCGCCCCGAGACGCCCCATGACCTGACCACGCTGCCCTGCATCAATCTGCGCTCGGTTACCGCTGGTTCGTTCTTTCCATGGAGTTTCGAGAAGGACGGCGACGAAATCAATGTCCGCGTCGAGGGCCAGCTTGCCTTCAACAGCGTGTTGCCGATCCTGAAATCAGCCATCGAAGGCGCAGGCCTCGCATATCTGCCTGAAGACCTTGCCGCGCCGCATCTTTCAAAAGGAGCCTTGGTGGCCGTGATGGAAGACTGGTGCCCCTATGGACCCGGCTATCACCTTTACTATCCCAGCCGCCGGCTGGCCGCCCGCAGCTTTTCAGCCTTTCGAGAGGCGATGCGGTATCGCGTCACATCGCGCTAACTCGGCCCCTATCCGCCGGTCAGCTGTTCTGAATGCTGCACCGCCATATTCTCCAAACCCGCCATTCACGGGCTCAAATGGCGCGAGCTCCATCACATTCTGTTACGCTTCTTTCTTGCTTGGCGCCGGAAGCCAACTAGTTTCGCAAGCTGTAGGTGCTGCGAACGGCAGCCAACCTGACACCCGCTGACGTCTATCGCGGCCGCGGTGCCAAGACTCTGAAGATGCGAAAGTAGACCAAGAATCAGACAATCCGAAAACGTCGGTTGCAGGATGAAGCCACTACCGCCTGAACATGAACCGAAACCGAACCAGAGCCTCCGTTACAAAACGGCACCGGTAATCCGAACAACTCCGACGTCGGGCAGCCAGTGCCGCCTCAGACGACCTCGATATGCAGCGCGAACTTCCCCTTCTTTAGAAGCGGCTCTACCCCGCCCTCCAATCGACCCAGCCGGATCAGATCGCCGCGATAGTGATAATCGCCGTGGAAGAAGGCCAGATTGCCCCATCCGATGAAATAGCACAGATCGCCGGGGGCCTCGTCTTGGTAATCGGCCAGTCCGCCCTCATCCAACCGACGCGGCAGGTGGGCGATCTTTTCGTTGGTCGAAAAGTCTTCGATGGTCAGGTCGAGCGGCAGCATCGAGATGAGGTCGCGAGTGGTGGCATTCTCGTAAAGACGCACAAAGAATTCCTGATCGGAGAAGGTGCAGCGAATGCGCATGGGGGCCTCGTTTGTTTGGGCCTGCAGTTGGCGTGGCAGAATGACGGCAGAAAACGCAGCGGCGAGAACGCTGCGGCGGGAAAGGGTCAAAGAGGGCGTTGAAGGCGTCATGTCAGGTCCTTTCTATGAAGCATGGCCGCGCCGCGATCATCGCGGCGCGGCCATGAGTGGCATCAGACCAGAGCGTTGCTGAAGAAGCTTTCGATCCGGTCAAACGGGATCACGTCCACCTTGTCATAGAGATCGGTGTGGCTTGCACCCGGCACGATCAGCAATTCCTTCGGCTCGGCGGCGGCCTCATAGGCGGTTTCGCTGAAATAGCGCGAATGGGCGTTCTCGCCATGGATCAGCAGGACCGGACGCGGCGAGATTTCGGCGATATAGGTCAGGATCGGCAGGTTCATGAAGCTGAGCGGCGTGGTCTGCGTCCATGCGTTGCCGGAATTGACGGCGCGTTCGTGATACCCGCGCGGCGTCATGTAGTAATCATGGTAATCGACCATGAATTGCGGTGCATCCGGTGCGACCTCGACATTATAGGCGGGTTGATAGGCGGGTGAGCCGCTGGCGGCATCCTCCCACCGCTGGCGGCTGAGGGTTTCCAGCGTTTCAGCGCGTTGTTCCGGCGTCATGCTGTCATTATAGCCCTTCGACATGACGCGGGTCATGTCATACATGGTGCTGGCGACGACCGCCTTGACGCGCTTGTCGGCCGCGACCGCGCTCAGCGCCATGCCGCCCCAGCCGCAGATGCCGATGACGCCGATCTTCTCGCGGTCCACGGCCTCATGCAGGCCGAGGTAATCGACGGCAGCCATGAAATCCTCGGTATTGATGTCAGGCGAGGCGACGTTGCGCGGCTCGCCCCCGCTTTCGCCGGTATAGGACGGATCGAAGGCCAGCGTCGCGAAGCCGCGCTCGGCTATCGTCTGCGCATACAGCCCCGAGGACTGTTCCTTGACCGCGCCGAAGGGACCGCTGACGACAATCGCGGGCAGCGCGCCGCTGCGATCCTTTGGCAGATACAGGTCGCCGACCAGCGTGATGCCGTAGCGGTTGGTGAAGCTGACCTTTTCGTGGTCAACCTTGTCGCTTTGCGGAAATACCTTGTCCCAGTCGTTTGTCATGGTCTGTGCCTTTGCGGTTGAAGTGGTGGTAAACGATGCCATGCTGAAGGCTGCGACGCCTGCGCCGGTCAGTTTCAGCAATGCGCGGCGGCCCAGTCTGGTGCTGATCTGTGCGCTCTCGATTTGCGTACTCATGTTGGTTTCCTTTCGAAATCTGATCAGTGCGAGGTTTTCAGCATCCGCTGACCGTTGCCGATCAGGGCGATTGCGGCGACGGACAGCAGGGCGCTGCCGGCGAAGGTGGCGGTGATGGAGAACCCGTCCAGCAGCAGGCCGCCGACGACTGCGCCGAGCAGGATCGACAGCTGGATCGCGGCAACCATCAGGCTGCCCCCGGCCTCGGGTGCGTCATCGACATTCTGCGACATCCAGGTCATGAAGATGACCGACATGGCGGTGTTCATGACGCCCCAGATGGCAAGCAGGATGCCGGTCAGGATAGGCGAGGCACCGGTGAAGATCAGCGCCAGCGTCACCGTGCCCATGACCAGGGCGGGCAGTTTCAGCTGGGCCGCGACGTTTTCGCCGACAAAGCGGCCCGCCGCCCAGGTGCCGATGAAGCCCGCGCTGCCCAGAACCAGCAGCAGAACCGACAGTATGGTCACATCGACCTGCGTCACGGTTTCCAGATAGGGGCGCAGATAGGTGAACATGGTGAAGGCCGCGCCCCAGGACAGCATCGCCGCGATCAGGCCGCGGGCGAAATAGGGGCGGCGCATGACCTCGATCAGCGTGCCGAAGCTTTGGCGGCCGCGGGCGGGCAGCGATGGCAGCGCGATCAGGTGCCAGACCAGGTTGATCGCGACGATCGGCGTCAGCGCCCAGAACACACCGCGCCAGCCGATGATATCGCCCAGATAGCTGCCCAAGGGTGCGGCAAAGGCTGCGGCGATCGCTTGTCCGCCATACATCAGCGACAAGGCGCGCGGGACCTCGCGTTCCTGAACAAGTCGCATGATGACGGCGGTGGCCAGTGCCCAGAAGCCGCCGACGCAGATTCCCAGAAGCGCGCGGGCCACCATCAGCATGGCAAAGCTTTGTGCCATGGCGACCATGACCAGCGAAGCCAACATCAGCCCGGTCAGCCCGACCAGCACCGATTTGCGGTTCAGCTGTCCGGCCAGCGTGGTGATCAGCATGCTGGCCGCGACGGCGAACAGCCCGCTGATGGAAATCGCTTGGCCCGTCTGCCCTTCAGTCGCGCCCAGCCCTTCGGCCATGGGCGTCAGCACGCTGACCGGCATGAATTCCGACGCGATCAGCAGCGCGACACACAGCGCCATGGACATGACCGCGCCCCAGGCCGCATCGGGCCGGGATCGTGTTTCGATGAAAGTCGCATCTGTCATGGTCAAATTCCCCGGTTCAAATTCTGTTGTGGGGAAGATAGCGTTGACATGCTGGTCTGATTAGCCATGCCAACCGGCATGGACTTATCGAACAGGTCGATTAATGATGCGCCATGTCAAAGACCGATTTCAACGACCTGATGTGGTTTCGCATCGTCGCCGAGGAGCGCAGCTTTACCAAAGCCGCCGCCCGGATCGGCGTCGTTCAATCCACGCTCAGCCACACGATCAAGCGGCTGGAAACCAACATGGGCATCCGCCTGCTGAACCGGACCACCCGCAGCGTCGCACCGACGCCTGCGGGCGAGCGGTTGCTGGCGACCATCGCGCCGCGGATGACCGAGATCGAAGACGAGATTGCGGCGCTGATGGCGTTTCGCGACAAGCCCTCTGGCTCGATCCGGCTGACGCTGTCAGATCACGCGCTGAACACAGTGGTCTGGCCGAAGCTGAAACCGGTCCTTCAGGAGCATCCCGACATCAGCGTCGAGTTCAGCATCGACAACGGCTTCCGCAACATCGTCGAAGACGGATTTGACGCGGGAGTTAGACTGGGCGAAAGCGTCGAGAAGGACATGATCGCCGCGCGTATCGGCCCCGACTGGCGTATGATCGCCGTCGCCGCGCCCGCTTATTTCACCGAACACGGCACGCCGCAGCATCCGCAGGACCTGTTGCAGCACAACTGTATCAATTTGCGCTATTCCCGCGGAGGGCTTTCTGCGTGGGAGTTCGAAAAGGATGGTCAGGAGTTGAACGTCCGCGTGACCGGCCAGCTGACCTTCAGCAACAATTACGCGATGATGGATGCCGTTCTCAGCGGCATGGGGATCGGTTTCGTACCGAACAGTCTGGCCGACGAGCTTGTCGCCTCGGGCGCGCTCCAACTTGCACTCGACGACTGGTCGCCGTTTTTCGACGGCTATTTTCTTTATTACCCCACCCGGCGACAGAACCTGCCCGTCTTCAAACTGATCGTTGATGCATTGCGAGAGCGGTGAAGATAGCGCTTCGCCCTATTCCCCCGCTCGCGGTTGGCAGGCACGGGATTGCACCTGCCGCCCGCCATATTCACCATGCGTAAGCCTGCGGCGCTTCTCCATCCGGTCCGGGCCAGATTTCATCCAGCTTCGCCAGAACTTCATCCGGCAGCGTCAGTGAGGGCGCTTTGAGGTTCTGCTGCAACTACTCAACCGTCCGCACGCCGCTGATCGCTGCGGTCACCACCGGATTGTTCAGCAGCCACGCCAAGGCAACGACCGCCGGGGCTTCGCCGATCTCGTTGCAAAGCGCCTCATATTTCTCAAGCTGCGGCCGATGCTGATCAATCTGCCCCTGCAAGGCGGGCGTCGCCCGGCGACCGGTTTCGATATTTCCCAATGCACCGCCCAGAAGACCCATGCCGATCGGGCTCCACGGGATCAGGCCGATGCCGAAATGACGCAGCCCAGGGATGACCCCGGCAGGGACAACCTTCACGCCATCGCCGACAAAGGTTACTTCAGCACATCTGGCTTTCATGGTGGAGCCGAGGGGAATCGAACCCCTGGCCTCGTCATTGCGAACGACGCGCTCTACCAACTGAGCTACGGCCCCATCGGCGGATTTTCTGAACCGGGCCTGCTTGCTTGTCAAGCACAGTTTCTCGAGGCTTGCGTTGGCGGGTGTGGCGCGCCATCACGGTGTGCAAAAAGGGACGTACATGAGTATTGTCATTCTGGGTGCCGGACAGGCTGCGGCGTCGATGGCGGCGAAGCTGCGGGCGATGGGCGCCACCGATCCCATTACCGTGATCGGGGACGAGGCTGTCGCGCCCTATCAGCGCCCGCCGCTTTCCAAAGCCTACTTGCTAGGCGAGATGCCGTTGGACAGGTTGACGCTGCGGTCGGACAACTGGTGGCATGAACAGGGGATCACCCTTCTGACCGCCACGCGCGCTGTGCGTATCGACCCACGCGAAAAGATCGTTGCGACGACGGCCGGGCCTATCCGCTATGACCAACTCGCATTGACGTTGGGCGCCTTGCCGCGGGCACTTCCGTTAAGTGTCGGGGGTGGACTGGCGGGTGTGCACAAGGTCCGCGCATTGGACGATATCGAACGGTTGCGCCCGGAGCTGCGGCCGGGTGCACAGTTGGTCGTGATCGGTGGCGGCTATATCGGGCTGGAGGCAGCGGCCGTCAGCCGCAAGTTGGGCCTGAACGTGACGGTGGTCGAGGCCGCGCCGCGCATTCTTGGCCGGGTCGCGTCAGCCGCAACCGCTGACATGATCCGCACGCTGCATCGCGCCCATGGTGTCGAGATCCAGGAGGGCATCGCCCTGTCTGCGCTGGAAGGGAACGGTCGGGTCGCCTCGGTCCGGTTGGCAGACGGGCGCAGTCTTTCCGCCGATCTGGTCATCCTTGGGATCGGGGTCACGCCAGAAACAGAATTGGCGCAGTCAGCCGGGCTGCGCATCGACAATGGCATCGCTTGTGACGCGCATGGTCGCAGCTCTGACCCCGCGATATGGGCGGCAGGGGACTGTGCCTCGTTTCCGTGGAACGGCAGAATGACCCGTCTGGAAAGTGTCGGCAACGCCATCGACATGGCCGAGACGGTGGCAGCCAACATGCTGGGTGCGGGAAAGGACTATGTCCCAAAGCCGTGGTTCTGGTCAGATCAATATGATGCCAAGCTGCAGATTGCAGGGCTGAACACGGGTTATGACCAGACGGTTATCCGACCCGGCGATGGCGAACATTCCGGCTCTGTCTGGTATTACCGCAAAGGGCAGTTGATTGCGGTGGACGCATTGAATGACGCGCGCGCCTATATGGTGGGCAAGCGCCTGATCGACACTGGGCGCAGCGCAGATCCGGTCAGGGTGGCCGATCCACGTATTGCGGTGAAGGAACTGATGTGAGGATCATTGGCGGCAAATTCCGCGGGTTGAAGCTGGCCGAGGTGGGTTCGGGCGATCCCGATGCCCATTTGCGGCCGACCACGGATCGTGTGCGCGAAACCATGTTCAACCTGCTGATCAACAGTCTGGGCATTCGGCTGGAAGGCACTCGGGTGCTGGATCTGTTCGCGGGAACGGGCGCATTGGGGCTTGAGGCCCTGTCGCGTGGTGCCGCGCGGGTGGCCTTTGTTGATGACGGCGCGGCATCGCGTGCACTGCTTCGCACCAATATCGAGAAGGCCCGCGCCATGGGCACGACCGATGTCTGGCGACGCGACGCGACGCGGCTGGGACCGAACCGCGGCGCGGGATATGACCTGATCTTCATGGACCCGCCCTATGGCAAGTCCCTGGGCGAGGTCGCGCTGCAATCCGCCATAGACGGCAACTGGTTGGCACCCGACGCCGTGCTGGTGTGGGAGGACAGCGCCTTACCCGCTTTGCCGGAGGGCTTCGATCTTCTTGATCAACGCCGTTACGGCGAAACGCATGTCACGATCCTGCAGCGGCGTTGACTGACCTAGTCGCGCAGAAGCTCATTGATGGAGGTCTTCGATCGCGTCTGCGAGTCCACGCGCTTCACGATCACGGCACAATACAGATGCACACCGTTCTTCGATGGCATCGAGCCAGAGACGACAACAGATCCGGCAGGCACCTCGCCATAGGTCACGTTGCCGGTTTCACGGTCGACGATCTTGGTTGATTTCCCGATGAACACGCCCATTCCGAGGACCGAGCCTTCGCGGATAATGCAGCCTTCAACCACTTCAGAGCGGGCGCCGATGAAGCAATTGTCCTCGATGATGGTGGGGCCAGCCTGCATGGGTTCCAGGACGCCGCCAATGCCGACACCGCCGGACAGGTGGACATTCTTGCCGATCTGCGCGCAACTTCCGACGGTCGCCCAGGTGTCCACCATCGTCCCTTCATCGACATAGGCGCCGAGATTGACGAAACTGGGCATCAACACCACACCCTTGGCGATGAAAGCCGACTTTCTGACCACACAGTTGGGCACGGCGCGAAAGCCTGCATCCCGCCATTGATTGTCGCCCCAGCCGGCGAACTTGCTGTCAACCTTGTCCCACCAGCCGCTACCTTGCGGACCACCCGGCTGCATTTCCATGTCCTTGATGCGAAAGCCCAGCAACACAGCTTTCTTTGCCCACTGGTTCACATGCCAATCTGCGCCGCGCTTCTCGGCCACGCGCAGCGATCCGTTGTCGAGCGCGTTCAGCGTGTCTTCGATTGCCTCGCGGGTTTCGCCGGTCGTGGCGGGTGTGATGGTGTCGCGGGCATCCCAGGCGGCTTCGATGGCGGCCTCCAGTGCAGCATTGGACATTTGGCTCTCCTCGGTCAGGGTGGAAACTGGTTGCTCAGCGCTATAAGCGTGGGAAGACGCTGGCGCAATGCGCCCGACCCCATCCAGAGGCCTATATGACCGAAGACCAAAGCAGCACGCATCCGATCAAACGCAGCCGGGAAGATGCGAAATCGGCCGAACAGACACCGGACACGCCACAGACCCGTGCCCCGTCTTACAAGCTGGCTTTCAGCGATACCGATTTCCTGCTGCGAGAGGAGTTGCGTGCCGTGCGCCTGCAGCTTGAACTGCTGAAGCCGCAGATGATCCTGGACGAGGCGGGGGTAAAATCGACCGTGGTGATATTTGGGGGCGCGCGCATTCCGGCGCCCGATCACCTTGAGCACGCCCGGACCGAGACGCTGGCAGGTATGGCTAGCTATTACGAAGAAGCCTACGAATTCGCGAAACTCATGACGGAACGCAGCATGGCGACCGGCGGCCGCGAATTCGTCATATGTACCGGTGGCGGGCCGGGGGTGATGGAAGCAGGCAACAGGGGCGCGCATGACGCGGGTGGCGCGTCCATCGGGCTGGGGATTGTCCTGCCCCATGAACAGGCACCTAACGCGTATGTCACGCCGGATCTGTCGTTCAACTTCCACTACTTCGCCGTCCGCAAGATGCATTTCCTGCTGCGGGCGCGCGCGATCACGGTATTTCCGGGCGGTTTCGGCACACTTGACGAGTTGTTCGAGACACTCACCCTGATCCAGACCCGGCGGATGGAGCCGGTGCCGCTGCTGCTGTTCGGGCGCAGCTTCTGGGAAAGCGTGATCGACTGGCAGGCGCTGGCGAATGCCGGCACCATCAGCCCCGAGGATCTGTCGCTGTTCCGCTATGTCGAGACGGCACAGGAAGCGGTTGAAATCATCGACGCGTTCAACCCGGATGCCGAATAGCCGCGACGCGCGGCCGGGTCCTTCCCGGCCCCGGTGTCATGCCAGGTGGTCGCGAAATGCGGCCAGGACCTGGCGATAAAGATCGCGCTTGAAGGGCACGATCTTCGCGATCAGATCATCGGCCTTCATCCAGGACCAACTGGAAAATTCGGGATGTTCTGTCGCGATATTGACCTGGGCGTCGTCGCCGGTGAACCTCGCCAGAACCCATACCTGACGTTGCCCGCCGAACCTGCCCTTCCACATCTTGCCGACCAGGTTATCCGGCAGATCATAGTAGACCCACTCTGCCGTCTGGTCGATCACCTCGGCCGCGTTGGGCGGCAGCCCTGTTTCTTCCTCCAGCTCGCGCATGGCAGCCTGCACCGGGGATTCGCCCGCGTCGATCCCGCCTTGTGGCATCTGCCAGGCACCGGGGCTGTCGATGCGCTCGCCGGCCCAGATCAGACCATCGGCATTGACCAGCACCACGCCCGCGCCGGGACGATAGGGCAGCCCGGCCGGACCAAGCCGCCCCTCGTCGTCGGTCATTGGGCAGCACCTTCGGCTGCTGGTGCATCTTCGGGCGCTTCAGCAGCCCCCTCGCCCGGTGCGCCGCCGTCATCTTCGACCTCGGGCGCATCGGTTGCCGGTGTCGCGTCTTCGGCATCATCTGCCGACGGCGCGGCATCGGTGCCCGAATCCTCGCCGGTCACAGCGGGTGTTGCAGCGGACGGCACATCTAGGGCCTGAAAGTCGACTGCCGCCAGACCCTTCAGGATGTCGATGGCATAAGCGAGTTGATAGTCTTCCTCGCGCAGCTTGGCAGTCGCCTCGACCTCGGCCGCTTCCTCCTCAAGCTGGCGCTTTTCCTCGTCGGAATAGCTGTCATTGTTCAATGCCCCGCGCAGGTCCGCTTCGGAGGTCGAGAAACTGGACTGTGTGCGCGGCCCGTCCTCTTCCTCCTCCTCCGGCTTCGGTGCGGGCTGGGCGACGATGATGTCGGGATTGATGCCAAGCGCCTGAATCGATCGCCCCGAGGGGGTGTAATAGCGCGCGGTGGTCAGCCGCATGGCGCTGTCCGATGTCACCGGCAGCACCGTCTGGACCGATCCCTTGCCGAAGGATTTTTCACCCACAACAATGGCACGGCGGTGATCCTGCAATGCGCCGGTCACGATTTCCGATGCGCTGGCAGAGCCGCGGTTGATCAGCACGACCATGGGTTTGCCTTCGGCCAAATCGCCCGGCGTTGCGTTCCAGCGCTCGCTGTCTTCGGGATTGCGGCCGCGCGTCGACACGATCTCTCCTTGTTCAAGGAAAGCGTCGGACACATAAATTGCCTGATCCAGCAGACCGCCCGGATTGTTGCGCATATCGATGACGAAGCCGGTAACATTGTCGATACCGCCCAGTTCTTCGACCGCCTTTTCCAGATCGGCTTCCAGTGAGGACATGGTTTCGTCGTTGAAGGTGGCAACGCGCAGGACCACGGCGTGACCCTCGGTCCGGCCCTTCACAGCGGTCAGCTTGATGGTATCACGCACGATCTTGATGTCGAACGGCTCCTGCTCGCCCTCGCGCAGGATGGTGATGGTCACTTCCGATCCGATTTCGCCGCGCATCATGTCGACGGCCTGATCCAGCGTCAGGCCCATCAGCGCCTCGCCATTGACATGGGTGATGTAATCACCTGCCTGAACACCGGCTTCTGCGGCGGGGGTGTCATCCATGGGCGAGATGACCTTGACCAGACCATCTTCCTGCCCGACCTCAATCCCCAACCCGCCAAAGCTGCCGCGCGTCTGGGTCTGCATGTCGGCATAGTCATCGGCCGGCAAGAAGGACGAATGCGGATCGAGCGATTGCAACATGCCGTTGATTGCCGCCTCGATCAGCTGTTTGGGCTCGGTTTCCTCGACATATTGGCCGCGCACGGTCTCGAAGATGTTGCCGAACAGGTCCAGCTGTTCATAAACCGAATCGTTGCTTTCGGCATCCTGTGCGGAAAGCGGCCCCGCCAGCGTCGTTGTCAGCAAAAGTCCGGCCAGTGCGCCGCCGATACCTGCGATCAGATAATGCTTCATTGGTTCTCCGCCTGCTCCTCAGCCTGCTCTTGCGTGCTTTCAACAATATGGTTGAGCACGAACCACTCTGCGGGGTCCAGCGTCTCTGTGCCCCGCCTGAGTTCCAGATACAGTGTTTCGCTGCGATCTGCATCCCTGCCTGTCGCCGCGTTCACCACGAAATCGATTCCGAATTCTTCTGCCGACGGCTCATTTCCGCCCATCAGGCCGACAGGCTCGCCCGCTGCAAGCACATCGCCAACCTCGCCATAGACCTGTGCCATGCCGGCAAGGATCAGAAGATAGTCCTTGGCCGGTTCCAGAATGGTGACATTGCCATAGTCCAGAAGCGGGCCGCGATACCGGATCGTCGAAGGCCAGGGCGCGGTGACCAGCGATGCAGGTGCCGTCGCGATCACGAGGCCCGGACGTTCGATACCCGCGGCATCGGGTTCGTTGTAACCGCGCAGCAGGCTGCCCAGCACCGGCATCGGCAAGGATCCCTGCGCCCCATCGAAATCCGCAAGCGGTGGACCGACATCAGATTCCATGCCGGCGATTCCTTCCGCAAAGGCATCCAGCGTCGCAGCCGAGCGTTCCAGCGCCTGTAACTCCTCGGGATTGTCGCCGAACCGCACGGGCATGGTCGAACGGTCCTGCACCGCACTTGCCAGCAGGCGGCGCGCCTCCTGCACGCGGCCAAGCCCTTCGGCCAGCGTGTTCGCGGCGTCCTCCTGCAGCTTGCGGACCTCTGCGATCTCATCAAGCCCTTGCTTCAGTTGGTCGGCCTCCTCTCGCAGGCCGGGGGTTACACTGGACAGGATCATGCCTGATCGCGCCGTGGCCTCTGGTCCCGCCGGGTGCAGCAACATCAGCGTCTCGGGCGATTGCTGCATCGACAGCATGACGCCGACAATGTCGGACAGTTCGGCCCGTCGCGCTTCCCATTTCGCACGAACTTCCTGTTCGCGGATACCCGCCTGCCGGAGGCCCGCGCGAAGCGAGGCAAGACCGCCTTCATAGGCAGAGATCATGTCGGTCAGCGCCGCCACCTGATCGTCCTTGCTCAGCGCATCTTCCAGCCGGCCGGTCGCTTCGCGAAGCTGAAAGGCAGCACGTGCGGCTTCATCACCGGCATCGCCCTGGGCAAGGGCAGGCAGCGCCAGAAAAAGGCCGAAACCAGCGATCAGAAGGCGAAGCGCGCGTCTCATGCGCGCTCGATCAGGCTGCGCCCGGTCATTTCCGGCGGCAAATCCAGTCCCATCAGGTCCAGCACGGTCGGCGCCACATCCGCCAACCGGCCGCCATCGCGCAATGCGCGGGCGGTGGGATCGCCGACCACGATGACCGGGACGGGATTGGTGGTATGTGCCGTGTGCGGACCGCCAGAAACCGGGTCGATCATCGTCTCGCAGTTGCCATGGTCGGCAATGATGACGGCCGCACCGCCGGCCTTGGCCAGCGCATCCATCGCGCGACCCAGGTTATGATCTACCGCTTCGCAGGCCTTGACCGCGGCGGGCAGGCTGCCGGTATGTCCGACCATGTCGGGATTGGCAAAGTTGACGACGATCAGGTCATAGCCGTCCTCAATCGCCTTGACGAACCAGTCGCCCACTTCTTCGGCCGCCATTTCCGGCTGCAGGTCATAGGTCGCAACTTTTGGACTGGCGGGCATGTGCCGATCCTCGCGCGGTTCGGGCGCTTCCTTGCCACCGTTCAGAAAGAACGTGACATGGGGATATTTCTCGGTCTCTGCCAAATGGAACTGGCTGAGGCCCTGCTTCGCGACCCACGCGCCCAAGGTATTTTCCACCTGCCGCTTCGGATAGGCTGCGGTCATGAAGGCATCATGCGCGGCAGAGTAATCGACCATGCCCAGCAGTGCCGCCCATTTCGGCCGCACGCCAGTGTCGAAAGCGCTGAAATCCGGCTGGCCGATGGCCGACAGGATTTCGCGCGCGCGGTCAGCACGGAAGTTAAGGCAGAAGAAGCCGTCTCCATCCTTCGCGCCGGCATAATCGGCGATCAGCGTCGGCTGAATGAATTCGTCGGTTTCACCACGGTCATAGGCCATCTCGATAGCACGCGCGGCGTCCGGGGCCTTCTGATCCGACTGCCCGGCCACCATCGCGGCGTAGGCCCGTCCAACCCGGTCCCAGCGGTTATCGCGGTCCATCGCGAAATAGCGACCGATCACGGTGCCGATCCGCACCCCGTCAGGCAGGTTGCCCTGCAATTCGGTGACAAAACCCATGGCCGACTTCGGTGGCACATCGCGCCCGTCCGTGATCGCATGCAGGACCACCGGCACACCCTTTTCCGCAACGGCGCGGGCCGAGGCGAGAACGTGCTGGATATGCCCATGCACGCCGCCATCGGAAACCACACCCATCAGATGCGCGGTGCCGCCCGTCGCCTTCAGCTTCGCAATGAAGTCGCCCAGGCCGGTATTGGCGTAATAGCTGCCGTCTTCGATGGCCAAGTCGATCTGGCCCAGATCCATCGCCACCACACGGCCTGCGCCGATATTGGTGTGGCCGACCTCGGAATTGCCCATCTGGCCTTTCGGCAGACCGACATCGGGGCCATAGGTGATCAGGGTCGAATGCGGGCACGTCGCCAGCAGCCGGTCCATGGTGGGCGTATTCGCCTGATCAGGCGCACTCTGTTCGGGGCGGTCTGATATTCCCCAGCCGTCCAGGATGCACAGAACGACAGGTTTCTTCCCGCTCATAGTCCCGCCCCTTCGTCGATGCCCAGCATGATGTTCAGGTTCTGGATCGCGGCACCGGATGCACCCTTGCCCAGATTATCCAGCACCGCCACGACGACAGCGCAGCCCGCGCCATCATCCCCGTGGACCGAGATTTCCAGCATGTTCGTGCCGTTCAGCGCCGTCGCGTCAATGCGCGCGCCGATTTCTTCCGCCTCGCGGATGCGCACGAATTCGGCGCCTGCGTAATGCTGGGACAGCGCGCCGTGCAGCGATGACAGCGTGCGCGTCCCACCCAGATGCAGCGGCAACGAGACCGCCATGCCCTGCGCGTATTTCCCGACCGAGGGCGCAAAGATCGGCTGCACGGCCAGCCCGGTCATCGCCATGATCTCTGGAATATGCTTGTGATGCTGGGACAGCGCGTAAAGAAACTGCGGCGCGGCGGTGCCGTTCTCGAATTCCGCGATCATCGCATTGCCACCACCGGAATAGCCGGACACGGCATTGATCGACAGCCCTTCCTCGGGTCCGATCAAACCTGCATCGACAAGCGGGCGGATCATGGCGATTGACCCGGTGGCGTAGCATCCGGGATTGGCGACATAGCGCGCGGCGGCAATCCGGTCGCGGGTGCCCGCCACCAGTTCGGGAAAGCCGAAAACCCAGCCAGGATCGACGCGGTGCGCGGTCGAGGCGTCAATCAGCCGGACCGGAAGGTCGGCCGTCAGCGCCACAGCCTCGCGGGCGGCATCGTCGGGCAGGCACAGGATTGCGACATCCGCCGCCTCGAAACAGGCGCGGCGGGCGTCGACATCCTTGCGGTTCGCATGCTCGATCTGGACCAGTTCCACATCGTCCCGCCCGGCAAGCCGGTCACGAATCTGTAGACCGGTCGTGCCGGCCTCGCCGTCGATGAAGACCTTGTGTGCCATCATTGCCCTTTCCTGCCTGCGCCCCTGACATAACGCCCTGCCGGGCCGGGGGCAATGCAGGCAGGGCTTTGCCAACGCGGATCGCGCATAGTTGAAACGCCCCGGCATGATCGCGTATCACCGACCCCATGACCGACCGTTACGCCCCCGCCCCCACCGCCACGCGCAGCCAGGCCACCCAGCCGGCGCGGCTTTATCACACGCCCCTGTCGCCCTATTCGCGCAAGGTTCGGCTGGTGCTCGCCGAAAAGCGGATCGAGGTCGAGCTTGTCGAAGAACGCTATTGGGAAGCGGGTCCAGAGCTGTTCCGCCGCAATCCCGCCGGCAAGATCCCGGTCCTGCGCCATGACGGCATGCTGATGGCTGAAAGTCAGGCAATCTGCGAATATCTGGACGAAACCATACCCAACCCGCCCCTGATGCCCGACAGTGCAGCCGGCAGGTACGAGGTGCGGCGCCTGTGTTCGTGGTTCGATGACAAGTTCAATGCCGAGGTCACGCGCCCGGTTCTGACCGAACGGGTCTGGAAAAAGGTCCAGAAGACCGGCTATCCGGACAGCCGCATCGTCAAGGCGGGGCTGGGGGCAGTCAAGGCGCATATCGACTACATGCACAGCCTTCTGGAAGAACGCCGCTGGCTGGCCGGCCCGACGATTTCCATTGCCGATTTTGCGGCCGCCGCGCATTTTTCATGCCTGGATTATATTTCGGACGTCGACTGGGACCGCTCTGACCTTGTGCGGCAGTGGTATGCCACGATCAAGTCACGCCCGGCATTTCGCGGCGTGCTGGCCGACCAGGTGCCGGGCCTGCATCCTGCACCCCATTACGCCGAACTGGATTTCTGAACCGCCGTCCCCGGGGCTTTCGGCTTCGGTCAGGGATCAGCCAAGCGCATATCCGGCACCACGAACGGTGCGGACCGGATCTTCCCCGCCATTGATCATCAGCGCCTTGCGCAGCCGCCCGACATGGACGTCGATGGTTCGCGTATCGACATAGATATCGCGTCCCCACACCCTGTCCAGTAGCTGCTCGCGGCTCCAGACCCGGCCCGGTTTTTCCATCAAGGTGGACAACAGCCGAAACTCTGTCGGACCAAGATGCAGGGTCTGGCCAGCGCGGAACACCCGGTGTTCACCTGCATCCAGGATAATGTCGCGAAAGCTTAGCCTTTCACCCATCGTGGCCGGGCGGGTGCGGCGAAGCTGGGTGCGCAGCCGCGCCATCAACTCGACGACGGAATAGGGTTTGACGACATAGTCATCCGCCCCGGTTTCAAGGCCCCGCACCCGATCAACTTCGTCCCCGCGCGCTGACAGCATGACGATAGGGATCGGCCGGGTCGCAGGATCCGCCTTGATCCGGCGGCAGATCTCGATCCCCGAGACGTTGGGCAGCATCCAGTCCAGCACGATCAGGTCGGGCTGTTCTTCCTGAACCAGCAACAGGGCCTCATCACCGTTTTCGGCCATGACGACTTCAAAGCCCTCGGCTTCGAGGTTGTATTTCAGGACTTCGCGCTGCGCGCCCTCATCTTCGACAATCAGGACGCAAGGGGTCTGACGGACCGACATGACGTTAACCTTCGTGCTCGATTTCTTCAGTCGTGACGCGGACGACACCGTCCTTCTTCGGGCGCGCGTCCTCTGGCATCGTGCCGGTCACAAGATAAATCACCTGCTCGGCAATCGAGGTCGCATGATCGCCCATCCGCTCGATGTTCTTGGCGATGAAATGCAGATGCATGCAGGCCGTGATATGGCGCGGATCTTCCATCATGTAGGTCAGGAATTCGCGAAACAGCGCATTATACATCTGGTCCACTTCCAGATCGCGCTCGCGCACATCGGCGGCCAGTTGCGCGTCGCGCTGGATATAGCTGTCGAGCGCGTCCTTCAGCAGCCGTTCGACCGTCACCGCCATCCGTCGAAGCGCCATTCCAGCGCCTTCGATATGGGGTTGCTGGGCCAGAACATGCGCACGTTTTGCCATGTTCTTTGCATAATCGCCCACCCGCTCAAGCGAGGCCGAAATCTTGATGACCGTCAGCACCAGCCGAAGATCGGTGGCGGTCGGTGCGCGCAGCGCGATCAGGCGCGCTGCATCCTCGTTGATCTGATGATCCAGCGCGTCGATCTCGCGGTCGCGGCGGCGGACTTCTTCGGCCAGTTCGTCGTCGAAGGTTTCAAGTGCGCGCGCCGCGTCGATGATCGCCGTTTCGACCATGCCACCCATGCGCACGACAAGCGCCTGGATGGTTTCCAGATCACGGTCAAAAGCCGAGGCGATATGTCTGTCGTTCTGCATCCTGCTCTCTCCTCCTCGATCAGCCGATGCGGCCCGAGATATAGCTTTCCGTCCGCGGGTCCTGCGGCTTGGTGAAGATATCGTCCGTGTCGCCGTATTCCACCAGATTGCCCAGATGGAAGAAGGCCGTCTTCTGACTGACGCGTGCTGCCTGCTGCATCGAATGGGTCACGATGACGACCGAATAATCCTGCCGAAGCTGGTCGATCAACTCCTCGACCTGGCTGGTGGCGATGGGGTCAAGCGCCGAACAGGGTTCATCCATCAACAGCACTTCCGGCGCAGTCGCAACGGCGCGCGCGATGCAAAGCCGCTGCTGCTGGCCGCCCGACAGCCCGGTGCCGGGTTCGTGCAGGCGGTCCTTGACTTCGTTCCACAGCGCCGATCCCCGCAGCGACTTCTCGACGATTTCGTCCAGATCGGCACGGTTGCGGGCCAGTCCGTGAATGCGGGGGCCATAGGCGACGTTATCGTAGATCGACTTCGGGAATGGGTTCGGTTTCTGAAACACCATCCCCACCTTGGCGCGCAACTGCACCGGATCGACGCGCTTGTCATAGATGTCTTCGCCATCCAGCGCGATCTTGCCTTCGATCCGGGCAATGTCGATGGTGTCGTTCATCCGGTTGATGCAGCGCAGGAACGTGGACTTGCCGCAGCCCGACGGACCGATGAAGGCCGTCACAGTCTTGTCGAGAATATCGACATTAACGTCCTTGATGGCATGCTTGTCACCGTAATAGACCTGCACGTCGCGGGCCGTGATCTTGATATCGTCCTGGGTCAACTTACGCTCCACGCGGCTCATGTCATTCATGGTTTCACCCTCCACCACGGTTTACCAGCGGCGTTCGAACCGGCGGCGCAGGAAGACCGCCAGCAGGTTCATGCAAAGAAGGAAGATCAGCAGCACGATGATCGCCCCCGAGGCCCGTTCGAAAAACGCCGGGTCGGCGCGCTGTGTCCAGTTATAGACCTGAACCGGCAAGGCCGAGGCAGGGTCGAAGAAGCCTTCGGGCGGGGCCGCCGGATAGGTGGTGACGAAGGCCACCATGCCGATCAGAAGAAGGGGCGCGGTTTCGCCCAGGGCCTGTGCCAGCCCGATGATCGTCCCGGTCAGGATGCCGGGCATGGCCAGCGGCAGAACATGGTGAAACACCGTCTGCATCCGGCTGGCGCCAACCCCAAGTGCTGCATCACGGATCGAGGGCGGCACCGATTTCAGCGCGGCACGGGTCGAGATGATGATCGTCGGCAGGGTCATCAACGTCAGGACCAGACCGCCGACAATCGGCGTCGAACGCGGCAGGCCCACGAAGTTGATGAAGGCCGCAAGACCGAGGATGCCGAAAACGATGGATGGCACGGCGGCAAGGTTCGAGATGTTCACCTCGATCACGTCGGTCAGCCGGTTCTTCGGTGCGAACTCCTCGAGATAGATCGAGGCAGCGACGCCGATTGGCAGCGCCAGCACCAGGACGATCAGCATCATGTAGAACGAACCAATGATCGCGACACCGATTCCGGCCGCTTCAGCACGATTATCCGATGCGTCGGGCTTGAAGATGAAATCCGTATTGAACCTGGTCACAAGGGCGCCGTTTTCTTTCATCGCCTGCGCAAGCTGGAACTGGGCGACCGACGTTTTCGCGTCACGGGCCGCCGAGGCTTCAGTGACCCGACCCTTGAACATGCCGTCGATCCGGCTGGAGGTCAGCGCAGTCATATCGACGGTCTGTCCGACCAGCTGTGGATCGGCCAGCACCATGTTGCGCAGCCGCGCGGGTGCCTCGTCCGAAAAGAAGGATTTTGTGTCTGCGGCCGAAAGATCGGCGATCTGAATACCTTCTGTCGCAATCCATGCCTGCAGCGAATCGTCCAGCAATTTTCCATAAGAAAGTGAGATCACCTTCGACATCTCGGCCGGATCGCGATTGCCCTGCGGGTCTACAACGTCAGCCGAGACGGTGACGGGGATCGATGCATAGGTCTGCCGAAACGCCCCTGCCCCGTCGCGGATGATCGAAAAAAGCAGCAATGCCAGTGCCAGCACCGCGATACCGATGGCAATGATGCCGTAGATCTTGAAGCGGGCTTCTGCGGCGTTGCGGCGCTTGGTCCGCGCCGACGCCGTCAGCAGTGAACCGCTGGTATGGCGCGCCGGGCGGGCGGGCATGGCGGCGGAATCGGTCGCGTCGGTCATTCGTACTGCTCCCGGTATTTGCGCACGATATACAGTGCGAAGATATTCAGCCCCAGCGTCAGCACGAACAGCGTCAGACCAAGGGCAAATGCGACCAGCGTTTCGGGGCTGGCAAAATCATTATCGCCGGTCAGCTGACCCACGATCTTCACGGTGATCGTGGTCATCGCTTCGAACGGGTTACCGCTGATCTGGGCCATGGCGCCAGCACCCAGCACCACGATCATCGTCTCGCCGATGGCACGACTGGCGGCAAGCAGGATGGCACCGACGATACCCGGAAGGGCCGCGGGAAGCACCACCTGGCGGATCGTTTCGGAATGGGTCGACCCCAGGCCAAGGCTGCCATCGCGCAGGGATTGCGGCACGGCGTTGATGATATCGTCCGACAGCGAACTGACGAAGGGGATAAGCATCACCCCCATGACCAGCCCCGCCGTCATCACCGACGAGCCGCTGTTGCCAAGCCCCATCGGCTGCGCGATCCAGTCGCGCAGCATCGGGCCGACGGTGACAAGGGCGAACAGACCATAAACGATCGTCGGGATACCAGCGAGGATTTCGATCAGCGGCTTTGCGACGGACCGCACGCGGGGGCTGGCATATTCCGACATGTAGATCGCTGCAAACAATCCGACCGGCACCGCGAACAACAGCGCGATGATCGATATGTAAAGCGTGCCCCAAAGAAGCGGCAGCATCCCCAGTTCAGATCCGCCGCCGAAGCTGGGCGTCCATTCGGTGCCGAAGAAGAAATCCTGCCAGGGGTATAGCTGGAAAAAATGGATGGATTCGAAAACCAGCGACAACACGATGCCCAGTGTCGTGGCGATGGCGATTGACGAACATCCGATCAACACGCCGCGAATGACATGCTCGACCACGTTGCGGGCCCGGAAATCGGGCTTTGTGCGCAGCAGCGCATAGGCAAAGCCGATGCCTGCCAGCGCAATCGTCACGATCGCCAGCCAGATAGAGCCGGTGCGCTGGATACGGACATATTGCTGTGCGGCGTTCAGAACATCAGGCCGCGTCAGGACCGCCAACCCGGCCGCCTTCAGCCTGTCCATTCGGTCGGTATCCTGCATCGTCATGGTCAGCGCCTCTGGGCGTGACAGAACATCTTGCGAGACCGCCGAAGACAGCTTGGCAGCGATCTGGCCGACCTCGCTCATCACGATACCGCGGGTCTGACCCTCGGGAATGGCATCCTCGGGAATGTATTTGTCGACCGCGTTCTGCACGATCAACGGCTGTGCGAACAGCCAGACAAGTAACACCAGAAAAGAAGGGATAGCTGCGAAAAGCGCGACGTTCCAGCCGTAATAGCTGGGCCGCGAATGCAGCCGCCGCGCGTCACCATTTACCTGAGCCAGCGCACGCGCGCGACCCACTACGTAACCTGCCGCGGAAAGCGCCAGCACAATCAGAACTATCCAGAAAACGGGCATGCTATCCCCCGAAACGGCGTAATGGCCGGGCGAAATTCATCCGCCCGGCCGAAAGCGCTTACTGCATCACCGCTTCATCAGCGACGGACTGCTGGACTGCGGCCAGTTCCGGATCGGGAACCAGACCATAGGTGGACAGCGGCCCGCCGGCACCTGCAATCGCGTCCGACACGAAGAATTCCGCATATTCCTTCAGGCCGGGAACGACGCCAATATGGTCTTTCTTGACATAGAAGAACAGCGGGCGCGAAACCGGATATTCGCCCGAGGCGACCGTCTCGACCGACGGCGCGACGCCGTCAATGGTCGCGACTTTCAGCTTGTCGGTGTTGTTTTCATAGAAGGACAGACCGAACACGCCGATGCCGTTCTTGTCGCTTTCGATACGGGCAAGCGTTTCAGTGTAGTCGCCGTCGATATCGACCGATTTCCCGTCGGTACGAACCGCCATGCAGGCTGCTTCGGCAGCATCTTCATCGCCGTCGTTGGCGGCGGCAAAAGCTTCCATGGCGCCTGCGGATTCGCAGCCAGCGACAAGCACTTTTTCCTCGAAGACTTCACGTGTGCCGTGCTTGGTGCCGGGAATGAAGGCCAGGATCGGCTGTTCGGGCAGGTCCGGGTTCACGTCCGACCAGTTTTCAGCCGTATTCGCGGCGACCGTGCCGTCTTCGCCAGGAACTTCAGCCGCCAGCGCCAGGAAGACATCCTGCGGGGTCAGGACGAAATCCGGACCTTCGATGTCGCTGGCAAAAACGATGCCGTCATAGCCGAACTGGACTTCCATGATGTTGGCGACGCCATTGGCAGCGCATGCCTCGATCTCGGAATCCTTGATCTTGCGGCTTGCATTGGCGACGTCGATGGTGTTTTCGCCCACGCCTTCGCAGAATTGCTTGAGGCCGGCCGACGAACCACCGCCTTCAACGACGGGTGCCGCGAATTCGGTATTTTCGGCAAAAGCTTCAGCGACGATGGTCGCATAGGGCAGCACGGTCGACGAACCGGCGACCTGCACCTGGTCCTGAGCGGCGGCAAGCGAGGCCGAGGCGGCAAGAACCGCAAGGGTCGACACGGTGAGCTTGACGGATTTCATAGGATCACTCCTGAATTCTATATGAGGGGCACGATTTGCCTGCGCACTGCCTAGGCGCCCAATGCGACGCTTATGCGACGAGTGTGTGACGTTTTGATGACAGCGGCCGAGTGAAGTTGCATCCTGCTGATTTCATGTGATATTCCGCCAAAAATTCGGCGCAGTCACACTGTCATTCCGCGCCGGCTAGCCGCTTTTTTGTCAGGTTTGCGACGGTCAGCGACAGGTTTTCCAACACATGACCGGGCATATCCAGATCTTCACATGCGATTCGCAGATGGGGTCGGGCATTGCGGCAAGGGATGGCCCCAGCAGGGTTGCGCAAGGCACCACGGGCGCCATCGGTTGGCTGGATGAAAAGCTGGCCGTCACGAACCCTGCCGAAGATCACGCCGTCCAGATAGACGCCATACTCTCCAAACATGGGTCTTGCGACATCGGCACCTGCTGGTGTCAGCCCGGCGACGATGCGCGTCGGCTGTTCCCTGGTCGTGCCGATTAACCGATCCGCCCGCGGATGCCTCCGGTCTGGGCGCGGTCCAGCAGCAGATGATCCAGGACCACGCAGGCGGCCATGGCCTCGGCCACGGGCACGGCGCGTATGCCGACTGACGGGTCATGGCGGCCCTTGGTGATCAGGTCGATCTCCTCGCCCGCCGCGTTGATGGTGCGGCGCGGCGTCAGGATGGAGGAGGTCGGCTTGACCGAGAACCGCACGACAATGTCCTGTCCGGTGGAGATCCCGCCAAGGATGCCACCGGCGTGGTTCGACATATAGATCGGGCCATCCGGCCCCATGCGCATCTCGTCCGCGTTGTCGGTGCCGGTCAGCCCCGCCGCCGCCATGCCCTCGCCGATCTCGACGCCCTTGACGGCGTTGATCGACATCATCGCAGCCGCCAGATCGGTATCGAGCTTTCCGTATACAGGCGCGCCAAGCCCGACAGGGCAGCCACGCACCAGAATTTCAACCGCCGCGCCGACACTGTTCTGCGCCTTGCGGATGCCTGTCAGATAGTCTTCCCAAGCCTGCACGGCACCCGAATCCGGCAGAAAGAACGGGTTTTCGCGAATGGCGGCTTCGTCGAAATTCGCCCGGTCCAGCCGCATTTCGCCCATCTGAACCATATAGCCAAGGATCTTCAGGCCGGGGACCAGATCACGCAGCACGGCATGCGCGACCGCCCCCGCCGCGACACGCGCCGCAGTTTCCCGCGCGCTGGAACGCCCGCCGCCGCGATAGTCGCGGATGCCGTATTTCTGCTGATAGGTGATGTCGGCATGACCGGGCCGGAAGGCCTGCGCGATCTCTCCGTAATCCTTGGACCTCTGATCCGTATTCTCGATCATCAGCATGATCGGCGTGCCGGTGGTGCGGCCTTCGAATACGCCCGACAGGATACGGACCTGATCGGCCTCTTGCCGCTGGGTCGTATTTTTCGATGTGCCGGGACGACGACGATCCATGAACGGCTGAATGCAGCCTTCATCCAGCGCAATGCCGGGCGGACAGCCATCGACGACGGCGCCAAGTGCCGGCCCGTGGCTTTCGCCCCAGGTTGTGACGCGGAAAACATGGCCGAAGCTGTTCAAGCTCATCACGGATCTCCTTTCGGCCTTCGTTAGCTGTCCCGTTCCGCCACGGCAAGCCATGCACAACAATCGCTTGCCTATTGCCCCGGGATTGCCCATCTTGGACCAGCCTCGGGGGGCCTTAAGGCTGAGACGCGATTGCGGACCCGTTGAACCTGATCCGGCTCGCACCGGCGGAGGGAAGGTTTCGCTGCCCTTTCTTTCCGAAACCCGACTGATGGAGGAAAGCGATGCGCAACGCCCTTATAGCACTTCTGGCCACGGCCACCCCCGCACTTGCTGCAGGCCCTGAATTCACCGTTTACGCGCCGGAATACTTCGCGTCCGAATGGGGTCCCGGCCCGAAGATCGAAGCCGGGTTCGAATCCATCTGCGCCTGTGATCTGGTCTTCGTGACCGGCGACGTGCTGCCCCGCGTCCTGCTGGAAGGCGAAGGGACGAAGGCCGATGCGGTGATCGGCCTCAGCATCGATCAGACCCTTCGCGCCCGCGAAAGCGGCTTGTTCGCGCCGCATGGCGAAGATGTCTCGGGACTGACCATGCCGTTTGCATGGGACGATCCGGTCTTCCTGCCCTTCAACTGGTCCGAAACCGCCTTCATCTATGACGAAACCCGGCTGGCAAACCCGCCGAAAAGCTTCCGAGAGCTGGTGGATGCGCCTGACGACCTGAAGATCGTCATTCAGGACCCGCGCAGTTCCGTATCGGGACTGGCGCTGCTTTTGTGGATGGAAGAGGTTTTTGGCGACGAAGGTACGGCGGCCGCCTGGGAAAAGCTGAAGCCGAAGATCCTGACCGTGACCCAGGGCTGGTCGGAAGCTTACGGCATGTTCACAGATGGCGAGGCCGACATGGTGTTAAGCTTCACCACCTCGCCCGCCTATCACATCGGCGCCGAGGGCGACATGACCAAGCATGCCGCGATCTTTCAGGAAGGCCATTACCTGCTGGCCGAACTGGCCGCGCAGTTGAACGGCACCGATCAGCCCGAACTGGCGCAACAGTTCATGAACTACATCCTGTCGCCCGATTTTCAGGGCATGATCGCCGAGGCCAACTGGTCCTATCCGTCAAAACTGCCCGAAGATCAGTTGCCGGATTCGTTCAAGGCCCTTCCAAAGACCCCAAAAACCATCTGGCTGCCCGAGGATGAGGCGGAATCGCGACGCAAAGACGCGCTGGAAACATGGCTGAGCGTCTTCGCCCGCTGACATCAACACGCCTGACCGCGGGCGCGCTGGCAGCGGGGGTGCTGACCCTGCTGATCTTCGGTACCCTGGCTGTCGTCGCCTTTTACGCCGGCGGCTTTTCCGGCCTTGGTCCATGGGACTGGCGTGCGGTCTGGTTCACGATCTGGCAGGCGGCGCTGTCGGCGACGTTGTCGGCCGTGCTGGCAGTGCCGGTCGGCCGCGCGCTGGCGCGGCGGCGCTTTGCCGGGCGGGGCCTGCTGATCACGCTTCTGGGGGCGCCCTTCATCCTGCCGGTCATCGTGGCGGTCATGGGGCTGATTTCGGTCTTTGGACGCAGCGGATTCGTCAATGACGCGCTGGCAGCATTCGGCCTGCCACCGGTCAGCATCTATGGCTGGCAAGGGGTGATCCTTGCCCATGTCTTCTTCAACCTGCCGCTGTCCGTGCGGATGATCCTGCACGGCTGGCAGGCGATCCCGGCAGAGCGGCTGCGACTTGCCGCCTCGCTGGATTTCGGTCCGGGTGACATTGCCCGCCATCTGGAACGCCCGATGCTACGCGAGGTGCTGCCGGGTGCGTGGTTGGCGATTTTTCTGGTCTGCCTGACCAGCTTCGCCGTCGCGCTTGCGCTTGGGGGCGGCCCGCGCGCCACGACGGTGGAACTTGCCATCTACCAGGCCTTTCGTTTCGACTTCGATATGGGCAAGGCGGCGACGCTGGCGCTTGTGCAGGTTGCGCTATGTGTTGGGGCCTTGGCGCTTGCGTCCCTGGTCAGCCGACCGGCGGAGTTCGGGGCCGGGCTGGACCGTGACACCGCCCTGCCCGCGCCAGCGGGCTGGCGGCGGGGCGCGGACGTGCTTGTCATCGGGCTGGCGGCGGCCTTTCTGCTGGTGCCGATGGTCGCTGTAATCCTGCAGGGTGCGCCGAAGTTGTTTGATCTGTCTGGCGCAGTCTGGGCGGCGGCGGCGCGATCGGTGGTGATGGCGCTGATCTCTGCCCTTGCGGCACTGGCACTTGCGCTGGCACTGGCGCAGGCCATTGCGCGGGGGCAACGATGGGCGGAAGTCGCCGGAATGCTGCCGCTGGTGGCATCTCCCCTCGTGCTGGGGACCGGTCTGTTCCTGATGCTGCGGCAGGTGAGCGCGCCGACAGATCTGGCCTTGCCTGTGACGGTGGCCATCAATGCGGTGATGGCCCTACCCTTCGCGCTGCGCATCCTGATCCCCGCCGCCCGCGCGCTTCAGGCGGATTACGGGCGGCTCGCGGATTCGCTGGGGATGGGTGGGCTGGCCCGGTTGCGCCTGCTGACACTTCCACGGCTGGCCCGCCCCTTGGGCTTTGCGGGCGGGTTGTCGGCCGCGCTGGCGATGGGCGATCTGGGGGTCATCACGCTGTTCGCCGACGCCAGGAACCCGACCCTGCCGCTGAAGCTTTACCAATTGATGAACAGTTACCGGATGGATGACGCAGCCGCCTGCGCGGTCCTGCTGATGGCGATCAGTTTCGCCCTGTTCTGGCTGTTCGACCGCAAAGGACGCACATATGCTGCAATTTGACCGCGCCCAAAGCGGATATGGCGATTTCAGCCTTCGCGCCGATCTCAGCGTCGCCCAAGGTGCGCGGGTTGCGGTGATCGGGCCATCCGGCGCCGGCAAATCCACGCTTCTGGGCATGGTGGCGGGCTTTGTGCCGCTGACTGCCGGGCGCCTTTTGTGGGACGGGCAGGACCTGGGCGGGATGACACCCGGCGCGCGGCCAGTGTCGATCCTGTTTCAGGACCAGAACCTGTTTCCGCATCTGAGCGTCGCCCAGAATGTCGGCCTGGGCCTGCGCGCCGATCTGCGCCTGACACCACAGCACCGCGCCGCCGTGTCACAAGCCCTGCATGAGGTCGGTTTGCAGGATATGGCCGATCGCCGGCCGGCCCAGCTTTCCGGCGGGCAGCAAAGCCGGGTCGCACTTGCCCGCGTCGCGCTGCGCTCCCGACCCATCCTGTTGCTGGACGAGGCATTCGCCGCCCTTGGCCCCGCCCTGAAAACCGACATGCTGGAATTGTTGGCCCGTATCGCCGGCCAGAATGGCGCGACCGTGCTGATGGTCACCCACGACCCGGATGATGCCCGCAGCTTCGCGCCGGACACCATCGCTGTCATCGACGGCGTGGCACATCCGCCGGTGCCAACCGGCCCGCTTCTGGACGATCCACCGCCCGCGCTTGCCGCCTATCTGGGCTAGCGAACAGCGCGGATCAGCTTGCGGTCGAAGACACGCATCACCTGATCCAGATCCTGGCCGCGTTTCAATATCCGCCCATCCATCGCGATGACAGCGTACATGCCCTGCGCACCGCGCAGTTTCGGGCGTTTTTCGACACGGAAGATCGGGGTTTCGGCGGCGTGGCGGAAGATCGAGAAGATGGCGACATCGTTCAGGAAGGCCATGGCGTAGTCGCGCCATTCACCGGCAGCGACCATCCGGCCATAGACGGACAGGATGGACGCCAGTTCACGCCGGTCAAAGGCGACGCGGTCGGGTTGCGGAACAATCGGCTGCATCGGGTTCTGCATGACCAAATGGTGACACCACCACGCGCGGTGTCAACGCCAAAAGCAGGGCCGGCACGGCCCCGCCGCCTGTCAGAAGCAGCTGACCCGCACAATCATGTCATTTTCGTCATATTCGACATTCAGCCGGTCAGGCCGGTAATCGGCCGTCACCGCCATCTCGGGACCGATCACGCGCGCACCGTCAGGCAACGTCATCCGGGCCAGCAAGGCACGGTCCTTGCCCATCAGCCGGGCGTATTGCGACGCGCGGCAAGCATCTGACGGGGCCGGCCGCGCTTCGGGCGCTGTCGGTGGCTGTGTGCAACCGGCAAGCAGTCCCAGAAGCGCCAGCGAAAGGGCAAGACGCATTACCCGCAGTCCACGCCCGAGATATTTCCGGTGCTGTCCAGGCGGAACACGATCCGGTTCGGATCATATTCCTGCGGCTCGATCCCGCGATATTCGACGACCCGGTAATCCTTGGTGATTCCCAGGGTCGGAACAACCGTTCCGGGCTGGCCGATCACATTCGAATAGGTCGAGGCCTTGCACAGATCTGGCTTGCGCTCTGTCAGGCCATCATCGGCGGCTGTCGGCAACGGCTCGATCCCCGGCGGCTGCACGGGCACGTCATTGGCACCACCACCGCGCATGGCGCAACCGGAAACGGCCAGCACGATCAGAAGCGGGGCAAGGATAGGGCGGGTAGTTGTCATCATTTTCATCTGTCCCTGAAGCGGTTTCACCTGTCCCGCCCCTCGACCCGCCTTGACGGGGCCTTCACGGGGCGGGCCTCGTAACAACCTATACGCGCAGGGCGTCGCGCTGTTAAGCCCGGCCCGGAAAAAGCGCGTTCAAATCGTCATCAGCGCGCTAGGATCGACGTGCCGCATCGGTCCCGTAATGGGACAGAAACATTTCCACTGCGTGATCAACTGTCGTGCGGATCATCCCGTCATCGACAGAGTTGCGCCCCTTCAGCAAGACACGCTCTCGAAGCCGGACGGCGCTGAGGTTGACGAAGCTGTCAGCTGCAAGGTTCAAATCCGCGATGTCCGGTCGCAGCATGCCCTTTTCCTGCCAGCGCACCATCTGCGTTTCCAGCGCACTTTGCAGCGCCGCCGGGCCAATCGCGTAATATTCCGCAGCCAGCGCCGGAAACCGCTCTGCCTCGGCGATGGCCAGACGCAAGGTGCGTGCGCCGAATTCCGATACCGCGTGGTTCGCGATCAGATGGCCGGTGAAACGCAGAACCTGGTCGATCGGCAGGTCCATCGTCACAAGCGACACCCCGTCGACACGCTGGCGTTCCAGTTCGTCGCGAAAGACCGCGTCGAACATCAACCGCTTGTCGGGAAAGTAATTGTACAGCGTCGCCTTCGACACGGCTGCCTCGCGCGCGATGTCGTCAACGCTGGCACCCGAATAGCCATCCCGCATAAAGACACGCCGCGCGCCTTCCAGCACCTGGTCGAACTTTCGTCCGCGTGTAATGAATCGATCCTCATGAACCATAAAATTTAACCGTAAAACTTGCCAAAAATGTGGCAGAACTGACTGGGCCAGTTATTCCCAACTTGGCCCGGGCCACAAGATCGGAGTTCCGCTGGTGAAATACGTTGCGCTTTTCCGCCATAGCGCAGAAGCTCTGCCCTGAAATTAGGCAAAACGGAGAACTTTCATGTCGAACGCGCATCCCTCTTTCCGCGACTCTGTCGATCGGATGTTCACCCATGCCGCATCGCTGATGAAATTGCCGCCCGGACTGGAGGAGAAGATCCGGGTCTGCAATTCGACCTATACCGTGCGCTTCGGGGTGCGTTTGCGCGGCGCTATCCATACGTTCACCGGCTATCGCTCGGTCCATTCCGAACACATGGAGCCGGTGAAGGGCGGGATCCGCTATGCGATGTCCGTCAATCAGGACGAGGTCGAGGCATTGGCCGCGCTGATGACGTATAAATGTGCACTTGTCGAAGTGCCTTTCGGCGGATCAAAGGGCGGGTTGCGAATCAACCCTCGCGATTGGGACGAGGACGAACTTGAGCGGATTACGCGCCGATTCACCTATGAACTATCGCGCCGTTCGCTGATCTCTCCGTCGCAGAACGTCCCTGCGCCGGATATGGGCACGGGCGAACGCGAAATGGCTTGGATGGCCGATGCCTATAAACGCCTGCACCCCGACGACATCAATGCCAAGGCATGTGTGACCGGCAAGCCGGTGACAATCGGCGGCATCCTTGGCCGGGTCGAGGCGACGGGGCGCGGCGTGCAATATGCTATCCGCGAGTTCTTCCGCCACCCCGAGGCCCTGAAGCGATCGGGGATCGAGGGTGAGCTGTCCGGCAAGCGCGTCGTGGTGCAGGGTCTGGGCAACGTGGGTTATCACGCCGCCAAGTTCCTGCAGGAAGAAGATGGCTGCGTGATCGTCACCGTGGTCGAATATAACGGCACCGTCCATAATCCCGACGGGCTGGATATCGAAGCGCTGAAAAATCACATCAAGGAAACCGGCGGTGTCGAAAACTTCCCAGGCGCCAGCTTCCGCCCCGCAGGCCTTGAAGGTCTGGAAGATGACTGCGACATCCTGATCCCCGCCGCCGTCGAAAGCGTGATTACCGACAAGAACGCCGGCAACATCAAGGCCAAGCTGATCATCGAGGCCGCGAACGGGCCGACCACGGCCGCGGGTGACGAGATCCTGAAACAACGCGGGATCGTTGTCATTCCCGACATGTATGCCAATGCTGGCGGCGTGACGGTGTCCTATTTCGAATGGGTCAAGAACCTCAGCCAGATCAGCCTCGGCCGACTGGAGCGCCGGCACGAGGAAGCGCGCAACCGCCTTCTGGTGTCCGAAATCGAACGCCTGTCGGCCGATTCCGGCGTGAAGTGGACGCTGTCGGAAGGTTTCAAATCCGCCTATCTGCACGGCGCGGACGAGTTGGAGCTGGTGCGCTCGGGTCTCGATGACACGATGCGCGAGAGTTACATGAAAATGCAGGAAGTCTGGTTCGGCGATGAGCGCGTCGATGACCTGCGGACGGCGGCCTATGTGGTGGCAATCCGCCGCATCAGCAATGTCTACGGCTCGCTGGGGCTTTGATCCGCCTGCCTTGAAGGCATCAGGAAAATTGAAAAGCGCGCCCCGTTGGGCGCGCTTTTATCTTGATGATCTGCCTGCAATCAGTGCTCGCGATGCTTCACATTCCACCACAGGCGCTTGTTGGTCAGATAAAGCAGCGCGGCCAGGATACCCAGGAAGATGACCGCGACAAATCCGACACGCTTGCGGTCCATCAGTTTCGGTTCTGCCGTCCACATCAGGAAAGCCGACACGTCCCGCGCCATCTGGTCAACAGTGGCCGGTGTACCGTCCTCATAGGTGACAAGATCGTCTGACAGCGGCGGCGGCATGCCGATCCAGTTCCCGGCAAATGCAGAGTTGTGATAGAGAACGGAACCCGCCTGCTCCATCTCCTCGCCGTTATATCCAGTCAGAACTGCATGGATATATTCGGGGCCACCGATGCCACGGACCAGCTGGTTGATGCCGGTGCCGTAGGGGCCATGGAAGCCAGCGCGCGCCTTGGCCATCAGCGACAGGTCGGGACCTATTCCCGCAACCTGCACGACGGTGGGGAAGTGGTCGGTCGGCAAGCGCGGACGATCCTCGCCGGTTTCGGGATCGGTGATATCCATTCTGGCTGCGTAGGCCCGGACCTGATCCTCGGGCAGGCCGGGGCCGCCTTCGTCATGCAGGGTACGGATCGCGACCTGCTTCAGACCGTGGCAAGCAGAACAGACTTCCGTATAGACCTGCAAACCGCGCTGCAGCTGCAGTTGGTCGTATTTACCGAACGGCCCTTCGAAGCTGAACGAGATGTCTTCGATATGTGCGGCCTCGTGGCTGGCAGCAGCGGCTTCTTCACCATGCGCCCCGTCTTCCGCCGCATGTTCTTCGGCTTCGCTGGCGGCAACCTCCTCGGTGGCGGCGGCTTCATCGGCCGCGCCTTCTTCAACGGCAGCTTCGCCTTCCACTGTCTCGGCAGTTTCCTCTGCCGGGGTTTCCTCGGCCGCAGCCTCGGTCTCGGCGGTTTCAGCCTCGGTCGCGGCCTCAGTCGTCTCTGCACCCTGCTCGGACATCTCTGCGTCGCTGGCCGTTTCCTCGGCATCTGCAGCCGCAGCGTCTTCGGCCGGAGCTGCTTCTTCGGCGGGCGCGGTTTCTTCCGCAGCCGCCGCTTCTTCCGTCGCCGCATCTTCCGCCGCAACAGTTTCACTGGCGGTTTCGCCCGCTGCTTCCGCCGAATCCGCCGCTGCATCCGCAGTCGCATCTGCCGCTTCGGTCGTGGTTGGCGCGGCTTCCGCCGGCGCAGCCTCGGTTGTTGCAGGGGTTTCCGCCGGTGCGGCTGCCTCTTGCTCAGCCTCAGTTGACGCCGGCGTTTCCGCCGGCGTGGCTTCCACCGTTGACGCAGCTTCTGCCGCTGCATCTGCAGCCGCATCGGCAGCTTCGCCCGCAGCCTCGCCAGCGGATTGGCTGACGGCTTCGGCGGCGTCGCTGGCCGCATCCGCGACGGCATCGGCAGCCTGCGCCGGGGTGATGTTGTCGGGCACAGGAACGACGACCGTCGCATCCTGGGCCCAGGCCGCCGCGCCCAGGGTCAGCGCGGCTACGGCCGTGAGGGTCTTGGTTCTCAGGGTCATGCTTGCCTCTCCTTACTCGGCAGGATGGGTGTGTTTGCCATAATGCGCATCGAAATCTTCTTCGATCGTCGCGGGCATCGCATCAGGCTTCTCGATCAGGCCAAGCAGCGGCAGGATGACCAGGAAATAGGCGAACCAATAGGCCGCACCCGCCAGCGCGATATAGGGATAGATACCTTCGGCCGGCATGGCACCTGCCCACATCAGCACGACAAAATCGATGCAGAGCAGCCAGTACCACCATTTGAACAGCGGACGGAACCGGCCCGAGCGCACGCGGCTGGTGTCCAGCCATGGCACAAGCGCCATGACCAGAATGGCCCCGAACATCGCCAGCACGCCGAAGAACTTCGCATCAATGATACCAAACGACGCCCAGTTGACCAGTTGAACCAGCCAGACCTCGGAGTCGAAGGCGCGCAGGATCGCGTAGAAGGGCAGGAAATACCATTCCGGCACGATATGCGCCGGCGTCGCCAGCGGGTTCGCTTCTACGTAGTTGTCCGGGTGGCCAAGGAAGTTCGGCATGAACCCGACGACGGCGAAGAACACCACCAGCACCAGCACAAGCGCGAACAGGTCCTTGATCACGAAATAGGGCCAGAACGGCAGCGTGTCCTTCTGGGCCTCCTCTTTCGAACCGCGGCGAACCTCGATCCCGGTCGGGTTGTTGTTCCCGGTGGTGTGGAACGCCCAGATGTGAACGACAACAAGCGCCGCGATCACGAAAGGCAGCAGGTAGTGCAGCGAGAAAAAGCGGTTCAGTGTCGCATTATCGACCGCCGGTCCGCCCAGCAGCCATTCCTGGATGCTTGGCCCGATGCCGGGGATTGCACCGAACAGACCGGTGATGACGGTGGCGCCCCAGAAGGACATCTGACCCCAGGGCAGCACATAGCCCATGAAGGCGGTTCCCATCATGCACAGGTAGATCAGCATACCGACGATCCAGGTGACCTCGCGCGGTGCCTTGTAGCTGCCATAGAACAGGCCGCGGAAGATATGGATGTATACGGCAAAGAAGAACAGCGAAGCGCCGTTGGCATGCAGGTAACGCAGCATGTAGCCGCCATTCACGTCACGCATGATATGTTCGACGCTGCGGAAAGCCAGGTCGACATGCGGCGTGTAATGCATTGCCAGGACGATGCCCGTAACGATTTGCAGCGCCAGGCAGAAGGCCAGGACGATGCCCCAGATCCACCACCAGTTCAGGTTTTTCGGCGTCGGAATCATCAGCGTGTCGTAAAGGATGCTGACAATCGGCAGACGGCGGTGAAGCCAGCGCTCACCCGCGGTCTTCGGTTCATAATGATCGTGCGGAATTCCGGCCATGTGCGCCTCCTCAGCCGAGCTGCAGCGTCGCGTCGTCGACAAAGGACGCAACAGGGACTTCAAGATTGCGCGGTGCCGGACCACGACGGATCCGACCAGCCGTGTCGTAGTGCGACCCGTGGCAGGGGCAGAACCACCCTCCGAAATCGCCGGCGCCATCGCCAATCGGCACACAGCCCAGATGCGTGCAAACGCCGATCATGACCAGCCATTCACCGGCCTCGTCCAACGTGCGGTTTTCATCTGTCGCGGTTTCGCCGGGGCGGTTCTGGTTCTCGGCGCCCTGGTCGATCAATTCGCCAACTTCGACTGCGCGGCCTGCCTCGATTTCCTCGGGCGTTCTGCGGCGGATGAACACGGGCTTGCCCAGCCATTTGACCGTCAGCTGGGTGCCGGTGTCGATCCCGCTGATATCGACCATGATAGAGGACAATGCCTGCACATCGGCCGAGGGGTTCATCTGGTTGATCAGGGGCCAGGCAGCAGCGCCCGTCGCGATCGCCCCTGCACCTGCGGTGGCGTAGAAGAGGAAGTCCCTCCGCGTGCCTTCGTGTTCTTCAGCGTGGGTCACGGCTTTTCTCCGATTCAGGCCCGCCAAGGCGGACCGGCTATGTTTTATTGGGCCACCTGAATCGCAGCCTAGACAACGGCATCTCTACCGATCAAATTCCCGCCAGTCCAGCGGGGCCGAGTTATCTGTTTCCGGCAAATGGCCGCATGTGTTGCGTTTTCGCCCTGACCGATGTCAAGGAGCCGCGACATTCCGTCGCAGAAACGACGGATCAAAGGCGTCGCGCGGCCGGCTACGCTGATCGCAGACTCAGCCGCGCAGAAAGCGGCGCAACACTTTTTCCAGCTTCGCCGCACCCAGTGGTGCCATCTGCTTGGTGTGGTCATGGCTGATCGACTCGTCCGACATGCCTGCGCCCATATTGGTAATGACGGAAATCGCAGCGCAGCGCAGGCCCAAGAAGCGGGCAAGGATGATTTCCGGAACGGTCGACATTCCAACGGCATCCATGCCCAGAACCCGCGCAGCCCGTATTTCAGCAGGGGTTTCGAAACTGGGGCCGGAAAACCATCCATAGACACCTTCTGGCAGCTCCACGCCCTCGGCATCGGCTGCGGCGCGAAGTCCGGCGCGCATTTCGGCGTCATGCGCGTCGGTCATGGGCACGAAACGCGCATCCGTCCCTTCACCGATCAAGGGGTTGGTCCCGGCGAAAGCGATGTGATCGTTCAGCAGCATCAGCCCACCCGGCGCCAGATCGGCGTTCACGGCGCCCGCGGCATTGGTCAGGATCAACTTCTTCGTGCCCAAGGCGGCCAGCGTTTCCAACGGCAGGCGCATCGCGTCGGCCTTGCCGGATTCGTAGTAATGCGAGCGGCCACCGAAGACGGCGACGCGCGTGCCTTCAAGATCGCCGACGACAAGCTTGGCTGCATGACCTGAAACGCCGGCATGTGGAAAGCCGGGCAGATCGCTATAGGGTATCGCCACCCCTTCCTCGATCGAGGCGGACAGATGGCCCAGCCCCGAGCCGAGGATCAGCCCGTATTCAGGTGCGGCATCGCCTGCACTGGCGCGGATCCGTTCGGCGAGTTCATCGCTCTTTGACATAAGGTTCTCCGCCCGCGCGTGGCGGGATTGCGCGACCGACAAAGCCGGCCAGGATGATGACGGTCAGAATATAGGGGAGCGCATTCATGAACATCGACGGGATCGTGATCGGCCCAAGGTCCAAGTTCGGATAGCGATTGGCAATGGCCTCGAACAACCCGAACAGGAAGGTCGCAAACAGCGCCCCCCAGGGTCGCCATTTGGCAAAGATCAGCGCGGCAAGCGCGATATAGCCGCGCCCCGCCGTCATTTCCTTCACGAAGCCCGCCGAAAGCCCTGTCGCAAGATAGGCACCCGCAAGCCCGCACAGAATGCCACAGATCGCAATCGCGCTGTAGCGCAGCCCGGTCACCGACACGCCCGCCGTATCGACCGAGGCCGGGTTTTCGCCCACCGCGCGCAGGCGCAGCCCGAAGCGCGTGCGAAACAACAGCCACCACGTCAGCGGCACACTCAGGATCGCAATATAGAACAGGATCGTGTGACCCGAGAGCAGTTCCGAATAGATGGGCCCAAGCACCGGCACGTCGGCCAGCTGATCGGCGAAGGGCAGCGTGATCTCGGAAAAGCGCGCGCCTCCGCTAAGATTGGGCGTCCGCCCCCCCAGCCCGAAAATCTTCTGGCCAAGAAGAACCGTCATGCCAGAGGCCAGGAAGTTTATCGCCACGCCTGAAATCAGCTGGTTGCCCCGGAAGGTAACTGCCGCCAGGCCATGGATAAGTGACAGGGCAAGCGAACCGGTCACGCCAGCAAGCAACCCAAGCCAGACCGAGCCTGTCAATGCCGACACCGTTGCCGCCGAGAAGGCCGCCATCAGCATCTTGCCTTCCAGGCCGATATCAAAGACGCCGGCGCGCTCGGAATAAAGGCCCGCAAGGCAGGCCAGCAGCAAGGGTGTCATCAGTCGCAGCGCGCTGTCGAGGATCTGGATAATCGTATTGAAATCCATGTCTCAGCTCCGCGAGGCAGGGGTAGTGGACGACGCCTTGCGACGCGAAAGGAAAAGCGTCTCCAGAGGCATGCGGACCATATTGTCCAGCGACCCGGTGAACAGAATGACAAGCGCCTGGATCACGATGATCAGCTCTCTCGGGATCGAGGTCATGAGCGAAAGCTCGCCCCCGCCCTGATAAAGGAAGCCGAACAGAAGCGCCGCAAGCAACACGCCGATCGGATGGTTGCGCCCCATCAAGGCCACTGCGATGCCGATGAAGCCCGCGCCTTCCACATTGTTCAGGATCAGACGTTCGGCACCGCCCATGACATTGTTGGTGGCCATCATGCCAGCAAGACCACCCGAGATCAGCATGGTGATCACTGTTATCCGCACCGGTGAAATGCCGGCATAGCGCGCCGCGCTTTCGGATTTGCCGAAGGCCCGGATTTCATATCCCAACCGGGTGCGCCAGATCAGCATCCAGACGGCAAGGCAGGCCAGCAGCGCCACGAAAAAGGTGACATTGGCAGGCGTGTATTCACCCCAGCTGATGCCCAGCCCCGCAAACAGGTCGGAAAGGCTGGGAAGGTGGGTGGATTCGGGGAAGTTGGCAGATGCCGGGTCCATGCTTCCGACCGGCCGAAGCCAGCTGACAAGCACCCAGTTCAGCAGGGCCGCAGCGATGAAGTTGAACATGATCGTGGTGATCACGATGTGACTGCCGCGCTTTGCCTGCAGGATCGCGGGGATGAACGCCCAGGCGGCACCGAACAGCGCCGATCCCACCATTGCCGCCAGCAGGGCAAGCGACCAATGTGGCCAGGGGATGAACAGGCAGACCATCGCCACGCCCAAGCCCCCCAACGCCGCCTGCCCCTCGCCGCCGATATTGAACAACGCCGCATGATAGGCGACCGACACGGCCAGTCCGGTAAAGATGAAGTTGGTGGTATAGTACAGCGTGAACCCCCAGCCATAGCTGGAACCAAGTGCACCGGTCACCATCGTCTTCAGGGCGACCCACGGGCTTTCCCCGATGGCCAGAACGACCAAGGCAGAAATCGCGAAGGCCAGGAAAAGAGAGATCAGCGGCGTCAGGATCACGTCCGCCCATTTCGGCATCTTGTCCATTATACGCGGCCCTCCGGTGTCGCCGTGGGTTCTTCCGGATGATCAGCCGGATGATTGTGGGCAGGCGTGATCCCCTGTGAGGGGCTGGCATTCGCGGTGTCGGTGACACCGGCCATCAGCAGGCCCAGTTCACCTGCCGTCGTCATTTCCGGATCGCGTTCGCCCATGATCATGCCGTCGAACATGACCAGAACGCGGTCCGACAGCGACATGATCTCGTCCAGTTCGACGCTGACCAGCAGCACCGCCTTGCCGGCATCACGCAGTTCCACGATACGCTTGTGAATGAACTCGATCGCGCCGATATCGACGCCGCGCGTCGGCTGGCCGATCAGCAACAGGTCGGGGTTGCGTTCCACCTCGCGCGCGACGACGATCTTCTGCTGGTTTCCGCCCGAAAAATTGCGCGCCGCAAGGTCCGGATTAGGCGGGCGCACGTCGAAGCGCTGGATCTTGCCCTCTGCATCGGCCCGGATCGCCGCCCGGTCAAGGAATATCCCGTTCGAATATTCCGGCGTGTCGTGATAACCGAAGGCCACATTCTCCCACGCCGCAAAGTCCATGATGAGGCCTTCGTCCTGACGATCTTCGGGCACGTGGCCGATGCCACGCTTGCGCCTTGTGCCGGCATCTGAACGCTGCCCTGTCAAATCCAGCGGCTGTCCGTTCATAAGCACCTCACCGGTGATCTTCGCGCCGGGTTCGGGAAACCCGCCGAGCAGTTCCAGAAGTTGCGTCTGACCATTGCCGCTGACGCCCGCAATGCCAACAATCTCGCCCGCGCGGATGTCAAAGCTGATACCGCGAATGCGTTCGACCTTGTCCTCGTCAAGCACTTTCAGATCGCGCACTTCCAGAACCGGCGCACCGGGCTGGGCGGGCTGCTTGTCCACCTCCAACAGAACCTTGCGGCCGACCATCAGTTCGGCAAGTTCCTCGGGGCTGGTTTCGGCCGTCTTGACCGAAGCGACCATTTCCCCCCGCCGCATGACCGAGACGGTATCGGTGATTTCCATGATCTCGCGCAGTTTGTGCGTGATCAGGATGATTGTCTTACCCTCATCCCTCAACCCGTTGAGAATACGGAACAAGTGATCCGCCTCGGCGGGCGTCAGAACGCCCGTGGGTTCGTCAAGGATCAGGATATCTGCCTGCCGGTAAAGCGCCTTCAGGATCTCGACCCGCTGCTGGTGACCAACTGAAAGCTCGTCGATCGTTTCGTCGGGATCGACCTGAAGTTCGTATTCTTCCGCCAGTTCGCGCAGCCGCGTCCGCGCGCGCGCCAGCGAGGGGCGCAGCAACGGACCGTCTTCGGCACCGAGGATGATATTTTCCAGAACCGTGAAGTTCCGCACCAGCTTGAAGTGCTGGAACACCATCCCGATCCCGGCGCGGATCGCGGTCATGGAATCGGTGATCTGAAGCGGCCTGCCGTTAATGCGGATCTCGCCGCTGTCGGGCTTGTAAAAACCATAGAGGATCGACATCAACGTCGATTTTCCTGCACCGTTTTCGCCGATGATCCCGTGGATCGAGCCCCTGGCAACGGTGAGGTTGATGTCCTTGTTGGCCTGAACCGGACCAAATGCCTTCGATATCCCGCGCAGTTCGATCGCGGGGGATACGGTTTGGGGGGCCGAATCCGGCCCCCCATTATTCACAGCGCTGTCCGCCATCAATCAACCGGGCAGGTATTGTCGGTCATGTAGTCATGAACCGTGATTTCCCCAGCGGCGATCTTCGCCTTTGCATCGTCCACGGCAGCGGTCATTTCCGGCGTCACCAGCGGCGCGTTATGCTCATCCATGGCGACGATCACACCATCGGATTTCACGTCCCAGACCTTAACGCCCGGCTCCACCGCGTCGCCAGCCATGAAGGCGTCATAGACGGCATTGTCGACGCGCTTGACGACCGAGGTCAGGATCTTGCCCGGATGCAGATGGTTCTGGTTGCTGTCCACGCCGATCCCCAGCACACCCTCGTCGGCGGCAGCCTGCAGAACGCCGATCCCGGTTCCCCCGGCGGCCGCATAGATGACGTCCGCGCCCTGCGACTTCTGTGCCTTGGCCAGTTCGCCGCCCTTGACCGGGTCATTCCAGGCAGCAGGCGTGGTGCCGGTATAGTTGATGATCACCTTGCCATCGGGCTTGGCGGCCAGGAATCCCTGACGATAGCCGCATTCGAACTTGTGAATCAGCGGGATATCCATGCCGCCGATGAAACCCACAGTGCCGGATTGAGAGGCCTGGGCCGCCATGATCCCGGCAAGATACGACCCTTCGCCTTCATTGAAGACGTTCGATTGCACATTGGGCTGATCGACCACCATGTCGATGATGACGAATTTCGTATCCGGGTAATCGGGGGCGATCTTGCTCAGCACCTCGCCGAAGGCGAATCCGGTCATGACAATCGGGTTGGCGCCCGTTTGGGCCAGCCGACGCAGCGCCTGTTCACGCTGCGCTTCGGATTGCATTTCCAGTTCCTTGTAGGTGCCGCCTGTTTCTTCCTTCCACCGCTCCGCGCCCACATAGGCGGCTTCGTTGAAGGATTTATCGAATTTGCCGCCAAGATCGAAGATCAGCGCAGGTTCGGCAACGGCGGCGCCCGCCAACAGACCAAACGCCGTGGTCGTGGCAAGGACGGATTTGAGAAGGGTCATGGCAACCTCTTGATTCAGGCGGGCGACTCTGCCCGCGGATGATGCCGAGTTTAGGGCGAAAGGCGGGTCAGCGGTCAAGGCAGTTTATTTGAACTGACCCTAGGTCAAAGCGGTCGTGATGCTGATATCGGCGATTCTGCCAGTTTAACGGAATATTCACTGTTGCGATGCAAACTGCGGCAATGGACAGGAACCAGCCCATCTTTTCAGAAGCTCCGTTACCCCTCTTTCTGTCGGCCGAGGATGAGGTGGTCGTGCCGGCAAATCCGCATGGCAGGCAACCGTCCTATATTGCCGATCACCGTGCCCGGCTGCGCGAAAGGTTCATGAATGGCGGGCCGGTTGCCATGCCCGATTACGAACTTCTCGAACTGATCCTGTTTCGCACTATTCCGCGCCAGGACGTGAAACCGCTGGCACGGCGACTGATCGCAGCATTTGGCGATCTGGCGCGGGTATTGTCCGCGCCCGTGCCACGCCTGTCGGCCATCGAAGGCGTTGGCCCGGCCGTGGTGACTGATTTGAAGCTTGTCGCCGCAGCGGCGCAACGCATGGCGCGCGGAAAGATCATGCACCGACCAGTTCTGTCGGGCTGGGATGCGCTTCTCGATTACTGCCACACCGCAATGGGCCACGAAGGCATCGAGGAATTTCGTGTGCTTTTCCTTGACCGCAAGAACGTCCTCATCGCAGACGAGGCGCAGGGGCGCGGCACGGTCGACCATGTCCCGGTCTATCCCAGGGAGATCCTGCGCCGCGCGCTGGAATTGGGGGCCTCTGCCCTCATCCTTGTCCATAATCATCCGTCCGGTGATCCAACCCCGTCAGATGCCGATATCTCCATGACATTGCGCATTCAGACAGGCGCCGAGGTCATGGGCATCGTCATCCATGACCATCTGATTATCGGGGCAGGTTGCGAGGTCAGCTTCAGGCGCGAGGGGCTGCTTTAGTCGGCTTCGTCGAAAACAGCCCGCAGCACCGAACCGCGATATATTTCCATCGCTCATCCGCGATGCAGCCGTAAGCGGTATGGGGAAAATTGGTTGTACTGCTTCTTAGCAGGCCCAGATGCGGATGTGCATTCGGCGATCAAGCGCCGGGCGGCCCGTTGGCTTGGCCGTCGCTCGGGCGGCAATTGTTGCCCAGTGACTTGCGTCTTGGCGCGCTTCGGTTGAATACTGCAATCAGTCGTGCCACCTGACGGAGACCGCGTTGCGTTATTATGTTGCCCTGCCTGTCCTTCTTGCGCTAGCCGCCTGCGGCGCACCATCCAACACGTCGTCGCGCGGCGCATCCAATGTCAGCCAACTGCCGCCGACAGCTTCCGCGATTTACTGCCAGCGAAGCGGCGGACAGGTGATTGCGCAGGTCTCTGGTGGTCGCCGTGCCGACCTGTGCCGATTGCCAAATGGCCGGACAGTGCGCGCTGCAGACTTGCTGAACAGCCACAATAGCCTATAGGCGCTCATGCGCGGCTGTTCCGGTCGCCGGTCAGCGGGCGATCTTGACGTTCATGCGAGCCTGCAGGCGCTTTACAGCGACTGAGTGCGCCCGCTTGGTGGACTGGGTCAGCGCCACCTACTGGGCAAAAAGAACTCGGATTTCCGACGTAAGTCCGTGAGCTGATATCACTTAAAAATACAGAATAAGCGCAATCCAATGGCAGCTTTATCCCTGCCAAAAAGGAAGCAAACCCGGCCGAAAGGAGGTTTTATGCCGGCCGGAACATCACACAGTATCAAGATACAGTTCGACGGTTTCCTCATCGGTCAGTTCGGCCATGTAATGCAGCTCTTGCCGCTTGGTCATGACCAGATTGTCGATCAGGTGCTGCGGGAAGATGCGCTTCATTTCGGGGCAGGCCGCGAAGGTCTCGATCGCATCGCCCCACGAGGCGGGCAGCTGGTCCAGTTGCTTGTCATAGGCATTGCCCTCGAATGGCGCGGGGGGCTCCAACTGATCCTCGATCCCGTTCAGGGCGGCCCCCAGAACAGCCGCGATCATCAGATAGGGGTTCACGTCGCCACCGGCCACGCGATGCTCGATCCGGCGGGCCTTCGGGCCCGAGGCGGGAATGCGGATTGCGGCAGTGCGGTTTTCATAGGCCCAGCCTATCCCGGTCGGCGCATGGGCATTCGGCACCAGCCGGTCATAGCTGTTTTCATGCGGCGCAAAAACCAGGGTAGAGCCTGGCATCGCGCGAAGCATCCCACCCACCGCATGCCGCATCATGGCAGATCCCTTTTCCGTCCCGTCATCGAAAAGGTTGCGGCCTTCGGCATCCAGCAACGAGAAATGCATATGTAGGCCCGAACCGGACCAGACGTCATAGGGTTTGGCCATGAAGCTGGCGGCAAAGCCGAACTGGCGCGCGACGCCCTTGGTCAGCATCTTGAACAGCCAGGCATCGTCCGCAGCTTTCAGCGGATCGGGCTGGTGCATCATGTTGATCTCGAACTGACCGAGGGCGGCCTCTGATATCGCGGTATCTGCGGGAATATCCATCGCCTCGCAGGCGTCATAGAGGCGCGTGAAAAACTGGTCGAAGGCATCCAGCGCCCGCAGGCTGAGCGTTTCCGCCCCCGTGCGGCGCTTGCCCGAGCGCGGACTGGGCGGCACACGCAGCGTGCGGCCGGAATCGTCGATGATGAAGAACTCCATCTCGGTCGCGACAACCGGGGTCAGGCCGGCGGCCTTGTAGCGCGCGACCACGCGCGCCAGCGCCTGACGCGGATCGCCGTCATAGGGGCGGCCATCGGGATGGAACATCCACAAGGGCAGCAGTGCCGAGGGCGCATCCAGCCAGGGCATCGGCATATAGCCGCGCTCGGTCGGCAGAAGAAGCCCGTCCGGATCGCCTGATTCAAACACCAGCGGGCTGTTTTCGATATCCTCGCCCCAGATATCCATGTTCAGCACCGAATACGGGAACTTGGTGCCCTCGGCCTCAAGCTTGTCGGCGAAACGCGCCGGCACGCGCTTTCCGCGCGGCACGCCATTCAGATCGGCAGCGGCGACACGGATGGTCCGCACTTCGGGATGTTCGGCTAGCCAGTTCATTCTTCACCTGATGAGATTTGGGCTGTAGCGGATCTTTTGCACGGCACCGGGAAGGTGGCGGTTCAGTCGCCGATTGACGACGCCGAACAGCGCGATCAGCACCAGCGTCACCAGGATGAAGTACACCGCGACGATCGGATAAGCCACGAAAGGGTTAAAGGTCTTGTCGGCGAAATAGCTCGCGTAATACAGCGCATCGCCCTGCTGGGCGAACGCGGGGAAACTGGCGAAGAACACCAGCGTGGTGGCATGGAACAGGAAAATCGCCTCATTGGTATAGGCCGGCCAGGCAAGTCGCATCATTGTCGGCCAGACGACGCGGCGGAACTTTTTCCAGCCGGTCATGCCGTAAGCATCTGCCGCCTCGATATCGCCCTTCGGAACGGACTGCAGCGCGCCATGGAAGATCTGTGCCGAATAGGCCGCCGTATTCAGGATCAACACGATCAGCGCCCCGGCCCAGGCCTTCGTCAGCCAACCGGTGGCGATTGTGAAGCCAAAAACCTCGATCCCTGCGCGCGACAGCAGCACGAACAGCTGATAACCGATGAAGAACTGAATAAACAGCGGGCTGCCCCGGAACAGGAAGATGAACCCGTCGGCAAGTTTGCTCAGCCAACGGTTATCCGACGCCTTTGCCATGGCTACGGCATTCGCGATGAAGAAGCCGACGAACAGCGCGACGGCCCCGAAATAGATATTCCAGATCAGACCAGAGCCTATCAGCGTGACCTGCGTGCAGAGGTCGAACTCTGTCCGCGGCAACAGCTTTTCGCCGATCCCGATGGAGCGCAGCCCGTAGTCGAGGATAGTTTGCCCGCAGCTCATGTCGCGGCCTTCCGCATCGCTTCACCGGCCATCGTCGCCTGCCCCATCGACAACCGGCGAGAGACGCGCGTCAGCACGCGTTCGGAAATCGCAGTCATCAGCAGATAGAAGACAAGAATGCCAAGGAAGTAATACAGCCGCCAGTCGGGATGGGGGTAGGCGAAACGCTGGGTCTTTGATGACCGGAGTTCGCGCGCCCAATAAACGATATCCTCGATCCCCAGCAGGAACAGCAGCGGCGTGGCCTTGATCAGCACCATCCACAAGTTCGACAGGCCGGGCACGGCATAGGACCACATCTGCGGGATCAGGATGCGGCGCGTCACCTGCCGCTGGCTCATGCCGTACGCCTCGGCCGTTTCAAGCTGGGCACGGGGAACGGAGTTCATCGCCCCGTAAAGAACGTTCGCGGCGAAAGCGCCGAATACGATGGCGAAGGCCAGGACAGCCAGAAAGAAACCGTAGCTGTCATGCACCCAGGGTGCGCTGGCGGCGCGCGGAAGCTTGGCGGCAGCGCAGACGATGAAATCATTGCCCTGCCGGACCGGCACCGAGGTGTCACAATAGACCCGGCTGCGCAGATATTCGAACAGCTGATCCAGCGCGATGGGCACGAACATGAAGAATACGATGTCGGGCACGCCCCGCACCATTGCGGTATAGGTCTTGCCGAACCATCGCAGTGGCGCAATGCCGGATCGCGACGCAAGCGCACCGCCAAAACCGAACAGCAAGGCGGTCGGCGCGGTCACCGCCAGCAGCAACAGCACCGTGCCGAAGCTGGCATAGAAGCGCAGATGCGTGCCCGTCGTCAGATAGCACGACAACCAGCGGATGCCTTCCAGCGATTTCGGATCGGCGCAAAATTCAAACATCATGCAATCGCCCCGCCACCTGTGGCAGCGGGGCGGCTTTCCTTATTCGACCGGGGTGATCTTTGCGTCAGCCTTGGCGACTGCCTCGCCATCGGCGCCGAAATAGGTCGCGCCTTCGGCGAACCATTTCTCGATCAACCCGTTCAGGGTGCCGTCTTCCTTCATCGAATCCAGCGCCGCGTTCATCTTGTCGCGCAGCTCGGTGTCGGACTGGCGCACGCCGATGCCGATGCCGCCACCCAGCGGAACGTCCTCACCCACCCAGCTGAGTTCGCCATTCGATTCGGTGACAGCGGGTTCAAGGAAGTCCTTGTCGGCGAACACGGCCTCGGCCTCGCCGTTGCGAACGGCGGCGACGGTTTCGTCAGGGGTTGCGAATTCCAGCAGCGTGGCACCGGATTCGGCGACATGGCCGGCCTGAATGGTCGAGGTCTGGGCGGCAACAACCGCGCCTTCGCCGATATTCGCATCAGCCGACAGTGCGGCATAGGCCGAAGCGGCCGGCGGGAAATAATTCTGCGTGAAGTCGATTTCGACCTTCCGTTCGTCGGTGATCGACATCCCGGCCATGATGGCATCGTAATTCGACGATTTCAGGTTCGGAATGATCGAATCCCAGTCGTTCTTCACCCAGACGCATTCCAGTTCGGCCCGTTTGCAGACCTCGTTGCCGACTTCGATGTCGAAGCCGTCCAGCTCTCCCGCTTCGTTGACGAGGTTATAGGGAGGGTAGGCGCCCTCCGACCCGATCCGCACCGGGGCAGCACCGGCAATCCCGGCGGTCAGTGCCAGCGCGGCGGTGGCAAGCATCAGTTTTTTCATGTTTTTCTCTCCTGTTGGCGGTTCAGACAGCCATGGTGGCGCTGAGGAACTGGCGCAGCCGTTCGGATTTCGGCGCACCAAAAACCTGATCGGGCGGACCTTCTTCTTCGATCCGTCCCAGATGCAGGAATACGACGTGATCGCTGACATCGGCGGCAAGCCGCATGTCATGCGTCACCAGAATCATCGTGCGATGTTCGGCGGCCAGATCCTTGATGACCTTGACCACCTCTTGCTGCAATTCGGGGTCGAGCGCACTTGTCGGCTCATCAAACAGCAGGGCCCTCGGCTCCATGCACAGGGCCCGCGCGATTGCCGCGCGCTGCTGTTGGCCGCCGGACAGTTGTGCAGGCCAGGCACTGGCTTTGTCGCCGATGCCGACCTTGTCCAGCAAACGGCGGGCGCGGGTTTCGACCTCGGCCGGGTTCTGTCCCAAAACGGTGACCGGCGCTTCCATGACGTTTTGCAGGACCGTCATATGCGCCCACAGATTGAACTGCTGAAACACCATCGACAGCTGGGTGCGCATACGCGTCACCTGTGTCCGGTCCGCGGGCGTCCGGGCCAGCCCCTGCCCTTTCCAGCGCACCGGTTCGCCCGCGAAAAGGATTTCGCCCTGCTGGCTGTTTTCCAGCAGGTTACAGCAGCGCAGCAGCGTGGACTTGCCCGAACCGGACGAACCGATCAGGCTGACGACATGTCCGCGCGGGGCAGTCAACGAAACGCCCTTCAACACCTCCAACTGTCCATAGGACTTGTGAAGATCGCGGATCTCTATGACGGGTGTGTCGGTCGTGGCTTCAGTCATGGTGACGCGTATCTGGCGCGATTTCGTACCGGATTGCAACGCCTTCATGCGAAGCATAACCTGTGCGCAACGTAACGAAGTGGCAGATCATGCAAATCGGTATCCTACAATGCGGGCAGGCGCCCGAAGCGCTGAAAGACAAGGCAGGCGATTATCCTGACATGTTCGTCCATCTGCTGCGCGAAAGTGGTTTCACCTTCCGCACATGGCTGGTCGAGGAGATGGAATTTCCCGCAGGCATTCATGACGCCGATGGCTGGCTGCTGACAGGCTCTCGGCACGGTGCTTACGAAGATCACGCGTTCATCCCCCCGCTGGAGGAGTTTATCCGCGCAGCCTACGCCGAAGCCGTGCCCATGGTCGGCATCTGTTTCGGCCATCAGATCATCGCCCAGGCGCTTGGCGGCAAGGTCGAGAAATTCGCCGGTGGCTGGTCGGTCGGCGCCAAGCGGTATGATTTCGACGGCACAGAACTGACGCTGAATGCCTGGCATCAGGATCAGGTGACGCGGCTACCCGAGGGCGCGAAGGTCGTGGGCCGTAACGAATTTTGTGAGAATGCGGCGTTGATCTATCCCGGCCGCGCCTTCAGCGTGCAGCCACATCCCGAATTCAACGACGAATTCGTGACCGGCCTGATCGAAAAGCGGGCAATCGGTGTCGTTCCGCCGCATCTGCTGGAGGCCGCGCGCGCCAGCATGGGCGGCAAGCGCGACAGCGACGTCGTGGCGGCCAGAATCGCGGACTTCTTCCGCACCTCCTTGGCAGAGCGGGCCGGGGCGGCCTGATGTATTGCCCGCCAGCCTTCGCCGAAGACCGGCCCGATGTGCTGGCAGGACTGATCGGCGCGCATCCGCTGGGAATGCTGATTACGGTCGGCACAGGCGGGCCAAGCGCGAATGCCGTTCCATTTCAGCTTGGAACGGATGGGCGGTTGCGGGCACACCTTGCCCGCGCCAATCCGCAACTGGCAGAGATCGCAGCAGATGGCACCGTTCTGGTGGTCTTTCAGGGCGAGCAGAGCTATATTTCGCCGGAATGGTATGCAACCAAACAACAGACTGGAAAGGTCGTGCCGACCTGGAATTATCTGATGGTGCAGGTGCGCGGCAAAGCGCGCCTGATGACCGGGGCGGACTGGCTTGGCGATCAGATCAGCGCGCTGACCGACCATATGGAACATGACCGAAGCGAACCCTGGGCCGTATCCGATGCGCCCGAAACCTTTATCGCGTCGCAATTGCGCGGCATCGTCGGGCTGGAAATCGACGTGACGGCGATGCAGGGCAAATGGAAAGCCGGCCAGAACCGGGCCGAGGCGGATCGTCAGGGCGTCTCTCGGGCGCTTGGCGACACGCATCCGACCCTTGCGGCAGCTGCACTGAGGACCTCATGAATACCCCCGACTGGCTGGACCAGACACCGAAAGCGGCACAGGACTTTGTCGCGGATCGCCGCCTTGACGAAATCGAGTGCATCGTGGCCGACATTGCCGGCGTGGCACGCGGCAAGGCCATGCCAGCATCCAAATTCGCCCGGCAAGAGAAGTTTTACCTTCCGAACTCTATCTTTCTGCAGACCATCACCGGCGAATGGGCCGACAACCCGACCGGCGCCTTTACCGAACCCGATATGGTGCTGACGCCGGATTACGCGACAACGACCGCCGCGCCCTGGACCGCCGATTTCACCTTGCAGGTAATCCACGACGTCTATGACCAGCAGGGCCAGCCCGTTCCGGTTGCCCCGCGCAATGTCCTCAAACGCGTCGTGTCGCTGTTCGAGGCAAAGGGATGGCGTCCGATCGTTGCGCCTGAAATGGAATTCTTCCTGGTCGCGCGCAATACCGACCCGAACCAGCCCATCATCCCGCCCATGGGTCGCTCTGGCCGCCGCGCCGCCGCAAAGCAGGCCTATTCCTTGTCAGCGGTGGATGAATACGGCAAGGTCATCGACGACATCTATGATTTCGCCGAGGCGCAGGGCTTCGAAATCGACGGCATCCTGCAGGAAGGCGGTGCCGGCCAGATCGAAATCAACCTGGCCCATGGCGACCCGGTGCGGCTGGCGGACGAGATCTTCTTCTTCAAGCGCCTCATTCGCGAAGCCGCGCTGCGTCATGATTGCTATGCCACCTTCATGGCCAAGCCGATCGAGGGCGAACCCGGCTCTGCCATGCATGTCCACCACTCGGTCGTGGACCTGAGCACGGGGCAGAACATCTTTTCTGACGCCAAAGGGGGCGAGACAGCCGCGTTCCTGCATTTCATCGCCGGAATGCAGGCCCATTTGCCAGCCGCGGTCGCGCTTCTGGCACCCTACGTGAACAGTTATCGCCGCTATGTTCCTGACTTTGCAGCACCCATCAACCTGGAATGGGGCCGCGACAACCGCACGACGGGGCTTCGGGTCCCGATCTCTGGCCCCGAAGCGCGGCGCGTGGAAAACCGGCTGGCCGGTATGGACTGCAATCCCTATCTGGGGATCGCGGCCAGTCTGGCCTGTGGCTATCTGGGCCTGACCGAGGCCCGCGATCCGCGTCCGGAATGCATCGGCGACGCCTATATCTCGGAAGATGAACTGCCCCTTACACTTGGCGACGCGCTTGATCTGATGACCGAAAGCGCGCCCATGCGCGATGTTTTGGGCGATGAGTTCATCGACGTCTATGAGGCGGTGAAGCGGAACGAATACAAGGAATTCCTGCAGGTCATTTCACCATGGGAACGCGAGCATCTGTTGCTGAATGTCTGAAACGGCCCAAGCGGCTGGCCGGCGCCACGCTGTCGCGCCCGCGGGCGCCGATGCTGCAACAGGCGGAATGAACGCGGGAATGCGATAATGGACCTTCTATTTTCGAATGACCGTGCGGGAACGTACCCGCCTTCAATTTACGCCGCACAGGTGCCGGCACTTCCCCCATTCCCGCAACTCGAAGGGGCGGCGCGGGCAGATGTCTGTGTCGTCGGCGGCGGCTATACCGGGCTGTCTGCGGCGCTGCATCTTGCGGATGCGGGCTTTGATGTCGTCCTGCTGGAGGCCCATCGCGTCGGGTTCGGCGCGTCCGGCCGCAATGGCGGGCAGCTGGGTTCGGGTCAGCGGCTGGACGTGGCCGAACTGGAAAGGATGGCAGGCCGCGACGGTGCGCGAAGGCTGTGGGACATGGCCGAAGACGCCAAGCGGCTGACCCGTGATTTGGCGGCGCGCGCCGCCGTCCCGGTGCATGACGGCGTTGCCCATGCGTTCCGCAAACCTGAGGAGCTGGACCATGCCCGAAGCGAGGCGAACCATCTCGCCCGCCACTACGGCTATGACAGAATCGAATCCTTCGACAAGGCGGACTGGCGCGCCATCCTGCCGTCCGAGGCGTATTGTGGCGGCGTGCTGGACCATGGCGCAGGTCATCTGAATCCGCTGGCCCTTGCAATCGGGATAGCGCGGCAGGCGCAGACTGCGGGCGCCAGAATTCATGAGATGAGCCATGTCACCGAGATCGAATTTGCCCCGGACGCCACGGGCAGATCGACTGTGCGGACGCTGCAGGGGCACGTGAGTTGCAATCACGTGGTGCTGGCCGCCAATGGCTATCTGGGCAATTTGGTGCCGCAGGTGGCCGCCCGGGTCATGCCCATCAACAATTTCATCGCCGCAACACCGCCCCTTGCCGACCGTGCAGCAGAGGTGCTGACGCGAAACATTGCAGTCCATGACACGAAGTTCGTGGTGAATTACTGGCGGCTGGATGATGAGGGACGGCTGATCTTCGGCGGCGGAGAGAATGTCAGCTATCGTTTCCCCGCCGATATCGGCGCGAAGGTGCGCAAGCCTCTGGCACAGATATACCCAGCGCTTGCTGATATTCCCTTTACCCACTGCTGGGGCGGAACGCTGGCGATCACCATGAACCGGATGCCCTGTTTCATGCGCCCGGCACCGAATGCCCTGTCGGCAAGCGGCTTCTCTGGCCACGGCGTCGCGCTTGCCACTTTGGCGGGCAAGCTTATGGCGGACGCCATCAAAGGGCAGGCAGACGGCTTCGATACGATGGCCGCGCTGCCGACACCGCGCTTTCCGGGTGGAAACGCCCTGCGGTGGCCCCTGCTGGTCGCAGGGATGAAATGGTATTCGCTGAGGGACCGGCTGGGCATCTGAGCACGGGCCATCCGCCAGATGCCCAGCCGGGCCATCAATCCAATCGGGGAAACTCGATTTTGGGGCAGCGATCCTGAATAACGGTCAGTCCGGCTTTTTCGGCCTTCGCTGCTGCCGGAGCATGTTCGACGCCAAGCTGCATCCATATGGTGCGAAGATCCGGCAACACGCGCATCGCCTCGTCCACCACGCCCGGAACAGCGTCAGACCTGCGGAAGATGTCGACCATGTCCACTTTCGCATCGGGTGGGATCGACGACAGATCCGCATAGACCGTTTCGCCAAGAATCTCCTGTCCGGCATGGCCCGGATTGACGGGAATGATCCGATAGCCGCGCGCCTGCAGGAAACGCGCCACACCCCAACTGGGCCGTTCAGGCTTCGGTGACAACCCGACAACCGCAATCGTACGGGTGTTGTCCCTGATCTGTCGGATGATTTCAGCTTCGCTCATGCAACCCCCTTTTCCCGCGCGCACCTTTTCATAGAAAAAGCGCCCGGTCCATAAGGCCGGGCGCAAGTCGCGGAACGAGGGACAGTGATCTGAGCGCGGCCGTTCCGTGGCAACGCGCCCGTGCCATCAAGATGGGGTGTGATTCGGGAATTCCAAGACCTCTCGCGGATTTGTGAATAAACGAGAGTCAACCACCGCCATTCAGTTTCAGCCACATGGTCTTGGCCTTCATCAGAAGCTCGCGCGGATTATCCATCAGAACCTGGCGGCGTTGTTGGGAACCAACCAGATAGACCCGCTGACCGATCGTCACGAAAAGCTGCGGATCGCCATCTTCGGACCTGCCTTCGGAAAGGGCCACCACGCACAGCCCGTCGAAACCGGGGATATAGGCGCGCGGGTTCGCCTCGAACAATGCGCGGTTTTCCTCGGACACGAAATGATACTGCTTGCCGCGCCAGCCAGTCGAAATATCGCCCCGCCCCTCGATCGCGGCGTTCCTTGTGACATAGGCCACAGGATCGTATCCGCCAAGCGCCCAGTCCTGCGCGAATGCCGCCATTGGCAGCATCATCAGGGTTCCGAGGATCAAAGGTATCAGTCGTGTCACGTTGGTGCCGGGGTTTATGTGCGATTTACAGATGGCATCGGCCAGCCTGCCTGTCCATGATTCGGCCCGACGCCTCAACGCGTTGTGACACGTCGTGCGGCGGCATAAAGCGAAACCGCCGCAGCATTTGACACATTCAGCGAACCGAACGCACCCGCAAACGGGATTCTGGTCAGGTAATCGCAGATTTCGCGGGTTTTTTCGCGCAGGCCCGGCCCCTCGGCGCCAAGGACAAGGCAGACCGGCCGCCCGTCCGTCTGGTCCAGAACCTGTTCCAGCGGCTCGGTCGCCTCACCGGCAAGGCCGATGACGACAAAACCGGCACCTTTCAACTGTGCCAGCGCGTCTGCAAGATTACCGATGCGCAGATAGGGCTGGCGCTCCAGCGCGCCGGATGCCGTCTTGGCCAATGCGCCGGTTTCGGGTGCCGCATGGCGGGCCGGTGCGATGACCGCTCGCGCACCGAACACCTCGGCCGAACGCAGGATCGCGCCGACATTATGCGGGTCGGTGACCCGGTCAAGCGCAACCACCAGCGGCAGCCCCTCGCCCGAGATAGCGACATCGACAAGGCTGCCCCAGCCAAGCGGGCGAACCTCCAGCGCGCAGCCCTGATGCACGCTGTCAGGCGGCAGGCCAACGACCTTGTCAAAGACACGCGCATCGGTGATCTCGGGCTCCATCCCGGCCGTATCGCCCAACCGATCCAGCGCGTTCTGTGTAACGACAAGGCGCAGCTTCTCGCGTGCAGGGTTGGCAAGCGCGTCGCGCACGGCATGCAGGCCGAACAGCCAGATTGTTTCGGCGGCAGACGCCTTTTTCGCGCGCTCCTTCGCAATGACCCAATCGGGCTTGCGGTTCTTCTGTTCGGCCATTTGCATCCCCTTTTCCCTGCCCTTCTGCGCCAACAGGGACCAGTCCCGCAAGTCCGTTGACAAAATACCCCAATTCCCGCTTGACGCCCAAAGCCTGCCCGCTTATTTCACCCCCCACGCCGAAGGCTCGGCGGGCGACGTGCTGCAAGGTGCGGCAGCGGACTGTAACTCCGCCGGGGAGACCCATGCCTGGTTCGATTCCAGGGTCGCCCACCATTTCCCCTCTCTTTCCCTCCGCGACATTGCTGATAATCCGATGCGGGCGTGATCTGGTTTGTCACGGTCGCGAAACGCGATAGAACCACACCGGCAACGGAATTGTGGCGGACATGATGTCAAAGAAGCGCGCGGACATTGAAGGCACCTCTGATGAGGAGAAAGCCGCCAGGCGTGCCCGGAATGCTGCCAATCGCGCCCGCCGCGAAGCGAATGCAGCATTGCGCAAGGAACGAAACGCCAAGGGCAGCGGCAAGAACAAGAAGGCCGGCAAATCGCCGAAAGCCGAAAAGCGGGACAAGGACGCTGCCGCAGCTGACCACGCTCCTGCCGCAATTCCCGACAGAAAACCGGTTGCCGCGCCGATTCCTGCCCCCCAGGACATGACAGACCGTTTCACGCCGAAGGACGGGCATTTCAACATTCTGGTCGTCGTGCAATCCGGCAAGCAGGAATATGAGACCGCGCTTTTCGTCGAATCGTTGCGGCAGAATGCCCCCGGCTGGCGCGGCAGACTGATTGCGGCCGAGCCGCGCCCGGAAAGCGCCTGGGCCGGACATGAGGTCGGGATTTCAGCCCCTATACGCGCCTTTCTGGAATCGCGCGGGGCCGAGATCACACCCTTCACCGCCCGGCATTTCGGCGCCGCCTATCCTTACGGCAACAAGATCGAGGCGCTGAGCGTCCTGCCGCCCGGACAGGATTTCATCTTCTTCGACAGCGACACGCTAATCACCGGTCCTCTGGATCAGATGGACATTGATTTCACCCGTCCCTCGGCCTCGATGCGGCGCGAGGGGACTTGGCCGCAGCCACCGCTGTACGGTCCTGATTACAGCGAGATCTGGAAATCGCTTTATGACCGCTTCGGGCTGGATTTCGACAGCTCACTGGACCTGAGCCAGCCTGAAGAACATTGGGAACGGTTCCTGTATTTCAACGCCGGCTGGTTCTTCGGCAGTGATCCGGCGGAATTCGGGCGACGTTTTCTTGACTGGGCACTGGCAGTGCGGGACGCGCCAGGCGATGCGCTGGCATCTCAGGAATTGAACCCCTGGCTGGACCAGATCGTTCTGCCGCTGGTGATCCACAGTCTCGGCGGTGGCCGGCCGGGTCCTGCATTGGCTGGGCTGGACGGGGCGGTCACCTGCCACTGGCGCAAGCTGCCGCTGCTTTACGCGCGCGAAAGCGACGTCACGGTCGATGTACTGGAGCGCGCCGCCGCTGCGCCCGATCTGCAACCTATCCTGGAAGGATGGGAGCCGGCGCTGAGGCTGATCAGTCAGGGCAATGGCCGCAATGCCCTGCGCCCGGCCATCGACCGCGACCGCCTGCCCTTTCAGGAACAGCCCCTGCGACAGCAGATCAAGCGCGCGGGCTGGTGGCTGGTCTAGGCTCCTTGACGACGGTCAGCCGTGCATAGGCCAGCAGCACCGCCCCGCCAATGATCAGAATGGCCGCATTCGCCGGCGATAGCAGCGTCAGCAGCAGGACCACCGGGCCAAAAATGGCAACCGGGGCCGCAAGCACTGCAAACACCGCCGAAAATACGGCGATCAAGGTCACGGCAGCGATGCCGATGTCGCAAAGCAGTCCCTTTAAGCCGGGGCGGCCAAGCTGATCAATCACGAACCAGCCCGCCACTGCCCCAAGCGGGGCAAGAAACAGGACCAGCAACATATCCCCTTCGCTTGGCTGCCTGTTCAAATCCCACCACGTGGCGATGAGATTCAGGAAGCCCGCGCCAAATGCGACTGCGCCAAGATAGCCGATGACCGCCGCGCCAAGACGGCGACACGGCGGTCAAGTTGGAGCGGCGTCAGAGCCCTGCCTCGGTCAGGACCGCATCGCAGCGGGCGCAGGTACCCGGATGCGCATGGCTGCCGACATCGGGCAGGATCTTCCAGCAGCGTTCGCATTTCTCGCCCTCGGCCAGTTCGAAGACGACGCCAACCCCTTCGATATCGGGCATGCGGAAGGCCTCGGCCGGGATCGGGTCGGCTGTCAGCGACAGGTCCGAGGTGATGCAGATATCGGCGAAATTCACCGATTTCAGCGCTTTCAGCATCTGATCGTCGCGGACATGGACGATGGGCGCCGCTTCCAGACTTGCACCGATGGTCTTGTCGGCGCGCTTGACCTCCAGCGCCGCTGTCACCGCACGGCGGGCGCGGCGCACGCCGTCCCATTTCAGCGCCAGCGGTTCGTTCAGCCAATCCGCTGGGGTTTCGGGGAAGTCATGCAGATGCACGCTGTCGTCATCGCTGGGAAAGCGCGACAGCCACACATCTTCCATTGTGAAGGGCAGGATCGGGGCCAGCCACGTCACAAGCCGGTGGAACAGCAGATCAAGCACCGTCCGCGCGGATCGGCGGCGGATGCTGTCCGGACCGTCGCAATACAGCGCGTCCTTGCGGATGTCGAAATAGAAGGACGACAGATCGACGGTCGCGAACTGGAACAGCGCCTGGAAAACGCCCTGGAAGTCATAGGCGTCGTAACCCTGCCGGACCTTGTGATCCAGTTGCGCAAGGCGGTGCAGCACCCATTGTTCCAGTTCCGGCATATCCGCAGGCGCGACGCGTTCGGCATCGGTGAACTCGGACAGGTTCCCCAGCATGAAGCGCAGCGTATTACGCAGCCGGCGATAGCTGTCGGCGGTGCCTTTCAGGATCTCGGGCCCGATGCGCTGATCGGCGGTGTAATCGACCTGTGCGACCCAGAGCCGCAGGATATCGGCGCCGTATTGCTTGATGACCTCGGCGGGCACGATGGTATTGCCAAGCGATTTGGACATTTTCATGCCCTTCTCGTCCAGCGTGAAGCCGTGGGTCAGCACGCCGCGGTAAGGCGCGCGCCCCTTCGTCGCCGATGCCTGCAGCAACGAGGAATGGAACCAGCCGCGATGCTGGTCGGTGCCTTCCAGATACAGGTCGGCGATCCCGTCGGGGGAACCGTCTTCGCGGTCGCGGATCACGAAAGCATGGGTCGAACCGCTGTCGAACCACACATCCAGCACGTCCATGACCTGATCGTAATCGTCAGGGTTCACGATCCCGTCCAGCACCTGCGCCTTGAAGCCCTCGCGATACCAGATATCGGCGCCTTCAGCCTCGAACGCCTCGACGATGCGCTTGTTGACCGCCGGGTCGCGCAGCAGGAAATCCTCGTCTGTGGGCTTTGCGCCCTTCTTGACGAAACTGGTCAGCGGCACGCCCCAAGCGCGCTGCCGCGACAGCACCCAGTCGGGCCGGTTTTCGACCATCGAATGAATGCGATTGCGCCCGGTCCTGGGCGTCCACTTGACCAGATCGTCGATGCTGGTCAGCGCCCGCTGGCGGATGGTCCTGCCATATTCGTCCATGCCATCGTCCAGATCCTTGTCGATGGCAGCGAACCATTGCGGCGTGTTGCGATAGATCAGCGGCGCTTTTGAGCGCCAGCTATGCGGATAGCTGTGCTTGATCTTGCCCTTGGCGAGCAGCTTGCCGGCATAGGCGAGTTGCTTGATGACGCTGACATTGGCCGGCCCGTCCTTGCCATCGGGCTGGATGATCGCCTCGCCCCCGAAGATCGGCAGGTCCTTGCGGTACGATCCATCGGGTTCGACGTTATAGGTCATCGGCAGGCCGTGCTTCAGGCCAAGCTGATAGTCGTCATCGCCATGGCTGGGCGCAGTATGGACAAAGCCCGTGCCCGCGTCGTCGGTGACATGATCACCGGGCAGCATGGGAACGTCGTAATCCCATTCGCCACTGGCGCCCTCGACCCCGCGCAGCGGATGGGCAAGTGTAAGCCCCTCTAGCTCAGACGTTGTTACGTCGCGCAGTCGCTTGAAATTCTCGACCTTGGCTGACTGCATGACGCCTTCGACCAGTGCATCGGCAAGCACCAGTTTTTCGCCCGGCTTTGCGGTCGCGTTCTCGGCGGTGCTGCTAACCTCGTAGAGGCCATAAGCGATATCCGGATTAAAGGCGACCGCGCGGTTCTGGGGGATGGTCCAAGGCGTCGTCGTCCAGATCACCACCGAAGCACCGTCCAGTTCACCGCCGACCGGCGCAAACCGCACCCAGATCGTATGGCTGGTATGGTCGTGATATTCGACCTCGGCCTCGGCCAAGGCGGTCTTTTCGACCGGCGACCACATCACCGGCTTGGACCCCTGATAGAGACTGCCGTTCATCAGCAGCTTCATGAACTCCTCGGCGATGACCGCCTCGGCGTGATAGTTCATGGTCAGATAGGGGTCGTCCCATTTGCCGGTGACGCCGAGCCGCTTGAATTCCTCGCGCTGCACGCCGACCCAATGTTCGGCAAAGCGGCGGCATTCCTGGCGGAACTCGACGGTATCCACCGTGTCCTTGTCGACGCCCTTTTGGCGATACTGTTCCTCGATCTTCCATTCGATCGGCAGACCGTGGCAGTCCCAGCCGGGGACGTAACGCGCATCGCGGCCCATCATCTGTTGGCTGCGCGTGATGAAGTCCTTCAGCACTTTGTTCAACGCGTGGCCGATATGCAGGTTGCCGTTCGCATAGGGGGGGCCGTCATGCAGGATGAAGGGCTTACGCCCCTCGCCCTTCGCACGCAGCGTGTCATAGATGTTCAGCCGCGCCCAACGGTCCAGCCATTCCGGTTCGCGCTGCGGCAGGCCGGCTCGCATGGGAAAGTCGGTTTCGGGCAGGAAAACGGTGTCGCGGTAGTCGGGGGTATCGCTCATCGGCGGGAATCCTTCAGGGGTAGATCAGGCATGCGAAATCCCGGCGGCGAGGAACCCCTACGCCGCCGGGCGGATAATTCGTATGATCCGGCCCGTTCTGAACATGCCGTGCTATATAAAAAGCACGGGCGGGGGCTGCAAGCGGACTTGGCACTTGCCGGGCCGCGCGCAGCACCTATCTGCAAGGAACACACCCCTTCGGACATGAGTGATGCCCCAACTCGCCCCTGCCCGCTTCGACATGGCGCGCGAAACCGCGGTCAACCGCTTTGTCCGCGCCCGTTACGGGCTGCGCGGCACGCTTGCCCTGCACCGCGAGGCGCTTGGCTGGGACCTGCTGCGCGCGCCGCTGAACGTGGCCTTGTCGCCCCTGTTCCTTCTGGTGCGGCTGGTGGGCGGGCTTTTTTCGATGCTGGGCGCGAAACGGGCGGGCGCGTGGCTGAAGTCGCGGCAGGTCTTTCTGACATCTGACGTCGCGCGCCGTATCGAGGCAGACGTGGCCCACCTGACCAGGGATCTGACCGCGCAAGGCGTCGGCCCCAAGGCCGATCCGCAGGTCGTCCGCGCCGAAATCGCCGCCCATGCCGAAACGCGCAACGCAGTGGCCGAGATCACCACCTCGATCCTGGTGCTGGCGGCGGGGCTGTTCCTGTTCCGACAGGCAACGCCAGGCATCATCTCGCTGGCCGGGCCTTTGGCCGAGTTTCGCGCCCATGGCACCGCCGTGCGGGACTTCTGGCTGGGGGACAGGCTGGGCGGCGCGTGGTATTGGGCCTTCCCGGTCGAACTGTCGCCCTGGGCTGTCATCCTGACCGGCGTTGTTCTGGCAGTGCTGGCGTCGCTGGCGACGACATTCGCGGGGCTGATAGCCGATCCGTTCCAGCTGGCCACCGGCACCCACCGCCGGCGGCTGATGCGCATGTATGCGAAGCTGGACCGGGCCGACGCCACGCAATCGGGCGGACTGGCGCGCGAGCATCTGCTGGCACGGCTGGGCGATCTGTCCGACGCGGCGATCAGCCTGCTGCGCGTCTGGCGCTAGCCACGCCCGCGATAGGTGGCGACGCCCTGATCGGGCAGCCAGATGCCCGCTGGCACCGCCCCGGTCTGCCAGAACACGTCGATCGGCATGCCCCCGCGCGGATACCAGTAGCCGCCTATTCGCAGCCAGCGCGGTTCCAGCGTTTCGACCAGCCGCTTGCCGATGGTCACGGTGCAGTCCTCGTGAAAGGCGCCGTGATTGCGGAACGAGCCGAGAAACAGCTTCAGCGACTTGGATTCCACCAGCCAGTCGCCCGGCACATAGTCGATGACCATATGGGCGAAATCGGGCTGGCCGGTCATCGGGCACAGGCTGGTAAATTCGGGCTGGGTGAAGCGGACGACATAGCCTTCGCCCGCCTGCGGGTTGGGGACGCGTTCCAAAACGGCTTCGTCCGGGCTGTTGGGCAGCTTCGTGTCCTGACCAAGCTGTGTCAGGTTGTCGGTATAGTGTGACATGATGGCTCCTGTTTTGTCCGGGTGGGCTGCGACCGGGTTGGGCGGGGATAGCAGCCCGCCGCCTGCAGGTCAAAGGCATGGTTGTCATACGTGGCGCGACGTGTATGTTAGCGGTAACGCGCCAGATAACACTGCATTGGAGGCCCCGAATGTATGTGCCGCCGACCGAACATCCCAATAGCGGCATCGGGCTGCGGCTGCTGGCGGCGTTCCTGATCACCGCCATGTCGGCGCTGATCCGCGAGGCCTCGGACAAGGCCACGCTGGGGCAGATCATCTTCTGGCGCTCGGCCATCGCGATCGTTCCGATCTGCATCTATATGGCATTGCGCGCGCAGTTCCCGGCCGCTTTGCGCACCAGCCGCCCCTTTTCGCATGTCCTGCGCGGTGTGCTGGGGGCGGCGGCCATGGCGCTGTCCTTCATTTCGCTGGCCTATCTGCCCGTGGCCTATGCCGAGGCGTTGGGCTTTCTTGGGCCGGTCCTGTCCCTGCCCGTGGCCGCGTATTTCCTGCGCGAGCGGATCACGGCATGGCTGGTCGCGGCAGTGGCACTTGGCTTTGCTGGCGTCATCGCGATCCTGTGGGAGGGGCTGACCATGCCCGGCGAAGGCGCATTGATCGGCATTGCCGCGGGTCTTGGGTTTGCCGCGCTGATCGCGGTCTACCGCGTCTATGTGAAGACCATGACCCGGACCGAAGGCGCCGCCACGATTTCCTTCTACTTCGCGCTGTTCACGACCTTTGTCGGTCTGGCCACCCTGCCCTTTGGCTGGAACAGTCTTGATCTTTACGCAACCTCTGTCCTGATCGGGGCGGGGCTGCTGGGGGGGTTGGCCCATATCGCTGCGACCGAATCCATGGCAAGGGCGCCCGTTTCGGTGCTGGCGCCGTTTGAATTCACCGGGTTGGTCTGGGCGGTGATCTTCGATTTCGTGTTGTTTGCCACCCTGCCCGGCGTTCCTGGCTGGATCGGCATCATCGCGATCACGCTGGCGGGTTTGATGGTCGTGATTCCGCCAGAGCGTCTGCTTCGGATTCTGCGCGGGACTTGACCACGTCCAGCACGACGCTGTGAAAGTCGGTCAGCAGCCGGTCGGCCCACCAGCGACCATAGCCGTTCCACGGCAGCGAGACCTTGTAATAGGTGGTCAGCCGCAGAACCGTGCCACCTTCCCCGTTGGGTTCCAGCACATAATCGCCATGCAGCAGCTCGGACGCCTCTGCGTCGGGGCGCAGGTGACCATCAACCTCCGCCGGGATCGAGTCGGAATCGAAACCGAACGTCCAGGCAAGCCGCCGGTTTTTTTCCCATTCCGTGATGTGTTCGCGGAAATGGACGCCGCTTGTCCAGGTCAGCGACCTTGTGGCGCCCGGTCCTTCCCGGTCCAGCCGTGCATCCAGAGGGCGCGGGAAGAACATCAGATTGTGCGTCGGCGTAAAGCGCAAGCTCGCCGGGTCGATGTCACGGATCTCGACCGTATTGGACCAGACGACCTCAGGCGGTGCGTCGATGGTGATCTCGGTCATGACTTGGCCTTGATAGTCAGGCCAGTTGATCTGCAACTCCAACGGATAGACCAGCAGAGGCAGGGCAATCACGGTCAAGGTCGCGCCGCGATTCTGCCACCAGCGCATTGTCATCCAGGCAACGCAGACGCCGGCGATCACGCCCGGTATCATCAGCGGCGCGGCCATGACCAGACAGACAATGCCTTCCGTGAACAGCACAACAGTGAGTAAGCACAGCAGCAGCAGCACGAACATCGAGACATAGATATGCCGCCAAAGCGACTGCCTTGCCAAAGGATCCGTCATGGCGGAACAAATCCCGCCAATGCCCATGGAAAGCAGCACTGCGCCAGAGATGAGCTGCAATCCCTGCGCCGTGTCCGGCACTGCCCAGATGACGGTATAAATCGCCAGACCATATGTGATCGTGATCAATATGCCCCAGACCAGACGCAGCAGAACGGCTTGGGCAGTCATGTTCATAGTGGAAACCCATACTGCAACAGATCAACAAAACCTGCGACAATGACTACCCTTGTCGCGGAAGGCGAACAAGCGCATCTACGACAGATGAACGTCCCGCCCCGTTTCAACGTGACACCCGAACAGATCGACCGCGTTGTCGCGGTCTTCTATGCCGCTGTCCGCCGGCACGAAGTGCTGGGACCGGTCTTCGCGAACCACGTCAGCAACTGGCCCGAACATGAGGCCAAGATCGCCCGGTTCTGGCGCAACGCGATCCTGTATGAGCGCAGCTATGACGGCAATCCGATGCGCGCGCATATGCAGGCGGGCGACGTGATGGCAGAACATTTCGCACCTTGGCTGATGCTTTTCGATGAAACGCTGCGCCGCACCCTGCCGGCCGAGACCGCTGCCGGATGGTCGGCACTGGCGCATCGGATCGGCGCCGGGCTGCGCATGGGCGTCGAGGACCTGCGCAACCATCGTCCGGGACCGCCGATCTTGCGTTAACGACCGAAGCGGTGCAAAACAAAAGAAGAACATGAAGGGAGCCGTCATGAAAATCGACTATATCGAGTTCTCGTCCCCAAAGATGGAAGATACCAAGGCGTTCTTCGCCAATGCCTTCGGTTGGGGCTTCAACGATTACGGCCCGGAATATCAGGAACTGACCGGCGCGGGCGTTTCGGGCGGCATTTCTGCAGGTGCGTTCGACGCGCCGCTTGTCATCCTGAAAGCCGAGGATCTGGAGGCAGCCTTTGCCAAGGTGACCGCGGCCGGGGCAAAGATCACCCGCGAAATCTATGCTTTCCCGGGCGGGCGCCGCTTTGAATTCCGTGAACCTGGTGGCGCGGCAATGGCGGTCTGGTCGGAAAGCTAACCGCGCCGCTGCCGCTTTGCCTTCTTCGCGGCGGCCCGCGCCTTTGCCTTGGCGGCGGCCGGTCGGCGGCGAACGGTGCGCCCCCGCCTGCCCTTCGGCCCCTGAACGATCGGGGCGCCCTCAAGCTCCAGCAACTCAAGGATCAGGCCGCCTGTCAGCGGACTTGCCTCGGTCAATCGCACGGTCACGCGTTGTCCGATCCCGATCTGCATGCCAGTGTCGGAACCTTCGAGCGTCTGCGCGTCACGGTCATAATGAAAATACTCGTTACCGATTTCACGGATCGGAACCAGACCATCCGCACCCGTCCCGTCAAGCTTCACGAAGGCGCCGAACTTCTGCACGCCGCTGATCCGACCGGTCATCTCGGTGCCGACGCGTTCGGCCAGGTATGCGGCAAGATAGCGATCCGTGGTGTCGCGCTCTGCCTCCATCGAACGGCGCTCGGTCCCCGAAATCTGGGTCGCGGTCTCGGACAGATTGTCGATATCCCATTGCGACAACCCATCCTTGCCCCAGCCGTGCCCTGAAATCAGCGCACGATGCACGATCAGGTCTGAATAGCGCCGGATCGGGCTGGTAAAATGGGCATAGTTCTTCAACGCCAGCCCGAAATGGCCAAGATTTTCCGGATGGTAATAGGCCTGCGTCATCGAGCGAAGGGTGCTGATATTGATCAGTTCATCGAAATCCGTGCCCTCGGCCTGGGACAACAGGCGATTCAGGTGACTGGTATGCAGAACTTGCCCCTTGGCCAAGGCAAAGCCGGACGCCTGGGCCACTTCGCGCAGCGCGTTCATCTTTTCCGCTGTGGGTTCTTCATGCACGCGAAACAGAAGCGGGCGTTTCAGCCGGTTCAGTTCCTCGGCGGCGGCGACATTGGCGAGGACCATGAACTCCTCGATCAACTTGTGCGCGTCGAAGCGTTCCTTGTAGTTGACCGATTTGACCCGTCCGTCATCGCCAATCACGATCTGCCGTTCGGGAAGGTCCAGATCCAACGGCTGGCGCCGGCCGCGCGCGCCTTTCAAAAGCTGATAAGCCTGCCATAGCGGGCGCAGCGTGCCTTCCAGCAAGGGGGCGGTCGCCGCGTCAGGCGTCCCGTCGATGGCCGCCTGCGCCTGTTCGTAGCTTAGACTGGCGCGCGAATTCATCATGCCCCGGTGAAAGCTGTGCCCGATCTTGTTGCCCTGCGCGTCGATGCGCATACGCGTGGCCACAACAGCCCGGTCGACGCCTTCATGCAGGCTGCACAGATCCCCCGACAAGACATCGGGCAACATCGGCACGACCCGATCGGGAAAATAGGTCGAGTTTCCGCGCTTCCTTGCTTCGCGATCCAGCGCGCTGCCCGGTGTGACGTAATGCGCGACATCGGCGATGGCGACCCACAGGATCATGCCACCAGGATTTTTGGGGTCTGTGTCGGGCATGGCTGCCACCGCATCATCGCGGTCGCGCGCATCGGCCGGATCAATGGTCAGCAAGGGCAGGTCGCGCAGATCTTCGCGCCCCTTCATGGTGGCCGGCTTCTTGGCATCGGCCTCGGCTATGACCTCGTCGGGGAAATCGTCGGGGATATTATGCTGGTGAATGGCAATCAGGCTGACCGCACGCGGCGCTGTCGGATCGCCCAGCCGGTCGATTATGCGCGCCTGCGGCAGGCCCAGACGGCCCTTCGGTCCCGACTGCTCGGCCTCGACCAATTCGCCGTCCTGTGCCCCCTGACTGTCAGCCTCGCGCACGCGCCATTCGCGGTCGCCGCCCTTGTCGATGGGAAGGATGCGCCCGCCTTCCGTACCCTTGCGGAAGATTCCAACGATCTTGTGCTTCGCCTCACCGATACGGCGGATCATGCGGGCGATGTAATCATGATCCTCGCCGCGTTCCTCGATCAGGCGCGCCAGAAAGCGATCACCCTCGCCCAATGCGGGATCTGCCTCGCGCGGGCGGAACAGGATCCGCGGCGCGGGACCGTCGCCTTGATGCTCCAGCGGGCGCACGAAAAGATCGCCGCTGGCATCGGGCGCCAGCAACTGCACGACCGTCACCGGCGGCAGATGCGACGCATCGCGGTACGTCCGGCGTTTACGGTCAAGGCGACCCTCCTCGGCCAGCTCTTTCAGAAGCCGCTTCAACTCGATCTTTTCCTGCCCCTTGACGTTGAACGCCTTGGAAATGTCCCGCTTCGAAGCCGCGTCTGGATGATCTGCAACCCAGTCGAGGATCTGCTGTTTGCTTGGCAATGCCATGAACGCCCTTTCCCCGGCGAGCGGCCGGTTCGTGCAGTGAAACAATACGCCCGGCGCTACAGTTCCAGAACCATGTCGCGATGGGGGATGCCGGCATCCGGATATTCCGGGCCGTAGGCGACGAAGCCCAGCCGTTCATAGAAAGGCAGCGCATGGGTCTGCGCGGACAATTTCACCTGCCGCACGCCGTCATCGCGCAACGCGGCAATAGCGGCAAGCATGATGGACGCACCTGCCCCGGTTCCGCGCGCGTCGGCCAGAACGCAGACCCGGCCGATCTTGCCCGTATCGCCATTGCGGAAAACCCGCGCGGTCGCCACCGGTCTGTCATCCTGCCAACCCAGGAAATGCGTGGCCTCGCCATCAAGGTCATCCCACTCCTCGGCCTCTGCGACGCCCTGTTCCTCGATGAAGACAGCCCGGCGCAGGGCGCGGCACGTTTCCAGATCGCGGGTCTGTTCGACTTTCACGCGAAATACTCCGTCAGGATCTTGCCGTAGACCGCCTGAAGTGCGCGCACCTGTTCCGCCGGCACGCGCTCGTCCACCTCGTGCATGAAGCGACCGACCAGCCCGAATTCGACCACGGGGCAATGATCCTTGACGAAACGTGCATCCGACGTCCCTCCCGAGGTGGACAGCTCGGGCAGGATGCCGGTTTCCTGCTCGATCACGCGGCGAACCATGTCAACGAAGGGGCCGGGTTCGGTCACGAAGCTTTCAGCCCCGTGGCTGGGGGTCAGCAAGATCGCGACGCCGGTTTCGGCACTGATTTCAGCGGCGCGCTGCTGCAGATCGGCATCGATCCCATCGGGACTGTGCAGGTCGTTGAAGCGGATATTGAAACTTGCCGTCGCTGTTTCCGGCACGACATTCGAGGCGGGATTGCCGCAATCGATCGTTGTCACCTGCAAGGTTGATGGTCCGAAATGGTCCGACCCCTCGTCCAGCGGGGTCGAGGCCAGGCCGTCAAGGAACCAGCAAAGCGCGTGAAGCGGATTTCGGACCCGGTTGGGATATGCAACATGCCCCTGCACGCCGCGCGCGGTAACAGTGTAGGTCACCGAACCACGTCGGCCGATCTTCATCATTTCGCCGAAGGTTTCGGGATTGGTCGGCTCGCCCACCAGACAGACGGACATCGCCTCGCCCTCGCGCGCCATCCAGTCGAGGATCGCGACCGTACCGTCATGCGCCGGGCCTTCCTCATCCCCGGTCACGGTCATGATGATGGCGCCATCCGCGGGCGGGGTGTGGGCCACGAAATCAATCGCTGCGGCGGCGAACGCCGCCACGCCGGACTTCATGTCGACTGCGCCACGACCCCAGATCATCCCGTCCTCGTCGACATGTCCGGAAAAAGGCTGCCTTGTCCAGCTGCCCGCATCGCCGGGTGGGACAACGTCAGTATGCCCGTTGAAGCCGAACGTCCGTGCAGCGCCTTTCGCGCCCCAGCGGGCGAACAGGTTCGGGGTGCCATTGCGATCGACCCGCTGGCATTCGAAACCGCCCGCTGTCAGCAGACTGGCCAGCAGCGTCAGCGCCCCGCCTTCCTGCGGCGTGACCGAGGGGCAGCGGATCAGATCAGCGGTCAGCTTGGCGGCATCGGTCATGTAACCCTCTCTTCCTTTGCATCAGGCCTGGTCTTGCGTGAACAGGATTTCCAGTCCGCGCCGGATCAGATTAAGCCCGCTCAGCGCCAGTAGCACCAGCGTCCAACGCCGGAACTGCGCCACGTTCAGCCGGTCATGTATCCACAGACCCGCGCCCATTCCCACAACGCCAGGAATTACCAACAGCGCCGAAAGCGGCAGCGTCCGGGGATTCAGCACGCCAGACATGATGTGCGCAGCGGTCAGGATCACGGCACCCATCAGAAAGACCACACCCTGGACCCGCATCTGATCCTGCTTGGATGCGCCCACCGACAGAAGATAGACGATAAGCGGCGGTCCCCAGATCCCGGAAATGCCACCATAAAGGCCGCCGATGATACCGGTGACGATCTCGAACCGGCGGGCATGATGGACCTGAAATTTCAGAGATCTGCCGGTCAGTTGATACAAAGCGAACAACGTGATCGGGACACCCAGAACCAGATACATCGGCGCCTGCGGCACGATTGTCACCAACGGCGCCGAAACGAGGATGAACACCGCGACCATCACTATATGCCAGCGGAACTTCCTGACCGACCCCCATGCTGCGCCCAAACCCTGACGACTGGCCTGCATCACGTTCGTGACCAGCGTCGGCAGGATCAGTGCCGCCAGTGCCTGCGCCGGCGGCAGCACCGAGGCAAAAGCCGACATCATGATCATGGGCATGGCAAAACCCACCGCACCCTTCACGAAACCCGCGAACAGCGTAACCAGAAAGACGAACCAGAATATTGATGGATCAAGGACGGACATGATCCGGACAGTAGCGTCCACCCACGCCGCCGCAATGGGAAAAGGCGCGGCGAAGCATCTGAAAACGTGGCGGAAAGGCAACAGACTTCAAACGATCTTGCAACAGGTCAAAGTGCTCACCAGCCAGATCAAACGCGCGACCTGCCGTCGCAGCCCCTTGAATATGCAGCCCGCTTGGCTGAATCGACCGCGAAACGCGTTGCCATGGCTGCTCTTGGCTGACATATCAGTGAGTTGACCATTTCCTGTCTCGATGCAATTCGAGCGGTAATGCCTTATGATTCCCAACCCGGAGACACTGCCATGTTTCGCCAATTGACCGCTGCCGCGCTGGCGACGCTCGCGCTTGCCGCGTGTGAGCCGACCGCGACCGCTTCGAACGAACCCTATTCGACCGTGCCGACGGGCGACTACGTGCTTTTCAACATCGGCGGCGAAGTGCTGAGCGTGCGTCACACCACCATGCAGATCGCACCGACCCAGATCACGGGCCGCACGGGCTGCAACAGCTTCGCGGCGCCGATCTCTGGCACACCGCCCGAAATCGTCGTGGGCGAGATTCAGACCTCGGGCCAGACCTGCCGGTGGAGCGCGCAGGAAAACAGCTTCCTGACCGCGCTACGCGCCGCAAACCGTATTACCTATGAAGACGGTGTTCTGCGCATCGCCGGTGGCCAGGACACGCTGACGTTCGAATATGGCCGTCTGGCATCCGCTGACGGGCCGATCGGCCGTAACCTGAACCCGAACGCACGCGCGACCGCAGCCGAACCTGCTGCGGCACCGGTGGTGTCGGCGGCCCAGTAAGCTAAAGCGGCAGGGCCGTGGTTTCGGCCACGGTCCTGAGCGCGAAAGACGAATGCATCTGTGCCACGCCTGGCAGGCGGGCCAGATATTCGCGGTGGATTCGGGCGAAATCGTCCGTATCAGCCACCACAAGTTTCAGCAGATAATCCGCCGTGCCAGCCATCAGGTGGCATTCGAGCACGTTCGGGATCAATCGGACGGCACGCTCGAACGCTTCCAGAAGTTCGGTCGCCTGGCCCGACAGCGTGATCTCGACGAAAACCGTGCTCGGCAGTGCCATTTTGCGCCGGTCCAGCAAAGCCGCATATCCGCGGATCGCACCCATCTGTTCCAGCCGCTGCAAGCGTCGGTGACACGCCGAAGCGGACAGGTTCACTTGCAGGGCCAGGTCGGCATTCGTGATTCGACCATCCTTCTGGATAATCCTCAGAATCCGGCGGTCTGTCGCGTCAACATCCATCATTACAGGATATTTAGTGCATTATTCGCAATTGTGCGCAAGATTCTTCGATATACGGCCGGGCATAATGTGAAATTCGGCACCAAATCTTGCAGCGACCATGTCAGCCTGAGGACAAGGTCCACGAAAGGGCCAATAACCAGCCGGAGGTCCAGATGCTGATAGGCAGCCCAACCGAAATCAAACCACAGGAATTCCGCGTCGGCATGCGACCCGACGCTGTCCGAGAGGCGCGCGCCCATGGACATGACGTGCTGATCCAGTCTGGCGCCGGATTGGGGTCGGGGTACACGGACGCGGACTATGAACTGGCCGGCGCAGAGATCGTAGCGGACGCGGAAACCTTGTTCGGGCGCGCCGAGATGGTTGTGAAGGTGAAAGAGCCGCAGGCGCAGGAGCGCGCGCTGCTGCGCCGTGGGCAGGTGCTGTTCACCTATCTCCATCTTGCCCCCGACCCCGAACAGACCCGCGATCTTCTTGCCAGCGGCGTCACTTCCATCGCCTATGAAACGGTCACCGACCTACGTGGCGGTCTGCCGCTTCTTGCCCCCATGTCCGAGGTCGCGGGGCGTCTGGCCCCACAGGCCGGTTCCTGGGCGCTGCAGAAAGCCAATGGCGGCGAAGGTGTGCTGCTGGGCGGCGTGCCCGGCGTGCGCCCGGCCAATGTCGTCATCATTGGTGGCGGCGTGGTCGGCACAGCAGCGGCGCGGGTCGCCGCGGGCATGGGGGCGAATGTCACGGTGCTTGATCGCTCAATTCAGCGGCTGTCCTATCTGGATGATATCTTCAACGGTCGGCTGACCACGCAATATGCGACTGCAGCCGCGACGGCAGATCTGCTGCCGACAGCTGACATGGTGATTGGCGCCGTGCTGATCCCGGGTGCTGCGGCGCCAAAATTGATCCGGCGCGAACAACTGTCCGTCATGAAGCCCGGTGCCGTGCTGGTCGACGTGGCAATTGACCAGGGCGGGTGTTTTGAAACCTCACGCCCGACAACCCACCACGACCCGATCTACGAGGTTGACGGCGTCGTGCATTACTGTGTCGCCAATATGCCGGGTGCGGTGCCGCGCACCTCGACCCAGGCGCTTGGCAACGCAACGCTCCCGTTTGTTCTGGCACTTGCAGACAAGGGCTGGCGGCAAGCTGTCCAGGACGATCCGCATCTGCGCGCCGGCCTGTCCACGCATGAGGGCAAACTGACCTCTGCTCCGGTGGGGCTGGCGCTGGGCATGGAGAGCGTCGCGGCTGAAACGCTGATGTAATCGCCGGCAGTGGCCGGGCAGCGTTTCGAAAAGCATGCGGCGGTCACACCAGGACACGAAAAAGGCGCGCCTCGACTGGCGCGCCTTTTCCCAGGGTCAGCGGTTAAATCCGTTCAGACAGTCGGACGTGCCCGCAACTCGTCACGGATCTGGACCAGCAGCTCTTCCGATGTCGGGCCAGCCGGGGCCGCGGCTTCTTCCTCTTTCTTGCCGATCGCGCCGTCCTTGATGCGGTTCACGGCCTTGACCAGCAGGAACACCACGAAGGCGATGATCAGGAAGTTGATCACGGCCGAAATGAAGGCGCCATAGGCGAAGACGTTGGCACCTGCGTCGCGGGCCGCTTGCAGGGATGCACCTTCGGGGGCCGTGCCCGACAGAACGACATATTTGCTGGAGAAATCGGTCCCGCCAGTGATGATGCCGATGATCGGGTTGATCAGGTCCGACACCAGCGAGGTGACGATCGCGGTGAAAGCGGCGCCGATAATGATACCGACGGCCATGTCCATGACATTGCCCTTGGCAATGAATTCCTTAAACTCTTTGATCATGCGTTTAGCCTTTCCTCGTTCGCGCGCATGGCTGCGGGCCATAAACCATCTTCAATAAAAATCAAGCGAGACGCTACATCACGGCATTGACGTCGGGTTTATCGGCAATCTCAGCCGCTTGGGCCGGATGAAAGCGGCATCTGGCGGCGATAGACGCATTCAAACATGTAACGTGCTCCTCCGCGAAGATTGTTTCCTCGCGGCCGGGAAGATGGGCAAGGTCGGGCTTTCGCGCGACGACAAAAGCCGTTGTCCATCCTTCACGTCATCAGAACTGCTCGATCAGCCGATCCAGGTAGTCGCGTTCATCCTGCGTGCGGTCCCGTTCACCCAGACGACGGCGGATCTCGTCCTGAAGATCGCGGGCACGGTTATCTGCATCCTCGCCTTCCGCCAAAGGTCCGTCGGTGGACAGCCCGCCCCCGGACCCGCCCATCGAACGACCCAGCGGATCGCGACGCGGATTTCTGCCCAGCCCGCGCTGCGTCTCGCCCTGTTGACCTGCAGCACCTTCCTGCCCTTCTTCGCCGTCCATGCTTTCGGCCTGCTGCCCGTCCTGGCTGCGCTGATCGCCACGGTCAAGCGCCCGAATGCCATCGCGCAGCGCCTCGATCGCCTCGGCCTGGCGGTCCATTGCATCGGCGGAATTGCCGTCGCGCAGGGCTTGTTCAGCCTGTTCCATCGCACGACCGGCGCGATCCATCGCATCGCCGGCCTCTTGTCCTTCGGGGGAACCGCGTTCTGGCAGAAGGCTGCGCTGCATGCCGAGATCGTCGCGCAATTGCCGCTGCTGATCGGCAAGGCTCTGCCCCCCCTGCCCCGCGCCTTCGCCTTCGCCTTGCTGTTCGCCCTGTCCCTGCTGCTGCCCCTGCGGTTCGCCCAAGCCCATCCATTCGTCCTGCATCTGGCGGAAGGCCTCGTCCGCCAGATCCTGCTGCTCGCGCAGCGTTTCAGCCATCCGACCCGAGGAGCCCTGACCCTGCCCCTGCCCGCCGCCCTCACCTTCGGTGCGGCGGACCTGCATATTCTCCATCATGCGGTTGAACTGTTCCAACAGCGCCTGCGCCTCGGCCATGCGCCCTTCATTCATCAGACGCTGGATTTCATCCATCATCTGCTGGATCTGGTCGCCGCTCACCATGTCGACAGGACCCTGATTGAAGCGATCTGACGGATCGTTTTCGCCCTGTTCGGCCAACCGTTCCATATAGTCATCGGTGGCCTGCCGCAGTTCCTCCATCAGCTTGCTGATCTCATCGGGCGAGGCGCCGCGCCGCATCGCCGAAGAAAGTTTTTCCTGCGCGCGCCGCATGCGTTCCAGCGCATCTGCCAGCCCGCCATCTTCCAGTTCGACCGCGGTGCGCCACAGCGCTTCTGCCAGTGCGTCCCGTTGCGCATCCGTCAGTTCGGGCGTTTCCAACCCCGAGATCATCGCCCGGATATCGTTCAGCATCGGTGGGTCTATGAAACCTTCGGGCTGCCAAGAGATGGCGCGAAGCAGCTGGGCCGAGGCTTCTGCGTTCATCCGGTTCCACAGGATGTCACGGCGCAATTCGATCAGCGCCGCCGCGAACGGATCGAAGAAGCGGCGGCCTGGCAGTTCCATGGCAAGAACGTCGGACTGTCCCTCTTGCCCGATGCCATCCTTGACGTTCAGACGGATCTGCACGGGCATATTCGCCCAGGCATGTTTCATAAGGTCCGATGTCAGCTGTCCTTCGACCTCTGCCCTTGCGCCGCGCAGGGGCAGATTGATCTCGACCGGATCGCGGGTCTCGGGCTCTATCGTCAAACCGTGGTCACGATTGATCTTGTCCAGATCCAGCGTGATGACAGCGCGCCCTTCGGTCACACCAAAATCGTCGCTGGCGGTAAACGGCTGGATCAGTCTTCCGTCGGCACGCCGCTCGGCCGGGGGCCCAAGACCGATGCTGGGCGGGGCGTCAGGCTGAACCGTCACATTGATCCGCCGATCGCCAATGGTCAGGCTGCCATTGCGTTCAACGCGGAACTGCGGGCTGCGCGCATCATCACCCGGCAATGCCTCACCGATATCCTGTGCAATCTCTCCATCTTCGCCATACAGGCGCAGGCTGATCGTGCTGCCTTCGGGCAGGTGCAGAACATCGTCCTCGGGCAGATCGTTCAGATAGATCGTCGGCTTGCGGGTATAGGGCGGCGGCTCTGCCCAGCCTTCCCAGCCAAGACCGTCAGGCACAACAACAGGATCGGGCCCCGCCTCGCGCTGTGGGGCAAGTGCTGCAAGCCCCTGCCCCAACTGCCCGGTGCTGCCAAACAGCAGGGCCATGCCAAGCGCAGTCAGCGCCACCAGCCGCAGACCGTAAGGGTCGCGCCGGCTTAGCCCGGCGTCTGGCGCAACCGCCCGCGCTTGTGCGGCACGTTCGGCCATCTGACGCTGATGGGCCTGCCACAGGGGACCGTCGCCGCCCAGCACAGGCGCATCCGACAGGGCAGACAGCGGTCGTCCAGGCAGGACCGCATCGACACGCCGTTCTGCGGCATGGCGATCCGGGCGGCGAAACCGCCAGCCTCCCCAAACCAGCGCGGCAAGCAGGACCAGCCCGACGCCAAGCACGACATAGGGTCGCACTGTTACGGGAAAGGTGCCGACCGCCCCAAAACTGAGCGCGGCAATCGCCAGCAACGCCAGTGTCGCAAAAGGCCAGAATGCCCGCGCCACGGATTCCCACCACAGGCCGGCGCCGGTCAGCGCCAGCGCGCGGGAAAGGCGCCTATTCTGGTTATCCTTGGTCATTTGCCTGCCATGTTGTCATGCCATCCTGCGGCCAGACGCGCCGACGGGCAAGGGATTCGTGGCCGTTCAAAACCAATCAGGCAGCGATTCGCGCGAAATCATCTCGGCAAGGGTCGGGCGCGGGCGGATAATCGCAAAACGATCACCGTCGACAAGGACCTCGGGGATCAGCGGACGAGAGTTATATTCTGACGACATCACCGCCCCGTATGCCCCGGCCGAGCGGAAAGCGATCAGATCGCCGGCAGCAACTGCTGGCAATTGCGCGCCTTTCTGAAAGGTATCCCCGGTTTCGCAGACCGGCCCGACCACGTCATAGGCCGAAACGGGCGCACCGGGCGCCGCCTCGATCACCGGAACGATGTCGTGATGCGCGCCATACATGGCCGGGCGAATAAGATCGTTCATCGCGGCGTCAAGGATAAGGAAATCGCGCCCCTCGCCTTCCTTCACATAGATGACGGAACTTAGCAGCACCCCTGCATTGCCCGCGATATTGCGACCGGGCTCGATCTCGATCTCACAATCCAGATCGCCCACGGTTTCCCGAATGACCTGCCCGTATTCGATGGGCAAAGGCGGGGCGGAATTGTTGCGCTGATACGGAATGCCCAGGCCCCCGCCCAGATCAAGCCTTCGGATATCGTGCCCGTCGGCGCGAAGGGCCAATGTCAGCTCGGCCATCTTGGTGTAGGCTTGGCGATAGGGTTCCAGATCGGTCAGCTGGCTGCCGATATGCATGTCGATGCCGACGACCTCGATCCCGGGCAATCTGGCCGCTTCGGCATACACCTTGCGGGCCCGAGCGATGGGAATTCCGAACTTGTTTTCAGATTTTCCAGTCGCAATCTTTTCGTGTGTCTTGGCGTCAACGTCAGGATTAACCCTGATAGCAATGGGGGCAACGGCCCCGAGTGCGCTGGCCACTTCGGACAGTGCGCGCAATTCCGGTTCTGATTCCACGTTGAACTGCCGGATCCCGCCTTCCAGCGCCAGCTTCATTTCCTCACGCGTCTTGCCGACGCCGGAAAAGACAATCCGCGAACCCGGAACGCCCGCCGCCCGCGCGCGGGCGTATTCCCCGATGGACACGACATCCATCCCCGCCCCCAGATCGCCCAGCAGCTTCAGGACCGCGATATTGGAATTTGCCTTCAACGCATAGCAGATCAGATGATCGGGCGCCCATTCCAGCGCCTGCTGGAAGACGTTGAAATGCCGGCGCAGGGTGGCCGAGGAGTAGACGTATACCGGCGTTCCGACCTCTGCCGCGATCTGCGCAAGCGGCACATCTTCGGCGAAAAGCTGGCCGTTCTTGTAGTTGAAGTGATCCATCAGGCAATCCTGCGTGAGCGGAGGAAAAGATAAAGCGGCAGCGCGCAGCCGATGCCAAGCGCCATTGCGGGCAGTGTCAGCAGGGCCAGCCAGTTGCGCCGGATCGTCGTCTCGGCCAAGCACCATGCGCAAAGCGTCACTAGGGCTGCGACAGCGGACATATCAGGCGCGCGCGGCGGTATCCCGACGATGGCACCGATCAATGCCAGGACCAGCCAGCATAGCCGAAGCGGTGTCTGTTCAAAGGTTTTCAGCCCGGACACCGATGCGGCCCTCGCCCGAGACAGTGACGCCAACCGGCGGATCGGGCCTTTCCGGGGCGCCATCGATCCCACAGGCTGACAGCAGCAGAAACGCAAGAATTGCGGCACGCTTCATGATTTTTCCTTCCAGCGGGCAATCTGCGCGCGGACCTGATCAGGCGCCGTGCCGCCATAGCTTTGCCGCGACGCGACAGAATTATGGACGCCCAGCACATTGAATACGTCATCTGTGATTTCCGGATGCACCGACTGCATCTCGGCAAGGGTCAGGTCCGGCAGATCGACGCCCTTCGTTTCCGCCATGGCCACCAGCGAGCCGGTCACATGATGGGCGTCACGGAACGGCAATCCGGCCTCGCGCACCAGCCAGTCGGCCAGATCCGTCGCGGTGGAGAACCCGGCCGAGGCAGCGGCCTCCATCTTGTCCCGGTTGGCTGTCAGATCCGACAGCATGCCCGACATCGCCGCCAGCGCCAGCATCAGGCTGTCGGCGGCGTCAAAGACCTGTTCCTTGTCTTCCTGCATGTCCTTCGAATAGGCCAGCGGCAGGCCCTTCATCACAGTGAACAGCGCGACGGTCGCACCAAGGATACGGCCGATCTTGGCGCGGATCAGTTCGGCCGCATCGGGGTTGCGCTTCTGTGGCATGATCGACGAACCCGTAGACCACTTGTCCGACATCGATACAAACCGAAACTGGGCCGAGGACCAGATTACCAGTTCTTCGGCCAGCCGCGACATGTGGACGGCACAGATACTGGCAGCCGACAGAAACTCCAGCGCGAAATCCCGGTCGCTGACCGCATCCAGGCTGTTGGCCATCGGACGGTCGAATTCCAGCGCCTTGGCAGTCGCATCGCGGTCGATGGGATAACCGGTCCCGGCCAATGCTGCCGCGCCCAGTGGTGATTCGTTCATCCTCTTGCGGGCGTCTTGAAAACGCGAGAGGTCGCGGCCGAACATCTCGACATAGGCCATCATGTGATGGCCCCAGGTCACCGGCTGCGCGGTCTGCAGATGGGTGAAGCCAGGCATCACCCAGTCGGCCCCGGCTTCGGCCTGCGCCAGCGCCGCACCAATCAGCGCGTTCAGTCCGCTGATGGCCGCATCGCACTGATCGCGCACCCACAGACGGAAATCCGTGGCCACCTGATCGTTGCGCGACCGACCCGTATGCAGACGTCCCGCCGGCTCTCCGATGATTTCCTTCAGCCGCGCCTCGACATTCATGTGAATGTCCTCCAGCGCCTCGCTGAACGGGAAATCGCCGCCTTCGATTTCTGACAAAACGGTGAGCAGCCCTTCCCGGATCGCGTCCGCATCTTTAGACGTGATGATGCCCTGCGCCGCCAACATCGCGGCATGGGCCCGGCTGCCCCGGATGTCCTGGGCGTATAACCTGCGGTCGAACCCGATCGAGGCGTTGATCGCCGTCATGATCGCGTCGGGACCCGCGGCGAAACGCCCGCCCCACATGGCATTTGCTGTGTTCTTGGGCGTCCTGGCGTCGGTCATCTGTCTGGTCCGAAAGGTTAAAGATGCTGCGTATGCTGATCCTTTATACGGCGCTTGCCGCCGGTGCAAACATGGCCGTCGCGGGCGAGATCGACTTTGATGCCGCCAGCGCCGGGGGCCTGACACTTGCGCCGGGTGACGGGCAGCCGGTTTCCCAGACCACGTTCACCGACCCCGAGGGCAACGAACACAGTCTGTCCGAATATGCCGGAAAGGCCGTGCTGCTGAATTTCTGGGCCACCTGGTGCGCGCCCTGCCGCGAGGAGATGCCCGCGCTGAACAGCCTGCAGAAAGACCTTGGCGGCGATGATTTCCAGGTCGTGACCATCGCATCGGGGCGCAACCCGCAGCCCGCGATCGACAAGTTTTTCGCCGAGGCAAAAATTGATTCGCTGCCTGTTCTGCTGGACCCGCGCCAGAAACTTGCCCGTGAATTCGGCGTCCTCGCCATGCCTGTCACCATTCTGATCGACCGGGACGGAAACGAGGTCGGCCGGATGATGGGGCCTGCCGACTGGTCGACCGACGCGGCCAAGGCCGTCGTCGGGCAGATGATTGCCCCCTGACCTTACAGCGCCTTGACCTTTTCGTGACAATGGCAGCCGACCAGATGGTCGTTGACCATGCCGGTGGCCTGCATGAAGGCATAACAGATGACCGGGCCGCAGAAATTGAACCCGCGCTTCTTCAGCGATTTCGACATCGCAGTCGATTGCTCGGTCGCGGCGGGCACCTGATCAAGGCGGGTCCAGGCGTTCTGAACCGGCGCACCATCAACAAATCCCCAAAGATAGGGCGCGAACCCTTCGCCTGATTCGATATCAAGAAACAGCCGCGCCCCTTTCACGGTCGCCTCGATCTTGCCGCGGTGACGGATGATGCCCGGATTCTGCAAGGCATTTTCGATATGTTTATCGGTCCAGGCGGCGACGCGTTCGGGGTCGAACCCCTCGAAAACCTCCCGGAAGGTCTCGCGCTTGCGCAAGATGGTAATCCAGCTCAGTCCGGCCTGAAAACCATCCAGCACCAGCTTTTCCCACAGCGCGCGCGCGTTCCGTTCAGGGACACCCCATTCGGTGTCGTGATACTCGACATAGATCGGCTCGGTCCCGCACCATCCGCAGCGCTCGGTCATCGCGATTCATCCTTAATCCGGAAAATGTTCGGGTTTCACCCCACGTTAAGACATCTTCGCCAATATGCCTGAAGACAGCAAGGAAGCCGCGATGATGGATGAAAGTCAGAACCAGGACGATTCGGTCGAATCGGCATTGGAATTCGTAATCGAACAGCGGACCCTGCAGACAATGGCTTCAGTCGAAGATGCCATCGCACGCGGCGATGCCGTCCTCGCCTATCAACCGATCGTGCAATCGGACCGTCCAAGCCGCATTGCCTTTCACGAAGGGCTGTTTCGGGTCGCAGACGAAACCGGCCGGTTCATTCCGTTGCGTGATTTCATGCCCTGGGCCGAAGTGACCGAACTTGGCCGCCGGATCGACTGCCTGTCCCTGCAACTGGGGCTGCAATCGCTGCAACGGGATTCCGGGCTGCGACTGTCGGTGAATATGTCCGCCCGTTCCATCGGGCATGCGGCATGGATGGAAACACTGCGCCGCGGACTGGCCCATGATGAACAGATTGCCGAGCGCCTGATCCTTGAAGTCACCGAAAGCTCGGCCATGACCATGCCGGACCTGGTGGTCCCTTTCATGCGCGACCTGCAGGGCCGGGGCGCAAGCTTTGCGCTTGATGATTTCGGCGCCGGACACACATCATTCCGTTATCTGCGCGAGTTCAACTTTGACCTGATCAAGATCGATGGCCAGTTCATTCGCAGGATCGCGTCTGAGCCGGACAACCAGATACTCGCGGCCGCCCTGCAGGCAATTGCACACCATTTCGACATGTTTACCGTCGCCGAATCGGTCGAAACGGCAGATGAGGCCGCCTACCTGATCGAAATGGGAATCGACTGCCTGCAGGGCTATTACTTCGGCGCACCGACCATCAACCCGCCCTGGAAAACGCCCAACGCCGCCGTGCGATAGGAGTGCGGGCCATGGGGCGGTCGCGCGCCCCCTCAATCCAGTGCCCAGTGCATACTGTGCCTTTAGTTATGACACGCCGCGCGCATCCTCCGGCACCATGGTGAGTGCCCCGTGATGGGCGCGTCATACGGTCCGCAGATGCTTGGATAGTGGTCAGGTTTGCCCAAAAGTTGACACTTTGGCCGTGCGGGTGCGCCTTGACGCTGCGTCGCAGTTGGGCATGGTAAATGGAACGGCCTTGCGCCGGCCCTGTCCGCTTACCCGAAAGGACCCTTTTCATGACCAAAGCTGTAATCGTCTCTGCTGCCCGTACGCCGGTCGGCAGCTTTCTGGGCTCCTTCGCCAATGTCCCGGCCCATGATCTGGGTGCCGCCGTTTTGGCCGAGGTTGTCAAACGCGCCGGGGTCGATCCGGCGGAAGTCAGTGAAACCATCCTCGGTCAGGTCTTGACCGCAGGTCAGGGCCAGAACCCCGGCCGACAGGCCCACCTTAACGCGGGACTGCCACAGGAATCGGCAGCCTGGCTGATCAACCAGGTTTGTGGATCGGGATTGCGCTCGGTCGCGCTTGCCGCCCAGCAGGTCCTGCTGGGCGATGCTCAGGTCGTGCTGGCCGGAGGTCAGGAATCCATGTCCCTGTCGACCCACGCCGCGCATCTTCGCGCCGGCCAGAAGATGGGCGACATGAAGATGATCGACACGATGATCAAGGACGGCCTCTGGGATGCATTCAACAACTACCACATGGGCCAGACCGCTGAAAACGTGGCTGAAAAATGGGGAATCACGCGCGAGGACCAGGACGAATTCGCTGTTGCAAGCCAGAACAAGGCCGAAGCCGCCAAGAAGGAAGGCCGGTTCAAGGACGAGATCGTGCCCTATGTCGTAAAGGGCCGGAAGGGTGATGTGACCATTTCCGAGGACGAATACATCCGCGACGGCGCCACGCTGGAGGCAATGCAGAAGCTGCGCCCGGCCTTCACCAAGGAGGGCACGGTTACCGCCGGCAATGCCTCTGGCCTTAACGACGGGGCGGCAGCCGTCATGGTCATGACCGAGGAAGAGGCCGCGCGCCGCGGTTTGACCCCGCTTGGCCGCATCGCCTCATATGCAACCGCCGGCGTCGATCCGAAGATCATGGGATCCGGCCCGATCCCGGCCAGCCGTCGCGCCCTGTCAAAGGCAGGCTGGGAAGTTGGCGAACTGGACCTGGTCGAAGCGAACGAAGCCTTTGCCGCGCAGGCCATTGCCGTCAACCGCGACATGGGCTGGGACCCGTCGATCGTCAACGTCAACGGCGGCGCGATCGCCATTGGCCACCCCATCGGCGCGTCGGGCGCACGGATTCTGAACTCGCTTCTGTTTGAAATGGCCCGGCGTGACGCGAAAAAAGGGCTCGCCACGCTTTGCATCGGCGGCGGCATGGGTGTCGCCATGTGCATCGAACGTTGAGAGGTTCGCGGCGCGCAATGATCTTGCGCGCTGCAAAACGAAGCGTTAGCAATATTTCAAGAACTTCATTCATGGAAGGGGGGAGACATGTCCAAGACAGCCATAGTTACCGGGGGATCGCGCGGAATTGGCGCGTCTATTTCGAAGGCGCTGAAGGATGCAGGCTACTCGGTCGCAGCAAGCTATGCAGGCAATGACGCAGCCGCAAAAGCCTTCACCGACGAAACCGGCATCAAGACGTATAAATGGGACGTGGCCGATTACGACGCATGTGCGGCGGGCGTGAAGCAGATCGAGGAAGAGCTTGGCCCGGTTGGCGTACTTGTCAACAATGCCGGGATCACCCGCGACGCCATGTTCCACAAGATGACCCCACAGCAGTGGAAAGAGGTGATCGATACCAATCTGACGGGTCTGTTCAACATGACGCATTCCGTCTGGAACGGGATGCGCGACCGCAAATTCGGACGGATCGTCAACATCAGCTCGATCAACGGGCAAAAGGGGCAAGCCGGTCAGGCGAACTATTCCGCCGCTAAGGCTGGCGATATCGGCTTCACCCGCGCGCTGGCGCAGGAAGGCGCGCGGGCCGGCATCACCGTGAATGCGATCGCACCGGGATATATCGGAACCGAGATGGTCCGCGCCATACCCGAGAAGGTCTTGAACGAGCGGATTATTCCGCAGATCCCGGTCGGTCGTCTGGGTGAGCCGGACGAGATTGCGCGCTGCGTGGTCTTCCTGGCAGCAGAAGATGCCGGGTTCATCACCGGCTCGACGATTTCCGCGAACGGGGCACAGTACTTCTCCTGATTTGCAGGCAGAGCGACGCTTCTGGCCGGCTTCCTGACGGGGCCGGCCATTTTTTTCCGAACCCGCAGTTGTGCTGCGATCGTGGCCACGCTTTTCCACGGACGCGCCTGCAATCCGCGCAGTCAAGCGACGGCGTTGCGACCCGCCTTGACACGGGACCATCAAGACAGACGGATACCGCACCGTGCATGCCGCAGGGACACCAAAAAGCCCGCGCAAATTGCGCGGGCCCGGAATGATCGGTTGTAGGTGTTCAGGCGTTCAGGCGCGCAATCTCTTCCTTGAGGCGCAGCTTTTCCTTCTTCATTTCTGCAATCTCGAAGTCGGTGGCACCTGGCGCACGCTGCGCCTGCTCTACCGCCTGGGAGATCTTTTCGTGCTTTTCGCGGAGTCTTTCGATGTGAGCATCGACCGTCATATTCGTCCTCCTGTACGCTTGTCGAACAGGACGATTGCAGCACAGAACTTTGATTCTGTCACCCGTCTTCACCGGGTTTCAGCCCCAGTGCCGCGCCATGGCGCAATATTGCCTGCGCTTTTTCGGTAAGATTTTCAGCATCTCGGGAATGGCTTGCACCTGAATGCATGATGAACGGCGAAAGCACGCGCAGCGGGGCCCGCGCCCCCTTGCGCGCCTGCACGATCACGCGGCCGGCGTCGCGCCCCGTGCGCGCGGCAATGGGCAGGATCGCCACCGCCCCCGCCCGGTCTCCGATTGCGCCCAGAATCGCGGCCAGTCGTTCGGCCAGATGGATGATCGTGATCTGACCGTTGGGTCGAAGCCTGCGCAGCCCTGCATCAATCCATTCGGCCAGCGGTGTCGCCTCATGACGGGGTCCGGCGCGCGCAGAATCGGCCGATCGGGTCCCAGACGCAAAGAATGGCGGATTCATGATGACCTGATCGAACTGCTGCGCGCGCAACTCTGTCGGCATCTGCGCAAGGTCGGCCTGCCAGACATCCATGTCCATCTGGTTGCGCGCCGCATTGGCGCGCGCCATCGCCGCATAATCTGAATCGCGCTCCACCCCGGTCAGATCGATGCCCGGCACACGGGCCGCCAGACACAGCGACGCCACACCGGCGCCGCAACCCAGTTCCAGCACCCGAGCGCCCGGCGCGGCCGGACAGGCGGCCGCCAGCATGACCGCATCCGCACCGGCGCGATAGCCCGCGACGGGCTGTTCGATCCGCAGCCTGCCGCCCAGAAACGCATCGATCCGCGTGTCAATCATCCAGTCCCAGCTGCCTCATGATGGCATTGGCCATGAAATGATCCCGATCCGTCACCATCAGTCGGCGCGGCAGAATGCCCAATGACCCTTCCAGCACGCTCATATGCTGATCGAAGACGAAACTTTCGATCCCTTCGGCGCGCAGAATGTCCTGTGCGCGCATCAGTCGCAGCGGATCAGTGGTTCTGAGAAGCTCTTTCATGCGGCCGACGCTAGCGGGCGGTTGCACGCCTGTCCATCGCATGGCAATTGCACTTACGGAAAGGATGTTCCCATGGATGCAGCAGTCGCCGATACACCGATGGACCGCCTGTCGCAGGACCTCGCCCCTGAAATGGCGAAGGTCAACGCGCTGATCCGCGAACGAATGGCCTCGCGTCACGCGCCGCGCATCCCGGAAGTGACCGCCCATCTGGTAGAAGCCGGAGGCAAACGCCTGCGTCCCATGCTGACGCTGGCAGCGGCGAAGCTGTGCGGATACGGCGGGCCTTTCCACATCCATCTGGCCGCGACGGTCGAGTTCATCCATACAGCCACGCTTCTGCATGATGACGTCGTCGATGAAAGCAAGCAGCGGCGCGGAAGGCCGACCGCCAATCTGCTGTGGGATAACAAATCCAGCGTTCTGGTGGGCGACTACTTGCTGGCGCGCGCATTCCAGTTGATGACGGATACCGGCGTGATGCGGGTCTTGGAAATCCTGTCGAATGCCTCGGCCACGATTTCCGAGGGCGAGGTCCTGCAGCTGACCGCCGCCCAGGACCTGGCGACAGATGAAGGCGTCTATCTGCAGGTGGTGCGCGGCAAGACAGCGGCACTGTTTTCCGCCGCGACCGAGGTTGGCGCCGTCATTGCCGGCGCGCCCGAGGATCACATTCGCGCCCTGTTCGACTATGGCGACGCGCTTGGAATTGCGTTCCAGATCGCGGACGATCTGCTGGACTATGGCGGCTCTACCGCGCAGATCGGCAAGAATACAGGCGATGATTTCCGCGAAAGGAAGCTGACCCTTCCGGTCATCAAGGCAGTCGCCGCAGCCAGTCCCGAAGAACGCGCCTTCTGGCAACGCACCATCGAGAAGGGCGATCAGACCGATGGCGATCTGGAACAGGCCCTGGCGATCATGGCGCGGCACGGCGCGCTTCTGGCGGCGCGGGAAGATGCGCTGCAATGGGCTGAACGCGCGCGACAGGCGCTCGTCCCGCTGCCGGACCATCCGATCCGGGACATGCTGGAAGATCTGGCCGATTTCGTGGTCGCCCGGATCGCGTAAGTCGGAAAGCGCCGAAGAACGTAAAAAGGCCCGGCATTTGCCGGGCCTTTTTCGTTTCAGACATGTGGATCAGTTGTAGGCATTCTCGCCATGGGTGGTGATGTCCAGACCCTGGCGTTCGTCGTTCTGTTCGACCCGCAGGCCCAGCACCGCCTTGACGACATGGATGGCCAGGAACGACACCACGCCCGACCAGATGATGCAGATCACAACGCCCAGAGTCTGCGCATAGACCTGCCCACCCATCGAGAACTCGGCAACCGAGTTACTGGCATAATCCCAGACGCCCGAACCGCCCAGTGACGGCGCTGCGAAAACACCTGTCAGGATCGCGCCGACAATACCGCCGATGCCGTGGATGCCGAAGACGTCCAGACTGTCATCGATACCCATGCGGCGCTTCAGCCAGACGACGGCCCAGAAGCAGACGGCACCGGCGACAGCGCCGATCACGATCGCCCCCATCGGTCCGACGAAGCCAGCGGCCGGCGTCACGCCGACCAGACCGGCAACAACACCGGATACGGCGCCCAGCAACGAGGGGTGACCGCGCGAGATCCATTCACACAGGCTCCAGGCCAGCGCGGCGGCGGCGGGGGCGACGACGGTGTTCAGCAGCGCCATGGCTGTCAGGCCATTCGATTCGAGGTTGGACCCGGCGTTGAAGCCGAACCAGCCGATCCACAGCAGACAGCCGCCGATCAGGGTGAAGGTCAGGTTGTGGGGGGCCAAAAGCTCTCGGTTATAGCCAAGGCGCGGACCCGCGACATAGGCTGCGACCAGACCTGCAACGCCTGCGTTGATGTGAATGACGGTGCCACCAGCAAAGTCCAGCGCGCCATGGCCATACAGAAGGCCTGTCGGCGCGTCATAGGCACTTGGGCCGCCCCACCACCAGACCATGTGGGCCATGGGCAGATAGGACAGGAAGAACCAGATCACGATAAACATCAGGATGGCCGAGAATTTCAACCGCTCTGCCGTGGCACCGACGATCAGTGCGGGCGCGATGCAGGCGAAAGCCAACTGGAAGATCACGAAGCTGAGTTCGGGGATATACACCCCGGCCGAGAAGGTTTCCGCGACAGAGCTTGTGTCGACGCCGGACAGGAACATTTTTGACAACCCGCCGATATAGGGCGTCAGCGCACCGGCCGAAGCTGCGTCACCTGCCCCGGTGAAGGCCAGCGAATAGCCGAACATGACCCAAAGCAGCGACATCACGCAAAAGGTGGTCAGGACCTGCATCAGGACCGAAAGCACGTTTTTCGACCGCACCAGTCCGCCATAGAACAATGCCAGTCCGGGAATGGTCATCATCATGACAAGAATGCCCGACAGCAGCATCCACGTGGTATCGCCCTTGTCAGGCACCGGCGCCGCATCCTGCGCATGCGCAGCGCCGGCCGCAAGCGCCAGCGCAATCGCGAGGGGGAAAATCTTTCTCATTCGGCGTCACCTTTTCGTTCTGGGTCGCCACCGCAGCCGGCGGCCATCGGACCCAGAAGGCGGATGACGGCCCAACTGCTCAAGCCTTCGGCAGCGCGCGGACCGGTTGAAAACAAGAACTGATGAAAAATCAGGCGAATGCAGACGGCAAATGCCCGCCTGTTGGGCAGATCACATACCAGTCAACGGCCTTCGCATTGGTTGCCTCATCGTGTATGCTGACTGGCAATTGGGCCGGGGAAGCCGGTCGCGCAGGAATACAGGCATGGCAAATCCCCCCCGCAAGGGCCGCCCCGTGGTGGCCGAACGGCGCTATTCAAACCCGACCAAGCCGTCCGGCAAGACGCCGCGCGGAAAGTCCGGTCGTCGTGCACCGGTTCGTCGTGGCAATGCCGTGACGCGCGGCGTCACCGGCCTGATCTCTTTGATCTGGAAGACGATTTTCCGCACGATCTGGTTCTCGGTCCTGGCGGTGTTCCTGATCGTCGCGATGGCGACCTTCTATTACTACTCTCAACTGCCCGAGGCGTCGGCCCTGTTTGACGGGCGGGCACGCGGCGGTGTGACCATGCTGGACCGCGAGGGCAAGGTCTTCGCGTGGCGCGGCGAAACATTCGGCACTGTCACCCCGGACCAAATCGCCCCCGCGCTGCGCGATGCCGTGGTCGCGACCGAGGATAAGCGCTTTTACCGCCATCTTGGGATCGACCCGCGCGGGATTGCCAGCGCCATCAAGATCAACATGGCGGAAGGCCGTGGGCCGCTGGAAGGCAACGGCGGATCGACCATTACACAGCAGGTTTCCAAGCTTCTGTGCCTTGGCGAAAGCTTCGATCCCACGCGCTGGAAGGATGAGGCCGCTTATGAAGCCGAATGCCGCACGTCCAGCCTGTGGCGCAAGGTCAAGGAAGTCCCCTATTCCTTCGCGATGGAGCTGAAGTATTCCAAGGACGAAATCCTCGGCATCTATATGAACCGCTCTTATCTGGGCGGCGGCGCGCGCGGCTTCGAAGCAGCGGCCGAGCGTTATTTCGGCAAGCACGCCAATGAGGTCACGGCGGCCGAAGCGGCGATGCTGGCAGGTCTGCTGAAGGCCCCGAGCTATTTCGCGCCGACATCGAACATCCAGCGCGCGCAGGATCGCGCCAATGTCGTGTTGACCCTGATGCACGAGCAGGACCGCATTACAGACGCGGAATTTGAACAAGCCAAGGCCAATCCGGCTGTGTTGTCGCAGGCGGCCCAGGCCCGCGCGGGCGGCTATTTCGCGGATTGGCTGATGGAATCCGGCCCCGGCTTTCTGACCACGGAAACGACCGAAGATGTCACCATCCTGACCACGTTCGATCAGAAGGTGCAGCAGGCGGCCGAGCGTGCGATGAAGCGTATATTCGATGAAAAGGTCAGCGATGGCTCGAAAGCGGAAGCGGCGGTCGTCGTGCTGTCGGCGGACGGCGCCGTGCGCGCCCTGGTCGGCGGGCGCGATACCATCGTGCAAGGCGTGTTCAACCGCGCCACGCAGGCCAAGCGGCAGACCGGCTCCAGCTTCAAGCCTTTTGTCTTCGCAGCTGCGCTCGATCAGGGCATGACGCCGGACAGCGTCGTGAGTGACGGGCCTTTGACCATCCGCAACTGGTCGCCGCAAAACTATACCCGAAAGTATTACGGTGACGTGACGCTGACCCGCGCACTCTCGCAATCGCTCAACACGGCAACCATCCGGCTTCAGGAAAAGGCGGGACGCGACTCTGTTCTGCGCATCGCCGAGGAGTTTGGCGTTGGCACCGACCTTCCGAATGTGCCGTCCTTGGGTCTTGGCGTGTTCGATTCGACCTTGCTTGAAATGACGGGCGCCTATGCCGGCATCCGCAACGGTGGTCGCGCCGTGCGTCCCTACGGCGTGGTCGAACTGCGCATCCGGGGCGAAGACAGCCCGATGATTGCCCAGACGGGCGGCATGGGACAGCGCGTGATCTCTCAACAGGCAGCAGCTAACCTGATCGCCATGATGGAACAGGTCATTCAGAACGGCACCGGCGGACGCGCCAAGCTGGGAGAGCGGGCCGCGGCCGGCAAGACCGGCACGACCTCGTCCTATCGCGACGCCTGGTTCATCGGCTTCACTGACCAATACGTGACCGGCGTCTGGATGGGTTACGACGACAACACGCCGCTGAAGGGTGTGACCGGTGGCGGTCTGCCCGCCGAGATCTGGCAGGCCGTGATGACCGAAATTCACGAAGGCCTTCCGAATGAGCCGCTTGGCCGCTTCGTCGGCGACGAAGGTTCGCGCATTGGCGATGGCGTAGCACCCTCGGTGCGCGGCGACGATGCGCTGAGCGCGGCATTGGGGGCCGCGCTGAACGACATGGCGGGCGACAGCCCCGGCGCGCCGGCGGGTCAACCCGTCGTCCAGGGCGCGGGCGAACCGCTGGCCGACGCGCTGAGCGCGGCACTTGGTCAGACGGGCGCGCAGGGTCAGGGTCAATCCCAGCCAACGGATGGGCCGCCGCGGTCGGAAGAAGTCACTGTCAGTTCGACCGAGGCGCGGCGCGGTGTGACCAATGCCCCCGAAAGTGCCGAGGCCGATCCGCTGGCCGACATCCTTCGCGGCATCGACGGCGTGAACTGACCGCGCCGATCACAGCGCCAGCCAAATCAAAAAAGGCGCGCCACGGCGGCGCGCCTTTTTCTATTGGGATCCTGTGTCGCGCCGTCAGCCGGCGCTTTGCAAGGCCGCGGTCAGTGCGGCGATATCGCCGCCGTTGGCTGCCAGCATCGCGCCCATTTCTGCACGCTCCGACGCCAGCATGTTCACACCTTCAATAATGATATTGAAGTATTTATTCGCCCCTGACTTGTCCGATACGTGCCATTCGACAGTCATCGGCGCGCGGCCGTTCAATCTGGCGACCGAAGTTACCGCATAGAACGACTTCATCTGCCGCGCATCAGTCACTTCGATCCGCGAGCCGATGAATTCGCGGAAGCGCGCACCATATTTACGCCCGATATAGCCCTGAAATGCCTGGCGATAGCCCGCAAACTGTTGTGGGCTAAGTTGGCGCGCCGCCGGGCCAAGCGCCGAACGCGCAATGACATCAACATCCGCGTAACGCCCGAAAATATCGGCGAAATCACGGTACATCTGCTCGGCCGGTCGACCGGAATTGATGACGTTGTAAACCTCGTCCAGCGATTGCTGGACGAGGGCGCGCGCTTCGTCGGTCGAAAGCGCCCAGGCCGGCAATGCGGCCATGGCCGTTCCTGCGCCCAGCAGGCCAAGAAAGCCGCGCCGGCTGCTAGTTGTCATAAGGGTCTTCGTAGGGGTCATAGGCCTCGCCTTCCATCCCGAGTTCGTATCTGCGGTGCTGCAGATACAGCAGTCGCGTTTGTGCATAGCTGTCTGCACTTTCGTGTAAAATCGAATCCACCGTATCCCCAAATCGCGCACGGTCACCCGCTTTTGATCCTGCGCGGACCCCGAACGCATAATAGACATCCGGTTCTGGCAGCGCGCCATAGACGGGGTCGATGAACAGATCGACAACCCGCCCCACGGCATCGCGCTGGGTCGAGGGGCCAATGACCGGCAATTCGACATATGCGCCTTCCGGGATGCCCCAGACATGCAATGTTTCGCCGAAATCGGTATCGACCTCGGTCAGGCCGAACTCCTGTCCGGCCGGATCGTGGATTCCACCAAGACCCAGCGTCGTGTTTACAATGAACCGCCCGGCATTCTGGGCAGCGCGCCCCGGTCGTCCCTGCAGAAGCCCATTCACGGCCTTGCCGGGCAGCGACAGATTGCCGCCCACATTCGTCACCAGGCTCATCGCGCTTTCGCCGCCTGCATCATCATCGCCACCGATCGAGGTCACAGGCTTCACAAGATTGGCGTCCAGCCCCTTGTTGAATGCGTGAACGCGGCGGTTCGCCGTCTCATACGGATCGTTGATCTCCCCGGTCGGGGGCTTTGAACAGGCCGCAGCAGCTAGCGCAAGCAGCAGGATCGGAAGTAAGGGTTTCGCTAACATTTCGTTGGTAACCTTCCGACAGGGGCTGATTCGTGTGCCCTGTTGCCCGGGGCAGCCCGACGGGCAATAAGGGCTGTGCCCCCTGCCGGCAAGGCAGGCGGCTTTAATCAGTGGGGTGGGACGGCGCCAATGGCAGCGGAAGACAAGGGGTTGGCGGAACTTCGCCAAGCGCGCGCCGGATCTGTGCCGACGCTGACCGTGGTCGCGCTGTTCTCGCTTGCGGTCAATCTTCTGATGCTGACCGGGCCGCTGTTCATGCTGCAGGTCTATGATCGTGTGCTGGGATCGGGTTCGGTTGAAACCCTGGTCGCGCTGTCCCTGCTGGTCGCATTCCTGTTCCTCGTCATGGGCGTGGTCGATTTGGCCCGCTCGCGGGTCATGCAGCGCGTGGCGTTGCGATTTCAGGACCGGTTGGAAAGGCGGGTCTTCGCCGCCGCGCTTGAAGACGGCATCGCCACCGGGTCCGACGCTGTGGCAAAGGGCGGCATGCGCGACCTGGAATCGCTCAGGACATTGATCGCGTCTCCGGTCAGTCTGGCGATGTTCGACCTGCCTTTCGCGCCGATCTACCTGATCGCCGTCTATATCTTTCATCCGCTTCTTGGCGTTGTGGCGACCATTGGCGGTGCGATCCTGATCATTGCGACACTTCTCAATCAGCACAGCGGCAAGGTCGCGCTGCAGCAAAGCGCAATTGCCAGTCAGCGCGCAGAACGCATGTCCGACCTGTTCCGTGACGAGGGCGAGGTGATCGGCGCCCTCGGGATGCGCGACGCCAGCTTCGCCCGCTGGGACGCGGCCCGCAGCGAGGCAGCGCGTGCCGGGCTGGCGGGGTCTGACAGCGCGCAGGCCTATGGTGCGTTCTCACGCAGCTTCCGGCTGTTCCTGCAAAGCGCCATGCTTGCCGCCGGCGCATGGCTGGTGCTGCGTCAGCAATTGACACCCGGGGCCATGATCGCCTCGTCCATTCTGATGGGGCGGGCCTTACAACCGGTCGAGGTGATCATCGGACAATGGCCGCTGGTTCAGCGCGCCCAGGATGGCTGGAAACGGCTGGCCGCACTTTTGTCGCGTCGGCCGCTGCGCGGTGACGTCACCGCACTGCCCCGGCCAGAGGCGCGATTGCAGATCAGTCAGCTGTCGATCGTGCCGCCCGGCCAGCGCGCGCCCACGCTGCGCGGCATCAGCCTGACGCTGCAACCGGGACAGGCCCTGGGTGTTATCGGGCCATCGGGGGCCGGCAAGTCGACGCTGGCCCGCGCGATCATCGGGGCCTGGCCGCCGGCCGGTGGCTCGATCCGGCTGGGCGGGGCATCGCTTGACCAGTTCCCGCCCGATGAACTTGGGCGGCTGATCGGTTATCTGCCGCAGCAAGTGACGCTGTTCGACGGCAGCGTGGCTGAAAATATTGCGCGACTGGACCCGAAACCGGATTCTGATCGCGTTGTCACGGCTGCCAAGGCAGCAGCGGCACATCAGATGATACTGAACCTGCCGCAGGGATATGACACGCCACTTGCCCAGGCTGGCAGTCTTTTGTCGGGCGGACAGATCCAGCGGATCGGACTGGCGCGCGCCCTGTACACCAACCCGGTCCTTCTTGTCCTGGACGAGCCGAATTCGAACCTGGACAATGAAGGCTCGCAGGCGCTTAACGGCGCGATCCGCGCGATCAAGGCAAGCGGTGGTGCCGTGTTGATCATGGCGCATCGCCCAGCGGCCATCGCCGAATGCGATCTGCTTCTGATGCTTGAGGGCGGGCTGGTCCGCAGTTTCGGCCCGCGGGACGAGGTGCTGAAGGCCGTTCTGCAAAATGCCGACGCAGTGCAGTCATCGCGCCGGATCGGCGGTGTATCATGAACGCACCGAACCGGAGCTCCCCGGAATGGTCCCCCCGTCGACCGATCGTGATGGGATTGGTCGCAATCGCAATTCTTTTCGCAGGCTTTGGCGCCTGGGCCTTCGGCACCCGGATTGCCGGGGCGGTCGTGGCCCCAGGGCAGATCGAGGTGGAACAACAGCGCCAGGTCGTTCAACATCCCGATGGCGGTGTGGTCGAAGATATTCTTGTCCGTGAAGGCGCGTCCGTAACAGCGGGCCAGGTGCTGATCCAACTGGACGGGTCGCTGCTGCGCTCGGAACTGGCCATCGTCGAGGGGCAGTATTTCGAAATCCTCGCCCGGCGCGGCAGGCTGGAAGCCGAGCGTGACGAGCAATCCGAAATCACCTTTCCGGTCGCTTTGGAACAGCCGGCCACCCGCAATGGCATGCTGACAGACATGATGGCCGGTCAGCGCAGCCTGTTTGCGACGCGGCGCGATACGTTACAGCAATCGCTGGACCAATTGACAACGCAATCCCAGCAGGTCGGTGCCCAGATCGCCGGTATCGACGCCCAGCAGGCGGCACTGGAAATTCAGCGCGAACTGATCGCGCAGGAGCTTCGCGATCAGCGCGCATTGCTGGACAAGGGACTTGCGCAGGCGCCGCGTGTCCTGGCGCTGGAACGCGAAGCAGCCTCTATCGACGGGCGGATCGGCGAAATGCAGGCCTCGAAGGCGCAGGCCGAAACCCGCCAGACAGAGATCAGCATCACCCTGCTGCAAAAGAAAAGCGAGCGCCGCGAGCAGGCTGAAACGGAATTACGCGATCTTGGCTACCGCGAACTGGAGCTGGCCGAACGTCGCAATTCGCTGATCGAGCAATTGTCGCGATTGGATATCACCGCCCCGGTCGCGGGCGTCGTCTATCAGATGCAGGTCACGACGCCGCGTTCTGTTGTCCGCGCGGCCGAACCGATCCTGTTCATCGTCCCGCAGGATCGACCTCTGGTCATCGCAGCGCGCATTGCCACCATTCACATAGATGAGATCCATCCGGGCCAGGACGTGAAATTGCGCTTCGCCGCGTTCAACGCGCGCACCACGCCCGAAATCGACGGCCTGTTGAATCGCGTCTCTGCCGACGCGATACTGGATGAGGCGACGAATACGCCCTTCTACAAGGCCGAAGTCACCATCCCGGCAGAGGAGCGCGCCAAACTGGGCGAGTTGGCGCTGATCCCCGGTATGCCGGTCGAGGTTTATATCCAGACGGGTGAGCGCAGCCCCGCCGCCTATCTGCTCAAGCCCTTCACCGACTATTTCGCACGCTCATTCCGCGAAAGCTGATTGCAGGATCAGCGTTGTGACGCGCCTGACGCGCGAGCCCACGCGAAATGGTGATTCGATCACGGGCACCGTCAGCGCACCGCGTTACCGCATTGCGGACCCGACGACATCAGGCGACCTGATGCCGCCGCCGGCTGCGTGACACGCTTGGAACGTCCATGCCCGCGATCAGGGACCGGGATTCACTTCCCCCAGAAACGCCAGAAAGTCAGCCCAGCTTTTCTGGTCGGCATCCTCGCGGTAGCGATCCGAGCCGAAGACGGTGAAGGCATGGGGCGCGCCGGCATAGACCTCTGCTTCATAGGGGGTGCCTGATGCCTCCAACTCGGTCAGGAAGGCGGCAAAGGTCGCAAGATCAGGATTCTGGTCCGCGCCGCCCTGATAGACCCGGATCGGTGCCTTGGCGGCCGCGTAATCCTGACCTTCTGGCGTTTCCAGCCCGCCATGGAATGTTGCATAGCCGGTGACGCCTTCGGGCTGCATTCGGGCCATTTCAAGCGCCGCCGCACCGCCGAAGCAATAGCCTGCAACCACCGGTGTGGCCACATCGTTTGCGGCCGCTGCCTCCAGCCCCGCGCTTAGCAGGCTTCGCATCATTTCGCGGTCGGCATAAAGTTTTTCGGTCTCGGCGCGATTTGCCTCGGGCGTTTCGGGCCGAACGCCCTTGCCGAACAGGTCGATCGCAAAGGTATTATAGCCCTGGTCTGCCAACATATCGGCGCGCTGCTTTTCGTAATCGGTCAACCCGTCCCAGTCATGGATCAGAACGACAGACCCGCGCGGGCTTTCCGCCTTCGCGACGTAACCTTCGAATTCCCGATCTGCGGCAGAATACTCGACCGCTTCGCCTGCCAGTACGGGCGCGCCTGCGGACACGATCAGCGCTGTCACAAGATATTTCATCATCGCCTCTCCCTTCGCCTAACCAATCGGAACGGAAAAGGCTGCCCAGAAGTTCCACCGGTTCAGCGCTTGCTTCCGATCCTCGGCTCGGTCCCGCTGATGAGGCGCGCAATATTTGCGTGATGCCGCTGGAAGATCAGCGCTGCCATGAACAGTGCTGCCAGTGCCACCTGTCCCTGTCCCAGCAGCAGCGCCACGATCGGTGCAGACGCCGCCGCGACAAGCGCCGAGAGAGAGCTGATCCGCGACACCACGGCCACCGCCAGCCACAGCGCACAGGCCGCAAGTCCGACCGGCCAATACATTGCGATCAGCGTGCCCAGAAACGTCGCGACACCTTTGCCGCCCCGAAATCCAAGCCAGACAGGGAAACAATGCCCCAGGAAAGCGGCCGCACCAGCAAGCGTGCCGGCCGTTTCACCGCCGAAATGTCGTGCAAGCAGCACCGCAATCGCACCTTTGCCACTGTCCAGCAGCAAGGTCGCCAATGCCGCGCCCTTGTGCCCGGTGCGCAGCACATTCGTCGCCCCGATATTGCCCGAGCCGATGCTGCGCAGGTCACCCAGCCCAAGCGCACGGGTAATCACGATCCCGAACGGCACCGAACCGATCAGGTAGCCTGCGACGATCCATAGAATGTTGATCATCCGAACACCCTTTCACCACCGACCCAGGTTCCCAGGACGCGACCTTGCATCCGGGCACCGTCGAACGGCGTATTCTTCGATTTTGACTCGAGCGCGAAGCGATCCAGCACGAACGGTGCATCGGCGTCGAAAAGGACCAGATCGGCCACAGCCCCTGTAGCCAATCGACCGCCATCCAGCCCCAATCGCCGGGCCGGATTCAGCGACATCGCCCGAAACAGCTGCGGCAGGTCCAGCCCGCCCTGATGATACAGGCGCAGTGCCGCAGGAAGAAGCGTCTGCAACCCGACCGCGCCCGGCGCGGCCTCGGCGAAGGGAAGGCGCTTGGATTCCTCGTCTTGCGGGGTGTGGAAGCTGGCAATCACATCGATATCGCCATCTGCGACCGCCTGAACCATGGCCAGCCGGTCCTCCTCGGCGCGCAGCGGCGGTGTGAAGCGAAAGAAGGTGCGATAGCCGCCGACGTCGAACTCGTTCAGCGTCAGATGGTGGATCGAGACGCCTGCCGTCACGTCCTGACCTTCCGCCTTTGCGCGACGCAGGGCGGGCAATGCTGCGGCTGTGGTAATCTGATCGGCGTGATACCGTGCGCCGGTCATCGCCACCAGCGACAGGTCGCGTTCCAGGGCCATCCGCTCTGCCAGGGGCGAGACATCCGGTATGCCGTAAAGCGAGGCGAACTTGCCCTTCGTCGCTGCCGCGCCTTTCGACAGGCCGGGGTCCTGCGGGTGGCCCACGATCAGCGCAGCCAGACCCCGCGCATATGTCATGCAGCGGCTGAGCAGCTTGTTATCCGAAACAACGCGCACGCCATCTGTAAAGGCGACCGCGCCCGTATCTTTCAGGAACGCCATCTCGACCATTTCGCGCCCTTCGCGACCCTTTGTCAGCGCCGACATGTGTCGCACCCTGACGATCGCGTCAGCGCTGCGCTTGGCAACGAAATCAAGACTTTCAGGGCTATCGACGGGGGGAAGCGTGTCGGGACGCACGACCATCGTCGTCACGCCGCCCGCGGCTGCCGCCCGCCCGGCGCTGGCATAGGATTCCTTGTGCCGCTCGCCCGGCTCGCCGACTTTCACCCCCCAGTCGATGATGCCGGGGGCAAGGCAGCGGTCCCTGCAATCGACGATCTCGGCCCCATCCGGTGCCGCCGTATCGCGGGCTGTAATGACGCCGTCTTCGACCGTCAGCGAACCATCGGCTTCGGTCCCGGCCTCGGGATCGATCAGTCGGGCATTGGCAAAATGCAGGATCATACGGCGTCCTTCTGGATGCTCTCTAACAGTTTATAGACCTTCTTGGCGTCCGGGACGGCTTCGAAGACCTCGTGATAGCGCGGACGGCGGCCGCTGGCATGCCGACCCTCATAGAAGCGGATCGAAGGCGGATGTCCGTCGGTCAGCCGAAAGCTGGTCTCAGGGCTTATCGGCCAAGAAACCAACCGGTAATCGCCAGAAGGTCCGATTTCCCCGCGGAACGCGCGACGATTGCTGAGGCTGTAGAAATGCGGCTTCTGCCGTCGCCAGAAGCGGCCGGGCCTGATCAGGGTGATCGCGGTCGCCAGAACCAAAAAAATGAAGACAGTGCCGTAAGCGCCGAACCTGTCCGCCCCAAGGGCTGCGTCGATGCCGACAGACAGACACATCGCACCGCCATAGATTGCCGCGCTGAGCCAGAACGGCGTCTCATGATGCGGGCGGGATCGGCCCTGCCAAAGCAATTCCTCACCGTCTTGCAGGATACCGTCCCAGCTTGGCAATGCCCTTCCCGGCGACTGGATGACGGCACCGGCCGCGGCTGCATATTTCTCGCGGTGAGTTTCGGGCGGCTCGGTCTTCACGCCTCGTCCTTACCTTCGGTGGGCAGGCTGCGTTGCTGGATGCCACGGATCAGCCCCATCACCGTGTCGGAATCTGAGATATAGCGGAAGCCGGGCCGTTCAGACCGCTTGCCGCGGTCAGGCCCGAACAGGATCGAGGGCGGGTCGCCGGCCGCGTATTCCACCAGCGTCGCGTGATCTATGGGATAGCTGGTCAGCCGGCGCCCCTTGAACGGCACGTCCGTCGCAACGATCGCGCGGCGGTCCGTCAGCGTGTACCAGCTGCGCGTGCGCAGATAGGCCGACCAAAGCACGGGCTGGAAAATCTGGCGCAAGCCGATGACCACGAAAATCAGGCCGAACATGGCGAAAAACCAGCTGGCCTGTGCGGCCTGTACCATCCAGAACAGTGCGAAGGTCACGAACAGAAGTCCGGGAAGAACCTCGCGCAGGCTTTCGAACTCGACCCTGAAACGCTGGTCCGGCTGGCCCTGCCACAGAATCTGTTCATCCGCATCAAGAATGCCTTGCCACCCTGGATGGCTGCTGGCCTGAACCTCGGCGCTGTTGGTCTGCGGATCAGACATAGGTCCCCTCGGCAGCAGCCCTTGCGCCGCGTTCCGCGCGCAGATTGCGCGCCAGCAGGTCCATGGCAGCCATGCGCACCGCCACGCCCATCTCGACCTGATCCTGGATGACGCTGCGGTTGATGTCATCGGCGATCGTGCCGTCGATCTCGACCCCGCGGTTCATCGGACCGGGATGCATGACGATGGCATCCGGTTTGGCATGGGCCAGCTTTTCCGCGTCCAGCCCCCAGCGATGGTAATATTCACGCTCTGACGGGATGAAGCCGCCATCCATGCGCTCCTTCTGAAGCCGAAGCATCATGACGACATCGGCATCTTTCAGCCCCTCCGCCATATCCTCATAGACTTCGCAGCCGAACTCATTGACGCCCGACGGCATCAGCGTGGCGGGTCCGATCAGCCGGATGCGGCTTTCCATCTTGCCCAGCAGGATCAGGTTCGACCGGGCCACCCGGCTGTGGGCGATATCGCCGCAAATGGCCACGGTCAGCCGATGCAGCCGACCCTTGGCGCGGCGGATCGTCAGCGCATCCAGAAGCGCCTGCGTCGGGTGTTCATGCCTGCCGTCCCCCGCATTAAGGACGGCACAGTTCACCTTCTCGGCCAACAGGTTGACCGCACCGGACTGCGGGTGGCGCACGACCAGAAGATCGGGGTGCATGGCGTTAAGCGTCAGCGCGGTGTCGATCAGCGTTTCGCCCTTCTTGACCGAGGAATGGGCGACGGCCATGTTCATCACATCGGCACCCAGACGTTTTCCCGCCAATTCGAAGCTGGACTGCGTGCGGGTCGAATTTTCGAAGAACATGTTGATCTGGGTCATTCCGGCCAATGCGTCCGAACGTTTCACCGTACGCCGGTTCAGATCGACATAGGTTTCCGCCAGGTCGAGCACCGTGGTAATTTCGGGCGGCGACAGGGGTTCGATCCCCAGCAGGTGGCGGGCGCGGAACATCATCGGGACCCCTCATGCAATCATGCGCCCCTCTATCGCAAACCGGGCCGCGACGGGCAAGGGCCGGGCTTGCCGGGGCCAGCCATGGGCCGTAGTTTCGGGCGATGGAATCGGACCTGACATGGCGCGGCGTCGAGATCGACGGTTGGGCGGCCCTCGCACTGCTGGAATGGCAGCGCGAGCTGGGCGCGGTTGAGCCGATGCTGGACCAGCCGCTTGACCGGATGGACCTGGCGCCATCGATCCAATCGACCGAACCCCGTTCGGCCCCTGTCGCGTCCCCAACGTTCCAGCGCGAATCAGCGCCGCAGGCGAACGCCCAGTCACAATTGCCCGATGCAGCCGACGTGCTGGCCAGCGCGCAGGTCCTGGCGGACGGCGCGCAAAACCTTGAACTGCTGGCCGAAGCGCAGGCAGGTTTTGATGGGCTGGCGCTGAAGCGCGGGGCGCGGAACTTCGTCTTCGCCGACGGCAATCCGTCAGCGCGGGTGATGGTGATCGGCGAAGCCCCGGGGGTTGAAGAAGATGCCGCAGGCCGTCCCTTTGTCGGGCGCGCGGGGCAACTTCTGGACCAGATGCTGAAGGCAATCGGGCTGGGACGGGATCTGCCCGATGCGGGTCGCGCGGTCTATATCGCCAATGTGCTGAAATGGCATCCGCCGGGCAATCGCCGTCCGCAACCGCAAGAAATTGCATTGTCGCTTCCGTTCCTGCACCGTCAGGTCGAATTGGCAGACCCCGACATCGTGCTGCTGATGGGCAATACACCCTGCGCGGCGGCCCTGAACAAGGAAGGGATCCTGCGTTTGCGGGGCACCTGGACCGAGGCGTTCGGCCGTCCCGCCCTGCCGATGACCCACCCGGCCTATCTGCTGCGAAATCCGATCGCCAAACGCGAGGCATGGGCCGACTTGCTGTCGCTGGCCGCCAGGCTGGAGCAGTGAAAGATCAGCTGGCGGGCCCCAGTCGGCGCGCGCCGGCGCGTTGTGGGCGCGCGATGGGCTTCGAAACCTCCTGACCCGGATCGGGTGGCAGCGTCACAGGCTCGGCATGGGGAATGACCGGCGCGGATGAAAGGGCGGGCGCGCCGTCAGAGACCACGGGATTGGCCGAAGAGGTTGCGACGGGTGCCGGGGACGAAGTCGCCGCAGGTGCCGGTTGCGGGGGGAAGACCGCGCGAGATGCTGCGTTCGGCGGCGCGGCCGGCAAACTGGCGGGGCCAGCCATCTGCGCCGCATCGTGGCGGGCAGCACCCGGCAGGCGCCGCATTCCGCCTGCACCCTGCTTGGCAAGCCGATCCAGCGCTTCGCCCTGACGACGGGTGTTGTGATAGATCCCGATCAGCACGATCAGCGCCGCCATCCCTGCGCCGATGCCCAGCAAGCCGGGAACCGCCACGTCCAGCATCGCGCGCCAACCCTGGTCGCGCATGTTCCACAGGCGGGACGCGATCTGGCCAAGGCCCGCGGCCAGCCCCACCCAAAGAAGGATCTCAACGACTTGAATCAAGCGGTATCGGATATTGATGCTCATGTCGCGATCAGTACGAATACTCGTCATAGATGCGAGTCAAATCTCCGTGCCATTCTCCGTGATATTTCGCGAGCAGTTCATCCGCAGGGGCCTGCCCGGTCTCGACGCTTTCCTTCAGCGCGTTCAGGAAATGCGTCTCGTCAGGCACCAGCCCGCCTGCACCGGGACGAGCGCGCGCCTTCAGTCCGGCCTCGGCTATATTGACGGCCTCACGCGCGAGATCGTGAAGTTTCACGCCCCCCGCCTGACCCTGCAATCCATCGCGGCCAGCGGCGCGGCGCAGTCCTTCGCGGGTTTCGGCATCGAAATTCTTGACCAGATCCCAGGCCGCATCCAGCGCGGACTGGTCATACAGCAACCCGACCCACAGGGCGGGCAGCGCGCAAAGTCGGCGCCACGGGCCGCCATCCGCACCCCGCATCTCGATATATTTCTTGACCCGCGCCTCGGGGAAGACGGTGGTCATATGGTCGGCCCAATCCGACAGGGTCGGCAATTCACCGGGAAGCGCGGGCAGCTCTCCCTTCATGAAATCCCGGAAACTTTGACCTAGCGCATTGATATACTTGCCGTCACGATAGACAAAATACATCGGCACATCGAGGACATAGTCTACCCAGGCCTCGTATCCGAAGCCATCCTCGAACACGAAGGGCAGCATCCCCGTGCGCGCCTCATCAAGGTTCTGCCAGATATGGGCGCGCCAGCTTTTATAGCCGTTGGGCTTGCCATCGAGGAAGGGCGAATTGGCGAACAGTGCCGTCGCCACAGGCTGCAACGCCAGGCTGACACGCAGCTTCTGGACCATGTCGGCTTCCGACGCAAAATCCAGATTCACCTGCACGGTGCAGGTGCGATACATCATGTCGGTGCCAAGCGTGCCGACCTTGCGCATATAGGGCGTCATCAGCGCATAGCGACCCTTCGGCATCATCGGCATCTGATCGGCGCGCCAGATCGGGGCCGCGCCCAGGCCGATGAAACCTGCGCCGATCTTGTCTGCAACCTCGCGCACCTCGGCCAGGTGCTGGTTCACTTCGTCGCAGGTCTGGTGGATCGTTTCCAGCGCAGCGCCCGACAGTTCCAACTGGCCGCCCGGCTCCAGGCTGACATTGGCGCCGTTGCGCTGCAGGCCGATGATCTTGTCCTGCTCGAACACCGGGTCCCAGCCGAACCGCTGTTGCAGGCCTTCCAGCATGGCCTTGATCGACCGCTCGCCCTCATAGGGAAGCGGCAGATATTCGGGTTTGGTATAACCGAATTTCTCGTGCTCGGTGCCGATGCGCCAGTCTTCGCGCGGCTTTTCGCCCGAGGCGATGTATTCGGCAAGCTGCTCGCGCCGTTCAATCGGGCCGCCGCCCTGCTGGGGAATGGACATGTCTGGCCCTCATTTTCGTGCTTGCTGACAGGTGGCGCGGCGCCGGGTGTAAGTCAACCCGACCCGATGCGAGAGTTGGGCGCGGACCAGACAATACGCAATGACGGTCCACCCTTTTGCGCCAGCGCGGCAGAAACCCGCCCGAGATCAAGCCCCGGCAGCGCCGTAAAGGCATCTGCCAATTGATCGGCACCTTTTGCCTCAACCGGGACCAGAAGTGCCTCGCCGCCGCGCGTTTTCAGGCGCCAGTTGTCATGCCCATTCAGGCGCAGCAGGCGAATCTCGGACAGGTCACGCAATGCCACCGTGCCGCCAATGGCACGCGCGCCGAAATAGCGAATCTCGCCCTCGACAACTTCAACCAGCCCCGGCGCGGCAATATCGCGATGAAAGGCCAGCCTGCGCCAGCTTCCCACAAGCCAGAAGGCACAGACCATGAAACCCAGATAGCCAAGCCATGCGAAAAACGATCCCCCCCATGAGGCAACCCAGCCCGAAAGCGCCATGCACAGCACGGCCGCTAAAAGCTCTTGCCGGGGGCGCAGCCATTCGCGCAATTCCGGCCGGATCAGTCCCATCGCGCCAGTGCATCCTCGTCCGCATCTTTGGCCGCGACCCATTGGCCGGGGCCATCTACGGAAATTTCGCGCTTCCAGAACGGCGCACGCGATTTCAGGAAGTCCATCAGGTACTCGGCCGCCGCGAATGCGTCGGCGCGGTGCCGCGCGGCGGTGGCAACGGCCATGATCGTTTCGCCGACCTCAAGCCGGCCAAAGCGGTGGATGACCGCCAGATCGGTCAGGTTCCAGCGGTCGAAGGCATTTTCGGCGATGGCTGTCACCGCTTTTTCAGTCATGCCGGGATAATGTTCCAGTTCCAGCGCAGTCATCTGGCCGGTATCGTCGCGCACGATGCCCGAAAACGTCACGATCGCGCCTGCGCCAATGCCGAACCCATCCAGCATCGCGGCCAGCGTGAACGGCTGGGGCTGGATGCGGATCTGCATCAGCCGCCCGTCATCGGGGGGAAGAAGGCAACTTCGCGCGCGTGCTCCAGCTTGTGATCCAGATCGACGAGTTCCTGATCAACCGCGACCCGGAACGCGTCAAGATCCGCCAGCGCCGCCGCATGGCGTTCGTCACCCGCCGCAAGCTGGTCTATCAGTCCGCGCACGGTTCGGGCCCCGGTTTCCACCTGTTCACGCGGCGCACCGATGCGTTCACGGATCCATGCGAAATACAGAACATCCAGCTTCATTTCGGACCCCGCAGAAATGGCATGGCCTTGCGGAAGTAGTCCCACCCGGTCCATGCCGTCAGCCCGGCCGCAAGCCAGATCAGTATCAGCCCCAGAAAGGTGGCCAACGAGGACCACTTCATGTCGCCCGGCAGCCCGGCTTCGCCCACCAGTGGCGGGCGGCCATGTTCGACATATGCAAGCCCAGTGCCAAGGAAAAGCACCGAAATCGCCACCATCTGCGTCGTGGTCTTCCATTTGGCGACCTTGGTGACGGCCAGCTGCGTGGCTTTATCACCCAGCGATTCGCGCAGACCGGATACGAAAACCTCCCGGAACAGGATCACCGTCGCAGGCAATATCAGCCACGGGTTCATGCCGGAATAACCGGTAATGACGACAAGCGCGATCACCACCATGGCCTTGTCGGCAATGGGATCCATCGCCGCACCGAAACGACTTTGCTGGTTCCAGGCGCGGGCAAGATAGCCGTCGAACCAGTCCGTGACTGCCGCCAGCAGGAACAACGTCAGCGCGGCCCAATCAGCCCAGGGACGATGAAAATACAGAAACATCACCGGCACGCCCGGCGCGGCCAGCAGGCGCAAAATGGTCAGGATGTTCGGGATCGTCCAGGTCATGGGGTATAACTAGTGTTATTGCCGCGTGGCGGGAAGGGGCTACAGGTCAAAGCGGTGTGGCGTTCGGCCTTCACTTTTTCGATAAGGCCGAAAGCCCATGGCCTGATAGTAGGCAAGGCCCCCGGCATTATCATCACCGATGCTTGCGTCGATATGGGCAAGCCCTGCCCGTTTCGCTGCCGCCAGCGTTTCCGCGAACAGTCGCCGCCCGATCCCGCTGCGCCCGGCATCGGGGCGGATATGGGTGCCGATGATGCCCCAGCCAGGCGTCACGCCATAGTCGTTGTCCGGCCATGCGGTGCCAAGCCATTGAAAGCCCAGCACCTTGCCGTCGCGTTCGGCGACGCTGAGTTGGATCGTGTTTGGATGATCCAGATAAAGCTGCCGCATCCTGTCTTCATCAACAGCGGTCTTGCGCAGACCTGCATCGAAAATCGCGTTCTGCACCGCCGCCATGTCAGCGGCGTCTTCGGGGCGCGCCCTGCGCAGGATGATGTCGAACATGGTGTCCTTTCAGGGTCGGATCTCGACCTCGGTGCCAATACGCGTGGCCGCAAACAATTCGTCGATCTGGTGGTTGTCAATCGCGATGCAGCCGTCCGTCCAGTCACCCTTGACGCGATGGCCTGCGGCAATCTGGTTTGGCTGGCCGTGGATGAAAATATCGCCACCTGGATCATAGCCGCCCGCGCGCGCCCGCGTGCGGTCCTCGGGCTTGGGATAGTCCAGCCCGAGCGAAAGGTGAAACCGGCTTTTGTCATTGCGGCGGTCCACCTTGAACACGCCTTCGGGCGTCCTGCCGTCGCCTTGCCGCACCTTGTCGCCATCAGGGGCAGAGCCGAGTGCGATCCGGTATTCGCGCACCAGCCTGCCCTCCTGATACACGCTCAGCCTGCGGGCCTTCTTCTCGATCAGGATGCGATCGATATGACCCTCCAGCGGAAGACTGAGCTCGGGGCGCGGCACCGGACGCACCGGCTCTGGACCGGGGCCCAGCGTTGCGGGCCCCAGCATCGTCCACAGGATCCAGCCGATGATCAGAAATATGGCCAAGCGCAGCACGCCCCGCGCCTATTGCAGGTCGGCAAAGGCCGACTGCAGACGCGTCACGGCCTCCTCGATATTGGCGCGCGGCGTCGCCAGGTTGAACCGCATCATGCCGTCGCCCCCCGCGCCGAACGTCTCGCCGGCATTCGCAGCGATCTTCGCATCCTTCGCAACGCGACGGCGTATCTCGGCGGGTTCCATCCCGGTGCCGGAGAAATCAACCCATGACAGGTATGTCGCCTCCAGTGGCATGGACGAAAGACCGGGAATCCCGTTCACGCCTTTGTCGAACAGCTGCCGGTTCGCATCCAGATATGGAATCAGGGCATCCACCCACGCCGCGCCCGCAGGCGAATAGGCGGCCGTGACCATGTCGGTTCCAAACATGCCGGTCGACAGCCCCAGCCCCATCATCTGCGCCTTATAGGTCGCGCGCAGCGTCGGATCTGCAATGATGGCATTGCCGACATGTGCACCGGCTAGGTTGAACGTCTTGGTCGCGGCGGTCAGTGTGATCAGCCTGTCAGCGATATCGGGCGCAGCAAGCGCGGTGATGGTATGGTGATGGCCGGGCATGACCAGATCGTTATGAATTTCATCACTGACCAGGATCAGGTCATGGGCCACGCAGAAGTCGGCAACCTGACGCAACTCCTCTGCCGTCCAGACCCGGCCGCCGGGATTGTGCGGACTGCACAGGATCAGCATCTTTTCCTTGCCGGTCAGCAATTGCGACCAGTTGTCCCAATCCATGACATAGCGACCATCCTGCGTCTCAAGAGGGAATTCGGCCACTTCGCGGCCTTGCGCCGCGATGACGCGGGCAAAGGCGTGGTAGACAGGCGTCATCAGGATCACCCGGTCCCCGCGTTCGGTAAAGGACGAAACCGCCAGCGCAGTGCCATTCACAAGGCCAAGCGCCGTCACGATCCAGTCGGGCTCAATCCGCCAGCCATGACGATTCTGCATCCACCATTGTATCGCGGGCAGATAATCGGGATTTTGCGCCGGATAGCCATAAATGCCATGCCGCGCCAGCCGCTCTACCGCGTCCTGCACAGGCGCGGGCGGGCGAAAATCCATATCCGCCACCCACATCGCCAGTCCTTCTTCGCGGGGGACGCCGAAAATGGCTTCCATATCGTCCCATTTGTTGCAGTTCGTGCCGCGGCGTTCGATGATCTCGTCGAAATTCGGTGTGCTCATGTGGCCTCCTGTCGCAACATGGATAGGCGGCTTATTGCGCCGCGCCAAGCCTTGGCCTAGATCACAACCATGACAATACGCCCGATCCTTCTTCATCCCGACCCACGCCTGAAAAAGGTGACAGAGCCGGTCGCCCGCATCACGCCCGAGATCGAGACGCTTGCCGCCGACATGCTGGCGACCATGTATGACGCGCCGGGCATCGGACTTGCCGGTCCGCAGGTCGGCGCGCTGACCCGCATCTTCGTCATGGATGCCCAACGCGACCCTGAGGCCGAGCGTTTGCCAATGGTGCTGATCAACCCTGAGATCACCTGGGAATCCGAGGCAGACAACGTTTACGAGGAAGGGTGCCTGTCCATCCCCGATCATTACGCCGAAGTGACGCGCCCGGCCGAGGTCAAGGTCAGCTGGCTGGGACTTGATGGCAAAAGGCACGAGCAGGAATTCGACGGTTTGTGGGCGACCTGCGCCCAGCACGAGATCGACCATCTGGATGGCGTCTTGTTCATCGACCACATCAGTGCCATGCGCCGCCAGATGATCACACGCAAAATGGTAAAGCTGAAGCGCGAACGCGCCCGCGATCTGGCCTGACATGCTGGAACTTCGCCCCAATTGTGAATGCTGCGATCGCGATCTTCCACCCGAGGCAGAGGCCGTGATCTGCACATTCGAATGCACCTTCTGCCCTGCATGTGCATCAGGTGTGTTGGGCGATATCTGCCCGAATTGCGGCGGCAACTTCGCCCCGCGCCCGATCCGGCCACCAGAAATGCTGACGAAATACCCCGCCTCGACCCGCCGCGTCGTCAAGCCGGGCGGCTGCGCCGCATGAGCATCCGGCCCTTCCTGCCCTATACCGACCGCCGTCTGCACACGGCCGCCCAGCCGGTCGAGGCGGTGACGGAATCCATCCGCATGATCTGGGACGACATGACCGACACGATGGAAGCGATGCCGGGCGTGGGCCTTGCCGCACCCCAGATCGGGATCATGCTGCGACTTGCCGTGGTCGATGCCTCGGACAAGCGCGGGCAGGCTGTGCGCATGGCCAATCCCGAAGTGCTGCATTCCTCCGTGCAGTTCCGCGATTACGAGGAAGCCAGCCCCAACCTGCCCGGCGTCTCGGCCCGGATCAGCCGGCCCCGCGCGGTCACTGTCCGTTTCCTGAACGATCAGGGCGAGGTCGAGGATCGCGATTTCGTCGGCCTCTGGGCGACCTCGGTCCAGCATCAGATCGATCATCTGAACGGCAAGCTGTATGTCGATCACCTGACGCCCTTACGCCGCAAGATGCTGGTTGCGAAATCCTTGAAACTGGCGAAGCGGGGCTAGACCGATGCGGGTGATCTTCATGGGCACGCCGGATTTTTCGGTCCCGGCCCTGCGCGCCATCGCCGCGGCGCATGATGTCGTCTGCGTCTATACCCAGCCGCCACGCGAATCCGGGCGCGGCCAAAAGCCCCGCCCCGGTGCCGTCCATCAGGCTGCCGATCAGCTTGGCATTCCCGTCCGATATCCCCGCAGCCTGAAGAATAAGACCGAGCAGACCGAATTCGCCGCGCTGAATGCCGACGTGGCGGTCGTGGTCGCTTACGGGCTTATCCTGCCCCAGCCGGTATTGGACGCGCCGCGCCTTGGCTGTCTGAACATCCATGCGTCGATCCTGCCGCGTTGGCGGGGGGCGGCACCGATCCACCGCGCGATCATGGCCGGCGATACTGAAACCGGCATCGCCATCATGCAGATGGAGGCCGGGCTGGACACCGGGCCTGTGCTGGCCCTGGCACGAACCACGATCACCGCCGATCTGACCACCGCCGATCTGCATGACAAACTGGCCGCGATGGGTGCCGATCTGATCGTGGACGTGCTGGCGCGACTGCCATTGACCGCCACGCCCCAGCCCGGAGACGGTGTCACCTACGCCACCAAGATCGACAAGTCCGAAGCGCGGATCGACTGGACCAGACCCGCCGTAGACGTAGACCGCCAGATTCGCGGCCTGTCCCCCTTCCCCGGCGCCTGGTGCGAGATCGCGGGCGAGCGCGTGAAACTGCTGCGATCCCGCCTGACGGATGGCCAGGGCACGCCGGGTCAGGTGCTCGACGGGTTTCGCATCGCCTGTGGCACCGGCGCAATCGAGGTGCTTGAAGCGCAACGCGCCGGAAAACGCCCGATGCTGGCCGCCGAGATCCTGCGCGGCATGACTTTGCCCGCCCAACTGGACTGATCACGCCCGCAATCCCTTGCGCGGACCATCCAAGCGCCCTAAAAGGAGCTTCGTTGCGGGTGTAGCTCAATGGTAGAGCAGAAGCCTTCCAAGCTTATGACGAGGGTTCGATTCCCTTCACCCGCTCCAATCCCCCCCTATACAACCTACTTCGATAGCCGACATCGGTTTAGCGGCGTTGCGGCCCACGGATAAGGGTCAGATCAGAACGGTCGCACGACCCAAGGCAGCAGAATGACCATCAGTATCACCGCAATAGCTGCAAGAATGTAGGGCAGGACCAGCCTCGACAGCCGGGTGATGGAGATGTTGCTGAGCGCGGCGGCAATATACAGCCCGGTGCCAACCGGCGGGGTCAGAAGGCCCAGAACCAGCGTCATGGACATCATCACGCCGAACTGGATCGGGTCGATGCCGTAATTGGACACTGCCACCGGCAACAGGATCGGCGTCAGGATGATCAGAGCCGCAATTCCGTCAAGGAACATTCCCACAACCATCAAGGCCAGCATGATCAGCAACATGAACATGGTGGGATCCGAGGTCAGCGACACGATGAACGCGGCGACCGCCTGCGGGATCTGGTTGAAGGTCAGCACCCAGCCAAAGACCTTGGCCGCCATGATCAGGAACAGCACGATTGCGGTGTTCGTCACCGTGCGGTCGATGATCAGGGGAAGGCGCGACAAGGGAAGTTCGCGGAAAACCAGCCCGCCGAAAATCAGTGCCACGACGATGGCGACTGCCGCGCTTTCGGTCGGCGTAAAGATGCCCCAGCTGATGCCGCCGATGATCGTCAGCGGTATCAGCATTGTGGCCAACCCCGGCAGCGTAGCCTTCAGGCGCGAGCCTTCCGGCAGAGGTGCACCCTTGCTTGCCGGGTCGCGATGCCGTCCCGCCTGCCACAAAGCGATCAGCAGGATCAGCGCGAACAGCGCAAAGCCCGGCACGATTCCCGCCATGAACATATCGGCGATCGAGACCTGCGCCAGCACGCCATAGATGATGAACACCATAGATGGCGGGATGATCGGCCCCAACAGCCCGGCACTCGCCGTGATGGACGCCGCATAGCCGCGGTCATAGCCATCCCTTTCCATCTCTGGCACGACGACACGCGACATGACGGCCATCTGCGCGGTGGCCGATCCCATGATCGCCGCAAGCGCCAGGTTGGATATCAGGTTCACGACGACAAGATTATGCGGCAGCGATTTCAACCAGACCCGCGCCGCAATGATGATACGACGGGTCAGGCCGCTTTCATTCATCACCTCGCCCAGGAGGACAAAAAGCGGAATGGCAAGCAGATCGAAACTTTCGACCGAGCCGAACAGGATCTGCGGGATCGAGTTCAGGATCTGAAGGTTGCCCGACATCAGCACGAAAACGAAGGTCGCGGCCAGCAGAACAAACGCGATCGGCATCGCCGCAAGCATGAAGGTGAGGAAGGAAAATCCGGTCACAGCTGCGCCCCTTCTTCGGCAATCAGTTCCACCGGCTTGTGGCCGGTTATCGCTTCGGCCAGATCAGCCAGGACATGGATCAGGGCCGTTCCGGCAAATACCGGCACGATCAGATAGAAAGGTGCCTTGGGCCAGCCCGTCGTGATGACCTGATCGAAGGAAACCATGGGCGAACTTGCCCATTTCCACGAGGTCCAGAGCAGCGTTGACAGAATCGCCGCAATCACCACCAGAACGACAATATCGACGATCCTGCGGACACCCTTTGGCAGCTTTTCGGTCAGCAGCGTCACACCTATCTGGGCGCGATCATGCACGGTGATCGAGGTTGCGACGAAGGCCAGCCAGACCAGCAGGATCGCGGCCAGTTCCTCGGCATAGACAATGGGCCGGCCGACGACATAGCGCATGGTGACATTCGCCACGATCAGCGCGACGAAAGCCACCACCAACAACCGGCTGGCCCAACGCTCGACGCGGGCCAGACCGTTCGATATGGCGGAAAGCCAGGTCATTCAGCCTGCACTTCGTCAAGGAAGCGCTGGATGATTTCATCGCTTGCGAAACTGTCGCGAACGGCTTGGTTGGCGGCCGAGAAGGCCTCTGCGCCGTTTTCCAGCGTCACGATCTCCAGTTTGCCTTCCAGCGCGGCAAGGTTCGTCTCCTCGGCCGCAACCTGCTGCTGGGTGCCCCAGGCCAATGCCTCGTTTGCAACGTCCGTATAGGCCGCGCGCTGTTCTTCGGTCAGCGAATCCCAGGTTGCCTTGCTGACGACAAGCGCGGCCGGGAAGGGCATGTGGTTGGTGATGGTCAATCCTTCGGCCACTTCTTCGAATTTCAGACCGACAAGCGCATCAAGGTCGATATCGATCCCGTCCAGAAGCCCGCTTTGCAGTCCCTGATAAACCTCGGTCAGATTGACGGGTGTCGGCACCGCGCCAATGGCTTCCCACCAGGTCATCATGGCTGGGAAAGGGACAATACGGATCTTCTTCTGCGCCAGATCCTCGGGCGTGGTCGCCGCCGCGCCCTTCATCAGGATATGGCGTTGGCCCGCGAAGGTGTAGCCAAGGCCGACCAGACCTGCCTGATCCAGCTGTGCAAGCATGTCTTTCGCGGCCTGCGTGTCGGCGGCGCTGGCTGCATCGGTGACATCGGTGAACAGGTAGGGCGTGAACCAGCCCTGCATCGACGGCGCGCGCAGGCTGGTGATGGCTGCTGTCATCAGCCCGCTGTCAAGCAGCCCGCCCGACATCTGCTGGAACATCTCCTGCTCGACACCAAGCTGGCCACCCGGGAAAACGGCAATGGTCAATTCGCCATTCGTAGCCTCGGGCAGCTTTTCGGCCATACGCTCTGCCACTTTGGTCCAGACATGGCTGGGCGGCGTGATCAGGCCCATGCGCAGCTCTTTCGCGGCGGCAGTCTGCGCAAAGCCGGTTGAAAAGATCGCCGTTGAGGCAAGGGCCGCCGCGATGATGGTGCGGCGGGTGAGTTTGGTGATCGACATGCGTTTCCTCCCTGCTGTCGTTCTGTTTTAACCGATAATTCTTCAGGTCGCGTCGGATTGTCGTGCGGGATGGGCGTCTGCAAATGCGGGCAGCTGCTCGCAGTTCGTGCGGATTTCGCGCAGACGCGGATACGGCGTCAGGTCCAGCCCGAAACGGTCGGCCGAGAACATCTGAGGGATCAGGCAGATATCAGCCAACCCCGGCTTATCGCCGAACGTATAGCCGCCACCATGTTCCTGTGCTGCGGCAATGGCTTCGCAGGCGGCCAACCCTTCGGCGATCCAATGCTGACACCATGCATCTGCACCTGCCTGATCCTGCCCATAATTCTGCTTGATATAGTTCAGCACACGCAGGTTCTGCAGCGGATGAACCTCGCAGGCGATGATCTGGGCGAATGCACGCACATGCGCCCGCGCCAATGGCTCAGCGGGCAGCAACGCAGGATCAGGATGCGTTTCGTCCAGCCACTCAATTATCGCCAGTGACTGCGTCAGCACGCCATCACCAGTATCCAGCGCAGGCACCAGCCCTTGCGGATTCAGGGCGCGAAACTCTGCTGATTTCTGGGCACCCTCGCGCAGGTTCACCACCTCCGTCTCTGGCCGAACTCCCTTCAGATTGAAGGCAATCCGGCAACGATAGGCTGACGATGACCGGCAATAGCCATAGAACTTCATTCAGGCGATCCCACTTTCAGCTCGACAGGGTCCAGCCCGTCGATGGTACCGTGAATGACGTCGCCCGGCAGCACGGCCCCGACACCAGCGGGTGTCCCTGTATAGATCAGGTCGCCCGGCTGCAGATGATAGAATTTCGAAAGATCGGCGACCAGTTCCGGCACGGACCATACAAGATCCGCAAGCGTGGCGTCCTGCTTCACCTCGCCGCCCACACTCAGCCGGATGGGTTGATCGGCGACCGTGAATTCAGTGGCAGGTGTGATCGCCGAGATGACGGCGCTTCCTTCCACATCCTTGCCAAGATCCCAGGGACGCTGCTTGGAACGCGCCACCAGTTGCAGATCACGCCGGGTCATATCCAGACCGGTTGCATACCCATAGACCGCGTCCATGGCCTGATCGGCGCTGACGCGGAAGGCGGGCTTTCCGATGGCAACGACTAGTTCCATTTCGTAATGGAAGTTCTCGGTCCCCGGAGGATAAGGATATTCCTGTCCAGAGGGCAGAATGGTCAGCGCAGATTTCGTGAAATAGAACGGCGCTTCGCGGTCAACTTCGACCCCCATTTCGGCGGCATGTGCGGCGTAATTTCTGCCCACGCAGAAAATCCGGCGAACTGGAAAACGGGCGGTCTTTCCATTCACGGCCACAGTCGGCCATTGGGGGGCAGGAAAAAGCGTGTCGGTCATTGTCTCGGTCCTTTCTTCGGTGCCGGGTCTTAGTCGCGGGTATAGGTGGCGACACCGCCAGGCCCGATATCGAATGTCATCAGATCCTCGCCGACTGTCAGAGGGCCGGCATAGGTTTCGCGAGTCTGCGCCACGATCTCGGACAGGGTAAGCTCGGGATATTGCGGGTTCGAAAGCATCACCAGATGGGTATAGACGGCAAGCTTCGGCTGTGCGGCGGTAAAGATCTGACCTGCCTGCTGCGGCGTCGTGTGATGGGCGATGACGCGCTTGGCGTGTTCTTCTTCCAGCAGTCCGGGCTGCGCGGCACCAAGCTCGTGGATCAGCAGATCTGCACCCTTGGCGTTTTCGGCGATCCGTTCGTCATAGGTCGTGTCGCCCGAGATGACGACTTTGCGCCCGTCATATTCCGCCATGACGCCATAATTCGGCTTGATGTTTTCGCCGTGGTTGGTCGCAAAGGCCGTAACCTTCAGGCCGCCTTCATCAAAGATCACGCCGTCCTGCGAAATTTCGGTCGTCTCGATCTGGACGCCTTCCGGGGGATTGCCCTCGTCGACAAGGCGGATCTGGATATCTCCGTCATAGGCCGCTTGCAGCCCATCGGTCAGGGCTTTCGTACCGACCGGGCCGATCACCCGCATCGGCGCGTCGCGACCACCGAAGGGCCGTGCGATCCATCCAGTCAGCCACAGATCTGCAAGACCGGATGTGTGGTCAGAATGGAAATGCGTGATGAACGTGGCGTCGATGCTTCCCACCGGAACCTTCGCCTGCCACAACCGCACGGGGGCATTTCGCCCGGCGTCAATCAGCACGCGCTTTTCGCCACCTTCAATCAGTATCGACGGACCAGAGCGGTCTGGCCGCGGCGCAGGGCTTGCCGTGCCGAGCAGCGTCACCATGAAGTCGCCCGCCTGCGCTGGAACAGCCACAAGGCAGGTGGTCGCGGTGGCCAGTGCATATGCCAGTTTACGGATCATCTCGTCTCCTCCTTGAATTCCCCTGTCGGTTCATGTCGCTGCCCCGGATTTCAATCCGATACCTTTCGGGACATCGCGCAGTCGCGCGCCCGCACGAAGATCAAGCGCAGCCCGCCAAAGCGCCCCCGCCCGTAACAGCGCAGTATCGCGCGCCGGGCCGGTGCGGCCCGACAATGTCACGGGTGCATCCCAATCCGCGTCGGAAAGGTCGCGCCAGACGACGTTCAGATGGGTGTCGGCATGGTTGACCAGATGACGCAAGGCGCGCGGTGGCAAAGTCTCTGCCAGATCAAGTGCGGCCAGATCGGTCGGCGCACGGTCGCCTTTCTGACCAGTTGCGTCCTCCAGCGCCTGCGCGATTTCCCGCGCCTGAAGCGCCGACGCGGCGATGACCCGTCTGCGCGACCACCCGGCGCGGTCAGAGGCTTCTGACAGCGCCGCATCGTTCAGGTTGTTGATAAGACGCGCCATATAGGCGACACCGCGACGCGCCATGTGCAGCGCTTCGGCGGGCGCGGAAGCGGCATCATAGCGTGCACCGGTCCCCTGACGTGCACGCAAATCGGCGCGGGCCTGATCCAGATCGCTCATTCACGACCTTCGATCATGGTGCGGTTGAAGTTCAGACGCTCCATGATGGGCGCGTCGGAAAAGCGGAACAGATCGAACGGGGTTTCCGCCTGCAGCGACCACGCAACCCAGCTTGGGATTACGAAAATATCCCCTTTGTCCAGCTGATGGGTTTCGCCATTCATCACGACCGCGCCGCGACCATCGAAAACCTGGAATACCGTCGATCCGACCTCTCGCCGGACCGCCGTCTGTGTCCCTTCGCGCAGCCGGTGAAACTCTGCGCGGATGGTCGGCATGACATCGCCGCCGGTGGTGGGATTGATATAGCGCACCGCCGCGTGGCCCTGTTCGACCGTCGCGGGCTGTCCTTCATCTTCCAGCAGCAACTGCTGCGTCAGGGCAGCATCCGTGATCTCCCAGCGATAAGCACCGATTGGGCTGCTGACGCTGTCTTGCAGTTGGGACAGCGGGCGCAGACCCGGGTGGCACCAAAGCCGCTCACCTTTGGAAAAGCGCGGCGTCGCATAATCGGTCACGCGATCGGCCCCGAATTCGAAGAAGCCGACATCGTTCTGAAAGCTGAAGGGAATATCCAACCCGTCAATCCAGGCCATCGGCTGGTCAGTGTCGTTGTGATGGCCGTGGAAGCACCACCCGGGCGTCAGCAGGAAGTCACCCCGCGACATACGCACCGGGTCACCGTTTACCACGGTCCACACCCCCTCGCCTTCCACGACAAAGCGGAAGGCATTCTGCGAATGACGATGTTCAGGGGCGGTTTCACGAGGGCCCAGATATTGTATCGCACACCACAACGTGGGCGAGATATAGGTCTCACCGCCCAGGCCGGGATTGGCCAGACCGATTGCACGGCGCTCCCCTCCGCGCCCGACAGGGACAAGATCACCAGATTGCTTTGCCAGCGGGTAAAGCGTCGACCACTTCCAGACATGGGGCAACGCCCTTGGACGCGGATGAACCGGCATCAGATCGCCGATCTGCGTCCAGAGAGGGTTCATGTGGTTGTCAGCGAAGTCCTGATACAGCTTGCGCAACTCCGGCGAATCCTCGGGCTGCATTGCCTTGTCCATGTCGAACGCCCCTCCTCCTTGGCGAATCGCTTATTTGATAAGTATACTAATCGTAAGTATAGTAATCAATGGTTGCTTGCCTTTGCCCGATCATCACGGATATTTGCCTGATGGATGAATTGACCGACCTTCCCGGGCACCTGATCCGCCGCCTTAACCAATTGGCGGTCGGTGCATTCGTTGCAGAAACCAAGGCGGCCGGGTTTGATCTGACGCCGGTGCAATACGGATCACTCGCGACGATCTTCAGCCAACCGGATATCGATCAGGCGACACTTGCCGGTCTCGTGGCATATGATCGCGTCACGATCGGCGGCGTCGTCGGTCGATTGGAAGATCGCGGCTATCTGACGCGCAGTGTCCGGGACGATGATCGCCGCGCAAGACGGCTGAGCGTGACCACGCGCGGAGAGTCGGTGGTTCAGACAATTCAACCCGCAGTGCGCGCGGCACAGGAACAGATCCTATCGCCGCTGGACGAAGCAGAGCGGGTTGAGTTCATGCGCCTGCTGCACAAGCTGACTGCAACCTGATCGACGATTATCGGACCACAGGTCATGGTTGCTTGTTCACCGGCCGTGAGGTGAGAGCCTTTCTTCGTACAGAAAGGAAAAATCGCCTCAGGGCGAGCTGGATTCCAAATTCGGCGGATGCCGCATCTTCCGGACTGCCTGTCCGCTGCAGGACGTCATCGCGCTGGCCGGACAAGATCCGGCACAGCGCGCGAAGTCAGTGATCCGCCGGTTTCTTTTCGCCGGCGCGGATGGGGAAGGGCATGATGTTCTGCGCCACCGGCAGCGGGCAGACGGCGAAGTCGGTGAAGGCGCAGGGCGGGTTGAAGGCGCGGTTGAAATCCAGCACCACACGGTCGCCCTGCACCTCGCCGATCAGGAAACGCGCCGCACCATAGGTCTCGGTCCCGGCCGTACGGTCGCGGATCACGAACATCGGCTTACCGGATTTTTCATGTGTCGGCAGCAGAGTGACCGGAAGGCCATCATGCTCAAACCGGGCCTCATGCGTGATACGCACCCGATCACGCGCGCCGGTCACAAGGTCGATATCAACCTGCTGGGGTTCCTCCAGGGGACGCCATTCGGCTTCGATACGCCAAGCAGGATCAAGCGGATAGCTGTCGATCCCTTCAAAATCGCGCCGCCGCGAGGCCGCTGTATCACGCACCCGCAGGGCGTAGATGCCCTCGACCTGGCTGCGTTCCAGCAGCAGATCCCCCACCTTCAGACGCGGCGGGTTGTCGGGCACAGGCTGAAAGGGCTGCGGCCCGGCACCGGCATCAAAGGTTGCGGCGCCATCCGGCGCCAGATCCAGCACACCCAGATGATCCGGCCCGGCCGAGATCACCACGTCATTGTCTGCCGCCCGGCCGACGGTCAGCCGGCCCGGCGCTATCTCGATCCGGTCAGTCAGGTTCAGCCAGCCGTCTTCGGCAGTCAGCGCGGTCAGCCGGTCCTGGCGCCATTGTTCCGTTTCCGCTTCGTAATCGGTGCTCATTGCGCGATTTCCTTCGCTCGGGGCAGTTTTGGCAGGCTGTGCAACAGCATTTCAGTATAGGGGTGCTGCGGGTCACGCAGAATGTCGCGCGTCGCGCCCGATTCAACGACGCGGCCCTGTTGCAGCACGACCAGTCGCGGACAAAGCGCGGCAACGATAGCAATGTCATGCGAGACAAGCACAAGGGTCAAATCCTGCGACAGCTTTTCCAGCAGATCGATGACCCGCACCCGCGTCGACAGATCCAGGGCGCTGACGGGTTCATCAGCCAATAGGACGCGCGGCCTGGCGATCAATGCGCGTGCAATGGCAATTCGCTGCCGCTGACCGCCGGAAAAGGCGCGCGGCCTTCTTGCGGCGCTGTCGGCGGGCAGATCGACCTCGGCCAGAACGCGGGCGACTTCGGCCTTTGGATCGCCCGGCAGTTCCAGCGCCGCAAGCGGCTCTGCAAGCGCCCGGCCGATGCGCATGCGGGGATCCAGCGAACTGTATGGGTCCTGAAACACCGGTTGGACAAACCGCCGATGCGCCTGCATCCGGTCGCGAGAACGGGTGTTCAGCACCGTGCCATCTGCCCGGATCACGCCGCTGTCGGGGGCAGCAAGTCCCAGCATCAGCCGCAACACCGTCGACTTTCCAGACCCGCTTTCGCCAAGTATGCCCAGATTTTCGCCCTGTTCCAGCTTCAGCGAGATGTCGTGCAGAACGCGCGTTTCCGGGCTGTAGCCGAAATTGACGTTTTCAACCGAGAACAAGCTCATTTCGGGTTCTCCAGCGCAGCTTCCAGACGCCGCGCGGCGCCGACGAGATCTGTCGTATAGGAATCCTGCGGATCGGTGAACACACGGGTGGTCGGACCTTTCTCGACCACCCGGCCATGGCGCATGACCAGCACCCGGTCGGCAATGCGCGAGACGACAGGCAGGTCATGACTGATGAACAGAAGCGACAGGCCTTCGGCCCGGACCAGAGCGTCCAACAGATCCAGAACTTCGGCCTGGGTCGAGACATCCAGCGCCGTTGTCGGTTCATCCGCGATCAGCAGGCGCGGGCCACAGGCCAGCGCCATGGCAATGGCAATGCGCTGGCGTTGCCCGCCAGACACCTCATGCGGCCATGACCCAAGGATGCGAACCGGATCATCGATCGAGACCCGCTGAAGCGCGCTGATCTGTTCGTCGCGCAATCCGGCGGCGCTCAGCCGGCGTCCTTCGCGCACGGCGCGGCGGCGCAACGGCGCGGCAAGCTGGTCGCCAAGACGCATCAGCGGATCAAGCGCCGCGCGCGAATCCTGAAAGACCACCGCAGCCACGCCCCCCCGTAACGGCACCAGATCGCGGTCACGTTGACCGACGACCTGCTGACCATCCAACAGGACCGATCCGCCGGCCGCCAGACCAGGTGCCAGCAAGCCCACGATGGCCATCGCGGTCAGCGATTTGCCTGACCCGCTTTCGCCGACCAATCCGACCCGTTCGCCCACCTCCAGATCAAAGCTGACACCGTGAACCAGCTGACGGGCGCCGGCTGATACGGTGAGGTTCTCGACGCGCAGCAGGGTCATGTCGTGGCCTCCTCGGCGCCTTCAGGCTCGGCATCCAGCAGGTCGCGCAAACCGTCGGCCAGAAAATTGATCCCCAACACCAGCGAGACAAGGGCGAGGCCGGGCGCGATCACACCCATCGGCGCGCGAAATACCGTCGATTGCGCCTGCTGAAGCAACTGCCCCCAACTTGCGTTGGGTGGCGGCGTGCCAAGACCCAGATAGGACAGTGAGGCTTCGGCGATGACGGCAATACCGAACTGCAACGCCAGAATGACCAGAACCGTCGGCATGATATTCGGCAGGACATGGGTGCGCGTGATCTTGGCCCAGCTTAACCCAGAGCATCGCGCAGCGGTGATATACTCCTGCGCCAGAACGCGTTTGGTCAGGATGCGCACAAGGCGCGCCACAACCGCCGACATGGCAAATCCGATGGCAAGGATCGCCGTCCACAGACTGGCCCCTTCACTCGCGGCAACGACAAGCATGGCCAGAAGCAGCGTCGGGAAGGCAATCAGGATATCCAGCGTCGCCGCAAGCGCATCGTCCAATCCGCGACGGGCATAGGCCGCAAGCACCCCAAGTGTCGTCCCGATCAGACCGCCCAGCAAAACCGCGCCAATACCCACCGTCATGGCAATGCGCGCGCCGATCATGACCTGCGTCAGATAATCCCGGCCCAGCCTGTCCGTTCCCGCTGGATGCATCCAACTGGGCGGAGACAGCCGCCCGCCCGCCATTTCCGACGGGTCGTAAGGCAGCCATACCAGCGTCAGCAGCGCCACGACCGCGTTCAGCCCGACCAGCACGATCCCGATCCACAGGTTGCGGCGCTTCATCGCGCGGCCCCGGATGGCTCGCGCAGGCGCGGGTCGATCAGTCTTTGCACGATATCGGCGACAAAGCCGATCAGCAGCACCAGCAGGGTCGAAACAAGCAGCACAGCCTGAACGCTGGGATAATCGCGCTGCTGGATGCCCAGAAGCAGCATCGAGCCAAGGCCGGGCAGCGTGAACACCCGCTCGACCACGACCGCGCCCAGAAGGGTCGAGGCAAGCTCGATCCCCAGAACAGAGATGACCGGCACCGCGCCATTGCGGATCCCGTGGCGGATCAGTGCGCGCGTCTGGCTCTCACCAAGCGCACGGGCATTGCGCAGGTAGTCTGCGCCCAGAACATCCAGCGTGGCCGAACGGACATAGCGCAGCAGCGACGCACTCATCACGATGGCAATCGTCAGGACCGGCAGGATCAGCGCACGCATGGCCGCCAACGGGTCCCCCCAGCCGTCGATCGGAAAGCCCGATGCGGGCAGAAGCCGCCATTCGACCGCAACCAGCCAGACCAGCAGGATGCCGATCCAGAAGACCGGAACCGCAATGCCCAACTGCGAAGCGGCCGAGATCGCCGCGCCATACCAGCGATCCGCCTTGACCCCCGCGATGATCCCCAAGGGCACCGCGATGCAGATCGCCAGCAGGAAAGATGCCAATGTCAGCGGCAAAGTCACGCTCAGCCGGGCAAGGATCTCTGGCAGAACCGGCTGGTTCGAGGCGAAGGACCTGCCAAGATCGAAACGTGCAAGGTCTGACAGAAAAAGGCCAAGTTGCACCCAGACGGGCTGGTCGGATCCGACCTGTTCGCGGGCCGCAGCAATCTGTGCGTCATCCGCGCCGACCGACAGCAACGCCGCCGCCGGATCGCCCGGCAGAAGGCGCAACAGAACGAACAGGACCAGCCCCGCCACGATCAGTGACAGGACCAGCACGATTGTCCGGCGCAGAAGATAGCGACCCATCGAAGCCTAGTTCGCCTTTTCGATATTGCGCAGGAAGAATTGCGAGTTCAGGCCATTCACCGGATAGCCGGTCACATTCGCCGCTGAAACGACGATCTGCGGGAACAGGAAGAACCAGTTCGACGCCGCTTCTTCCGCTATGATCGCATTTGCTTCGCGCAGCTTGGCGGACTGCTCTTCCTCGGTCGCAACCTGCTCGGACTCGGCGATCAGACGGGTGACGTCAGGATTGTCATAGCCCCAGTAGAAATCCGGGTTTCCGTAGAAAACGATATCGCGGTGATTCACATGTTCCTGCAGCGTCGCCTGGAAATCGTGGGCCTGGTAGATCTTCGTGTACCATTCATTCGCAGTGATGATGTTGATGTTCACCGTCACCCCGATCTTGGCCAGTTCCGCCTTGACGAATTCGGCCGTGATGGGATGGGGATCGTAATTGGGCGTGTCCAGCGTGAAAGTGAACCCGTCCGGGTGCCCCGCCTCTGCCAGCAGCGCCTTGGCGCTTTCGGGATCATACGCGTCAACGTCCGTCAGGTCTTCATACCACGGGTCCGTGGGCGGCACGAAACTGCCCAAGACCATGCCCCGATCGCCCCATATCGCCTGCAGCAGCTTCTGCTTGTCGATCCCGCGCGCCAGCGCCTTGCGGACGCGCGCGTCATCGAAAGGTGCCTCGCGGTCGTTATAGGCCATGATCTCCTTCACGGTCGAGTTGCCTTCCGCAATCGTATAGCGCGACGGATCCTCGAACTGCATCAACGCGTCCGGGCTTTGGATCGTGGTCACAAGATCCAGCGCGTTGGTCAGCAGGGCATTGTCCAACGCTGCCGCTTCGGTGAAATAGCTGATGACCGCGCCACCATTCTTCGGGGCCTCGCCCCAATACGCATCAAACGCCTTGAGCGAAATCGCCGATCCGCGCTTCCAGTCGTCCAGCACATAGGGTCCGGTTCCATCTTCGGTCGCGGTGATGTCGCTGGCGGCATCGTTCACGATCCACACATAGCTGAGATTGTACGGCAATGAGATCGACCGACTGTTAAGGGTGATCACGACCGTCTGGTCATCCGGCGTCTCGATCCCGGCGATGCTGGCGAGGCTGCTTTTGCGCGACGATTTCGATCCCTCAGCGGTCACGCGCTCGATCGAATATTTGACATCAGCCGCCGTCAGCGGATCGCCGGAATGAAAGGTCACGCCGTCCTGCAGGGTAAATGTATGGGTCAGGCCGTCTTCGGATACGGTGTGATCGGCCGCCAGCACCGGCACCACGCTTCCGTCGTCATTCAGGCGGAACAACGCTTCATAGACATTGTCGTTGAACGCCTCGTTGATGCCCTGCCCGGCACCGGCGGTATTATCCAGATTCTGCGGTTCATAAAGCGACCCGATGCGAATGATCGCCGACGGATCTGCATCTGCCAGTGCGGGCGACGCAAATGGCGCGATTGCGGCGCCAAGGACAAGGGCGAAACGTGGGACAAGATTCATCGCGGAAAGCCTTCCAATGCCTGCGGAAGTTTTCAGACTAGTCACCTTGGCGCCGCAATTCGAGGGGTAAGGCAAGAAAACATTCCCATGGGGTTTCATCGGCCTGACGATGTGGCGCTGCAGTTCGACACCGTGCTAGACATCCTTGCGCGATGGGGACGAGGGGGAACGCGATGGCACAGCGCGGTGAGTATCTTCTTGGGGTGGATGTCGGCACGGGCAGCGCAAGAGCCGGGGTTTTTGACCGGCAGGGACAGCTTCTGGGCACGGCAAAACATGATATCGCGATGGAACGCCGCGCCGGCGGCATCGCGGAACAGTCTGGACAGGATATCTGGCAGGCCGTGTCGCGCGCCACCCGCAGCGCGGTGTCGGACGCTGCGATCGCGCCTGCCGACATTCGCGGCATCAGCTTTGATGCAACATGTTCGCTGGTGGTTCTGGGCGAAGGCGGCACGCCCCTGCCAGTCGGCGATCCGGCACATCCCGAACGCAACATCATGGTCTGGATGGACCATCGCGCCCGCGAACAGGCCGCGCGGATCAACCAGACCGGGCACCGGGTGCTGGACTTTGTGGGCGGTCGGATTTCGCCCGAAATGGAGACGCCCAAGCTTCTTTGGCTGAAGGAAAACCGCCCCGAGGTTTTTGCCCAGGCCTGGCAGTTCATGGATCTGACGGATTTTCTGACCTGGAAAGCTTCGGGCGATCTCGCGCGCTCGGCCTGCACCGTCACATGCAAATGGACCTATCTCAGCCATGATGGCGGATGGGACGCCAGCTATTTCCATCGCATCGGGATCGGCGAGCTGGCAGAAGAAAATTTCACCCGTATCGGCACCCAAGTGCAGGAGCCGGGGACACCGCTGGGTCAGGGGCTGACCGAAAGCGCTGCCGCGGATCTGGGCCTAGTGCCCGGCACACCCGTCGGCGCGGGGCTGATCGACGCCCATGCGGGCGGCGTAGGGACAGTTGGCGCACAGGATAGCGGTGGCGCCGAGCGCAATCTCGGCTATGTCTTCGGGACATCGTCCTGCATGATGACCTCGACCGTCGAACCCGTATTCGCGCCCGGCGTGTGGGGACCCTATTTCTCGGCCATGGTGCCAGGCATGTGGCTGAACGAGGGCGGGCAATCGGCCGCAGGCGCTGCCATCGACCAGCTTGTCAACCTGCATCCCTTCACGCCCGAAGCGCAGGACATGGCGGCGGCACGCGGCCTTTCACTACCCGCATGGCTGGCCGCAGAGGCCGAGGCGCGCTGCGCCGACGGCGACCCGGTGGATCTGGCGCGCGGTGTCCATGTGGTGCCGGAGTTCATGGGAAACCGTTCGCCCCATGCCGATCCGGATACCCGAGCCGTGATTGCCGGGTTGGGCATGGATCGCGGGTTGGACAGCCTGATCGCGCTGTACATCGCCGGGATCTGTGGCATCGGTTACGGGCTGCGCCAGATCATCACTGCGCAGGCCCGCGCGGGCGCCCCGGTGGGGCGTGTCGTGATTTCGGGCGGGGCTGGCCGATCACACATGATCAGGCAGCTTCTGGCCGATTCGTCGGGTATCGAATTTGCCGCCACCGAAAGCGAGGAGCCGGTCTTGCTTGGGACCGCGATGCTTGGCGCGGTGGCAGGCGGCATCTACCCTGACCTTGTCAGCGCGATGGGCGCGATGTCGCGGCTTTCGCGGCACTACCCGCCCAAAGGGGGCACAGTCGCTGTGCGCCATGATGATCGCTATCGCATCTGGGAAGCCCTGCAAACGACAGCGCGCGCGGCATCGAAGGTCTGACACGGCCTGCCTTCCCCATGGGAAACATCAACTGTTGACAGCACGCTTCGGCTGTGATGGTTTGCGGCCATCCAGGGGTGCCGCGTAATGCCGTGGCTGAGATGGGGGCGCATGCCTTCGGACCCTCAAAGCTGATCTGGATCATGCCAGCGGAGCAAGGAGGCGAAATGTTCGTCGGCGCACAAATATCCCTATACCCCATGACGGACGGGTTCGTTCCCGTCATCCTGTCATCGCTGAAGGCGCTCGACCCGTGGCGCAGTCAACTTCGGATCGAGACCGACGATATCTCGACCCTGATCGTCGGCGCGCCAGAGGTGCTGTTCCCGGCCCTGCGTGAGGTCTATGTCGCCGCCGCCGCGACCCGGCACCATGTCGTATTGCGCTGCACCCTTTCGCGCGGATGCCCGGGCGAGCCGGACGATGCGATCTGCGCGACACAGGCACTGGCCAGCCCCGACGAGCCGCTGGAAGCGCGTCAGACAGCAGCCATTGCCGCAGTCGCGGCAGCCCCTGTCACCGCAGAGACGGCGCGGGCGCAGTTCTCGCTGTATGTCATGGGCAACGGCGATCACATGGCGGAAATCTATGGCTGCATCGACTTTCTGAAAGACAGCGGTTGCTTCGATCGGGCCAAGAATTTCTGCACCCGGATCAAGGGTGATGCCGGTCCGGTCTTCGCGACGCTGGAACAGGCCTTCTGTCGTTTCGGCCCGCCAGAGGGCCATGTGACGATGGACCTGACGGTCTCGGCCAACAGCCCCTCGACCTCGGGCTGAGCGAATGCCCGAAATGCCGCCGAAAGGCGGCGGGATGCTGACGCGCGCCCTTCCCGCGCTGTGCAGCATTGCCGCCGCCCTTGCCCTTTGGGAAGTATATGTCCTGTTGTCCGGCATCTCGCCTCTTGTGCTGCCCGCACCCAGCCGCGTGGCGGAACAGATCGTTCAGAACCGCGTCTTGCTGTGGCAGAATCTTGTCCCGACCTTGCGGGCGACGCTTCTTGGCTTTGCCGTTTCCATCGGCACGGCCGTCGCGCTGTCGGTGTTGCTGGATTTCGTGCCGCGCTTGCGACGCGCGCTGTTCCCGATCTTCGTGGTCAGCCAGACCTTGCCGCTGGTCGCCATTGCGCCGCTGATGGTCCTTTGGTTCGGTTTCGATCTGACACCGAAGATCCTGCTGGTGGCGCTTGTCACCTTCTTCCCGATGCTGATCGCACTTGTCGATGGCTATGCCTCGACCGAACCGGAAATCGAAGCATTGCTGCGGTCCATGGGCGCGACCCGCGCCGGGGTGTTCCGGCGTGCGCGCCTGCCGTCCGCAATGCCCTATTTCTTCGCCGGGTTGCGGATTTCGATCACCTATGCCGTGGTCGCGGCGATCTTCGCAGAATATGCCGGCGCGCGGGCGGGCATCGGCATCGTCATCCTGAACGCCAAGAACAGCTTTCGCCCTGATCTGATGCTGGCCGCCGTCATCGTCAGTTCGACCCTGACCCTGGTGCTGTTCGGGTTGGTCGTGGGCCTGCAACGTCTTGCCTTGCGGTGGCAGGACGCAGGTGTCGCGCGATGAACGGGCTTGCGATCCGCGATCTGTCCTTGCGCCTGAACGGCATGGCCGTGCTGGATCGGCTGTCGCTGCATGTCGCAGCGGGGGAATTCGTGTCAATCCTCGGGCCGTCAGGCTGTGGGAAATCCACTCTTTTTCGGCTGCTGATCGGTGATCTGACCCCCGACGGGGGCGAGATCGTCCTGAACGACGCCGCCCCCGGCAAGGCTTTCTCCTTCATGCCGCAACGCGATGCGCTGCTGCCATGGCGGCGCATTATCGACAATGTCACCCTTGGACTGGAGGTGCAGGGCACCCCCCGCCCCGAAGCCCGCAAGCTTGCCGCGCCGATGCTGGCCGAATTCGGCCTTGCCGGCTTTGAGCGTCACTATCCCGCCCAGCTTTCGGGTGGAATGCGCCAGCGCGCGGCATTGCTGCGCACAGTCATTCAGGGCCGCCCCGTCCAGCTTCTGGACGAACCTTTCGGCGCGCTGGATGCGCTGACCCGGACCCGTATCCAGGGCTGGTTCGAAAGGCGATGGCAAGCGGCCGGCTGGACCACGCTGCTTGTCACCCACGACGTGCGCGAGGCCGTGGCACTGTCCGATCGAATCTATGTCCTGTCACCACGTCCCGGCCATGTCGTGGCGGAATTCAAGGTGACCGCCCCGCGCCCGCGCCTTGGCCGCCCGCTGCCCGCGACCGCCCATAGCATCGAACAGCAGATCCTCGATACGATTTTCGCCCATACCGGAGACTGACAAATGACCAAACTCCTGACCGCAGCATTCTTCCTTGCCGCCCTGCCCGCACAGGCGCAGGAAAAACTGTCCGTCGCCCTCGACTGGACGCCGAACACCAATCATGTCGGGCTGTACGTGGCCGAGGCACAGGGCTGGTTCGAAGAAGCCGGGCTGGCGGTCGATATCCTGCCCTATACCGACACTTCGGCAAGTGCGCTGATCGCGTCGGGCGTGGCCGAATTCGGGGTGGTTGGCGTCGTGGGCTTCACCTCGCAGCGGGCAGCCGGGGCTGATCTTCAGGCCGTGTTCGCCATCACCCAGCACGAGACCGGCCGCCTTGTCGTCAATGGCGACAATGACGAAATCCAGCGCCCGGCCGATCTGGACGGCAAGACCTATGCCGGCTTCGGCAGCGATTGGGAAAGCGCGCTGATCGGCACCATGATCCGCAATGACGGCGGCAAGGGGGACTATGAGACGGTAACGCTCGGCACCTCGGCCTATGAAGCGCTGGCGAATGGCCGTGTTGATTTCACGCTGGAGGTCCAGACCTGGGAAGGGGTGAATGCCGACCTTCTGGGGCGGTCGCAGCGTGGCTTTCGCTATGCAGATTTCGGCGTGCCCGACCAGCAGACGACGCTGATCGCCGGCAGCGGGGAATGGATCGCCGCGCATCCCGAACAGACCCGCGCCTTCGTTCAGGCGGTGCAGCGCGGCTATGCCTTTGCCGTAGAAAATCCGGCCGATGCCGCCGATATCCTGATCGCCGCGTCGGGCGGAATGCTGCCTGATGCCGAACTCGTCCACGCCTCGATGGAAACGCTGATCGAAAGCGGTTTCCTGCAAGACGAAGGAGAGCCGGTCGGCCTGATCGACGGCCCGATGCTGGCCGCAAGCGCGGCCTTTCTGGCGCAGGCAGGTGGACTTCGCGACAGCAACGGCGCAACGCTGTCATCTGCCCCAGATGTCGCGAATTGGTTCAGCAACGACTATCTGACGAAGTGATCGTCACCGCGTGGTGGCAGGCTATGGTGACGAAAACCTGGCCGCCACGCCTTGCGCGCGGCGCAGCACATGCTAGATTTCGGACGCTGGAACGGATTAATTTGCCTTTTCAGTCGGTTGCGGGCGTGGCGGAATGGTAGACGCATGAGACTTAAAATCTTTGGGCCGCAAGGCCGTGCGGGTTCGAGTCCCGCGGCCCGCACCAGACAGATCCGATCATGACCAACCCGGCAACGACCGGGCTTGTCACTGATCTGGGCGGTGTGCCGACCCTGTTCGTCATGGCGGCGAAGGCCGAATACGGCCCGGCGCTGCAATCGCGTTTCACCCCCCTGATGACCGGGATCGGCCCGATCGAGGCGGCACTGGCGACCGGAATGGCGCTGGCGCGGTTGGCGGCTGCGGACAGTCTGCCCCGGCTTGTCGTCTCTCTCGGTTCGGCCGGATCGGCACGACTTGAACAGGGTATGATATATCAGGCATCTTCCGTCAGTTGGCGCGATATCGACGCCTCGCCCCTTGGGTTCGAGAAGGGCGTAACGCCGCTTCTGGGCCTGCCCGCTACGCTAGCCTTGCCGATCACAATCCCTGGCATTCCGGCGGCAAGCCTGTCGACCGGCGGGAATATCGTTTCGGGCGCGGCCTACGACACCATCGCTGAAGATATGGTCGATATGGAAAGCTTCGCCGTGCTGCGCGCCTGCCAGCAGTTCGACCTGCCGCTTGTCGCGCTGCGCGGGATTTCCGACGGGGCCGAAGACCTGCATCACTTCGATGACTGGACGCGCTATCTGGACGTCATCGACGGGCGGTTGGCCGGGGCAGTTGACCGGCTGCGCGACCATTTGTCATCCGGTGCAACCAGCCTTTGATGGTTGCCGCCCTGCCCCATCACGCCTAAAGCGAGGGCAACGCAAGGACTGGCACGCATGGCTCGCGCACCGATTACCACCCAGAACGATCGCCCCGGAAGCCGCCGCATGGGCGCGTTGTCGGCGCTTTGGCCTTTCATCCGGCCCTATCGCGGCATGGCGTTTGCGGCGCTTGGCGCGCTGATCCTGACCGCCGCGATCAGTCTGATCCTGCCCTTGGCCGTGCGCCGGGTGGTGGATGGTTTCGATGTGGGATCAGTCCTGCTGGACGAATATTTCGAAGCCGCATTCCTGATCGTGGCCGCGCTCGCGGTCGGGACGGGGCTGCGCTATTACCTTGTGACGCGGCTGGGCGAGCGTGTCGTGGCCGATATCCGCAAGGCCATCTTCGACCGCGTGATCGGCCGCTCTCCCGCCTTCTTCGAAAAAGTCATGACCGGAGAGATCGTCAGCCGGATCACCACAGACACCACGGTGATCCTGTCGGTGATCGGGTCTTCCGTTTCGGTCGCGCTGCGCAATGTGCTGCTGATGGCAGGCGGGCTGGTCATGCTGTTTCTGACATCCGCCAAGCTGACCGGCCTCGTGTTGCTGCTGGTGCCGCTGATCCTGATCCCGATCATCGGTCTGGGCCGAAGGCTGCGGGTGCTGGCGCGCGAAAATCAGGACTGGATCGCCACATCTTCTGGCTCCGCCGCCGAGGCGTTGCAGTCTGCGCAGACCGTGCAGGCCTTCACCCACGAATCCGCGACCCGTGCTGATTTTGCGCGCGTGACCGAAGAAAGCTTTGTGTCTGCCCGCAAACGCATCGCCACACGCGCCGTGCTGACTGTGATCGTCATATTCCTGATCTTTTCAGGCGTGCTGGGCGTCTTGTGGATCGGCGCGCGCGATGTGCAGGCCGGGCTGATGACTGTGGGCGAACTGGTGCAGTTCGTCATTTATGCCGTCCTCGTCGCAGGTGCCGTTGGCGCATTGTCGGAAATCTGGGGCGAGTTGCAGCGTGCAGCAGGCGCGACCGAACGTCTTGCCGAGCTTTTGGCAGCTGGCGATGCCATCAACGACCCGGCACAGCCCGTGGCCCTGCCCCGCCCGGCCAAGGGCGCAATCGCGCTAAAGGATGTCAGTTTTCATTACCCCTCCCGGCCCGACCGGTCGGCGCTGAAGGATGTCGATCTGACCATCCGCCCCGGCGAAACCGTGGCCCTTGTCGGGCCCTCGGGCGCGGGCAAGACCACCGTGATCCAGTTGATCCAGCGCTTCTGGGATCCGGCGACCGGGCAGGTCACGCTGGACGGGATCGACCTGCGTGACATGGCCCGCGCCGATTTCCGGGCCGAAATCGCCCTTGTGCCGCAAGACCCTGTCATCTTCGCGACCACCGCGCGCGAGAATATCCGTTTCGGCCGCCCCGGCGCCACCGACGCAGAGGTCGAGGCCGCTGCGCGCGCCGCCCATGCACATGACTTCCTGCTTGCTTTGCCCGAAGGCTATGACAGCCAGGTCGGCGAACGCGGCGTCATGCTGTCGGGCGGGCAGAAGCAACGCATCGCCATCGCCCGCGCCATTTTGCGCGACGCCCCCGTTCTGCTTCTGGACGAGGCAACAAGCGCATTGGATGCCGAATCGGAATATGCGGTGCAGCAGGCGGTCGATCAGTTGGCCAAAGGTCGCACGACCATCATTGTCGCACACAGGCTGGCAACGGTGAAAAAGGCCGATCGCATCGTGGTATTCGATGACGGCCATATCGTTGCACAGGGAACGCATGATGAGCTTGTGGCGCGCGGCGGCCTTTATGCCAGGCTGGCGCGACTGCAATTCACCGATGGATCAAATTCCATCGGCAATCATGAATTGGCAGGCATTGCCTGATCCATCCACATTCAAACTATTTAGTCCGAATTAATTTGATTAATATCCCGAATCGACAGAATATCAGCATATAATTCTTTTATTCGAGGGCTTTACCAGCAATGCGTCGTTACCTGCTGCCTGTTCTTTCCCTGGTTGTCGTATTGCTGATCGGCTTTGCTGTCGGGTTTCACTCCGGTTTCAAGAAGGACATCCTTTTTGAAGGGATCGTGAAGGCGGTTCGCCTGATGCAGCCCCCGAATGACGTCAACAGCGACCCCGCCCTGCAACTGGACATGACCGACCAGACCCTGCTGGATTCGACCATCCTTCCAACCCATAAGCGAGAGGTCCTGATTGCCGATCCCAGTGGCAGGCCTGTCCCGTTGCTCGCCTCGGCCGTCGATACGGGCGACGAATCCATCGTGATCGGCGCACAGGGATCGCTGTTCCGGCTGAAGGCCGGGGCCTGCCCCGGCGACGATTGCGTCAGTCAGATCGGCCGGCTGGTCCGCCCGGACGGAACCCTTCTGGACGATATCTACGACATGATCTCGGTCGAAGTGGACGGCAAAAGGGAATGGTATGTCTCCTACGGTCAGAAGAACCGGACGCGCTACGAAAAATGGATGACCGTCAGCCGGTTCGACTTGCCCGAGGGCGAAGGCGACATTCAAAGGATTGAAGAGCCGCTTTTCAAGGCGAAGCCCTTTTCGCTGCGCAAGGGGCATTCCGTGCTGTCTGGCGGCGGCTCCATGGCGTATGACCAGAAGACCGACGACATCATCCTGACCATCGGTGATTTCAGCCTGAACGGGGTCAGCAATGACTTTCCGGGCGACATTCCCCCGCCACAGACGCTGGAAAGCGACCTGGGGAAGATCTTCCGCATAAACCGCACGACCGGCGAACGCCATGTCGTATCGATCGGACACCGCAATCCGCAAGGACTGGCCCTGTCGGCTGAGGGAGAGTTGATTTCGACCGAGCACGGCCCGAAAGGCGGCGACGAGATCAACCTGATCGAAGACGGGAACAATTACGGTTGGCCCTATACGTCGTTCGGGACCGTCTACACCAAGTATACCTTCCCCGAACATCCCCCGATCCAGGAAGGGCGCTTCGGGGAATTCACCCTGCCGATCCTGTCTTTCCTGCCAAGCCCCGGCATCAGCGCGCTGACCTTCATCGAAGATTTCGATCCGGCATGGGACGGCGATCTGATGGTCACGACCCTGAAGGCGCGCACCCTGTTTCGTGTTCGCAGATGGCAGACCGGCGACCAGACCGGCAGCTATGTCGAACAGATCTACATCGGTGACCGCATGCGCGATATCGATATCGTCGACGGCGTGATGATCCTAACCACTGACAGCGGCAAGATCATCATGCTGACCCCAGTCGAGGATATCGACAACGTGCGCACCGAAACCGGGCTGGTCGCCAATCTGAACGTGCTGGCAAGTTGCGGATCGTGCCACAATATGAACTACCCAGTATCGACCCAGGACGCACCGCATCTGCGCAATATCGTTGGACGCAACATCGCCTCTGCCAGCGATTTCTCGCGCTACAGCGATGCCCTGAAGGAAATGAGTAATCAGACCTGGGATCCCGACTCGTTAGAGCGTTTTCTGCGCGCACCACAGGATTTCGCGCCGGGCACAGCCATGCCCGACATGAACCTGAGTGATGATGACATGACAGAACTCATGGCTGACCTCGCCCTGCTGCGCTAGTAAACAGCTGACTTTTATGTTCTTTCTGGAAGCTACTGCTGCGACCGGCCCTGTCCGGCTTTCTGCGGCAAGCATTCATAAATCGGTTGCCGTTTGATCAGCTTGCGCGTATTCCCGTCAGCGGGACACCTCTCCCCAACGAGAGGCTATTGCCTGAAAGGGTAACGACATGGCGAATACGCAACCGGCTGCGCGTCCGGCTAATCCGCGCTTTTCCTCTGGCCCCTGCGCCAAGATCCCCGGTTTTGATCTGAACATGCTGGCCGACGCCCCCTTGGGTCGTTCGCACCGTGCCGCCGTCGGCAAGGAAAAGCTGGCCCGCGCGATCGAAACCACCCGTGAAATTCTGAATGTTCCGGCGGATTACCGCATCGGCATCGTTCCCGCATCCGATACCGGCGCGGTCGAGATGGCGATGTGGTCGCTGCTGGGCGAACGCCCGGTCGAGATGCTGGCCTGGGAAAGCTTCGGCTCGGGCTGGGTCACGGACGTGGTCAAGCAGCTGAAGCTGGACGCAAAGACCCAGACCGCCGATTACGGCAAGATCGTTGATTTCGGCACGGTCGATTTTGACCGCGACGTGGTCTTCACCTGGAACGGCACGACCTCTGGTGTGCGGCTGCCGAATGGTGATCAGATCCCCGCCGATCGCGCCGGGCTGACCATCTGTGACGCGACGAGTGCCGCATTTGCGATGGAACTGCCCTGGGACAAGCTGGATGTCGTCACCTTCAGCTGGCAGAAAGTGCTGGGCGGCGAAGGTGGGCATGGCGTCCTGATCCTGTCGCCCCGCGCGGTCGCACGGCTGGAAAGCTATACCCCCGCCTGGCCGCTGCCGAAGATCTTCCGCATGACCAAGGGCGGCAAGCTGATCGAGGGCATCTTCAAGGGCGAGACGATCAACACGCCGTCGATGCTGTGTGTCGAAGACTATCTGGTCTCGCTGGAATGGGCGAAATCGGTCGGCGGGCAGAAGGGTCTTGAGGACCGCGCCAACGCCAATGCGCAGGCCGTCTGGGATTTCTGCGACAGCCGCGACTGGATCGCCAATCTGGCGGAAGATCCGGCGACCGCCTCGACCACCAGCGTCTGCCTGAAATTCACCGATGATCGCATCAAGGACGGTGCTGCCTTCGCGAAAGCCGTTGCCAAGCGGCTGGAGAAGGAAGGCGTGGCGCTGGATATCGGTGCCTACCGCGATGCGCCCGCAGGGCTGCGGATCTGGTGCGGATCGACCGTTGAAACCGCCGACATTCAGGCGCTGCTGCCCTGGATCGAATGGGCGTTCAACGAAGAAATCGCCGCGCAGGCATAAGCCTTGGCCGGGGGCCCTGCCCCCGGACCCCCGGGATATTTTTACCAGAATGAAAGGCGGCCTGTCCGCCAATGAAGGAGCATAAGATGCCCAAAGTTCTCGTATCTGACAAACTGTCCGAAACCGCCGTCCAGATCTTCCGTGATCGCGGTGTCGATGTCGATTATCTGCCCGATGTCGGCAAGGACAAGGAAAAGCTGGCCGAAATCATAGGTCAATATGACGGTCTGGCCATCCGTTCGGCCACAAAGGTCACAGAAAAGCTGCTGGAAAGCGCCAGCAATCTGAAGGTGATCGGCCGCGCCGGAATCGGCGTCGACAATGTCGACATCCCGGCCGCGTCCAAGAAAGGCGTGATCGTGATGAACACGCCGTTCGGCAACAGCGTGACCACCGCCGAACACGCCATCGCGCTGATGTTCGCCGTCGCCCGCCAACTGCCCGAGGCCAGCGTCTCGACCCATGCCGGCAAGTGGGAAAAGAACCGCTTCATGGGGGTCGAGGTCTTCAACAAGACGCTGGGTCTAATCGGGGCCGGCAATATCGGGTCCATCGTCGCGGATCGTGCGCTTGGGCTGAAGATGAAGGTGCTGGCCTATGATCCCTTCCTGTCGGAGGAACGCGCGGATCAGCTTGGCGTCACCAAGGTCGAACTGGACGAGTTGCTGGCCAAGGCCGACTTCATCACCATGCACGTGCCGCTGACCGACAAGACCCGCAATATCCTGTCGCGCGAGAACCTCGCCAAGACCAAGAAGGGCGTGCGCATCGTGAATGCCGCCCGCGGCGGACTGATCGACGAGGAGGCCTTGGCCGAAGCACTGAAATCGGGGCATGTCGCCGGTGCAGCGCTTGACGTGTTCGCGACCGAGCCCGCGACCGAAAGCCCGCTGTTCAACCTGCCCAACGTCGTCGTGACGCCGCATCTGGGCGCCTCCACCGATGAGGCGCAGGAAAACGTGGCGCTTCAGGTGGCCGAACAGATGTCGGATTACCTGCTGACCGGTGCCGTATCCAACGCGCTGAACATGCCCTCGGTCACGGCCGAAGAGGCGAAGGTCATGGGGCCGTGGATCAAGCTGGCCGCACATCTGGGCAGCTTCATCGGGCAGATGACCGATGTGCCGATCAAGTCGATCAACGTGCTTTATGACGGCGTGGTCGCCGATATGAATGTCAACGCGCTGAACGCGGCACTGATCGCGGGCGTGATGAAGGCCACGAACCCGGACGTGAACATGGTCTCGGCCCCGGTTATCGCCAAGGATCGCGGCATACAGGTGGCGACCACCCGTCAGGAAGCCGGCGGCGTCTATGACGGCTATATCAAGCTGACCGTGGTGACGGACGACAACGAACGCTCTATTGCGGGCACCGTGTTCAGTGACGGCAAACCGCGCTTCATCCAGATCCGCGGTATCAACCTGGATGCCGAGATCGGCGAGCATATGCTGTACACGCGGAACAAGGACGTTCCGGGCGTGATCGGCGCGCTTGGCAGCACCCTGGGCGAGATGGGCGTCAATATCGCGAACTTCCAGCTGGGCCGCTCTGCCACGGGCGAGGATGCGATTGCGATCCTGTATCTGGACGAGGCGATCTCGGCCGAGGTTCTGGCCGCATTGCAGGGAACGGGCAAGTTTCTTCAGGCCCGCGCATTGCGCTTCGAAATCTGAAGCCTGCCGCATCAAGATGCGAAACGGCCCGGCGGTCAATCCGCCGGGCCTTGCCATTTTCGCCTGTTTCCTGTCGTTTTGACATGCTCAACCCAGAGGCCTCTCATGCCATCCAACCCCGCCTTCGCCCCCGTCTACGCCATCGGTGATATCCACGGCCGGATGGACGCCCTTGCAAAGACGCATGGTCTGGTCGAACGCGATGGCGGCACTGATGCGCATATCGTTCATCTGGGTGATCTGATCGATCGCGGACCGGATTCGCCAGCTGTCATCGATTACCTGATGGGCGGGCAGGCGCAGGGGCGCAACTGGCAGATCGTGAAGGGCAATCACGATAACAAGCTGCCCCGCTTCATGGAGGATCCTTTCTGGATCGACCCCGGCCCCTCGTCCGAGAATACCTGGACGGGTGACACGCAGAATGGCGCAGGCGCGACCCTGCTGTCATATGGTATCGCCGATGCCGAGACCCGGCCGCTGGCCGAGGTTCACGCCGAGGCGTTGAAGAAGATACCCCCCGAGCATGCGCGCTGGCTGGACGGACTTGCGCCCTATATCCTGCATCCGGGCGGCTTCCTGTTCACCCATGCCGGCATCCGGCCGGGGATCGACCTGTCGGCGCAGTCGCGCGTGGATCTGATGTGGATCCGCAAGCCCTTCCTTGAATCGACCGCCGATCACGGCGCCCTTGTCGTCCACGGTCATACGGCGATCAAGCGGGCGACGCATTACGGCAACCGCCTGAATATCGACACCGGCGCCGGCTATGGCCGGCCTGCAACCGCCGTGCGGCTGGACGCGGACGGCGTGTGGCTGCTGACCGATGACGGTCCCCTGCCCTTGCAGCCCGAAGGTGCCATATGAAGCGCGCAATCCTGATCTCTGTGCTGATCATCGCCGCGGCGGCCGCTGTCCTGCTGGCGATGGGCCGGGTGCCGATCTGCGAATGCGGTTATGTGAAGCTGTGGCATGGCCAGACCATGAGCAGCGAGAACTCTCAGCACCTGTCGGACTGGTACACGCCGTCGCATGTGCTGCATGGGTTGATCTTCTTTGCGGCGTTGTGGCTGTTCGCCCGCCGCCTGTCGCTGGGCACCCGCCTGATCATCGCCACAATAATCGAGGCGGCATGGGAGATCGTCGAGAACTCTCCCATGATCATCGAACGATATCGCGCGACGACAATCTCGTTGGACTATTACGGCGACAGCGTGATCAACTCTGTCGCGGACATGCTGGCAATGCTGTTCGGCTTCTGGCTGGCCCGCGTGCTGCCGGTCTGGGCATCGATCGCATTGTTCGTGCTGGCCGAGGCCGTGACGATCTATATGATCCGCGACGGATTGATCTTGAACGTGCTGATGCTGCTCTGGCCGCTGGAGGCAGTGCGGAACTGGCAGTCCGCTGGATAGGAGACTGAGATGAAAAAACTGTTTGTCGCGCTGGCACTGGCCGCCAGCCCCGCCGCCGCCGACGAAGTCGCAAAGGTCGGCGTCGACTGGGTCGGTAATGACATTGTTGTCGAAGCGATCCACGATCCCGAGGTCGAGGGCGTGACCTGCCACCTGGCCTATTTCTCGCGCTCGATGATCGACCGGCTCAGCCAGGGTAACTGGTTCGAAGACCCGTCCAACAGCGCCATCGAATGCAGCCAGACCGGACCGATCCGCATCGGTGACATTTCCGACAGCAAGGATGGCGAGGACGTCTTCAGCGAAGGACGGTCACTGGTCTTCAAATCCCTGCGCGTGAAGCGGATCTATGACGAAGAAAACCAGGTCCTGATCTACCTGGCACATGCGAATGAGCTTTCGGAGGGCTCAGCCAAGATGTCGATCTCGACCGTGCCGATCCGGGCAGCCGAATAGCAATGTCTTTTGGTTATTGGCCGCCGCGCTTCCGGCGCGGTTGGTCAAAGCCGGGGATGACCGCCATGAAGGTCTTCCACATGATCCAGATATCCAGAAGCGGCGACGCGGCCCGGCGGTAGACCAGTTCGATCCGCAGCTTGGTCGGAAGGCATCGCGCGTAATAGGCCCGGTCGGTTTCTTCGGCCGTGTCGCATTTCGCCATGATCCGATCCTCATGGCGGTGATAGATCAGTGTCGCCAGTCCCGTCACGCCCGGACGGGTGCGCAGCACGGTCTGATAAAGCGACGGGAAACGCTCGACATATTCAGGAAGCGGCGGGCGCGGGCCAACAAAGCTCATGTCGCCGACAAGGATGTTGAAAAGCTGGGGCAGTTCATCCAGCCGCGTGCGGCGCAGGAAGCGGCCAATCGGCGTGATTCGCCAATGCTTGTGCGCTCCAGTGGCGCCGCTGTCTTCATCCACCAGCATCATCGTGCGAAATTTGAACTGCTGAAAGGGCTGGCCCGGTGCTTTCATCCGACTGCCGGAATAAATCAGCGGCCGACCTTGCGCCACCAGCAGAACGCCAGCCACGACCAGCATCGGCACAGACAGAATTGCCAGCAACATCAAAGCCAATGCGATATCAACGACTCGCTTGCCATATCGACGATAGAAGCCATGCTGTGTTGCCTGCGCTTCCAACGCCCAAAGCTCTGCCTCGGCAAAACTGCTGCGGGCCTCGATCTTCTCCCAATTCTGGTAAATCGTCAAAGATCGGTCCCCATCGGCTCGCGGTGTGCAACTCGCTGCCGCGTTAAATTCTTAACATTGCGTTAACTTCTTAACACAATGACTTAGCGTTGAAACGGGTGGCGTCAACGTCCGGTTCCGACCTGTTGCCGGTTTAGCGCAAATGCGGCAATCTATACGCAAGATTCCGCCTAAAGATGAGGCAATAGTATGCGTAAGTTCTTGGTTGTGCTGGACGAATCGCCTGAATGTCAGAATGCGATGCGCTTTGCAGCCATGCGCGCATCGCGGACAAATGGCGGCGTCGTCGTGCTGGCCATCATCCCGCCCGAAGCGATTCAGCATGGAATCGGCGTGGCAGAACTGATGCGGCAAGAGGCCGAGGACCGAATCACCTCGCAATATCAGCTTTTTGCGCGCTGGATGCGCGACAGCCAGGGCGTAAATCCCGAACTGGTCATCCGCGAGGGCGATCCGACCGCACAGCTTTTGGCGCATATCGCAGGCGATAACGAACTGGGGGTGCTGGTGCTGGGCGCCAGCGCGGGCAAGGACGGGCCCGGCCCGCTTGTCTCGCGGCTGTTGCGCGATGTCGCAAGCCTGCCGCTGCCGGTCACGCTTATTCCGGGCGACATGTCCCGTGACCGGCTGGAAGCGATTTCGTGACGGCGCGATTGCCGTATCTGCGGCGGCGGCGGTGCTTGACCGGGGACCTGTGCAGCGCCATATGACACATCAAAGGAGCACGCCATGTTCATCCAGACCGAAACCACGCCGAACCCTGCCACGCTGAAATTCCTGCCCGGACGCGCCGTGCTGGATCAGGGAACCGCAGATTTCACCACAGCCGAGGCCGCAAGCGCGTCTCCGCTGGCGGCGCGCGTCTTTGGGATCGATGGTGTTCAGGGCGTTTTCCTCGGCTCGGATTTCGTGACCGTCACCAAGGATGACGCCGTTCACTGGGATCACATCAAGCCTGCCTTGCTGGGCGCGATCATGGAACATTTCCAGTCGGGCGCCCCGGTGATGGAGGGCTCGGCCCAGGCCGGCCATGCCGATCACGACGGCGAGGACGGTGAGATTGTGACCCAGATCAAGGAATTGCTGGATACCCGTGTCCGCCCGGCCGTGGCGCAGGATGGCGGCGACATCACCTTTCACGGCTTTGACAAGGGCGTTGTCTATCTGCACATGCAGGGCGCCTGCGCGGGTTGCCCTTCCTCGACCATGACCCTGAAAATGGGGATCGAGAACCTGCTGCGCCACTATATCCCCGAAGTGACCGAGGTGCGCCCCATTGCCTGACCCGCTGGTCCTTGGCTTTGACACATCGGCCGCGCATTGCGCGGCCGCTTTGTTGTCAGGCAATCGCCTGATCGCATCCGCGCAAGAGGAAATGGCGAAAGGCCAGGCTGAACGCCTGATGCCCCTGGTCGAGGAGATGCTGGCAGGCGCTGGCGCGACGTGGCGCGACCTGGCGCTGATCGGGGTCGGCACCGGGCCGGGGAATTTCACCGGCATCCGCATCTCGGTGGCTGCGGCGCGCGGGCTGGCCTTGTCGCTTGGCATTCCCGCCATTGGCATCAGCGCCACCGAGGCGCTGGCTTACGGCCTTCCCCGCCCGTGCCGCATTGTGATTCCGGGCCGGCGGGATACAGTGATCTGGCAAGACTTCGTCGGGACTGCCACCACCCCGCAACAGGATGACAAGACGGCGCTGCCGCCCGGCCCGCCCGTGGCGCACCCGCGTGTGACCATCGCCGAGGGCATCGCGCGTCTGGCGCTTGAACGCAGCACAAGCCCGCAGCCCCGACCTTCGCCCATCTATCTGCGCCCGGCCGATGCGGCCCCCGCACGCGATCATGGGCCGCGCATCCTGCCATGACACCGGATGATCTGGCGCGCATTCACGCCGACAGCTTCGTGCGCGCCCGCCCCTGGGGCGCGAGTGAATTCCAATCCCTGCTTGCCGATCCCGCCAGCTTCCTGATCACCTGCGATACCGGCTTCATACTTGGTCGCACCATGCTGGACGAAGCGGAATTGCTGACCCTTGCCGTCGAACCTGCCGCCCGCCGTCTTGGAACAGGCCGCAACCTGCTGACCGCTTTCGAGGACGCGGCGCGAATGCGCGGCGCCGCGACGGCATTTCTGGAAGTCGCCTGCGACAACCAGGCCGCGCTGTCCCTATACGCGCGCGCCGGCTGGCAGAATGCAGGACGCCGCCGCAATTACTATGGCGGCGACGTCGATGCGTTGGTGATGCGCAAACATCTGTAAGCTTCGGCGATCAGGCGTCAGGCCAACTCGCCATGGCAATGCTTGAATTTCCTGCCCGATCCGCAGGGGCACGGATCGTTGCGCGAGGGGTTGCCCCAGGTCGCCGGGTCGGTTTCATCGAAACCGGGCGCATGCGCAGAAACTTCACCGCCTTCCGCTTCCTCGTGGGATGTGGTCATGGCCTGCTGTTGCTGGGCCTGCTGTTCCTGATACTGGCGCGTCATCTGCGCGCGCTCTTCTTCGGTAAGCGGGCGGATACGGCCCAACTGCTGCGTGACGTCAGCGCGCAGACCGTCCAGCATGTTCTCGAACAGCTGGAAGCCTTCGGTCTTGTATTCCGACAATGGATCGCGCTGCGCATAGCCCCGGAACCCCACGACGGAACGCAGATGTTCCAGCGTCAGCAAGTGGTCGCGCCACTTCTGGTCGATCGCCTGCAGCAGCACCTGCTTCTCGATCTGGCGCATCGTCTCCGGGGTGAAGTCCGCCTCTTTCTTGGCCATATAGGCGTCGGTTGCCTCGGTAATCCGCTCCAGCACATCGTTTTGATCGACGCCTTCCTCGGCGGCCCATTCCTGAACCGGAAGATCCATGTTCAGCCGTTCGATCACGGCCGACCTTAGCCCATCCGCATCCCACTGTTCGGCATAGGCGCGGGCTGGCATGTGTTCTTCGACCAGATCATCGATGACCTGATGGCGCATGTCGGCGGCCACTTCGCCCACTTCCTCGCTGTCCATGATCTCGCGGCGCTGGCTGAAAATTGCCTTGCGCTGATCGTTCATGACATCGTCGAATTTCAGCAACTGCTTGCGGATATCGAAGTTACGCCCCTCGACCTTGGCCTGCGCACGTTCCAGCGACTTGTTGACCCAAGGGTGAACGATGGCCTCACCGTCCTTCATCCCCAGACGCGACAGCACCGCATCCAGCCGTTCGGACCCGAAGATGCGCATCAGATCGTCTTCCAGCGACAGGAAGAACAAGGACCGGCCGGGATCGCCCTGCCGACCCGAGCGGCCGCGCAGCTGGTTGTCTATCCGGCGGCTTTCATGGCGTTCGGTGGCCAGAACGAAAAGCCCACCCGAGGCAAGGACCGCGTCCTTGTCGGCTGCGTGCTCGGCTTCGATCTGGCGGCGCAGCTCGTCAGGGTTGGCTTCGGGATCGGCGGCAAGCGCCTGCATCACCTTGATTTCGACATTGCCGCCCAGCTGAATATCGGTCCCACGACCTGCCATATTCGTCGCGATGGTCACCGCGCCGGGCTTGCCGGCCTCGGCCACGATATAGGCTTCCTGCTCGTGCTGGCGTGCGTTCAGCACATTGTGCTGGATGCCCGCCTGGTCAAGCATCTGCGACAGCATTTCGGACTTTTCGATGCTTGTCGTACCGACAAGGATCGGCTGGCCCTTGGCATTGGCTTCCTTGATCGCCTCGATCACGGCGGCATATTTCTCGGCACTGGTGCGATAGACGCGGTCATGTTCGTCGACACGCTGGATCGGCCGGTTGGTCGGTACCTCGACCACACCTAGCTTGTAGATGTCGGCAAATTCCTCTGCCTCGGTCGCGGCGGTGCCGGTCATGCCGGCCAGCTTGCTGTAAAGGCGGAAGTAGTTCTGGAAGGTCACGCTGGCCAATGTGACGTTTTCCGGCTGAATCTTGACGCCTTCCTTGGCCTCGATTGCCTGATGCAGACCGTCCGAGAGGCGGCGCCCCTTCATCATGCGACCGGTAAATTCGTCGATCAGCACCACCTCGTCATCCTTGACGATATAATTCTGATCCTTCTGGAACAGCTTATAGGCCCGCAGCGCCTGGTTGGCATGGTGCACGATAGTCGTCGATTCGGGATCGTACAGCGTCTGCCCAGACGGCAGCACACCCGCCTGGCTGAGAAGCTGTTCCATCTTCTCATTGCCCTCTTCGGTGAAGGTGGCGTTCCGCGCCTTTTCATCAAGCTTGAAATCTTCATCGGTCAGCTGCGGGATGAACTGGTTCAGCGTGTTGTAAAGCTCGCTGCGGTCCTGCGACGGGCCCGAGATGATCAGCGGCGTCCGCGCCTCGTCCACCAGAATACTGTCCACCTCGTCGACGATGGCGTAGAAATGGTCGCGCTGCACCATCTGCTCGACCGAGGCCTTCATGTTGTCGCGCAGATAGTCGAAGCCCAGTTCGTTATTCGTCGCATAGGTCACGTCGGCCTGATAGGCTGCGCGCTTTTCGTCATCGGGCTGATAGGGATAGACGACGCCGGTCGTCATGCCCAGCTGGGTAAAGACCTTGCTCATCCATTCGGCGTCACGCTTGGCCAGATAGTCGTTCACGGTGACGATATGCACGCCCTTGCCCGCCAGCGCGTTCAGATAGGCTGGGAACGTTGCGACCAGGGTCTTGCCCTCGCCCGTCTTCATCTCGGCAATATTGCCTTCATGCAGGAAGATCCCGCCCATCAGCTGCGTATCAAACGCGCGCAGTCCAAGGGCGCGACGCGCGGCTTCGCGGCAATTGGCGAAGGCTTCGGGCAAAAGCGCGTCCAGATCCTCACCACCCTGGGCACGGGCCTGCAGGTCACGGGTTTTGGCGATCAATTCTTCGTCACTGCGGGCCTCGGCCTCTGCCTCCAGCGCATTGATCTTCGCCACCAGCGGGCGAACCGATTTTACCTTGCGGTCATTGGGCGTGCCAAAGACCTTCTTCGCGAGATTGCCTAGACCCAGCATGATCACTCCGGCCGTATTGTTGCGGGAAAGGCGGGGCGCGTGCGGCCCCTTGCCCGGACCGTCCGTCCTGCCGTATCACGGCCAAGGAAAAAACGGCGCGGGCGCGCCTTTTCGGTTGCGCCGGATGTAGGCCCGCGTCCATGCAGTGTCAACGCTTGCCCCCAGCCGCCGCAAGGTGGACGGGCCCAAATTCAAGGAATTTCCATGTTCAACCGCACCGCCTCTGCCATCGCGCTCGTTGCTGCCCTGACCGTCGCGCCCGCATTCGCGCAGGATGCCGACACGGTCGTCGCAACCGTCGACGGCACGGAAATCACCCTGGGCCAGATGGCCGCCATGAAACTGTCCATGCCCGCCGAAATGGCCCAGATGCCTGCCGAGGAGATGTGGACGGTCCTTCTGGACGAAATGGTCCGGCAGGCCGCGCTGGCAAACGCCGGAGAGAAAGAACTGACTGCCCTTGACCGGTCCTTCCTGGCCAATCAGCGCCGCGATTACCTGGTCCGCGCCATGATGGAACGCGCCGCCGACTTCGAACCGAGCGATGAAGAAATCCAGGCCGCCTATGCTGCGGCCTTCCCGGCAGATACCCCCATCGTCGAATATGACGCCGACCACATTCTGCTGGAAACCGAAGAAGCGGCAAACGCCGTGATCGAGGAACTTGCCAATGGCGGCGATTTCGCCAAGCTCGCCGAAGAGCGCTCGACCGATACGGGCTCGGCGCAGAATGGCGGCGATCTGGGCTGGTTCACCGCCGATCGCATGGTTCCCGAGTTCAGCGAGGCCGTCGCCGCGATGGAGCCGGGCACCACATCGACCGCACCGGTTCAGTCGCAATTCGGCTTCCACGTCATCAAGCTGAACGAAACGCGCGACATGACGCCACCGGAACTGACCGAGGTCCGCGAGGCCCTGGTTCAGCAGGTCCGCCGCGAAAAGGTCGCCTCCGAGATCCAGCGTATCGCTGGCGCGGCAGAGGTCGAGCGCGTTGAAGGCATTGATCCGGGCGTTCTTGATCAGGACATTCTGGGGGTCGAAGGGGAATAATGGCCAAGGACAAGAAAAAGGCGAAAGACAAAAAGGACAAGAAATCGAAGTCCAAAAAGTCCGACGCTGCGAAGGCTGCAGGATCGGCCAGCAGCGCATCGGCTGTCTCGCCGCTTGCGCCTGCCGCCTTCCCTGATCTGCCGGTCATTGCCGGGGTCGAATTCGCCTCGGCCGCCGCCGGGGTGAAATACAAGGGCCGGACCGATGTCATGCTGGTCCGGCTGGCACCCGGCACGGCCATCGCCGGGGCCTTCACCCGGTCCTCAACCCGCGCGGCCTGCGTTCTGGACTGTCAGGCCAAGCTTGCCGGGCGACAGGACAGCGCCGAAGGTGCGGCCATCGTCGTCAACTCCGGCAACGCGAACGCCTTCACCGGCGCTGCGGGGCAGATGGCCGTCGACAAGGTGGCTGAAGCCGCCGCGGCCCAGCTTGCGGTCCCGGTGTCGCGCGTCTTCACCTCATCCACCGGGGTGATCGGCGAACCGCTGCCCTGGGAACGGATCACCGGCGTTCTGGCCGAAGCGGCCGGTCAACTTGACGCATCCGGTGCCGCCGCTGCCGCACGCGCCATCATGACGACCGACACCTTCCCCAAGGGCGCGGGCGCGGTGGTCGAAACGGCGACGGGCCCGATCCGCATCGCCGGCATCGCCAAGGGCTCGGGCATGATCGCGCCGGATATGGCGACCATGCTGGTCTATCTGTTCACGGACGCGAAAATCTCGGCCGAGAACCTGCAGAAGATCCTGTCCAGACAGGTGGACGACACGTTCAACGCGATCACCGTGGACAGCGATACCTCGACCTCGGATGCGCTTGTTCTGGCGGCGACGGGGCAATCGCCTGCCGACCCGCTGAACGATATGCGGTCGAAAGACGCGCGCGCGTTTGGCGATGCGCTTGGCGCGGTGATGCTGGATCTGGCGCAGCAGGTGGTCATGGATGGCGAGGGCGCGACGAAATTCGTCGAGGTCCAGGTGACCGGCGCGGAAACCGCCGCGGATGCCCACAAGGTGGCGATGTCCATCGCCAACTCTCCGCTGGTCAAGACAGCCATCGCGGGCGAGGATGCGAATTGGGGCCGCGTCGTCATGGCCGTCGGCAAGTCCGGGGCCAAGGCCGACCGCGACCGTCTGACGATCCGCTTCGGCGATATCACCGTGGCCGAAAACGGCTGGCGCGCCCCCAGCTATGACGAGGCCGAAACAAGCGCCTACATGAAACGCGATCGCCTGGTGATCGGGGTCGATCTTGGGCTGGGGACGGCGTCGCGCACGGTCTGGACCTGCGATCTGACCCATCGCTATATCGACATCAACGCCGATTACCGGTCCTGATCCCGGCGGGGGCCCTTCGGCCCCTGCCGTCTTTTCGCAAGGGTATTTCCGATGAAGATCGTTCTTGTTGCCGCCGTCGCGCTGATCGACGCCGACGGTCGCGTCTTGCTGGCCCAACGTCCCGAAGGCAAATCCATGGCGGGCCTGTGGGAGTTTCCGGGCGGCAAGGTCGAACATGGCGAAACGCCCGAGGCCGCGCTGATCCGCGAGTTGCACGAGGAACTGTCGATCGACACCCATGCGTCCTGCCTTGCCCCCCTGACCTTTGCCAGTCACAGCTATGACGACTTCCATCTGCTGATGCCGCTGTTTGCCTGCAGGCGCTGGAAAGGGATCGCGCAACCGATGGAAGGGCAGCGCCTGGCGTGGGTGCGTGCCCAGGATTTGCGCAGCTATGACATGCCCCCAGCCGATTTGCCGCTTATCCCGATGATTCAGGCTTGGCTGTGACATTTCAGCCACGGTTTTCGTCAATCTCCAAGTGAACAGAACCGTGCATGACGATTTGTTAACCATCTCCGCGCCAATCTGACGGATAGTGCCAGAACGAGGGGAGAAAAATCATGATTCGCACAATCACCATCGGCAGCTATATCTCGGTTCAGGGTCTGTTCGAACGTTCGACCGAGACCGGCGATATCGTCATCCGCGTTGGCGAAAAAACCTATCAGGGCAAGCCGGTTATCAAGTAATTCCGTTCTCCGCGTACGGGACAGACAGATCGTTGAAGGGTGCTGCATGGCAATGCGGCACCCTTTTCCAATTGATGTGCACGACGCCCGGCGCGCTGCGGCCTGTTGCGGCAAATGCTGATGGCAGCTTTGCGTTCAGCGCGGTTGAAACCCGCGACAGTTGCGCAATGCCTGCGCCGAATCAGTTGGTTTCAGCGGATTTGACAGCACGCATGTCCATCAGGGCGACAAGATCGTCGGACACTGCGGAACCGGATTGCGTTTCGATGCGGCGAAAGCGCGTCAGAACTTCGCGCCCTTCATCGGTCAGTCGCGCGCCGCCACCCCCGGCGCCGCCGCGCACCCGCTCGATCAGGGGCGCGGCAAAGATCCTGTTCATCTCCTCGACCAGCGACCAGGCGCGCCGATAGCTCATCCCCATCTGCCGCCCCGCCTCGGAGATCGAGCCGGTGCTGTCGATCAGTTCCAGCAAATCCGCCTTGCCGGGTCCAAGCCAGGCATCCGGGGCCAGATAAAGGCGGATCTGCAATCGGGGATAGCGGTCGGGATCATGAAACGGCGCGTGTGACATGGGCCCGATGATGCCCCGCCCATGGGGTTCGGGCAAGCGCCGCTCAGCGGTCGTTCAGGCCCTTGCCTTCAAGGATCTTCGGGCGGGCCTTTTCGATCCGGCTGGTCCGCGTCGCCGACTGCTTGGCCGTCAGGACGTGCAGCACCCAACTGCGCCGGCGACCGGGCGTCAGCGCTTCGAAGGCGGTGCGCAAATCCTCATCCGCATCCAGGCTGGCCACCAGTTCCTCGGGGTAGTCCAGATCGTCTTTCGGCAGGTCCACGCGCAGCCCCTGCTTTTCGATCTCGACCGCCTCGGCGATATAGCTGCGCAGAACAGGCGCGGCGGCCTTGATCGCATCAAGGCTGGTAAAGTTCATCACCCGCGAACTGCGAGAGTTTTCGCCCGGCGCTTCCAGTACGGCTTCGGGGTCCTTCAGCAGCACACCCTTGAAAAAGCCAACGGCGGCGCGGTCCTTGAATCCCCAGATGATCGCGACATTCGCCTCGTCATGCGTATAGACGGGCGAGGACCATTTGAACGCCTCCTCCAGCCCTGCGTCCAGCAGGATATCACGCAGCGCCAGCAACTCGTCGCGCCAATCGGTCAGGTGCGAAAAGAAGGCATCCAGCCGGACGCGGTCGGACGCTTTTGCGGTCTTGGGCTTTTCCTCGGCCATGCCGCCCCCCCGGCTTGCAGGCCCCAAGTCTGACAAAGCCCTTCGCGCCTGTCCAGCGGCGCGGTGGCCCGAGGTGGCAGATGACTTTCCAACTCGGATGTTTTGCTGTATGGCCCCCCAATCTGTGACGTGAGGCCCGGCCCCGGGGCTACGCAAAGGATAGGGGCAGCGGCAATGGGGCCGCCATATGACAAAAGGGATGGCCGGAGGGCCGGCACATCCCGAGAGGAAATCAGATGTTTCATGAAGTGAAAAAATCGATCCAGTGGGGCCAGGAAACCCTGACACTGGAAACCGGCAAGGTTGCACGTCAGGCCGACGGCAGCGTCATCGCCACCCTGGGCGAGACGAGCGTCATGGCCAACGTAACCTTCGCCAAGGAACCGAAGCCGGGACAGGACTTCTTCCCGCTGACGGTTCACTATCAGGAAAAATACTATGCCGCCGGCAAGATTCCGGGCGGCTTCTTCAAGCGCGAGGCGCGCCCGACCGAGAAAGAGACGCTGACCGCGCGTCTCATCGACCGTCCCTGCCGTCCGCTGTTCGCGCCGGGCTTCAAGAACGAAGTTCTGGTCATGTGCACGGTGCTGTCGCACGATCTGGTCAATGATCCCGACATCGTCGCGATGATCGCGGCATCCGCCGCGCTGACCATTTCCGGCGTGCCGTTCATGGGCCCGATCGGTGCGGCCCGCGTCGGTTTTGCGGATGGCGAATATGTGCTGAACCCCGAAGTTCAGGACATGGACCAGCTGCGCAACAACCCCGAACAGCGTCTGGACCTGGTCGTCGCCGGCACCAAGGACGCCGTGATGATGGTCGAATCGGAAGCATATGAGCTGACCGAGGAAGAGATGCTGGGCGCCGTGAAATTCGGCCACGAGCAGATGCAGCCGGTGATCGACCTGATCATCCAGCTTGCCGAAGCCGCCGCGAAAGAACCTTTCGACTTCCGCTCGCCCGATTACAGCGCCCTTGCCGGTCGCGTGAAATCGCTGGGTGAAAGCGGCATGCGCGACGCCTATCAGATCAAGGACAAAAGCGACCGCCGCGATGCCATTCAGGTGGTCCGCGAAAAGATCGTCGCCGAACTGTCCGAGGAAGAGCTGGAAGATCCGAACCTGGGTTCGGCCCTGAAAAAGCTGGAATCCGACATCCTGCGCGGTGACATCATCGCAGGCGGTGCCCGGATCGACGGCCGCGACACCAAGACCGTGCGCCCCATCGAATGCGAGGTTGGCTTCCTGCCGCGCACCCATGGCTCGGCGCTGTTCACCCGTGGTGAAACGCAGGGTCTGGTCGTGACGACGCTTGGCACCGGCGATGACGAACAGATCATCGACGCGCTGCACGGCAATTTCCGCAGCAACTTCCTGCTGCACTACAACTTCCCGCCCTATTCGGTCGGTGAGGTTGGCCGCGTCGGTTCGCCCGGTCGTCGTGAAATCGGCCATGGCAAGCTGGCATGGCGCGCGCTGCAGGCTGTTCTGCCCGCCGCCACCGACTTCCCCTATACCATCCGCGTCGTGTCCGAGATCACCGAATCGAACGGCTCGTCCTCCATGGCCTCGGTCTGCGGCGGTTCGCTGTCGATGATGGATGCGGGCGTTCCGCTGAAGGCACCGGTTGCCGGTGTGGCCATGGGCCTGATTCTTCAGGATGACGGCCAGTATGCGGTTCTGACCGACATTCTGGGCGACGAAGACCACCTTGGCGACATGGACTTCAAGGTTGCCGGGACCGACAAGGGCATCACCTCGCTGCAGATGGACATCAAGGTCGCAGGCATCACGCCCGAGATCATGGAGCAGGCCCTGTCGCAGGCGAAAGACGGCCGGATGCACATCCTGGCCGAGATGGGCAAAGCCCTGACCGAAGGCCGGCGCGAGTTCTCCGAACATGCCCCGCGCATCGAAACGATGCAGATCCCGACCGACAAGATCCGCGAAGTGATCGGCTCGGGCGGCAAGGTCATCCGCGAGATCGTGGAAGTCTCGGGCGCCAAGGTCGACATCAACGACGACGGCATCATCAAGATCGCCTCCGCCAATGGCGAGTCGATCAAGAAGGCTTACGAGATGATCCACTCGATCGTCGCGGAACCCGAAGAGGGCCAGATCTACACCGGCAAAGTGGTGAAACTGGTCGATTTCGGTGCCTTCGTGAACTTCTTCGGCAAGCGCGACGGTCTGGTCCACGTGTCCCAGATCGCCAACAAGCGTCTTGGCCACCCGAACGAGGTTCTGAAGGAAGGTCAGGAAGTGAAGGTCAAGCTTCTGGGCTTTGACGACCGTGGCAAGGTGCGCCTTGGCATGAAGATGGTCGATCAGGAAACCGGCGCGGAAATCACCGAACCGAAAGAAGAAACCGCCGAATAATCGGCGCGCCTTCTTGAATATTCAGGCCGGTCCGGGGATGCTCGGGCCGGTCTTTTCATTTGGGGGTAGGATGCTGAACACATTGGCGACGTTGTGGGTGGGCGACCGGCTTGGCCCGATTGAACTCGCCTCGGCCGCCAGTTTCCTGCGCATGGGCAACCCGCTGACGGTCTACAGCTATGCGCCCATCCAGAACCTGCCAGCCGGTGTCGAAGCCCGCGACGCGAACGAGGTTTATCCCGCGCGTCAGATCGCGACCTATGCCCGCGAAGGCTCGCCCTCGCTGCATTCGAATTTCTTCCGCTTCGCGCTGATGCGCAACACCGATCATACATGGGTCGACCTGGACATGATCGCGCTGCAGCCGTTCCAGTTCACGGGCGGTCGGATCTACGGCTACGAAAAGCCCGATCAGGTGAACTGCGCCGTGCTGCGACTGCCGAAGGATTCGCCCACGCTGGCGGACCTGTCAAAGCTGGGGCCGGGCACGCGCGGCATCGCGCCCCATATCCAGGGTGCGCGGCGGCTGAAATATCAGCTGAAGACGCTGGGGCGCGGCGTGCCGATCGAAAACTGGCCATGGGGATCGACCGGCCCGCGCGCCCTGACCGCCTTCCTGCGCAAACATGACGAGTTGCAATATGCCCTGCCGCTGGAGGTTCTGTATCCGATCCTGACCAAGGACTGCCGCCGCTTTGTCACGCCGGGCGATCTGACCGACGAAAGCTTCGGACCCCAGACCCGCGCCGTCCACCTGACCGCCAGCAATATCAACAAGATCCTGGCGAAGGAAAACGGCGGCGCGATCCCCGAGGACAGCTTTCTGGGGCATCATGTCGCCCGTGCCCGCGCCCAAGGCATCGACATCAGAGGGCCCCGATGACGAAGACCGAAATCGGCATCAAGGCACCGCGCTTCTGGCTTTATCCGCCAAAACTGGAATTCTACCTGACCCTGCCCGGGGGCAAGCAGATCGGTCCCAACTCTCTGACCGGGGGCATCAATGTCACCGGCCTGCCGCCCGGCGAATACCAGCTTTCCGGTCAGTTCCCGGGCTTTGACCCGTTCAGCATTCATCTCAGCCTGAAAGCCGGAGAGCCGCTGGCGGTCACGCCCATGCAAGGCGCGACCCTTGCACAGCGCCGCGCATTGCGGCGCGCGCAGGACGGATCATCCACGATCCTCTACCTCAACCATCGCCGGCGGCACATAGCCCAGTTTTGGCTGGGCCACTGCGACAGTATCGACCGCCTTGGCGATCTGCTGTCCGAAGAAGCCTTTTACGATATCGAGGATGAGGAACTGCGCGACGACGCGCCACAGAACGCGTTCATCCAAAGCCAGGGGCAACGCTGGTATGATCAAGATTTTCTGGAAGCAGGCTTTGAAACCGGCAGCGGCGACCTTGGCACCCGCTTCGGCGCTTATTCATATGCGGCAGAATGGGCACCGAAGGTTGAACACAAGGCCGGACAGCTTGGCGTGAAGGATCCGAACTGCTTCATCATGCTGGGCGGCGACGCCGCGACCCCGGAAAACTGGCGACTGGACAACCCCACGGACATACGCCTTCCAGGGATAGAGCTGCGTTACCTGGGCGAGATTGACTTCACTGATTACGATGGCGGCCCACCGGGCCGCTGACACACATCCAAGGCGGTCAATCAAGCCACCAGCAACATACACACCCCAACGAAAAGGCCGGACCATGAAGGCCCGGCCTTGATAAATGGCAGTGTATCACCCGTTCTTCGGGTCTTTCGCAAAGCGCAGATAGGGCAGCTTCTTGTCCAGCTTGCCGTATTTCTCTTCGGCGGCGGCGTCGTCCAGTGACAGCGCGACGATCACGTCCTGACCGGGCACCCAGTTCGCAGGCGTCGCCAGCGGCACGCCGTCGGTTTCCTGCACGGCATCAATGGCGCGTATGATTTCCGCGAAGTTGCGGCCCACAGACATCGGATAGGTCATCGCGATACGGACCTTCTTGTCCGGCCCGATGATATAGACAGTGCGCACCGTCGCCGTATGGGCAGGCGTGCGGCCCTCGGTCGGCAGGTAATAGTCGGCGGGCAGCATGTCGAAGGCCTTGGCGACCGTCAGATCGGTGTCGTCGATCATCGGGAAATTCGCCGGCGCGCCCGCAAACTTTTCGATGTCGCCCTTCCATTTGCCATGGTCTTCAACAGAATCAACCGAGACACCCAGCACTTTCACGCCGCGCTTCTCGAATTCCGGGGCCAGCTGGGCAACCGCGCCGAATTCCGTCGTGCAGACCGGCGTAAAGTCCCGCGGGTGGGAAAACACGACAACGTAGTTATCAGCGGCCCATTCATGGAATTTAATTTCGCCCTCGGTCGAATTTGCCGTGAAATCCGGGGCGATGTCATTGATACGCAGGCTCATTTCGGGTCCTTTCGGTTAGCCTCTGGCGAAACATAGGCGCATGCGGACAAGTTCCAACCCCCTATTTTGCGACCGTCCTTCGCCTTGCGCCGCGCCTTCGTAAATGCGACCATTCGGTCAATGAATGGAGGACTCATCATGAGCGAGCTTCTGGACAAGCGAAAATTCTACATCGACGGCCAGTGGGTCGACCCCGTGGCGGCGAATGATCTGGACGTGATCGACCCCTCGACCGAGGAACCGGTCGCCGTGATCTCTCTGGGCGATCAGGCCGATACCGATGCCGCCGTGGCCGCGGCAAAACGCGCATTCCCGGCATGGTCCGCGACACCGCCTGAACAGCGTCTGGCTTATGTCGAAAAGATCCTGGAAATCTACAAGCGCCGCGCCGATGACATGGGCTGGGCCATCACCCATGAAATGGGCGCGCCGACCGACATGTCCGTGGGCGATCAGGTCGGGGCCGGGGCCTACCACACCCAGAATTTCATCGACGCCTTCCGCGATTTCGAATTCATCCGCCCGTTGAACGCGGCATCGCCCACAACCATGATCGCCTGGGAACCCATCGGTGTCGTCGGCCTGATCACGCCGTGGAACTGGCCGATGAACCAGGTGACGCTGAAGGTCATCCCGGCGCTGCTGGCTGGCGATACGATGGTCCTGAAGCCGTCCGAAATCGCGCCGCTCTCCTCGATGGTCTTTGCCGAGATCGTGGACGAAGCAGGCCTGCCGCCGGGCGTCTTCAACATGGTGAACGGCGACGGGGCGGGCGTCGGCACCCAGCTTTCGACCCATCCCGATGTCGAGATGATCAGCTTCACCGGCTCCACCCGCGCCGGGATCGCGATTTCCAAGGCCGCTGCCGACAGCCTGAAGAAGGTGGCCCTGGAACTGGGCGGCAAGGGCGCGAACGTGATCTTCGCCGATGCAGATGAGAAGGCGGTGACGCGCGGGGCGCGGCATGTCTTCTACAATTCCGGCCAAAGCTGCAACGCGCCAACGCGGATGCTGGTGCAGCGCGACATTTATGACCAGGCCGTCGAAACCGCGAAGGAGGTCGCCGAAAAGACCGCCGTCGCCAGCGGCCATGACAGCGGTCGCCATATCGGGCCGGTCGTGTCCAAGGCGCAATGGGACAAGATCCAGGGCCTCATCCAGAAGGGCATCGACGAAGGCGCCCGGCTTGTTGCAGGTGGCACCGGCCTGCCCGAAAACCTGAACCGAGGGTACTACGTTCGCCCGACCGTCTTTGCCGATGTGAACAATGACATGACCATCGCGCGCGAGGAAATCTTCGGCCCGGTCCTGTCGATCATCCCCTTCGATGACGAGGAAGAGGCCATCGCCATCGCCAATGACACGGCTTACGGGCTGACCAATTACGTCCAGACCCAGGACGGCGAACGCCGCAACCGCATGGCCCGCAAGCTGCGCGCCGGCATGATCGAAACCAATGGCGAAGGCCGCGGCCCCGGCGCCTTTTTCGGCGGCATCGGCCGGTCAGGCCGCGCGCGCGAAGGCGGCGTCTGGGGGATCGAGGAGTTCATGGATTCCAAGGCCATCAGCGGCTGGGACGGCAAGGCCTGACCACGCGCCCCTGCCCCGGCCCAAGCACTGGGGCAGCCAAAAAGAAACGCCCGCGGCCATGGCTGCGGGCGTTCGGATTTCAGACCAGCAGGCCCGCTTAGCGGCGGATGCCCAGACGCTTGATCAGGTCCTGGTAACGGGCCTCTTCCTTGCCTTTCAGGTAGTCCAGCAGTTTGCGGCGCTGGGCGACCATCATCAGAAGACCACGACGGCTGTGGTTGTCCTTCTTGTGGGTCTTGAAATGCTCGGTCAGGGTCGAGATGCGAGACGTCAGGATTGCGACCTGAACCTCGGGCGAACCGGTGTCGCCTTCCTTGGTCGCGAATTCCTTCATCAGGCGATTCTTTTCTTCAACAGTAATCGACATCGGGGTCTCCTTTCGAGATCAAAGGGTTATGGCGCAGGCCGGGATGTCGTCCAGCAAGGCCCATGGAGGGTGCCGCGCCGGCAAGCAGCTGCGGACGCGCGGCTATACGAAATTTCCCTGCGAAATGAAAGGATAAAGCGAAGCTAGCCGGTGATCAGCCTGATATCAGCCTCGCTCAACCCCGCTGCGTCCAGCACGCGCGCCACCGGCACCCCGTCGATCAGCACTGTGGCCGTGTCATCCTCGGTGCGGGCGATCGTCAGTTCCGCCCCGGCATCGTCCACCGCGATCTCGATCCGGTCGCCTTGGGCGAAATCGCCGATGCTGGCCACCCCGTCCCCGTCCGGTTCGATGACAAATACATCCTCGCCCTCATTTCCGTCCAGCCAGTCATCGCCGGTGCCAATCAGGGTGTCGTCACCTGCCCCGCCATGCAGAAAATCGCTGCCCGCGCCACCGTCCAGCAGATCATCGTCCAGTCCGCCTGACAGGTCATCGCCGCCCGCGCCCCCTGTCAGAACGTCGTCACCCGCACTGCCGACCAACGCGTCATGTCCGGCATCACCGCTCAGGTGGTCATCGCCATCGCCGCCGAACAGCTTGTCATCGCCCGCATTGCCGCGCAGGCTGTCATCGCCGCCATTTCCGGCCATCGTATCGTCGCCCGCCCCCCCGAACAGCGCGTCACGGCCTTCCGCATTCGGCGTGTCATCGCCGAACATCCAATCGTCACCGTCATTGCCGTAAAGCGAATCGTCGCCATCCCCACCGGTCAGGTCGTCGTCTTGCGCACCGCCTGTCAGAACGTCATCGCCTGCGCCACCGACCAGTTCACCATCGCCGGCAAGTTCAGCCCCCGGCAAATCGGCCGGCCCCTGCGGCTGTGCAGCGGCCCCGGTTTCGCCGTCTGTCGCCTCCTCGCCATCCTCTTCCTCGGGATCAGAGGCATCCTCGTCTTCCTCACCCTCATCCTGATCGACCAGCCCCGCAGCGGCCGCCGCCGCCAATGTTCCCAGAATTCCCGCCAGCACAAACATGTCACACCTCACGACCTGAGATGGAACATAACGAAAACGTTTAACTCTTGGGTAAGAAACCTGAATGAATGGTTAACGCGGCCCGGCCCGGCGCCAGTCGCCCGGCGCGATACCGTTCAGATCCCAGTCGCCGACCTGCCAGCGCACCAGCCGCAAGGTCGGCAGACCGACGGCGGCGGTCATGCGGCGGACTTGCCGGTTGCGCCCCTCGCGTATGGTCAGGCGCAGCCACGCATCGGGCACGGTCTTGCGCATGCGAACGGGCGGGTCGCGCGGCCACAGATCGGGCGCCTCGATCAGTTCGGCCCTTGCGGGCAAGGTCGGGCCATCCTTCAGCGTCACGCCCTTGCGCAGCGCGTCAAGCCGGGCCTCATCCGGGGCGCCCTCGACCTGCACAAGATAGGTCTTTTCCATCTTGTGCTTCGGATCCGCGATCCGCGCCTGCAGCCGCCCGTCATCCGTCAGCAGCATCAGCCCTTCGCTGTCCATATCCAGCCGCCCGGCCGGATAGACACCCTTCACATCGACATAGTCTGCCAGCACCGGGCGCGGCGGGTCGGACCTGTCGGTAAATTGCGGCAGGACGCCGTAAGGCTTGTTCAGCAGGATCAGCATTCCACCTTGTCGCCCCCCGGCCCGATTTAGGCAAGCACCCGAATCCCTTGCCTCGGACGGCCGACAGGCATAAATTGCCGCTTATGATGCGCTATTTCAACATTCACGACCGCGCCCGCCTGCCGGGCCGCTTCTATGGCGAAAGCCTGTCCGTGACTGCCCGACTGTGATCGGCTGCGGGAAACCCCCGCATGACCATTCGCATTTGCAAGCCATTCCCTGAGAGAGAACAGCCATGACCGGCACATCCAACGCGGGAAAACCCCGCACCCTCTACGACAAGATCTGGGACGCCCATATCGTCGACACGACCGAGGACGGCACCACTATCCTGTATATCGACCGTCATCTGGTCCATGAAGTGACCAGCCCGCAGGCGTTCGAAGGCCTGCGCATGGCAGGTCGCAAGGTGCGCCGCCCGGATCAGACCATCGCGGTCCCGGACCATAACGTGCCGACCACCGCCGACCGCGTGGACGGGATCGAAAACCCCGAGGGCCGCATTCAGGTGGCCGAACTTGACAAGAACGCGAAGGATTTCGGGCTGAACTACTACCCGATGAATGATGTTCGTCAGGGCATCGTTCATATCGTCGGCCCCGAACAGGGCTGGACCCTGCCCGGCATGACCGTCGTCTGCGGCGACAGCCACACCGCGACGCATGGTGCGTTCGGCGCGCTCGCCCACGGCATCGGCACGTCCGAGGTGGAACACGTTCTGGCCACGCAGACGCTGATCCAGAAGAAATCGAAGAACATGAAGGTCGAAATCACCGGCAAGCTGCGCCCCGGTGTGACGGCCAAGGACATCACGCTCTCGGTGATCGGCGCGACCGGCACCGCCGGCGGCACCGGCTATGTCATCGAATATTGTGGCGAGGCGATCCGTGATCTTTCCATGGAAGGCCGCATGACGGTCTGCAACATGGCCATCGAAGGCGGCGCCCGCGCCGGCCTGATCGCGCCCGATGAAAAGACCTTCGACTACGTGAAGGGCCGCCCCCATGCCCCGAAAGGCGCCGCATGGGAGGCCGCGCTGAACTGGTGGAAGACCCTGACCAGCGACGAAGGTGCGCATTACGACAAGGTCATCACCATCAAGGGCGAAGACATCGCCCCGGTCGTGACATGGGGCACCTCGCCCGAGGATGTTCTGCCGATCACCGACCGCGTTCCTTCCGCCGATGATTTCGAAGGCGGCAAGGTCGCAGCGGCGCAACGCTCGCTCGACTATATGGGTCTGACGCCGGGCATGGCGCTGACCGACATCAAGATCGACGCGGTCTTCATCGGTTCCTGCACCAATGGCCGGATCGAGGATCTGCGCGCCGCCGCTGGCATCCTGAAAGGCAAGCACCTGGCCGATGGCGTGCGCGGCATGGTCGTGCCGGGTTCGGGTCTGGTCCGCATGCAGGCCGAGGAAGAGGGTCTGGACAAGATCTTCACCGATGCGGGCTTCGAATGGCGTCTTGCCGGATGCTCCATGTGCCTGGGCATGAACCCTGACCAGCTGGCGCCGGGCGAGCGCTGCGCCGCCACCTCGAACCGCAATTTCGAAGGCCGCATGGGCTATAAGGGCCGCACGCATCTGATGTCGCCGGTCATGGCGGCAGCGGCGGCGGTGGCCGGCCATCTGGTCGATGTGCGCGACGTGATGGCCGAAACGGCCGAGGCATGAGGTCAGGGCCGCGTATGCACGCGATATGCACAGGGTATGTACGCCCTGTGTACGCGCTGTGTACGCCCCTTTTTACAGGATTCTAGGATATGGATAAATTCACCACCCTCACCGCCGTGGCCGCGCCCATGCCGCTGGTGAACATCGACACCGACATGATCATCCCGAAACAGTTCCTGAAAACGATCCACCGCTCGGGTCTTGGCAAGAACCTGTTCGACGAGATGCGCTTTGACCGGGAAGGCAATGAAATCAGTGACTTCGTGCTGAACCAGCCGGCCTATCGCAACGCGCAGATCATCGTCGCCGGCGACAATTTCGGCTGCGGCTCCTCGCGCGAACATGCCCCCTGGGCGCTGCTGGATTTCGGGATCCGTTGTGTGATTTCAACCAGTTTCGCCGACATCTTCTTCAACAACTGCTTCAAGAACGGCATCCTGCCGGTCGTGTTGCCCGAAGACGCCGTCCAGGCCCTTATGGACGACGCCCGCAACGGCGAAAACGCACGCCTCACCGTCGATCTGGAAGCCCAGAAAGTGACGGCGCCGGACGGCACCGAATACCACTTCGACGTGGACCCCACGCGAAAGCATAACCTGTTGAACGGATTGGATGATATCGGTCAGACGCTGGAACGCAGCGCGGCCATCGACACGTTCGAATCATCGGCCAGCCAGTCCCGGCCTTGGGTCTGAAAAGCACCCTGCTGATGGCCTTTCTGGCCGCCGCCCCGGCGGCGGCCGAGACGCTGCGCATCGCCAGTTTCGACCCCAATCTGACCCGCAAGGGACCGGGCCTGCTGCTGCGCGATATCACATCCGGCAAGGATCCGCAGGTGCTGGCCGCCGCGATGGTCATTGCGGAAATCAACCCCGATGTCTTGCTGCTGACCGGCATTGACTGGGATCACGACCGCGCCGCCCTGCGCGCTTTCACTCAGCTTCTGGCCCGGTCTGGCGCAGATTACCCCCATTTTTTCGCAGCTGAACCCAACAGCGGCAAAGCCAGCGGCACAGATCTGAACAGCAATGGCAGGCTGGCTGAGGCCGAGGATTCGCAGGGCTGGGGCACGTTCACCGGCCAGAACGGGATGGCGGTCCTGTCACGCATCCCGCTGGGTGCGACGACCGATTACAGTGCGATGCTTTGGCGCGACCTGCCTGACAACCTGATTGGTGACGCGCTGTCTGCAGAAGCCGCCGCCATGCAGCGCCTGTCCGATACCGGCCATTGGGATGTCGAAATCATGACCTCGCCGCCCCTGCACCTGCTGGCATATTCGGCGACACCCCCGGTCTTTGATGGGCCGGAAGATCGCAACGGTCGGCGCAGTCATGACGAAACCGCCTTCTGGCTGACCCATTTTCCGGACGCGGCATTCGTGCTGATGGGCAACGCCAATCTTGACCCCGAGGATGGGGATGGCCGACCCGAGGCGATCCGCGCATTGTTGGCCGATCCGCGCCTGCAGGATCCGCGTCCAGCAAGCGAAGGCGCGCGTCTTGCCGCCGATCCGGGTCAACAAGGCGATCCCGCACTTGATACCGCCGACTGGCCCGACGACGCGCCGGGCAATCTGCGCGTGACCTACGTCCTGCCCTCGGCCAGGCTGCGCGTGCTGGATGCGGGCACGTTCTGGCCTGCACCTGGCCAGCCGATGGCCGCAGCTGTGGGCGCGGCCTCGCCGCACCGGCTGGTCTGGGTCGATCTGGCAATCGGCGACTGATTACTCCGCAAGCGGTTCTGTTCCGCCACCCATCTCGATCAGGTCATCAATGATCGGTCGGGCGCGCGGACCGATGCGGTCGCAGGCGCCGGGATCTTCCAGCATGCGAAAGGCAGGGCCGTAATAGGTCTCGTCATAGGTATCAGGATCCATGCCCAAGCCCTGCGCCAGCATGTCGCCAGTGCCGACCAACAAGGTCCACTCGCCATCCGTAATGTCATATTCCGGGCAGTTCGACGCGATCACATTGACCTGTGCCAGCGCCGCGATCAGCTTTTCGGCATCCGCTTCGGATATCCCTTGCAGATTGGGCAGCGGCACCGTGACCTTCCCCTCTGCCAGGGCGAACCCGACAGTCAACGGCAGATGAAGCACCGCAGCCAGTAGTGCAGCGATGATTCGGGTCATAAAAAGCTCTCCGCAGCTTGCCAGTGTGACAGACATGAATCCCGATCCGCTTTCGAATCGCAAGCCACTTCACCGTGAACTTGACCAAGTGTCACCGCGGCGCTACGCCAGCGATGACCCTGAAAAACACGAGGAATGTCATGTCCGCTTATTCGCTTCTGATCCTGCCGGGCGACGGCATCGGCCCTGAAGTCATGGCCGAGGTCCGCAAGATCATCGACTGGTTCCAGATCAATCGCGGCATGAAGTTCGACGTCAGCGAAGATCTGGTCGGCGGCTGCGCCTATGACAAGCACGGCACCCCCCTGACAGACGAGACGATGGCCAAAGCCCAGGCCGTCGACGCCGTTCTGCTGGGCGCGGTGGGTGGCCCGAAATACGATAGCCTCGACTTTTCCGTCAAACCCGAGCGCGGCCTGCTACGCCTGCGCAAGGAGATGGATCTATACGCCAACCTGCGCCCCGCGCAGTGTTTTGATGCGCTTGCCGATTTCTCCTCGCTCAAGCGCGATGTCGTGGCCGGGCTGGATATCCTTATCCTTCGCGAACTGACCTCTGGCGTTTATTTCGGCGAACCGCGCGGCATCCACCCCGACGACAACAACCCCGAGAACGAGGGGGGCCGCGTCGGCATCAACACCCAGCGTTACACCAGCGGAGAGATCCGCCGCATCGCGCGTTCCGCCTTCGAACTGGCGCGGAAGCGCGACAACAGGGTCTGTTCGATGGAGAAGGCCAATGTGATGGAGTCCGGCATCCTCTGGCGCGAGGAAGTTCAGTGGGTCCATGACAACGAATTCCCCGATGTCGAACTGTCGCACATGTATGCCGATGCGGGCGCGATGCAGCTGACCCGGTGGCCGAAGCAATTCGACGTGATCGTGACCGACAACCTCTTCGGTGACCTGCTGTCGGATCTGGCGGCCATGCTGACCGGCAGCCTTGGCATGCTGCCGTCGGCTTCGCTTGGCGCACCGATGGACAATGGCCGTCCCAAGGCCCTGTACGAGCCCGTCCACGGCTCTGCCCCGGATATCGCGGGCCAGGGAAAGGCCAACCCGATCGCCTGCATCCTCAGCTTCGCGATGGCGCTGCGCTACTCGTTCAACGAAGGTCAGGCCGCCGCCGATCTGGAAAAAGCGGTGGAAAAAGTGCTGGCCGATGGCGTCCGTACAGCCGATCTGATGGGTCCAGACGGGGGCACCCCGGTCTCGACCTCGGAAATGGGCGACAAGATCGTGGCCGCACTGGCAGGTCGTTAATTGCCCGCGCCAAGCAACCTGAAGGCGATTGGTTTCGCACTCGCGTCCATGGGCGTCTTCGCGACCCATGACACGATCATCAAGTTGCTTGGCGCCCATTACCCTTCGCTTCAGGTTCTGTTCTTTTCGTCGCTGTTGTCCTTTCCGCTCGTCTCGCTGATCCTGATGCAGGAAAAGACGCCTGGCACCTTGCGCCCGAACCAGCCCGGCTGGGTCGCGCTCCGGTCATTTTGCGCGATGATGTCCGGTATCTGTGCCTTCTTCGCCTTTTCTGTCCTGCCGCTTGCCCAGGTTTATGCGATCCTTTTCGCCTCGCCTCTTCTGATCACGCTGCTTTCGATACCCATCCTGGGCGAGCGTGTGGGCATCCACCGCTGGCTTGCAGTCGCGCTTGGCCTGTGCGGCGTCATGATCGTGCTGCGCCCGGGCGGCGGCCAGAATTTCGAACTGGGCCACCTCGCTGCACTTCTGGCCGCTTTCTGCAGTGCCACCGCGGCCGTTGTCACCCGCAAGATCAGCCGCGGGGAACGCCCGCTGGTCCTGCTGATGTGGCCCATGCTGGGCAATCTGATGCTCACCGGTGCCGGGCTGACAATTTCGTATGTCCCGATGGCGTTGCCGCATCTGGCGCTTGCCGGGATGATCGCAGTGCTTGGCCTGACCGGAGGCTTTCTGTCGATTCTCGCCTACAGGTCGGGCGAGGCTGCGATCGTCGCTCCGATGCAGTATTCGCAGATCATCTGGGCCACCGTCTATGGCTGGTTCATATTCGGCGAATCGCTGGACGAGCCGACCATACTGGGCGCTGCCGTAATCATCTGCTCCGGACTTTATATCGTCTGGCGCGAGCGCTCGCGCGGCAGTGACACCAACCGTCCGGTCATCGCCGCACGACTGCGCGCCGACACCGTGACAACGCCAAAATCAACACTGCTGCAACGCATCCTGACAGGCCGCAACGGACAGCACCACTGAATATCCGTTTCCCCCGGAAGCCCCTTGCATTCCCCCCAGCCACCCTGTAATCGCCCCCCACGGTCGGAGCGTAGCGCAGCCTGGTAGCGCACCTGCTTCGGGAGCAGGGGGTCGGAGGTTCGAATCCTCTCGCTCCGACCATTTTCCCGTTATTGTGGATTGCCACGATAATCTTCCTCGATTGTCACTATGCTTCCTTTGCGGCAGCAAGGCTGACCCAATTCAGCAGAAGACTTGCCTCGTCTTTGAGGCGCCCGGGAAGAGCTACTGACATCGTCATCGTGATAGCTGTGGCCCATGGTATCGGGCAGTTTCGGCCCTGAGCGGCCATACAACCCAAACGTTTACGCCGCAGCGCAGCTTACGCAAAGCAGACGTTGATCGTATGCCAAACAATTGATGCGATGAGATAGCGTAACCGGTGACTAACAGAACCGATCCCCGCGTGAACCTAGCTTAACGGGTTGATGATGCCCAGCGGGCCCATTTGCGTATCGAAGCTCCATTTCGCGCTTGTGAACCTTCCGACCAACCTAGCGAGAAGCGGTCGGATAGAGCCTTCCCCATTTCCCTACCTTTTATCTCTGGATAATCCGAAAGTAATTCAATTGCAGAATTGATAGTCCTTGTCTGTAGCGCGGCTTCTCTGATTGCGGCTTCGGAGTCGGTCCAATTTCCGTTCAAGAAAATGGCGCCTTTCATTTCGCGAAGTAAGCCTAAACTGAAAAGCGTTGAAATCGCATTTCGGCTCGACAACCCTTCAAGGTCTCGCCGTGTGCTGCCATTGTCTGGCACCGCTTTGAGGGCGGCTAGCGAGGCGTCCACTGGGGCTTCGCCTATGAAAATCCCCGTTCGGCGTTTTCGATCATACCGCGCTTCCAAAACGTCTAGCTGAGTTGGCCGTGCATCTTTTTGAAAAACATAGTCGTCCGGGTATTCTACGATCAAGCCCACTGAAAGGAGCCAGCGAAGGGTTCTTCCGAAATAGATTGAATGGGTCTTTTCGGAGAACTGGCTTCGCGCTGTGATTTCCCTAAATATCTCTTCCAATCGATCTTTAGGAATTAAGCCGCCATCGGCCTCCGCCCGAATTCTTCGAACCACCTCGTGTGTCGTCCAAAACTCGAACGCGATTCTGTATGCCTTTGCGTCAGTTCGATACAAAGGCGACACAACCCCTTCTTTACGGTTTGTAGATGCATGCCCGAGATTGACCAAGTCTCTGACCAAATTGTCAACTGACGCATGAGTGAGGTCCATTGCCTCGCCCAATTCGTCATAGCTGACCGAATCGTGCTCACGTAGAAAGTTCACGGCTGGGACATAGCGTGAGTAGTTTGATTGCGGGATGTACGTTTTGGGTATGAAAGGGATCTGTTCGGAGATTACGTAGTCTTTGAAGATATCCCAGTAAACTGTTAGCCGGGTTCCGGTGCGAATTACCAATCTCTTTTGAATAAGCGCGTTCAAAACGATGGCGCCATGCAATTGATCAATTTTGAAGTATTCTGCGGGAGACTCCCGGGCAATTTGGCGGATACAAGCCAACTCCGCAGGGGATAGCTTTTCTAAGTCCTTTCGGAATAGCTCTTCGATATTGAGACCTTGCCCAATAATCTCATTCTGCTCCAGTCCTTCGTGTACTAGATCAAAAACGTGTACGCACAGCTTCTTCAGCAGCCAAGGGTAGCCTTGGCAGTTGTCAATTAGGACTCTTCTAAGTTGGGGATGGATTTGTTGTTCAAGTTCGGCGCCAAATCTGCCGATAGCTTTGGAGACCTCTTTGTCGTTGAACGGGGGAAGGTCAATTTCTAAGCGTCTGTCTTCAAGTTCGTGCCAAAGATGGTAAGCCTTGTGCTCCGTTGTGATCGTGCCATCGGTCCGCCAAGAGAATCCTACTGCAATTGGCCCTTGAGCGCTTTCAACTGAGGCGCAGAGCTTTCTCATTTCATCGAATATATCCGAAAGTTCAGGCTTGTAGAGGAGTTCCTCGAATTGATCGAAGACTAGGCAGATAGTCTTTCCCTCGGTTTCAAGTTTTGCGAGTAGGCTCGCCATCGATTCCGTATCAAAGAAGTTTGCAGCTCCACCAAACCTGAGTTCCTCGGTAGTGGAAATAAAGCCTTTGTCTACCGCTTGTCGAATTGCCGAAGCGAGAGCAAGCTCGGGAAAACGCTTCGACGCTGCCGCGCGACTGTCCACTGCAAAAATGAAATGACGTTTTCGGTATTTCGGCTTCCTCGCCGTGTCCGCAATTTTCAATACGGTTGAGCTTTTGCCCCATCCGGAGGGCGACTTCAATGCAAAGAGCCTAGTATCGGTCTTCCCATTGTTGACATTGCCTAGGAAGGCAAAAACTCGATCAATAACAGCTTCTCGCCCAACAAAATCCACTGGACGCGAAGGTCGCAAGTCTGACCAAGTATCAGCCATTGGAACCGAAACAATGCTCTGCATCTCGTCTTCAAGCGAACGTGACGTGGTTGGCACAGTTGAAGACTTGACCCAGTTCAGGTCGGATAGGCTCGTATTGGTGTTCTGTATCCAATCGGTGGAACTGTCAGCGCGGCTTCCATCTCCTGCGTGGAAGAGTTCGCAGGTGTCTATGACCCCGGTCGCCAAATCTGACGCAGGGAGTGCCCAAAACTCACCATGACTGGTGATCAGTAAGTAAGCTTGTTCGGCCTTTCCGGGTGAATGTAGTGCCGAGGAAATCTGCTTTGGGTCAACTACAAGCTTTGCTGCAATCAACCGTTGCACCAACTCCTTAGGTTCGTAGATTCGTAGTCTTCGCTTTTCTTCTGCTGGCTTGCTTTCCCATTCGTGCTTGATGCCCTTGCCATCTTTCGTCAGATCATGTGTGGATATGAGCCAGCCTGCGCTCGCGCTTCGCAGCATTACGTTGCCTAAGAGTTTTGAAATTGAGTCCGCGCTCAACGAACTTCGATACGCTTTACACTCGACTAGGGTGATTTCCGACGTGTCCTGATCTTTGCAGAGGAGATCGACCTCCATTCCTGTAACCCGTACTTGCTCGCTTACTGATTGGCCTTGTGTCTCAAGAAACCGACCGACAAAATTTTCCAGCACCGAACCTTTTTCAGACGACTTAGCTTTTTCTTCAGTGCAGATTTCAACTATGTACTTCACCGTCAGTACCTTCCTCAGAAAACCCGACCTTCGGCGGGTGCCAGACTTCGTGTTAGCTCCTTTGGAACCCTCGGTTCAAAGCTAGGCGATGGCATTGGCTAGGAGAAGCGTATTTTCCAACTCATCTCGGACACTCATGCTGGGCGCAGCGAAAGTCGGCTTGCCGCCGCCTGCTCAGGTCACGCCGGACCTAGCAGCGTGGTCTTGAAGGAATGTCTGCTACCACGTTCTGGCAACGGTGCGTTCGCACGTGCAGAGAAGGTCCGCAATCCGCCCTCTCTACCGAAAACTTGGCTCGACGGGTTCACCATAATCCATCAAACCGGCTCGCTGCCGTTCGTGTGTAATGCGCGGTGTGCCGAGGGTCTCGATGGCCGAGATAATCCTGGATCAGTCGCAAGTCATAGCCGCGATTGGCGAGGGCGAAGCCGCAGGAATGTCGGAGCATGTGCGGGTGAATATGTCCCAGGCCAGCACGGATGCCGGCCTCAGCGACCAGATAGTTCACCGCCTGCCGGGTCATCGGTTGCTGCCGTTCGGAGACAAACAGCCACGGAAACCGGTCGTCGCGTTGCCCCAACCAACGTCGGATCGCCCGCAGCTCGTCGCCCTCGATGGGATGCTCGACGCTGAGTCCACGTTTCAGCCGCGGAACCCAAAGGCGGGAGTGTGCCAAATCGACGTGATCCCGGCGAAGGGAAATGGCTTCCGAGACCCGCAGCCCGTGCCGGAACATCATCAGGGTCAGCAGGTGATCACGGACGCCGTGCCGGCCAGTCTTGGCGGCGGCAAGCAGGCGATCAATTTGGGCCAAGCCCAGATAGTCCCGCCCGCGCTCATGCGCATCGGCGGCCAAATCGTCATCACTTTTGACATTTCGCCGTGTGGGCATGGATTTGTCGGATCCGCGAAAGCCAAGGAGACAAGTGTTTCGTCCAGTCGACCGGCGTCGACTCTTTACAAAATGCACTTTCTGTAAAGAGTTACGTAGCCGCAGCAAAGGAATTAAAACCTCATACCCGATTGGTTGAAACTTAGGGAAACGGGCTATCTTCTTGCTGTCCTGATCCGCCTCCAACTGATCCTCCCCCACTGAAGTGGTCCGCCGCAATAGTTAGGAAACGGAGGATTGAAGATGGGAACGAAGCGGCCGAAACTGGAAGAGATTATATCGAA
>VAFL01000089.1 GCA_005768755.1 Paracoccus denitrificans | reverse complement strand
AGCTCAACTCTCAGAAGTGTGTATGCATGGGAGGCAGATGTCTGCTACCCACTCGGACATGCGAGTTGGAACCTAGCTGCACTCTGATTATAGTAGGGCGTTGGAAATCGCTGTATTCAACTCAGATACACGTCATTTCAGTCCCAATGCTTACACATGCTCTTCTCCCAGCCTGTCCCAGCACCTAACATAAGGATGTTAGCTGCTATGTCTACAGTCAGGCGGGATGCGGGAGGGTTCTGCCCTGACTTCAGATCTCACAGGGAAGCATGCCTAGAAGCCAGCTTTCTTTTTTTTTCTTTTCATTTATGAAAGCACGTAGTGACTCCGCCACCCAGGGATCCCAGAAGCCCGCTTTCAAGTAGCTCAGTGCTTATGGCAGTGAGAAGGTAGCAGTATTCTGAGTCAGAGGTTCCAAGATTACTACTCTACTGCACCTGGAGATACCCTCCAGGTCTGCAATTTTAACGTGCGTCTCAGAAGCCTCTGGCAAACGTCTCTGCTGAAGACGTGCGAAACTCACTCTGCAGGCAGTGTGGAACTGTGAGGGCCTGAGGGTGAGCTCAACTCTCAGAAGAAAGATGCTTTTAGGGGTTCCCTGGGTGGCGCAGCGGTTTGGCGCCTGCCTTTTGCCCAGGCCACGATCCTGGAGACCTGGGATCGAATCCCACATCGGGCTCCTGGTGCATGGAGCCTGCTTCTGCTTCTGCCTGTGTCTCTGCCTCTCTCTCTCTCTCTCTCTGTGTGTGTGACTATCATAAATAAATAAAAATTAAAAAAAAAAAGAATGATGCTTTTAGACAATGCGTTCAGCGCCTGCCCACGTATGGTACTTAGTATGTAGCACCAGTCTACCAAAGAAATTACAAGGAAATCGCTGGATTGAGCTTGGAGGAACTAGTCTTGTGTTCCGCAGCATTCCACTTACTCTCCCAACACTTCCGTCACGCAGCGAGCCCAGGCGGTTTAGAAGTGAAGGGTACCTGCAGGCAGGATGTGGGGGTTACAGGCCATAAGCTCAACTCTCAGAAGTGTGTATGCATGGGAGGTAGATGTCTGCTTCCCACTCGCACATGCGAGTTGGAACCTAGCTACTCTCTGATTGAAGAAGGCCTTTGGAAATCGCTGTATTCAACTCAGATACACGTGTGTTCAGGCCCAACGATTTCACATGCTTTTCTAACTACCTCTCCCAGCACCTAACATGAGGATGCAAGCAGCTACGTCTACTGTCAGGCAGCATGCGGGAGGGATCTACCCTGACATCAGCTCTCACAGGGAAGCACGCCTAGGAGACAGCTCTCAACTAGCTTCGTTCTTATGGCAGTGAGGAGGTAGCAGGATTCTGAGTCAGGAGGTTCCAAGATTACCACTCTACTGCGCCTGGAGATACCGCCCAGGTCTGCATTGTTAACTTGCGTCTCAGAAGCCTCTGG
>VAFL01000032.1 GCA_005768755.1 Paracoccus denitrificans | reverse complement strand
GATGGCGCGCCTGGCCAAGGGTTTCGAGGGCCAATTGACCGCGACGATCCACATGGATGACGGCGATGCCGAGGCCGCACGCCAACTGCTGCCGATCCTGGAACGCAAGGCAGGTCGCGTGCTGGCCAACGGCTTCCCGACCGGGGTCGAGGTCGCCGACGCCATGGTCCATGGCGGACCATACCCCGCCTCAACCAATTTCGGCGCGACATCGGTCGGCACCCTGTCCATCCGCCGCTTCCTGCGACCCGTAAGCTTCCAGAACATCCCCGAAGGCGTCATGCCAGAGGATCTGGTCTGAACTTCTGGCCGGGCGCGGCAGCCGTTGCGCCCGGCCTTTGCCTGGAATTGGGTCAGTTCCCGCATTCGTTGCATACAAAAAGTATTTTATATTTGCTTTTCGGACTCGCAATGCGGATAAAAAACCTGTGGAATCGGTCTTACGCAGATCCGGATACCAAACAGGGAGAATAAACAGAATGAAATTCAACGCTCTGACCATCGCCGCCATCGCGACGACCGCCGTCACCGGCCCCGCCTTCGCCGACAAGCTGGACGATATCATCGGATCGGGCACGCTGCGCTGCGCGGTGGTGCTGGATTTCCCGCCCATGGGCTCTCGTGACGAGAATAACGAACCGCAAGGATTCGACGTCGATTACTGCAACGATCTTGCCGCCGCCCTTGGCGTCGAGGCCGAGATTGTCGAAACCACCTTCCCCGAACGGATCCCGGCGCTTGTCTCGGGGCAGGTCGACATCGGTGTCGCCTCGACCTCTGACACGCTGGAACGCGCCAAGACAGTTGGCTTTACCATTCCCTATTACGCCTTCGAAAATGCCGTGACGGCAAATGAAGGCGTCGAGATGGCGACATGGGAAGACTTGAAGGGCAAGACCGTCGGTGCCACCGCCGGCACCTATGAAGCGATCTGGCTGGAAGGCAAGGTCGACGAATGGGGCGAGGGTGAATTCCGTCCCTATCAGAACCAGGCCGACGTGTTCCTTGCGCTGTCCCAAGGCCAGCTTGACGCCACCGTGTCCACCGTCGAAGTGGCCGAGGCCAATGTCGATTCCGGCAACTTCCCCGGCATCAAGATCGTCGACAAGGCGCCGATGGTGCCGGACTATGTCGCACTGATCGCGCTGCGCGAAGAGCAGGGTCTGATCAACTACATGAACCTGTTCATCAACCAGCAGGTCCGCACCGGCCGCTATGCCGAGTTGTACAAGAAATGGGTGGGCGAGGGCGAACCGGCCGACCTGACCATCAAGGGCGTCTATCGCTAGGACTTCCTTCATACGGGCGGCGCGGTTCATTCCGCGCCGCTTTTTCGTAACGACGAGAGCCGGTCATGTTCAATTACAGATTCCAGTGGAATCAGGCGTGGAACCGTCTGCCCGAAATGCTGGACGGCGCGCTGATCACCATGCAGGTGGCCATCCTGTCCATGCTCATCGGTATTGCGCTGGCAGTCCTGTTGACGCTGTTCCGACGCTCCGGCAGCCGCATCCTGTCAGGCATCGCGACGACATGGGTGGAAATCGCCCGCAACACCCCGGCTCTGTTCCAGATCTACATGGCGCATTTCGGGCTGGCGGGGCTGGGGCTGCATCTGTCGCCCTATCAGTCGCTGCTGCTGGGGATCACCTTCAACAACGCGGGCTATCTGGCCGAGAACTTCCGTGGCGCGCTGAAGGCCATTCCTGATACGCAGCCGCGCGCGGGACGCTCGCTTGGCATGTCCGACCTGCAGGCATTCCGCTTCATCGTCCTTCCCCAAATGATCCGCATTTCTTTCCCGACGATCACGAACCAGATGGTCTGGGCGGTGCTGATGACCTCGCTTGGGGTCACCGTCGGCATGAATACTGACCTTTACGGCGTGACGCAGGACCTGAACGCGCTGACCTTCCGCACGTTCGAGCTGTTCGCCATGGCCGCAGTCATCTTCTATGTCATCGTCAAGATCATTCAGGCCGGTGCCTGGCTGATCTCTCGTCGTCTGTTCCGGTATTAAGGGGGCCTTCATGTTTGATACCGCTTTGACCGCGAACGACTTCGTCTTCCTTGCCAAAGGCGCGGGCATGACAATCTTCGTGACCGTGCTGTCCGTGTTCTTCGGCACGGTCCTGGGCATCATCTTCGGGGTCATCCGTTATCAGCTTGGGCCGGTCTGGTCCGCGCCGCTGATGTTCGTGCTGGATATCTTCCGGTCGATCCCGCTGCTGATCCAGCTGGTGCTGGCCTATGCCTTCCTTGGCACCGTGCTGCGGCTGGGTCTGTCGGGGCTGACGGTCGCCTGCATCGTGCTGACGCTGTATACATCGGCCTATTGCGCCGAAATCGTGCGCGGCGGGATCGAGGCCGTGCCGCTGACCCTGCGCCGGGCCTCGCGCTCGCTCGGGCTGACCTGGGGGCAGGACATGGCGAATATCGTCATGCCGCTGGCGACGCGGGTGGCGCTGCCAAGCTGGATCGGGCTTGCGCTTGGCGTCATGAAGGACAGCGCGCTTGTCTATGTCGTGCAGGTGACGGAGCTGCTGAAATCCACGCAGATCCTGATTACCCGCCTGCAGGAACCGCTGCTGCTGCTGACGATATGCGGCGCGTTCTACTTCCTTATCAGCTTCCCCGTCGCGCGTATCGGCGGTTATCTGGAAAGACGGTGGTCCAATGATTGAGATCGAGAACGTCCGCAAATCCTTCGGCGCGCTGGAGGTGCTGAAAGGCATCAACCTGACCGTCCAGAAAGGCGAGGTGCTGACCGTTATCGGCGGTTCCGGTTCGGGTAAATCGACGCTGCTGACCTGCATCAACGGGCTGGAGCCCATTCAGGCGGGCAAGATCACCGTCGACGGGGTCGAGGTTCATGCCAAGTCCACCGACCTGAACAAGCTGCGCCAGAAGATCGGCATCGTGTTCCAGCAATGGAACGCCTTCCCGCATCTGACGGTCAAGGAAAACGTCATGCTGGCACCCCGCAAGGTGCTGAAACAGTCAAAGGCCGAGGCCGAGGCGATGGCCGAAAAGCAGCTGAACCATGTCGGACTTGGCGACAAGCTGGATGTCTATCCAGGGCGTCTTTCCGGCGGGCAGCAGCAGCGCATGGCGATTGCCCGCGCGTTGGCGATGTCGCCCGATTACATGTTGTTTGACGAGGTGACGTCTGCCCTTGACCCGCAGCTTGTGGGCGAGGTGCTGGACACGCTGCGGATGCTTGCATCCGAGGGGATGACCATGATCTGCGTTACGCATGAGATGAAATTCGCGCGAGAGGTTTCAGACCGCGTGGCCTTCTTCCATCAGGGTGTGATGGCCGAAATCGCCCCACCTGCGGAACTGTTCGGCAATCCCAAAGACCCGAACCTGCAGCAATTTCTGTCGGCGACGCATTAGCCATGTCGCAACCGGATGTGATCGTGATCGGGGCCGGGGTCGTCGGCCTGTCATCGGCGCTTGGCCTGCAGGCGCGGGGGCTTGCCGTCAGCGTACTGGACCGCGAAGGACCTGCGGCGGGGGCTTCGGCGGGAAATGCAAGCTGCTTTGCGTTTTCGGAAATCATGCCGCTGGCCAGCCCCGCGACGCTTCTGAAGGCCCCGAAATGGTTGCTCGACCCGCTTGGGCCGCTATCTGTTCCGCCAAACTACGCGCTGAAGATCGCGCCGTGGATGGCACGCTTTGCAGCCGCGTCGATGCCGCACCGTGTGCGCCATTCGACCGATGCCCAGACAGCAATCATCGACCTTGCCCGGGCCGAGCTGGAGCCGTTTCTGCAGGCAAACGGTCACGGCAACCTGCTGCGCAAATACGGCAACCTGCAGCCTTACGAATCCGAAAAGGAGTTCCGCGCCTTTCTGCCGCAATGGCAGGCGCGCGAACGCCACGGCTTCGAATTCCGTCACCTGACACGCGACGAAATGGACGAGATCCAGCCCGGTCTTGCCCCCCGCTTTGTCAGCGGCACGTTCACCCCCGCCTATTGGTCGATTTCGGACCCAAAGGAATACACGCTGGCACTGGCCGAGCGTTTCACGGAACGTGGCGGGGTAATCGAACAGGCCGAGGTCACCTCGCTGCGGATAGATGGCGATGGGGTCATGATCAACGATACGCGCCGCGCACCGCAGGTCGTGCTGGCGGCAGGGGCGTTTTCGCATCGCATCGCCCGGACCCTGGGCGACAAGATCCCGCTGGAGACCGAGCGCGGCTATAACACCACGCTGCCGCCGGATGCGCTTGATCTGCGCGCGCAGATCACCTTTGGCGGGCACGGCTTCATGGTCACGAAGCTGGACACAGGCATCCGCGTCGGCGGCGCTGTCGAACTTGGCGGTCTGGATGCACCGCCCAATTACAAACGGGCCGAAGCGATGCTGAAAAAGGCGAAAAGCTTCTTTCCCGATCTGAAAACCGAAGGCGGGCGGCAGTGGATGGGCTTCCGGCCTTCGCTGCCCGATACGCTGCCCGTGATCGGCCCGTCCGGGGCCGGGCCGCGCGTGATCTATGCCTTCGGCAATGGCCATCTGGGCCTGACCCAATCGGCCGCGATGGCCCGGCTGGTCAGTGACCTTGTAACCGGCCAGCCCCCTGCCATTGACCTGAAACCCTTCGCCCCTTCCCGGTTTTGACGCCATGACAACCCACACTTTTTCCTGCATTGACGGCCATACCTGCGGCAATCCGGTCCGCCTTGTCTCTGGCGGCGGGCCTCGCCTGATCGGCAAGGACATGCTGGAAAAGCGCGCCCATTTCCTGCGCGAATTCGACTGGATCCGCACCGGCCTGATGTTCGAACCTCGCGGCCATGACATGATGTCCGGCACGATCCTTTATCCGCCCACGCGCCCCGATTGCGACGTGGCGGTGCTGTTCATCGAAACCTCGGGTTGCCTTGCCATGTGCGGGCACGGCACCATCGGCACGATCACCATGGGGATCGAAAACGGCCTGATCCACCCGCGCGAACCGGGGCGGCTGTCAATCGAAACCCCGGCGGGGAAGGTCGATATTTCCTATGTGCAGGAAGGCCGCTTTGTCGAGGAAGTGCGCCTGACCAATGTGCCGGGTTTTCTGTATGCCGAGGGCCTGACTGCCGAGGTCGAGGGCTTGGGCGAAATCATCGTCGATGTCGCCTATGGCGGCAATTTCTATGCCATCGTGGAGCCGCAGAAGAATTTCCGCGATATGGCGGATTTTACCGCCGGCGAGCTTGTGGGCTTCTCGCCCAAGCTGCGCGCCGCACTGAACGAGAAATACGAATTCGTCCATCCCGAGCACCCGGCGATCAACGGGCTGTCGCATATCCTCTGGACCGGTCAGCCGACCGTGGACGGCGCCCATGCACGAAATGCCGTCTTCTATGGCGACAAGGCCATCGACCGCAGCCCCTGCGGCACCGGCACCTCGGCCCGGATGGCGCAGCTGGCGGCAAAGGGCAAGCTGGCCGTCGGTGATGAGTTCTGGCACGAATCCATCATCGGCAGCATCTTCAAGGGCCGGGTCGAAGCCGCGACGACAGTGGCGAACAAGCCTGCCATCATCCCATCCATCGCCGGATGGGCGCGGATGACCGGCTATAACACCATTTTCATCGACGACCGCGACCCCTTCGCGCATGGCTTCGTGGTGAAATGACCGCCATCCGCATCCTGCCCGGCACGGGCGCAGGGCCGGTGCTTGCGATGGGTCAGGGCCTCAGCTTCTGGGGTGGGGTCGATCCAGACGCGGCGCGGGTTATTGACACCCATCACCCCGCCCATGGTGCCGAACTGGCCGGCAGGGTCGTGCTGATGCCGACCAGCCGTGGGTCCTGTTCAGGTTCCGGCGTCATTCTGGAGATGATGCTGAACGGCTGCGCCCCCGCGGCGATGATCTTTTCCGAGGCCGAGGATGTGGCCACGCTTGGGGCGCTGATCGGGGCAAAGATGTTTGGCAAGACGCTGCCTGTGCTGCGGGTCAGTGACGATGATTTTGCCCGCCTGTCGCTGGCACGAAGCCTGACGATCACCGACGATGCGATCACCGGCGACGCGATATGCATTTCCATCGGCGATCTGCCGCAGCCAGCCCTTCGTCTGCGTCCCGATGATCAAGCGATTCTTGCCGGTCGGGACGGACAGGCCGCTGCGCTTGCGATGCAGATCATTTGCACCATGGCGCGGCTGCAGGGCGTCACGGCGCTGACAGATGTGACACGCGGCCATATCGACGGCTGCATTCTGGCCAATCAGGCCAATCTGATTTTTGCCGAGAAGATGGCTGATCTGGGCGCTGAGGTCCGCATCCCGACCACGATCAATGCGATCTCGGTGGATCGTGAGAACTGGCAGCGGCAGGGCGTGCCGCCGGTTTTCGGCAATCAGGCCTCGCGGCTGGCGGACGCCTATACGCGCATGGGCTGCAGACCGACCTTCACCTGTGCCCCCTATCTGCTCGAGGATCGTCCCACGCAGGCCGAGGGCATCGCCTGGGCCGAATCCAACGCCGTGATCTACGCCAACAGCGTGCTTGGCGCGCGGACGCCGAAGCACCCGGACTATCTGGATCTTTGCATCGCTGTGACTGGCCGGGCGCCCTTGTCGGGCGTCTATCTGGATGAGGAACGCCGGCCTGCCCGCATCATTGATTTCGACGTGCCGGGTGGCGCCGATGACAGCTTCTGGCCGCTTGTCGGATATCTCGCGGGGCTCAAGTCACCCGATCGTATTCCGGTGCTGCGCGGCCTGGCCCCGCTGCATCCCGGCACGGATGAGCTTAAGGCGCTATGCGCGGCGTTTGGCACCACATCGGCGGCACCGATGCTGCATGTAGCGGGCGTCACGCCAGAGGCGCAGCTGATGCCGAAACCGGACGCAGACGGGCGCACGGTCGGCCGCGCCGACTTCGCCGCCGCGTGGCGGGACCTGAACAGCGGTGCGCAAGAGGTCGATCTGATTGCCATCGGCAGCCCGCATGCATCGGCTGGTGAATGCCGCGAATTGGCGCGACTGCTAGGCGGGCGATCCGTCCGCGTCGCCACAATCGTGACCGCCGGGCGCAGCATTATCGACCTGCTGCGCGTCGATGGCACACTGGCCTTGCTGGAAGGCGCGGGTGTCCGGGTCTTTCCCGACCTGTGCTGGTGTTCGATCACCGAACCGGTCTTCCCGAAAAACGCCAGGACCGTCATGACCAATTCGGGAAAATACGCCCATTACGGTCCCGGTCTTTCGGGTCGCGCATTGCGATTCGGCAGTCTGTCGGATTGCGTCGAAGCCGCCTGTTCCGGTCTTGCGCCGGCCGGTCCGCCAGACTGGGTGTCTGGCCTTACTGACTGATTTGTAAGCAAATCGTTTCAGACCATCGCGTCTGTTCGGCATCGCCAAAATTTTTGTCGACATATAAAATAATCACAGTATCCTGAATCTGCGACACCAATCACAACAGGGAACCCGACATGAAAAACCTTGTCGTTACGACCATGCTGGCGGGCGGTCTTTCTGCGCTTGCCTTCGCCGCTGCCGCGCAGGATGTCAGCTGGCGGGTGCCGACCTCGGTGCCCGAAGGCTCGCCCTATTACGAGAATTTTCTGGTCCGCTTCGCCGACAATGTCGAATTGCTGACAGATGGCCGGGTCGAGATCGAACCCTTCGGGGCCGGCATTCTGGTCCCTGCGCTGGAAGTCTATGCCGGCGTCAAGGACGGCATCACCGAGGCCGGGCATTCTACCCCCAGCTATCTGGTCAACCAGAACCCCGAAAACGCCATCTTTTCGGGCTTTCCGGGGGGCATGGGGCCAGAGGCCTATACCACCTGGATCTATGAGGAAGGCGGCAAGGACGCGCTGGAAAAGCTGCGCGCCGCGGAAGGGCTGAAATCGCTGGTGGTGGGCATCGGCTCGTCCGAGATCATGGCCCATTCCAACAAGCCGCTGAAGACCGCCGAGGATCTGAAGGGCCTTAAATACCGCACCTCCGGTCCCTGGGCCGAGGTGATGAAGGACTATTTCGGCGCCGTGCCGACCGTCGTCCCGCCAGGAGAGATCTATACCCTGCTGGAGCGCAAGGGCGTTGACGCCATCGAATGGGGCCCGCCGTCGGGCAACCTGCCGGAAGGCTTCCACGAAGCCGCGCCCTATATCGTGACGCCGGGCGTGCATCAGCCGACCTTCCTGTGGGAAGTGGTGGTCAAGCAGGAAACCTGGGACGCGCTGCCCGATGATCTGAAGCCGAAGTTGGAAGCCGCGGCGCAACTGACCACGCTGCAGGCGCTGAACCACTTCTATTCGCAGGATATTTCGGCGATGGAACAGTTCCGCGGCACCAATGTGGAAATCATCGCGCTGGATCCCGCCTTCGTCGAGGAGCTTTCGGCCGCTGGCCGTGACTGGATCACCAAGAAGGCCGAAGCCGAAGCAGGCGAGGGCAGGGCAGAAATGCAAGAAGTCCTGACCAGCTATACCGAGTTTCAGAACCGGTGGTCCGCCGAAAGCGGTTATCTGATCCGCAATCAGGACTGATCCGGCAGCAGGGGGCAAGAATGAAGAAACTGCTTTCACTGATTGACGGGTTTTCGGCACTGCTTGGCCGCATTTCCGAACTGGTCGTCATCCTTCTGATTGCCTCGATGCTTTACGAAGTGGTGGCGCGCTATGTCTTTGGCGCGCCGACCCTCTGGGCATTCGACATTGCCTATATGAGCACCGGCGCCTTGTTCGTGCTTGGCGCGGCCCACACCTTGCGCCAGGACGCCCATGTGCGCATCGACGTGCTGTCCAGCCGGTTTTCCCCGCGTGTTCGGGGTGCCATCGACGGCATCGCCTATCTGTTCGTGCTGTGCCCGATCTTTGCAATGCTCGCGAAGATCGCAGCCGAGCGGACATGGCGCGCATTTGAAAATGGCGAGGTCGAGACCGTCAGCCCCTGGGCCCCGCTGATGTGGCCCTTCTATTCGGTCCTGACCATCGGACTTGCTGCGCTTGCCCTGCAACTTGCAGCAGAGGGGCTGCGCAACCTGATCGACCCGCGCCGGGACGACACCTTCCGGCTGGAGGCCTGACATGCTTGTTGCAACGCTGATGTTTCCGGCGCTGTTCGCGCTGATCCTGCTTGGCCTGCCCATCGCATTTTCGCTGACCATCGTGTCGGTCGGCGCGGGCCTTGCCGCCTTCGGCCCCGCCGCCTTCAACCAGCTTTACGGTTCGTTCTATTCGGCCTCGACCAATTTCATCCTGTCGGCCATCCCGATGTTCATCCTGATGGGCGCGCTGCTGGAACGATCCGGCGTGGCGGAACGGCTGTTCAAGGTGATGAACATGTGGCTGGGCAGGTTGCCGGGCGGTGTGGCACTGGCGACGATCGCGATGGGGGGCATATTCGCCGCGGCCGCAGGCGTCGTCGGCGCGGTCGAGGTGATGATCGGTATGATGGCGATCCCGGCCATGCAGCGGTTGGGGTATGACAACCGCCTGATCGCGGGCACGATCTGCGCGGGCGGTTCGCTGGGAACGATGATCCCGCCATCCGTGATCGCGGTCATGTATGCGTCGCTTGCGGGGATTTCGGTCGGAAAGCTGCTGGCTGGCATGATCCTGCCGGGCCTGCTGATGGTCGGGCTGTTTCTGGCCTATATCGTCATTCAGGGCATCCTGCGTCCCGCACCCGTTCCTGTCGGCGCGGTCGAGGAGGATCTGCCGCTTGGCAGCAAGCTTTGGGTGACCGCCACGACGCTGCTGCCGGTTTTTGCACTGATTTTTGCGGTGCTGGGTTCGATCCTTGGCGGCATCGCCTCACCAACCGAGGCCGCGGCAGTCGGCGCGGCAGGCGCGCTGATCCTGTGCGTGATCTATGGGCAGTTCAGCCCGAAAGTGCTGTCGGAATCGCTTTCGATCACGGTCCGTATCTCGGCCATGATCCTGCTGATCGTTGCGGCGGGCACCATGTTCATGGGCGTCTTTGCTGCCAATCGCGGCGCCAGTCTTATTCGCGACGTAATCGAGGCGACGGGCCTTGGCACCACCGGCATGATCGTCTTTTTCCTGCTGATCGTCTTCCTTCTGGGCTTCGTGCTGGATTGGACGGCCAATGTGCTGATCTGCGTGCCGCTGTTCGCGCCCTTCGTGCGCGCCGCCGGGATCGACCCGATCTGGTTCGGTACGCTTGTCATCATCGTGATCCAGACCAGCTATCTGACCCCGCCCATGGCCTCGGCAATATTCTATCTGAAATCCATTGCGCCGAAGGACATGACTTATGGCCAGATGTGCCGCGGCGTCCTGCCCTTTGTCGGATTGCAGCTTCTTACCTTGCTGATCGTCGCAGCCTTTCCGGTGCTTGTTACCTGGCTGCCAGAACGTATCGTCGGCGTCTGAGAGGAGATCGCAATGCGCAGCAAACAGACCATTCATGTCATCTCTGCCCATGCCGAGGGCGAGGTCGGCGATGTCATCGTGGGCGGTATCATGCCGCCGCCGGGCGAGACGATCTGGGACCAGTCCCGCTGGATCGCCAGGGACAATCGGCTGCGCAATTTCGTGCTGAACGAACCGCGCGGGGGCGTCTTTCGCCATGTTAACCTGCTGGTGCCCCCCAAACACCCAGATGCCGATGCCGCCTTCATTATCATGGAGCCAGAGGACACGCCGCCGATGTCCGGCTCGAACTCTATCTGCGTCTCGACGGTGCTGCTGGATGGCGGGCTGATCCCGATGGTAGAACCAGAAACCCAGCTGGTGCTGGAAGCGCCGGGCGGGCTGGTCCGGGTTCGCGCCGAATGCCGCGATGGCAAGGCGCAGCGCATCTTCGTGCAGAACCTGCCCAGCTTCGCCGGTCCGCTGGATCAAAAGCTGGAGGTCGAGGGGATCGGCACGCTGACCGTCGATGTGGCCTTCGGCGGCGACAGTTTCGTGTTCGTGGACCCGGCGGCGATGGATTTCGCCATGACCCCGGACGAGGCCCATGACATCGCCCGCCTTGGCGTCCGCATCACCAACGCCGCGAATGAACAGATGGAGTTCCGTCATCCCACCCTGTCCGACTGGACGCATTTCAGCTTTTGTCTGTTTGCGGGCGCAGTGACCCGCGAGGGCAACGAACTGCGCGCCAAGGCAGCGGTGGCGATCCAGCCGGGCAAGGTCGACCGATCCCCCACCGGAACGGCGCTTTCGGCGCGTATGGCCGTGTTGCACGCGCGCGGCCAGATGACCGAGGCCGACCATCTGACTGCGGAATCACTGATCGGCTCGACCTTCGGGGGACGTATTCTGGGCACGACGACCGTTGGCGACACGCCCGCGATCCTGCCCGAAATCTCGGGTCGGGGCTGGATCACCGGCATCCATCAGCACATGCTGGATCCCTCGGACCCGTGGCCGGAAGGTTACCGGTTGACCGATAGCTGGGGCGCGCGCTGAACCGGAAGGGGGCGTTGCGCATTGATATGTCGGCACCCTGCGAATATGCAGGTTGTCGACAGCAGAAGAGATGTCCATGAACAAGTCCAGTGACACCCCGGTTCCAGAACGCAAGCGTGGCGAAGGTGTAAAGTTCGTCTACGAGATCCTGCGCGACGAGATCATCGACCTGACCCTGCCGCCGGGCAGCCCGATCGACGAGATCCAGCTGGCAGAGCGCTTGTCGATGTCGCGCACTCCCATCCGCGAGGCGCTTGTCCGGCTGGCGGGCGATGGTCTGGTGACGACCCTTCCGAACCGCTCTACCGTGGTGTCGAATATCGACTTTCTGAACATGCACAACTTCTTTGACGCGATCACGCTGATGTATCGTGTCACGACTCGTCTGGCCGCCGAAAACCGGACGCCGGCCGACATGACGAACATTCGCGCCCACCAGGAGGCGTTCGACAGGGCGCTGCAGGATCGCGATGCGCTGGCAATGATCGCGACAAATCGCGATTTCCATGCCGCCATCGCCGAGGCCGGGCGCAACCCCTATTACACCGGGTTGTTCTGTCGGCTGCTGGATGAAGGGCGCCGGATTTTGCGGCTGTATTATTCGTCCTACAACAACGCACCGCCCTTGGCCGATACCGGTGGTCATGAAGCGATGATTGACGCAATCGAAGCGCAGGACGTGGCCGAGGCTGACCGGCAGGCCAGCATCCACGCCGACCGGATCGTCAAGCAGATCCGCAGCCTTCTGGCCAAGGACCGTCGCCAGACCATCACCCTTTGACCCCGAAAACGGCTGTTTGCCACAGAAGGGGAATGCTGCGCGCAAAACTTGTCGACAAATAAAATACAACGCGTATAATTTGATCCATGGGCGACCCGATTCGATGTCGCGCCCGATCGGCTGACAGTTTTCAAGGAGAACGCGATATGGACAGGCAGATCTTCTTTGGCACCATCCCGGCGCTGATGACCCCTTGCAAGGCAGACCGCACCCCGGATTTCGATGCGCTCGTCGCGACCGGCAAGCGCATGATCGAGGCCGGGATGTCCTCTGTGGTTTATTGCGGCTCGATGGGTGACTGGCCGCTGCTGACGGACGAGCAGCGCATGGAAGGCGTGGCCCGCCTGTGCGAAGCTGGCGTTCCGGTCATCGTCGGCACCGGCGCCGTGAACACGAAAATTGCCGCGGCCCATGCCGCCCATGCCCAGAAAGTCGGCGCCAAGGGTCTGATGGTCATCCCGCGTGTGCTGTCGCGCGGCCCCTCGGCCACCGCGCAGAAGGCGCATTTCAAGGAAGTGCTGTCGGCGGCACCGGATCTGCCGGCCATCATCTATAACAGCCCTTATTACGGTTTCGTCACCCGCGCCGATCTGTTCTTCGGGCTGCGCGCCGAACATCCGAACCTGATCGGCTTCAAGGAATTCGGCGGCCCCGCCGACATGACCTATGCGGCGGAAAACATCACCAGCGGCGATGATGACGTTATCCTGATGGTCGGTGTTGATACGGGCGTCTTCCACGGTTTCGTTCATTGCGGTGCGGCCGGCGCCATCACCGGCATCGGGTCTGTGCTGCCGAAGGAAGTGTTGCATCTTGTCAGCCTCAGCCAGGCCGCCGCCGCCGGCGATGTCGAGGCCCGCGCCCGCGCGAAAGAGCTGGAAGAGGCGCTGGCGGTCCTGTCATCCTATGACGAAGGCCCGGATCTGGTCCTGTATTTCAAGCATCTTATGGTGCTGAAGGGTCATCCTGAATATACCCTTCAATTCAACGAAACCGACGCGCTTACCGACAGCCAGCGCGGCTATGCCGAAGCGCAGTTGAAGCAGTTCGACGCCTGGTATGCCGATTGGTCCAAGCAGGGCGGCGCGGTTCAGAAATACGCCGCCTGAGGCAAGCCAAAGCCCAACAGGAAACGCGCCGCAGTCATCTGCGGCGCGTTTTTGCTGTTTGGCGGGGGGTGCTGTGACGGGATCAACCCGCCAGCAGCGCCGCGTTGCCGCCGGCGGCGGTGGTGTCGACACACAGATGCCGCTCATGTGCGACATGGGCCAGATCGGGCAGGGCGGTGATCAGTGGCTGGATCTCTCCGGTGCGGGCGGCAAGGGCGCGGGCATAGGCGCGGGCGGTCTCAGTGTCGCCCCACCAGATCGCAGCCGAAAAGCCGATCAGATCACGCAAAGCCTCGGCGGAAAGCGCGCCTTCCACGCGGACGGCCTGACCGCCAAGCGCCTCGACCGCGGCCGCCTGGGCGGCTGCTGCGACGCTGCCCGGCCCAAGGCATAGGACCGGCTCACGGGCGTGGGTCGACAGGCGGTTCAGTTCTCCGGTCGGGCCGGGCATCAGCACTTCGGTCAACTGGCGCGGTGCGGACCTGGCAAGGGCTGCGGCGACCCTGGCCGGATCGGCGTCGCCGCTGGTTCTGCCCGCTGGAATGGTCGCGGTTTCGGGCGCATAGAAGCGCGGCAGATAATTCGGGCCGCCCGCCTTTGGCCCGGTGCCGGAAAGGCCCTCTCCACCGAAAGGCTGACTGCCGACGATGGCGCCGATCTGGTTGCGGTTGACGTAGATATTGCCCGCGTGAACGTTGTCCGTAATTTCCTGCACGCGGCTGTCGATGCGGGTATGCAGCCCGAAGGTCAGGCCGAAACCGCGCGCGTTCACATCTTTCACCACCTGGTCGATCTGGCTGGCGCGGAAGGTCGCGACATGCAGGACCGGGCCGAACACCTCGCGTTCCAGATCGTCGATGCCGTCGACCTGGATGAGCACCGGGGCGACAAAAGTGCCTTCATTCGGTGCTGAAAGCTGGTGCAGGACGCGACCGGTCTGGCCATCGACATAGGTGTCGATGCCGGATTGCGCCTCGGCGTCGATCACGGGGCCCACATCGGTCGACAGAAGGGCGGGATCGCCGACCGACAGCTGATCCATCGCACCTTTCAGCATCTCGATCACATGCGGGGCCACGTCCTCCTGCAGATACAGGCAGCGCAGCGCCGAACAACGCTGCCCGGCAGACCGGAAGCTGGAGGCAACGATATCGCGCACCGCCTGTTCTGGCAGCGCGGTGGAATCGACGATCATCGCGTTCAGCCCGCCGGTTTCCGCGATCAGGGGTGTGCCGGGGGCCAGATTGTCGGCCATGGCCCGCGCGATCAGACGCGCGGTTTCGGTCGATCCGGTGAAGACCACGCCATTGATTGCGGGGTCCGACGTCAGCGCCGCCCCGACCGCGCCCCCTTCGCCCGGCAGCAATTGCAAGGCAGCGGCTGGAACGCCAGCCTCGTGCAGCAGGCGGACGGCGATGGCTGCGATAACGGGCGTCTGCTCGGCTGGTTTGGCCAGGACGGCATTACCGGCCATCAGGGCGGCGGCGATCTGGCCGGTGAAAATCGCCAGCGGGAAGTTCCATGGGCTGATCGCGGTCACGATCCCGCGCGGTGCGCCATCGCGCGCCTCACCTTCGGCGGCGTAATAGCGCAGAAAATCGACCGCCTCGCGCAATTCGCCAACAGCATCGGGCAGGGATTTCCCGGCCTCGGCGGTCAGGGCGGCAAAAATTTGTCCGAAGTTTTCTTCATAAAGATCGGCGGCACGGCGCAGGACTGCGGCGCGGCCTTCGGCGGGCGCATCCCAGATCCGCGCGTCTGAAATCGCACGGGCGGCTGTGTCGCGATCAGCCTCGGTCACTTGGGCCACGACAGCGCCGGTGGCAGGGTTCAGGACCGGCCGGGTGGCGCCCGTGGGCGCTGACACCGTGATCGGACCGGCATCGGGCAGCATGGCGGGCGAGGCGGCAGCGATCCGGGCCAGTTCTTCCTGGTCATTCAGGTCGAAGCCTTGGGCATTCGTCCTGCCCGCGCCAAACAGCGCCGACGGCTTGACGAGGAGGGCAGGGGCCTCTGCCGTTGTGAGCGCGTCGAAGGGATCTTTGGCGACATCTTCGGGGGCGACATCTTCATCGACAATCTGATGCACGAAGCTGCTGTTTGCGCCGTTTTCCAGCAGGCGCCGGACCAGATAGGCCAGCAGGTCGCGATGCGCGCCGACCGGGGCATAGATGCGGCAACGGCCTTTGGTTTCACGGATCACGATGTCATGCAGGCGCTCGCCCATGCCATGCAGACGCTGGAATTCGAAATCCGTGTTGCCCGCCATATCCAGGACAGCCGCGACGGTATGGGCATTATGGGTGGCGAATTGCGGATAGATGCGGTCGGCATATTCGATCAGCTTGCGGGCATTCGCGATATAGCTGACATCGGTTTCCACCTTGCGCGTGAACAGGGTGAAATCGGGCAGGCCCTCGACCTGGGCTTTCTTGATCTCGGTATCCCAATAGGCACCCTTGACCAGCCGGACCATGATCTTGCGGTCCAGCCGGGCGGCCAGATCGTGCAACCAGTCGATGACCAGCCCGGCACGCTTGCCATAGGCCTGTACGACCACGCCGAACCCGTCCCACCCGGCAAGCGAGGGGTCCGACATCACCGCCTCAATCACCTTCAGGGACAGGACCAGCCGGTCCTGTTCCTCGGCGTCGATGTTCATGCCCATATTCGCGGCTTTGGCCGCGCGGGCCAGATCCAGTACTACCGGCACCAGATCGGCCAGCACGCGATCTTGCTGCGCGACCTCGTAACGCGGATGCAGCGCCGACAGCTTGATCGAGATGCCGGGATTGTCGCGCACCGACCCCTTATCGCAAGAGGCCGAGATGGCGCGGATCGCGGCGCCGTATTCGCGGGCGTAACGGTCGGCATCGGCGCGGGTCATCGCAGCCTCGCCCAGCATGTCATAGCTGTAGCTGTAACCCTGTGTCTCCATCCCGCGGGCGCGATCAAGCGCGGCGCCGATTGTCTGGCCCAGCACGAACTGGCGGCCCATTTCGCGCATGGCGCGGGTGACGGCTGTGCGGATCACAGGTTCCCCAAGACGGCGAATGGCGCCGCGCAGGGTGCCGACGATGCCGGGCTGGTCATCGTCCAGAACCTTTCCGGTCAACATAAGTGCCCATGTAGACGCATTGACCAGGCTTGAAGTCGCTTCGCCCAGATGCTTGCCCCAGTCCGAGGGCGCAATCTTGTCCTCGATCAGTGCGTCCATCGTCATCTTGTCTGGCACGCGCAACATGGCTTCGGCCAGACACATAAGCGCCACGCCTTCGCGCGTCGACAGCCCGTATTCCGACAGGAAATGTTCCATCAGTGTGGGCTTGTCCTCGCGTCGGATACGGCGGACCAGATCGGCGGCATGGGCGCTGATCCGGGCGCGGGTCTCGGGGGACAGCGCAGCCTGCGCCACCAGATCGTCCAGAAGGGGGGCTGCGGGGCGGAACTTGGCGTCATGGGTGAATTGGTCAAGCGTGGTGGCGGGCATCGGACTCTCCATCTGGCAAGATCGGATGTAATCGCTATCGGCTAGACGATGCGGCCATATTGGGTCAGGATGCCAGTCGGATCGACTTATTTTTTGGGACATGGCAGGCGATGGCAATGGATCTGGACAGCACCAACCGCAAGATTCTGGCCGAACTTGTGGCCAATGCGCGCATCCCGATCACCGAACTGGCCCGCAAGGTCGGGCTGTCCAAGACACCGGTGGCCCTGCGCATCCGCCAGATGGAGGAGATGGGCCTTATTCAGGGCTACCGCGCCATCCTGTCGCCGCTGTCGCTTGGCCTGACCCATGTGACCTATGTCGAGGCGCGGCTGACGGACACAAGACAAAAGGCGCTAGAGCAGTTCAACGACGGTGTCCGCGCCATTGCCGAGATCGAAGAATGCTACATGATCGCAGGCGGTTTCGATTACCTGTTGAAGATCCGTTCGCGCGATATGACGCATTTCCGGCAGATCATGGCCGAACATATTTCGACATTGCCGCATATCCACGCGACCACCAGCTATGTCGCGATGGAGGCCGTGGTCGAACAGAACTGGACCGAAATCTGAGGCCCGGACCGCAAACAGGCCAGGAACAGTCCCGGCCTGTCGAAACGCAGGGGCTGGTCAGCTAACCAGCGGTTTTTCGTTCTGCGAATGACGCACAACCAGTTTGCGGCCAAGCCTGCTGGAAACAAGCGCGCGTGCTGCCAGCGGATCATGCTCTGCTGCGGCCAGTTCCGGGAAGATCGCGAAGATTTCGGCCGCGGCGGCAGGCCCGACCGAACGCAGCGCTTCTGTTCCGGTGAACAGAGATTCCGATTCCGCGCCATTGGCCCAGACGATCTGATGGGCGTCGAACAGGAAGTGCACGTAAGTCACGCTGTCCAGATCATCGGCCACGTCGATGCCTTCGATCTGGCAAAGCTGACGCGCGGCGACCAGCACCTCCATCGCGCCGAACATCTTCAGCGCGATCCTGGACCGCACCAGCATCCGGTGCTGGGGCGAGACGATCAGATCCGCCTGTGGCAGCCCTTCGCCAAGCGCACCGGCACGGATGCGGACCGGGCGCAGCTTCGGATTGTCCGCCAAGGTCGCCGCGTCCAGGTGCCGGGTGCCGATCCAGCGGATCGCCTGCGGGCCGCCGTCGCGCGTCTCGACCAGATCGCCGATGGCCAGATCCGCGGCCGCGGCCTCGCCCGTGGGGGTGCGGATCAGTGCGTCCGCGCCGAAGCAGACGACATTGGTATTGTCATGGGTCAGATCGCCGCCCGCGACGGCCGCGCCGCCGTTGTTCACGGTCAGCGTGATGCCGGCCTCGTTCAGGATGCCGTCATCGCCCTGATCG
>VAFL01000087.1 GCA_005768755.1 Paracoccus denitrificans | reverse complement strand
ACGCGCCTGTTGTAAAACCGAGATCCCTGGTTGATCCTGCCAGTAGTCATATGCTTGTCTCAAAGATTAAGCCATGCATGTCTCAGTGCAAGCCGCATTAAGGTGAAACCGCGAAAGGCTCATTAAATCAGTTGTGGTTCCTTAGATCGTACCCAAGTTACTTGGATAACTGTGGTAATTCTAGAGCTAATACATGCCGACAGAGTTCCGACCGTCGCGGCGCCTCCGGGCGTCGCGTGCGGGAGGAACGCTTTTATTAGATCAAAACCGGCCCGTCGCGGCGCGCTTCGTGCGCGTCCCGATCGCGGCCCGCGCAAAGACCTGGTGACTCTGAATAACTTCGAGCTGATCGCACGGTCTCCGTACCGGCGACGCATCTTTCAAACCGGAGAGGGAGCCTGAGAAACGGCTACCACATCCAAGGAAGGCAGCAGGCGCGCAAATTACCCACTCCCGGAACGGGGAGGTAGTGACGAAAAATAACGATACGGGACTCATCCGAGGCCCCGTAATCGGAATGAGAACACTTTAAAACCTTTAAACGAGGATCAATTGGAGGGCAAGTCTGGTGCCAGCAGCCGCGGTAATTCCAGCTCCAATAGCGTATATTAAAGTTGTTGCGGTTAAAAAGCTCGTAGTCGGATCTGTGTCTGGGCGGTGCCGGACCACCCTGGCGGTCCGGCGTGTCGCGGCCGGTCGCGTCGCGGGACCACGCGTCCCGTCGGCGCGGCCGTCGTCGCGCTCGTCGGCCGTCTCGGGGTGTTAGTTACCGGCACGTCGGCCGGACGTATTGTCGGCAGGCGGACACGTGTCTCGTGCTTCCGGCGCGCCGCTCGGCCACGCGTCGCGCGGCCGTCGGAGTCCGACGACGGCGGCCGCCTACTCCAATCTTGCTGCGCGGTGCTCTTCACCGAGTGCCGTCGGCGGGCCGACACGTTTACTTTGAACAAATTAGAGTGCTCAAAGCAGGCTCAAATCTGGCGGGGCGGCTTCGCGGCCGTCTCGTCAAAAGGCCCTGAATACTGGTCGCATGGAATAATGGAACAAGACCTCGGTCCCGCGCATCTCCGCCCTTCGCGGGCGCGCGAAACCGCCCTCCGGGGCGTTTCCGTGTGCGGGCCGCCGGGCCGCGGGCGCCAGTCGCCCGCGCGTCCCGCCGGGCCGGTTTTCGGGACCGGAGGTAATGATCAACAGAGACGGGCGGGGGCATTCGTACCGAGACGTTAGAGGTGAAATTCTTGGATCGTCTCGAGACGAACTGACGCGAAAGCATTTGCCAAGTACGTTCTCGTATGATCAAGAACGAAAGTTAGAGGTTCGAAGGCGATCAGATACCGCCCTAGTTCTAACTGTAAACGATGCCAGCTAGCGATCCGCCGGCGTTTCATTAACGACCCGGCGGGCAGCTTCCGGGAAACCGAAGCTTTTCGGTTCCGGGGGAAGTATGATTGCAAAGTTGAAACTTAAAGGAATTGACGGAAGGGCACCACCAGGAGTGGAGCCTGCGGCTTAATTTGACTCAACACGG
>VAFL01000031.1 GCA_005768755.1 Paracoccus denitrificans | reverse complement strand
ATCCCGTGACGATGGAGAACCCGGCAGCTTATTCCGCCAATATCGAGAACTTTATCGGCACGGTGAAGCTGCCCGTCGGGATCATCGGGCCGATGCGCGATGAGATGATCGCCTTCGGAACGAATGACGACATCGGCACGCTTATGGACTGGTCGAATGCGATGTTCGGGCCGCGCTCCGCAGATTTGATGGGGGTGGAGAACGGCCTTTATACCCCCGCCCATACCAGCGAAAATGAAATCTATTGCGATGATGTTCTGGCCGATGACCTGTCCTTCGCCACGCAGGATGAAGACGAGATCGACGATATGTCACAGGAAGATGGACAGGCGACAGGTCCGATGGATGGTGCACCGTTGATCGCACCACCGGCGCCGCCAGCGCCACCACCGCCAGCGCCACGGGCGCAGTAGGTTGCCTTAGCCGGGCACCTGTCCGTGTTCAGCAAACAGCGACCCGATGCGGGCCGCTTCTTCGGCCAGCCCCCATGGGGGATTGATGACGAACATCCCCGAACCGACCATGCCGTGGCCTGCTTTCGCGGGAGGAAAGCGGACCTCGGATGACAGGGCATCGGGGAACGCAAGCCGCAGCTTCACGGCCATCGTGCTTTGTCGTCCATCGGTCAGTATCGGATACCAAAGCGCCAATATCCCCACGTTCCACTTCTTCGCGATGTCCTGAAGCAAGTCGGGAATGGTGGCGTAATCGTCCTTCACCTCATAACTGGGATCAATCAGCATCAGGCCGCGGCGTGGGGTCGGGGGTGTGATGGCGCGGGCCATTTCGAATCCGTCCCGGTGGTGCAGCTTCGCGTCCCAGGTCACATCGGCCAGGACCTCATATTCCGCCGGATGCAGTTCTGCCAGTTGCATGCTGTCGCGCGCGCGCAGGAAATGCTGCGCGATCAACGGTGATCCAGGATAGGCGTCCGCCCCGTATCGTGAACGGACCCAGCCCAACGCCCGCATCAAGGGGTGGCTGTCGTCCAGCCAGCCAGCGGCAAGCGCGCGGCTGATCCCGGCGTCAGATTCCGCCGTCATTCGCGCCTGGGGCGCGGCCAGATCGTAAAGCCCACGGCCAGCATGGGTTTCGATATAACTCAGCGGTTTGTCCTTGGCGGTCAGGTAATCCAGCATCCAGGCAAGCAACGCATGCTTGTGCAGATCAGCCGCGTTCCCGGCGTGATAGATGTGCTGATAGGACAACATGCCGACAATATCGCGCGAGATCATGAAAAAGAAAAGCGGCGGCGCCCAGGGAGGAGGAGGGGCGCCGCCGCGACAACGCTGGCCCAGGGAGGAGGAGAGGGCCGCGTATAGGGTGCGACACAGGCAGGGAGGAGGAGAGCCCGCGTCGCGTGACACTGACCCAAGGGAGGAGGAGGGGCCAGCGTATAGGGTGCGACGCAGGCAGGGAGGAGGAGAGCCTGCATCGCGAACGTCGTGCCCCTGGGAGGAGGTAGGGGCGGACGTATTCGGTGTTTAGCGGCACCCTCGCAGGGAGGAGGAGAGCGCGGGCGCCGCTATCACCAACAAGGCCAAGGGAGGAGGAGTGGCCTTGTCGTATCTGGTCGGCGGCACCTCCAGGGAGGAGGAGGGGAGGTGCCGCCTAAACCCGGACCCAGGGAGGAGGAAGGGTCGGGTATCTCTGTTCTTACTTGCCCCAGGCAGCTTCCGACGCGATACGCGTGATCATGCTGCGGTGGATGCCGAGATCGTCCAGTTCGCGGGCCGAAAGGTTCGACAACTCGCTTACAGTCTGGCGATAGACAGCGCGGCGTGCGCGGGCTTCCTGCAGCCGAGCAAACATGCCGATGATGCCGGTGCCGGTGGCACGCTCTTCACGGACAGTGCGGGTGTTGGTGTTCGTTGCAGTCATTGTCTTATCGCTTCACATCTATTCGTTTCAACGTCGCGGCCCATCCGCTTCGTCGTTGGATTGAAGATGGCCCAATTGCTGCGCTTGCACAATGACCTTTTCTCTCATTGCTGCTATGCAGAGAGCGCAAGGCGGGTCGGGGATTTCCTTTCAATGTAACGGATTCGTTAATGAAAACTGACCGCCGATCCCGTCGATGCCGTTCAGAAACTGACCAAAAGGTCAGATTTCGTTGCCGCTAACACTGCTTGGTGCACGTCCTGCGTAACAGCGCGGCAACGGTTCCTTATGACGTGGCGTCACGAAATTCCCGCTCGCACGCCCATGATCGGCGATTTTTAGGGGGGCCGTTGGTGATCTTGTGCCTTTCGATGGCAGAAACACGGCCGAACTGGCGCAGTATTGAGGCCGCATCTGGAAAAGACCGATTCTTTTTCGCTGATGCTTCCCACTTGGGCTCGGGTTCTGCGGGTGGCGCGTGCGTGCAAGAGGTATCGTATGGACCTGCCCTGCCTGCCGCCTCAGCCGCTTGACGCGCTTCCGCCATATGTCGCGATCAAATTCGCCCAGCCCGCCGCATGTCTGTTCCGCAATCTGGAGAGTGTCTTTGCCGATTCTGGCAGCGCGGACTCGCTGCGCGCCTCTCAGCCCGATCCGGCACTTCGCACGCGGCGCTGACGTGCCCCAAGATCCGGCGAAAGCGTGATGCTGACTGGTCGAGCGTTCAGGTTCATGCGCGCGGATTGTGCTGGACGGCGGCCGATCAAGCGGGCGCGCATCGGAAAGGTCGTCCAGCGGTCTTCCATGGGACAACATGGGACGCGCAATGCGGGGCGTCTGGATGCTGGGAATATCTGGGAAAGCCACGCTGCGCCTCCGAATCACTGGCGTGTGATGACCCGTGATTCTGTGAAATTCGAAGGCCAGTTGCCGGTGACGACAAGGAATCCTGTCCCTTCAGAACATTTTTTGGGAATAGGCGGGATTTTGTGAGCGAACCTTGCTCGGCACCACATGTAGTGTGCTTTGCCGTTATCGCTTCAATACCTGTGCCAGATTCAGCCAGCGCGTTCCTGCGTTCACGACCTGTTCACGACCGATCACGTACCTCTGCGTAGTAGGCGCCCATTATTTTCCATTGCTTCCCATAAATTCCCATGGCATCACGGTAACACGGAGACGGGCTTTAAAAGGGCGATCAAGACCCTGAAGGCGATAGCAGGCTTCATACAGGCACCCAACTCCGGACTAGAAGGTCCCTAATGTGCGAGCAGCACCTCCCCCAAGGTGGCACCAGGGACCAGCCCGCCAACGATGCGGGCCCCAGAAATGGGAACGAGGGCGGCGGATCGGGCAGTGGCAGCAGCCCGGTCCGCCTTTCTTTTCCGGGTCCCGGAAAAGGCGCAGGACAGGATCGAAGGAGAGGCGCCGGTGGCGCGCAAGTTCAGAGGCTCTGAAGATGTGAAGGTGGATGGCAAGGGTCGCATGTCGATCCCGGCCCGGTTCCGCCGTATCTTCGAAGCCGGCGATCCTGACTGGAACCCTGCCGAACGTACCCGCATGATCGTCGTTTACGGCCCCAACAACTGGAAGAAGCTGGAATTCTATACTGTCGAGGCCGCCGAGCGCATCGACGAGGAAATCGATCAGCTTCCACGCGGCTCTCAGCAACGGATCTGGCTGGAAACCCTGATGAACGGGATGGCGACCGAGGCAGAGATCGACACCGATGGTCGTCTGGTCCTTCCCCAGAAGCTTCGCGACAAGATCGGGTTGGATAACGAGGCGTTCTTCACCTCAAAAGGCGATTTCATCGAAGTCTGGAGCCCGTCGAACTATTCCGAATCCAGCGGCTCGCTGGAAGCCTTCATGGCACAGTTCCCGTCAGATTTCGATCCGCGCAGCTTCCTTGCCGGGACGCCAGCACCCGATGGGCCGGAGGGCTAGGCCATGGCCGCGCCCAATATCCACAATGAAGATCCCCACATCCCGGTTCTGATTGATCCGTTGATTCGCGCTGTCCAACCCGTAAGCGGCGTCTGGGTCGATGGCACATTCGGTGCGGGTGGCTATACGCGCCGGCTGCTGGATGCGGGGGCTGCCAAGGTGATCGCTATTGATCGCGACCCGCGCGTCTTTGAAATGGCGCGCGAATGGGCGGGTGCATATGGTGACCGGCTGGAACTGGTCGAAGGCACGTTTTCCGACCTTGACCGTCTGGCGGGTGCGCCGGTCGATGGGGTGGTGCTGGATCTGGGCGTCAGCTCGATGCAGCTTGATCAGGCGGATCGGGGCTTTTCCTTCCTGCGCGAGGGTCCGCTGGACATGCGGATGGGTGCCGATGGCCCCAGTGCCGCCGATCTGCTGAGCATCGCGGACGAGGCCGAGATTGCGGACGTGCTTTATCATTACGGCGAAGAGCGCGCCTCGCGCCGGATTGCCAAGGCCATCGTGGCGGCGCGCCCGCTGGAAACGACAGCGCAGCTTGCCGAAGTCGTTGCCAGCCAGCTTCCCCGGCCGAAGCCCGGCCAGACCCATCCCGCGACCCGCAGCTTTCAGGCGATCCGCATTTGGGTGAATGATGAATTCGGCCAGCTTGCCGAAGGGCTGGCGGCGGCGGAACGCGCGCTGAAGCCCGGTGGCCATCTTGCGGTCGTCAGCTTTCACTCGCTTGAGGACCGGGTCGTCAAACGCTTCTTGCAGTCACGTTCCCGTTCCGAGGGCGGCGGATCACGCCACGCCCCGGCCGAGATCATGGAAGCACCGACATTTACCCAACCTTTCCGTCGCGCTGTCGGCGCGGACGACGCGGAACTGGCGGCCAATCCGCGCGCGCGCAGCGCGTATCTGCGCCTGGGCGTCCGCACAGACGCGCCAGCCCGCGACATTGATGCAGGCATCATCGCCTTGCCGCGCCTGCCGAAGAAGGCGAAACGGCCATGAGATCGGTGTTGTATCTTCTCATCGCCATGGTCGTGATGTCGCTGGCCTTCTGGGCTTATCGAGAGAATTACCGCACGCAGGATGCCCTAAGCGAAATGGAAGGCGTCCGCCGAGAGATTTCCGGCCTGCGTGAGCAACTGGTCGTCCTGCGCGCTGAATGGGCTTATCTGAACCGACCGGCCCGGCTGCGAGAGCTGGTTGCACTGAACGCCGACAAGCTGAACCTGGGACCGATCACCTCGGACCAGTTCGTTGAAAGCAGCAAGATCGACTATCCGCCGCCGCCCGTAAAATACCCGCCGCGCCGCCCCGAAAACTTCGTGCCCCCCACCGAGGGCGCGATTACCGACGAAGATCCGACGCCTTCCGAACAGGAGTCCCAGTGATGATCCGCAAACCGCTTCGCCCTCTGGCCCGCATCCTTCGTGCGCGAGAAACCGGGCAGGACCCCGACCAGATTGAGGCCGAGAACCGCGCCGAACGCCATGCCCAGATCCAGGATCGCGCCAGAAGCCGGGCCGAGGGGCGGCTGGTGTTCATGGCGCTTGGTTTTCTGGCAGCGTTTTCAGTGGTCGGCTTCCGCATGGGCGCGCTTGCAGCGTCCGATCCGGCAGAACCCCGTGCGCAAGCGACAGGGGCGCAGATCATCAGCCAGCGCGCTGACATCACCGACCGCAAGGGCCGGGTGCTGGCCACCAATATGCTGACGCACAGCCTTTACGCCCAGCCGAACCAGATGGTCGATGGCCGCCGCGCAGCCGAGGCGCTTGGGCGGATCTTCCCGGATCTCGATCAGGAGCGACTGGTCAAGGATTTCACCGATCCGAAGCGTAAATTCCTTTGGGTGAAGAAGAAGCTCAGCCCCGAACAGATGCAGGCCGTACATGATATCGGCGAGCCTGGCCTGCTGTTCGGCCCGCGCGAGATGCGGCTTTATCCCAATGGCCGCATTGCCAGCCATATCCTGGGCGGCTCTGCCTTCGGGGCGGAAGGCGTGAACTCGGCCGAGGTGATCGGAACGGCCGGCGTCGAAAAGGCCTTTGACGGCTGGCTGCGGAACCCGGCGAATGAAGGCGCGCCGCTGACGCTGTCCATCGACCTGACCGCGCAATCGGCGATGGAGGAGGTGCTTTCATCGGGAATGCGGCGCATGAACGCCAAAGGTGCGGCAGGTGTGCTGATGGAAATCGAGACGGGCGAAATTCTGGCCATGGCCAGTCTGCCCGATTTCGATCCCAATGACCGGCCGCGCCCGGCCCTGAAAGGTGATCCGTCGGACAGCCCGCTGTTCAACCGCGTGGTGCAGGGACAGTATGAACTGGGGTCCACGTTCAAGATATTCCCGGTTGCGCAAGCGATGGACCTGAAGCTGGTCAATCCGAATACGCATATCAATTCGAACAGCCCGATGAAGATCGGGAAATACAGTATCAACGACTACCACAATTACGGGCCAAGCCTGTCGGTCGCGGATATCATCGTGAAATCCTCGAACGTGGGGACGGTGCGAATCGCACAGATGATCGGCGTGGAGCGGCAGAAGGACTTTCTGGACAAGCTGGGCTTCTTCGATCCGACCTCGATCGAGATGGTCGAAGCGCCGACCGGCAAGCCGATCGTTCCGCCGCGCTGGCCGGCGGTGACTGCGGCGACGGTCAGCTTTGGTCACGGCCTTGCCGCCAGTCCGCTGCATCTGGCGGCTGCCTATGCCACGCTTGCCAATGACGGCAGGAAAGTGACGCCGACGTTGGTTCACGGAAAACGACGCCCTCAGGGCGCGCGCGTCGTCTCAGAACAGGCGGCACGCCTTTCAATCACCATGCTGCGCGAGGTTGTCGTGCGCGGGACCGCACGTTCGGGTAATGTCGAAGGATATGAGATCGCCGGCAAGACCGGCACCGCCGACAAGCCCCGCCCGGGCGGCGGCTATTACGACAACAAGGTTGTGGCGAACTTCGCCTCGGTCTTTCCTTATGAAGATCCGAAATATGTGCTGGTGGTGACGTTGGACGAACCCACTGCAAGCCTGGGTGGTGGCGAAAGCCGTGTGGCCGGTCTGACCGCCGTGCCGGTCGCGGCCGATGTCATCAGTCGGCTGGGCCCGATCCTTGGCCTGCGTCCGGTTGGCACCAAACCGCTTCCTGACATTGAAGCGCCCCCCCGAGCTGGGGTAAAGGTCGCCGCGAACCAGTGATGAGGCGAGAATGAGCGAAGCGGTCAAGCGGCTGTCCCGGTTGGGTCTGAACGCAATCGGCGGGCGTGACCCGGATATCACCGGGCTTTCGGTCGACAGCCGCACCGTCCGGTCTGGTCATCTGTTCGCAGCGCTGCCCGGCTCGGCCCTTCATGGTGGCGAGTTCATTCAATATGCGCTGCGCCAGGGTGCGGGGGCGGTATTGACAGATGCCGCAGGCGCCGCACTTGCCGCAGATGTCCTGCGTGGATGGGACGGCGCACTCGTGGTGGCGGAAGACCCGCGCGCCGCACTTGCCGGGGCATCGGCACTGTGGTTCGGCGTGCAGCCCGATAAGGTCGTCGCGGTCACGGGCACCTCGGGCAAGACCTCTGTTGCGAACTTCACCCGTCAGATCTGGCAGTCGCAGGGATTGAAGGCGATCAGCCTTGGGACGATGGGCGTGCAGGGCGATTACGAGGCGAAGCTTGCCCATACAACGCCCGAACCCGTAACATTGCACCGCATTCTGGCCGCCGCCGCCGAGGCGGGCGTGACCCATGTCGCGATGGAAGCGTCATCGCACGGGCTGGATCAGCGCCGGCTTGACGGTGTGCGCCTGATGGCTGCGGCTTTTACCAATTTCAGTCAGGATCATCTGGACTACCACGCGGGCTTTGACGAATATTTCGCCGCCAAAGCCCTGCTATTCAATCATATTCTTGATGCGGGCGATGCTGCCGTCATCAATGTCGACAGCGAGCGCGGTCGTCAGATGGCCGACATTGCCCGGGACCGTGACCTTGCTTTGTCAACCATTGGCATGGCCGAGGATTGCGATTTCCGCATCCTGGGTCAGCGCTACGACGCCACTGGCCAGGAGCTGCGTTTCAGCTATCAGGGCCAGACCCATCTGGTCCGGTTGAACCTGATCGGCGGCTTTCAGGCGGAAAACGTGCTGGCAGCGGCGGGCCTTGCCATTGCGTCGGGCTGCGATGCGGCGGATGTTCTGGCAGCGCTGCCGCAACTGGAAACGGTACGCGGGCGGATGCAACTGGTCGCGCAGCGCGAAAATGGCGCGGCTGTCTTCGTGGACTACGCCCATAAACCCGGCGCGGTCATCGCGGCACTGCAATCGCTGCGCCCCCATGTCATGGGCCGGATCATCGTTGTGCTGGGTGCGGGCGGTGACCGCGATCGCGGCAAGCGGCCACTGATGGGGCAGGCGGCGCAGGAACATGCCGATGTTGTCTTCATCACCGACGACAATCCGCGCACCGAAGACCCTGCCGCGATCCGTGCCGAGGTCATGGCCGGTGCCGGTCCCGATGCCGTCGAGGTCGGCGACCGGGCCGAGGCGATCCTGCGCGGTGTCGATGCGCTGCAGCCCGGCGATGCGCTGCTGATTGCGGGCAAGGGGCATGAAACCGGCCAGATCGTCGGCAGCGACGTATTCCCCTTTGACGATGCCGAACAGGCATCGGTCGCCGTGGCCGCTTTGGACGGGAAGATCTGATGGCGCTTTGGACCTCGGACGATGCTGCCGCCGCAACTGGCGGCCGCGTGACGCGTGACTGGCAGGCCGATGGCGTCAGCATCGACACCCGCACAATCCAACCCGGCGATCTGTTCGTGGCGCTGCAGGCGGCGCGCGACGGGCATGATTTCGTCGCCCAGGCACTGGAAAAGGGCGCAGCGGCGGCCCTGGTCAGTCGCATTCCCGACGGGGTTGCGGAAGATGCCCCGCTGCTGGTCGTGGATGACGTGCTGAAAGGGCTGGAGGATCTGGGCCGCGCAGGGCGCGCCCGGATGAATGGCAAGGTCGTCGGCGTCACCGGATCTGTCGGCAAGACCTCGACCAAGGAAATGCTGCGCGCCGCATTGGCGAAGCAGGGCAGGGTCCACGCCGCCGAGGCATCCTATAACAATCATTGGGGCGTGCCGCTGACCCTGGCCCGCATGCCATCGAACACCGAGTTCGCCATTATCGAAATCGGGATGAGCAACCCCGGTGAGATTGCGCCCCTGGCCAAGCTGGCACGTCCGCACGCGGCGCTCATCACGACGATCGCCCCTGCACATATCGGCGCATTCGGCCATATAGATGGCATCGCACGGGAAAAGGCTGCGATCTTCGACGGGCTTGTGCCGGGTGGCGCGGCCATCATCCCGACCGGGCTTTCGACGACCGCGATCCTGCGACAGGCCGCCGACGATGCCGGCGCGCCGATCCTTTCATTCGGTCCCGAGGGCGAGGCGCGGCTTGTCTCCTCGACGCCGGAGGGCGAGAGTTTGAAACTGCGGGGCACATTGTCCGGCAAGCCCATCAACTTTACGCTGCGCTCCGTCGGGCCGCATTTCGCGGAAAACGCCATGGGCGTGCTGGCTGCTGTCAGCGCCATCGGTGCGGATGTGGTCGAAGCCGCAAAGGGCCTTGGCGACTGGTTGCCGCCGCAAGGTCGCGGCGGCGTCGAGGAATTGGGTGATATCCGTCTGATCGATGATGCTTTCAACGCCAATCCGGTTTCGATGCGGGCGGGACTTGGCACGCTTGCGCGCCTTCCGGGCACGCGCCGGGTGGCAATTCTTGGCGACATGCTGGAACTGGGGCCAAGCGAAGTTGCAGATCACGCAGCTTTGGCCAGCGATCCCGTGATGCAGCAGGTTGATCTGGTCCACGCCGCAGGCCCGTTGATGAAGAACCTGATCGAAGCGCTGCCGCCCGAAAAGCGCGGGATATGGTCGGAATCCGCCGATGAACTGGCCGCGCGACTGGACGAATTGCTGCGTCCCGGCGATACGGTGATGATCAAGGGCTCGAAAAGCTCGTATATCAGCCGCGTCGTTCAGGCGCTGCGCAAGGCCGGGGACACGGCCAAAGGAACGGGGACGTAAGGCATGCTGTACTGGCTGTACGAAATCACGGGCGGCGAAGGCCCGTTCAACCTGTTCCGCTATATCACGTTCCGCGCAGGCGGGGCTTTCTTCACCGCGCTGATCTTCGCATTCCTGTTCGGCAGGCCGCTGATCGAGGCGCTGCGCCGCGTTCAAAAAAAGGGCCAGCCGATCCGAGACGACGGGCCGGAATCGCATTTCGTGAAGGCGGGGACCCCGACGATGGGCGGGCTGCTGATCCTGTCGGCGCTGCTGGTCGGCACGCTGCTTTGGGCACGACTGTCGAACGGCTATATCTGGATCGTGCTGATGGTCACCTATGGCTATGCCGCCATCGGATTCGCGGATGATTACGCGAAAGTTTCCAAACACAATACCAAGGGCGTCTCGGGACGCATCCGTATGGGGTTGGGCCTTGGTCTGGCGCTGCTCGCGGCCGCCTGGACAATGTATCTACATCCGAATGACCTGTCGGGGCGTCTGGCATTTCCGTTCTTCAAGGATCTGCTGCTGAACCTGTCACTGTTGTTCATTCCCTTCGCGATGATCGTGATCGTCGGTGCGGCCAACGCCGTGAACCTGACCGATGGGCTGGACGGACTCGCCATCATGCCGGTGATGATCGCGGCTGCGACCTTCGCCATCATCGCCTATGCGGTCGGCAACGCGACCTTCGCAGATTATCTGGGCGTCCACCGCGTCCCCGGCAGCGACGAGCTGGTGATCTTCGTTGCCGCCCTGATCGGCGGCGGGCTTGGCTTCCTGTGGTATAACGCGCCCCCGGCGGCGGTCTTCATGGGCGATACCGGATCGCTGGCCCTGGGCGGCGCGCTTGGGGCCATGGCCGTGATCACCAAGCACGAGATCGTGCTGGCCGTCGTCGGCGGGCTGTTCGTGGTCGAAGCGCTGAGCGTCATCATCCAGGTCCTCTATTTCAAGCGCACCGGCAAACGCGTCTTCCTGATGGCGCCGATCCATCACCACTTTGAAAAGAAAGGTTGGAGGGAAAGCCAAATCGTGATTCGCTTCTGGATCATCGCGCTGATTCTGGCGCTGATCGGTCTGTCGACGTTGAAGCTGAGGTAGTTATCCGATGATCGTTACCGCCAACCTGCCCAGCCGCGACTTCGACGCGACCGAGACGTTCTACGCCGATCTGGGCTTTACGCGCAGCTGGCGGGATGCCGATTGGATGATCCTGATCCGCGACGGAACCCAGATCGAGTTTTTCCGGCACCCCGAACTGAAGGCCGAAGAAAGCTGGTTCAGTGCCTGCATACGTACGGATGAACTGGACGCGCTGCTGGCAGAGTACAGCCGGCTTGATCTGCCGGCCGGTGGCATCCCGCGCCTGCATCCCGGCGTCCAGCGGATCACAGACGATCTGCGCATGTTCGCAGTCGTTGACCCGGATGGCAGCCTTATCCGCTGCCTGGGACCTTGATCGCATCAAGACGCTGCTTCACCTGCGACAATCGCCGTACCTGCATGCTGCGTAAGCCACACCACAGAGGTAATCCATGATCCCCGTCCAAGGTGTTTCAGACCAAACCATCGCCGTTCTGGGCCTCGGACGTTCTGGCAGGGCCACCGCAGCGGCGCTGCAAGCCGGTGGTGCGCAGGTTGTCGTCTGGGATGACGGGCAAGAAGCCCGCGCGCAGGCAGAGAAAGAGGGGCTGGAGGTCCGCGATCTAAGCCGGGATGACGCGTGGCAAGGGGTCTCGGCACTGGTTACCTCGCCCGGTATACCGCATCTTTACCCCAACCCGAATCCGGTTATCGCCAAGGCTCTGGACAAGGGTATTCCGGTCGATAACGACATCGGCCTGTTCTTTCGCAGCTTCGCCACGCGGGATTGGGACAATTTCGCTACGATGCCGCGTGTGATCACGGTCACCGGCTCGAACGGGAAGTCAACGACTACGGCGCTGATCCATCACATCCTGCAATCTGTCGGTCGGCCGACGCAGATGGGCGGGAACATCGGCACCGGCGTGTTGTCGCTGGACCCCGCGCATGATGGCGAGGTCGTGGTGATCGAATTGTCATCCTACCAGACCGACCTTGCGCGCGCGCTGACCCCCGATGTCGCGGTGTTCACGAACCTTTCGCCCGATCATCTGGACCGCCACGGCGGGCCCGGCGGCTATTTCGCGGCCAAGCGGCGGCTGTTTTCCGAAGGCGGCCCGGATCGCTGCGTCATCGGCGTTGACGAGGTCGAGGGGCGCTATCTGGCCAATCAAATGGGGCAGGGGCCGGGCGACGACCGGGTGATCCGGGTGTCATCGGGTCAGAAACTGGACGGCTTTGGCTGGGCCGTTTTCGCAAGGAAAGGGTTTCTCAGCGAACACCGCAAAGGGCGGCAAGTCGCCTCGCTTGATCTGCGCGACATCGGTGGGCTGCCGGGCACGCATAACCACCAGAACGCCTGTGCGGCCTATGCCGCCTGCCGCGCCGTAGGGATCGCCCCGCGAGAGATCGAGGCGGCGTTCCACAGCTTCGCAGGGCTGCCCCATCGCAGCCAGACCGTGCGCGAACTGGACGGTGTGCGCTATGTCAACGATTCGAAGGCCACCAATATCGATGCAGCCGAACAGGCGCTGCACGCCTTCAAGCGTATCCGCTGGATCGCCGGAGGGCTGGGTAAGGACGGTGGAATTGCCGCGCTTCATGATCATCTGGCGGAGGTCGTCAAAGCCTACCTGATCGGCCATTCCGCGCGCGACTTCGCGCTGCAACTGGGTGACACGCCGCATGAGGTCGTGGACACGATGGAGGCTGCCGTTGCCCGTGCCCATGCCGAGGCCGTGGCGGGCGAAACTGTGCTGCTTGCCCCCGCTGCCGCCAGCTTTGACCAATATCCCAACTTCGAAAAGCGGGGCGAACATTTCACCCGATTGGTGGCAGCATTGTGACGATCGGCTGACGGCAGAAACGGCCTGATTGTGGTGCTTTCAGGGGATCAGATCATGGTCGGTCGGACGAAAGGAATTGCGCCGAGATGAAGCCGGTCTGACCTTCGCCATCCCGGATTTCGACCCAGTCGCCAGAGCGTTCGCCAATCGCCGTGACCATTGCACCGCGCGATAACCTGCCCACGACCTCGTCCGACGTACTGGGACCGGCCCGGAAATTTACGGTGTTCCCGGTAACATACAGCGTATCGGTCGGCGCGTCGGCCAAATTTTCGGCCGATCCCGCTTCCGGCGTCTGTCCCGCATATTCCGGTGATGGGCGCAGGTCAGGTCCAGGGTAATCCGGCTGTTGCTCGGGCGTTTGCTGGACAGCCGGTGCATCAACGATGCCGGCACTGGCAGAGACCGCTTCGGCTGGGGCCTCGGCTGTGATATCGGCATCGGCAGCGGCCGGAACGGTTTCGACGGAAGGGGCCTCGATCCGGCGGCCATCGCCTTCGCCAAACACCACAAGAACCGTGGCGAAAGCCAGCAGTGTCAGAAAGATCAGCTTGAACATTGCCCCTACCTGTTCGGCTCGCGCAGCCGCAGTAACCTTGCCGCGATACGGTGTCGCAACGCGCCTGGCAAGCCGATGTTCCGGCAGGTTTCGCCCATCGTCGCAATTTCCGGCTGGACCGGCGGACGGGCGCGCCCTAAATCCATGTCATGTCCGATGATCTGATCCCCGACGAACCCGAAAACCTGATCGCAGAACCGCTGTCGCGTGCGATAGGCGAACGCTATCTGACCTATGCGCTGTCCACGATCATGAACCGCGCGCTGCCCGATGCCCGCGACGGATTGAAGCCTGTCCATCGCCGCATACTTTACGCCATGCGCGAATTGCGGCTGGCACCAAACGGGCCATTCCGCAAATCCGCAAAGATTTCCGGCGACGTGATGGGGAACTATCACCCACATGGCGACGGTGCGATCTATGATGCGATGGCGCGCCTGGCGCAGGATTTCGCCATGCGCTATCCGCTGGTGGACGGGCAGGGGAACTTCGGCAATATCGACGGCGACAGCCCCGCGGCCTCTCGCTACACCGAGGCGCGGCTGGCCCAACCGGGCGAGGCACTGATGCAGGGCCTGGCCGAGGATTCGGTCGAATTCCGGCCCAATTACGACGGCACCCTGACAGAGCCCGTCGTACTGCCGGCGGCCTTCCCGAACCTTTTGTGCAATGGCTCCTCCGGCATTGCGGTCGGCATGGCCACCAATATTCCGCCCCATAACCTGCACGAAGTCATTGATGCGTGCCTGCATCTGATCAAGATCCCGGATGCGCGCGATGATACGCTGATGAATTTCGTGCAGGGACCGGATTTTCCGACCGGCGGCGTGCTGGTCGAGGATGCCGAAACCCTGCGCGAAGTCTACCGGACCGGGCGTGGCAGCTTGCGACTGCGCGCACGGTGGATGCAGGAGGATATCGGCCGCGGCACCTGGCAGATCGTCGTCACAGAGATCCCCTATCAGGTCCAGAAATCCAAACTGATCGAGCGCCTGGCCGAGTTGATCCAGCAAAAGAAGCTGCCGATCCTTGCCGATGTCCGCGACGAATCCGCCGAGGATGTGCGAATTGTCCTGGAGCCGAAAAGCCGCAGCGTGGACCCCGCGCAGCTGATGGCGGCGCTGTTTCGGGCGTCGGATCTGGAAATCCGGTTCGGCATGAACATGAACGTGCTGATTGACGGGCGAATTCCCAAAGTGTGTTCACTGAAGGAAGTGCTGCGGGCCTTCCTTGATCACCGTCGCGACGTGCTTTTGCGCCGCTCGAACTATCGCCTTGGCAAGATCGCAGCCAGGCTTGAGGTGCTGGAGGGCTATATCATTGCCTTCCTGAACCTCGACCGGGTGATCGAAATCATCCGTAACGACGATGATCCCAAGGCCGGACTTCTGGCCGAAGACTGGGGCGGTGGTGTCTATCTGAACGAGGTCCAGGCCGAAGCCATCCTGAACATGCGTCTGCGCGCGCTGCGCCGGCTGGAGGAAATGGAGTTGCGCGCCGAGCGTGACAGCCTGCTGGAAGAACAGCGCGGTCTGTCGGCACTGGTCGCAGATGAAAGCCTTCAATGGACCCGCATCACCGAGGAACTTCGCGAGGTCCGCAGCCATTTCGGCAAATCGGCGGATGGTGGCATGCGCCGGACAGAGATTACGGCATCCGTCGATGTTCAACCGCTTGACCTCGACGCCATGATCGAGCGAGAGCCGGTCACCGTGATCCTGTCCAGGATGGGCTGGATCAGGGCGATGAAGGGCCATCAGCCGCTGGATGCCGAGGTCAAGTTCCGCGATGGTGACGGGCCGCTCATGGCGCTGCACGCAGAAACAACCGACAAGCTGATGCTGCTGGGGACCAATGGCCGTTTCTATACGCTGGCGGCCAATGATCTGCCCGGCGGCCGCGGGCTGGGCGAGCCTGTGCGCCTGATCGTCGATCTGCCCAACGATGCGGGGATCATCAACCTGTTCCCCTGGCGTGCGGGGGTGAAATACCTGCTGGCCTCGAAGGCAGGTGACGGGTTCGTGGTCGGTGCGGCCGATATTCTGGCCCAGACGAAAGCCGGCAAGCAGGTGCTGAACGGCGATGCCCTTCTGTGCCGCCCGATCGAGGGCGATCATGTCGCCACCGTGGGCGAGAACCGGAAAATGCTGGTGTTCCCGCTGTCCGAGTTGCCGGAAATGGCGCGCGGCAAGGGCGTACGGATGCAGAAGTTCAAGGACGGTGGCCTGTCCGACGCGATATGTCTGACGCTGGCCGATGGCTTGCGCTGGCAGGAAAGCGGTGGCCGCACGCGGTCAGAGCCGGATTTGACAGAATGGTTGGGCAAGCGCGCCAGCGCCGGGCGTATGGCACCACGCGGTTTCCCGCGCGACAACAAGTTCAATTGATACAGGCTTCTTGCTCGGCAAGGAAAATATCAAACAGGCGCGGGCCACGACCCGCGCCTGTTTCATTTGTCACGTCTTTTGTCACCGCGATTGCATGGGATCATGCAGTCGCACCTTGGCGCTTTTCCCGCAGCAAGGTTTGGCTAGACGCTTTGTTCCGGCGCAATCACCACAGGATCACTGGGCGTGGTTGTCGCCGTCTGGTCGTGCGGTTTACCGACACATTCTGCCGCAGCGGGAAGCGCGGCAAGTGCCAGAACTGCTGCAGCGAGTGCTGCTAGTACTTTGGTCATGCAAGCTCCTTTCGTGTCTGTTTCACGTCCGGGCGAATAAGGCCGACGCGATCGGATGCGGGGCCTTGCAACAAATGTGACACAAAAAAGCGATTCGATCAAACGCAGGGCAACCTAGACCTATTCGTCCCGGACCCGCTTTTGGCCGTGGATCATCGGTCCAACCAGATCTTCACGCTTCCATACGCGATAGAACAGGATGACCGCGACGTGAAGCAGCACCAGAACAAGGATCAGGTTGGCGCCGAATTCATGGTAATCCATTGCCGTTTCGCGGGTCGATGAACTGACATAGCCCGCAAGCGGCCCGACATCGACGAAATTTTCGGATTCCGACATCATACCTGACAGCACCTGTGCCACCAGGGCCGCCAGCATTGCGATGACTGACAGCGCGCCAAGCGGATTGTGGCCGGGCCAGTGGCTGGGCTGGCGCAGGAACATATGCCCCACGTAATCGCCTATCGCCTTCGGACCACGCAGAAAGCTGGCAAACCGAGCGGGGGCAGGACCGACGAAGCCCCAGATCAGCCGGAATGCCAGCAGGAAGGCAACAGCGTAGCCGCACCAGAAATGCAGCTTCATGCTGTCTGGCCCGTAATTTCCCAGCAGCCACGCGGCGACCACAAGGAAAGCAAGAATCCAGTGAAACCCGCGAAGAAGCGGGTCCCACAGTTTGACGGTGCGAAGCGGCCGCTGATCAGCCATCGCTTATTCCTCGCGGTAGTCGTCGTGGCAGGCCTTGCACGCGCCGCCCAGCTTTTGCAGGACCGGCCCAAGCGCGTCCTGACCGCCGCCCGCTGCGGCACCGGCACCTGCCGCGGCTTCCTGAAGCCCGGCGAATTTTGTGGCGAAGTCCTCGCTGTTCTCCCAGATCGCGGGCAGCGCCTCGGTGTCAGCGCCGTCATCGGTCGAGGTGCCTTCGATGAACAAGCCGGTCAGCGCATAGTTGCTGAGAGCTTCGATATTATTGCCGGCAGCGGTTGCGGCATCGGCGTCATAGGGGACGTCACCCCGTGCCATGCCGGAAAGCGTGGCCATGTTGATGGCCAGCATCTTCATATAGCCCGCGCGCGCTTCGATCGCATCTTCGGCCGCATCGGCAAGGGCAAGAACGGGGACGGTGGCAAGAACGCTGGCGAGTATAAGCTGGCGCATGGGATCTCCTGTAGGTCAAGTGATGAATTCAGGGATATTCGCGGCATTCCGCGCCGGGATCATGGGGCGCGTGGTTCCAAGCTTATGTCAAAAGCGGCGCATTACAAATACATACCGCCGCCCAATGACGGGCGGCGGCAAAGCCTTATCCAGCGTTGGACAGGCAGTATCAGCTGTAGAGGTTCTGAACGCCGATCTTTTCGTGGATCTGGTTAACGGTCTGCGGCTGAAGCTTCAGCGCCTGCGCCAGCTTGTGAAGATATTGCGCCTCTTCCTGACTGTCGAAATCAATGGCCATGACCGACATCATGTAGACCTGCGGTCCGGCACCTTCCGGCACGTCACGGGCAAGCGCTTCTGCGTCGACCGGCGCGGCCATCTGTTCGCGCACGAATTGACGTTCGTCATCGTCCAGATCGCCCAGTTCACCCAAAAGACGGTCTTTTTCGGCGTCGTCGATCTTGCCGTCGGCCTTGGCCGCCTGGATCATCGCCCTCAGCAGCAGGCCGGCAAGGGCATTCTGGTCGGGCGTCGGCGCGACCTCGGGTTCACCGCCGGTGGTCAGGGAATCGTTCAGCAACTCGCCGAAGGACGCATCGTTTTCCTTTTGCGATCCCTTGTTCACCAGCGATCCTGCCGCAGCGCCACCGGCTGCGCCACCCAGCAATCCGCCCAGCAGATCACCCAAGCCGCCGCCCGACTGTCCCGTGCGGGCAGAATTGCCGCCGGAAATCTGGTCGAGAATTCCGCCCAGACCGCCTGTTGCGCCCGAAGAATTCGGCCCGCCATAGCGCCGGCCTGTCCCCGCGGTTGCCGTGTTGCTGGTATTGCCGCCAAGAATGCCGCCCAGAAGATCGCCAAGACCCCCGCCGCTGCCGGACTGGGTACCGCGTGTGATCTGGTCCAGAAGGCCGCCGCCCGTGCGGCGCGAGCGGGTCGAACCCGACGCAGTCTGGGACTGATCGCGGTTCTTCATCATCGTGCTCATGCCCTTGGCGACCAGAACACCGGCCGCGACGCGGGCGAGGGATTTCATAAGACTCATAAGCTCTTCTCCATCTTCAGCAGAAGCTGCCGCAAGGAGCGCGGCATATATCGGAAAATGAACGCGTTTTTCCGTCACCGGTTCCCGAGGCCCAAGAATTGCCTGCAAAGCCTGCGCGCCCTTGATTTTTCCCGAATCTGAATTTATGTCCGCCCCCGATGGAAATGCGGGGCCGGACCGGCATCTGCCCCGATGATGGAGGCCTTCATGGCAAAAGCTAAGTTTGAACGGACGAAACCGCACGTCAACATCGGGACGATTGGTCACGTTGACCACGGCAAGACGACGCTGACGGCAGCGATCAC
>VAFL01000086.1 GCA_005768755.1 Paracoccus denitrificans | reverse complement strand
CGCAAGTTGTCAAGTCAAGTGCAACCAGTTCATAGATAACTAGAGTTCCAGAGGTTAAGCTGTTCGGGATAGCTCAAACAGGAATTTTGAGGATTGATATTGAAGAAGTCGTCTTGGGCGCTCATTGATGGCAGTAATATAACTGTCAAGTTCTTCAGAGGTTAGTGGATTAAGTGAGACTCCTTTAGGGACATATTCTCTGAGGAGGCCATTGAAGTTCTCGTTTGTTCCTCTCTCGTGTGAAGAATAGGGATGTGCAAAGTAAACGTCAACAGCTTCTAAGTTTGAGAGTAAGCTAAACTCAGAACCATTATCCGCTGTGATGGATGCAATAGGATACTGGCTGATGAGATGCGTGACAGCACGGTTAATGGTTTGGGACTGCTTGTCTTCTAGCTTAACTCCTAGTGCATAGCGTGTCTGGCGCTCTACCAAAGTCAACATAACAGCTTCACCTTTGGTTTTCTTGCCGAGAACCAAATCAATCTCCCAATGCCCAAATTCAGAACGATCATTGATATATTCTGGACGTTCTTCGATAGATTTACCTAAAGTCTTCTTATTCGTCTTCATGACTTTCTTAGAACGTTTTTTGATACTAACCATCTTAGGCAAATCGATTGGTTTAATAGCTAACACCCCCTCTTTGATATAACGATAAATCGTTTTGGTAGAGGGGACGACTTCTTCAGGGTGGTTCACTTTGTAAGTCTGAACAAAACTATCTACACTATGGAGACGAATGTTAGCCGTCAAGGCAGATTCTAATTGTTCAATGAACCTAGCGGAGCAGTCATTCAACTTGAGATAAGAACTCTTTTGACGATTGGTTTCATAGACACGTTGCCCACTATCAGCGAAATAGGCGTTGAAGAAGGTTTGTTTTCCGTTCTTATCCTTTACCTGATCTACTGAACCACGTTTTATTTCTCGGCAGATTGTAGAACGGTGACGACCCAGGAGTCGAGCAATCTCAACGGGTTTCTTTCCCATTTTGAGATAAGCAGCAATTTCACCCCGTTCTGTGGCTGAAAGATGAGAATAGGATGATTTTCTGGTAGAATTAATGTTGGACATGTTCATCTGCTTTCCATACTGAATTGGGGAATTCTAGTATATCAGACGAACATGTCTTTTTTGTTGCACTTCATTTTACAACGCGGGA
>VAFL01000030.1 GCA_005768755.1 Paracoccus denitrificans | reverse complement strand
TCAACCTGCCGCAGTTTCGATATAATCTCTTCCGGTTTCGGCCGCTTCGTTCCCATCTTCAATCCTCCGTTTCCTAACTATTGCGGCGGACCACTTCAGCGGGGGAGGATCAGTTTTCGCCGGGCAGGAGAGCGAGACGGATCCACAGGCTCGCATGCCACAGGACGCCCTCATCAAAAAAGACGCCCCTGACGCGGACCAAGGCAACCCAATCGCGCAGATGGCATCCCCCAATCGCCTCACAGACCCTTCCAAAACGCCGGCACCGCTCGACACGCTGCTGACCACACCGGGCTATCCACATCTGCCGCAGGACCTGGCCGAGGAGATCCGTGCCGGCGGCGGCGATCCCGAGGCCACGCTGATCTCGGGCGAGACCCGGCGCAAACGCCTTGTCAGCACCAGCAAGTTGGTCATCGACGTCCGCCTCGCCGCGACATTCGGCAGCGAGAAGGGCTTCCACGCCGCATTCCAGCCGGGCGCGATCACGGTGATCAGCGGCGTGGCCGCCAGCCAGGTCTCCGCGGCGGTCCAGACCCTGTCGGGTCGCCGGTTTTCCCAAAGACGCGAGATCACCACGCAATTGCACGACACGGTCCCGCGCGACGCCCTGCTGCTGGTCGACTGCACCGTGGAGGAGGACGCCTCCAGCTACGATCGGCAGCGAGCGCAACAGAGGATCGATCTCGCGCTGTCGCGCGACGCCGCATTGCTGATCCTCGTCGGGGAGCGCCACGACCTGCCGGAGAGCCTGCACGATATCGCACTCACACATCTGCCGCTGGCGCCGCTCAGTGCCGAACTGCTGATCGCGCTCCTGCGTCACAGCCACAGCGCCACCGGCCGCATCGACGAGGCGGCGGTCCGCGCCGCCTTGCCCGACGATGACCGGCTGGCCGGGATCGACGAGCGCGCGCTGCAACTGGCGCTGCGCGCACCGACCCCGCGGGAGGTCGCGCACCGCCTCACCAGGATGAACACCGCCACGACCAGACCCAGCACCGGCCCGACGCTCGATCAATTCACCGGCGACAGCCCGGGCCTGATCGCCGCCCGCCGCCTGGTCGCCGATCTGCAATCCTGGCAGCGCGGCGATGTCACATGGTCGGAGCTCTCGAGATCGATGCTGCTCTACGGCCCACCCGGCACCGGCAAAACCTATTTGGCCCGCGCCATGGGCAACTCGGCGGGGATCGCCACGGTCACCGCCAGTTTCGCGGAATGGCAATCGGCCGGACATCTCGGACATATGCTGCGCGAGATGCGCCAATCCTTCGCCGCCGCCCGCCGCCAGGCACCGGCGATCCTGATCATCGACGAGATCGACGCCGTCGGATCGCGTGTTGATGCCGATGACCACGGCCGCAGCTATCGCACCCAGGTCGTCAACGGATTCCTGGGCGAGATGGACGCAATTGCCCGGGACGAAGGTGTGCTGGTCGTCGCCTGCTGCAACCACCCGGAACTGGTCGATCCGGCGGTGCTGCGCCCCGGACGATTTGACCTCAAGATTTCCGTGTCCCTCCCGGATGCCGCCACGATTTTCGGGATCCTGAACACCCATCTGCACACCGCATTCCCGGAGGATACCCTGCGCATTCTCGCCCGACAGGCGGTCGGACAGTCGGCCGCAGAGATCGACGCTGCGATCCGCGCCGCGCGCGCCGAGGCCCGCCACGATGGCACCGCATTGACCCCCGCAATGCTGCGCCGCCATCTCGGCGTCACCGATGACGGACACACCCAAAACATCGACCGGCGCATCGCCATTCACGAATGCGGCCATGCCATCGTCTGCGCGGCGCTCGGACGCGGCACCGTCACCCGCGTCCTGGTTTCGGCCACCGGCGGTGAGATCTACCGCCGGGGTGGCGCGCACCAGGGCCTGCGCGCCGATCACGAGGCCGAGTTGTCCCATATCCTCGCCGGTCGCGCCGCGGAACGCCTGGTGCTCGGGCAGGCATCCTCCGGCGCCGGCGGCAACGCGCAATCCGATCTGGCGCTCGCCACCAACCTGGCACTCGCAATCGACACCTCGCTCGGCCTCGGCAGCGAGGGGCTCATCTGGTCCGACACGCCCCCGACATTCCTGCTGCGTGATCCAGGCACCCGCAATCGCATCCGCCTGCGGCTCGAGAATGCCGAGAAACGGGCGATTGGTATTCTGCAGCGCCACGAACAGCTGCTGCGCGCGATGGCGGACCAGTTGCGGGAGAGACGGGAGTTCAATGAGGATGAGATCGGCAATTGGCTGAGGCGGGTTATGGTGGACGGACCGCCTGACGATGATGCGGAAGGGCTCAATGAGATCGGAGCCACTTCTCGGAATCAAGCTGACCATGAGCTGATGAGGGCTTCCCATGAACCCAGCGAACCTCCTGCATGAAGAAGGCGTCCAATGGCGTCGATGATCCCGACATAAAAAAGGTCCTCACGTGTCTTCGGATCTTCCCAAGCATGTGTGCTGGCTTTCGGGCCAGCACTTTTCTATCTTTTTCTCTGCGCGGCAGGGCCGCGATCCGTCACCGCCTCCGGCGGTCAATCTTTTTATCTTTTCGAAGACGCATCTGTGTCGCGCCTGCGGCACGATTTTTTCTTTACTTTTTCACAGGAATAAGAGTCGTCTTTATGTTTTTTTATTTCTTTTCCCAAAAATCCGGATTTTCGGTTTTCGTTATTTTATTTCTTTTCGTAGTTTTCCGATTATTCATTCATAGTGAATTACAAAAACCAGAGATTTCCGAAAATTGTGGCAGATAATCTACATAAATCAGCATGTTTTTCTGAACCACCCTCTTCGGCATTTTCTCCGATACCTCTAAAATGCTCTCAGACAAGCCGGAAACAATCCGGCACAGAGCAGAACAGAAGACGAGCCGCCGGAGCCCACTCCGCGCGGACCGGGAGAGGTATGTCGTGGCGACAGGACAGCAGGTTGAGCAGGCGCGAACATTCGCTCGCAGACCGAACATATCGGCACAGGCTATACCGCTCGGGCGCAGGTCGAGTGCGAAGCCTGTTCCCCGCCCTGTTGCATCACCCCGCGCTCACGGCGAGCTCGATCGCCTGCGCAGGGCGCTTGACACGGTTGCGCAGCTTGTCCTGGATGATCCCGTCTATGCGCCGCTGTTCGTGCGTCTGGAAAAAGAGATCGCCATCGAAGAGGCTCGCTTGTCGAATGACGTGCTGGAACGCGCCCGCGCGGTTGCCCGTCAAAAGGCAATCGGCGCCAACTGATCGCGAATGAACTGAAGGGATCCACCCTGGCCGTATCGTTCACGCCCGAGCGCATGGCCCAGAATATCGCGCCGGATGCGTTCATCGACCTTCTGTTCCAGCATGCGATCCTCAAAATTATGCCGCAGGCTGTAAAGTGAATGGCCCTCTGTCTCGCGCAGGCCATCCTCGGTAAAATAGCTGTTGATGCAGCCGCTCGCCGAGACCGGCTTTTCACGGTAGCGCAGAATGCCCTCGGGAAATTGACGCAGGGCCTCCAACGCCACACCCAGCAGCGGAATGCGCCGGCGGGCATTGCGTGTCTTGAGGCGTCGGCCAATGGGGGCAAAGCACAGATGCGGCACCTCATCGTCCAGAAGGATTTCGGGCTGTCTCATCCTGCAGATCTCGCTTGGTCGCGCACCGGTATTGATCATGATCAGCACGATGGCGCGGGCTTCATCATTGAGCCCATCCAGCGCGCCTTCCGCCAGGATTTTGTTCCGGATCCAGTCATCGCTGTAAGCGATCCTCGGTTCGGCTTCCATTTCCTTGAATGACAATCCGCTCATCGGCAAGGTCAGGCCAAGCCGCTTCATCGAATTGACCGTGCCAAGCACGTCGCCCAGATGGGTCAGGTCCTTGTTCGCGGTGCCCGGCGAGAGCCCCTCGACGGTGATCCGGTTCATCCACCAGTCGCGGAAATCGAGCATGTCGTCGGCCGTGATCTCGGAAATGGGCTTGTCGCCGGTAATGGCGATCAGGTTCTTGATCGCCTTCTTGCGCGGGTTTGCCCAGACTTGTTCCTGATCGGCACTCATCCCGACGGTCTTGTCGCGCGCCAGCCCCCAATAGAGATCGAGCGCACGGGAAATCCTGATCGGTGGCTTGGAGACGCCGCCAAGCGCTGCGGCAGCCGCCTGCTTGTCGACCACGCCATCCTGTTTCCGGACCAGCTCGATCCGCTCCAGCAGTGCTTCGCGCGGCAGTTCAGCGACCTTTGCGGCGGGCAGGTAGCGCAAGCCCTGCAACCGGGCGAGGTTCAGCGCGGCCTCATATCGTTCCTCGGCGTCCTGAGAATTCCCGGCCAGCCGCGCCTCCCAGGAATTGATCTGTTCCTGCCAGATGATCGGTTCCTTTTGCCGCGCAACGGTTTCGGAATCGGTATGCAGGCTCAGATACACCGCCTCGCGCCGGTCAACAGATCGATAGCGCTTCGGAACCCGCCGCCGCAGGTGCCACGTCTTTCCCCGCTTGGTGATTGGCATCGCCAGACCCTCGCCGCCACCCGTTCGTGCTGCACAATGTGTGGCGAAATGTGTGGCAAATCAAGAGGTGCTTGATGGAGCAAATGCCAAAATATAAATGAAATACAACAATTACTAGGGCGGCGCAGGCTGTCAGCAAAGTGTTTATGGCGGAGGGAATGGATCTGAAAGACAACCTTCTCCACCCCGGCCACCTCATCGCGGGATGCCCTGGGGATAATTGTTATTTAGTACAACACATTACGAGAAGTCATCCTTGAATCGATCCATCTGATGCATCCGCTCGTGCAGGATGGTGACGATCCCGATGTCGTCGTTCGAAAGCCGCCTCCAATAAACGAAATGGCGCTCGTAGTGAAAGAAATACCCTTCTACCCCGAACTCGGCTGGCACGGGCCTCGACATCACAGTGTGCGTTTCGATCTGCTCGAACGCGGCGAAGAGACCGGTGACGTAGGTGTCGGCCTGCGCTTCGCCCCACCGGTCGCGCGTGTGCCGATAGATCTCGTCGAGACGCACCGAGGCCGCCTCCTGAATACGGATCGCCATCGGCTCAGGTCCGGTTCCGGGCGATCACCTCGGCGGCGGTCAGCGGCTTGTAGCTGTCCTCGGGCGCGGCGAATGCACGGTTCAACTCGGCCTTCAGGCGGTCGAAAGTCACGGCTTCCGAGCGCTCCTTGTCGCGCCGGATCAGATCGCGGATGTATTCGCTGACGTTCTCATAGGAGCCATTCTCGCCGACGTTGGCGGCCACGAAATCGCTCAGCGCGCCGCCGACACGGACGGTCATGGTCGTGGTTCGGGACATGGGCCAGCCTCCGGTTACTGCTCGCGTATTCAATATAACCAAAAACGAACGCACGGCAAGTCCGGACAGCAGCAGGGTGCGTACTTCAATCGCGTTTGCCTTCCAGCACATGCCGTCCCCCAAGCGCGAGCAGCACAGCATCGGAATGCCGGGTCAGCCGATGCACGGGGAAATGTTTCGCCGCGCAGAATTCTTCTGCGGCCCGATCACCAATCATCATCATGCTCTTCCTCGTCAACCTTGCCGAAGTCGCGGTAATTTCGCGCGACAAACTTGGCCTCGATTGCTTTCAGACCCCATTGCCCGCGCTTCTTGTCGAAACTGGCAATGGCGATCCCTTCGACGAGATCGCCCGCTTCGATATTTGCAGCAGCGACCATGTGCGGCGGGATGAAGATGCCGCCGAGCGTGAACCCGAGCCCGTTTTGGGTCACATCGATTGCCTCGCGGAATGTTCGGCAAACCTCCGGTGCCGGGGATTGGTCAGTGGGAAGGATGGCGATGATGCGGGTGCGCATGCCGGCTTTCCCGTGGTGTCGGGTAAGGCGAACCGCGACTGCATCGGCAACTTTGGCCTCCCCTGAGTAGAGCGAAATCGGGCAGGTGCCATCGACGCCTCGGGCAACGACAACGTGGATCAGCGATTTCTGGTGATTGACGTGATCAATTACTCCGATCTGTTCGGGCGCGACGTCCATAATCGTGCCCTCCGGCCGAGGGCGGACCCGATGAATGGTCGCACGCCCAGGTTCGACCTTTGACATTTCGTGTTGGACCGCGAGCGGCGTGCCTTCGGCCAGTCCGCGAATATCGGCATGGTTGTTCGGCAGGCTCAATTCCATTGCGAATGGATCTGCCCGCAGGAAGATGCGCCGCCGCTGTCGAGGCTTTTGTCCGTCCCGGCATTCAATGGTGAAGACATCGCCGAGAGATGCATCCGTCCAGGGAAGGTGGGAGAACAGCAGCGCCTCGGCTGAGTCACTGAATTGGGAGTAGAACGCGCGATCCGTGGGTGCCGGGCTGACAGATGCCAACCGTTCCGACAGGACCTGTGCTTCGCGTGGGATCTGATACCCCGTGCGCGCCCGGTGCGCCATCACGCGTTCAACCTCGAACCGAGCTTCAGCGGGATGGCTGACTTCCAGAAGCGCCGCAAGCTTAAGCCGAACCTTGCCGACGAAGTCATCGTCCTGTGAACAACAGAGGGCCTTGGCATAGCAGGAGCGCCTCAGTTCAAGGTCGTCCGACACCAGATCGCCGACCAGATCCCACGCCCAGAACTCGGATGCTTTCTCGCGGGCAAACTCGATGGCTAGTGCACGCGCTTCGTCGATGCGCTCCAGGCCACGCAGGAGTTTTGCGAGATTCAACTTCAACCAGATGTTTTCCGGATAGCGCTTCATTGCAGCCTGAACATGCGGCAGGATGAAATGACGATCATCCGCTCGGTCGCTGTCGGCGGCCTCGGCGGCAGCAGCTTGAACTGAACGTTCGACAAGCGAGGGATAGGTCTTGCCGTCCTTTCCGGTTTGGCTGGCGAAATCCTCGTCGCGGAACTGCTCCGGGTTCCACAGGCGAAGGAAGGGGAGCATCCTCAAGTGGTTCCCTTTGGTCAGTCGCAACGCCTGTTGCAGCATGAGGCTGTGGAGAAGATCGGGTCCTCCAATGGCCAGCTTCAGATAGGTGTTCAGATGACGCTTCACACGTTGGATGGTTGGTGGGGAGAGGTCGTCGTCCTGCTTCTCCTGAAACTCGGCCCTGATCAGCCGGTACAGCTCCCAGCCCCAGGATTTGTGGTCGTCCGGTTCCAATTTTCCGTCGGCATGGAGATCGGCATAGATGCGCGCGGCCTCTTCATGTCGCCCCTGTTTGCTCAGGGTACGTGCCTCAAGGGCAGCACGCTGGTCGTTCTGACCGAGCAAGAGAGCCTTGTCGCGGTGCTCGGCCAAAAGGTCATTGTCTGCCGGCACTTCGACACGCTTCAGTTGGTCCAGATAGTCCGCCAGCTTCTGCTGGTTCCCATCTGAGGCATGGTGCTTGACCAAGGCGATGAGACACCAGGCATATGCTGCGCGATCCCATTCGTCGGCATCTGGTGCCGCAATCAGGTCCCGCGAGAGGGTATAGGCATCGTCCAGCCGCCCACTCTTTCGGAGGCTCGTCACCTCCTTCGACCTGCTCACGGATGGACCTCAATAGTCAGCACCGATCCGACGTCGTTCTGCAGATCGACAAGCGATGCCGTCGGGTTTTGCGATGGGTTCACCGGCATGAACTTGGTCAGCTGATTCCTGCCATTGTAGAAAATGTCCACCGTCACCGAGTCCTCGCCGCGCGCGAGAACGTAGCGCTGACTCCATGCCTGTTCCTTTAAGTCGATCACATTGATGCCCTTCTGAGTCAGGGCGGGCACAAGGCGATCATGGAAGTCCTTGAGAAAGGGCCGGTCCGGGGCGCTATCTCGGGCCACTCTCAACTCGCCTGTTCCGGGCTTTTGCCCGGTCAATGAGGAAAGGCAGGCCATCACGGCTTCCGCGAACGCGCCTGGCCGTGGGCAGATGATGCCCGAAATCGTCCAGTTTCCCTTGTAGCCGATGTCGATCCTAACGGCCTCAGTGCCCCGTTTGAAGAAATACGCTTCTCTATACTGGTGGTGGGCGATGTCCTCGATCTCGATTTCGGTGCTGTCCAACCGGCTGCGAACTTCCGTTTGGAGCCACTGGCGAAACAATACCTGAGGCGAGAGCGCGTCGGCTGGAGACCCATTCGAGTTGGCTTGGCCCTCACGGGTATCAAGTTCCGGATTACTGTTCGGCGCTGTTGGTTCTACGGGAGATGGTGTCACCCAGCCGGTCCCAGCCGATTGCAACCTGATCTCCGGCGGATCGACAAGATACAGCTTGCTGCTGGTCCTGGTCATCGCCGTATAGAGCCAGCGGAAATAGTCCGACGAACGTGGATTCCGCCGTGTCGCGCAACTGACTATCACATGGCTCCACTCGCCACCCTGCGCCTTGTGGCAGGTAACGGCGTAGCCAAAGCGCAGCCGCAGTGCATTGAAATAAGGGTCTGAGCTTAGTGCGAGCTGGAACTCGTCACGCTCGTTCTTTCGGTCGATATGCTTATGACGCCTAAGAAAATCCACATAGAGCGCGCGTTGCTGTGTTGAACTGAGGCCTGCATCGTCGCCGTGTAGAAAGTCATCGAGGATCTTGACCTTCAGGATCAGATCGTCACCATCTGATTGCGGCAGAGCAACCATGACGTCCCGAAAATTCAGCGCAACATTAATGGGCTCCGAAATGTTGCTATTGCCGACCTTTTGGAGCAACTGGACAGACCGACGCTCGACGGCCGTTTCAACTGTTTCGATCCGTAGGATTTCACCATTGGCGACGTAATGCGGTCCGCAAAAACCATTGGCGGCAACGATAACGCTGTCGCCAGCGGCGACGGTCGCGATCCCCGGAAACAGTACTGTCCGGATTGCGCAATTGAATTTGGTGGCCTCGGTATTCGAATGGGTCACGACGACTGGCGCTTGAGGGCCACGTACCTCGCGAATCTTCATATAGAGAGGCGTGACGCTGTCCTTGGGTAGGCGGATGACATCATCGTCGAATGAGAAGGACAGGCTACTGAAACGGTCGCTGACGATGCCATCGCGCAAGGGCATGACATTGCAGATTACTGCGCTGCCCGCCTTCTGGCGAACGATTTCGGTCAGCTCATAACTGCTGGCATCAAGCCCGAACCTCTCGCGCAGGTAATCTGCGTCCAGAGCGGGAGAGGTGGACATGCCGACAGGGGGCAGCTGCGCCGGATCGCCGATGAAGATGATCTTGCGGGCATTGCCTGAATGCGTTGAGCCCATGTGCGCGATCAGATCCTGCAGCAGGTGGCCGCTGCCGGACCGGAAGAATTCGCTTTCGGAATATACGTTCGAGACTAGCGAAGCTTCGTCGACGATGGCAATTGCATCGATAGGGTCATCGTTATGCCGGATCTTGGCAACCATCTTGAAGGTGGCTGACTCATCGTCGCCATCTTCAATTTGCTCGGGCATGTCGCTGTAGTCGTAGATCAGGCTGTGGATCGTGCGCGCGGACTGCCCCGTTTTCTTCGCGATCACTTTGGCCGCCCGACCCGTAGGAGCGGAGAGCGAGAACATCCGCCCTTGGGTAAGCAAGAACTCGGTCAGGCCGCCGGCAAGGAACGTTTTCCCCGTTCCCGCGTACCCTTTGAGCAGGAACACCCGTTGAGTGTCGTCTGACAGAAAACCATCGAGTGCCGTGAGGCAACTCTGCTGGTCGGCCGTGAGCTCTTCCTCGAACATGTCCCACAGGGACATCCGCGTCCGCGGCGGCCTGACCCGAGGGCCAATGCCAGTCATCAGGCCCGTGACAGGCACTTGGCCTGCGGTTTCTCTCGCTCCCACAGGATGCGCACTGGGAGCGGCTTCGTGAGACGACGTGGGCGCAATGGGCGAGGAAAGTCGCCGTGCACTCCATTCAATGTCGGGCCGCACATGGAGGCAGAACCAGGCGGTAAGCGCCCGGGCATCGTCGATGAGTTCACGGGCTTCATTCGTCGATACCGGGCGTTTACCGTGTGCTGCGATGTTTCCCAGTTTCCGGATTGTGTGGAACAGCCCGAGAACCCGCCTGTCTAGCAGCCCCTCCTGCTGCAGCAATTGCAGGCGATTGAACTGCGTCTCATCGCTGCTCAGTGCTAGGCCATGGTGGTGGAAGAGATGGCAAACCATGGCCTCCGCGAAGCTGCGCAGACGGATCGTCGAGAAGTCGGGGAGCCTTTCGGTGTTCTGCTCTGCTTCTACCGCAAGGATATGAAGATCCGGCCACAGGGCATACAGAAACTCGAAACTGTCCGCGCCGCCACTATCAATGTCTGCCTTCATTTCCATTTTGCCGCCCTCCATCGGCCCCCAAAGCTAGCGCCGCGGCGTGGCAGCAGAACTAGAACTTTAGCACAACTAAGGGCTTACCGAGCTAGTACCCCCCTCACGGGAAGCTAACCTTGCAGGGCGGAGGGGGCAACCATGACTTGGCTCATGGTTAGGTCTCGCGTCTGATCATGTGCGGTTCGATTTCCGGCTCGTCCCATTTGTCCGCGACGGCCATCCACTTTTCGATCTCGGCCTGCAGCTGCGGGTCGTCCGCGCAGAGGTGGAAGGTATAGAGCCGGTTAACGATCTGCCGCATCAACTCGCGCATGTCTTCGTCGGTGATATGGGACACCTCTGTCCACGGGATGCGCCTGCCATCGGCATCGACCACGGTGACGTCGCTCCAGTCACCGGTATGGGTTACGGGCGCGAGGCCTGCGTGGATGTTTTCGGTATGAGTGTTGCGCACGTAAAGCATCGCCATGATTTTGGCGAGCCTGGCCGCAATCCGTTTTTCGGCGTTCTTGTTCATGGGACGAGATTATCCTGCGCCATTTCGTCTGGCCACGACCTTCCGTCGCTCACCCGACCTTGCAGCCCCAGAAGGACGTGTGGTCGGCGGCGAAATACCCATCAGCGGCCCGAAACGTCCCCTGCAGTTCCACCGTATCGCCCGCGCTCAGGTTCACCATGGTTTGAAGCCAGAGCGCGGTCAGCTCGGAGATATGCGCCCCGGAAATCTCCCCGAGCGAACCGCGGATCTCGGTCGTACCATTCAATAGCAAACGCCCACGCATCCTGGCCGAAGTATTGGTATTCACTTTGTAAAGCAGCGAGGCGCCGAAGAGGTAGGTTCCCGCAACCGGCGCCACGAAGCGATTGCTGGCCGCATTGAACGCACCTTGGTCGTTATATTCGGTCATGTTGATGACGAGTTTTGTCCAGGTATCGACGCCGACATAATTGTCGTAATTGGTGTAGCCCTTGAAACGCGGCAGCCGCGGCTGATCGACGATCCCGGTCAGCCGATCGGCGATCAGGGCGTGAAAGAAGGCGCTGCTATCATCAGAAACCGCGAGCCGGACGTTGTTTGACCCGAAAAGGCCGAACAGCGCCTTGGTGACGTAGCCCTGCTGCAGGCTGAAGCCGAGATCCTTTGCGGCCCCTTGCTTGTTCATGCTGAAGTACAAACTGCCCGTACCGCCTTCGGCGGTCGCAAGTGCGGTCCAGAGCGCCGAATTCAACTTGGCGGAAAACGGATTCCCCGCATCCGCCGTGGTGCCGACGCCCAGCGTAGAGAGGTTCTGCAGCGTGGTGGGCGTGATGCTTGCCCATGCCGCGCCATCCCAGACCAGCAGGAGTTTCTCATTCTCGATCCAGGCCCGCCAGCCCGGCCGCGGCGCGAGCCTAGTCCAGGTACCATCGACATAGAAGGCGACGCTCAAGTCCAGCCTGTCCAGTTTCCGGTGGCGCCCGAGCCGACGATGTAGCGATCCCCATCCGAGGGAGAGGATGGCGGTGCGAAGAGATCTCGGACGATCACCGACATCCGCACCAGCCCGTCCAGCAGCTGGATCGCTTCGTTATGGGTGACCTGTTTTAGGGCGGCCGCAGGCAGCGCCGAGAGCCGCGCGTGCAGTGCGGCGAGGATGGTTTCGCGTGTGCTTGTCATCCTGATCGCTCGCAGAAAATTTTGCGCCCATCGACAGGCGACAGTCTAGGGTCGGGACCCATTGATTATCCGTTCGCGGCATGATTCAGCCTCTGCAAGGAGACTGATCGATGAGCAACCTTTCCTGGCTGACTGACGCGCAGATGGCGCGGCTGAGGCCCTTCTTTCCCAAGAGCCACGGCAAAGCGCGAGTCGATGACCGACGCATCCTGAGCGGCATAATATTCATCAATCGCAATGGCTTGCGGTGGCGTGACGCGCCGAAGGAATATGGCCCGCCGAAGACCCTCTACAACCGTTGGAAGCGGTGGAGCGACAAGGGCGTCTTCGCCCGGATGATGGAAGGGCTGGCCGCCGAGGCCGCCGTTCCGAAGACGGTGATGATCGACGCGACTTACCTGAAGGCATACCGCACGGCGACCAGTCTGCGGTCGAAAAAGGGGGCCTCAGCGACCAACGAGGCCGTCTGATCGGCCGAACCAAAGGCGGCATGAACACCAAGCTCCATGCCGTCACCGATGCTGAGGGCCGCCCGATGCGCTTCTTCATGACCGCCGGCCAGGTCAGTGATTACACCGGCGCGGCTGCACTTCTGGGCAGCTTGCCAAAGGCGGAGTGGTTGCTCGCCGACCGCGGCTATGATGCCGACTGGTTCAGGGAAGCATTGAAAGACAAGGGGATAAAGCCCTGCATTCCCGGCAGGAAGTCGCGCGACACACCCGTCAAGCATGATAAGCGCCGCTACAAGCGTCGCAACCGGATCGAGATCATGGTCGGGCGGCTGAAGGATTGGCGCCGGGTCGCTACCCGCTACGACCGATGCCCGAAAGTCTTCCTCTCCGCCGTCGCCCTCGCCGCAACCGTCATATTCTGGCTATGAAACGAGAACGAGTCCTGACCCTAGGGCGTTGCCACATACGCATTCTCGCCTAGGCCGTTAGCTGTGTTGACTTTTTTTGGTACTATCAGCTGCGGTCGAAGCTTGACCCCATCGATAAACGGTGATGCTGATACAGACACCACACCATTGCTTGAGGGAAAACGAATGACGGAACTTGAGATAGAACTTTGGCAACGCCTTCAAAAAGTTGCTGCTGAGAAGCATGATGGTCACCTGACCATCCTCAAATTCACGACAAACTGGCGCGTTGGATTCTTCACGCCGGCAGAGCGTGAACAAGTGGACGAAATGGCCGTGGGCAACTCGTTCGCTGAGGCTGCGCAAAACGCACTGGCTGCAGCTGCTTAGCCGCGAAGACCCTTTCCGATTGAACGCTTCGGCAGTGCCCGACCGGGCATTCGGGCGGCGGGTGCTACCGAAGTCGTGCCTGCGGTGCGGAATTTAAGGAGAAGACTCCATCAAATGACCAAGAAACCACTGAATTTCTGGTTTGAAGGTGGCGGTCCCGCTCATCTCTATAAGTTTAGGCAGATCAACGATTTTACACGAAGCTTAATAATTGACCAAGTACTGTATTTTAACAGTGCTGATGATTTCAATGACCCATTTGATTTTCTTCCTATTTTCACAATGCGTGCGCCTCGAGCCGATCTGCTGCGCTACTTGGAAAGCACAGTGCTGAATAAGCCCAGGCGAGAACGCCGAATGATTGCGGCACAGATCATCCAGGATCCAAAATATCCTGAATATGAAAAGCAAGCCCTCGCCATTGCTGCGGCAGAACTTGCAAAGGTTCGGCGGAGTTCTGGCATTATGTGTTTATCATCGCGCCCAGATCACATGCTGCAATGGGGGCATTACGCTGACTCTCACAAGGGTCTTGCACTCCGGTTCAGGCCCCAAAAAGGAGACGGCTACTTCGAGAGCGCGTGCCCCGTTGTATATCAGCGCACCCGCCCAAAACTTAATTTTGTCCTTCAAGATACTGTGAGCATGCACAGGCAAGCGCTCCTGACAAAAGCGGATTTCTGGTCCTATGAGGAGGAGTGGCGGATAGTCAAAGGGCTAGGTACAAAAGGAAATCATAAGTTTCCGGTTTCGTCACTTGACGGGATTATACTCGGTGCGAAAATCTCAGAAGAACATGAGCGCAGTGTCCGTGACTGGGCAGCATCGGCGAGGCTAGAGGTCGAGTGGCTAAGGGCAGTATTGCACGAAGATGAGTTTGGCTTAAGAATTGTCCCGGGCTGATTGTTTCATTCAAAGCCGCTAATTCATGCCACGTTTGGCTGGCTATGGCATTCGTCCCTCCACCCAATTCGCCACGATCAGCTCCGGCAATACCTCATGCGCCCGCTCGGCATCCCTCGCGAGATCCAGCCGCTTTGGCAGCTTCACTTGCGGCACCAGAAGAAAGATCGGCGCGGTGACTTTGCCGCGCCCGGTCTTCGAGCGCGACTCCACCGCCTGTCCCTTGCTGTTTATCCGCCCCTCGGCCACCAACAGGCTCGGCCCGGTTCGGCGATAGACGAAACGCAGGCGCAGCCCGCGACGCCGTTCCCATTCACCGGGGGTGATCCGGCCGCCACGCAGAGACTTGCCTGCGGCGGGCAGCGGGCTCGCGAGCCAGAAGCCGTTCTTCGACCGGATCAGCGGGCCCGTGTCATGCGCGCCGACGATCGCCGGCGCCTTGGACCAGACCACGGCCGCAGCGTTCAGGCTGGGTGTGGTCTTCGGAAACTGCTCCGACCGGATGGACCGGGCAAGGCGCGTCCCGAGTCCGGCGCCGGTGATCTGGCGCGCCAGGCAGTCTTTAGCCCGCTTCCAGCCTCGCCGATCGCCGCTGTGACAGCGCGCTCGCCTGCGGCGATTTCGGCCTGCATCATCGCCACGATGTCGGGATCGATATCGAGCTTCAGTTTCATGGCTATCACACCGGGCGCAGGTTCACGGTCCAGACCAGCCGCTCACGATCGCGGACGGGCTCGCCCTGAATGAGAAAACCCTCACCGTCGATCTCGACCCTATCGCCCGGACGCGGGTTCGGTACCTCGGCCACGCGCAAATCGATGCGGGTGGTTTCCGACAAGAGCTGGGCTTCGCCGAACTCGCTGACGATATCGGCGCGGCGGGGGATGGCGCGCACCATGACGGCCGCGCCACCGTGGGCGATATAGGTGGCGTCCCGGGCGAGATGCGGATCGGCAAAGAGCACGCTGGCCACATCGGAGAATGCGGACATCAGAAGGATCTGTTGAGACGCACCCGGCCGATGGTGTCAACGGCGCCGCCTGCCACGGCTTCGATGGCGGCGCCGATGCCCGAGCGGATCGCCAGCATATCGGCCATCGCATCCTTATGGGGATCGACAGCGTCGAATTTCGGGGCGACCATTCGACCGGCACATAGGGCGACGGGATCTGTCCTGCCGCCCATGTGGCCTCGGTGAACCAGCGCCAGACCGGCACACAGAGCATCGGGCTGAAAAGCTGCCATTGCACCGCATCAATCATGCGGCGGAACTCGACGAGCCCGGCCCGGATCGAGGAATAGTTCACCTGGCTCAGATCCCCGGTCAGCAGCTCATAGGGCAGAGGAAGGGTTTGCAAGGTGGGTGGGTAAAGGCCTTCATTGGCCGTATGCTCTAGCTATGCTGCTCTGCGGAGGAACACATGCATCTTGTACGCCCGCAGAGCAGCACGATCATTTTCGGTTTTGACTCTGCATGGACCGATTCACCAAAGGCACCGGGCGCGGTCTGCGCTGTTGCCTTTGACGACGCCGGGAAAGCCGAGTTTCACGAACCCCGTCTCGTTTCGTTCGCCGAGGCGCGCAATTTCATCGATAGCCTTCGCAAGGATTTCGCGGTCAGCCTCGTTGCGCTCGATCAGCCGACGGTCGTGCCAAATACCATGGGCAGTCGCCCAGTTGACAAGGTCGCGGCGTCCCTGGTTTCGTTCATCGGCGGTGGCGTTCAACCGGCCAACCGAGGCAAGATCGGCATGTTTTGCGACAACGCGCCTATTTGGCCTTTTCTCAGTTGTCTCGGTGCGACGGAGGACCCGGTCCGAGCCCGTACGGCATGCGCGGGGCATTTCCTCATCGAGGTCTTTCCGGCCCTAGCTCTGCCTGCGCTGCTGGATGACTTCGCTCAGAGGTTGCGCGCACCAAAGTACAATCCACAGAATCGGAAGAAATTCCGTCTGGAAGACTGGCAGGCCGTGACACGGGTGATCGCGTTGACCGCCGAACAGTTCGGGTTGAGCAGCTTTGTTGATTGGGCCCGCAAGATGCATGACGCCACTCATCCTCGGAAATCCGATCAGGACAAAGTTGATGCTGCGCTATGCGCTCTGATCGGTCTGCTATGGCGTGCCGGACCGAACAGCCGTTCGGTGATGCTGGGTGACGTAGACAGCGGATATATGATCACGCCGATCTCAAATAAGACGTTTCCCCGGCTCGAGCAGGCAGCTAACAGGCGCGGTGTGCCGATGAGACAGATTTACTCATCGTAACTGCTCAACCGGATCGACCCGAAGTTCAGCCGCCAAAGCTCGCAGCGCATGGGCCGCAGCCAGCAGGACCACACCGTTGCCACAGAGGCGAAGCCTGTCCACCCGGTGGTCAGCCCATCAGCACCTCGACGGACAGCGGGTACAAGGTCCTTGGCGAAGCTGCGCACGCCAGAGGGCGCGACGATCGAGGAACTCGCCGCCGCCACGGCTGGCTTGCGAATACGGTGCGTGGAACGATGGCCGGGCTTGGAAGGGTCTATGTCATCCACGATTGATGGTAGCCAGCATAAGTCACCAGCCGGTAGAAGGGGGACAGATTTTGGTTATGACTTGCGGGAAGTACATCATATCCCGCATCCACGCGGCCTCCACAACTCGCTGGTGGTTGCCGCAGCGGCCAAAGAGACCGATAAAGCGCTGCGGAAATTGCCGATGAGGAAAGACGTGTCGCGATCGCAGGAACTCATAGATGGAAAAATCCAGGCGCTCCAAAATGCTATAGACGATCGGCCGCTTGGTACCAGTTTCGAATTGAAGGATCTCTTTGGTTATGCAGAGTGGCAGACAGACGTTGTCGGTCAAAAGCTCGACAAGAGTATAACGCGGGCGTTCAAGAACCGTATTAGAGGTTGGCAGGGGGCCCAGGATCCTATGCTAATTAATGTACAGGTTGGTGACGTGCGCCAAAATGGGCGCGAGCGAATGTTCATACGGATTGCCGGCGATCATCGAGCTGTGTGAGAGGGACGGTGTCCCGTCGAGACTTTTCGCGGAGGACTCGGCGGGGCCAAAGATACATCATTCGGAGCGGGTAAGGTGATGGGGGCGTTTACTTGCTTTGTGCTCCGCACTCCTATCTTCTCGAACATTCGCCGCAAGGCGAGAACCGCGAGATGCTAACCACCGTGAACATCGCGCCCATTTTCGGGTTCTACGCCAAGTTTGTGTGCGGTGCGAAGGTCGGGAAGGTCAGGTCCGGGTGCCCCCCGCGACGCCGTAGCCGACGATCACGTTGGCGACGGACTCGGTCAGCGACATGAGGCGGGACTACTTCATGCCACTGCCTCATCCATCGGCCAGCAATTCCGCCGCCAGAGTTCGCAGCGCATGCGCCGCAACCAGCGGGACCACTCCGTTGTCACAGAGGCGAAGCCGGTCCACCCGGGGTGCCAGCCCATCGGCGCCTCGACGAACAGCGGGTTCAAGGTCCGGGGCGACTGCGAGGTATCGCGCCCAGCCATCGGCGTCGCCGGGACCTGGCGGCCAAGCAGGCCATTCACCGGCGCGTTCGTCAGTGTCGTCGCCCCATCCTTGTGATCGCGCGCCGTCGGCGTCATCCACATCCCTGCCGAATGGGTCAGATCGGCCGAGAGGCGGTTGCCCGCGCTCGGCTTGCAGCCATCGTTCGCCATCGGCGTCGGCATTCGCCCCAATTCTCCGGCGCCAAACCCTTCCAACTGGTAGGGTCGAGCCCCTGCGCCAGTTGTGAGTTTCTCGGGCCCTCCGTATCTTATTGAAGCGTCATGGTATGAGGAGACGAGAATGGCGATTGGAATGGCAGTTAAGAAGGGTAGCTTCATCTACGTATATAACGAGAAGAACAGGCAGATTTTCATAAAGTCTGGCGATCTGCACGGATACACCTCCTCAACCGTTACGGTTAAGAATGGTGCGTTCCTCTACACATATAATGAGAAGGGACAGCAGGTTGGCGTAACGAGCGCGCGTTGAAGTGTCTCAGATTTCCCACGCCGTAAAGAGGCCTGCTGCAAGGCGGTAGCCCATGCCGACCAGTCCAGCGAGGACTTCGGGGAAGCCGAGGCGGAGATGATGGACAACATTCTCGAGGAAGACGAAGGGCGCTCGACCTCACCGATAATGCGGTCGGCGCCCCGGTGCTTGCCCGCGACGGAGAACGGCTGGCACGGATAGCCCGCAGTGACGACGTCCACCGCGCCGCGCCAAGGGCGGCCGTCGAAGATGGCAACATGGTCCCAGACCGGAGCCTGATCCAGGGACGCGTCTTCCATCCGCGCCACGAGAATGGCCGCGGCGTAGGTTTCCCGTTCGATATGGCCCACAGTTCGATATCCGGGGATGGCGATGGTGAGTCCGAGGTCGAGACCGCCGGCGCCCGATCAGAGCGAGAGGACGTGGAGGCACGCGGCTGCGATTCCGGAATCGCTTCCGAAGGAAGGTAGAGCCAGGTCATGCATCGCCTCAGCCTGCGGGTCTCTGTTTTGGATCGGGCGTCGCTGCGCCGAACCGTTCGGCCTTCACCGCCGCGAAACTCTTGCTGTCACCAGCGAGAATGGCATCGCGTCCCGTTTCGGCCTGCCAGCGTTCCACCGCAACATCGACATAGGCCGGGCTGATTTCCATCGCGAAGACGCGGCGGCCATTGGCCTCGCCCGCCATGATCTGCGAGCCGGAACCGGAGAATGGCTCGTAGTGATCCTCCCCCACTGAAGTGGTCCGCCGCAATAGTTAGGAAACGGAGGATTGAAGATGGGAACGAAGCGGCCGAAACTGGAAGAGATTATATCGAA
>VAFL01000085.1 GCA_005768755.1 Paracoccus denitrificans | reverse complement strand
TCTGCAGCATCGAATCTGGCTGCACAGCCTGGATGCCTGAGCTCCAGGTCTTCCTGATCCCAAATCCCTGGGCCTGTCCCCCAACACAGGCTGCCACCAGAGGTCATTTGCAATTGCTCTCTTAGGAGCTCCAGGGAAGGGGGAAGGAGCTAGATAGGAAGACGGGATGCGTGGAGGCCGAGAAAATTAAGGCCATTCCACTTTAAGTCCAGTGTTAGCACACGTCCAGCCATCCCACGCCCCTGCAAAGAAGAGCTGAAATTTCCATTACTTCAGTTACAGCAAAAAACCAAAAGTTTACAGCTTAATGTCTTTGAAAGCCCCACATTAGCATAAGAACCCCCTATTAGAATGAGAACAGAGCTCAATGCCCTTGAAGGCCCCATATCAAAATGTAAACAGAACTTGAGGAATTGCTCCAGCCCTTCTGGAGGTCCCCAAGACCAGCCCTTAAAACTCAGCTAAAACCCACTTCGGGGTCCAAGTCCCTGCTCCGTTGTGTCAGGGTGTACTTGGACGCAAGCTTGAGCTTGTAAATAAACCCTGGTGCGTTTGCATCGGTGTCGGCTTCTCAGTGGTTTCTCGGATTCGCAATCTTGGGCACAACAGTCTGAGATAAAAAAACAAAACCAAAAGAAGCTCGGACGCAGGCAGAGTGAACGCAGGGTTCTGAGAGAAGCGGCAGAGACCCGGGGGCTTGGGGGCTCTTCTGTGGAGGCCCCTGCAGACTGGGGGGGCGGGATGCTCAGCCCCAGAGCCAGAGGACCCAGTGTCCCCACTCGCATCCCGCCCATCAGCGCCGAGTCTCAGGGAGCAGCACAGCGCCACCCGCTGGAGGTCAGAGGCGCTGACGCCCACCCCGCCTCTGAGCCCACAGATGTGCACCTGAGAATCAGCGCCAAGGCCCATCCCCAGACCCCGCACAGACCACTCGCTGCCACCAAGTTGTCGGACCACAGAGGCTGCAGAGCTTCAGCTCTGCCTGGAAAGTAGGGTTTAGCTTCCTTTGCACTTTGTGCTTTATTTTCATTTATTTACTTTGATTCTTTTTTATTAATTGCTTTATTTTAATTTTTATTTATGTACCTTATATATTTCTTATTTTTACTTTCATGGTACTTTAATTGTGTTTCATATTTTGGGATTTAGAATCTTTTAACAACCAGGCCAAAATAATCTGGTGTTTTATTGGGGAGGGCAGTTGTTATTGTTTTTCTTGGTTTTTCTTTTTCTTCCTTCTTTCTTTTCTGGAAAAAATAATGAGATGGAGAAATTCACCTCCATAAAATAACATGAGGTAGTACTCACAGCCAGGAAGTTCATCAATACACATATATGATGTCTAACTACAGTTTAAAACAATGATTAGAAAGATAGCAGC
>VAFL01000029.1 GCA_005768755.1 Paracoccus denitrificans | reverse complement strand
GGGCTATCGCCCACCGGCCCCGGAAACCATCGTAGCGATGGACCGTGCGCCGGTCATGCACTAACAATCAAACTGGACCACTCAGGTGGGGCTGATCACAGCCCGCCTTTCTATCGGATCGATAGATCTACCAGAATCGCACTCAGCCGAACATTTGGGTCGGAAAGCGGCCGCGCGAACCTATGACCAACTCTGGGCAGCCGTCTGCCATGCCAGCCGCCCGCCGGCGTCCAGCCGGAACAGCCGGCCGTAAGGGGCGTGCAGCCCGCTCTGGCCCTGATCGGTGAAATAAAGGTCGCCATTGGCGGCGAAATGCAGGTCGTTCAGCCCATGGAAACGCTCGAGCCCGGGACGGCTCAGGAACGGCTCGACCCGGCCAGTCTCCGGGTCCATGACCATCAGCCCATGGGCGTGATCGGCGATGAAGATTCGGCCGTCGCGGTGGATCTTCAGGCCGTTCGGCTCACCGTCATAATCCGCAGCGACCGAGAAATTGCCCTGCGCGTCGCATTTCAGGATCCGGCCATGGCAGATGTCCACGCAATAAAGATTGCCGTCGCGGTCAAAAGACGGCCCCTCGAGAAAGGCGCGGAACTGCTTGCCCGGATGCTGGACGCGGGCCCAGCCCGATTGGGTTCTGGGCGCCAGCTCGGTCGGCACGGTGGCAAAGACCTCGGCGGTCAGCTCGCGTGGCGGCGCAAAAAGCATGGCGATCCCGATTTGTATTTTTATACTTATAAATCCTATTAATGAGTCGATCAACAGGTTATCCCCGCGCGGCTACTGTGCTGCCAAGGCTTGTTCGCGAAGGGTGAGCAAAAGCAGGTCAACAGGATAAAATATTCGTTTTATTTCAATATATTAACCGAATATTTCCATCAGCTTGAAGCCTCGCAATGCACAGAAGTATCCGCCCCGTCCGTGAAAGCGCATCACGGAATGCCTCGTTGAAACGGAAAAAAAAAATCGTGTCTACACCCGCCCCTGAACCTGTCCCGACCGGATTCGGCTTGCATCACGATTGTCGCGACGGATATTTCTATATTGGCTTTTTGATGCAACAAAGATTATCACGTCGCAGACGAGCATTGCCCGCGCGCGCCGCATGATCGATGAAAGGGCTGGCCACGATGACCGACGTCCCGAAGCTGATCCGCGAATTCGCCCCGACCGGCCGACTGCGCGTGGCACTGAACCATGGCAACCGCGTCCTGGTCGGCCGCGACGACAAGGGAAAGCCCTTCGGCATCAGCGTCGATCTGGCCCGCGACCTTGCCGCGCATCTGGGGCCGGCGCTTGACTTCGTCGAATATGAACGCGCCGTCGATGTCTCCTCCAGCGCGACAAGCGGGCTCTGGGATGTCTGCTTCCTGGCCGTCGACCCCGGGCGCGCGAAAACCATCGCCTTCACCGCGCCCTATGTTCGGATCGAGGGCTGTTATCTGGCCAGCGCCTCCTGCACAGCGGCGGATGCGGGCGCGTTGGTGGCCCTTGGCCTGCCGGTCGGCTCGGTCAAGGGCAGCGCCTATTCGCTGACGCTGCAACGCAAGCCCGGCGCGGAGAATCTGGTGATGTTCGAGGATATCTTCGCCGCCCTTGGCGCGCTCGACCGAGGTGAGGTCGCGGCCATCGCCGGCATCCGACAGGCCATGGAGGGCGAGGCCCAAAAGCGCCCCGGCAGCCGCGTTTTGCAGCCGCCCTTCATGGAAATCCGGCAGGCCATGGCGATGCCGCAGGGGCGCCCCGCAGCCTCTGCCGCGCTGGCAGATTTCCTTGACGAGGCACTGCACCGCGGCCGGGTCGCCGATATCCTGCAGGCATATGGCGTCGCGCGCGATTGCGCGATCGTGCCGGACTAGCGCCCCGTTTGAGGCCAGCCCACACGCCATGACAGCCCGGCGCGGGTCTCGCCCGCCGGGAGATATTCGCAACCGATCACGCCCCGATAGCCGATATCGTGCAGCGCGGCATCGAGCGGGCGAAAGTCGTAACCGCCCGTCCCCGGCTCGTGCCGGCCCGGAGCGTCGGCGATATGGACATGCGCGATCCGCGACGGGTTTGCGCGGATAAAGGCGGCGGCATCCTCGCCATTCATCGCGGCATGATAGCTGTCGACCAGCACCAGCGGCGCGGGGTCCATCGGTGCGGTCAGGAACAGGTATTGATCGAGCCGGTGCAAGAAATAGCCCGGCACAGCGGCGCGACTGATCGGCTCGACGAAGATCGCGACCGGGCAGTTCCCTGCGGCCTCCATCGCAAAAGCGATATTTTCGGACCAGACGGCACCGTTCTGGTCCGGCACCGCGATCCCGGCCATGGGATGCAGCAGCGGGCAGCCGATCTCCTCAGCGTAATCCAGCGCCCGCAGCAGGTCGTCGCGAAAGGCCTGCTCATGGCCGGGCAAGGCGGCCAGCCCCTTTTGCCCAGCGGCGCCGCTGCCGGAACTGATCTGGACCATGCTCAGCCCGTTTTCCGCCAGCAGCACCCGGCAGCGCGCGGCCGGCAGCGCGAAGGGCGCGGGATGTTCGACATCCGCGAAACCCGCCTCTGCCGCCGCAGCAAAACGCCGTTCCAGCGGCAATTCGGTGAACATGTAGCCCAGATGGGCCGAGAAGCGCGGCATCCGTCAGCCCGCCATGGACGGGAAGCTGACGCCATACTCGGCGCCCAGCTTTTTCAGATCGGCGATGACATTGTCGGTGACCGGGATGCCTTCGGCGCGACGGCGGGCCTCGGTCCTCGCCTCGGGCTCGCCGGGCATCAGGATTTCCTCCACGCCGGCGGCACGCGGCAAGGTTTTGATACGGCTGTGGAATGCGTCCATCCGGCCGTCGAAATCGCTCAGCGGCATGAACAGGTCGGGGCGGATGGCGAAGAACAGGTGGCCGACATTCTGCGGGCCGGAATGGTCGAAATAGAGGCTTTTCACATCGCCGCCGTAATTCGCCCCGGTCAGCGCCCCGGCCATCAGGTCCATCATCGTGCCAAGGACCGAGCCCTTGATGCCGCCGAAGGGCAGGCAGACCCCCTCGAAGGCGGCCTGCGCATCGGTGGTGGGGCGGCCTTCGACATCCAGCGCAAGGCCCTCGGCAATGGGTTCGCCCCGCATCGCCGCCAGCCGGATCTTGCCGCGCGCGATCACCGTCATCGACATGTCCATGACGAAGGGCGCGCCGTTGGGGCCCGCTGGCACGCCCGCCGCGATCGGACTGGCGCCAAGGAAGGCCGTGCGCCCGCCATGCATGGCGATGGCCGGCGACGAATTGGTGAAAACCATCGAGACGAAGCCGCGCTCCAGCGCCTGAAGCACATACAGCGCGCCCATGCCAAAATGGGTCGAGTTGCGCACCCCGACCAGCCCGATCCCGGCGCTTTCGGCCAGTCGCATCGCCTCGTCCATGGCAATATGCGAGGGCAGAAAACCCATCGCATTGTCGCCGTCGACGCTGGAAACAGCGCCGGCCACCTGCTCGACCCGGATCGCGGGGCGCGGGTTCACCAGCCCGCGCCGCAGCCGCTCCAGATACATCGGCATCCGCGAGATGCCATGCGAATCGAGCCCGCGCAGATTGGCCTTGACCAGATCGCGCCCGATGATTGCGGCGTCATCGGTGGACAGGCCGGCCGCGGCGAAGACGGCGGCGGCGAAGCGTTCCAGTTCGTGTGCGGTATGGTTGATCGTGCTCATGATACGTCTCCGTTGCTATGTGACAGCGTCCGGGCGAGGATCGCCGAAAGCACCCCGCCATGACGCAGCAAGCCGACCTCCTGCGCGGTTTCGACGGCGGCGTGGCAGGCAATTTCCTCGCGCCGCCCGTCCGGCGTGACGCGGGTCACGGTCAGCGCCATGTTCGGGGTCAGGGCCTCGGGGGGCACGTCGATCCCGAAGCGGTCGGTTGGGGTGATGGCGGCGTTCTCGGGGATGAAGCCGTCCGCGATCCTGATCGGCAGCACGCCCATGCCGATCAGGTTGGTGCGGTGGATGCGCTCGAAGCTGCGCGCGATCACCGCCCGCGCGCCCAGCAGCGCCGCGCCCTTGGCGGCCCAATCACGGCTGGAGCCCATGCCATAACGCTCTCCGGCCAGCAGGATCACCGGCTGGCCCTCTGCCGCCAGCCGTTCGGCGGCCTGCCATGCGGGCAGGCGCGTGCCGTCCTGCAGGACCGTCCATGACGGCGGCAGGTCATCACCCAGGTAATTCCGCGCCAACCGGTTGGTGAACAACCCGCGCAGCATCACCTCCCAATTGCCGCGATAGGCGGCATAGACGTTCAGGTCCCTGGGATCGCCACCGCGCTCGACCAGCCATTTGCCGGCCTCGCTGTCGGGGTCGATCCAGCCGGCGGGCGAGATATGATCGGTGGTCATGTCGTCGCCCAGCACCAGCAAGGGCTGGGCGCTGTAACGGCCCAGCCGGCACTTTTCGTCGGCCGAGGCGAATTTCGGGCGCCGCAAATTGCGCGACGCCGGGTCCCAAGGGAAACGCGCGCTGTGAGCGGCCTCGATCTGCTGCCATTCCGGGTTGGCGGCCTTGGCAAAGGCACCCCGCACATCATCGGCGCGAAAGCCCGCCGTCATGGCCTCGTCGATTTCGGCCTGGCTGGGCCACAGGTCCACCAGCGCGACCGGCCTGCCCTGCCCGTCCTGCCCCAAGGGATCGGTCAGAATATCGCCATGCACATCGCCCTTGATCGCATAGGCAATGACCAGCGGCGGCGAGGCGAGATAGCCGAGATCCAGCTTCGGATGCACCCGGCCGGGGAAATTGCGATTGCCCGACAGGACGGCGCAGATCGCCTTGCCGTCGCTCAGCGCCGCCTCGATCTCGGGCGGCAGCGGGCCGGAATTGCCGATGCAGGTGGTGCAGCCGAAGCCGACGATGTCGAAACCCATCGCGGCCAGATCCCCCAACAGCCCCGCGCGGTCCAGATAGGCCCGGGCCGAGGGCGAGCCGGGCGCGAGCGAGGTCTTGACCCAGGGCGCGGCAGCCAGCCCAAGCGCCCGCGCCTTGCGCGCGAGCAACCCGGCCGCGATCAGCAGCCGCGGGTCCGAGGTATTGGTGCAACTGGTGATCGCCGCCACGCCGACCGCACCGTCGGGGATGCCCGGCTGCGCGGGGTTCAGTTGGCGACCAAGGGCGGTTTCGATCTCTGCCGCCGCCTGCCCCGGCGCGGTCCGGTCCTGCGGCCGGCGGGGGCCGGCGATCAGCGGAGTCAGGGCGGACAGATCGATCCTGATCTGGCGATCGAAATGCGGGGTGGCCTCGGGGTCGAACCACAGGCCCATGACGCGGAAGACCGGCTCGATGGCCTCGGTCAGCGCGGCGGGTCGCCCGGTCCGGGCGAGATAGGCGACGGTCTGCGCATCCACCGGAAAGAACCCGGTCGAGGCGCCGTATTCCGGCGCCATATTGGCGATCACCGCGCGTTCGTCCGCTGTCAGGGTCGAAACGCCCGGCCCGTAGAACTCGACGAAATCGCTTGTGACGCCAAGCCGGCGCAACTGATGCGTGACCTCCAGCGCCAGATCGGTGGCCAGCACCCCCGCCGGCAGCGCTCCGGTCAGCCGTACACCGACAACGCCCGGCATGGCCAGCGAGGCCGCCTGCCCGAACATCACGCTTTCGGCCTCCAGCCCGCCGATCCCCCAACCCATCACGCCGATGCCGTTGATCATCGGGGTGTGGCTGTCGGTGCCCAGAAGCATGTCGGGATGGGCCTGGCCGTCCGGGTTCAGCTCCAGCACCGTCGCCAGCTGTTCGAGGTTGATCGTATGCATGATCCCGGTTCCCGGCGGGTTCACATGCACGCCCGAGAGGTTCGCCGAGGCCCATTTCATGAAGCCGTAACGTTCGCGGTTGCGGGCGATCTCGTTGGCGGAATTGCGGGCAAGGGCGGCGGGCGAGCCGTAGATATCCACCGCCAGCGAATGATCGACCGAGACCTCGACCGGCAATTGCGGGGTAAGCAGGCGCGGATCGCCCCCGGCCTCGGCCACGGCGTCGCGCAGGCCGGCGATATCGGCAAGCGCCGGGGTGCAGGTCGTGTCATGCATCAGCAAGCGGTTCGGGCGAAAGCTGAACTCAAAATCGCTGGCGCGGCCGTTCAGCCAATCGGTCAGCGCCTGCACCAAAGGCCCGCTTTCGCCGGTCGCGCGCAGGTGGTTTTCGGCCAGCAGGCGCAGGACATGCGGCAGGCGCGGCAGGTCCGCCCCCAGCACCGCCGGCAGGTCGGTAAAGCGCCGCGTGCCGGCGCTGGTTTCAAGCTGGGCTTGCGGGATCATGGTTACTCCTCAGGCGAAGCAGCAAAGGCGGGGCGGCGAACAGTGCGAACAACACGCGCAGGATGTGGTGGAAGACGACGAAGGCAACTTCGCGCCCCATGGTTATGGCGATCAGCGACATCTCGGCCAGCCCGCCCGGCGCATAGGCCAGCATCAGCGCCAGCGCATCCCAACGCCCGGTAGAGGCCATGGCCACCGCCGCCACGACCGCCAGCGCCATCTGCACCGCAACGACCATGCAGGCCGCCAGCGCGACATGCGCCAGCGCGTAAGGGGAAATCCCCAGAAAGCGCGCGCCGACATTGATGCCGATCATCACCTGAATGGCGATGGCGATGGCGGGCGGGACGTGAAAGGCGGAAATGCCCGACAGATGCAGCGCCGCACTGACGAACAGCGGTACAAGGATCAGCGGGATCGGCAACCGCGTCCAGCGATCCGCGGCGACGCCCGACAGGACGCAAAGCGCGAACCACAGCCAGTCGGCAAGGCTCATATGTACCGGTGGCAGATCGCCCGAGCTGCCAACGGCGATGCCAAAGACCAGCCCGGCGAGGATCGGGATAATCAGGATCGACAGCGCGATGCGCAGGGCGTGAACGATGGCGACGCGGCGCTGATCGGCGCCGGCCTGTTCGCCCAGCAGGATCATCTCACTGATGCCGCCGGGCATGGCGCAAAGCGCCGCATCCATGCGCGGAAAGCCGAAGATCCGGCGCAGGGTGGTAAAGTTCAGCCAGCCGCCCAGCAGCATCACCGCAAACATGCACAGAAGCGAGGGCCACCAATTCGCGAATGACTCCATCAGCCCGGCCGGGATCGACGCGCCCAGCATGGTGCCGACCGCGCCCTTGACGAAAGGCAGCACGCGGGTCGGCTGCACTGCCGGCAGTCGCGCAAGCGAGGCCGCGATCATCGCCAGCATCGCGCCGATGAGCCAGCCCAGCGGCATCCCGGTCGCGTTCAGCGCCCATCCCGCCGCCACCGCCGCCAGCAGCGTCAGCGTCGCGCGGATCAGGATCGGCAGGTCGGACATCACCTCAGATCGTCCAGAATGTGGCGCGCAGATCCTCGACCTGCGCTTGCGTCAGAAGGTTCGTCTTCATCCCGCGCAGCGCGACCAGAAGCTTCGCGGTCTCTTCCAGTTCCTCGGCCGCGGCGACAGCGGAAAACAGCGTCCTGCCGCTGACGACGGGGCCGTGATTGGCCAAGAGCACGGCGGCGTGGCGGCCATCCAGCGCCCGGATCAGCCGGCCGGTCTCGGGGTCGCCGGGCTTGACATAGGGAACCATCGCGACCCGGCCCACACGCATCACCACATAGGGCGTCGGCGGCGGAATGCAGTCCTCAGGATCGGTATCCGCCAGGCAGGACAGCGCCGTGGCCCAGGTCGAATGCAGATGCACGACCGCGCCGCAATCCGGCCGGGTGTCGTAAAAGGCCTGGTGCAGGAAGACCCCCTTGCTCGGGCGGTCGCCGGCGACATGGTTGCCATTGGGGGACAGCTTGGCGATGCGCGCGGGGTCGAGGTCACCGAGCCGGACATTGGTTGGCGTCATCAGGATACCATCTGCAAGGCGAACAGAGACATTACCCGCCGTCCCGACCGAAAAGCCACGGTCGAACAGCGATTTGCACAGCCGCGCCATTTCCTCGCGCGCGGTGATTTCCTCGGGCGTCATTGGCCATCCTCCATCATACCGAGCGCCTTGGCGAAGAAGTCTGGAGCACCGAAATTGCCGGATTTGAGCGCAAGGCGCATGTCGTCGCCCAGACCGAGGACCGGAACGCCGGGGTCGATCTCGGGCCCGATGCGCATTTCGCCAACACCCAGCCCGTCGCTGACCGCCTGCGCCACCGCGCCCGAAGTCTCGCCCCCGGCGACGACGATGCGACGATAGCCCTGCCGCACCAGCCGCCGCGCGGTTTCGGCGAACAAAGCATCGAGCCGCGCCGCCACCGCCTCGCACCCGTAGCGGTCCTGCAGCGCCGCGACCTCTTGCGGTGTGCCCGAGGAATAGACCAGCGGGGCCTGCGGCTGGTTCTGGGCGATGAAAGCGATCAGGTCATCGGGGCCGAGCTGGCCCTGCATGACCTGCGCAACATCGATGCGCAGGGTTGGGTGGCGGGCCTCGTGCCGCTCGACCTGCCCGCGCGTCGCGCCCGAGCAGGAACCTGCGAGGATCGCGCCCGGGCCGGTGACGGGCGGAAACGGCGCCTGCCCGCCCTTGGCGAGGCCCGCGCGGATCAGGTTGCGCGGCAGGCCAAGCGCGATGCCGGACCCGCCGGTCAGAAGCTTTGCCCCGGACAGCGCTTCGCCGATGGCCAGCAGGTCGGCATCCGAGATGGCGTCGATCACCGCGAAGGTCTCGCCCCGCGCGGCGATCTCCGCCAGTGCCGCGCGCAGCCGCGCAGAGCCGGCGGCGACCTCCGGATGGGCGACCAGCCCGACGCCGGCGCCTGCCTGGCGGCCCAGCACCCGGCGCAGGTCGGGGTCGGTCATTGGCGTCAGCGGGTGGTTCTGCATGCCGCTTTCGCTCAGCAGCCTGTCGAAGACGAAAAGATGGCCCTGATAGACGGTCCGTCCTGCCGTCGGAAAGGCCGGACAGACGGCAACGGCGCGCGCGTCCAGCCTTGCTGCCAGCGCCGCGGCCACGGGGCCGATATTGCCCTGATCTGTCGAATCGAAGGTCGAGCAATACTTGAAGACGATCTGCCGACAGCCCTGTGCCAGAAGCCATTCCAGCGCCGCCAGTGATTCCGCCACCGCCTCGGCCACCGGGGCTGAGCGGCTTTTCAGCGAAACCACGCCCGCCTCGATCCCGGCATTCGCGGGGCCGGTGGGAATGCCGGCATATTGTGCCGTGCGCAGACCGCCTTCGGGTGAAACGCCCTTGGCCAGCGTATTGGCGATATCGCTGCCCCCCGTGAAATCGTCTGCGATGACCCCGATCAGCATGGCAATGACCCCAACATTTCCTGCATCCGGCGGATCGCGGTTTCCGGGCTGGTCAGCACCGGGACCGCGGTTCTGGCGCGGGCGGCATCGGCCGCGCGGCTCATCGAGAAATGCGCCAGCATGATGGCGTCGGCATCGCGAATTTCCGCTGCCGCCTCGGCGACCAGTTCATCATGGCCCGCGACATCGCCGGATCTCAGTGCCTCGAGCGCACCCGGCACGAAGACCGAACGCATCGTCATTCCCGCACTGGCGGCTGCGAATTCCTGCTCCATGCCGGGTTTGGCGGGCGGAAAGCTGTACAGCATCGCGACCCGTCCGCCTGCCTGAATTGCGGCATCGAACATGGCCTCGTTCGGCTTCAGGACCGGAACCGGAAGGCGCCGCGCCGCCGCGGCGATCCCGACTCCGAAGGAGGAGCAGGTGTAAAGGATCCCGTCCGGCCCCAGCCCCATCGCGTAATCCGCCAGTGCCACGATGCGCGCATCCAGTTGCACCTGGGAGACCCGCCCGGAGGCAAGATCGGCGGACAGACCCTCTTCCAGGATGGTGACCGTTTCCGCCGCGGGCCACAGCGCATGAAAGGCCGCCTCGATCGGGTCGATCGCGACGCGGGTGGCGTGGATCAGGGCGATGCGTCTGGTGCCGGGCATGAGCTTTCCCCCGATCAGCCAGCCGCGACGGCTTCGGCGACGAAGCTGCCGAATTGGTCGGTATTGACGGAGCCGCCCAGATCGCGGGTCCGTCTGGCCGGGTCCTCGATCACCGTGTCGACGGCACGCCCAATCGCCGCGCCCGCATCCATCAGCTTCTGGATACCGCGTTGCTCGCCCAGCCAGGTCAGCATCATCGCGGCAGACAGGATCAGCGAGGTCGGGTTGGCGACGTTCTTGCCTTGAATGTCCGGCGCCGAGCCATGCTGAGCCTGCGCACAGACAAGCCCGGTTTCGGCATTGGCATTGATCGAGCCGGCCAGCCCCAGCGAACCCGACAGTTCCGAGGCCAGATCCGACAGGATATCACCATAGAAGTTCGTCGCCACCACCACGTCGTATTTCTCGGGCTGGCGGACCAGCAAGGCGGCGAAGGCATCGACGATCTTGTCATCGGCCTCGACCTCGGGGAATTCCTTCGCCACCTCACGGAAGCATTCGAGGAACAGGCCGTCGGTCATCAGGAACGAGTTCGCCTTGTGAATCGCAACCACCTTCTTCTTGCGCTGCATGGCCAGCTTGAAAGCTTCGCGGCAGATCCGCATCGAGCTGTGCCGGGTGATCTTGCGCACCGAAAGCGCCATGTCGGGATCGGGCATCATCTCGCCCACGCCCTTGAACATGTTGCGGTCGGGATAGAAGCCCTCGGTCGCCTCGCGCATGATGACCAGATCCATGCCCGGCGCCTTGTTCGGGATCAGATCGCGCGACCGGGCCGGGCGGACATTGGCGTAAAGGTCCAGCCCGATGCGGAACCCGCCCGAGACATTGCGCCCACCCTCGGCCAGCGGCGGGTAATTCATGTGCGATTGCGTGCCCAGGATGACGCCGTCGAACTCGGTCCGGGCGCGGTCCAGCACCTCTTCGCGCAGGGTGATGCCGTGTTTTTTCAGCGAGGTGAAGCCGACCTCTTCCTCGTGGAAGGTCAGGCCGAGGTCGAATTTCTTGTTGGCGGCCTCGACGACTTTCAGCGTCTCGGCCATGATCTCGGGGCCAATCCCGTCGCAGGGCAGGGTCATGATGCGCATGTGATACTCCTAGAATTCAGGGTGAAGGGGGCCAGCCCATTCGCGGAATGGGGGCCTGCCCTGACCGGGCAGGCAGATCTTGAATGGTCTGGTTCAGTCGCCTTCGGCGACGTCCTCTGGCGGGCGGTTGGCCTCGATGTTGTGCTTGACGCGGCGGCCCAGGATCATCGGCAGCACGAAACCGGCAATGGCGATCAACCACAGCGTGATGGCCAGGGGAGAGCCGACCAGCGTACCCCAGTCGCCGTCCGAGATGGTCATGGCGCGGCGCAGGTTCACCTCCATCTCGTTGCCCAGAAGGATACCCAGGATGACCGGCACCATGGGCACGTCCAGCTTGCGCAGCACCCAGCCCATCAGGCCGAAGCCCACCATCATCATCATGTCGAAGGTGGACCCGGTGATGCCGTAGATACCGACAAAGGAAATCATCGCCACGACCGGCATCAGGATGCGCGTCGGCACCATCAGAACGCGGGTGAAGATGCCGATCATCGGGATGTTCAGCGCCAGCAGCATGAAGTTGGCGATGAACAGCGCGGCGATCAGACCCCAGACCACATCCGGGTTGTTGGCAAATAGCAGCGGGCCGGGCGTGATGTTCAGCGACAGCAGCACCGCCAGCAGCACCGCAGTCGTACCCGACCCCGGCACGCCGAGCGCCAGCATCGGCACCAGCGCCCCGCCGGAAGCCGCGTTATTGCCGACCTCGGGCGCCACGACGCCGCGCGGATCGCCCTTTCCGAAGGTCTTGCCACCCGGATCGACCACTGACTTCTCGACCGAATAGGACAGGAACGAGCCCAGCGAGGCCCCTGCCCCCGGCAGCACGCCTGCCAGAAATCCGATCACGGTCGAGCGTCCCATGGTCGGAATGCAGCTTTTCAGCACGCCCCAGTCTGGCATCAGGCGGCCGATCTGCATCTTGCCGGTATCGCCGGCGGCGCCGCCGCGGTGATGTTCCAGGAAGATGAACACCTCGGATAGGGCGAACAGCCCGACAATGGCGATCAGGAAGTCAATGCCGTCGAAGAGATGAACCTCCTCGAAGGTGAAGCGCTGAACGCCGGTCTGCGTGTCAACGCCGATCATCGCGATGCCAAGACCAAGCGCCGCGGCGAAGGCGGACTTCGCCTGGTTCGTCGAGGAAATTCCGCCAAGCGTCGCGAAAGCCAGCGTGAACAGCGCAAAATACTCGGCCGGTCCGAACAGCAGCGCCACCTTGACGAGCTGCGGCGCCAGCAGGACAAGCCCCCAGGTGGCGAAGAAGGATCCGACGAACGAGGCGATGCCCGACAGCGACAACGCCTCGCCAGCCTTGCCGGCACGCGCCATCGGATAGCCGTCAAGGCAGGTCATCATCGCCGGTTCATCGCCCGGAATGTTCAGCAGGATCGAGCTGATCCGCCCGCCATACATCGCCCCGTAATAGACCGAGGTCAGAAGGATCAGCGAGGGCGTTGCGCCAAGGCCGAGCGTGAAGGCGATGGGGATCAGGATGGCCACGCCATTGGCCGGGCCAAGCCCTGGCAGCGCGCCCATCAACGTTCCCAGGAAGGCCCCGACAAGGGCCAGGAACAAGTTCTGGAAAGTCAGCGCGACGGCAAACCCGTCGCCGAGCGAGGCAAGCAGTTCCAACGGATTCTCCCTAGAAACCCAGCGGACCACGGGCCAGCGACAGCCCGAGGATCAGCTTGAAGACGACGTAGATGCCGACCGAGGTGGCGGGGCCCGACACCAGCGCGTTCAGTGGCGCAGTGCCCAGACGCCATGTCAGATAGGCGGTGGCGAAGACTGTCGAGATGAGAAAGCCCAGTTCCGGCAGCAGGATCGAGTAGAGCATCATCGCCGCGAAGGCGCAGACGACCTCGAGCAAGCCGGCCATGCCTGGCCATGCGGGCTCGGCATCGGGGCGCAGCAGGAAATAGCCCGAACACAGCGCCATGACGATGCCGATGATGATCGGGAAGGTCTTCGGGCCGATGGCGTCGGCCATGAAACTGTCCGGGATGATGGTTGCGGCCCAGATGTAGAAGGCCGCAAGCACCAGCCCCACACCGCCGAATATTCGATCGCTCATGCGTTCCTCCCAAGGCGTGGCGGTCGGGCCGGCGCGCATGCCGGCCCGGCACGGCACTTACTGGATGATCCCGATTTCCTTCGAGATATCGGTGATTTCCTTGATGTTGCCCGCAACATATGCCTCGGCATCGGGGCCGAAATTGTTGAAGGGCTCGATCGCCGCATCGGCGAGGTATTTCTGGAACTCGGCGGATTCTGTCATCTTGCGGACCGAGTCGACCCAGAATGTCTTGGCCTCATCCGGAGCGTCCTTGGGCATGTAAAGCCCGCGCCAGTTCGCGCCCAGCACTTCATAGCCCTGTTCTTTCGCGGTGGGCAGATCCGGGAAAGCGCCCAGCCGTTCGGGCGAAAGCACCGCGAGCACGCGGATATCGCCCGATTCCAGGAAGCCGCGGATCTCCGAGAAGTCGCCGGACACAGCCTGGACAGAGCCCGACAGCAGTGCCGTCATCGCCTCTCCCCCGCCCGAGAAGGCGACATACTTCATCTGCCGGACATCCTCGATCCCGGCGGCCTTGCCCAGAAGCAGCGGCTTGATGTGATCATATCCGCCCACCGCCGAACCACCCGCAAACGCGACCGAGCGCGGATCGGCGACCACCGCATCCATCAGCCCCTTCAGGTCCTGGTACTCGGAATCCGCATCCACCGCGATGGCGCCATATTCTGCGCCGAAGGTCGCGAACCAGTAGACATCATCTGGCATGGAGCCCGGAAACGCCCCCTGCGCCAGCCGCGAGGTGGTGCCGTTCGAGGCCGCGACGATCAGATTGCCGTCATCGGTGCGCTCTTTCGCGACATAGGCATAAGCCACGCCGCCGCCGGCCCCGGTCTTCGTCGTCACCTGCATGGTGCCGTCGATCAGCCCCAGTTCCTGCATGAATTTCGCCGTGGTACGGCAAATGAAGTCCCAGCCACCGCCAGGCGCCGAGGGCGCGATGCATTCCGGGTTCTGCGGCTTGAAATCCTGCGCCGAACCCGTCCCTGCCAGCGCAAGCGCCGCGATGGATCCAAGCGCGGCGGCGCGGATGGTTTTCGTGAACATGTGAGTCCTCCCCTCTCGAATTCTGCTTGGCGGCCGAATCGGCCCACCTGTCACATATTGCATCTATTGATTTATAAAACCAGTTTCTATTTTGCGCGCCTCAGGCCATGTGCGCCACGGACTCCTGCCAACTACAGCAATTACGGCAAACTCGAGCCTCATGCGCGACGCCGCGCGCGAGGAAGTGTGGGCTTTTCCGCTATTGAAAACCACGTCACCAAGGTTAATCTGTCCCGGCAACGGGCGCCCTGCCCGCCCAAGAAGAAGGAAGACCACTGTGGCCCTCAGCGCGCTTGCCCAGAAGATTTCCGTCCAGCTCGCGCAGGACATCATCTCGGGCGAGTTGACAGGCGGCGATCACATCGGCACCCAGCAGATCGCAAAGCGGTACGGGGTTTCGCGCACGCCGGTGCGCGACGCGCTGGAGCTGCTGGAATCCAAGGGGGCGCTGCATCGCGAGGTCAATCGCGGCTATTTCGTCGCCATCGACATCCCCGAGGCCCTGCAAACCTGGCTTCAAAAGCAAAAGGGCGGCTCGGGCGACGATTATCAGCGCATGGCCGATGACTGGCTGACCGACCGCTTGCCCGAGGAGGTGACCGAACTGTTCCTGCGCGAGACATACGGCTGGACCAAGTCCAAGGTCGGCGACCTTCTGATGCGCGCCGCCCGCGAAGGCTGGGCCGAGCGCAAGGAAGGCTACGGCTGGCGCTTCCTGCCCGTCGCCAAGACCGCCGAGGCCTTCGGCGAGATCTACCGCTTCCGAATGGCGATCGAGCCGGTGGCGATGCTGGAGCCGTCATTCGCGCTAGATCGCGGCGTGCTTGACGAACACAAGCGCATCCAGTCGGGCATGATCGAATATGGCATCGACAATACCCCGGCCGAGCGTCTTCTGGCCAACGGCGCCGAGTTCCACGAGGATCTCATCCGGATGTCGAACAACCCCTTCTTCCTGACCGCGCTGCAGCGCGTGAACCGGATGCGGCGGCTGATGGAATACCGGACCGAAGTCAACCTTGAACGCTTCACGGTGCAATGCACCCAGCACCTGCAACTGATCGAACTGCTGGAACGCGGCGAGATCGCCGAGGCCTCCTATTTCCTGCGCCGCCATCTGGCCGGGGCGCTGGAACGCAAATCGCCGCGCGCCTGGAACTGGTCGGCCAGCCACAAGCCGGACGCCTAGGCGATTTTCTGGCCCAGGGCGCGCGCGATGGCTTCCAGCGTGCGGATCTCCTGCGCCCGGATCTCGGCGGTGAAGCGGGTATTGATGCCCGAGACCGTCAGCGCGCCGCGAAACTGGCCCGAGGCGGAAAAGACCGGCGCGGCGATCGAGGCGATATTCGGGTTCCGCGTGGCATTCAGGCTGACCGTTCCCTGCGCATTGAAGGCGGAAAGATCTGCCAGCACCTCACCCGTATTGCGCCGCAGCACCAGCCCCGACGCGCCGGTGCCGAGCTTCAGCCGCATCCCCTCCTCGACCCCGTAGCGTTCAAGACCGGGGCTGTTCTCGCGGTAAAGACAAACCCGGTCGTCGCCCGCCCGCACAAAGAACGACGCCGTCTCGCCGGTCAGGCGCACCAGTTCGCGGAGAGCCGGGCGGATGGTCTCGCCGGTGTCAAAACCCTGCCGGAAGATCAGTCCCAGATGCCAGGTCCCGGCCCCAAGAGAGAAGCGCCCGGCCGCGTCCCGGTCGAGAAAGCCGTAAAGCCCAAGCGATCGCGCCAGCCGCAAGACGGTGCTCTTGTGCAGCCCCGTCTCTTCGGACAGTTCCGTAAGCGACAGCTTTGGCTGCCGCTTGGAAAAAGCCAGCAGGATCGACAGCGCACGTTCGACCGATTCATTGCGAATGGCGGGCATTGGTTTTACCCAGTGAAACACTATTGGTTTTTTATTGCCACATATTCACTTCAAGGTCTAGGCATTCGCAGACCCGACGCTGCATTGAACGGAAGTCAGTATGGCCGACACGCCAGCAGTAACGATCCCGGCAGAGGCATGGGACTGCCATGTCCATGTCTTCGACCCGGCGCGCTTTCCCTATGCCGAGGCGCGCGACTACACGCCCGCCCCGGCCAGCCTCGACGCACTGCGAGAGCGGCTGCTCCGCGAGGGCGTGACGAATACGGTGCTGGTCCAGCCAAGCGTTTACGGAACCGATAATCGCTGCCTGCTGTGGGCGCTGCGCGAGCTCGGCCCGAATGGCCGCGCCGTCGCCGTCGTTGACCCGGACCGGGTCACGGATGCCGAGCTTGCCGATCTGCAGGCGGCGGGCGTGGTCGGGATGCGCGTGAACCTGGTCGCCTCGCAGGCGCGGCACGCCGACCCGTTCCGCCGCATGGCCGAGCGGTTGCGGGGCAGCGGCATGTTCCTGCAGATCTTTGCCCCACTGACGCGCATCTTGCAGCAATCCAAGGTGCTGGAAGCGGCCGGGCTGCCGGTGGTGCTGGACCATTTCGCCGGCGCGCGGGCGTCGGACGGGGCCGAACAGCTGGACGCGCTGGAACGGCTCTGCCGCGATGCCCCGGTCTGGGTCAAGCTTTCGGCCGATTACCGGCTGGATGAGGACCGGGCGGCGCAAGCGCGCCTTGCGCGGGATCTGGTCGCCCGGCTTTGGGCCGTGATGCCCGAACGGCTGATCTGGGGCTCTGACTGGCCGCATACCGGCGGCGGCGCGGATCGCGCGGCCCGCGCCATCTCGCAGATCGAGCCCTTCCGCAAGGTCGACGCCCTCGCGGTCCCGCGCCTGCTGGCGGAGGCCGGGCTCGACGCCGAGGCGCGCCGCCAGGTCCTGTCGATCAACCCAACACGGCTTTTCGCCCGCTAAGGGCCACCCCGAAACCGAGGTTCCGCCATGATGCAATCCATCAACCCCGCCACCGGCGAATTGATCGCCGAGTTCGACCTGCACGGTGCCGACGAGGTCGAGCGCGCGCTGGAAGACGCCGCGAACGCACAGAAGCACGGGCGCCGGGTTCCGATCGATCAGCGCGTGAAGCTGCTGACCGCGATGGCCGTCGACCTGCGCGACCGCAAGGCAGATTTCGCCCGGCTCATCACCGAAGAGATTGGCAAGCCGATCACAGAATCCCTGGCCGAGATCGAGAAATGCGCCGCCACCTGCGATTTCTACGCCGCCGAAGCGCCGCGCTTTCTGGTCGAGGAAACGATCCCGTCGGGGGCTGAGCATTCCGGCGTGGTCTTCGACCCCTTGGGCGTGGTGCTGGCGATCATGCCCTGGAACTATCCGTTCTGGCAGTTCTACCGATTTGCCGCGCCAGCGCTGGCGGCCGGCAATGGCGCGATCCTGAAACATGCCGCCAATGTCCCGCGCTGCGCGCTTGCCATCGAGCAATCGATGCTGCGCGCCGGCTGCCCCGAGGGGCTGATGCGCGCGCTGCTGGTCCCTGCCTCCAGCGTCGCCGGAATGATCGCCGATGATCGGATCGCTGCGGTGACCCTGACCGGCTCGACTCAGGTCGGCCAACTCGTCGCCGCGCAGGCCGGGCAGGCGATGAAGAAGCAGGTGCTGGAACTGGGCGGCTCGGACCCGTTCATCGTGCTGCCCGATGCCGATATTGCGATGGCCGCCGCCGTCGCGGTCAAGGCCCGCTTTACCAATGGCGGCCAGTCCTGCGTGAACGCCAAGCGCTTTATCCTGCACGAGGCGATCGCCGATCAGTTCACCGCGGCCTTTCTCAGCGGCATCAAGGCGCTGGAGATCGGTGACCCGATGGATCCGTCGACGCAGATCGGCCCGATGGCGCGGACGAACCTACGGGCCGAACTGCACGATCAGGTGACCCGCTCCATCGCCGAGGGCGCCGAGTTGCTGCTTGGCGGCGCGCCCCTTGACGGCCCCGGCAGCTATTACGCGCCGACTCTGCTGGACCGGGTGACGCCCTCGCAGACCGCGTTCCGCGAGGAATTGTTCGGTCCGGTCGCCTCGCTCATCCGATGCGGCAGCGCCGACGAGGCCGTCGCGCTGGCGAATGACACCGAGTTCGGCCTCGGCGCGGCGGTCTGGACCTCGGACATGGCGCTTGCCCGCAGCATGGCGCGAGAAATCGACGCCGGCGCCGTCTTCGTCAACGGCATGGTCGCCTCGGACGCGCGCCTGCCGTTCGGCGGGATCAAGAAATCCGGCTATGGCCGCGAGTTGGGCAGCTATGGCATCCGCGAATTCACCAATATCAAGACGGTCTGGATAGGGCCGGCCCGGTAAAGGAGCAGAAAATGACCGACAAGACCCCCGCCATCCTGCGCCCTGATGAATTGCACGTGAACGACCGCGGCAATGGCGCGCGCACCATTCCGCTGGTCACCCGTGGCTGCGGCTCGACCAGCATGATCAACGGCATCACCGCCTTCGTTCCGGGCGCAAAGATCGGCGTCCATTTCCACAATTGCGAGGAAAGCGTGATGATCCTCGAAGGCGAGGCGATTGCTGAGATCGACGGAAAGCGGCACGCGCTGAAGGCAGGCGACACGACATGGATCCCGGCAAATGTGCCGCATCGCTTCCTGAACGAAAGCGAAGGGCCAATGCGGATCTTCTGGACCTATGCCACCGTCGATGCGACCCGGACTATGGTTGCGACGGGTATCGAGCAAAGCATCGACGACGAGCACGAGAAGGCAAAACGCCTATGATCCGGGAAATTGCCATTGATCCGGCTCCCATCGCGGCATCTTTGTCGGTCTGTGCCTTCGGCTGCCCGTCTATACCTGTGAATGCGGTTTTCCTGGTTCAGTGTTGATGTGGCGTTGATGTAAGTGGGCGATTGGCCGGTGATCAGCCCCACCTGAGTGGTCCAGTTTGATTGTTAGTGCATGACCGGCGCACGGTCCATCGCTACGATGGTTTCCGGGGCCGGTGGGCGATAGCCC
>VAFL01000014.1 GCA_005768755.1 Paracoccus denitrificans | reverse complement strand
CATCGGAGCGGCGGATTATGCCGAACGTAAAGACGAGCATGGCCTGCAAGCGCAATACCGCGCTCACGAAGTCGGCATAATCCGACTAGCGGCATAATGGCCCAGTTCATGAAGCGCCGTCCTGTGCCAGTTGATCGGCTCGAAATAGGCCTGCGGCGGTGGAACCTGCACATAATCATGGGCAGGAACATAGAAAGCCCTATTGCCGCCGATGCGGAAATCGATGTCGATGGCTTTGATCAGCGCCTCGACCCTTGGTTCGATCATGCCGGGCGGCGGTGGCGGGGCCTGGGCGGCGATGTCCTCAGGTAAACCTTGGCATTGGGCGGCGTTGAAGACAATGAAGCGTTTCAGGAAGGGGATGCGCCCCGGTTCCTCTCCAGTCTCGCGGGCGCGGCGCCTTTCCTCTTCGGGCGTGAAACGGTCTGCATAGACGACCGTCGTGCCGCGCTCGCCCTTGCGGACATTGCCGCCAAGCGCCAGCGCCTGGCGGAAGGTCAGCCACGCCTGCGTCGGATAGCCATGCTGCACCACCGCGCCCCAAAGAATCAGCACGTTGATCCCGGAATACTGCCGGGTGGTCGCCGCATTCCTTGGCATCGCTAGTGGCGCCTTCGCCGCCGCCGTCCCCCAAGGCTGGACCCAGGGTAGCCGCCCCGCCTCCAGCTCGGCGATGATCTTGTCGGTGATATCGTCATAAAGGTTGCTGCGCGCACCGCCGCGTGCAGCGCGGGTCTGTCTGGCCATCGGAATATTCTCCGCGACGGGCGCCGGAGGCCACTCCCCCGACCCTCAACCCGTCACGGAACACCCCGCCAATCTCGAACTCTCACAAGGGACGTTGCCGGGGGAATCCCTTGCTTGAAGTGGTCGGCTGAGACGCCAGGCTCGGCCCCAGGGGAAGTGCCCGCCCCCTTCGTTCATCTTCCAGATCGCGATATTCAAAGCTTCAATTAGCGGGTCTTCGACCTCCGATCAGTCGATTAGAATAGATTCAGTTGCCGAAGACTCGGGGGCAGCATGTTCAAGCGGTTTGTAGGGCGACTGACAGAGGAAGCCCTTTCGGATGGGCCTGTGTTTCTAGTTGTTAGGCCACACGGCGGGCGGGCAAAACCACGCAGCCCGATGCTCTCGAAAGCCATAGGTCCTGTGCGTTTCATCATGAGGCCGTAGACCGTCCGATCCTCAACGGTTGCTCCAAGGCATAGGCGCGACCGGTCCCGCTATCGGGGCTACCTGACCACGAGAACGCCACATTGGAAGAGATCGTAGGCACAGAATTTGCGGCAGCGCGACCCACAAGTGATTATCGGCAATGCCAACCCGTCCAGTCATCTCAAAAGCCGACACGCAAGTTGCGCCGCAGCTCGCCAGAGCACGACATTTTACCATTAGGACGTGAACATCAACTGCACACGAGACCAGATAAAGTACTGTTATTCAAATAAAATATGCCCAGTCCATCATCGGTGCTACGGATAGTTTGGCGTTTTGCGTTACATTCATTCTTCGAAGGCCAACGGGTTTGACGGTCCTCACACTTCGCCGGGCCAGGCGCTGTTATACGTGCGTCAAGGCATTTACGCCTCATTGCGGGTGGTGCCCACCCGAAAATCGACGACGCCACCCTTCCGGCACATCCGTTTCACCACCACGGACGAAGATCATGCCGATGCGCCGCGCCTGCCTGGGCGACGGCTTTGGCTTGTGCAGAGGCCGCGCTTTGAGCTTCGTTGCGACGGGTATCAACCCGACTTCCGTTACAATTGCCAAAGGTTCAATTATTGGCGTTATGGTCGTCGCTGCCTAGGGTAATTCCCCGCCAGCATCGGCAGATTCCGGGTCGCAGATGTCGCGGTTGCGTCAGTCCATGCCAAGCGCGGCTTTATACATATCAAGAATCGCCTCTTCCTCGGCGATGTCGTCGCGGTCGCGCTTGCGCAGGGCGATGACCTTTTTCATCACCTTTGTGTCATAGCCGCGGGCCTTCGCTTCGGCCATGATCTCTTTCTGGCGTTCGGTCACGTCCTTCTTTTCGGCTTCCATCTGCTCATACTGCTCGATGAACTGGCGAAGCTCGTCCGCTGCGACGTTATAGGCGTGATCGTCCTGCATAATGTCCCTCGTTGTTGGCGCGGCAGACATAGGCCGTCTTGCCGGGTTCTGCAATCGCGGCTAAGCCAGCCCGCGAAGGAAGGTGGCATGAACATATTTGACATCGTGATCTGGACCGGCGCGGCTTTGACGCTGCTTGGCCTGATTGGAATCATCTGGTGCATCTGGTCGGTCTGGTCGGCCCGCCGCCAAGGCCTGGACGAGGCGCAGTTCCGGGCCCGGATGCAACGCATCATGGCCGTTAACATGGCGGCACTTGGCGCTTCGGTCATCGGGCTGATGGCCGTTGTGATCGGGATCATGCTGGGCAGCTGAAGCCGGTTTACCCTGTCACAGGACGCGCCAGCGCTGCCTCGACCTTGTCTGCGGCAATATCCAGATCGTTCAGATCATCCAACCAGATGGGGGCTGCGCCCTGCGCGTCGTAACGCGCCCGATGCTTGTCATAGCGCGGATCATAGTGATGACGCATCAGGCCTTCGGCAAGCGATATCCAGTCGCCGTGATCGGCAAGCCGCAACCATTCCTCGATCCGGGCGGCCGGATGCAAAGGCGCAAGCCTTTGCAATATCCGCTGAACCTCGGCCGGATCATGAGAGATGTCTGAATAGTCGCGGGCCGAATAGGCCGCGCGTGCCGTGACCGGAACATTCAAGGTCAGACGCCTGCCGCGACAGATCCCCTGCCACACTGCGCGTGGCACCGACAGATTGCCGATCCGGGAACTCTCGGCCTCGACCAGCACCGGACGGTTGGAATCCAGCCCCTCCAGCGCGGCGGCAAGCCGACCCTCGAACGCTTTCTGGCTGGGCTGTGCGCCCCTTGCGCCGAACAGGCTGCCACGGTGATTCGCCAGTCCTTCAAGGTCGATGACCTGATGGCCGCGCGCAGCCAGACGGGACAGGATCGCGGTCTTGGCGCTGCCAGTATTGCCGTCCAGGACGATCACCGGACTGGGAAAACCCAGCTCCTGCACGCGACGAACGACAATGGCCCGCCAGGATTTATAGCCACCTTCAACGCGGGCAACACGCCAGCCGACCTGACCCAGGATTGTGGCCATCGCGCCCGACCGTTGACCGCCACGCCAGCAATAAACCAGGGGCTGCCAGCCGCCCGCCCTGTCTTTCAGCGGGCCGGCAATGTGACGTGCGACATTCGCCGCGACCAGTGCCGCCCCGATCTTGCGCGCGTCGAACGGTGAGATCTGCTTGTAGATCGTGCCGACCTGCGCGCGCTCCTCATCATTGAGAACGGGCAGATTGATCGCGCCCGGCAAATGATCCTCGGCATATTCCAAGGGTGCGCGCACGTCGATGATATCGTCAAAACGGCCCGAAGCGGCATTCACCGCATCGAGCCGCAGCAGAGAGGGATTGGTCAAGACCCGGGCTTTCGCCGATCAGAAGACGTAGACAGGCGTGCCAACCGGCACCTGCTCGAACAAGGCCATGACCGCCTCGTTGCGCATCCGGATGCAACCGTTCGAAACTGCGCGCCCGATAGAGCCTGGTTCAGTCGTGCCATGAATTCGGATGGCCGTGTCATTGCCGCGCGCATCGTAAAGATACAGCGCACGGGCGCCCAGGGGGTTGGTCGGGCCGCCCGGCATACCGTCCTTGTATTTGCCATACTGCTCTGGCTTGCGGGCGATCATCTCGGGTGTTGGGGTCCAGCTGGGCCACTCCGCCTTGCGGCCAACCCGCGCCTTGCCTTTCCAGACCAGTTCGGCCTGACCGACAGCGACGCCGTAACGGACGGCCCGGTTCGGCGCAATGACGTGATAAAGGAAAAACTTGTCGGACACGACCACGATCGAGCCGACCTCGAAACCTTCACGGATCGGGACTTCGGTCGGTTGATAAGGATCGGCGGGCGCTGCCGCCTGCGAAAGCGCCAACGAGGGCACGGCGATCAGGGGCAAGGCAAGCCCGAAAACCTGACGTCGATTCATGGAAATGTGATCCTGTAACTGCTCGTTTCGTGCAATCTACAGATTTCGGCATTGCAACTCAATCCCGTGCAATCTAGCTGTGGTGGGCATTCGCGCAGCCAGCGCCGCTTTTCGTGAAGGCGCCGCAAGGGCACGGCGCGGCCTGCCGGCTGGTCATGCGATGAGGCTGCGTATATAGCTGCGCAAGCCCCAAAAGGGTCCGCGGGGCTGAAGCAGGACAAGAGTATGGCCGAGATACAGACAAACGCGCCGCATCCGGCGGCAAAACATCGCCCGGCCCGTCCGGCACGGCCCAAGGGCCGGCCGCTGGCCCGAACGGTCATCCTCGCGTCGTTCCTGATCATGGTCATCGCGCCAACGATTGTCTGGGCGTGGTATCTGTGGGCGCGTGCACAGGACCAGTATGTCGCCACCGTGGGCTTTTCGGTCCGCAAGGAAGAGGCGGACCCGACGCTGGACATCCTTGGCGGACTGTCCCAACTTACGGGATCGACCACGGCTTCTGACCCGGACATTCTCTACGATTTCCTGCGCAGCCAGGACATCGTTTCGACTATCAACGAACAGATGGACCTGGTGGGCAAGTTCTCCGCCCCCCATGACATCGACCCCATCTTTGCCTATGACGCCGACGGCTCGCTGGAGGATCTGACCCAATACTGGCGCAAGCAGGTCAAGGTCGATTACGATTCGTCCAGCAAGCTGATCACGCTGACCGTGATGGCGTTCAGCGCCGAAGACGCACTGCAGATCGCAACCGCGGCCTTCGACGAATCCAGCCGCACCATCAACCGCCTGTCAGACATTGCACGCGATGACGCAACCCGTTTTTCGCGCGATGAGCTTGAGAAGGCGCAGGACAACCTGACCGAGACCCGTCTTGCGATGACGGCGTTCCGCATGCGCACCCAGATTGTCGACCCGGCTGCTGACCTTGCAGGTCAGATGACCGTGCTGAGCACGCTGCAATCGCAGTTGGTCGAGGCGAATGTCGCACTGGATACGCTGCGTGAAACTGCCCGAGACGATGATACGCGTGTCGTGCAGGGGCAGCGCAGGATCAATGCGCTTCAGGCCCAGATCGACGCCGAACGCGCCAAATTCGGTGCCACCGGCGAAGGACCCAACGGCGAAAGCTACGCCCAGATGATGGCGGAATATGAAGAACTCGCGGCCGATGCGCAGTTCGCCGAGACCACCTATCGTTCCGCGCAGGCCTCCTATGAGGCCGCGTTGGCCGAAGGTCAGCGCCAATCGCGATATCTGGCCGCCCATATCGAGCCGCGCCTGCCAGAAGCCGCACAGCTTCCGAACCGGCCTGCGCTTCTCATGCGTATCTTCGCGATCCTGTTGCTGGGTTGGGCCGTATTGCTGCTGTTCTATTACAGCGTCCGCGACCGCCGCTGAGGTTCGTGTCACGAAGGATGCGCAAGTCCCCGGGCGGCCAATGGCCGCCCTTTCTTCTGCTTTTTTGCTCAGTCGTCGTTTATGTCCGAGGCCCGGACATTTCGGTGATGCGCCTTGATCGCCTCTTCAAGGTCTTCATAATAGGTGATCCGGCCGTTTTCCAACACGGCGCCCGCCGTACACATCCGCCGGACAAGGCCCATCGAGTGGCTGATGAACACAGCACCGGATTCCTTCATCCGCTCCTTGAACAGGAATTCGCTTTTCTCGCGGAAGCTGGCATCGCCGACGGCAGAAACCTCGTCCACCAGATAGGTGTCGAATTTCAGACCCATGTTGATGCCGAACATCAGCCGCGACCGCATACCCGAAGAATAGGTCCGCACCGGCAGATAGAATTTCTCATCCAGCTCGGCGAAATCTTCGACAAAGGCTTTCAGCGAGTTGGTATCGGCACCGTAGATCCGGGCAATGAACTTCGTATTCTGCGCACCGCTCATGAAGGGATGCAATGACGAGGCAAGACCGATCGGAAACGAAATGTTCCCATCGCTCAGCACCCTGCCGGAGTTGGGGATCAGCGAACCTGCCATGATCTGCAGCAGCGTGGACTTGCCGGCCCCATTCCGGCCCAGCAGTGCAACCGAGGTATGGCTGGGAAAAACCGCGTTCAGATTCTGAAACACCGTGTTTTTCACGTGGCGCGAGTAGAATATCTTTGTGACGTTATCGAGAACGATCATTTCCGGTCCCGGATGGCATAGAAGATCAGTAGCACCATGCACCAGATAATGAAGGTGCTGACCAGAACAACAAGCAACGTGGGACCAAACTGCGGAAACAGCCGGATCGCAGCCGAGTTTCCGCCGGTGACACTGGTCAGGAAGACCTTATTGGATTCAAGTTCCCGGTTATAATAGATGATCGACAATTCAGCCGACCGCAGCGCAGTGCCGGACAGTTCAGCTTCAAGCAGCAACGGCTGATACGCATCCATCAGCTGCGCGATTTCAGTGGTCGTCGAAATGCTGCCCTCGTTGGCCTCGGCATCGTTCATGTAGGCCTCGATGGCAGCGATGCGATCCTCTGGCCTGCGCGTCAGCACCCCGCCCTGACCAACCGACGCCTCTGCCTCGGCGATCATGATCTCCTCATTGGTCCGCATCTGGCGCAGGTTGTTGCGCAGTTCTGTGTTCATTGCGGCCAGCAGTTGCGGGTCGATGGTGCGGCTGGCCAGACGGAAATCCATCAATGCCTGCCGATCTTCGGCATTCTGGACCTTCAACTCCTCCAGCCGCGCCTCTGCCTCGTTGCGCGCGGCAGCAAGTGTGGCGGCGCGGGCAAGGTTCAGCCGCCGCTCTGCCTCATTTCGGATCGCAAGAAGCAATCTTTCGGCCGACTGCTGGTCAAAGGCGGTCACCGTAACCCGAATGATATTGTCACGAGAGCCGAGATTGACCGAAACCATGTTCAGCCAGAAGCGGTGCCCGTCCTCGACCGTGGCATCAGGATCGAAGTGGGTCGGCAGGTATGGCACCACCCGGTCCTCGGGCCAGATCTCGGCCAGGTTCACCTGCTCACGGATCGTGCGGTAGAAATCCTGGCTGTTCACAAGTTGACGAACTATCGCGGTTTCTTCGGCCCCCGAACCAGAGAAGGCGCTGCGCAGCGTATCGCCCCCAGTCGAATTTCCCAGCACCCCGAGCGATTGTTCCTGCACCGTCACCGAAGCCGTCACTTGCCGCAGGGTTCCTGCGAAACTCCATGAAATCCATGCCGCTATCACAGCGGGGATAACAACGATCAGCAGGAAGGTCCCTATCAGGAAAAAATGACGCGGCCGCAGCCCGGCAGCAACGACTTCGTTGAAATCGTAATGCGGTTCGGGCTTGTCGTCCGCCGGCTTTTTTGCCGCTTGCGGCTTTCGGACCGGCGCCTTGGCCGGTGCGGGCTTTGCAGCGACGGCAGCCTTTTGTTCCGAAGGTGTGGCGTCCGCACTCATGTGTCCAAAAGCTCGCGCGCGAACAGCTTGATGCCAGCCAACCCGATGAACGATGTTACCAGTGCGATTTCCAGCGGATAGCGCAGGTCGGTATAGCTGCCGATGTAATCGACATAGAACGCCTCGCGCAGGCGGCCGATGAAGTGAACCAGCGGGTTCCACAGCAGCCATTCGTTATATGGCCGGGGCAGCGTTTCGACCAGGAACATCACGCCAGATACCAGCAGCAGGGGTCGGCTGATGAAGGTCCAGACCATTTCCCACAAGGGAAGCTTCGTCTTGATCGCGCAGTTCATCACACCGATCCCGAAACCCAGCAGCGCCGCGACACCAAAGGCCTGCATCACCTGAATGACGTGAAAGGTGACATCGGGCTTGTAGACATACAGAATGAACCCCAGCACCAGCACCGAGATCGCCGCCTGCGTCATGACCGCCATGATGAACTTGGAAATCAACACGTCGAAGATCGTCACACGTGGGAAGTTCAGCAGATTGCGAGAGGCCCGTATCGAATGTTCCACGCGCGCGCAGACGCTGCGAAACATCGTGAAGGGCAGCATGCCGGTCGCGTAGAAAATGGCGAAGTTTTCGCCCAGGGGCGGGGTACGGAACCCGGCCGAGAAGATGATGGTCAGCCCGACGATCCCGATCACCGGAGAGACGACCGACCACAGATAGCCGCCAGCCGTGTCCCCGTTTGATGTCGTCACCTCCCGCAGGCAGAGAGCCACGACCGTTCGCAGGGTCGAAAATCGGGGCAGGACCCGACCGCTGACAGTCGTGCGCACCGGGCGAAGTCCGCCGGCCCCGTCCATTACCGCACCTCCTCGCTGCCTGCGCCGTGCGAACAGGCGGCAGGGGCAGCGCCCGGCGGCAGGATCGATATCATGGTCTTCGCGTCGTTCATCTGCTTGCCGCGTCGCGCCGGGTGTTCGCCTTTTCAGGCAGCGCCCTGCGGGGTTATGTTCCATAAAGCCGTGCAAATCCTGCACCGGCAGTCGCGGGAACTTAGTCTGCTACCGCGCCCGCGTCGAGACCCTGCTGACGCACCGGATGTCAAATTCGACGTGATCACCCCGCGTCGCCCTGCCTCTCGCGCCATCGATCCAATGATCGGTCAAGTGCCGATCCAACCGCCGGTTTTCAGACGCGTTGCGTATTTCGCGCCTTCATAGCAACAGCTTCGGCGGGTCCGGCATGATCAGACCGGGGAAGATGGTGCTTTCCACGGCAGCAGTGGACACACCGAACAATCCCGACAGGGCAGCACCGGCATAGGCCCGCACGTCCGCAGTCGGCATCAGATCACGGCCCGCATAAAGATCGGCCTCGTCCAGCCCGGGCCAGTCCCCATAGACACGACCGCCGCGAATGGCGCCGCCCGCCATGATCATCAGACCACCCGTTCCATGATCGGTGCCGTTCGTGCCGTTTTCGCGCACCGTGCGACCGAACTCCGTCATTGCCATGACGACCGTCTGGCCCCAGTTCGCCCCCAGTTCCTGCTTGAGAACCGTCAGTGCTTCCGCCAACTGCTCCAGCGCACGCATGAGCGAGCCCTGCTGCCGGTGATGACTATCCCATCCCGTCAGCGAGAAGGCGGCAATCCGCGTGTCTGCGTTCAACCGACCCGCCGCAAACGACGCGAGCGAACCGGCCAATTGGCGTTTTTCGGACCCTTTCATCGCGTCACCGGTTCTGCTGGCCGCGCTTAGCGCGATGGCGACGTCGCTGGCATTCTGGAAGGGGGGATCGTTCTCATACATGATGTGCAGCAGGTTTTGCGCCTGCGGCGTCACCGACAGCTTCGCCTGCGGTGCCCAGCTTGCATGGGCCGCGTCGCCGCTGAGGATCGTCATATTCTCGATCCCGACCGCAAAAGCGGTTTCCATGGTGGCACCGGGCAGCATCGGCAACAGCCGGTTCAACCAGCCACTGTTGATATCATCGGGAACGCTGTCGCCAGTTGTCCCTGCTTCCAGGATATCCTGCCCGACGAAATGGCTGCGCTTGTCGCGATAGGGTGTCGAAACGGCCTGCGCAAAGCCCAGTTCACCTGCTTGCCACATCGGCATCAACGGCGCCAGCGCCGGGTGCAACGCATAGAACCCGTCCAGATCCAGCGCCCCTTTTTCCGGTCCGACCGAAATGGTCTTGCGCAACTTCCGCAGCAGCGGGTCCCCATAGGGCTGTACAACGTCCAGCCCATCCATCGCACCGCGCAGCACGATCGCAACGAAGCGCTTGTCGCCCTGTGTCGCGGCAAAGCTCATCGGTGTTACAAGCGGCATAGCCGCAGCCGAGCAGGCTGCCCCAAGGGCCATGTTCAGAAAATGGCGGCGGTCCATGGTCATCTCCGATTGAATTGCGGCGAAGCCAGCACCATCGCGATGCCTTCCGCCTGGGTCTCGGCCCGTGCGGCAATCGGGCCGATCTGTTCAGCGCGCGTATCAGGCAATGCGGTGGCGACATAACCGGCCACGTCAGGCAGGGACTTGAACATGGCGCGCGGCGTATCAAGCGCCCAGTTGATCCGACCGGCAAGTTGCTGTGGCGTCAGCCAGGAGGCCTCATCCTCGGGCCAGCCTTCGGGCTGCGGCGCGCCGTTGACCGGCTGCCCCATTGCCCTGAGCGGGCCGATGACGGTGCGCCTGAATTGGCCGAATTTCATGTCGGTGATCATGGATCCAGCCGCACCAAGGCTGCGAAAGCCTGCGGCGATGAAGTCGTAGGGCTGGCGCACCTTCTGACCGAAACTGTCGCGTGCGTCCTTGTGTCCCACCATGACTGCATAAACCTCGGTCAGATTGCCGCCGGTGCTGCGATAACGTTCTGTCATCGCCCCGATCAGTTTGTCAGGGGGCGCATCCGAACAGAAATGCCGGGCCAGCTTGCCGCAGATAAAGGCAGCGGTCCTGGGGTGGACTGCCAGATCGTTCAGAAATGCTTCGATCTCGGCCTGCTGCGCGGGTTCCGCGCCACCATAGTCTTTCCCGAGAACCGTTTCCGGCCCCGGCTCTGCCCGCGCGGACGAGAAGATGAAGCGGTGCTCCTTGGTCAGGACAAGTCCGGTCATCAACTCTGCCAATTGCCGGACATCCGCCTGGTTGTAGCCACTGCCCACACCCAGCGTATGCAGTTCCAGCAATTCGCGGGCGTGGTTCTCGTTCAGTCCCAGGTTCTTGTGGGCTTTTTTTCGCGCGAATTGCGACGCGGGGCCGACAGATTCGGTCTGGTTCAGATAGCGCAGCATCGCGGGGTGGAACGTCGCCGCACGCAGAAGATCTGCGAAAAGCCCGTTCTGATGCGTGCGGATCACCTCGTCCTGAAATGATTCGTTCAACGCCAGAACATGATGGGCGGCGCCAGTAAGGCTGAAATGACTGGACCAGAATTGCGCCAGACGTTCGGAAAACCCGACGGGGGCGTCGATTGCGCGCGCCAGCCTTATCCTGCGGATCGTGTTGGCCAACTGCTTGATACGGTTCCGCTCCTGCTCGAACGTGGTGCGGGAAGCTTCGTCCTCCATCGGGCCACGGCGGATCTTGTTGTAATGTTCCAGCTGCGTCAGAATTTCCCCGGTACTGGGAACAGGAAACGCAGCCCGCGTCGTCTCATCGGCGAGCGAGTCCATCAACGCATCCGGCGTAGCCGGGCCATCAAAGCGGGGTGACAGTCCCGATCCAAAGCGGATCAGGGCGAAATCGGCATAATTCATGTCGTCGCATCCAGAAGTCGTTCAAGGCAACGCGCTGCGCCTGCCATCGTTCGCATGATGTGCGACGTCGTGCGATCACAATGCCGTTGAAGCTGTGCCAGCGGCAGGATCGAGCCGAGCCGCTGGCGTTTTCAGGCGGTCATTCAGTGTCCGGCATGTCCCTCGCTGCCGGTCAACTTGGCTTGTGCGGCGTCGCCCGCAACAACGCCGGTGCGATCATTGTCGAGTGGCAGCAGCAGTTCGACCTTGCCGCATTCGCCGAAATCCAGCGTCATCGGAACCTCGTCACCCTGTGCAAGCGGCGCAGCGATACCCATCAGCATCACATGATCGCCGCCGCGCGCCAATGAATGGGTGCCGCGCGCGGGGATGGTAATGCCGCCTTCGATCGGCAGCATTTCCATCATCCCTTCGGCGTTTTCGCGGCTGGTATGCAGCTCTGCCTTGTCGGCGACAGGGGTTTCGACAGTGCTCAGCGTGCAATCATGTTCGCTGTCGTTCAGTATCGTCATGAACGCTGCGCCCGATTTCGGGTTTGAGCTGCGCAAGAAGGCATCGGTGATCTCGAAATGATAGTTATGGGCCATAGCGGTGGCGGGCAGGATCAGCGCGATCACAGCCGAAAGAGCCAGGTGTTTCATCATATTTTTCCTGTAGAGCGGTAACGTGAGGCGACTTCAGATAGTGCCCCGGTTCGGCGGATCGCGCGCCTGCGTCATCGGCGCGTCACGCCCCGCGCAACGGATCTGACTTTCGTCAAACGGCAGGAGCATAATGGTTTCGGACAATGCCGGTTGCGGCGTCACGCCCGCAATCGCCGACATCATGTTCAACGCCATGTCAGGGCAGATCACCAGGCGCTCGACCGGCTGGCCCTGTTCGTCGACCAGTACCGTTACCAGCTTGTCACCGGCGCAAAGCACCATCTCGCCAGCCACCCGCGCCTGTCCACGCGCTGCCGCAAGACCTTGCGAGGTCAGCAGCATGACAACGATAAGGAAAACACGAAGGGTGGCGCTCATGCCGGTTCCCTAGCCGCTTCGAAATGCCCACGCCAGTGACAAAACGGCGCAGGCCCCGCCGGTTGGACCGGCGGGGCCTGCAAATCTTGTTAACCCGAAGAAATCAGGCGCGCAGCGTGGCGGCGGTGTCGCCGGCCTCGGCGATTTCCTTTTTGATCTTCAAGGCGCGACCGGACAGTTCGGCATCCTTGGCTTTGGCCAGGAAAGCATCCAGACCGCCGCGGTGATCGACCGAGCGCAGTGCAGCGGCCGAGATACGCAGCGAGTAGCTACGGCCGGTTTTTTCCGAGGTCAGCGTGACATCGTTCAGGTTCGGCAGAAAGCGGCGACGGGTCTTGTTGTTGGCGTGGCTGACATTGTTCCCGCTCATCGGGCCCTTGCCGGTCAGTTCGCAGACGCGCGACATGGCGTTATCCTCGTTTGACGTTCGCGGGACAGCGCGTCCCAATGTGAAAGGGCGCCGCGAGGCAGCGCCCGGAAAATCTGGTTGGCGGTGGATATACCTGCTGGGCGAGGCCGTCAAGTCGATTCGGCAGCAGCATAAGCATGTTCTGCCGCAATCAGCTTTTCCTTGCGCCATAGACCCCCAGCATAGCCGGTCAGCGTCCCATCCGATCCGATGACCCTGTGGCAGGGAATGACAATCGCGATGCCGTTCATTGCGTTGGCACGCGCCACTGCGCGGGTGGCGGTCGGCTTGCCTATCTCTGTCGCAACTTCGCTGTAGCTGCGTGTCTGACCGGCGGGTATCCGACACAGCGCATCCCAGACCAGACGCTGAAAGTCAGTACCATGGGGTGACAGGGGCAGTTCAAACTGCGCGCGCTTCCCATCGAAGAACTGGCCCAGCTGACGCGCCGTTTCGCGCGTAACATCCGACTGGCCCAGCCCTACGCGGCCGTCCGCAGCTTTCGAGACGCGGGCAAGTTGCTGGCTCAGCGCCTTGCGATCGGTGAATTCCAGAAGGTGCAGGGCGTCGCCGTCACCCACGGCTATCATGCCGCCAAGCGGCGTCTCGATCCAGTCTGCGATCAGCCCTCCGCAAGCGCGCATTGCCGCCGGTGGATGGCCGAACAGCCGCGCAAATGCCTGTCGAAATCCGCTGGCCGAATCGAAGCCCGCATCCAGCTGCGCTTCGATCACCGCGTCACCGCCCGCGACGCGACGCGCCCCTTCACGAAGACGGATATTGCGGGCCATCTGCAGGAAGGTCACCCCAAAGTGCCGCCGGAAGGCACGGCGGATCGTCGATGGGTCAAAGCCCATCTGTTCCACATCGGCTTCGGTCCACCGGCGCCCCGGATCGGCCGCCATCGCGTCGCGCAGGGTTGTGACGGCGCTGTCGCCCTCGGCTGTCGCGCCGGCCGGATGACAGCGCTTGCAAGCCCTGAACCCTGCCGCCTCGGCCGCGCGGGGGGATGCAAACCAGCGGCAGTTCTCGGGCCGGGGTTTGCGCGCCGGACAGGTCAGGCGGCAAAATATCCCGGTAGAGGTCACGCCAACATAGGCGCGACCCTCATACGCGGAATCGCGGGCGTTCAGCGCGGCGTACAGTACCGCGTCATCGGGCAGATCGAACATGGTAGGCTCCTTTTTCATCTACCCTCAACCTCGACCGAAGCCGGACAACATGCGCCGCGAAATCGGGCGTCTCATTCACGTCATGCCCGTCTTCACAATCGGGATAGTTACGACGAATTCAAGCGCGGGCTTGCGGTCCAAACCTTGGCGCAAGGCACGTCCGTCACTATGCTGGCCAGATGCGCCAGTCATTCATCGCATTGATCATTCTGCTGCTGTCGCCCGGCGCGGGCACGGCAGGCTCGATGCAATTGCTTGTTACGCATGATGTGGCCTGCGGCGATTTTTCCCGCTGGCAGCACGAGATCGGGCCATCCTATGCGACCTCTTCCGCGGGTCGTGTCGCACCGCTGCGGGAAATACAGACCGACGGCCCGTGGCCTGACGGGCTGGCACTGGCAAGCCGCCCGCGACAGACGCCCACGTTCATCCTTGTCGAAGACGGTATCGAGATTGGCCGGATCGAAGGTTACGGCGACGCGGCAAGTTTTCATGCCGATCTTGCCCGTCTGCTGCGTTACGGCGGCAACGGGGCGCGCTGATCGGGGCGCTGGATATTTCAATCCCGCCCATCATCCGCTAACAGGCCTGAGCGACAGAAACACAGGTCCAGCCATGCACGACATCCGCGCCATCCGCGAGAATCCGCAAGCCTTCGACGCCGCCCTTGAACGGCGCGGCGCGTCGCCGGCCGCTGCTGAAATCCTGTCGCTGGACGAGATCCGACGCGCCCGCATCAAGGCAGCCGAAGACGCCCAGGCCGAACAGAACCGCGCCAGCAAGCTGGTCGGGGCCGCCAAGGCCAAGGGCGACGAGGCAGAATTCGAGCGCCTGCGCGCGCGCGTGGCCGAAACCAAGGCAGAAGTTGCCGCCATGCAAGCCGAGGCAGCCGAATTGGACCAGCAGTTGAACGACGCGCTTCTGGCCCTTCCCAACCTGCCGCTGGACAGCGTGCCTGAAGGCGCGGACGAAAACGACAATGTCGAAATCAAACGCTGGGGCGAGCCGCGCGAATTCAATTTCTCTCCGGTCGAGCATTTCGACATCGGCGGCGTCAGGCCCGGCATGGACTTCGCCACGGCCGCCAAGCTGTCAGGTGCGCGCTTCGTAGTCCTGCAAGGCGGCGTGGCCCGCATCCACCGCGCGCTTGCGCAATACATGATCGACCTGCATGTCGACGCCCATGGCCTGACGGAAACCGCGACCCCGGTTCTGGTCCTGTCCGACATGATGCAGGGCACCGGACAATTGCCGAAATTCGGCGAGGACAGTTATCAGACCCGGGAAGGCTGGTGGCTGATCCCGACGTCAGAGGTCACGCTGACGAACACCGTCAACGGCGAGTTGGTCGAGGCCGCATCCCTACCCCGCCGCATGGTCGCGCATAGTCTGTGCTTCCGGTCCGAGGCGGGCAGTGCCGGTCGTGATACAGCCGGAATGCTGCGTCAGCACCAGTTCGAGAAGGTCGAAATGGTTTCGATCACCGATGCCGCGACCGGCGAGGCCGAGCACGCACGGATGACCCGCCAGGCGGAAGCGGTGCTGGAGGGGCTTGGCCTGCCCTATCGAACGATGCTGCTTTGCACCGGCGACATGGGATTCTCGGCCCGGATCACCCATGATCTGGAGGTGTGGCTACCCGGCCAGAACACCTTCCGAGAGATCAGTTCGGTCAGCTATTGTGGCGATTTTCAGGGGCGCCGGATGAACGCGCGTTACCGCCCCAGTGGCGGCGGCAAACCGGAATTTCTGCACACCCTGAACGGATCGGGCCTTGCGGTCGGTCGGACGCTGATCGCGGTGCTGGAGAATGGCCAGCAACAGGACGGCTCTGTCACGCTGCCGGCAGTTCTGCACCCATATCTGGGCGGCAAGACCACGTTGCTTGGCGACGGAACCCTGGGCTGACGATAGGGGAGATTGCGGTCCGGCCGCGCGCAACTCTATTCCGGGTCGGGCGTTGGGCGTAATGCAACGTGCCGCAACCATAGTGATGTCACTTCTTGCCCTGGCCTTTGTGGTCAGCAGCCTGATGTTCGCGACATCCCCTCTGCCGTCACAGGACCTGCCTTGGCAGATTGCGGCGCTGATGGAACGGACCGACCCCGACGGGTTGGCCACGATCTACCTGCGACCACAACAGCCGGCGATGTGGCTTTTGCTGATTGGCTTGTGGCTGTCGCTGATCCTGTTTGTGGCGCGACGCCTTTGGCCAAGCGATACCCGGCCCGACCTTGATCTGGCCGACCTCGTTCTGCTGATCAGCGGGCTTGCCGCTGGCGCGATCTGGCCCTGGGTGGCGATCGGCGCACCATTGGCCGGATTTCTGCTGAGCGTGCTTATGCTGATGGCACTGATCGCGGCAGCGCGGCGGACGTTTTCGGACGGTCGTCTGGCACGGCATCCGTTCCTGGGAATACTGGCAGGTTGGACAACGGTTGTGACCTTTGCAGCCTTTGGGTCATTCCTGACAGATATCACGCCGATCCCGGTCGAGGTCACGACGCTGGTTGTCGCGGTGCTGACCTGCGCGGCAGCAATCGCCATACAGATCCGCATCCCGCACAATGCCGCCTATACGATCACGGTGATGTTCGCGCTTCTGGCGACTGCCGCAACGACCATCGAAACCAATCCGCCGATCGCTGTCATCGCCGTGCTGTCGATGGCGGCGCTGACATTCCTTCTGGTGCGCGTGACGACTTAGCTGCCCTGCGGCTTCTGTCGGTTCTTGTGCTTGGACAGCGCGCCTGACTGGCTGATCTTCTGCGCCTTGTGACGATAAGGGTTAACGTTGCCCTGATCGCGGAAGAAAATGCGGATCGGCGTTCCCGGCATGTCGAAATCCTGCCGTAGCCCGTTGATCAGATAGCGATGATAGCTGTCTGGGATCTTGTCGGTATGCGTGGCCTTCACGACAAAGGCCGGGGGGCGCGTCTTGACCTGCGTCATATAGCGCAGGCGAATCCGCCGACCACCCGGTGCCGGTGGCGGATGCGCCTCTGTCATGGCTTCCAGCCAGCGGTTCAGCTTCGAGGTCGATACCCGCGCATTCCATACCTTGTAAGCCTGAATGATCGCATTATGCAGCCGGTCCAGCCCTTTGCCTGTTTTGGCCGAAACGGTCACCATGGGCGCGCCCTTCAGCTGCGGCAGCAGACGCTCGAACGACGCGCGCAGCTCTTTCAGCTTCTCGGCCTTGTCTTCTTCCATATCCCATTTGTTGGCGGCGATGACGACGGCGCGGCCCTCTGTCTCTGCCAGGTCAGCGATGCGAAGGTCCTGCTGTTCGAAAGGTATCGCGACATCAAGCAGCACCACCACGACTTCGGCAAACCGCACCGCACGCAGGCCGTCGGCCACCGACAGCTTTTCCAGCTTGTCCGTCACCCGGCCACGCTTTCGCATTCCCGCCGTGTCGAAAATCCGCATGGGCGTGCCCATGAATTCTGTCCGAACGGAAATCGCGTCACGCGTGATGCCAGCCTCTGGCCCAGTCAGCAGCCGGTCTTCGCCCAGGATCTTGTTGATCAGCGTCGATTTTCCGGCATTCGGCCGACCGATTACCGCAAGCTGCAAGGGCTTTGCTTCGGAGGGCATCCACTCCGGCTCGTCCTCATCCTCGAATTCGGCGTCTTCGGGCAGTTCGACATCGACCGCAGGTTCGTAAACCGCGTTCTGTGCCGTCAGTTCGGCGGCCAGCGGTTTCAGCGCGGCGTAAAGGTCTTCCATCCCCTCGCCATGCTCTGCCGAAATACGCAGCGGTTCACCCAGTCCCAGGCCAAATGCCTCCATCGCGCCGGCTTCGCCCGCCCGACCCTCGGCCTTGTTGGCGGCAAGGATCACATGCTTTGCCCGCTTGCGCAGGATATCGGCGAAATATTCATCCGCAGCCGTCACGCCGGCCCGCGCGTCAACGACAAACAGGGCGACGTCAGCTTCGTCCACTGCGCGCTCGGTCAGGCGTCGCATCCGGCCTTGCAGACTGTCATCTTCAGCGAGTTCCAGACCGGCGGAATCAACCACGATGAAACGCAAGTCCCCCAGACGGCCCTGCCCTTCGCGCAAATCCCGCGTTACGCCCGGCTGATCGTCGACAAGCGCCAGCTTGCGCCCGACCAGCCGGTTGAACAGCGTCGATTTGCCGACATTTGGCCGACCAACTATGGCGAGGGTGAAGCTCATCTGAAAGCGTAGAGCTTGCCGTCGCGGCCGGTCACATACAGTGTCCCGCCGGCAACTGACGGCCCCGATGCCGCACCGCCCGGAATGGCGACCTGACCCAACTCTCGGCCAGAGGCCGGATCAAACAGCCGGATCACCCCGTCCGAGGATGTGACGATCAGCCGCCCACCGGCCAGAATCGGACCATATTGCGCATAAATCCGATCCTGCTTCTTTACCCTGCTGTCCTGATACCAGGGCAGGTTGCGCGCCCAGACCAGACCGCCGGTCTGCGCATCCAGCCGCACAAGCTGGTTTTGATCGTTGACCGCGAACACGGCATTTCCAACCGGCAGCACGGGCGAGGCCGCGCCCTCGCGCGCAGACCAAAGCTGCATGCCCGTATCACGTTCAAACGCCGCGATCCGCCCGGACGAGGTGCCTGCATAAACGCGCCCGCCTGCAACGACGGGTTCCCCGGTCATGTCGCGGATATAGGAAACGGCCCGGCCCGCGCGGTTGCCCGCGACCTGCGCCGTCCAGCGTTCGATGCCGGTTTCGCGATCGACAGCCAGAAGCTGACCCGAGGAGAACGGGAAGATGACCAGATCGCCTTCCACCGCAGGCGAGGCCACGCCCGTTACACCTGTCGGTTGCGGAATGCCGGAAATCTGCCAAAGCAATTTGCCGTCAGATGCCCGCACTGCAAAGCCCGTAGCGCTGCGATTGGTGACATAGACGACGCCGTTCTGCACCGCAGGCGCCCCACCGACGGGAACATCGACGCGCTGGCGCCAGATGATCTGACCCGAGGCAGCATCCAACCCGACCAGTTCGCCATAACCCGTGCTGACGAAAACCCGACCGCCTTCATAGGCCACGCCCCCGCCCGACGCACTGTTCGAACGCTCGCCCGCCGGGGTCAGGTCGCGTGACCAGGCCCGGCCGCCGTTCAGACCGGTCGCCGTCACGGTTGCGTGACTGTCCAGCGTGAAGATACGTCCGCCCGCGATGATCGGATCGGCTGAAATCCGGTGCCGCTTGCCGCTCGGCTGGCCGATCGGCACCGCGAAAAGCGGGCGCAAGCCGCCGTTCAACGTGACATGGCCGCTGCTGTGCGCCGGGCCCGACGCGCGATGTGTCCATTCTGCATTGGCCCGCATCCCCGGCAAAGACAGCGCCGTGCCAGTGGCAACCGGTTCGACTACCGCGGGGCCGTCAGGCGATCCGATTGCGCGTGCATCAAGCCGCGCACCAGGCAAACGCACCTCGCGCTCGGCACAGCCGGCCAGCAGCAAGGCGGCGATCAACGTGACCGACGCAGGCGTCAATACGGATTTCAGCGTCTTGTTCAGCGTCATGGCAGATCCTTGTGTCAGTCAGCAGCAGAGACGGCTGCAGGGCCGGTCGCCGCATCTTCGGTCGGGACGACGTCATCCGGCAAGCCGGAATTTGCGTCGGGCACGTCACCAAGCGCGGTCATCATCTCGGTCAGGCGGCCATGCAGCGCCTGGCTGACGCCATCTTCGGCCAGCACTTCCCTGATCAAGGTCACTGCATCGTCCCGGCGATCCGCCGCCACCAGTGCCACGGCTTTCTGTTCCAGCGCCAGCAAACGGAAAGGCGCGCCGGGTTCGGACAGTTCGGACAGCACAGCATCGCGTGCCGCCGGGTCCATGCCATCCCCCTGCACCAGAACGGACTTGAGACGGGCAAGATCACGCAGGACCGGATCATCTGCACCGGTCCCCGCTGCCTCCAGCAGAGGGATGATAGCGCCTTCATCATCCAGTGCACCTGCGGCCAGCAGGTCGCCAAGCGCCTTGCGGTCGGCGCTGCCGGCCGGATCCAATTCCTGCAACGCGCCTGCCGGATTTTCGGACCGCTGAGCAGCCATGACGGCATCACCCCAGCTTTCGGCCTGTTGCCGCGCCTGAGACTGCGAATACTCGCGCCAGGCTGTCCCCAACACGATAATCACGATGATCGCCAACGCAATCCAGCCAAAGCGGCGAAAAAGCACGAACAATCTGTCGCGCCGTACCTCTTCAGTGACTTCGTCGATAAAACTGTCGGTCTCGTGGCTCATCGGGTCCTGCCTTGTACTCGCCGCCCCTTATAGCCCAGCCACCGAAAGGGACAAGCCGCTGCGCTTCGCATGCCATTGACGATCAGACCGACCCTGCCACACTATCTGGCACGGTCCCCGATCAGTGCGGTTTCGGGCGCCGTACCAGATCCGCCGGCCTCAGGGACTCGACATGACGCTTTCGCAGGACGATATCACCCGGCTGTTCACCCGCGGCGGCACTTACCTTTGTGCAAGATGGGGGCGGCCGGTGGCGCCCGTGATGTTCGGGCTTGCCGATAACAGCCTGCAGCTTTTCAGCAGCGCGATCCGGGCGGCCTATGCCCATGCCGGACATCCGGTAACGGAAACGGATGCCGAAATGGGCGCGAACCTGATGATCTTCTTTTGCCGCGAATGGGAAGAGCTGGCCGGGATTCCCGATCTCGATAAATTGACGGACCAGCCGGATCTTGTCGCACGGCTGCAAAGCCGGAACACAAATCACTACCAGCTGTTCCGCTTTGACCCGGACGGCGCGATACGCGCCTGCCTGTCCTTCGTTCGCATGTCAGGCCCGTTGGCCAGCACTCATCCAGCCATGCTGGCAGAAACGCTGGCCGTGCGAACCATGCTGACTTTCGCCCAGGACGTGACCGCGTCAGAGGATCTGGCCCGCCTGGTCCGCGCAGCCTATGACCCTGTCATGCCGGATGCCGCGACGGATAACAGCCACGCCATCCGGCTGGGCGCACGGTTGGCGGTGTGACTAGCGCCCTTCTTCCAGCCGTTCCCGAAGTGAACGCAGAACTGGCAGCGCGCTGCGCACGCGCTCTGACCCAATGTCACGGACGACATCCGACATCGCTGGAGAAATCGCCTGAATCGCTGCGTCGCGCGCCGCGCGCCCGGCAGGGCTGATCGAGACGAATTTCCTGCGCGCATCGTCCCAGTCCGGGCGGATATGGACATGCCCGGCCCATTCCAGCCGCGCCAGCGTGTTCGACATTGCCCCGCGCGTGACATGAAATGCCTCGGCCAGTTGTGCGGGTGTCCGCTCCTCGGACAGATGCGCCAGCAGGTTCAGGACCGAGAAATGAGAGATTTGCATCCCGCCCGGCAAGCTTCTGACGATCATTGCGCGCGCCAGTTGTTCAACCATCAGCACTTCGGAAAACAGGCTTGCCGCAACTGAGGCGCGCGTCATGTCATCGAGATCGGGGGGAAAGTCGGTCACGGCGCGCCAAATGGTTGAGTGCCGGAAAATGCCGGGATGCGAGAGCGTGCCCTGACTGTCTCATCCAGGTCAAGTCTCACGATGGTAACGCCGGGCTCGTCACCCCCGTCGGCTATGACTTCGCCCCATGGCGCGACAGCAAGGCTGTGCCCGAAACTGCGCCGGGATCGGCCTGGCGCGCCTTGTCGGACCGGGTGCTGGCCGCATTGTGCAGGCGCCAGCACGAAGCAGCCGGTTTCGATCGCGCGCGCACGCAGAAGCACATGCCAATGCGCGGCGCCGGTGGTGTCGTTGAAGGCTGCGGGTACGGTCAGGACATCCGCGCCGCCTTGCGCCAGCGCGCGATACAGGTGTGGAAAACGCAAATCGTAACAGACGCTCATCCCGATCGGGACAGGACCGTGCGCGACCACCGCTTGTGCACCGGGCCGGTAGGCCGCAGATTCGCGGTACGATTCCTGCTCTGATATGGTGACGTCGAACATGTGGATCTTGTCGTAGCGCGCGCTGATGCGCCCATCCGGCCCAATCAGAAAACTGCGATTGGCGAAGCGCGGTTCTGCCGGATCGTCGGACTTCAGCGCAAGCGAGCCGATCAGCAGCCAGATCCCCAGAACGGCCGCTTGCGCCTGCAGCGCCGCCAGCGTCGGATCTGAAGCCTCGGGTTGAAGGACCCCGGACTGCCATCCCCGATCCGCTGAAATCAGGTTGGTGCATTCCGGCGTCAGCACGATATCCGCACCCTGTCCGGCAGCATCGGCAATCAGCGCCCTGGTGACGCCCAGATTGGACTGCGGGTCATCACTGACGCAAAGCTGCACCATCCCTGCCGTCAGCGTGACCCCCGCCTGCGCCGTTCTGCCAGCCATCGGTCAGCCAGCAAGCAGCGGATCCAGTCCGCCCTCGCGCTCCAGCGCGTGAAGATCATCGGAGCCACCGACATGCCGGTCACCAATGAATATCTGCGGAACAGAGCGACGACCGTTCGCGCGTTCCATCATCGCCTCGCGCAATGCAGGATCACGGCTGACATCGATCTCGCGGAACGCAACGTCCTTGCTCTCCAGAAGGCGCTTCGCGGCGACACAATAGGGACAAGTGGGCGTGGTGTAGATTTCGACATTGGCCATGTTGCTTCCTTTACGCGTTCGTCAGCCACAATGTAGTTGCGATGACAAACGATTTCCAGAATGGGATCAACCCCACGGCAAACAACGATAATTTTTGATCGCGTGCTAATCCTTGACCGCCCGTGCCAGCACGGCGACCGATACCGGACCCGATCCCGCCTGCTGGAGGGCCCGCACCGCCTCGGTCATGGTCGCGCCCGATGCCATGACGTCATCGACCAGCAGTACTTTGCGCCCGGCAATCTGGCCGCAGTGACGCGCCGGTACTGACAGCGCACCGCGCAAATTTTCATGCCGCTCTGCATAGTCGCGATGATCCTGCGCCGGCGTCGCCCTGCTGCGCCGTAATGCGGCAGGAAGATGTTGCAGGCCGTGCGCCCGCGCCACCTGCGCCGAAAGCAGCGCTGCCTGATTATACTTCCGCACCAGAAGCCGCCGGGGATGCAGTGGTATGGGCACGACGATCATCCCCGGCCGTACCAGCGGCGCTGCGGCAAGCGAAAGCCAACTGCCAAGCGGCAGGGCCAGATCGGGCCTGTCCACATGTTTCAGCTTCAGGACAAGATCGCGCCCAACGCCGCGATAGACCAGTGCTGCGCGGGCATGTCGCCAGGGTCGGTCCACCGCCAGGCAATCGTCACAGATCATTGCGATGTCGTCCAAGGCGTCCACCGCCGCCATTCCGGGCAGCGGCACCCCACATCGATGGCACGCACAGCCGGTCACAAATTCACATTCGCGCCAGCAACCGGGACAAAGGGACCCGTCCTGTTCAACCGGCGCACCGCAATCCAGGCACTGGGCCGGATAAATCATCTTCAAAGCCGCTTTTATCACCTGCGGAAGGGCACTAATACTGATGCCCATGAATTCTGCCCCCCCTTCCCCGGATCCCGGCCAAGTCCCCAGGCGCCTGATAGATCAAAACGCGTTGCGTCTTCATCGTGCCCGCGCCCGACGTATCGGCCCGGCAGAGCCGCTTCATCGAATCGCAATCGATGAAGTTCAGGATAGGCTGGCAGAGATTAACAGAGACTTTACACGGGTCGGGATCGTGACGCCGTGGCCGGAATTCTGGATAACCGCCTTTCCTTCCGCCCATGTCTGCCCAGATGACGAAATGCTGGACCTGCCGCAGGATCTGGATCTGGTCATTCACGCCATGGGGCTGCACTGGGCCGAAGACCCGGTCGGCCAGATCGTGCAATCGGCGCGCGCGCTGCGCGCGGACGGGCTGTTCATCGGGGTGATGCTGGGCGGTGAAACGCTGACCGAGTTGCGCGATGTCCTGACCCGTGCCGAGATTGCGGCGACGGGCGGGCTGTCGCCGCGGCTGATGCCGATGGGTGAGATCCGTGATCTGGGCGCGCTTCTTGGCCGCGCCGGGCTGGCTTTGCCGGTCGCCGACCACCTGCCCTTGCGGTTCAGCTACCGCGACCTGTTCCATCTGACTGCCGATCTGCGGGCGATGGGCGAAACCAATGCTCTGAACGATCGGCTGCGCCAATCCACGCGGCGCGAACTCTTTGCCCATGCCGCCGCAGATTATTCCATGCGCTTTCCCGATCCCGCCGATCCTGCCCGGATCATCGCCACCTTCGATATGATTTTCCTGACCGGCTGGGCCCCTGATGCCGGACAACAAAAACCCATGCGCCCCGGCTCGGCCAGTATGCCGCTTGCCGAGGCCCTGAAGCCGAGGACTGCATGACAACCGTGCAAATGCCCCCCGACCATCCGACGCCGCCGGCAGGCAAGACCGGCGTTCTGATTGCCAATCTGGGCACACCGGATGGCCACGATTATTGGTCGATGCGACGCTATCTGAACGAATTCCTGTCTGACAAGCGGGTCATCGACCTGCCGTCATGGAAATGGCAACCGATCCTTCAGGGCATCATTCTGACCAAGCGGCCCTTCTCCTCGGGTGCGAATTACAAGCTGATCTGGAACGAGGAGCTGAACGAAAGCCCTCTGATGACGATCACGCGCGATCAGGCCGATGCGCTGCGCCTGCGTGCGCAGGACGAATGGAGCGATCAGGTGATGGTCGAATTCTGCATGCGCTACGGCAACCCCTCGACCCACGAGGTCCTGGATCGCATGGTCAAGGCCGGCTGCAGGCGCATCGTTTTTCTGCCGCTCTATCCGCAATACGCGGGCGCGACCTCTGCCACCGCCAACGACCAGTTGTTTCGGGCGCTGATGGACCAGAAATGGCAGCCGTCCGTGCGCACAATCGACCCCTATTTCGACCGGCCCGACTATATCGAAGCGCTTGCCAACTCTGTCACACGCGCGCTTGACGGCAAGCAACCCACCAAACTGGTGGCCAGCTATCACGGGATGCCAAAGCGTTACCTGATGGAAGGCGACCCCTATCATTGCCAATGTCAGAAGACGACGCGACTGCTGCGCGAGGCGCTAGGATGGCCCGAGGAGCGGATCGACACCAGCTTTCAGTCGGTCTTCGGCAAGGAAGAATGGCTGCGCCCTTACACGGTGGAACATGTGGCTGAACTTGCGCGCCAGGGACATACCGATATCGCCGTGATTTCGCCTGCCTTCGCCGCCGATTGCATCGAGACACTGGAAGAGATCAACGGCGAAATCCGCGAGTCGTTCGTCCATGCGGGTGGCAAGACCTTCACCTATATCCCCTGTCTGAATGCCGAACCCGCGCATATCGATGTCATGATGAACATCATCCGCGAGAATATCGGGGGCTGGGTCTGACCGGCAGTGTCGTGTTAGCTTGCCCCATGAGCGATACATCACCCCCCTTCGAAATCCGGTTGAAGCGCGCCTATGTCGCCGCTTCGCCAGACGATGGGGTGCGTATTCTGGTCGACAGGCTTTGGCCGCGGGGCGTCAGCAAGGAACGGGCGGCGCTTGACGACTGGAAGAAAGATCTGGCGCCCTCGACCGCGTTGCGCAAATGGTTCAACCATGACCCGGCGCGTTGGGCAGATTTCCAGCGGCGCTATCGCGCGGAATTGCAGCAACATGAGCCTGAGCTCAACCAGATCAGGTCCAACGCGCGCAAGGGCACCGTCACGCTTGTCTACGGCGCCCGCGATCAGCTGCATAATGAAGCGGTGGCCCTGCGCGCGGTGCTGCTTGGGAAGCCGCTTCTCAAAACGGAGACCAAGGATGACGGATAGCGACACCCATACTGCCGATCAGATACGGGAACGGCTGGCCAGCCTGCCGGATTGGCAGCTGTCGCAGGACGACAGCGCGATCTCGCGGCGGTTCGAATTCAAGGGATTCGCCAAAGCGGTCGAGATGGCCAATCTTGCCGCGTGGCTTGGCAACAAGCGAAATCACCATCCCGATATCAGCTTTGGCTGGGGATATTGCGAGGTCAGTTTTACCAGTCACGACGCTGGCGGGCTGACCGCGCGGGATTTCGACAGCGCCGCGCATCTGGATGCGCTTCTGGCCTGACGATGACGAAGGTCATCATCGTCGCCGAACTGGGGCGCGCGTTTCCCCCGCGACACCAGAGCTGCCTTATGGCGCTTCGCCGCATGTTTCCTGATGGCAGATTGCACCTGGACGAGACCGGCCTTATCGCCCTGCCCGCAATAAAATCTCCCGCGGAACTGCAGCCGCTAGAGGCATGCCGGCAGGGTAACATCACGGGTTTTCCCCGACTTTCTCGCCTTGGCCGCTGCAACTGGCTGGACGGCATGAACGCTGCGCCGCTGACCGGCGATGTGGAAACGGCACGGGACTGGCTGTCCCGCGCCGTCGACCAGATCAACCGGGGCCTTCAGACCTACGGCCGGCCAGACTAGATCAGCAGCACCTGCGTGCCGATTTTGGCAAATCCGAACAGTTCCTTGATATGTTCGTTATACAGCCCGATGCAGCCGTTCGAAGACTTGCGTCCGATCTTGCGCGTGTCATGCGTGCCGTGGATCCGGTAGTACTGCCAGCTCAGCCAAAGCGCATGTGTACCAAGCGGATTGTCGGGACCCGGCGGCACGAAATCGGGCCATTCGGGATTGCGCTGCTTCATCTCGGGCGTGGGCGCCCAGCTTGGACCTTCGACCTTCTTTATGATCTCGGTGCGTCCCCGACGCGTCAGTTCGGACGAAACCGGAATCGACGACGGATAAAGCCGGTAGGTCGATCCGTCCTCTGACCAGTAGTGCACACAGCGCGACGTCAGATCTGCCAGGATTGCGCCATTCGTCAGGTTGCTGAAATAGGGCTGCCAGTCCTGCGCGCGGAAACTGGAAATGTTCCGGCGCTGATCGGCCTCGGCGTCGTACTGCACGCGCCCCGCATCAGGCGTCTGCGCGAAGGCTGGACCGACCAAACCGGCAGCGCCGACTGCTGCGGCCGAGGTCACGAAACGGCGGCGGCCGATGCCGCGACGGTCTTCGTTCATATCTGTCTCCTGCTCCGGCCGTCTTGCGCGGCCTGATTTGTGGATATGAGAGGTAAGTCCGCAGCAGCCGCGACACAATTCAAACTGTTGTAACCGCGCCCGATCAGTCGGGAAATGTGGTCAAAATCACGCATTATTGCCTTTGCGGCACGCGTTAGCCGGGCTAAAGGGTAGAAAAACCATAAGCGCGTGAACAGGCGCATCGAGGGCAGTATGAAGCGCATTATCCTGATTCTGGCCACCGGCCTTGCATTGGCTGGCTGCGTTGCGCGGTCACCGGACCAGCAGCTTGGACCCGACGGTCAACCCATCCCGGTCGCATATACGATTTCCGGCGCCGAAGCAGCGGCGATCCCATCCCGCGTGGTCGAACAGGTCAATATCCTGCGCAGCGGTTCGGGGAACAGCCCCTTGACGCTGGATCCTGCGCTAAGTGCCGCTGCCGCGGCGCATTCCCGTGATATGGCAGCGCAGAACCGCGCCTGGCATTTTGGATCGGACGGCTCCTCGCCGCTCGATCGGGCGAATCGTGCGGGCTATTCAGGACAGCTGATCGGCGAGAATATCAGCGAAAGCTACGAGAACGACATCTCGACCCTGCAAGCCTGGATGGAGACGCGTGATACGCGCGATGTGATCATGGACCCTTCAGCGACCGCACTGGGCGTCGCCTGGTATCAGGAACCCTCGCGCAAGATCTGGTGGACACTTATCACCGGCAAGTGAGGCGCGATCCGGGCCAACCGACCGTCTGTTTTAAGGGTGCGGTTGCGACCGAACGCAGGGCGAGGATGCCAAGCGGCCTTGTCGGTCGCCTGACGACTTCGCCCCTATTCCTGCCAACATAACATCAATAAAGCAGGTCAAACGGGCTGAACCTGCCGCCGTAAATGTCGATGGCGAGGTCTGTCGTGCCGTCGCCATCGACGTCGACCAAAAGTCGCGCGCAGTTTTCTAGGTTGCGCATCCGAACCTCTGCCCGGCCAGATCCGGTGAAATTCGCCCCATCCATCCAGACCAGGGCGCGGGTGATTTCGGACAGGTCGATAACATCGTGGCCGGATCGGAAGTCCATGATCTTATCATGTTCGAAACCGTTGCCCGGCGGCGCGTGAAAGACAAAGACGTCTGCGCCGGCGCTTCCGATCAACGTGTCATTTCCATTCCCCCCTTCAAGGGTGTCGTCGCCGCTGCCGCCATTCAGCAGATCTTTGCCAGAGCCACCGCGCAACAGGTCTGCGCCCGAGCTTCCCGAAACCAGATCGTTGCCCGATCCACCGTCAACCACGTCACGCCCCGGTGCCCCGTTCAGTCGGTCATCCCCGTCGCCGCCCAGAACGGTATCATTGCCATTTCCACCCACCAGGTAATCCAGCCCGTCATTGCCGAACAGTCTGTCGTCGCCATCGCTGCCCTGGATCCTGTCATTGCCTCCATTACCGCCCAGTACGTCATGGCCGTTGCCGCCGTTCAGCGTGTCATTGCCGTCCTCGCCGAAGATCCGATCGTTCCCGTTATTGCCTGACAGGCGATCGCTTCCCGTGCCGCCATAGACAATGTCGTCGCCGTCATCGGCCACAAGCGTGTCATGCCCACCGCGCCCCTGCATGCGATCATCGCCTGTGCCACCGGAAACACGGTCGGCCCCATTACCCCCGGCGATGGTGTCGCTGCCGTTGCCACCTGAAACAACGTTCTTGCCGCCGCCGACCTGGATCAGGTCATTGCCGTTATTTCCCGTGATGCGATTGGCGCCCCCCTTTACGACAATGCGGTCATGGCCGTTCCCGCCAAGGATCGTATCATTGCCGGCACCGCGCAAACTGTCGTTGCCATCATGACCAAGGATGGAATTGCCGCCCTTGCCCGTCACGATGATCACGTCATTTCCGGACTGACCGAACAGCTTGTTGCGACCGGCACCGCCAAGAAGCCGGTCATCGCCCCCGCCGCCGATCATCGTATCGTTGCCGTCGCCACCATTCAGATAATCATGGCCGCTGCCGCCGATCAGGGAATCGCTGTAGCTGCCACCAAAAAGGTAATCCGACGCGCGACCCCCGATCAGCGTGTCGCTGCCGGTCCCGCCATCCAGCACGTTACGCGAACTTCCCGCACCAATCAGACGGTCATGACCGCCGTGGCCTTTGATCGTTGCACCCTTCGCGGGCGCCAGAAGCTTGTCGGAACCGTGCGTCCCCTCGATCGCCTTGCCCAGATAGGGCTTTGCGGGAAGGGCAGCCGGGCCTGTATATCCGCCGGGTGTCGGATTGGGCGTTGACGGCACCGACGGCGCACCCGGATCCGGCTTTACCGGGGTGACAAGGTCGGAATAGTCGATGTCATTCGCATAATGCGCCAGCTTGAACATGTCGTCGGTGAAGAACGACATGGGCAAGGATTTGCCGTTCACGGTCCGAATCTCGATCCGGACCTCTCCGGCAACCAGAAGCGCACCGGTGGCCGTCGGAAAGATCTTCAGTTGCTGCACGCTGCGAATATAGGCGAGCTCCGACAGGTCGAGCCGGTCAAGGCCAGAATGAAAGTCGAGGATCGTGACCAGCCTGGTGTCATGTCCTGGGACGAACACATCCCGACCACCGCCACCGTGCAAGGTGACCGCCCCGCTTCTTGCAATCAGGATATCGTCACCATTGCCCCCGGCAATGTGGGATGAACTGCCGGTCGCAACCAGAATGTCATCTTGCGATGTCCCGCCCAGCCAGCCTGTCCCCACGCGCGATACGCCGATTTGTCCGGGATCATAGCTGAGCTGCGTGATGCCGGTTTCACTCGCGCTTGCGACGAAAAGGGCGATCTTGCCGCCAATTGCCTTCGCTTCAATCGCCGATACGTCGGCCAATGCCATATCCGCGGTGTCCACAAGAACATCCAGCAGAAGCAGGCGTCCTTGTCCGTCCAGCGTCAGGATCGAAATGCCGTCATCGGCACCGCCCACGAAGATATAGACCCGCCCCTCCATCTCGACCGTGGCGATGGCCGTTGCCGCATCAAAGCGCGTTGTTTGAGAATCGACGACATGATCGGCAAGTGACAGCCCGCCACTGGACGACAGCCGAAAAATTGTCAGCGAATCGCTGTTTCCCCCCGTTACGATCAGGAAGCGGCCGTTGTCGGTCTGGACCGCCTCGACATCGCGTGGGGCAGCGATGCCGATGGTGTTGTGGGCATTGATCCCTGACTTATAGGAAATTCCACCGGCACCCACTTCAAAAATGCTTATGAAATTACCTTGCGAGGATGCCGTATAGGCGAAGGTCCGGCTGCCCATCGTGACCACGTCAATATCGACATGTTCGCTGTCGGGGGCGAACTTGCCGCCGGGCACAGCTGCGCCCATCCGCGTCAGGGACAGATTGTCATTCATGCGGTACAGCCGCAGCATCATGCTGCCATCCGTACCGGCAAGCAGATAGTCCGTGCCTTCGATCACCACGGTTTCCATTGTCACGACATTGGACGGCACCTGGCTGGCCGGGAAAAGCCTGCCGTAACCGTTCAGCTTGCCATCGCCCGACATCTCTAGCGCTGATTGCAGGCTGCCCTGTTGGCCGGTGATTGCGATCTTGAACACGTCATTGTCGCAGGCAATCACCTCCAGCTTTGGGGCGCTGTAATAGGTGCCGTAACTGACAGGCGCCTCTCGGTTGACGCCATTTGCCGAACGGTCTGCACCATCAAGCGCATAGGAGGTCAGCCCGGCGCCCTTGTTCGAAATCGCGACAAGGATCGTACCTTTGGCTGTATCGACCAGCTCCATATCGGTGATATTCGTGCTGTATTCAGCCCGTTTTGACAAAAGCGTCGCGATGTATCTCAAAATAGCCATGGCAGCCCGATCATGTTCTGATCCGATGCCCTGAAGACTGCATCCGGCGGTTTAAGATTTGCTTGCCGCCAGCCCGTTCAACGCTGGATTATACGTAAAACTGCACCTATCTCCGGTGGCTGTTCGGCTGCCAGGCGACGCCATACTTGCCGCGCAACCTGCACCGTGAAATGAGGGACGCGACAGAGGAGCAGCTGGTTTGGTGAATGAAATTCGGCGATCATCTTATTAATGCGTTCAGGCAGCTTGACCGCGCGGTCCGCGTGCGCGGTCTGGGTCATACGCTGTCGCTGGCCCTGCGTGTGGTCGTGACCGAAGGGCCGGCAGGCGTGAAACGCAGGCTGGACGCTTTGGGGCCGGCCCTACGCGCGGCCAAACCAAAGGGCACCGGTTCAGTGCTGATCCTGACGATGCCGCATGTGCTGCATTTCGGGCGCCGCCTGCAATCCGTTCTGGCCGAGGCGGGCATTCATGCCGAATTGTCAGACAACGACCGCGCTGCGCGGGATTTCGACACGGTTTTTGCTTTCGCGCTGCAGAATTTTCCCGCGACCCCACCCGATCGCACCATTGCCTTTCAGGTCGAGCAATCCGTCCTGCAACACCGATGGACGCCGGACTACCTTGAAAAACTGGGCAAATGCCGGGCCGTTTTCGAATATTCGCGGATCAATATCGCCGCACTGCAGGGGCATGTCAGCACGCGAAACCTGTTTCACGTTCCCTTTGCGCCGCCCCGTATGTCTGAGCCGCAGACATCGCAACGTCCGACCAGGGTTCTCTTTTACGGCGACACGACACCAGAGCGCCGCGCCCGGCTGCTGAGCCAGATCCGCGAGACCGTGCCGGAACTGGAGGTCGAGACGAACCTGTTCGGTCCGGGAATGGATACACGCCTTGATCAAACCGCCATCGTGGTGAACCTGCATTCAGAAGCTGGTGGATTGCTTGAAGTGGCCCGAATTTCCGAGGCGATGTCGCATGGATGCGTCGTGGTCAGCGAAACCGCGCCCGACATGGCCGAGGCACCCGACCTAGCCGACCGCATTGCCTTTGTGACCGAAGGCGATGCTGCACAATTGAGCATGGCGCTGCGACGGCTTCTGGATGACGATGACGCCCTGCAAGCGCAGCGCGCGGCCGCGTTCGCGCCAGCGCCTGACGTCTTCCGACTGGGGGTGCTGCGCGCCCTGCTGGGTCTCGACATGATCGAACCGGACTTATTCGAGACGCTGGCCGCTGATTATCCGTCGCCCGTCGCCGCAGGGCCGGACATGCCGCGTACTTGCCTGACACTGCCTGAAACGCCCCTGCGCGCCGACGCTTTTCGCCGGCATAACCCAGACGGCTACCTGTTGTGGCCTGGGCTGAAAGCAAATCCGGGCTGGCGGGGGGCCGCGCTCAGCTATCGTCACATCATGCGCCGGCTGCGCAGCCATGGGATCGACGAAGCCCTGATCGTCGAGGATGACGTGATCCTGCCGCCCGATTTCGATGCAAAGCTGGATACCGTTCGCACCTATATGGACGAATGCGACGCAGACCTGTTTTCAGGCCTGATCGTCGATCTGCACAAGGATGCGCGGGTCTTGGGGGTTGAACGTCGTGACGGGCTTGTGCTGGTCCAGCTTGACCGCGCGGTGATGATGATCTGCAATCTTTACCGTCGCAGGATGATCGACCATCTGGCCGAGTGGGATGATCGCGACAGCAACGCCTTCACCAATACGATCGACCGTTATATGGAAGCCGCGACGCATCTGCGCGTCGTCACCACACTGCCCTTCATGGTCGATTACGGTGCCAGCCTGCAATCTACCCTGCGCGACGCCGACAACCACAAGTTCGACGCCCTGCGCGCCAGATCCGAAGCGATGCTGGCTGAAAAGGTTACCGCCTTCGAAGCCGGAACCCATGACTGACGGACAGCTTGTAGGATCGGCGCGGCTGTGGCAGTCCCTCACCAACCTGATCGGAGAGCCGAGACATGCAGATTGAAACCACCCCCCTGGACGGCGTCCTTTTGCTGAACCCGCGCCGGCATGGCGATGACCGCGGCTATTTCAGTGAAAGCTGGAACCGCAGAACACTGGAAGAAGCGGATGTCCACCTGCCTGAATTCGTTCAGGACAACCACTCGCTGTCGCGCGAAAAAGGCACGTTGCGCGGCCTGCATTACCAGTCGCCCCCGATGGCGCAGGGCAAGCTGGTGCGCTGCGCGCGCGGGGCGCTTTACGATGTGGCGGTCGACGCTCGTCATGGCAGCGCAAGCTTCGGGCAGTGGTTCGGCGCCACCCTGACCGAGGAAAACGGCCAGCAACTCTGGGTGCCGGCGGGATTTCTACACGGTTTCGTGACCCTCGAACCAAATACAGAAGTCGCTTACAAGTGCACCGCACATTATTCGCCGGAACATGACGGCGCGGTGCGTTGGGATTCCGTAGGTATCGACTGGGGCGTCAGCGCACCTGTCCTGTCGGACAAGGATGCGCGTGCACCGGCCTTCGTCGATTGGCAGACCCCATTCACGATGGATAACACGAAATGAAGATCCTAGTGACCGGCGGCGCCGGTTTCATCGGCTCGGCCGTGGTCCGTCAGGCAATCCGCCAGGGCCATCAGGTCGTCAACCTCGATGTGCTGACTTATGCGGCAAACCTCGCGAATGTGGCCAGCGTCTCGAACGCGCCGGGCTATGCGTTCGAACAGGTCGATATCCGCGACCGCGCGGCGCTGGATCGCGTCTTTGCCGAACACCGGCCCGATGCGGTGATGCATCTGGCCGCCGAAAGCCATGTTGATCGTTCCATCGACGGGCCCGGCGATTTCATCCAGACCAATATCAACGGCACCTTCAACCTGCTGGAAGCCGCGCGTGCCTACTGGACCCGCGAAGACAAGCCGGAAGGCTTCCGCTTTCACCATATCTCGACCGATGAGGTCTTCGGCTCCCTCGGGGAAGACGGCCAGTTCACCGAAGAAACACCCTACGACCCGCGCAGCCCCTACTCGGCATCGAAGGCAGCCTCGGACCATCTGGTCCGCGCCTGGCACGAAACCTATGGACTGCCAGTCGTCATGACCAATTGCTCGAACAACTACGGCCCGTTCCACTTCCCCGAAAAGCTGGTGCCGGTGGTGATCCTGAAGGCGTTGTCGGGCCAGCCGATCCCGGTTTATGGCGATGGCGGCAATGTTCGCGACTGGCTGTATGTCGAAGATCATGCCGATGCGCTGCTGACCGTGCTGGAAAAGGGCGAACTCGGCCGCAGCTACAATATCGGCGGCGAGAACGAGGCGAAGAATATCGACCTTGTCCGCACCATCTGTGCCCATATGGACGAACTTCACCCGGAAGGCGCGCCCCACGCGGACCTTATCACATTCGTCACAGACCGCCCCGGCCATGACCGCCGCTATGCCATCGACCCGACCCGCATCCGCGACGAACTGGGTTGGCGCCCTTCCGTCACCGTCGAGGAAGGCTTGCGCCGTACCGTCGAATGGTATCTGGCCAATGAGGATTGGTGGCGCCCGCTTCTGGAACGCGACGGAGTCGGCAAGCGTTTGGGCACGGGCTAAGGAAGGACCGCTGTAATGGAAGGCTTGCTCGTCTTCGGGAAAACCGGACAGGTCGCGCAGGAACTGGCGCGCATCGCGCCCGATGCCTGTTTCGCAGGGCGCGATCAGGCCGATCTGACCGATCCCTCTGCCTGCGCTGCGCTGATCCGGTCACATAAGCCGCATGCCGTCATCAACGCTGCCGCCTATACGGCGGTCGACAAGGCCGAAAGCGACGTCGAAACAGCGCGCCTGGTGAATGCAAAGGCCCCCGCAGCGATGTCGCGCGCCTGCGCCGATCTGGATATTCCCTTCGTCCACATCTCGACCGATTACGTCTTCGACGGATCGGGCAACCAGCCCCGCGCAGAAGATGCCGAGACCGGCCCGCTTGGCGTCTATGGCCAGACCAAACTGGAGGGCGAAGATGCCATCGTCGCAGCCGGCGGACGTTATGCAATCCTGCGTACCAGCTGGGTCTTCTCGGCCCACGGCAATAATTTCGTCAAGACAATGCGCCGTCTTGGGGCCGAACGCGACCGCCTGACCATCGTCGCCGACCAGATCGGCGGGCCAACCGCCGCGGCCGATATCGCGGCTGCCGCACTTGATATGGCCGACGCGATAGCCAGAGATCCGGAAAAAGGCGGCATCTATCACTTCTCGGGCGCGCCCGATGTCAGCTGGGCCGATTTCGCAAGAGAGATCTTCGATCAGTCTGGGCTGTCGCCCGAAGTGGCCGACATCCCCACCAGCGACTATCCGACCCCTGCGCGCCGTCCCCTGAATTCACGCCTGCATTGCGCCGCCATTTCCCATAACTTCGGCATCGAAAGACCCGATTGGCGACACTCGCTGGCCCACGTCATCAAGGAGTTGGACGCATGACAGCGCGCAAGGGCATCATTCTGGCCGGCGGTTCCGGCACGCGGCTTTATCCGATCACGATGGGGCTCTCGAAGCAGCTTCTGCCGATCTATGACAAGCCGATGATCTATTATCCGATTACGGCGCTGATGTTGGCTGGCATCCGCGAAATCGCCATCATCACCACGCCCGAAGATCAATCCCAGTTCCAGCGCCTTTTGGGCGACGGAAGCCAATGGGGACTGGACTTCAGCTATATCATCCAGCCGTCGCCGGACGGGCTTGCGCAGGCCTATCTGCTGGCGCGGGACTTTCTTGGCGGTGCCGGCTCGGCCATGGTTCTGGGTGACAATATCTTCTTCGGTCACGGTCTTTCGCAATTGCTTGCGCTTGCCGACAGCCGCACACTTGGAGGCACCGTCTTCGGCTATCGCGTCGCTGACCCCGAACGCTACGGCGTCGTCGATTTCGAACGCGATGGCCGCGTCCGCGCGATCATTGAAAAGCCCGCCAACCCGCCATCGTCTTTCGCCGTGACCGGCCTTTACTTCCTTGACGGCAGCGCACCCGCGCGGGCCGCCGAGGTCAAGCCATCCGAACGCGGGGAACTGGAAATAACCTCGCTTCTCGAGACTTATCTTCACGAAGGGCTGTTGTCGGTCGAGCGGATGGGCCGCGGCTATGCATGGCTGGATACGGGCACCCACGGCAGTCTTCTGGATGCGGGAAATTTTGTGCGCACATTGGAAAAGCGGCAGGGCCTTCAAACCGGCTCTCCCGACGAGATCGCCTTTGAACGGGGTTGGATCGACGATGAGCAATTGTCCCGCCGTGCCAAGCAATTCGCCAAGAATGATTATGGCCGTTACCTGGCGGCGCTGCTGAAATAGCGTCGCTGCAGGCGCGGATCAGGACCTTGAGATCAGCGCCGGAAGATCCGAGAAATCCGAAAACAGGGCGCGATGCGGCAAGCTTTCGGCAGGCACCTTGCGATAACCTTCGGTGAAAAGGAACAGCGGCAGACCGGCCGCCGATGCTGTCTCGGCATCGGTTTCACTGTCGCCGACATAGACTGCTTCACCACCACCCAGATTCTGGTGGATACGCTGCAGCATTGCCGGGTCGGGTTTGCGCGGCAGGCCGCTATCGCCCCCGATCACTTCGGCGAAATACGTGTCGAGCCGTAAGTGACGCAGAACGGCCTGGGCCGGTAAAGCGGGCTTGTTGGTGCAGATCCCAAGAATGTCGCCGCGTGCCTGCAGGACCTTCAGCGCGGCCTCCACCCCGGGATAGGGCACGGTCAGTCCGACGGCTGTTTCATATCGCGCCACAAGGTTCGCCACCATCCGTTCGGCCCGCTCTGTATCCGAAATGCCGTGCGCGTCCAGCATCTGCCCGACCAGCATCGGAACGCCCCGGCCCACGAAGCTGCGGATCGTCTCGATATCAAAGTCTGCCAATCCCTCATCCGCAAGGACGGCATTGGCCGTGGCGTGAATGTCCGGGACGCTGTCGATCAGGGTGCCATCGAGGTCGAAGATAACGATCATGACCTATCCCTGCGCCAAAGCTGCGTCCGCGGCCTCGCGGATGGCACGGATATTGTCACCGTAGACCTGTGCCTGATCGACCGAGCCGCCGCGAAACACGGCAGAGCCTGCGACCAGCACATCCGCCCCAGCCCGCGCCACGAGTCCCGCAGTCTTGGGGTCGATTCCGCCATCGACCTGGATATGAATCGGCCTGTCGCCAATCATGCCACGCAGTCGGGCGATTTTGTCGACCTGGCTGTGAATGAACTTCTGGCCGCCAAAACCAGGATTGACCGACATGATCAGCACCATGTCGGCAAGATCCAGCACATATTCGATGCTTTCCAGCGGCGTGCCAGGGTTCAGCGCCACACCCGCCTTCTTGCCCGTGGCACGGATCGCCTGAAGCGTGCGGTGAATATGGGGCCCGGCCTCGACATGTGCGGTGATCAGATCCGCACCGGCATCGGCATAGGCCTCGATATAGGGGTCAACCGGTGAGATCATCAGATGAACATCCATGACGCCTTGCACATGCGGGCGAAAGGCTTTGACGGCAGGGGGGCCGAAGGTCAGGTTCGGGACGAAATGGCCATCCATGACGTCGACATGGACCCAATCGGCACCCTGCTGCTCGATGGCGCGGATCTCGCGGCCAAAATCGGCAAAGTCGGCAGAGAGGATCGATGGGGCGATCTTGATGCTGCGGTCAAAGCTCATCACAGTCCTTTCGGAAACGGCTGGTTCGGCGGAAGACGTCGCTCCGACGCATAGGACCGAACCGGCGGCCCCGTCAACCGGCGCATTACCGCAAACACGCCCGGCCGAATTGCGTCTAACCAGCCCTGCGGCGCAGGCGCCCGGCCAAGGCGGCAGCGTAGAATGCCGTGTTGCCGGCAGCAGTCTGGCGACGCACGCCCAGCCTGCGCATCGCAATGGCCATTCGCGGACCGGGAAGATACAGGGCCTTGGCAAACCTGTGCAGTGCCGCCCGGTTGTCCGGCGTCAGTTCGTGTTCGGCCGCCAGCAACGCGGTGACATTGGCGTGAAGCCAACTCGCATAATCCCCCGAGAAGAGCTGCGCGAGACGAGTCGCCATCGCGCGAAACGTATCATTGCGGCCTTTCAGATTGTCGCCATGCTGGCGATACAAAAGCACTTCCTGCTCGTCGCGGAAGATGCCCAGACCTGCGCCGGATACCATTTGGTAAATCCACCAGTCATGCGACTCAATTCCGGCGGAAATCGCGGCAGGGGCTGAGCGCCTGAGCAGGGCCACCGTATCAGGCGGCAAAAGCAGCGTATTACCCGCCGTCAAAGCCTGGATCAGCGCGTTGTTGAAATTGAACGGCCCTTTGAAATGTCGCGACGCAACCAGAGGGTTTAGCTGTTCGTCACAGATTGTGGTGCGTGCGCAGTATAGCCCTGCTGCATTATTCGCGCTCAGACAGGCAAATGCACGTTCCAGCTTGTCTTCGTTCCAGACATCGTCCTGATCGGCGAAGGCTACGAATTCTGTGGGCTCGGCCCGGTCCAGCAGCGAAAGAAAGTTCGCTGTCGCCCCCTTGCGCGGACCTTCCACCAGTTCGACCTGCCCTTTGGGGCGGGCAGCGGCGAATTCGCGCAGCATCCTTGGACCATCGTCTTTCGACCCGTCATCGGATGCCACCAGCCGCCAATCCGTATGGGTCTGGCGTGCGATACTGGCCAACTGCGCGGCGATATGTTCGGCGCCCTGAAAAAGCGCCAATCCGATCATCACCCGTGCCAAGCCAACCCTCGCAATCTGACCAATGCGTGGCCGTTACGGCCACGGCCAACTTCTGCCGCGATCCGACAGTGGTGCGCAAGGCCTTGATGCGGCGGCTGTGAGGGTCAGGGAACTATCCCTTGTTCACGCCAACTCCCGGGGCAACGCCACAGCGCCCCGGCACAGAGCAGTCAGGTGGCATCCTGGCGTGCAATATCCTCAATCAGCACATCCGTGACCATATGTTCCGAAACCTCGGTTGCTGTCGCCATCAACGCCTCGCGCAATCGCCGCATGCGGGGTTCGATGGTGAAATTGCCGTCAAAGCCGCCGGTATTGGCATGGATCAGCAGCGTCCGCAGAAAGGCGTCGCGCAGCCGAAACTCTTTCTTGAATACCTCCTCCTGAAGATCGGCCGGCATCTCCACGCTCAGGGTGAGGACCATCATTCCGTCCAGCCGATCCCCATGCATGACCGGCACGAAGAACTGGGTCGGGAAACGGTAATATGACATCTCGGCGTCCGGCGCTGCGTGGCTGCCCCCATTTCCGGGCGGGGTCTTTGCTGCGGCCACATCTGCGTCAGCATGCGAAGCGTCCGTATCGCTGACAACCGCCGCGTCTGCCGCGTGATCCTGCGTCGCGGTCTTCGCCGCGCTGCCAGCGCGCATGATATCCCCGGCGTAAAGCCCGCCCGCGAAGGCGAGAATGATGGCAACAGCGGATACGAGCTTCCTGATCATCGTATCACCTCAATAAGGCAGGATGATATCTGCGATCTGCTGACCATAGCGTGGCTGCTGCACATCGCTGATCTGACCGCGCCCGCCGTAAGAAATCCGCGCGCCGGCAATGCGGTCATAAGGCACATCGTTATCGCGACCGATATCCTCTGGCCGCACGAAGCCAGATACGGTCAGATCTCGCATCTCGAAATTGACGCGAACCTCCTGACTGCCTTCAATATGAAGTGTACCGTTGGGCAACCGGTCGATCACCGTCGCAGCGACGCGCAAAGTCAGCTTTTCGCGACGCGACACCTTGCCATTCCCTTTATACGACGAATCTGCATCGGCCTCAACCAGCCGCTCCATTGACGCGCCATCGGTCATCTTCTTGTTCAGGCTTTGCGGCAGCCCACCGAATTCAGGGATACTGACCGAATCCGCGGCCGATCGCGACCGGCTGGAACTGTTCGATATCTCTGCCTTGTCGTCGATCTCGATGACCACGGTCAGGATATCGCCGCGGGTCGCCGCGCGGCGATCGCGAACCAGAGAATTTCGCTCTCCGGCCCAAAGCGAAGCTCGCGCTTCAGGACGCTGCGGTGCCTCAGGCAGATCCAGCTCCGGCTCTGTCATGGCGACGAATTCGGGCGTGCTCTGCGGCACGGTCATCGTTGGTGGCCGGCCGATATGATCCACACGGTTGCAGGCGCCGGTCAACGACATGGCCACGGCGCAAAGAACTAGGGCGAAGCGTTTCATTTCATCTCCAGTGTGCCGGCATTTGCCAGAAGCGTTCCATCGGGGGCGACAACCGCCGAAATCGTCTTTCGAGAGGACAGGTTCATCACCCTGACCAGATCACCGGCGGCGCCCTCGGACAGGGCGCGGCCTTCGGCCTCGATCCGCAGCATGCCGCTGTCATAGGCAATGCGGACGATCTGGTTGCGGCTGACAAGAACCGGCACGCGCAACGCACCTGCGACAACCGGGCGGCCTTCGTAGATGGCCACGCGCACCTGCTTGCCGATCGCCAGCTCCGGATCGGTCAATCCGCCCGCGACATCCTCGTCCCAGACCAGATCGGTCTCGCTCAACACCGTACCGGCGGGCAGGTTGTGCGCCGCCACGATTGCGGCTTTTGCGCCAAGGGGGATGGCAGACAGCAAGAGTGAAAGGACAATCCCACGCATCAGCGCACCTGGACAGTTGCGCCAAGCATCTGGTCGGCGGCAGTGATGACCTTCGCATTCAGTTCATATCCGCGCTGCGCCTTGATAAGCTCCGTGACCTCGCGAACGGGATCGACAGAGCTTTCCTCCAGGTAGCCCTGACGCAGAGTGCCGGCACCTTCCTGGCCGGGCAGCGAGACAAGTGCCGGACCCGAGGCATTGGTTTCCAGAAACAGATTGGAGCCGATCGCTTCGAGGCCCTTTTCATTGGTAAAGCTGGCGAGACTGAACTGACCCAACAATTCTGGTTCAACCTGATCGTCGAAATAGGCGTAGGCTTCGCCATCTGCATTGATCGTCACGCTACGCGCATCGTCCGGTATCGTGATCCCTGGTGCCACCGGATAGCCGTCCGAGGTCACAACCTGACCGTCAGGTGAACGCTTCAATGCACCGTCGCGCGTATAACCGGAGATACCGGAGGGCATGATGACTTCCAGATATCCGTGGCCGTCGATGGCAAGATCAAGGTCCCCCCCCGTCGCGCTGAGCGTGCCTTGCGCAACCGTCACGGTGACGGCGGTCGGGCGCGCGCCAAGGCCAAGCTGGATGCCGGCGGGAATGACCGTTCCGTCGGATGCAGAGATCGAACCAGGCCGGACCGCCTGCTGGTAATGCAGATCCGCGAAATCAGCGCGCCGGGCGTTATAGCCGGTGGTAGACATGTTCGCGAGGTTGTTTGAAATCACGTCGACGCGCGTTTGTTGCGCGCTCATGCCGGTTGCGGCGATTTGCAGGGCCTTCATACGAGGTCTCCGTTAACGCGTCATGGACGCAATTGTGTCGCGGATGCGCTTGTCTTCGCGGTCCAGCAGGTTCTGGCCCATTTCATAGGCGCGCTGAACTTCGATCATGCGGCTGATTTCGGCGATGGAATCGACGTTGGACCCTTCCAGGAACCCTTGCTGCACGCTGGCATCCAACGCCGGTTCAAGGCCGCCATCGGTCGCAAACATCGTGCCGCCGCTTCGCAACATCGTTCCCGGGTCAGGCGCCGCAAACAGTCCTACGCGCGCAATCTGTTCTCCGTCGGCAGAAACGGTACCGTCGGGGCCAATCACGACACTTGCCGCGCCTGCCGGGATCTGGACCGGGGCCTGACCCTCGTCCAGAAGGCGATGACCATCGGCGTTCATCAACTCACCTTCGGGGGAAGTCAGGAAAGCGCCCGCGCGGGTGATCCTGATGCCATCGGGGGTCTGGACGGCGAAAAAGCCCGGGCCGTCAATCGCCAGATCATAAGTGCCGCCCGTCATCGACATGCCGGCCTGGTCCAGATCCAGCAATCGCCCACGCGCATTGGCCATAGACAGCCCCTCGCGCCGGTTCCCCGTTGATGCAAGATATTCCGAGAAGATCACGCCTTCCCGTCGAAAGCCGGTGGTTTCTGCGTTGGCAATATTGTTTGCGATGACGCGCATTTCGCGCATCAGGCCCGATTGCCGCGTCAGACCGGCATAAATCGCATTATCCAACCTTCAGCCCCCCTGCATCAAGGGCAGCAGGCTATCGGTGAAAAAGCCTGCAAGAACTGCGGTCATGAAGCTCATCGAAACCCAGAACACCGCAAGCATCAGACCGATTTTGGGCACGAATGTCAGCGTCATTTCCTGGACCGAGGTGAGCGCCTGGAACAGGCCGATGACGACGCCGGTCACCAAGGCCACTGCCAGCAATGGAGCAGACATGCGTACGGCAATCCACAGCGCCTGCCGCGTAAGATCGAAGATCAGGTTTTCATCCATGTCAGACCGGCATCCTGAGGATTTCCTGATATGCCTCGACGACCTTGTCGCGGATCGCCACCGCCGCATCGAGCGCGAGCTCTGCTTCGGTAAGCGATTGCACCAGGGCATGGGTGTCGGTCGTGCCGGACATCGCGCCGATCGCAGTCTGATCGGCGGCGGTCATGACTTTTTCGAACTCTTGCGCGGCACTTGTCAGCCCGCTTTCGGCGATTGGCTGCGGCGGTGCAGCCTCGGTCGCGCGCAGATAGGCGGTAATGGCACTGTTGGCGGAAATCATGAGTAGTCCTTTCAGCGACGCAGCAGATCAAGCAGCGAGGATGACATCTGACGGGATTGTTCAAACACCCGCAGATTCGCCTCGTAACTACGGCTGGCCTCGCGGGCGTCGGCCATCTCGATCACAAGATCGACGTTCGAGCCGTCGTAGAAGCCGCGCGCGTCCGCCATCGGATGGGCAGGATCATAGATCTCGCTCAGTTCGGTCCGATCGAGATGTGGCGCCGAAGCTGTCACCAGCCCCGATGATCTGCCGCCGTCCATTGCGGCGTCGAAAGTGACAAGCTTGCGGCGATAACCAGGGGTATCGGCATTGGCGATGTTTTCAGAAATATGGCGCAGCCGGTCGGCCTGCGCGCGCATCCCTGACGCGGCGATGCTGCTTGCGGAAATCACGCGGTCCACGATTTAACCCCTCCGCCCGAGCGCGCTGCGCAACATGGTCAAGGACGATTTATAGATCGCCAGCGACATGTCGTGCTGGCGCTTGACCTCTGCGGTTCGGACCATCTCTGCCTCTAGCGAGACGGAATTGCCGTTTGGCGACTGGCCGCCGCGTTCTTCGATCGCACGGCTACCCGCACCGAGTGACAACCCATCTTCCATGTGACCGGGACGTGTTGTCCGCATTGGGGGTGCACCCGCGCTTCGATAGGTTTCGACGAAGGGCGCCAGGTCGCGTGACAGGTAACCGGGCGTGTCCGCGTTGGCCACGTTGCCCGCAACAAGCCTTGCGCGTTCGGCGGCATGGGACGACATCGCCCGTGACATCCAGATTGTTTCAAGTTGCTCCAACAAAGAGGCTTCTCCTCTGCCGCGATAAACCCGGTCTTAACCTCAATTGGTTTAAAAACCGTTTCAGGCCGGCGAATTTCCTGCGCGGCATGAGGCAACGAAATGGATAAACTTGAATCGATCTCGGCACAGATCACGCGTCTGCGCACCGCGCGATATTTCGGCTCTGTCGCCGAGATCCGGGCGGGGCTCGTGCGCGTTGCGGGACTGAATGCACATGCCTCGATCGGGGACCGGGTCGCATTCACAACCGCGACCGGCATGGCAGGAGAGATCGTGGCGCTCGGCCGTGATCTGGCCGACATCCTGACCGAATCGCCGCCAGAAGGCCTGTCCATCGGGACCGAGGTTGAACTGGTCTTTGCGCCCCGGCTTGCACCGACTGACGCCTGGATCGGACGCATCGTCGATCCGTTCGGCCGACCCATCGACGGGCGGCCCCTGGGATCTGGACTCGCACAGCGCAATTTCATGGAACCTGCACCTGCAGCAGTGACACGCAAGCGGCTTGGGGAACGTCTGGATACAGGGCTGGTTATTTTCGACACATTGCTGCCCATCGTGCGCGGGCAGCGGATCGGGCTTTTCGCTGGGTCGGGTGTCGGGAAATCGACACTGCTGTCGAACCTTGCTGTTGGCATCAAAGCCGATCTTGTCGTCATCGCCCTGATTGGCGAACGCGGCCGCGAATTGCGAGAGTTCGTCGAAACCGTCCTTGGACCTGCAGGCATGGCGCGTGCGGTGGTCGTCGCCGCAACGTCGGACCAATCGCCACTCATCCGGCGACGATGCGCCTGGGCGGCCATGGCTGTCGCCGAACATTTCCGTGACCAGGGGCGCCACGTCCTTTTCCTTGCGGATTCGATTACTCGATTCGCCGAGGCGCATCGCGAAATTGCCCTGGCCTCTGGCGAAGGCGCAACTTACCGCGGCTTTCCGCCCTCGACCTCGCATCTGATCATGTCATTGGCCGAACGCGCCGGACCGGGTCCCGAAGGTGCAGGGGACATCACCGCCATTTTCAGCGTGCTTGTCGCGGGATCAGACATGGAGGAGCCGGTTGCGGATATCCTGCGCGGCGTGCTTGACGGGCATGTTGTGCTGGACCGCGCCATTGCGGAACGCGGGCGCTTTCCAGCGGTGGACGTGTTGCGCTCGGTCTCGCGCTCTTTGCCCAATGCGGCCAGTGACGCGGAAAATCAGCTGATCGGGCGGGCCCGCGCAGCTCTGGGCGCCTATGCGGAATCGGAACTGATGATCAAGGCGGGCCTTTACGCATCAGGATCGGATGCAGCCCTGGATGAGGCCGTTCGGCTTTATCCCGCGCTGGATGCTGTCGTCGCACGGAAAAGCCCAGACGGTTGCGCCGCCAGCTTCACCATGCTCGCAAATGTGTTGCATCAGCAACGATCCGCCCAACCGAGAGGAGGCCGAGGAACCTGATCTGATTGATCATTGTTAACCATAAGTTGGATTGCGAAATCGTGCTAAAACATGCAGTTTCGCGCCGATCGCTAGGGAACGACCGTGGGACTGTCTGAATATTTCATCCAATATCTGGAACGCCGCGATTCGCTGAGCGAGGCAGAAAGGGCACGCCTGGCCGCGCTGAAAACGCAGCGCAGAAGCTTCAGCTCGGGCGATGTCATCGTGGCACGCGACGTCGTGGTGGAGCAGAGCTGCCTGATGCTGTCCGGCATGTCCGCACGGGTGCACAGGTTGGCAGGCAATGCGGGCAGGGTCATTACCGCCTTGCATGTTCCAGGCGACTTCATCGACCTGCACGGCTTTGTTCTGGCTGGGCTGGAACATACCATCATCGCGATGGGGCCGGCCGAAGTCGAATATGTGAGTCACGATCAGCTGCGCGACATCACCGAAGAATGGCCGCACCTGACGCGCCTGCTTTGGATGTCCACGGCCATCGACGCCGCCATTCATCGTCAGTGGTTGGTCGCGGCGGCCTCACTCCGGTCAAGTGCTCATCTCGCGCATCTGCTTTGCGAGATTTATACCCGGCTGAAATCCGTAAACGCTGTCTCCGGCTACACATTCACCCTACCGCTTCTGCAGCGGGACCTGGCCAGCATGCTCGGCTATTCGCCGATCCACATCAACCGTGCCGTGCGCGATCTGCGGGAACGCGATCTGATCAGGTGGTCGGGGACCGAGATCGAGATACTCGACTGGCCAGGTATTGCCAAGCTTGCGCGTTTCAATCCCGAATATCTGGATCTTGAAGAACTGGACCGCTAGGCGCCTATTCGCAAAGCCGCCATCCGCCCCTGCGCGCGGCAATATCGAAATGCAAATGGTCGTCATGCGCCGCATTCGAACCCGGACCCAACACCGTGCTGAATTGCAGACAGGCCGTGTAGCGCAGTGCCTTCTGGACCGCTTCGGCAATTTCGCCGCTGTCGTTCCGCGGCGCGATGGTCAGTTCCGACCCGTCAGACAAACGCAGACCGCTGACGTCGAAGGCGTTGCCAAGCGCGTGCTCCGACAGCTTATCAGAACTACCCCCCACCCGCGCCCGGCACTGGTAGGTAGAGCCGGGCAGGATTTCGGTGATACGCGGCGCACCCGGCAAATGTCGCACTGAAGCTGTCGCATCATTTCTGACCCAAAGCGCCAGGCTGCGGGCGGTATCGCAGCGCATGATCGCGTCGCCCGCAATAACGATCCCCGGCTGGATTTCGGCGATGCTTAGCGGTCGGGCGATCCCGCAATCAGGGTCCTCGGGCGACGTGATGGGGTCTAGCGGCGTATAACTGACACCTAACATCGACAGACCCAAGAGGCAGGATTGCTGTGAAAACTCGTTTTCAGCAAGGCCCAGCCAGGCGGGTGGCGGGGCAGGCACGACGGGCGCTGTCACTTCGGATGACACAGAGCCACCGTCAGTAGAATCAGGGCCCGGCGCTGCGGATTCGATCTTTGCATCGGGCATGGGCGCTTCCGGTGCCGCCGGGTCAGTCAATGCCTTTGGCAAGGGGCGCTCGGCGGCGGCAGGTGGCCGCGCAGCCTGCGGCGAAGGGGAAGGCCGCGCGGGCGGTCGCTCACTGGCGCTTGGCTGTTCGGAAGGTGGTTCGATGGGCAGCACGGTTTGCGCGGCCGACTGCCAGGCTGGCAACAGCATCGAGATCAGCAGAAACCTCGCCCAGACCATGACTGGCCTAACGCCCGGACGCGCCGGCGGTGCCCGTCGGCGGGACAGTCGCGCCTTGTGGCGTTACGGGCGCCGGTTGTGTGACGACGACACCCGGCGCGTCGGTGGTTGCAGCCTCGACAGCCGCGGTCAAAGGATCAAGCGGCACAGGTGCGACGGTGGTGGGCACCATTGCCGGGGTCGAACCAGTCGCCGGAACGGTTCCTCCTGCGGTTGCGGTCGGTGCTGCGCCGGGGGCATCTGATGCGGCCGGTGCGGCTGTTACCGCAGGCGCACCGGCAATTGCAGCGGGCCGGGGCACCGGCGGCGCCGAGGATGCCAGTGTCGTTGAAACAGGACCAGTCGTACCGACGGCCCGGGCCTGTGTCGCAACCGCAGCGACCGCCGTGGACACCCCGGTTGCCTCGCCCATGACATCTGCCAGCGTGGTGCCGCTTTCCAGGAATTCCACCGTGGTGATGCCGGGCTGCACCATATGGGCCAGTTCCTCTGCATCCCAATTGGTCAGGCGCACGCAGCCATGCGATTCGCTGACGAACAGGCGCGAAGGCGTAGGCGTGCCATGCAGGCCATAAGTCGGCTTGGTCAACGCGATCCAAACAGTCCCCACTGGTCCGTTCGGCCCCGGCGGAAGGGTCAGGACCGACTTGTTCTCGCCCTGCGTAAAGTTGATCGAAGGGTTATATGTGTATTCAGGATTCATGGCCACAGCGCGCACCTTGTGGCTGCCGCTAGGCGATGGCGTCTCGGCAGAGCCGATGGTCGCAGGATAATTGACCACCATGTGCCCCTCGGAATCGTATGCCGCAACGCGGTTCGTGCCCTTCTCGATGAAGATCCGACTTACCTTTGCGCGCAGCGGTTTTGACGGCGCAATGACCTTGATCGTAGATCCCGCCACCAACGGAATGCCGGGATTCAGCGTGCCAAGAAACTTTTCGCTCATATGAAAGCGCTCGCCCAGCTTCTCGGCCACACTGGTATAGCCAAGCGAGGTCATGTTCGCCTTTTCAAGATAGTCGTCGGGGATGTGCAACGTCAGCTGCGTCTCATCAGCAGGGGTAATCGTATAGTCCATGGTCATGGCCCCGCCGGCAAAGGGCTGCAGCGCGGCCCACACCTGCGCGTCCATCATGCCGTCTGCAGGCAGACCACTGCGTCTTTCAAACGCGGCGATCGCGCTGCGGCTCATCCCGCCCTTTACACCATCTATGACACCTGGCGACGTGCCAGCGCGATCCAACATCACCTGCACCTTTGCCGTCAGCGCAGACTGCCCACCGGGAAGGTCACCGCCCGTGTAGTTTGCCGTCTCGATCGCATCAGAGCTGACCGGTGCAGACGCACCGACGCACGGTATAATCGTTATCAGAACCGCCAGCAGCGCGGCGGAACGGGTCGGTACGGGCATATGGATCTCCTGCCTGCGATACGAATCAAACCACATCGCACGAAGGCGGTTCCCGATCTAGCGTACGAAACTGACGCGGTGACCTGGGGGATAGACCCGGCGCGAATGAGACAGCGCGCGGCCGTCGCTCCACAAGGTACGGTCCAGCGTCAGCACCGGAAAGCCCTTAACTGCGCCCAGTTCCTCGGCACATTCGGCGGTCAGCCGCGTGGCCAGTATTTCAAGCTTACCAGACAGCTGCGTGACCATTTGACGCATCCATTCCAGCGGCTCTGCGTCGCGGATCATCTCGTCAGTCAGTTCAACCTGTTTCTGATGCGCCAGATAGCCAACCTCGACGCAATATGGTGCGTCATCGGCAGTGATGAGTGCGCGGTACCGGATCAGCGGATCAGTGCGGGCGACATGCATGATAGACATGATTTCCGACGTGGCGCGCACGATGTCATGTCCGGTCAGACGATAGCCATAGGTGGCGCCGGTTGCCTCGACCTCGTTTCGGATCGGCACGGCTTCGGCGCCGGCATCGGGCACCGAAGTCGCAGCGATTCGGGTGCCGACCCGGCGTCGACGCTGCACGATGCCGTCCTGCGCCAACTGACTGAGCGCGCGATTGATGGTGGCACGCGCGCACCCCATTTCCTTGGCCAGCTGATGCTCTGTTGGTATCAGTTGCCCCGCTCGCCACTTCCCGCTGCGAATCCTGCTCAGCACTTCGGCTTGAACGGATTGCCAGGTATTCAGTGTCTGTCGGCCGGCGGGTCTCAGGCTACCCGAGGGCAGCATAGGTTCGCGCTTGGCATTCAAAATCATTTGTCCTGCTGTCATTATGATGGACAGTGATACGAGAAGGTCATTAGGTAAGAAAAGCTGTCCAAACAGTCAAAGAATAAGCCCCTGCTTCGACACAATCGTGAATTGTGTTGAGCCGTTGAGAGCTTTCCTTTCGACACATCATGATGGGGGCCGATCTTACTGAACACTTGTTCAACTGAATGATACACAGCATTCAATCAAACACTATAGTCCAAAAACGCATCGGCGGATATCGACCTATATGAAGACAAATCCATCCAAACCGTGCCCTGATTTTGCGCACGAGCTGGACGCCCGGCTTAGCGGCGCGCGCGTTGTTGCCGGCGTGGACGAGGCCGGACGCGGGCCGCTGGCCGGGCCGGTTACGGCTGCGGCCGTGGTCCTGGATATCCGCCGGCTTCCAGAAGGTCTGAACGATTCGAAGAAACTGTCCCCCGCCGTCCGCAACAAGCTGGCCGCAGAGATCCGCGGATCTTCGGACTGGGCGGTCGCACATGTCTGGATCGAAGAAATCGACGAGCTGAACATCTATCACGCGTCTCATCTGGCAATGTGCCGCGCGCTTGCCGGACTACCCCGCAGGCCAACATTTGCACTGATCGACGGCAATGCGCTGCCCAGACAAATGCCCATGCCGGGGCGTGCCGTCGTGAAGGGCGATGCGCTGTCACTCTCTATCGCGGCCGCGTCGATCCTTGCGAAAACGGAACGTGATCGCGTCATGGTGGATTTGGCGCAACAGTTCCCAGGCTACGGCTGGGAGGAAAACGCCGGTTACCCCACGCCAGGCCACAAGCGCGCCATGACGGAATTGGGGGTAACCCCATATCATCGGCGCTCCTTTGCACCCGTACACAACATCTTGTGTAAACCCACAACCACAACCAGTTGATTCAAATAAATAAATTGACGACGAATCACCTGTGACTCATCATCCTCATCATACCAGACCGGGAAAATCCGGCGGATCGAGAGGCAGAGATGAAATCCAAAGACGACGCGCCTGCGCGCGGCTTACCGCTGAACCAGATCCTTGCAGGCGACTGCGTCGAGGTTATGAACGCGCTGCCTGAAGCCAGCGTCGATCTGATCTTTGCGGACCCGCCATACAACCTACAGTTGCGCGGCGATCTGCACCGGCCAGACAATTCGCGCGTTGATGCGGTGGACGATCATTGGGACCAGTTCTCCAGCTTTGCCACCTATGATCAATTCACCCGCGAGTGGCTATCGGCGGCACGTCGGCTTTTGAAACCCAATGGCGCGCTGTGGGTGATCGGTAGCTATCACAACATTTTCCGCGTCGGCGCCGAGCTGCAGAATCAGGGGTTCTGGATCCTGAACGACGTCATCTGGCGCAAATCAAACCCCATGCCGAACTTCCGTGGCAAGCGGCTTACAAACGCACATGAAACGCTGATCTGGTGCTCGAAATCCGAAAGCGCGAAATACACCTTCAACTATGAGGCGCTGAAGTCGCTGAATGAAGGCGTCCAGATGCGCTCTGATTGGGTTTTGCCGATCTGCAACGGTGGCGAGCGCCTGAAGGATGAACGCGGCGACAAGGCCCATCCGACCCAGAAACCGGAATCGTTGCTGCATCGGGTGCTGATTGGCACAACCAATCCGGGTGATGTTGTCCTTGACCCCTTCTTCGGCACCGGCACCACCGGTGCAGTTGCAAAGATGCTGGGGCGCGACTTCATCGGTATCGAACGTGAAACCGGTTATCGCGATGCTGCCACGAAACGGATGAACCGTATCCGCCGCCTCCATGCCGAAGCGCTTGCCACATCGACCGGCAAGCGTGCCGAGCCGCGCGTTCCCTTCGGACAGGTCGTCGAACGCGGCATGCTGCGCCCAGGAGAAGAGCTTTATTCGATCGGCAACCGCCACAAGGCCAGGGTCCGCGCCGATGGCAGCCTTTCGGGCGGCGACGTCAAGGGCTCGATCCACCAGGTCGGCGCGAAGCTGGAAGGCGCGCCGTCCTGCAACGGCTGGACCTACTGGCACTTCAAGCGCGAGGGCAAGATGATCCCCATCGACGCGCTGCGTCAGCAGATCCGCGACGAGATGGACGAACGTCCCAACTGATCCACCAACACAGTTTCGCCATGTCCGACAGCCTCGCTCGTTCGGCTCGGACAAACTTGCCCCGCCCTCTTCGGTTGGCGGGGCTTTTTTCGTGGGGCGATCCGGATTTGCATTTTTGCATCTGCCGCCGCGGCGAAACCCAATTGGCGGGCATCATGGCTTGCCCATGTCGCGATGGTTTGAAATGTTGTGAACAGGCAGATCGCCGGTGGATTGTCCGTTCTGGCCGCGCTCGATCTAACCAAACATATCCATAATAACAAAAGGACGAGGCGATGACCGATCGAAATTCGACGCTTTCCGCACCTCTGACATGGTTGATGATCCTGCTCGGCACGCTTGTCGCGCTTGCGGGCCTTGGCCTGACGATCGGCGGCGTCATGCTGATCGCAAGGGACGGAAGCTGGTATTATGTGCTGATGGGGCTGGCGCTGCTGATTTCGGGCGTGCTGATCGCGCGGGGCGAGCCTGCCGGAGCAGCCGTCTATGTTGTGGCATTTGTCGCAACGGTCGTCTGGGCCTACTGGGAAGTCGGCCTTGAATTCTGGCCGCTTCATGCCCGGATATTCACCTTCCTCTGCGCCTTCGTCGTCATCATGGCCCTGCACCCGTTGACGCTGAAGCGGGATGGCCGGATGCCGATGACGCTGCCCTTCCTGGGCATCGCAGGCGTCGGGCTACTGGCAGTGATCGGCTTTGGCTGGGGCATGTTCCAGCCGCATGGCGTTCGCAATGCGACCGTTGAACTTGCCCAGCCTTCAGCCGACGCTGATCAGGCGCAGGACTGGCCCGAATATGGCGGAACGCCGGATCAGAACCGCTTCGCCGCGATCAATCAGATCACGCCCGAGAATGTGAACCAGCTTGAGGTCGCATGGACCTTCCAGACCGGCGACATTCCCGACAGCACCGGGGGCGGTGCCGAAGATCAAAGCACGCCTCTGCAGGTGGGCGAAGATCTGTTCCTTTGCACGCCGCACAACACCGTCATCTCGCTTAACGCCACTTCGGGCGAGGAGAACTGGCGTCACGATTTCCCCACGGAAACGACCGTCTGGGTTCGCTGCCGCGGCCTTGCCTATTTCGATATCGATGCTCCGCTGCCTGAACCGGATACGGCCGATGCAAGCGACGTCACGCCGGTTCAGCTTCCAGAAGACGCGGCCTGCCGTCGCCGGATCATCATGAACACCATCGACGCGCTGCTTGTCGCGCTTGATGCCGACACGGGCGAGCTTTGCACCGACTTTGGCGACAATGGCACGGTCAATCTGAAACTCGGCCTCGGCAACTCTGAATCGCCGCTTTACGAAGTAACGTCGCCACCCGTGATGGCAGGGACCACCGTCGTCGTCGGCGGCCGCGTTGCCGATAACGTGGCGCTTGATATGCCGGGCGGCGTCGTTCGCGGCTTCGACGTCATCACGGGCGAAATGCGGTGGGCCTTCGATCCGGGCGATCCTGATGACCGGCAGGCACCGACGGGCGATGATGTCTACACACGCTCGACCCCGAACGTCTGGGCGCCGATGACATATGATGCGTCGTCGAACACCGTCTTCCTGCCAGTCGGCAGCGCCGCCATCGACCTGTGGGGGGTGGAACGCACGCCCGAGGACGAAGAATATGGCGCGACGCTGCTGGCGCTGGATGCGACCACCGGGGATGAGCGGTGGAAGTATCAGACCGTCCACCACGATCTGTGGGATTTCGACGTTCCGATGCAGCCGACGCTGATCGATTTCGACGGCACGCCTGCGCTCGTCTTCGGCACCAAGGCCGGACAGATCTTCGTTCTGGACCGCGCCACAGGCGAGCCGCTGACCGAAGTGGAAGAGCGTGAGGTTCTGCCCGCCAATATCCCGGACGAGAATTATGCCGAAACGCAGCCCTTCTCGGTCGGGATGCCCCAGATCGGGGTCGGCCCTCTGACCGAGGCTGATATGTGGGGTGCCACGCCCTTCGATCAGCTGATGTGCCGCTATATCTTCAAGGGGTATCGCTACGAAGGGCTTTTTACCGCGCCGGACGTCGATTACTCGCTGTCCTATCCCGGCTCGCTTGGCGGGATGAACTGGGGCGGTCTGTCGCATGATCCGAACAGCAACACCCTGTTCGTGAACGACATGCGCCTTGGATTGTGGGTCCATATGGAACCGCAAGAGGCTGAAGCACAGGCCGGGGACGGCAACGAATCCGTCAATGCCGGCATGGGTGCCGTGCCGCTGCAGGGCACGCCCTACTCTGTGATCAAGGATCGCTTCCTGTCGCCGCTTGGCATCCCTTGCCAGAAACCGCCCTTCGGTTCGCTGACGGCGATCAACATGGACGATCAAACCGTCGCGTGGGAGGTGCCGCTTGGCACGGTGCAGGACACGGTCCTTTACGGTGTGAAGATGGGCCTGCCGATGCCGGTGGGCATGCCGACGATCGGCGGCTCGCTTGCGACCGAGGGCGGGTTGGTCTTCTTTGCCGCCACGCAGGACTATTGGCTGCGCGCCTTCGACATGCGCACCGGCGAAGAGGTGTGGAAAGCCCGCCTGCCTGTCGGCTCTCAGGGGACGCCGATGTCATATGTCTCGCCCGAAGACGGGCGGCAATATATCGTCATCTCGGCCGGCGGTGCGCGGCAGTCGCCCGACCGGGGCGATTATGTGGTCGCCTACGCCCTGCCGGATAGCTGAGGCAGACCTGAAAACGGGCCGCGAGTTTGCGGCCCGTTTTTCTTTGGATCCCTGCCGATGCGACAACCGGCAGAAGCCTGCTCGGCCGGTCGTGACAGTCACCCCTACAGCGCGCCGCGCGGCATCGGCAGCTCGCCCCGGTTATAGGGTCCCCAATCCTCGATCTCAGGATAGAACTGCCGCCGCCAGTCCCGGACACGCGGGTTCATTCGCTTGCGCCACAAGGGCGGGATCATCGCCAGAAATGTCATGCCGGGATAGCCGAAGGGAAGCTGCGGCGCCTCATCCTCTGAATAGGTCTGCAGCAGTGGAAAGCGACGGTCGGGCTTGTAGTGGTGATCTGAATGGCGCTGCAGATTGATCAGCAGCCAGTTCGTCGCCGTATGCGCCGCGTTCCAGCTGTGGCGCGGCTTTACATGTTCATATTTGCCGTCGCCCAGATGCTTGCGGGTCAACCCGTAATGTTCGACGTAATTCGTCAGTTCAAGTTGCCAGACGGCGATGACGGCCTGAACCACGAACAGCAGCAGTCCCATCCAGCCACCCAGCAAGATCGCCAGCAAGATCATCGCGACCTGCAGCGACATATAGCGCCAGAACGGGTTCTTGCGGTCCCACACGCTGCGCCCGGCGCGCGCCAGCCGCGCCTTTTCCGCCCGCCACGCACTCTGCGGCCCATCACGAAGCACGCGCCAGAAAAAGCGATGGAAGCCCTCATTGTAGCGGGCAGATACCGCATCGCGCGGCGTTCCGACCCAGGAATGATGGACGACCAGATGCTCGGTCCGGAAATGCGAATACAGCGTCGATGCCAGCAGCACATCGCCCAGAAAACGCTCCCAAGCGGGACGCTGATGCAAAAGTTCATGCGCGTAGACCATGCCGATGGTCCCGCTAGCGACGCCTAGTCCAACAAACAGCCCGATCTGTTCCCAGAAGGACAGCGCGGAATGACCTGCATACCAGATCAGCCCGAAGATCAGACCGACCTGCACCGGCACCCAGATGATCGTGACCGCCCGATACCAGAACAGTGCCTCGGTCGGGGTTGTGGTATCGGCATTCTCGCGGTTCAGGCCAAGAACCAGGTCAAGCCCCGTCGACAGATACCACGCATAGGCAGGCATCAGCATCCACCAGAAGGCACCCTGCCATGCCGCCAGCAAAGCCAGTGGCAGCAGGCCAAGCGACATCCAGAAGGGCAAGGCGGTCCGCAGGGGCATTTTCATAACCTGCTATCTGGTGGGACGTTGCCCGTAAAGCAACGCCCCGCATTGCGGATTAGCTGCGGACAAGCTGTTCATAGGATTCGGCGATATCGCGCGTGATCCGGCCGACCTGGAAGTGATAATCCCCGATTTGGCCGACCGGCGTGACCTCGGCCGCGGTCCCGGTCAGCCAGCATTCGCTGAAACCTTCCAGCTCTTCGGGCAGAATCCGACGCTCATGGACGGTCAGGCCCTTGTCGCGGGCCATCTGGATGACGGTCTGGCGGGTGATCCCGTTCAGGAAGCGGTCGGCCAGCGGGGTATGAATTTCGCCATCCTTGACGAAGAAGATATTCGCGCCTGTGGCTTCTGCTACGTAACCTTCCCAGTCGTAAAACAACGCGTCGGAACAGCCCTTCGCTTCGGCGGCATGTTTGGACATGGTGCAGATCATGTAAAGGCCTGCGGCCTTGGCAGCGGCGGGTATGGTTTCGGGATCGGGGCGCTTCCACTTGCTGATATCCAGCTTCGCGCCTTGCCATTTCGCATCGCCATAATAGCTGCCCCATTCCCATGCGACGACGGCGACGCTGACAGGGTTGCCCGCCGCTGAGACGCCCATATCCGGACCAGACGCTCGCCAGGCAATCGCGCGCAGGTAGGCGTTTTCAAGCCCGTTGGCCGTCAGAACGGCCTGTTTCGCGGCGTCCAGTTCTTCGGCTGAATAGGGAACCGGCATGTCCAGAAGTCGGCCCGATTCGATCAGGCGCAGCGAATGTTCATGTCCCTTGAAGATCTTGCCATCATAGCACCTCTCGCCCTCGAACACCGAAGAGGCATAATGCAGCGCATGGGTCAGGATATGCACCTTGGCGTCGCGCCAATCGACGAGTGTGCCATCCATCCATATCTTGCCATCACGATCGTCATAGGTTCCGCTCATCACATCCTCGCCCAAAGAATTCCCATTAATTTCGCAAATAATGCCAAATTCGACCGATTATTTCGAAATCATGCAGAATCGCTATCGATTGCTTCTTGGAAAGTCAACAAGGCTGACGTAAAAAAGACCAATATGTCGCGGAGGGCAGATGAAAGAAGCGCCGATCAAAACTGTCAGCGGGCAGGATCTTCTGTTCCTGACTGACGAACAGATCCGTGGCGGGATCGAGGCATTTTTCTTCGCCTACCGCGCCTTCACGGCCGATCCCGATGAAATTCTGGAGGGCATGGATTATGGTCGCGCCCATCATCGCGCGCTTCACTTCATTGCACGAAAGCCCGGGCTTACTGTTTCGGCCTTGCTCGATATTCTTGGCGTGACCAAGCAGTCGCTCAATCGCGTGCTGCGCTCGCTGCTGGCGGACGGGCTGGTCGAATCGCGGGTCGGCAAGCGCGACCGACGCGAGAGATTGTTGCATCTGACCGGCACCGGTGCCGATCTGGAACGCCGCCTTTCGGAAGCGCAGCGTGCGCGCGTCCGCGCAGCCTATCGGGCCGCAGGCCCCCAGGCCGTGGCTGGTTTTCGCACCGTGCTGGAGGCCATGATGGACGATGCCGGCGCGCGCCAGTTCCGCGACATGCGCAACGCCGAGGCCGCCGAATGATCGAGTCTGCCCATATCCTGGTGGTCGACGATGACGAGCGTATTCGCAACCTGCTGCGCAAGTTCCTGATCAAGAACGATTACATGGTTTCGATGGCCACCGATGCCACGCATGCGCGCAGATTGCTTCGCGGGCTGGAATTCGATCTGATCGTGCTGGACGTGATGATGCCCGGCGAGGACGGGATCGCGCTGACACGTGACTTGCGAAAGCGCATCACCACGCCGATCCTTCTGCTGACCGCACGCGGAGAGACCGAGGACCGTATCGCGGGGCTTGAGGCCGGCGCAGACGATTACCTGCCAAAGCCGTTCGAGCCACGCGAACTGTTGCTGCGCATGTCCGCCATCCTGCGCCGGGTGCCGCAGGCCCAGCCTGCCGGTCCCAAGTTCATGACCCTGGGACCGCTGCGCTACGATACCGAGCGCGGCCAGTTGTTCGAAGGCGACAACCACATTCACCTGACCGGCACCGAGGCAGCCTTGTTGCGGCGCCTGGCCGAAACCCCGGGCGAGGCGGTCAGCCGGCTGGATCTGACGCAGGATCTGGGGCGAACACCATCGGACGAAAGCGACAGTTCCGACCGTGCCATTGATGTTCAGATCACCCGCCTGCGCCGCAAGATCGAACCGGACCCGAAAGAACCGCGCTATCTGCAGACGGTCCGCGGTGCCGGCTATATGCTGATGCCCGACTAGGCCCTGCTCGCGTAGGGCACACCCCCCGCTTAATGCGAGTTTCACCGGGCGATGTCAGGACACTGACAAGATCAGCGGGCGCTTGAACGGCGTGCGTCCGTCGCAATATTGGCGCGCAGTTCCAGCAGCGAGATATGACGTTGCAGCGCGTGGCGCTCCTCCGCGTCGTCGATTTGGGCCAGAACGGCACGCTTGGCTTCGACCTCCTTGCGCAGGCGGAATTCCTCGGGGATGAAGCCGGTATCGGCCATCATCCGGTGCAGCACGTCCTCGGGCCGTTCGCGCAGGCGTTCCCGGTCAAGCGGTTTGCCTTCGCCCGTCAGGCCGCGCAATTCGCCTTTGGCTTCCGCCTCGTCGATGCGCCTTTGGGCAATCCGCTCGAACCAGTGCATTACATCGCCTTCAGCTGCGCCAGCGCCGCGTTGATTCGGGTCAGGTCTTCGTCCAGATCGGCCAGCTTCTGACGGGTCTCCTCGATCACTTCGAAATCGGCATTCTCGACGAATTTCGGATTGTCGAGCCGCTTGCGCAAGCCGTCCGCGTCCTTACCCACCTTGGCCGCGTTCTTTTCCAGCCGCGCGGTCTCGGCGGATACGTCAATCACATCCCCGATCGGCAGCGCGAAAGACGCGCCCGGCATGCCGACCGCGATCATGCCCTTGCCCGATGCGCCATCTTGCGGCGCATTCACACGGGCCAGACGTTCGATCAGCGGACCATTGGCCGCCAGAGCCGCACGGGCCGGGGCGTCTGCCTCGGTCACCATCAGGTCAAGCTTCGCACCTGCCGGAACACCCATCTGGGCGCGGGCCGAACGGATGTTCTCGATCAGTTGAATCACCCAGTTCATCTGCCGGTCGGCCTCGGCATCGATCAGATCGGCGCCAAATTCCGGCCAGTCACCATGCACCAGCATTTTCTGGCGGTCCCCGGTCAACGCCCACAGCTCCTCTGTCACGAAGGGCATGATCGGATGCAGCAGCGCATAGCACTGGTCCAGCACCCAGCCCATCGTGGCACGAGTTTCATCGGCATATTCGCCGTCGAACAGGGGCTTTGCGAATTCGACATACCAATCGCAGACCTTGCCCCAGACGAAGGCGTAAAGCCCGGTCGCCGCATCGTTGAAGCGATAGGTTTCAAGCGCCGCATCCATCGCCTGCGCAGCCCGTGCAACTTCGCCGATGATCCAGCGGTTCACGGTATGCTGTGGATTGGGACGGTCACCACCGCCGCGAACGCCGTTCATCTCGGCAAAGCGGGTGGCGTTCCAGATCTTGGTGACGAAGTTTCGGTTCGCCTCGACATGCTTCGGACCCAGCTTGGGGTCCCGCCCCATCGCCGCCATGCTGGTCAGTGTAAAGCGCAGCGGGTCGGCACCGTATTCGTCGATCAGTGTCAGCGGGTCGATGACATTGCCCTTCGACTTGGACATCTTCGCGCCTTTTTCGTCGCGAACCAGGCCGTGGACATAGACCGTGTGAAACGGAATATCGCCTACGACTTCTAGTTGCATCATCATCATCCGGGCCACCCAGAAGAAGATGATGTCAAAGCCGGTGACCAGCACGTCGGTGGGGAAATACTTGCGCATTTCCGGTGTGTCTTCCGGCCAGCCGAGCGTGCCGATGGGCCACAGGCCCGAGGAGAACCAGGTGTCGAGTACGTCGGGGTCGCGCCAGACGGGATAGACCAGCTGGGTCGGGTCCTGCGACAGGTTATAACTCGCCAGACCCTGCGCGAAGGCATCAATCGCAGCCTCGCGATCGGACACTTCGATGACACGTGATATTTCAAGTGGCTGTGGCAGGCCCGCAATATCGTCGCGGAATTTATCGACGACGCCATCGAAATTTTGCGCGGCATGGTGGAAGTCGCCCTTCTGGACAAGACCGTCTACCAGCAGTTCGAACAGTTCAACTTCATCCAGCGCGCCATCACCTTCGTCATCGGTGAAGGCCGGCGGTTCAAGATCCAGTCCATACCAGACCGGGATCTGGTGTCCCCACCACAGCTGGCGCGAGATGGTCCAGGGCTCGATGTTTTCCAGCCAGTTGAAATAGACCTTGCGGTGCTGTTCGGGCAGGATCTGGGTGCGGCCATCACGCACGGCCTCCAGCGCCGGGCCGACAATGCGGGCCGTATCGACGAACCACTGATCGGTCAGCATCGGCTCGATCACCACGCCCGAACGGTCGCCAAAGGGCTGCATGATCGGTTTGGCATCGACCAGAGCGCGGCGTTCCAGATGCTCGGCCCCGGTTTCCTTGTCGATTTCCTTGTGCAGATAAGTGACGGCCAACCCTTCGGCATTGATCTGGTCGATCACCTGCTTGCGCGCGTCATAGCGGTCCAACCCGCGCAGGTCTTCGGGCACAAGATTGACAGTCGAGACATCGCCCACATCCTCGCCCCCCGCAGCACGGGTCGCGATGGCGGCGCTTTCAGCATAGGAAAGCCCATCCTCTCGCATGGCACCTTTGGTATCCATCAACGCGTAAAGCGGGATGTTGTTGCGCGTGGCGACGCCGTAGTCGTTGAAGTCATGCGCGCCGGTGATCTTCACCGCGCCGGACCCGAAATCAGGGTCGGGGTATTCGTCGGTGATGATCGGGATCAGGCGGCGATGTTCCTTCGGACCGACCGGAACTTCGACCAGCTTGCCGACGATGGGCGCGTATCGCGCATCATCGGGATGAACCGCCACCGCGCCATCGCCCAGCATGGTTTCGGGGCGGGTCGTGGCGATGCTGATATAATCGCGGGTCTCGCGCAGGGTGACGTTTCCGTCTTCGTCACGCTCGACATATTCATAAGTCTCGCCACCCGCGAGCGGGTATTTGAAATGCCACATATGGCCGGGAACCTCGCGGTTCTCGACCTCCAGATCGCTGATGGCGGTTTCGAAATGCGGGTCCCAGTTCACCAGCCGCTTGCCGCGATAGATGATGCCCTTGTCATAGAGGTCCACGAAAACCCGGATCACTGCGTCGTGGAAATTGCCTTCCTCGCCCGCAGGCGCACCGGGGGCGCCGGACATGGTGAAGGCGTTACGCGACCAGTCACAGCTGGCACCAAGGCGCTTCAACTGATTGATGATCGTGCCGCCGGATTCCTGCTTCCACGCCCAGATCTTTTCAACGAAGGCGTCGCGCCCGATGTCGCGCCGGTTCGGCTCCTGCCGCTCGGCCATCTGGCGTTCGACAACCATCTGGGTGGCAATCCCTGCATGGTCCTGCCCCGGCTGCCACAGCACGTCAAAACCGCGCATCCTGTGCCAGCGGACAAGAATGTCCTGCAGCGTGTTGTTCAGCGCGTGGCCGATATGCAGGCTGCCGGTGACGTTCGGGGGCGGGATCACCACGGAAAACGCCTCGGCCCCGGGCTGCGCGTTCGCGCCTGCCGCAAAGGCATTCGCGGCCTCCCACTCGGCGCTGATGCGGGCTTCGGCACTGGTGGCGTCGAAAGTCTTGTCCATGCTCATCGGTGATCCCCTGATCTTTGCCGGTTTTCCTAGACCTTTCGGACGCGAAGGCCAAGACCGGGAACTGCCACGGCGTCGCCGGTGTTGGTGAGCGATGAAAACAGGCAGCGCCCCATGAGTGACCGATTCGATCTTTCGCGCGCCCGCGTGGTGGCAATCCTGAACCGCAAGGCCGGCCGCAACGGCGGCAAAGGCGTTGGCGACCTGCTGGCCGAGAAAGTTGCGCCTGCCTGCGCAAGCTACGAAGCGATACGTCCCGCAAAAGGGCAGAGCCTGACGACCATCGCCGCACAGGCCGCAAAAGATCACGACCTGATCATCGCCATCGGCGGCGACGGCACACAGGCGGCGGTCGCACAGGCACTTGCCGATAACGACACCGGGACGGTGCTGGGGGTCATTCCTGGCGGAACGTTCAATTACTTCGCGCGTGATCTTGGTGTCGGCGAAACGCCGGAAGAGGCCATCGAGACACTGCTGAACGCACGGATCGCGCGTGTCTCGACAGGCGACATGAACGGCAAGATCTTCCTGAACAATATCAGCCTGGGCGCCTATCCTGAAATCCTGGAGCGGCGAGAGGAAGCCTATCGTCGTTTCGGACGACGGCGCTTCCTGGCCTATTGGGCGACATTGCGCACATTGATGGACCTGCGCCATCCGCTGAAACTGACCGCACATGTCGATGGCAAAACGCTGGAATATCAGACTGCACTGGCCTTCGTCGCGCAAAGCGAGACACAACTGGACAGCTTCGGTCTGGAAGGCGCCGACGATGTCCGCAGGGATCGTCTGCCTTTGTTTGTTGCCAAGGCACAGGGGGGCTGGTCGCTGGTAAAGGCGGCGATGCGGCTGGCGCTTGGCAAGACATCACGAGGCGAGGATTTCGATCTGGTCATCGCGGACGACTTCGTCATCAATACCGACCGCCCGACCCGTCACGTTGCCCATGACGGAGAGCGTTCTCGTGTCCCCGCGCCTTTGAACCTGACGATCCGCAAGGATGCGCTGCGCGTGCTTGTGCCTGCAAAATCCAAGGCGGAATGATGCGCATCGCCATTCTCTCGGACCTGCATATCGGTATGCATCGCCAGCATCTTGTTCAGCCGATGCTGGATGCCATCGCTGCAGGCCAGCCCGAACAACTGATTATTGCGGGCGATCTGGTGCAGCGGGCGCGTCGCCCGCTTTTCGCCGAGGCGAAAAGGATTCTCGATCAGACTGGGCTGCCCTGGCTGTGTGTTCCGGGCAATCACGACATTCCCCTGATGAATGTTCCGGCGCGGCTGTTTTGGCCATTCGACGCATACGAAACCTCTGTGCCCGGCCCCAGAGAGCCGGTTCTGGATCTTCAGGGAACAGGAAGACGAATCGTGGGCGTAAACTCGACCTATCCGCTGCGGTGGCGGAATGGTCGGATCACCGACAATCAGCTTGCCCGTGTCGAATGGCTATCGGACGACGATCCGATCATCGTTGTCCAGCATCACCCGATCAGCCTGCTGCCGGGCGAGACGAAAGAACTGATGCTGAATGCCGAAAGGGCACTGGCGGCCTATGATGCGATGGGCGTCGAGATGATCGTCTCAGGCCATCTGCACCATTTCAATATCGCGACGTCCGCGTCGGGCATGGTACAGGTCCACGCTGGTTCCGCTTTGTGCGACCGACCCGAGGACCCGCCGAACGAATTCGCCTTGCTCGACATCAACGCGCATGAGTTTCAACTGACCCGGATGATCGCGACCCCGGATCAATCGCAATTTCGGGCGCAGCCTGAAATTACCCTGCCGCGCCGCCGCTGAATTTTTCAGTCAAGCCCGAGGACGTTCATCATGTCATATTCACCCGGCCCCTTGTCCTGCGCCCAGAGCGCCGCGCGAAGTGCGCCGCGCGCGAAGATCGCACGGTCGGTTGCAAGGTGGCGCAAGACGACACGCTCTCCAGGTGCGGCGAAGATGACATCATGTTCACCCACCACGTCGCCGCCACGGATCGCGGCAAAGCCGATCGTGCCTTCCTTGCGCGGACCCGTCATCCCCTCGCGGGCAGGCGTGCGCAATTCCTCCAGCGTGGCGCCGCGCCCTTCGGCCGCGGCTTCGCCCAGCATCAACGCGGTGCCCGAGGGAGCATCGACCTTGTGACGATGGTGGGCCTCGACCACTTCGATATCCCACTCTGTCCCCAAAGCGGCCGCGACCTTGCGGGTCAACCCCATCAGCAGGTTCACCCCAAGGCTCATGTTACCGGCCCGGACAATCGGCGCATGACGGGCGGCGCGCGCAATTGCGGCCAGATCGTCGGGTCCCAGCCCGGTCGTGCCGATGACATGGACCGCGCGGGCCTGCGCAGCCAGTTCGGCAAATGCGACCGTCGCGGCAGGCGTCGTGAAGTCGATCACCGCCTGCGCTTTGGCGATCGCTGACACCGCGTCATCGGTGACGATTATCCCGTTTGGCTGACCGCCCATCGCCTCGCCCAGGTCGCGGCCGATCCAGGCGCTGCCTTCACGCTCTACCGCGCCCACAAGGTTCATCTGGTCAGACGCAAGCACCAGCCCGGCCAGCATCTGCCCCATTCGGCCCGAAACACCCGTAACGACAATGCCCGGCTTATCCATGGCGATCTCTCCTGCGTTTGCTTTCGCTTAGTCCATTGCGGGGCGCGGCCCAACCCCCTACATCTGCCGATATGGCACAGAACCGCTTTCATACCGGCCCCGGCCCGTCACAACGTCAGCTTCGCGTGGGCGAGCTGATCCGTCACCGCTTGTCCGAACTGCTGCTGCGTGCGGACGTACACGATCCCGATCTGAACAGGCATTCGATCACAGTGGGCGAGGTGCGCGCATCTCCGGATCTGAAGGTCGCAACCGCTTATATCATGCCGCTTGGCGGCACCGAAAAGGATGACGCGCTGCAAGCGCTGCGCCGCAACTCACGAGAGTTGCGCCATCTGGTCGCCAAGGGTCTGAACCTGAAATATGCGCCCGAGCTGCGTTTCCAACTGGACGAAACGTTTGACCGCATGGACGATACCCGTCGCATGTTTGCCGATGAACGGGTTCAGCGCGATATTCGGGACGATGCGGATGATGAAGCGCTGGAATAATCTGCGCCGCCGCGCAGGGGTGGCAGCGGGTGCATTTTTCGCACTGGCGCTGCCCGCCGCTGCAGCTGATTGCGGGGGCATGGAACATGATGGGCAGCGCTATACCCTGTGCACGGTTACCGCGGAGGAGGAGCCGCGCCTTGGCCTGTGGTTGTATAATGACGACGGCAGCGCGCTGAAGAATTTCAGCAATCTGCGCAGCCATCTGGGCGACCGGACGCTGGCATTTGCCATGAATGCCGGGATGTATCACTCCGACTATGCGCCAGTCGGGCTGTTCAAATCTGGCGACGAAATCCACGGTAAGCTGGTGACGTCTGGCGGCGGCGGCAATTTCGGACTACTGCCGAACGGCGTCTTCTGCACGGGCGGGCAACAGCCCTATCAGGTGGTCGAGTCACGCGCATTTGCGGAAATCCAGCCGCAATGCCGGCTGGCAACGCAATCCGGCCCGCTGCTGGTGATCGAGGGAGAGCTGCATCCGCGATTTCTGGTCGATTCCGACAGCCGTTATGTTCGCAACGGCGTGGGCGTGTCTGCGGATGGACAAACCGCGTGGTTCGTCATCTCCGACCGCGCGGTTACGTTCCACGAATTCGGAAGACTATTCCGTGACGGGCTGGGTGCGCGCAATGCGCTGTATTTCGACGGTTCGATTTCGCGGCTCTATGCGCCGCAGTTGCGGCGCAATGATTTCGGATGGTCCCTTGGTCCGATCATCGGTCTGCTTGATCAGCCCATTGACGGGGGCTGAACCGGGCGCTATCCGCGCTGCCTTCTGACAGGAGAGCCGCATGGCACGCAAGAAGGGCCGCGATATTTCGGGCTGGCTGATCATCGACAAGCCGGCGGGCGTCGGCTCGACCGATGTGGTCGGAAAAGTACGGTGGGCGTTGGACGCGAAGAAGGCCGGGCATGCGGGCACGCTGGACCCCGATGCCACCGGTGTCCTGGCCGTCGCATTGGGTGAGGCCACAAAAACCGTTCCACTGCTGACCGAAGCGCTGAAAGCCTATGACTTCACGGTGAACTGGGGCGCTGAAACGGCGACCGACGACGCTACGGGCGCGGTTCTTTCGCGGTCCGATACGCGCCCGACTGAACAGGCGATCCTTGCCACACTTCCCGCCTTCACCGGTGACATCATGCAGGTGCCACCCGCATTTTCGGCCGTGAAGGTCAATGGAGAGCGCGCCTATGACCTGGCCCGCGAAGGCGAGGAGGTGGCACTCGCACCCCGTCCGCTTTACGTTGAAGAACTGAGTCTGACCGAGGCGCGGGCTGATGCGGCAGAGCTTTACATGGTGTGCGGCAAAGGCGGCTATGTCCGCAGCATCGCCCGCGATCTGGGACGGGCGCTCGGCTGTCTCGGCCATGTTGCCAGCCTGCGCCGCGTCTGGTCCGGGCCCTTCGATGTGGAAGATGCGACACCCTTCGATCTGATCGACCGCGCCAATCAGGCAGAAATCGAAAAGCGGCTGCTGCCCTTGCAGTCGGCTTTGACCGATTTGACCGAAATGCGTGCGACGGATCAGGGTGCAATCCGCATCCGCAATGGAAACCCGGGCCAGGTTCTTGGCAGCGCGCAATATGGCGAGACCGTCTGGGTCAGCCACGGGGGCGGGGCGATCTGCCTTGGTCGTTATCTTGGCGGCGAGGTTCATCCCGACCGCGTTTTCAACATGTAAAGGATTTGCATGCAGATCCGTCCAGAATCGCCCGGCGATATCAGGGCAATTTCCGAATTGACCACCGCCGCCTTCACCGGCGCCCCGCACAGCGACGGGACCGAGGCGCAGATCGTCGAAAGGCTGCGCGAAAGCGGCGCGCTTCTGCTGTCGCTCGTTGCCGAAAGCGATACACGGATAGTTGGCCATATTGCCTTTTCCCCGGTCACGATCGGTGACCACCATGACGGCTGGGTCGGTCTGGGTCCGGTTTCAGTCGCGCCCGATATTCAGAATGCGGGCGTCGGGGCGTCGCTGATCAAGGCCGGGCTGGCGCAGGTGCACGCCATGGGCCATGGCGGTTGCGTGGTTCTTGGCGATCCGGGTTACTATTCGCGGTTTGGCTTTGCCACGACGCCCGGCATTTTCTATCCCGGCGTGCCGCCCGAATATTTCATGGTTCAAGGTTTCGGTGGTGTTTGCCCGAAAGGCGAAGTTGCGTATCACCCAGCCTTCACAGGTTGATCGCAACATCCGGCGCACGCCGCACGCCACGCATCGGCCCATAGCCGGCGGCATCAATTCGCGCAATGCCCTGTGCGATATCCTCGTGGATCACGCGCATCTGCCAGGCGGTGGCGTGGATCATGCGGCCGTCGCCGCAGGCCATCGCGACATGCCGCGGCCAAAACAGCAGGTCGCCGCGCCGGATATCCTCGACCGGCTCAAACGCGCGTTCCTGCAGATCGGCATCGCCTGGACAGGCTATCCCACAGCCATGAAGCGCCGCCTGAACCAGTCCCGAACAGTCGATGCCGTCGCGACTGTTGCCACCCCAAAGATATGGCGTATGCAAAAGCGACTCGGCCAGCGTCACCGGATCATCGGAAAAACGGTCCGAGATCGCCTGAACCGGTACCCAGCCGCCGGTATGCAACTGGGCAAACTCGCCCTCAAAGCCGATAACCGAGAGGCGCGCATTGACCGATAGACGTCCAAGTTCGCGCCGTTTCATGTCCGGTTCAGAATAAATATGTGTCGCGGCGGCACTGACCCGGTGCGTGATTGCGGGCAGTTCGGTGTCGCGCGCGCTGAGCGCGTCTGCGGCAATCCACCCGACATAATGGTCGCGCTGCGCCTGCACGAAAGTCCACGCCCCCCGACATTCGATCACCGTCACATCGGCGCCGAAATTCAGTTGCCTGTCGCGCGCACCGTCCGGTGCTGCCCGCAGATCCGCCACAACCGCCGTGACACGAGCAGGCGCGCCATCGGAAAATTCCGGTCGTTCCAACAACCCGTGCAGCGAATGCAACGCAACCCGGTCGGTGGCGGGGGTCAGGCGGCGGTCCATCATCGTCCCAACAATCCCGGCAACGCGCCCAGAAGCGCGCGCGCACCCTGCTGCACGCCCCCTTTCGTCCGACCCGGGGCGGGCTTTGGCTGCCATCCATAGATATCGAAATGCGCGTAGCGGCCGGCACCTTCAGCGAACCGGCGCAGGAACAATGCCGCCGTGATGGAACCTGCCATCCCGCCAGACGGTGCGTTGTCCAGGTCAGCAATCCCCGGCTCTATCATTGTCTCATAGGGGTCCCAGAAGGGCATGCGCCACAGCGGATCCCAGTTGGTGCGACCTGCCTGAAAGATCGCTGCCGCTGCGTCGTCATCGTCGCAATAGAATGGCGGCAGATCCGGGCCAAGTGCCACGCGCGCTGCGCCCGTCAATGTCGCCATCGTGATCAGCCAGTCAGGCTTGTCTTCGGCTGCGTAGGCCATTGCATCCGCCAGAACCAACCTGCCCTCGGCATCGGTATTGTTCACTTCGACCGTCAGACCCTTTCGGCTGGTCAGAATGTCACCCGGCCGGAAAGAATCGCCTGCAATCGCGTTTTCAACTGCCGGGATCAGCACACGAAGTCGAATACCGTCTGCCGCCCCTGTCGCAACCAGCATCTGGGCAAGGCCCAGGACGGTCGCCGCCCCGCCCATGTCCTTCTTCATCAGCCCCATGCTGGCGGGTGGCTTGATATCCAGCCCACCCGTGTCGAAACACACACCCTTTCCAACCAATGTCAGCGCCGGACCGCGATCACCGCGGGACAGTTCGATCAGGCGTGGCGCTTGATCAGCCGCCCGTCCGACGGCATGGATCAGCGGAAAGCCCTGTGCGAGCAGCGCCGCTCCCGTGATGACCTGCACCGCGAAATCATGCCGTTTTGCCAGATCGCGCGCGGCAGCTTCCAAGGCATCCGGCCCCATATCATTTGCCGGCGTATTGATCAGGTCACGCGTCAGGAACTCGGCTTCCGCCATCTTGACCAACCGCTCGGCATCAATGCCCGCTGGCGCGACCAGCCGTGCCTTTGCACCTGTCGCCTTGCGGTACCGATCAAACGCATACTGCGACAGCAGCCAGCCGAATGCTGTCTCTGCCGCATCGCAGCCGTGCGGCCAGGCATCAACCTTCCAATCGCCCGCAGGCAAAGTATTTGCTGCCTTCGAAAGCGCAAACCTGTCTCTGACCGGACCGCTTTCCGGCGCCCCGATTCCAAGCAGCGCGCCCGCGATCCCGCCCTTGCCATCCGGCAACAGGCAAATCTGCCCACAGTTACCAACAAAATCGCAGGCAGAGGCCCAATCGCGCGCAACCTGGTCAAGACCAGATGGCAGCGTGCCGGGCGAAACGAGCCAGATGGGCCTGGCCTGCGAACTGTCAGCGGCGAATTCGGGTGTCATGAAAGCCTCTTGCATATGCCGGTGCGGAAGATGGCACTGCCATCCGCGGCCCGCAAGCGCCCTAGCCCGGTCCAACCCCGTCCCATATGTCGGTCAACGAACGATCTGCGACGCGGGTCAGACGCGCAAGCGTCGCTTCAAGCGCAACTGCATCGCCATGTCTGGCGCATTCGGCAATGTCGATCGCCACTGCCGCCAGCGTGACAAGACCGACCTGCCACGCCAGTCGCGACAGACGTTCTGCCTGGGCCGTAATCGCAAGCACATTGTCGGCGCGCGCGTCCTCATGCAGCGCCCGAACCGCTAGCGCCATTTGTTCAAGCGCCAGTTGAATAAGGCCCGTGGCGGCAACTTCGCCCAGCTCATTCACAATGTCATGAAGCCGCCGCTCGTCAACGCTGACAGGTTCAGTCACAGCAAGCGCCGCTATTTTCGTCATCATCCACCTTCCGTTCTCCTGCCCCGCACGTCGCGCCACATTCTCTGTCCGAGGTTATGATTTTGTTACCTGACCGCCTAAAAATCGCTCGAATTCAAGGCAAACACAGCATAACTGTGGGGCGGAACGAAAAGGAACGCCGATGCATAACGCCAAGCTTCTGCCGCATTACCTTATCACTCGCTACAATGGCTGGCGCGCGACGACATTTGCCGAAAACCGTGCCTGGTATCACAGGCTTTCCGAAGACGGTCAGCGCCCGCGTGCGATGGTGATCTCCTGCTGCGATTCGCGGGTTCATGTGACGTCGATCTTCGGGGCCGACACGGGAGAGTTCTTCATTCACCGCAACATTGCCAATCTTGTGCCGCCTTATACGCCCGATGGCCATCAGCACGGCACGTCTGCGGCAGTCGAATATGCCGTCAAAGCCCTGAAGGTCGCGCATCTGATCGTCATGGGTCACACGAAATGTGGCGGCGTCGCCGGCTGTCATGCCATGTGTTCGGGCCACGCGCCCGAGTTGGAGGAGGAATCCAGTTTCGTCGGACGCTGGATGGATATTCTGCGGCCCGGTTATGAACGCGTCTCGGACCTGCCCGAGCCCGAGCAGGTGCCCGCACTGGAGCGCGAGGCGGTCATGATCTCGCTGGAAAATCTGATGGGCTTTCCCTTCGTGCGCGAGGCCGTCGAATCGGAACAGATGACGCTGCACGGACTGATCCACGACATTGGTGACGGGACGCTTTTCCAGTATGACGGCGCTGCAGGACAGTTCGTGCGGGCCTGATGCGTCAATTCACGCTCGGGATATGGATGCTGGTGCTGGGCTATATGCTCAGCCAGTTCTATCGCGCCTTTCTGACCGTCCTCAGCTCTGACCTGCGGGGGGATCTGGGTGCGACCCCCGGTGATCTGGCGATCTCGTCCGGCGTATGGTTTGTGGCATTTGCCGCGATGCAGGTGCCCGTCGGTCGTTGGCTTGACCAGATCGGGCCGCGAAAGACAGCTTCCTCGATGATGCTTGTCGCGGCCGCCGGCGCGGCGATTTTCGCGATAGCGAGCGCGCCATGGCATCTGCATGTGGCAATGGGATTGATTGGCATCGGCTGCGCGCCGGCGCTGATGTCCGCCTATTACATCTTCGCACGCAGTTTTTCGGTCCGGGAATTCGGGACGCTGGCTGGCACGTTCGTCGCCGCTGGCGCGCTTGGCAATCTGCTGAGCGCGACGCCACTCGTGGCGGTGACCGAGGCGGTCGGCTGGCGGACCGCGTTGTGGGGTATGTTTGTCTTCACTTTGCTGGTGGCGCTTCTGGAATGGCTGGTTGTGAAGGACCCGGAACGGCTGGACAATGCGCATCCGAAAGGCCAGCTGTCAGATATTCTTCGGTTACGTGCACTTTGGTTCATCCTGCCGCTTTTTGCGGTGAACTACGGTGTCTCCGCCGCGATCAGGGGGTTGTGGGCAGGGCCATATCTGGAAGACGTCTTTTCGGCGTCAGATACGACAGTCGGCAACGCGGCCCTGCTTATGGGCATCGCCATGATTTTGGGTAATTACTTTGCCGGGCCCGTGGTGCGGATGGTCGGATCGGTCCGGTTGACGATTCTTGTCGGCACCACCGGCACCGTAATCGTGACCGGCGCGCTGTGGCTTTTTGCCGCTCAGAACCTGGCGCTATCTGTGGCGCTTCTGTCACTTGTGGGTCTTTCGGGCGCGTCCTACGTGCTGCTGATTGCCCACGGTCGCGCATTTCTTCCAGATCACCTGGTCGGCAGGGGCATAACGTTTCTGAATATGGTGTCGATCGGCGGAACCGGGCTTTTGCAATTCGGCTCTCGTCCGGTGTTTCAATGGGCCTCTGCACACGGCAACCCTGCGCATGCCTATGCGACTGTCTTCCTGTTCTTTACTGTGCCGCTTGCGATAGGGTTGGGTCTGTATTTCCTGACGTCTGAGGCCCCGAATGACTGAACCGAGCGAGATCGAGGTGGTTGCACCCAACCTCAAGCGACGCCTTTCAGGTGTCACCGCGACGGTGGTGCGACTGCTTCCCGTGCAGGCGCGCATGATCGGGATTGTCAGCACGGGGCCCGGCCTGCCGGACGAACTGCCACATATTCCGCTGTCGCGTGCGGCCACCCTGCCCCGTAATCGCTGGCGGGTCTGGCATGCCCGGCGCAATACGGAAATGGCATTGGGTCTGATCTTGCGGCGGCTGCTGGGGCGGCGGTACCGGCTGCTTTTCACGTCCGCCGCGCAACGCCATCACACCGGCTTTACAAAGTGGCTGATCCGGCAGCAGGATGCGCTGATTGCAACGTCGGCCAAGGCCGCGTCTTATCTGGAACGCCCTGCCACCGTGGTCATGCATGGCGTCGACACGAATGTTTTCCATCCTGCCGCAGACAAGCGTGCCCTGCGTGACAGCCTTGGCCTTGACCCCGACGCGGTGCTGATCGGCTGTTTTGGCCGGGTCCGCGCACAAAAGGGCGTCGACCTGCTGGTTGAATCTGCATTGGAGCTTTTCCCGACGCGCCCCAAGGCCCAACTGGTCTTCACAGGGCGGATCACATCGGACAATCAGTCGTTTGTAGACGAATTGACGGACAAGCTGGCAGCCGCCGGGCTGACCGAGCGCGTGCATTTCCTGGGCGAGTTGCCCTGGGGTGACGTGGTCCGACACTATCAGGCCATGGATCTGTTCGCCGCCCCTGCCAGATGGGAAGGATTTGGGCTGACGCCGCTGGAGGCGATGGCCTGCGGCGTTCCCGTTGTTGCCACGCGCGTGGGCGCGTTTGAGACACTGATCCACGACGAAGTGACCGGTTCACTGGTTGATGCAGAAAACCAAGGCGAACTGACCGCTGCTTTGGCCCATTGGCTTGATAACCCCGACGCACGCGAGGCCGCAGGACGCGCCGCATTGACCCATGTCCGCTCCAACCACGATATTGAGGGCGAGGCCCGCGCCATAGTCGAGGTCTACCGGGCGCTGCTGGCATGACACCGCTGCGCTTCATCACCGCCAGACTGATGCGGGACGAGGAATTGCTGTCGTCATTATCCGTGGCCCAAACGGACCTGCTGGCGGCCTTGCGCGGCAAATCGGTCGCACTTGTCGGCAATGCCCGCGCGCTGGCGCATTCCCAGATGGGCGCAGAGATTGACGCACATGACATTGTGGTCCGCATCAACCTGGCGCCGATGCCCAATGCCGAAACCCATGGCACGCGCACGGATTGGCTTGGGCTGGCAACGCGTCTGACCAAGCCGGACCGCACCCGGATCGCGCCGGACCGCATCCTCTGGATGTCGCATAAACGCAAGCGGCTGGATTATGACAGCGCGACTTCGCCCGGCTTCTACCTTCACCCGCTGAACGACTACCAGGCGCTGAAGGACCGTTTAGGCGCCCAGCCCACAACCGGCGCCATGCTGATCGAGCTGTTGCTGCAGTCCGATCTGGCAAAACTGGACCTCTACAGCTTCGATTTCTTCGCCTCGAAATCGCTGTCCGGCAGCCGCTCGGCCGAGCAGGTGCCGCACGACTTCACCGCCGAGGCCGAATGGGTGAAGGGGTTGCTGCAAAGCGATCCGCGCCTGCGGCTGCATCGGCCGCTGCCGGTCGGTTCGGCATGAAGTGGCCTGGATCGATCTTGATCCCCAAGCGGGCCGTCTGAAGGCGGCAATGCTTATCACCCCCGGCACTGGTCAGGCAGCCGTGCCGGGGGTGGCAGAAAACATATCGACCTAACTGCGAAGTGTGCCGCCCGTCGCCTTTGCAACCTTCTCCACGATCTTCGCAGCGACCGCTTCGATTTCGGCATCGGTCAGGGTCTTGTCCCGCGGCTGCAGGCGGGCGGTAATGGCGACGGATTTCTTGCCCGCACCCATCTGCGCCTCGGCCTTGTCACCGGTGAACTGGTCGAAGACGCGCACGCTGTCGATCAGCGCCTTGTCGGCACCGGCGGCGGCGTTGACCAAGGTGATCGCCTCGACCCCGGCATCCACGACGAAAGCGAAGTCACGTTCCACCGGCTGCAGACTGGACGCATCCAGCGCGGCCCGTGTCGGCACCTTGGTCTTCGGCAGCGGAATATTCGGGATATGGATGGTGAATGCCACGGCGGGGCCTTTCACATCCATTTCGCGCAGGATCTTGGGATGAACCTCGCCAAAGGTTGCCAGCCGGTTCGGGCCAAGCTGGATATTGCCGGCGCGTCCGGGATGCCACCAGCCGTCAAGCTTGCGGTCGATCTGGAATTTCACCGGCGCACCGATGGCCTCCAGCACCGACTCGGCATCGGCCTTGGCGTCGTAAACATCGACCGGGCGGCGCGAAGCGTAGGGATCACGCTGCGCATTCGCGCCGACCAGCAGGCCGGTCAGGCGCAGCGCCTGATCGCCCGGCTCGCCACCCGAAAAGACCGGGCCGCATTCGAACAGCGCCAGATCGGCGAAGCCACGTGCCTGATTGCGCGCCGCCGCCGCCAGCAGGCCGGGCAACAGATCGGGCCGCAGATGCGTCATTTCGCTGCTGATCGGATTTTCCAGCTTCACAGCATCATCACCGCCGCCGAACAGCGCCGCTGCATCCTTGTCTATGAAGCTGTAGGTCACGCATTCATTATATCCAAGCGAGGCCGCCATCCGCCGGGCCGCCGCCTCGCGGCGCTGCAAGGGGGTCAGCACAGGAAGGGGAACGCCAGCCTGCGGGCGCGCCATGGGCTGGCCAACCAGCCGGGTCAGGCTGGCAACACGGGCGATTTCCTCGATCAGATCGGCCTCGCCCTGCACGTCGGGGCGCCAGCTGGGCACCTCAGCCATATCGCCATTCATCCGAAAGCCAAGTGCCTCCAGCGTCTGGCGCTGCACGGTATCCTCGATCTCCATCCCGACAAGGCTGACGACGCGGTGCGTGTCCAGCCGGTAGCTGCGCGCGTGATCGGGCACGGCACCCGCCGTGACCAGGCCCGACGGCTCGCCCCCGCAAAGCTCGATCACCATCTGCGTTGCCAGATCGAGACCGGGCACGGTGAACTCCGGGTCGATCCCGCGTTCGAAGCGGTAGCGTGCGTCCGAATTGATTTTCAGGGCGCGCCCCGTCCTGGCGGTATTGATCGGATCAAAGAACGCTGCCTCGATGAACACATCGGTCGTGTCGAGTTCCGAACCTGAGGCCGCGCCGCCCATGATCCCGCCGATGGATTCCGCGCCGCCTTCATCCGCGATCACGATCGCGCCTTCGGGCAGGGGGTATTCCTTGTCATCCAGCGCCACGATGGTTTCCCCCGCGGTGGCGGCGCGCAGGCGCAGATCGCCCTTCACCTTGGCGACGTCAAAGACGTGCAGCGGCCGGTTCAGGTCATAAGTGAAGAAATTGGTGATATCGACAAGCGCACTGATCGGGCGCAGGCCGATGGCGCGCAGCCGCTTTTGCAGCCATTCGGGCGAGGGCCCGTTCTTGACCCCGCGCACCACGCGACCCGAGAAGAACGGCACCTTGTCCAGAACGTTCTCGTCAATGGTGACGTTGATCGGACTGGCGAAAACGCCTTCAATCTCAACTTCGCGCAGCGGCTTCAGCGTGCCAAGACCGCGCGCCGCAAGGTCGCGCGCCACGCCGCGTACGCCAAGCGCGTCAGGACGATTGGGCGTGATCTTGATGTCGAAGACAGGGTCTATCTTTTCGGGCGCATTCGCCGCCAGCCAGTCGGTGAACTTCTGGCCGACCTCGCCCGAGGGCAGCTCGATGATACCATTATGTTCGTCCGACAGTTCCAGCTCGCGCTCGGACGCCATCATGCCGTGGCTTTCAACGCCACGGATCTTGCCGACGCCAAGCGTGGTGTCGATGCCGGGGACGTAATCGCCGGGCTTTGCCAGCACGCCAATCAGACCGGTGCGGGCATTGGGGGCGCCACAGACGATCTGCTTTTCGCCCTCGTCGGTTTCGACACGCAGCACCCGCAGGCGGTCGGCATCGGGATGCTGTTCAGCCGAGACGATCTTCGCGATGGTAAATCCGCCCAGTTTCGCGGCGGGATCGATGATCTCCTCGACCTCAAGCCCGAGATCGGTCAGAACCCGCCCGATCTCCTCGACGGAGGCATCGGTTTCCAGATGGTCCTTCAGCCAGGACAGAGTGAATTTCATATCTGCGTTCCCATGCATATCGCGCCGGCGGCGGGTGCCGGTCACTTAACCCATGGCGCAGGGGATTGGTAGGCCTGCGCGGCCCGCGCCTGTCAGGTAAACAGCCCGATGGTGGCGAAGATCGCGCCCGCGACCAGCCAGCTGGGCTTGTTCTGGCGCGCCGCCGCACCGATGGCCAGACAAGGCACGGCCAGAAACCACGGCCAATGCTCTGCCATGCCAGCCGACGTCGCCGCCATCTGCGACGGCGCGATCAGCGCCAGCGCAAAACTGATAAGCGCCAGCACCCCGAAATAGCTGGCCGCACCAATACCCAGTTCCAGCACCTGGCGTTCCGCCTTGGGGGTGTTCCAGACATAGGTCCCCCGCAAATGACCCCGCGTCAGCATGATCAGCGTGACAATCAGAAAGCAAAGCGCCGCAATCCCAAGAATCGGCAGCAGGAAGGCCCGCGTGACAGCGACAGCGGCGGTCTCGACAGCGTCGGCCGAGACCGCATCGACAAGCCCGAACAGGCTGATCGAGGTCATGAACGCAACGGCATAAAGCGTTAGTGTCAGATTGCGGTTGTCGGTCATGCGGGCTCCTGTTCGCGCAAGGGCTGGCGGTTCGGCGGACAGAATAGCGGCCCGCGCCGCCCCTGTCATCTGACAGCAACGTCAGAACTGACCGTGACCGAGAGGAACGGGCGTAGCGACAACGCTTTGAACGCGCGGACCACGTGTTTCAACGACCCGAACGGACTGATGTGCCTTCACCGGACTGGCAGGAAGGCGGGTGATCCCGCAACCGGCCGCGCCCGCCACCAGTTCCACCAGCAATGCGGCCGCGTTCAGATATCGGCACCGAAGCCGATGCGGTAAGGCTTCTGTTCCGCCACCGGCGGCACGGCCAGCAGCATGAAGTTCAATTGCGAAACATGCTGGACCACAGCCACCTGCTTGTCGCCATCCAGAAGTCCGTAAAATTCGATGATATTGGGATTACGATAGCCCATGCCGCGCACGTGAACGGCGCGCTCTCCGCTGAAATTTCCCAGACGGATGCCTAATTCGTAATCGGCCGGAAGGGTGGACTGAAAATCCTTCACGCGCGACAGAAGATGATTGAACACCTCCTCGGCGGCATGAAGCGTCGCCTGATCGGCCTCGTCCCCCTGCGGCCACAGATCTTCCGCGATCGCAGGAACCGGAAACATCTCGACTGGTTGCGGCACCGGTTTTTCGGCGGGCTTCGCAGAGGTTTTTGTCTTCGGTTTTTTCGTCATCACGTCCTGTGCCTGTTTCATGGCGTCAGGCTGCGTATGCCTGTTGCCGAATCTGAAGGACCGACACCTATCTGGCGCAAACCTCAAGTTCCGGGGTTGACCAGCACGCGCCGTCCCGGCTCAGCTGGCCGAGTGGCGAATGCGCATGGTTTGCACCCGCATCCTCGTTCCAGTATCCCATGCCCTCGCCGGGCGCGGTGACAATGACCTGAGCGAAGAACAAGCCATCGGTCGACATGATCTGGAACGAACCGTCATCGTCCAGCATCGTGAAGTCACAAGGTCCCTCGATGAACTGATCGCCAGCGATGATCAGACTGCACTGTTCGATCCGCCGCGGTTCCGCGCGCTGCGCGTCGGCGGTCGTGGACAGCATACCACAGGCGAGAGCGGTCAACGCGACCGAAGCAACGTACTTCATGAACATGCCCCATGAACGGATTGTCGAAGCAGTCGACAGAATGGTCGGAGATTTGTCAATCCCGACACGTCTCGTGCTTCGGCAAGCATATGGCCGCGCCGGGAGTGGTCAGCGCGACAATCCGCCCGGCACGGTGGGCACATCGCTGGCGGCAAAGCCGTAATGACGCAGCCAGCGCAGATCGCTTTCGAAGAAGGCACGCAGGTCGGGGATGCCGTATTTCAACATGGCGATACGGTCGATGCCCATGCCAAAGGCAAAGCCCTGCCATTCGTTCGGGTCGATGCCGCCGGCCTCCAGCACTTTCGGATGGACCATGCCAGAGCCGAGGATTTCCAGCCAGCTGTCGCCCTGCCCGATCTTCAGCGCGCCGCCTTCCCAGCTGCAACGGATATCGACCTCGGCCGAGGGCTCGGTGAAGGGAAAGTGGCTGGCGCGGAAACGAAGCTCTACCTCATCGAGTTCGAAGAAGGCGCGGCAGAATTCCTCCAGCGTCCATTTCAGATTGGCCATCGAGATGTCGCGGCCGATGGCCAGCCCCTCGACCTGATGGAACATCGGCGTATGGGTCTGGTCCATGTCCATGCGGTAGACGCGGCCCGGCGCGATGACACGGATCGGCGCGCCGGTCTTCTGCATCGCCCGGATCTGCACAGGTGACGTATGGGTCCGCAATACATTGGGCGCGCGCGCGTCACCCTCGGCACGGTGCATGAAGAAGGTGTCGTGTTCCTGCCGCGCGGGGTGTTCAGGGGGGATGTTCAGCGCGTCGAAATTGAACCAGTCGCTTTCTACCTGCGGACCTTCGGCGACGGCAAACCCCATATCGGCGAAAATCGCGGTCACTTCCTCGGTCACCTGGCTGACCGGGTGGATGGTGCCGCGCGGTCGCGGGCGGCCGGGCAGCGTCACGTCCAGCCATTCACCGCGCAGGCGCGCGTCAAGGGCCGCGTCCTCCAGCCCGGCCTTGCGGGCACGAAGTGCGGCGTCGATCTCGTCACGCAAACGGTTCAGGGCGGCACCGGTGGTCTGCCGCTCCTCGGGCGTCATGCGGCCCAGTTCGCGCATCATCAGGCTGATCTCGCCCTTCTTGCCAAGCGCGGCAAGGCGGACCTCCTCAAGCGCGGGGGCGTCGGGGGCACTGGCCACGCGGTCCAGGTAGGTCGAACGAAGGGTGTCGAGGTCGGTCATCGGCGGTATCCTGATTTTCCCGCGCGGGCTTAGCATGGGTTGCGTAAGGGCGAAAGTCCCGCACAATCCGCGACATCACGAAACCCGCCAGCGGCTGCGCGCCGACTGCCACAAACGCGGCTAGTCTGCGCGGGCAGATGCAAGCGCTTCCGGCAAGACCGCAGCGAAGGCGTCCAGTTCGTGATCCGGCGCGCAAGAGATGCGAATACAGCGGTCCATGGGTGCCACCCCCGGCATCCGGGCAAAAATGCCCGCCCGGTCAAGCGCCGCCATGACCCGACGGGCAAAATCTCCGTCCGCGCCGAGGTCGACTGCGACAAAATTAGTGGCGGATGGCAGCGACACCAGCCCCTGCCCTGCAGCGATATCTGCGATCCGATCACGCGCATGAACGACGCGCGCGCGAATCCGGGCCAGCCAGTCTTCGTCTGCCAAGGCGGCCAAAGCGCCCGCCTGGGCAATGGCATTTACGCCGAAATGATTGCGGATACGGTCAAAGCCGGCAATGACGTCCGGTGCACCAATGACATAACCAATTCGCGCGCCTGCCAGACCGTAAGCCTTCGAGAACGTGCGCATTCTCAGGACACGCGGATCGCCCGGGTCCGTCTTCGGGATGGCATCGTCCGGGGCAAATTCTGCATAGGCCTCATCCAGAACGAGCATGCAGCCCGCCGGAATACGCGCGATCATGTCTTCGATGACACTGCCGGACAGCCAGCTTCCCATGGGGTTATCGGGATTCGCCAGATAGATAAGCCGCGCCTTCACCGCGATTGCTGCCGCCAGTAGGGCATCAGGATCTTCGCGGTCATCGCGGTAGGGCACCTTGTGCAGGACGCCGCCGAAGCCCGCCACGTGATAGTTGAAGGTCGGATATGCCCCGTCCGAGGTCACGACCGGATCACCCGGACCCACCATCAGCCGCGCCGCCAGGCCAAGAAGCCCGTCTATGCCTTCGCCGACCAGGATATTGGCGGGCGCGACGTCATGCTTCAGGGCAAGCGCCTCGCGCAGATCGTGACTTTCGGCATCACCGTATTTCCACGCTTCGGACGCCGCATTAACCATCGCATCGATTGCACAGGGCGAAGGCCCGAAGCCGTTTTCATTCGCACCCAATCGCGCGACATAAGGTGCGCCGCGGCGACGCTGAAGGGTTTCGATGCCAACGAAGGGCACAGTTGAAGGAAGCGATTCGGGGATTGGTGCAAAGCGCATTACGGCCCCTTTCTGCCCAGAACGGCCGAGGCGGCATCGTGCAGGCCGGCGCGCAGATGGTCGACCCCGTTGACAAGCGTTTGCACGCTGGCCGGTGCGTCGCCGGAATTGACCCAGATCACGCCCGCGACATAGGCGACAGCAAGCGCCGCCGCGACTGAAATGGCGCCCAGAAGTCCCCCGCGGTAACCCGAACGCTGCCGGGTTTTTGCGGCTGGATGCACAATTGCAACTGGTGGCGCGGATTCAGTCTGGATCGTCGCGGCCAGCATTTCCACATCGGGCAGATCGCGCGAGACGCGGCGCCTTGGCACCGCCGGACGGTCAGGAGCGGATGCGTCCTGCGGCACCCGTGGCGGGGCAGGATCGACATCTGGCTGACGCGGCGCGGCGATGACATCATCAGACACGGCAGGCGCTTGCCCTGCCGCACCCTCCGGCTCTGCTGGCGATGCTGATTCGTCAGGGTCGTTGATGTCAGGCTGCGTGACGGTCGTGGCCGGCCAATCTACCGCGGGCTCCTCTGGCGGATCGACAGGGCTTTGCGGTGTCGGCAGGGCCGTCTCAGGCGGCAGAGGCGCGGGCGCATCGCCCCTTGAACCTCGCCGCGCACCAAGCTCTCGGGCGGTTTCCTCGCGCAGGATCGACAGCACATCATCGGGCAGTGGGCGCTGAAGGACCGGCGCCGCACCCAGCACGGGTTTCGTGCCATTATCGGAAAGCGCCGCCGCACGCAGGTCGGCCGACAGGCCACGCATGGTCGATGATCTGGGTTGATCGCCATTTTCATGCGCGGATGTCGCAGAGGTTTCGGGCGCTCTGGCGCCGTCCGCACTGGTGGCATCAGTGCGCGGTGCCGTCATCGCGGGGGTTTGCAGCCAGACATGCCCACAAGCCGAACATTCGACCTCGCGCCCCTCGGGCGGGATCATCGCATCTGCAATATCATACAGCGCGTTGCATTCCGGGCAAATCAGCCGCATGGGTCGTCCTGTCAAAAGCTGCGCCGTTTCTGGCATTCCTCGCCGGGCTGTTCTATCAACGCATCGCCCGGCTTCCAAGCGCCGCGCAGCAGTGAATGGCATGGAGGCCGCTTTGATCGAAATGCAGGACGTGACTTTCGGGTACCGTGAAGGCGGGGCCCTGCTGTCAGGCATGACATTAAGCCTGCCGGCCGGATCATTCCACTTCCTGACCGGGCCATCGGGTTCGGGCAAGACCAGTTTTCTGCGCCTGTGCTATGCGGATCTGCTGCCAAGTTCCGGCCAGCTGTCAGCCTTCGGTCACGACGTCAGCAGCCTGTCGCGCGACGGTATCGCGATGCTGCGCAGAAAGATCGGCGTTCTTCATCAGGACGCCCAGTTCCTTGACCATCTGCCAGTCGCCGAGAACGTTGCCCTGCCGCAAACCGTTGCCGGCCAGACCATCGACATGAAAGCGCTGAAACAATTGCTTGGCTGGGTCGGAATGACGGCCCACGCCCGCGCACTTCCGCTGTCGCTGTCGGGTGGGGAACGTCAGCGTGCGGCGCTTGCGCGCGCTGTCATCATGTCCCCCGATTTCGTCATCGCGGACGAGCCGACGGGAAACCTTGACTGGGAAATGTCATTGCGCCTTCTTCAGCTTCTGGTCGAACTGAATCGCTCGGGGAAGACCATCCTGATCGCAACGCATGACATGGATCTGATCCGCGCCGCGCGCCAGCTGGACGTTCAGGCGCGCGTGCTGCGGATCTCGGGCAAGAGGGTGCAATTGGCGGGGGCTGACCTATGAAGCGCGATCTTCGCAATGTCGACTGGCGCAGCCTCTGGCGGGGGCTGATCGGACGTGACGGCAGCGTCGCAGGCCGTATCGTGCCCTCGACCGGATTTACGGCACAGCTGACCCTGCTCAGCGCTGGCGCGATGGCTTTCCTGGCGGTGTTTGCGCTGGCGCTCAGCCTTGCAACCGGGCGGCTGGCAGATCGGTGGTCCTCGTCGCTGGCCCAGACCGTGACGGTTCGCGTGTCGGCCCCGGCGGACGAGATCGAGGGCGAGACCGGCAAGGTCATGGCGATATTGGATCAGACCCCCGGCGTGGCCGAAGCGCGGATGCTGCCCGAGGACGAAATTTCGGACCTCCTGACGCCGTGGTTCGGACCCGATGTCCCGGTCGAGGCGCTGCCCGTGCCGCGACTTGTCGAGATCCGCGAAGACGGCGACAGCTTCGATGCGGAAGGATTGCGACTTCGACTGGAGGCAGAGGTGCCGGGTGCGGTACTGGACGACCACACCCGATGGCGCCAACCGCTCGTCACGGCTGCGAATCGGTTGAAGTTGCTGGGCGTGATCTCGCTTGGGCTTATTGCAGCGGCGGGGACGGCAATGATGATCCTTGCCGCACAGTCCTCGCTGGCGGCGAACGGCCAGGTGATCCGTGTCCTGCGCCTGATCGGGGCGCGCGACGTGACCATCGCGCAGGCATTCGTGCGCCGCTTCACCCGCCGCGCCGCCATGGGCGCGCTTGCAGGCACCCTTGCAGGCGTTCTGGCGATCGCCCTGTTGCCCGACATGGACGAAGCCGGCGGCTTCCTGACCGGCCTTGGTTTTCAGGGCTGGGGCTGGCTTTGGCCGCTTCTGATTCCGCTGATCGCGGCGGCCGTCGGTTTCTTCGCGACGCGTTGGGCCGCACTGCGAATGCTGAGGGCCGTGCCGTGACAGGGCCGCTGCTGACCCAGACCGAGGCCGCGCGCTTTTCACCCCGGCCCGGCCGGACCGGAGCACTGAGTTATCTGCGCACCGTCAGCTATTACATTCATGTCGGACTGGCGACGGTCGCCATCGGGTTGTGGGGCCTGCTGACGCAGGTGCGAAAAGGACGCGAGGGGGCCAACCGCGTCGCCTCGATCTGGATTTCCTACATGCTGCGCGCTGCGCGCTGGCATATGGGCGTCGCGGTAGAGCTTCGCGGCACGCCCCCTGCAGCAAATGAGGACGCGCTGATCGGCGCCAAACACCAGAGCTTCCTCGATATCCTGGCCATTGCATGTGCCGCAGAACGACGCAGCTTCGTGATGAAGCGAGAGGTCATGCGGGTCCCGATCATGGGGTGGTATGCGCGCGAAGTCGGGTCAATTCCCATCGACCGCAAGAAGGGTCGCGACGCAATGGGCCAGATTGTCGGCGCTGCGCGCAAGCGCATGGCCTCAGCCGATGGGCTGGGCCATCTGATCGTGTACCCCGAAGGCACCCGGACACGACCGGGCGAACATCGCCCCTACAAACACGGTATCGCAACGATTCATCTGGAAACGGGCCTGCCCGTCTATCCGGTCGCGGTGAATTGCGGACTGTTCTGGCCCAAGCGCGGAATGCCGGTCGCATCGGGTCGGGCCGTGATCGAGTTCCTGCCGCCCATGCACGCCAATCCTGGAGAGGACCGTGACGCCTTCATCGCGCGATTGCGCGAAGCAATTGAAAGCCGCAGCGACGCATTGCTGGCGGAAGCCGGCTTCGTATCGGCCGATTAAGCAAGCGTTTGCTCAGTCCTTGAGCGGGCATGTCTTTTTTGTCATATCGTCAGATGCCTCCAGATATGATCGACTTGATCTGCTGACAGCGCGCGAATGCCTCCTCATCACCCAAGAAGGAAAGAGTTGAATGTTTACCCGGTTTATCCTTGCCGCAGCCTCGGTCGCGGCGCTTTCGGCCTGTGCGATTACGCCGCAACAATACGAATCGACACCGGTTCTGGCGCAGTCACCCGTCGGTCCGGTAACCTGCCAGATCTATACGCATGAGCAGGTCACCTGGGATCGTTCAATCAACCGCCCGGCCAGCATGTCGGTCACGACCGCCGACAATCTGTGCCGTCAGGAAGGCGCGCGGATCATGCAGGGCGGTGCCCCGAATTACGCACCGACCGCTGCCGCACCTGCGAACTGATACCGGACCGACACACAAGATGGCCGCAACATGTGTTGCGGTCATCTTGTCATTCTGCGGCGACCGACTGGCCCGGAACATAGTTCAGGATCGGGGCAAGCCAGCGCTCGGCCTCGGCCAGTTCCATCCCCTTGCGCGCGGCGTAATCGGCGACCTGATCAGCCTCGACCTTCGCAACGCCGAAATAATAGGCGTCGGGATGCCCGATATAGATGCCTGACACCGAGGAACCTGGCCACATCGCCATGGATTCTGTCAACTCGACCCCAGTGGCTTCCGTGGCGTTCAGCAGATCAAACAGCGTCCGCTTTTCGGTGTGATCGGGCTGGGCAGGATAGCCGGGCGCGGGGCGGATACCGCCATAGCCTTCCGCGATCAGATCAGCGTTCGAAAGCGATTCATCGGGCGCATAGCCCCAATGATCACGCCGCACGCGTTCATGCATCAGTTCTGCCAGCGCCTCGGCGAACCGATCGGACAGAGCCTGCACCATGATCGCAGAGTAGTCGTCACCTTCGGCCTTGAAGCGGGCGGCAATCTCGTGATCCTGCGGGCCCGAGGTCACCACGAAGCCGCCGACATAGTCAGGTTGCCCGACTGGCGCGACGAAATCCGACAGCGCCACATTTGGCCGGCCTTCACGCTTTTCAACCTGCTGGCGCAGCGTGTGGAACGTAGCCAGGCTTTCAGCGCGGCTTTCATCGGTAAACAGGCGAATGTCGTCGCCCACACGGTTCGCCGGCCAGAAACCTATTACAGCCCGTGGGCTGAACCACCGTTCGGCGATGATCGTTTCAAGCATCGCGTTCGCATCGGCAAACAGCGCCCGCGCCGCCTCGGCCTGTTTTTCGTCCTCGAGGATCCGTGGATAGACGCCCTTCATCTCCCATGTCTGGAAGAACGGTGTCCAATCGATATAGCGGGCGATGTCGGCCAGATCGAAGTCGTCCATCACGCGGGGGCCGGTGAATTTCGGCGCGGTCGCCTGCCAATTGGCGAAATCGACCTGTACCGCGTTGTCACGCGCGGCCTGCAGGGACAGGCGCGGCTTGTTCTTGTCGCCGCGATTGTATTTGTCGGCCACGTCGACATATTCGGCACGGATATTGGCAGCATATTCTGCCTTCTGATCCGACAGAAGCGAGGAAACCACGCCCACAGCACGACTGGCATCCGTGACATAGACCGTCTGGCCCTTGTGATAGCGCGGATTGATCTTCACCGCCGTATGCACACGGCTGGTCGTCGCGCCACCGATCAGCAACGGGATATGGAAGCCCTCGCGCTCCATCTCGGCGGCGACATGGACCATTTCATCCAATGAGGGCGTGATCAGCCCCGACAGGCCGATGATATCGACATTCTCCGCCTTCGCGACCTCCAGGATTTTCGTTGCCGGCACCATGACGCCAAGGTCGATGATTTCGTAGTTGTTGCAGGCCAGAACGACGCCGACGATGTTCTTGCCGATATCGTGCACATCGCCCTTCACCGTCGCCATCAGTATCTTGCCGTTGGTGTTAGATTCGCCCGAGGCAGCCTTTTCCTCTTCCATGAAAGGCAGAAGATAGGCGACGGCCTGCTTCATCACGCGGGCAGATTTCACCACCTGCGGCAGGAACATCTTGCCCGCCCCGAACAGGTCGCCAACCACGTTCATACCCGACATCAGCGGGCCTTCGATGACGTGCAGCGGTCGATCTGCCTGCTGCCGCGCCAGTTCCGTGTCTTCCTCGATATATTCGGTGATTCCGTTCACAAGCGCATGGGCCAGCCGCTGATCAACCGGCAGTTCCCGCCATGACAGATCCTTTTCGCGGGTCCTGGCACCGCCTTCACCGCGATAACGCTCGGCGATATCCAGCATGCGTTCGGTCGAATCGCTGCGGCGGTTCAGGACGACATCCTCGCAGGCCTCACGCAGTTCGGGGTCGATCTGGTCGTAAACCGCCAGCTGGCCCGCGTTGACGATGCCCATATCCATACCCGCCTGAATGGCGTGATAAAGGAACACGGCGTGCATCGCCTCCCGCACGGGTTCGTTGCCGCGGAAGCTGAAGGACAGGTTCGACACCCCGCCCGAGATATGGACATGCGGCAGGGTCTGCACGATCCGGCGGGTCGCATTGATGAAATCGACGCCGTAATTGTCGTGTTCCTCGATCCCCGTGGCGACCGCGAAGATATTGGGGTCGAAGATGATATCCTCGGGCGGGAAGCCGACTTCCTGCGTCAGCAAATCATAGGCGCGGGTGCAGATTTCGACCTTGCGGTTTTCGGTATCGGCCTGGCCGGTTTCGTCAAAGGCCATGACCACCACAGCCGCACCGTAAGCACGACACAGGCGGGCATGGTGCAGAAACGCCTCCTCGCCTTCTTTCAGGGAAATCGAGTTTACCACCGGCTTGCCCTGAATGCATTTCAGCCCGGCCTCGATCACCTCCCATTTCGACGAATCGACCATGATCGGAACCCGCGCGATATCGGGTTCGGACGCGATCAGATTCAGGTAATCGACCATGGCCTTCTGGCTGTCGATCAGGCCCTCATCCATGTTGATGTCGATGATCTGCGCGCCGTTTTCGACCTGATCGCGGGCGACATCCAGCGCCGCCGCGTAATCGCCATTGGTCACCAGCTTGCGGAAACGCGCGCTGCCGGTGACATTAGTGCGTTCGCCCACGTTCACGAAAGGAATTTCGGGGGTCTTGGTAAACGGCTCCAGCCCGGACAAGCGCAAGGCGGGGGCGATGTCGGGGATCTGGCGCGGCGCGATGCCGTCGACCGCGCGGGCAATGGCGGCGATATGATCGGGGGTAGAACCACAGCAGCCGCCCACGATATTGACCAGCCCCTCAAGCGCGAAATCACGGACCTGCGCGGCCATCTGCTCGGGCGTTTCGTCGTAAAGCCCCATCTCATTGGGCAGGCCCGCATTTGGATAGGCGCAGACGAAAGTATCGGCTACGTCCGAGATTTCGGCCAGGTGCGGGCGCATGGCTTCTGCGCCAAGCGCGCAGTTCAGCCCGATGGTCAAAGGCTGGGCGTGACGGACGGAATGCCAGAAAGCGGTGGGTGTCTGGCCAGACAGCGTGCGCCCTGACAGGTCGGTGATCGTGCCCGAAATCATCACTGGCAGGCGCAGGTTCTTTTCGACAAAGACCTGTTCGCAGGCGAAAACGGCGGCCTTGGCGTTCAGCGTGTCGAAGATCGTCTCAATCAGGATCAGATCGGCGCCGCCATCCATCAGCCCGCGAATCTGCTCCGCATAAGCGGTGGCCAACTGGTCGAACGTCACCGCCCGGAAGCCCGGATTATTCACATCCGGGCTGATCGAGGCCGTTCGGTTCGTCGGCCCAAGCGCACCGGCGACAAAGCGCGGTTTGCCATCTTCGGCAGTAGCGCGGTCCAGTGCTGCGCGGGCCAGCCGTGCGCCTTCGGCATTCAGATCATAAACCTTGTCTTCCAGTCCGTAGTCGGCCTGTGCGATGGTCGTCGACGAAAACGTATTGGTTTCAACAATATCCGCGCCCGCCATCGCATAGCGATAATGGATCGCCTCGATCGCATCGGGTTGGGTCAGGTTCAGAAGGTCGTTGTTGCCCTTCTGCGGATGATCGGAATGGATATGGCAGGCGCAGCCCGCGCCATGGCCGGTATAGTCTTCCTCGGACAGGCGCAGATCCTGAATTTGCGTCCCCATCGCACCGTCAAGGATCAGGATACGGTCCTGCGCCAACTTGCGAAGCTGATCGAATGCGGGCGAAAGCGGAAGTGCGGCCACGGAAAACCCCTGTCTCGGATACAAGGGCCGCTTTTAGCAGCCTGCCGATCATTCGACAAACTCATGTTGCGCATGTTTATCCTGCGCCACGCGCATACAGTACGGCGCGCGACCGGCCATGCCCTTTCCAACCCTTGCGGCAAAGGTTACATACGCGCGACAATTCCACGGGAGCGCAAATGGCACGCCATCTCATCACCTCCGCCCTGCCTTACATCAACGGGATCAAGCATCTGGGCAATCTGGTCGGCAGCCAGCTGCCCGCCGATCTTTATGCGCGATACCTGCGCGGGCGCGGACATGAGGTGATGTTCATCTGTGCAACGGATGAACACGGCACACCAGCCGAGCTTGCCGCCGCCAAGACCGGAGAGCCGGTTGATGTCTATTGCGCCCGGATGCACGCCGAACAGTCGAAACTGGCTGCGGGATTCGGCCTGTCCTTCGATCACTACGGCCGGTCGTCAAGTGCGCAGAACCGTCAACTGACCCAACACTTCGCGGGCAAGCTGGATCAGGAAGGGCTGATCCGCGAAGTCAGCGAAAAGCAGGTCTATTCCATCGATGACGGGCGCTTCCTGCCTGACCGCTATATCGAGGGCACCTGCCCGAACTGCGGTTATGAAAAGGCGCGTGGTGATCAGTGCGAAAACTGCACCAAGCAGCTGGACCCGACCGACCTGATCAACCCGCACAGCACCATCAGCGGCAGCACCAATCTGGAAGTCCGCGAAACCAAGCACCTTTACCTGCGCCAATCGGCGATGAAGGATCAGATCGCGGCCTGGATCGACAGCAAGACCGACTGGCCGGTGCTGACTACCTCGATTGCCAAGAAATGGCTGTTTGACGGCGACGGCCTGCAGGATCGCGGCATCACCCGCGATCTGGACTGGGGCGTGCCGGTTCAGAAGGGCGACCAGCCCTGGCCGGGGATGGAGGGCAAGGTCTTCTATGTCTGGTTCGACGCGCCCATCGAATATATCGGCGCGACGGCAGAATGGGCCGATGCCAATGGCGGCGACTGGGAACGCTGGTGGCGCACCGACAAGGGCGCCGGCGACGTGACCTACACCCAGTTCATGGGCAAGGATAACGTCCCCTTCCACACGCTGGGGTTCCCGACCACGATCATGGGCTCGGGCGAGCCGTGGAAGCTGGTCGATTACATCAAGAGCTTCAACTATCTGACTTATGATGGCGGTCAGTTCTCGACCTCGCAGGGTCGCGGCGTGTTCATGGACGACGCGCTTTCGCTGCTGCCGGCAGATTACTGGCGTTGGTGGCTGCTGTCGCACGCCCCCGAATCCGGCGACAGCGAGTTCACATGGGAAAATTTCCAGCAATCCGTCAACAAGGACCTGGCCGACGTGCTGGGCAATTTCGTCAGCCGGATCACCAAGTTCTGCCGGTCGAAATTCGGCGAAACCGTGCCCGAAGGTGGCGAATGGGGCGAGGCAGAGCGTGAATTGGCCGCAGCCCTGACCGCCCGCATCCGCGCTTATGAAGCCTTCATGGACAGGATGGAGGTCCGCAAGGCCGCAGGCGAATTGCGCGCGATCTGGGTGCTTGGCAACGAATATCTGCAAAGCGCCGCCCCTTGGGCCACTTTCAAGGAAGACCCGGAAAAGGCCGCGATGCAGGTGCGACTTGGCCTGAATCTGATCGCGCTTTACGCCAGCCTTTCGGCCCCGTTCATCACATTTACCGCTGCCACCCTGCGGGAGGCGATGAACAGCAGCGACACCTGGCCCGACGATGTAGACGCCGCCCTGACCGCCCTGCCCCCCGGTCATGCCTTCACCGTGCCCGACAACCTTTTCGCCAAGATCACCGACGAACAGCGCGAGGAATGGACCGAGCGCTTCAAGGGCACGCGCGCCTGACCGATGCAGATTGAGCCCGGAATCCTGATCTTCTGGGCCATCGCCGCGCTTGCCGCCTGGGTGCAGACGCTGACGGGTTTCGCGCTTGGGCTGATCCTGATGGGGGCGACGGGTGCCCTCGGGCTGATGCCGGTGCCACATGCGGCAGCGATCACCTCTCTTCTGGTGCTGGTCAATGCGGTGATCGTGTTGTCGAAGGGCTGGCGCGATGTGGACCGCGCTGCCTTGCGGCTGATCCTGATGGGGGCGTTTCCCAGCCTGATCGTGGGGTTTTTCCTGCTGAACTGGCTGGCAGGGTCGTCGCTTGGGCTGGTGCAATTGCTGCTTGGCATCGTCATCGCTGGCTCTGCCGCGCAGCTTGCGGCGCGACAGAGCCCGCGCGAAACCAGATCACCGCCCTTCACATTCTTCCTGTCGGGGCTGATCGGCGGCCTGATGGGCGGGCTTTTCGCGACCACCGGACCGCCTGTCATCTGGCATCTTTACCGCCAGCCCATGCAGCTGGCGGCGGTCCGCGTCACGCTCGTTTCAGTCTTTTTTCTGACTCAGATCCTGCGCACCGGGCTTGTGATCACAAACGGCGGTATCACCCAATCGCTGCTGATCAGCGCCGCCGGCGCCGCGCCTGCGGTCGTGCTTGGCACTTGGCTGGCGCGCAGCCTGCCCCCACCCATAAGCCCCGCGACGATCCGCAAGGTAGCGCTTCTGCTGCTGTTCCTGTCGGGCGTTTCCCTCATCGCCTCGGCTATCGGCAAGCTCGGCTAGGGGTGGCGCGAACGCCCCACGCGCCTTATTGTCCGGCCAAACTGACAGAGGATCCAGATGACCCATTGCATCCTGATCGGCGCCCCCGTGGACGAAGGGCAACGCGTACCCGGCTGCATGATGGGCCCCTCGGCTTATCGCGTGGCGGGCCTTGGGAAAGTGCTGCAATCGCTTGGCCATTCGATCGAGGATCGTGGCGATGTCATCCCGGCCAAGCCGGGGGCCGAGAGCCACGACAACAGCGCCGTCCATCACCTGCCCGAAACCATCGCCTGGACAAATGCCCTGTCCGCGGCAGCGCAGCGCGCCATGCCCGACGGGATGCCGATTTTCATGGGCGGCGATCATTCGCTGGCGCTTGGCACCGTGGCAGGCGTCGCCGCCCATGCCAAGGCGGCGGCGCGGCCGCTTTTCGTTATCTGGCTGGACGCACATACTGACTTCCATACGCCGATGACGACCACCTCCGGCAATCTGCACGGCACGCCGATGGCCTATGCTGCGGGCCGCGATGGCTTTGCGCCCTTCCCGCCCTTCCCGTCGCCGGTTCCAGCCGAAAACATCTGCATGTTCGGTATCCGCAGCGTCGACCCGGCCGAGCATGCGATGCTGGAAGAAACCGAAATCACGGTGAACGACATGCGGGTGCTGGACGAACGCGGCATCGTCGCGCCACTGCGGGAATTTCTGGACCGGGTGCGGGCGGCAGACGGAATGCTCCACGTCTCGCTTGACGTGGATTTCCTGGACCCCTCCATCGCGCCCGCCGTCGGCACCACCGTCCCCGGCGGCACCACCTTCCGCGAGGCGCATCTGGTGTGCGAGATCCTGCACGAATCCGGCCTCGTGACTTCGCTTGATCTGGTAGAGCTGAACCCGTTCCTGGATGATCGCGGCCGGACAGCGAAGCTTATGGTGGATCTCGTCGGCTCGATGATGGGGCAGAAAGTCTTCGACCGTCGCACCCGCAGTTTCTAAGCAAGGTTGCAATCGCGGGCATCGCCGCCCATCTGTTCTGTGACCCGAATACGGAGATAGCGATGTCGCGCAAGGCCACCCAAAGGCTGTCCTTCTACCTGCTGATCCTGCTGACGCTTTACGCGTCGCTGGCTGGCGCAGCCTGAGGTCGGACAGAATGGCAAAACGGTTTGGCGGGCGCTTTTCTCCGGGTGCGCAGGACATGCCCCAACCCAAGGGGCCCGCAGTTCACCCCCTGGAATCGCGCGTGAAATGGATCACCATTGCCGCGATCCCCTTTTTGATCGGGGCGTTCTGGCAGGATCCCACAGGCCTTGTCACGAACCTTGCGGGTTTCGGCCTCGTGGCGCTTGGTGGGCTTTTGACACGCGAAGGGCTGCAGGCCGAGGCAGAGTATGACGCACGCCGCGTGTCGCGGCGTCCGGCGTGGCCGCGCAAGCTGTTCGGCGGCGTTGTTACGGGGCTTGGTCTTGCCATAGGTGCCTGGGCACCGGGCGCGGTTGCGGGTGCGGCACTGATCGGCGTCGCAGCATTGGCGCTGCATTATCTTGCTTTCGGGCCCGATCCCATGCGCGACAAGGGAATGGAGGGGATAGATACCTTCCAGCAAGACCGCGTTGCCCGCTTCGTTGCCGAGGGCGAGGGTTACCTTCAGGGTATGCAGGATGCGATCCGCCGCGTCGGTGACCGCCGGCTGGAAGCGCGCGTCGCTGTCTTTGCGGAAACCGCACGCGAACTGTTCCGCCGGGTCGAGGAAGATCCCGGTGATCTGACGGCTGCACGGCGCTATCTGGGCGTTTACCTTATGGGTGCGCGCGACGCGACCGTGAAGTTCGCCGATCTTTTCGCACATACCAGGGACGAAAGCGCGCGCGCCGATTTCGAAGCACTGCTGACCGACCTGGAAGGCAATTTCGCCGCCCGGACAAGGTCACTGATTGAGGGTGGGCGCACCGATTTCGACATCGAGATGCAGGTGCTGCGCGACCGGTTGGCGCGCGAAGGTGTTCAGACGAAAGAACCGCAGCCGGCAGCACTTGAGGACCGTCGGGGGATGGAACTTACTGACCTTATTCGAGAAACTGCGAAGGCGGGGCGAAAGCGGGACTGATGCCGCGCTATGCTTTTCGGGTCGAATATGACGGTGCGCCGTTTTCGGGCTGGCAGGCGCAGGCAGGTCAGCCAAGCGTTCAGGGCGCGATCGAGGCAGCTTTGGGCAAGCTGGATCCGGGCTTTGCGAAGGGCGCGCGGATTGCGGCGGCGGGGCGGACTGACGCGGGGGTACATGCCTCTGGCCAGGTGTTTCACGCCGATTTAATCAAGGAATGGCAAGGGTTTAAACTGGGCGAGGCGCTGAACTGGCACCTGAAGCCGGACCCGGTCGCGGTGACGGCGGCGGTGCCGGTTTCGGACGATTTCCATGCCCGGTTTTCAGCGCTGGAGCGGCGCTATACCTTCCGGTTGGTGGCGCGGCGGGCGCCGGTGGTGGCGGATCGGGGATGGGTCTGGCAGGTGCTGAAACCACTGGATATTGATGCTATGCGAGAGGCAGCACAATATCTTGTGGGTCGACACGATTTTACGACGTTTCGCAGCACGATGTGCCAGTCTGCCAGCCCGGTGAAAACGCTGGATGAGATCCGGATCGAGGGGCTTGATTACCCCGCCGGGCAAGAGGTCCGCTTTCATCTGCGGGCCAGAAGTTTCCTTCATAATCAAGTGCGTAGCATCGTCGGCACGCTGGAACGCGTGGGCGCCGGGGCGTGGGAGCCGGGGCGCGTCAAGGCGGCGCTGAAGGCCGCGGACCGCGCGGCTTGCGGGCCGGTCTGTCCGCCGCAGGGCCTTTCGCTGACCGGCGTGGGGTACGATCCCGACCCGTTTTCGCACGGGTAATATCCCGTACATACCGCGTACATACCCCGTCCCTATCCCGTCGATACGCAACGCACGCAGCGTTTACCCCTGAACGGCGCGCTTCCGGCATGATGGCCCGATCAGCGGAAGGGGACCGGTATGACACGGGCAGAGACGGCGCGGCGGACGAATTATCACTATATGGCCGATGCGATGCGGCGGCTGGAATGGGACCTGCATCAGCGCGTCCTGACCGAGGGGCGCATCCCCGACGCCTGGCACGAGATCGCGGCCGAAGGCGCGGTGCCCAGGAAGGAACGCATCTCGATCCGGCTGGACGGCGACGTGGTCAAATTCTTCCGCGACATGGGGCCGGGCTGGCAGCCCCGGATCAACGAGGTGCTGCGCAGCTTCATGCATGCGCGTCTGGCGGGTCTGCTGCGCGGGGCCGAGACGATGGATTACCTCAAACGCCGCGAGACCGAGGGGTTCGACGGCAAGAAACCCGGCTGGGGCGACGTGCAGGCGGAATATGAGGAGGCGCTTGGCGCGGAGTTGGCGCAGGGGATGAGCGACGAGGCGGGCGTACCTATGGGCGATGAGCGACGGGGGGAAAGGGCGGATCTGATGGCTTGGATGAGGCTAAGGGATGGGTAGGTGGGCTTTAGAATAAAATTGGGGAGTGCGTTGGGATAGCCTGCAGGATTACGCACGACACTGATTCGCCTAACTAGTTCCACGCATGTCCCTGTAATCCAAGCTAGCCGAACGAAGCCATCGCTTGATAATTCCGCCGACGCGCTCAATGATACAGCAGGCCAAGCAAAGACTATGAGTCACATCATGATCAATCTAGATAATCTAAATGCGAATAACTATAATGCAGCATTTAAGCTAAATCTTGATTACCTCAAGATTGCAGATAAGGAAATTTTAGACACATCAGTTTTAGTTAGTTATGATCAGAATTGGCGGGTAAATATCGATCTAAGCCAGCACTTTGCCTTAGGTGAGGCGCTTAGTCTGATGAGTTCGAACTCGACCGGAGAAGTCCTCGGGTCAATTGACGGGGAGGAGTTTTCCATCCTACTTACCCAAGTGGGAGGCGAACTAGTTGAGGGCCGCGTCGCTGTCATGGGAACTCTCAAATGCGAGCCACTTAACACCGGGCCATCGTCGAAGTATACAACCCTATCAGGAATCGTTATATCGCCACCTGACCTTACTGGAAAGGATCTGGTTCTAAATGACAATAAAGGACGAACATTTACACTTAAACCAACTGGAAAAAAAGGCGCGAAGGCCATGGAAATAGAAATTGGCCTTCCGGCAGCGGACACGAGGATTATTGAGCATCTTGGCCGGCTTCACGATTTTCTCACCTTTCTAAACCCACATTTCCCAAGTAAGGCGCTGATTTCGCTGTCCTGACCATTATATTTCCTATATAAAACATGGTGTTGAAGGCTGCGAGGGGCGCGTTTCATG
>VAFL01000084.1 GCA_005768755.1 Paracoccus denitrificans | reverse complement strand
GGACTTTTCTGCCGTTCGTAGGAGCCATACAGTCGGAGTAGGATCGTGGACAACGGCTGTTACTAAGGCCGTCTCTGACAAACAGGAAGGATATTTTATGCGCTTTGTGTCAAGTATTGCGATAACTGTCGCATTAGCTTCGGCCGCGTCGGCGGACGTCTCGTTTTCGCTCGGCTTTGATACCGAAGACATGGCGATACGCACGATAGAATACGAATGCGACGAAGGGCAACCGTTCGTCGTGCACTATTTCACTTCAGAATCCGACGTGCTGGCACTGGTGCCAGTGGATGAAGATCATCGTGTATTCGTCAACGTGGTCTCCGCCTCAGGCGCCCGTTACGTGTCTGGGCGGTACGAATGGTGGACAAAGGGTGAGAATGTCACGCTGACCGATACGATCAAGGAAGAGTCCCTGCTGCAATGCACACCAAACAATGAGTGAAACTAGGAGACAAAGAGGCGCGGCGGGCATCAATAACTGGCTTGGTCCCGGCGTACTCATCAACGCCAGGACGGTCATTACGTACAATGTCCGGGTTTCAATTAGCATCAGTTGGCGCCCTTCCGTTCCCCCTCACTCTTACACTCAACGAAACTTTTCACAATTTGAACCGCCCCGGCTTGCCCGGAGGGGCGTTTCGTTCAGCGCGGAAAGCTGAAATTGGGCTCGAAGCGGTCATGCGGCGGTGCGGCGAGGTCTTTCCCTTGGTCGACCTTGGCTCGACGTCGCTCCCGGCCCAGAGCGGACTTTTGCGCTCGGTTCGGCGCTACATTGCAGCAATCACCAGACCTGCCATTGCATGCTTGGCGCGGCATTTTACGTTGGCCCGTTGACGGCAAGCGGCAACCACTTACTTCCGACCACGATTGTTGATCCCCCAGTGGCAGTAACCGCTCGCGCTGGTTCTCGATCCGGCGGCGTAATCCCGATGCCGAATTGTCCTCACGCCAGCCCAGCTTTGCGCATAGGTGAACATCTTTCGGAGCACCTCGCCGACCCGGTTGGCGCACACCGGCGTTGATTTCGATCCCTGCAGCTTGCGGGCGCGTCCCTCCCGTCTTCCTTCACGCCCAGCGGGTCGCCACCGGCATCGATGTTGCGGCGCAGCTCCTTTGCCCGTTCCCGCGCCGCCGCCGTCGACCATTCCGGCCAGCGCCCCAGCGTCATCCGCCGCTGCCGCCCGGCATGTCGGTAATCCAGCGTGAAGGCC
>VAFL01000083.1 GCA_005768755.1 Paracoccus denitrificans | reverse complement strand
CCTGGAGGACTCTGGAGGCGCCGTTGGGGGCCACGTCCACATCAGAAGGGACTACTCAGAACCACAGGGTAAGTGAATGGGTAGAATGAATGGTAGGGTCAGGGGAAGGGAGGCAGTTAGTGGTTAGGGTTAAGTTAGATGTTAGGGGTTAGTGATTAGGCTTATGGTTACAGATTAGAGGTTAGGGTGAGGGATAAGGGTAAGGGTCAGTGGTTAGGAGTTAGGATGGGGGTTAGGGATTAGGGAAAGGGGTTAGGGTTAGGACAGGATTTAGAGTTAGGGTTAGGGTTTAGGCTTTAGGGATTAGGGCAGGAGGTTAGGAGTTGGGGTTAGGGTTATGGTTAGAGTTAGGGTTGGGCTTAGGTTTGCAGTTAGGGTTAGGGGTAGAGGCAGGCACCCCAAAGGGAGGGCGATGTGGGACTCGATCCTGGGATCCCAGGATCACACCCTGAGCCGAAGGCAGATGCTCAACCACTGAGCCAACAGGTGTCCCCCAGGGTTTGGTTTCAAATCTAGTTTGTCTGATATAAGTACGGGTCCTCCAGCTTTCTTTTGCTGTCCATTAGCGTGATAGATGATTTTCCATCCCCTGGCTTTCAATCTGCTGGTGTCTATAGGTCTAAGGTGAGCATCTTGTAGGCAGCATACAGATGGATCTTGTTTTTTTAATAAAGATTTTATTTAAGAGAGAGAGAAGCAGAAAATTAGGCAGAGAGAGAAGCAGGCTCCCCACCAGGAGCCCAATATGGGACTCAATCCCAGACTCCAGGATCACACCCTGAGTCAAAGGCAGAGGCTCAACCCCTGAGCCACCCAGGCATCCCGGATCATGTTTTTTAAGCCACTCTGATACCCTATATCTTTTGATTGGAGCATTTAGTCTATCAACATTCAGAGTGATTATTGAAAGATATGAACTTAGTGCCTTTGTGTTACCTGTAGAGTTGGTGTTGCTGGTGATGTTCTCTGGTCCTTTCTAGTTTTTTGCTTTTCGTCTCTTTTTTTCCCCCACTAGAAGAGTCCCTCTTAAAATTCCTTACTGGACTGGTTTAGTGGTCATGAACTCCTTTATTTTTTGCCTGTCTGAGAAACTCTTTATCTCTCCTTCTATGCTGAATGACAGCCTTGCTGGAGAAAGAATTCTTACAAATTGAACTCCAATTTAAAAAAAATTAAAAACATAAAATAAATTTTTGCTATTATGATTGAGGAAAA
>VAFL01000028.1 GCA_005768755.1 Paracoccus denitrificans | reverse complement strand
ATGATCTCTTCGGGCTTGTGCTTCTTCGCAGGCATTCGTCGTCCCTTCCTTGGTCCAGACTGTCATAGTCGATGGACCACTCAGAAGGGGGCAGCTCACTGGTGAGCGACCGTGATGACGAAGCGTATTTGGCGGCCGTCGAAGCCATGCTGTCCGCAGAGGGCATGGCTGAGGCGGCCGAACTGCTGCGTGAGGCCGAAACTGAGGTCGTCGAAACCGGCTATGATAACTGGAACGGCGGCACCCGCCTCTACACCGTCTATCTGGCGATCGATCCTGCCGAATATGGGCGGCTTGGCGCCAAGCGCGATACGTTGCAGGAGCAGATCTCTGCTCGGGTAAGGGCTGTTTTCGAGCAGGACGACAACACGGGCTTCAGCGCCGCAATCCGGCCCAGGATACGGGCGCGTCCGGACTGGCGCTCGGCCCCGGCAACGCTTTCCCGCCGCACCCGGCGCAACATTATCGACGGCATCAAGGTGGACAGGATCGCCTGGATGGGGGCCATTAGCGACGTGGAGTTCCTCGAGCGCCTCTGGGATCTCAAGGCCATGCCTTCGACAGACGACCGATTCGAGAACGCGGCCGGCGATATCTGGCAGCATCGTTACAACAACGACGATTGGGATGACGACTGGATCTTCGGGGACGAGCGCTTCAACCTCATTGACGGCTCCGCCGATCGGTTTCTCGCCTTTCTGGCCGAGATGGTCCATCCAGTCGTGCGCCCCGATCGCAATCAGGCGCTGGAAATCGTGCGCAACTTCAATGACCAGTTGCGACCAGAAGGCTGGACGCTCGAGGAGATCGAAAAGATCGCCGGGCGGCCTCGGTTCGTGGCCAAGGCGGTTTCAGATATGGGCGGGCGTGCGGTCATGCGGGCCAAGACCGTCGCCGACGCGCTCGATGCTGCATGGATGCAGAAGGAAATCGAGCGGGTCGAAAACGCGATCGATCGCGACCCGGCGCTTGCGATCGGCACAGCCAAGGAACTGGTAGAGAGTTGCTGCAAGTCGGTGCTGACGAAACGCGGCGTGGAATATTCGAGCGGGGCCGACCTCCCTGCCCTGACCAAGCTCGTGGCGAAGGAGCTTGGCCTCGTTCCGGAAGACATTACCGATGCGAAGAAGGGTGCTGACACGATCAAGCTGATCCTGCGTAACCTGGCCGCACTGACGCAGTATCTGGCCGAGCTTCGCGGCCTTTATGGTTCAGGCCACGGGCGTGACGGCCGACATCGAGGTCTCCAGCCTCGACATGCACGCCTCGCCGTTGGGGCAGCCGTCTCTTTCATCGATTTCGTGACCGAGACGTTCCGTGAACGCCAGTTGCGCGACGATGCAACGAGTGTGGCTCCCAAACCAGCGACGATGGCCAAATCCTGATCGACCCCCAGTCAACTCGCGGAGGCCATCGTTGCCCACATTTGACCATCAATTCACCGCCGCCAACGGCACTGTTACGACCAACTCGGTCAGCCTGACGGTCCAGGAGATCGAGGACGCCGGCGTTCTGGAAATCCTGCAATCGCCAGGCGCAACGCTGGGCCATTGGCAATTTCTCGGAGCGCTGCTGGATCCATCGGTCGGTTCCTTCAGCTTCCTTCAGCCACTCGGTCATGCCCGTGAGGTGAAGACAGCGATATCGGGGCTTTTTGGACGGTTCGTGGCGCGCGCATATGCCACCCGGCATCTCGGCCTCACCCATTTTGCGCATGTCAGGAAGCCGCCAATGGCGCTTGGAGGCGTCATGCAAGGACAACTTCGACGCGTTCCCAACCGGCGCGGCGACATGCCTGATTGGGTCGCCTGGGGCGCAAGCACGGGCATGGCAATTGTCGAGGCAAAAGGCTGTCACGACGGAAAAGGGCCGCAAGCGGCCTTAGACCGGGCCTATACCCAGGCGAACCGCGCGGAGATCAGAATTGGGCGGCGCCGTGCCCCATTCAAACGCTACGCGATTGCAACGCGCTGGGGATTTTCCAGTCCCACGGTGTCGGCGCCTATGCTGTGGGTGCGCGATCCGGACGAAGAAGCGGAAATCAGCGACGCTGAACGCGAGAGCCTGGAGGTAGCCATGGCGCGCTGGCACATCGCATCGCTGCTGACTTCGCTCGGACATGCAGAGCTTGCGAAACCTCTTGTCGAGCTGACGAGGCATCGCTTCAAAAACAAGGTCGCGCACGCGCAAGCCCAGGCCCGCGCCGTTCTGAGCGAACTCACCCCGATGATGGTCGACGGCGACGCTGCGCCGGAGCAACCGGTTATCGGCGGCTATGTAGGTCGCGCGGGCCTTTTGAGTAGCGGCCCGATCGACGAGAGCGAGATTGCGGTCCTGCGCAAACTTTCGCTCCGCCCAACGTTCGTGGGCGTAGAGCTCGACGCGATCAAACGGGCGATTGAAGGTATTACCCCTCGAGGAGCGACGGACGGGAAGACCGAGACGCTTCGAGATGGTGAAGATGGTGCCGGAAGCTGGGTGATCAGGCTCGATGCGGATGAGCGTCGTGTCGCGCCGCTCGCCCGGAGGACGTGACATGGCTCTGCCGCATTTCGATCTCCCCGAGCGAGATATCCCGCTGCAGCTGATCTGGCCGGTAGCCGGAAATCCGGTGGCGATGTTGAGCTTCGAGACCCCGCAGCAGTGGCGTGCGTTCGTCGCGGAGATGGCGCTCGATCCAGCCATACCGGATCCCACACGTCTCAAATTCGAGCGCGCGCTCAAGCTCTTCTTGTTGGGTTGGCTGGACGCCGACCTCATGAAGGGAGCCGAGCTGATAGCCCTCACTGCGCTCGAGCTGGCGTTGAAAGACCAATATGGCCGAGCCGTTCCGCCGATTTCGGCCAGGAAGGTCAAACCGGGATCGGCCGATCCAATGATGGCCAATTCTCCACGCCATTCCTTCAAGGCATTGCTGCGCCACATGGTCGAGAAAGACGGGCTGACAGACGACCTTATCCCAATGATCGTGCGGTGCGGTGGCAAAGCAACTGGTCAGTTGATCGGCGAGGTGCATCCCACCCTAGACGAGCGACGCAATGCCATGGCCCATGGCGATCCCTTCGACGGCATGCCGACGAGCGGCCTTGTCGAGCTGGTGCGCGATCTCATCACTTACGCATATCGCGGGCATCTTGCAGATAAGGCGTTGGCGTCCGGCGAGCCCCCTTCAGTCCACCCCGCCTGCAACAAGCCATTCGTAAGCATCCGTGGAGTTTGGAAACACTCTGGTGTCCCCAAAGCTTGCCGCCCGCTTCTGCTGCATGCCCTGCAAGCTGGTAGCGACGACATAGGCCCGTTTGTCATTGGTTCGGAACAGCTCGCGATGAGCAGCAGCGAACCGGTCCGCGAGCGCTTGCGTCATCACGCTTGAGGTGGTGAGGTCTACGAGAATTCGAAGCGGGCGGGCCGGATGCCGGACCTGTCTTATGAAGCGACCGTAATCGAGAAGGAAGGCCTCCGCGTTTTCGATAGACCAGAAGCCCACCACGGTGCAGACGATCACTCCATCGGCTGTGTAATGAAGCTTATAAAGACATTCACCATTCGGACGGGCAACGACCACATCGCAAACGTCGGTTGCTTCGTCTGCACTCATGCTTCAGTCCTCGCGGTTTTATTGCCATCGATCAACGTAGCACAAAAAGAAGTAGTTTAAGAGATCGACATTAGGCGAAGGCACGGGACAGCGGTCGATACACGCATCCCGTACCCGGCCCTCCGGTCCTAGCGTTGCCCTGTCGAAGGGTCGGCGCTTCCATCGCGCTGCAAGAGCGTGCCAATGATCTGCGCGGCGCGCTCGACGGGGATAAAGACGCGGGTGCGGTACTGGATGATTTCGGTGAAGCATCCGAGCGATTTTACCCAGGCCAGCTGCTCATGCGGCACGCCGCCGAGCTCGACGCGCGACTTGCCGTTGACGAGCGCACGCTTGATGGTTGCCGGGAAAGGATAAGCAATGTCGACGCTGCCACCCGACAGGACAGACCTGGCGATATCGGAGGGTGGAAGCGCGCCAGCCTGGTCGATGCCGAGCTTGTTGAAAAGGGCAACGACGTGGGAGTCGAAAACGAGCCTGCCAAGCCAGGTTCCGCCCTCGCCATCGACGATCCGGTTGACGACGAGATGATCGGCAGGAAGTGCGGACCAGATCGGCAGCAGAAGACCGGTCGCCAGGCGAATTGTCTCGGTGTCGACCGTCGCTGAAGCTTCCGCGACCGCTTCAACCCAAAGCACGCTGAACGTCTCTTCATCAACCGTCTCCCAGGCGCTTTCGAAAAGATCAGCTTCGCGCAGATATTCTTTGCGCGTTGGCCGATGCAATTCGATCCGCGATATGGGTATGCCGTCATCACCCATGCCGGAGCGTGCGCGGGTTCTGAGCGCCACCTTCGATGACCGGCTGTTGCGTAGAAAGGCCGCCGTGGGATCGTCAGCAGCAAGGCGCAGGATGCGTTCGAGCGAAACCGGATGCCGTCGACGTTCGATTTCGAGGGTGAGCAGGTGCGATGTGGCGCCGCTCAAGGGGTCCGTCCGAAGAACGCGATCCTCGAGAACCGTCGCTTTGTCGACGAGGATGGTCTCGACCCCAACGTCGAGCGTCCCTGCCTCGCGGGCGGCAGCAATCCGGGTTTCCACGAGGGCCAAAAACTCATCGAAAATGCGGTTTTGGAGATCGATCGGCAGCGCGAGGAGCCGGTTCAACCATCGCTGGATTGGCGGCATATCATCCTTGAGCACACCATCGGAATTGCAAAGCTCCAGGCCGGTTCTGCTTTGAAAGTCGTCAAGCGTGGTACTGGTGAGTTTCCCGGCGTGCAGAAGATCGAACCAGGTAAGAAGGGCGGCGCAGGCATATTCGCTCTCGAGATTGTCGGAGGGGTCGAAGAGGTTCTGCCCACCGGTCTGGCGCTGACCCCGTGTAAGCGCCCCCAGCGTGTCAAGGCGCCGCGCAATTGTGCTCGTGAAGCGCAGTTCCCCGCGGCAGTCTGTCGTGACAGGGCGAAACAATGGCGGGCAGGCCTGATGGGTGCGGTGCGTGCGGCCCAGCCCCTGGATCGCCCGGTCCGCGCGCCAGCCTGGTTCGAGAAGCATGTGAACGCGTTGTTGCTGATTTTGGGCGTCGAGAGAGGCATGATATGAGCGCCCTGTCCCGCCTGCATCCGAGAAAATGAGGATGCGCTTGCGTCCCTCCATGAACGCGGATGCCTCTGCCTGGCTCGTGCGTACCGAGCGGGATTCCAGCTTCTGCCGCCCGCCAGCGATCGGCACGAGGCGCTTGGTGCGCCCTGTGACTTCTGCCACGGCATCTGTGCCGAAATGCTCGATGAGCGCGTCGAGCGCCGACATGATCGCCGGCATGGCGCAGAGCTTCTCGATCAGCTGGTCGCGCGCTGCTTCGGCTTCGGGATTGTAGATGGGCTGTCCGTCGTCGCCGACCATCGGAAGCGAGCGCGCCGTGCCCGTATCGTCCGTAAAGACGCGCATCTGCCGCGTCGGAAATGCGCGCTCGAGATAGTCTATCACATATTCCCTGGGCGACAGGTCCACTTCGAGGTCAGCGCGCTCATCCGGGCTAAGGTCGCCGAGCCGGCGATCGAGAATGGATTCGGCGGTCGTGACCAGCTGCAGGACCACCGAGGCCCCTTCAGCAAGGTGCCTTTCCACCGCTGCGATGACGGTGGGAAGCTTCATGCTGAGCAGAACCTGCCCGAAAAATCTCTGTTTGGTGGATTCAAGCCGTGACCGGGCCGCGGCCTTGGCACCGCTGTTGAGGGTCGCGTTCTCGATGCCGTCGACGACCGCGGTCAACTCCAGTGCCCGCTCCATGTTCTGATGGATGATCGCCCAGGCCTCGGCGTAGAGGCCGTAGATCGCCGTCTGCTCCGGCGTCAGGCTATGACGCAGAATGTCATATTCCACTCCGGCGAAACTGAGGGCTCTTGCGGTGTAAAGCCCGGTTGCCTTCAGGTCGCGGGCAACCAGCTCCATCGCGGCAATCCCTCCCTTTCGGATACCACTGATGAACTGCTCGCGATCGGGAAAGGCCGTCTCAGGTCCCCAAAGCCCCAGTCGCACGGCATAAGCGAGATTGTTGATGTCAGATGCGCCGGTTGCCGATGCGTAGAGTATGCGTGCGCCGGGAAGGTTGTTCTGAAGGAGGACACCGCAGATGCCCTGCTGCGAGCCTTTCTTCGCACCAAGGGCCCCCTCTCCTCCGGCCACGCCGCCCATTTCGTGCGCCTCATCAAAGGCGATGACCCCGTCGAAGGCCTCGCCGGCCCAATCGAGTAGCTGCTGCAATCGGCTGTTCTCGCTGCGTGCTGAACGCAGGGTCGGATATGTCACGAAGATAACGCCCTGATCGAGCCGGACCGGTTCGTCGATCTTCCACGCCGTCAGTGGCTGGATGTCGGCGGCCAGGCCACCGAGTGCCGTCCAGTCCCGTCGGGCATCCTCCAGAAGCGGCTCATTCTTGGTGACCCAGATGTGCCTTCGGCGACCTGCGAGCCAATTGTCGAGTATGCAGGCAGCGATCTGGCGCCCCTTCCCCGCACCAGTGCCATCTCCCAGATAAAAACCCTTGCGGTACGGACGGCCATCATCGGACACCTCCAGCCCGACACCTTCCTTGGCCGGAAGGAAGCATCCCGGCAGCATTTGCGCCCAGGCATCACCTGCATAGATGACGGTCTCCAGCTGAGAGGATGAGAGGAGCCGCTCTGAGACGGTTCGTTCGGGCAGGCGCGGAACGTGCCGCGGGCGCGGGGCCGGTATCGACCCCATAGCCACAGATTCGACCAGAGCGGTGGGATGCTCGCCCGCATTTCCGAAAGCGATGCGGCTTGGCCGGTAGGGAAGATAGACCCCCGCCTGCTCGGCCAGAGGGGCTGGCGCCTCCAGCACCGTATAGGCGATCGGGAGAACGTCGTTTCGCGTTGGTGCGTAGAAGGGTCGAGGTGCCGCTGGCCGGCTGCTACGCGCCGCTCGAAAGAGAGATATGCCTCGACCACCCTTGGCCGGTTTTGCCGCCACCTGTTCCGTCACTGTGCAGCGTGGGGCCGGAACAAGATCGAGCAAATCCTGCACGTCCGAACGCTGTAGTGTCTGTGGGACGCTGCCGCCGGCGACCTTGTCGATCACGAACAACCGGACCGTGATCGAGGTGCCATGGCGCGTGTAGCATCGCTCGAGACGCAGCGATGTGCGGATGGTGACATCCCGCAGCGTTGTCTCGAAAAGGTCCCGCATGCGCGCAGATGGTCCAAACCAGTCCGGCATGATGGCAACAATGCGCCCGCCTGGTAAAAGATGGCGCAACGCTGCCTGAAGATGCCTGACAGCCGCGTAATCGTCCGCGCCCCGCCCCAGCGAACGCGAAAATGGCGGGTTCATCATGATCAGTGTCGGTCGCGGCGCTCCGCCAGGAAGAGACGCGATAGATGCGCCATCGACACCGGTCACGACAGCGTCGGGAAAGGCCCGGACCAACCTGCGGCGGCGGTCGGGATCGATCTCGTTGAGGTGCAGTGCTGAGACCGTCCCCAATTGCGCCGCGAGCAGACCGTTACCGGCACTGGGCTCAAGCACGACATCGGTGGGTTGCGGGGAAGCGAGCCAGGTCGCGAGCGTCGCCAGGTCGACCGGGGTCGAGAATTGTTGCCATTCGACCTGGGTCTCGCTTCTGACCGTGTGCGTCGGCATCCGCGCCGCTAGTGCTATCGCGGACAGCAGACTCTCGCTCGACGGCGGACATTGCTGCCCGCGCAAGTGCGTCACCAGCGCGAGCTCGAGGAGTTCGAAGCTCTCCCGTTGGGTCCAGCGGCCGTCGGCGTCGGTGCCACCGAAGCCAGCGGACATGGCGGCATTTATCTGGGCCCGGGTTATGCTTGTTTGCGCTGAAAAATGCTCAAGAATGCTGCGCACGGCTGCGCCCTCGGCATCTGGCGATGCCGCGGTGAGATGGGTCATGTCGAAGTCTCCGGTTCGGCCGCTCCTTCGGCGACCTTACCCCTTCGACCCCCCTTCCCTTTTTGACGCGCGAACGGTCAGGATCGGGGTATCTGGCGCGAAAACCGGGCGTCGAGCGCGTCAGACGTCCTCATATTCGATCGACAGACTCCCCGCCAAAGTCCGAATGTCGTCATGGCATGGGCTCTCCGGGACGAGGCGGCTCGAGATGTGAGAAAGGGCCCCTGCGGGCAGCCGGTCCTCGAACAGGACCACGGCATAATCCGGTCCGTACTGGTAGGAACTATAGTATATCCCATGAGCGCCTGGGCATTGCGTGTGGATTTTCTCGGCCCACGCCCGTGTCGTGGGATAGGTGCTTCGCGGACCTGCAAGCAGAGCGTTCCCATCCACACCGATCTTTCGCTGGCCGGCAATGGTGAGGCTGACGAGATTGAGCTCAATGTCGATGCGGATCACACTATGGCTGCAATCGCGAAAATCTGCCGGGTAGACGATCTGGAAGGGTGGCAGGCCTGTCGCAGGATCAATCAGCGGCACATCGGGAGAGCGCAGAATCACCTCGCAGACCGCGCAGCCGAAGGTCTGCGCGCCATAGATTGTCGGGATGAGCGCCCCTGTATCGGCTCGGATCGGCGAGAAACGGGCATTCCCCCGATCGGTATTGTTGAACTGGGTCGAACCGAACGCATTGGGATGAATGCGGTGAAGCTCGGTGCCGACGGGCAAAGCGACATAGTCTTCCTTCCCGACCCGCATAGTAGCTGGTTCAGGAATGGTAATGGCAAACGTCATCAGCCGTGCACCACCGGCTCGATCTCCCTTTCGAAGGCCGCGACCACCGCCTCCCCATCAAGTGCCAGCGCCTCGGCAGGGCTCGCGTCAAAGTCGAGATGCGGGCGGGTGAGCCAGTGGAGGAGCCTGAAGTCGCTCCAGCCCTCAGGCTTGCGAGCGATCAGCTGGGCGATCTGCGGGTATAGCCGGCGTCCTTCGACATCGAACTGAAAGAGCGGATACGCAGCACGTCCCTCGATCGAAAAGCGCAGCAGCTCCTTCTTGTCCTCACGGCGCTTCATGGTCGCGGACGGGTTCGTGGCCGACAGCCCGAGCAGTTCGCATGCTTCCGCTTGGTCGACCATCGATGTGCTCGCTAGGATCTTCTCCTGGATCCGCGCCCGATTGAGAGCAGCCTGCAATTTGGGGTCCTGCCCCGTGGCAAGGCTCTCCCGTAGCATCACGCGATAGGCTCCTACGACTTCTTCAATCTCCTGAGAGAAGCTACGACTGAAGACCTCCACGGCTGCATTGCGGAGGGCTTCATTGACTGCCTTCGTCGTGCCATCTCCGTCTCCCCCGGCTTTCGAGGCACGCGAGGTCGCCGCGAGCTGGCGCCGCAGGATCTTTACGTCGGCCTCGATGGGCCGGATGAGGATATCGAGCGCAATCGAGCCGACATTGGCTGCCTCGACGGCAATGTTTCCTGACGCGTAGATCCGGCGCGCGCGCCGCGCACCACCGCGCACCTGCTCGGTTTCATTCGGAACTGACGTAGCGGCTACCATGGCGAATCCTACAATTGCTAGGCTTTTGCGTTTCTATAGCACTTATATCATGAGGCTCGCGCCCATTTCAAGGTATGAGACAGCCAGCGTCTCATCGGCTTTCCTCGATCTCGAGGAGCTGAGCCCAGTCCTTCACACGTTGCGGAGGCGGCTGCCGGCAGATCGTGATCCCTGGCTGACTGTACACCTCGATCGCCCGAGCAGAAGCACGCCGCCCCTCTGCATCGTTGTCCTCGGCGAGGATCAGAGTTCGAATACCCGGCGGTATCGCGAGCTGATGCATCCGACGGGCACCTAGCGCGCTCCATGTCGGAACGCGGTGGAGGCGTTGGAACGCTACTGCGGTTTCAAAGCCCTCGGCGATCGCCAGCTCATGATCAGGCCGCTCCCCGTGCCATGCGCCATTTCCAGGGCGCCCGAGCATGAGTTTTTCCTGGCGCCGGGCGGTTTGTGGATCGAGGAAAATGCGCTGCAAGGCCACCAGGGCATTTCTCTCTCGAACAGCGACGAGCAGAGCAGGCCGATAGACGGTCGAAGGGCGTGGCCCTAACGGGCACCGGGCAAGATAGCGAAGATCGTTCGGTCTGCCGAGGTGGCGCTGCGCTAGATACCGAGCGGGTAGTCCCTGGTCGACAGGCGAAGCCCTCTCCCACAGGCGTTCGACATTCGCGGTCCCTGTTGAAATCAACGCACGCGGGCGATCGAAGCGCTCTCCTGCAGGAATCCTGCGGAGCTCACGCAGGATATCAGAGGGCTCACACCCGGCAAAGCAGGTGACCAGAAGGCCTCGGTGTCCTTGGCGGAGTGAGAGGCTTGGCGTCGTATCGGCGTGAGCAGGACATTGGCACATGGCGACGTAGCCGTGCCATTGGCCGCCCAAGGCTCCAACTATGTCGACAAGGGCCTGGCTGGGACGAAGAGCGGTAATGGGCATCGCAAAGTCTCCTTCACGATGCGCGGCCCCCCTCCCCTTTCTTACTGCCCCTGATCGCCGCCATGCTGTTCATAGACGTCGAGCAGCATCTCCAGGACATCGGCAAAGGTCTGGCGTGGCCTGGCGTCGCGCAGTTCGTAGAGCTTGTTGGCGACGTCCTGGCTGACTTTGATGTTCATGGGATAGAGGCGGTCACTTGGCGGGCGTCCACGACGCCGAAAGCCCGCAGGATCAACAGCCACGACGGCGACCGGTGTTGCCGGGGCGGGCGGCGTTACGGTTGTATCGGATGCCGGCGGGGGCACATCGGCCTGAACTGAAGCCCCCTCCCCTTCTCCATCATCCCGCACCGAGGCAGGATCGCGTGACGGGAACCCATGATCTTCGCTCAACTGGCGCAAGAGTGCGAGATCGGGCTTCTCGCGCTTCTTGGGCTTCGCGATATCATCGAAGCTGAGCTTGGCTCGTTCGCTCATGCGGCCTTCTCCTCGGCATTCTGCTGACGCAGCCGTTCGATAACGGCCGCTGCATAGGCAGCCGAGTTCTCCTTGGCCGCCTTGATGTTTCCAACGCCCTTCACATCGAGCGTGTGGAGCGTGCCGCCGGTCGAGAACATCGTCCGGTAAGCTTCACGGTTAAAGACCGGGACCGGCAGGACCGGCACTTCGTTATCGGCGAACTGGGCCTCGATATCGCTATAGTTGAGCGAGCGCAGAGCTGGCGGGATCTGGGTAAAAAGGATCGCGTGGTCGATCGTGCGCCTCGAACTGCGCGCAGCGCCGCGTACCAGCAGAATGGCGCGCGCGGCTTGTTGGGCATCGAGATGCGAGCCCTTGCAGGGAATGATCACGAGATCTGCCATACCGATCGCGAAGGTGACCGTGGCAGTCGCTGCGCCTTCAAGATCGACAAGAACGAAGTTCGCCTCGTCTTCCCCCTCTTCGATCAGATCACCGATATCATTCTCGCTGCGGCAGGACACGACACTGATGTTGTCTGGTCGTCCGGGCATTTCGGACCATGCCTGCAGCGGCTGATTGGGGTCGGCATCGATGATGCGCACCTTGCCACCCTGATCTGCGATCTCGCCAGCAAGGAGCAGTGCTGCGGTGGTCTTGCCGACGCCACCTTTTGGCGACACGAACGCTACAACGGCCATAGCTTCATTCTACCTTTCCGATAGCGATCGAGTAGACCGCAGACAGCCTTTTGATAGCAACGAAATTGCGACTCTGTGGCTGCAAACGGCCTATCGAACAGGCACCAAATAGGCTGGGCCTATCTAGCAGATTGCCAGTTTCTCGCTGCGTTATAGCCGCAAGACAGGCAGGCGCAAGCCATAATCAACCCGCTCCGCAGCAACAATGCGCCTTTCTGCTATCTTTACGCCGCCCAGATTGCAGCCGCAAGACTGCCGCCGGGTTGCAGCTCTAAAGCTTTCCACAAGCCTCCTAGAAGCATGCGCGCAGCCACAATAAAGCTACCCGACACCTATCGCCTATTTATGCGCTACATTTTAGACAGCTACAATATAGCCGTCGGCTGCATCACTGGCAATGATGGGATGCGAATTGCACGGCCCACTCGAATTTTAGGTAGCCAAAAACAATATCAAATCAACACCTGACATCGCCATTAAGTAGCAACCATCGGTCCCACAACCGCGAAACAAGAGCGTTGGGCTCGGTCAACTGGATGGAACGGAAACGGAGGGGAGGGGGCTTACAAAAGCCGAACGATCTCATCCAAGGCTATTACCAGCCCAGAACCTTCGACATCGTCGGCACCAACCGGAATCACGCGCCCAAACTGCTCCAGTTGCTTCTGCCGATCAGCGTTCATGGCCGCATTGGGATAGATCGCCGAACAATCCACGCCAGCCTCAAAAACCTCACCGGTCGCAAGGGACCGCGCCTCCAACCAGATATCGGGCCGACAAGCGCCCAACGGGGTCAGGCGGTCGAAGATGGGCCGCTCGAGAAGAAGTTGGACCCGGCGTCGCAGCAGCGATCGTTGGTAGGCCAAAAGGCGATGCAGAACGGACCTTTCTTGCTCACTCTCGACCGGAACAAACCTGTGCCCAGAAAGGATCGGCTGCGCATAGGCGCGCAACGGGACAAAGCCTCGCCGTTCCGGATATTCGCCAATCACGACGATCACCAGATAGGGTCCTTTAACCGGCGTGTTTCGCAGGGACGGCGACTGAACACGATTAGCGATCCTGATCGGCTCGGCCCCGGCGGCAAACACCTCATGCCCCTTGAACTCCGTCGCGAAGAGGAAGAGGAACCCTTGCGCCGCGTGGCCTCTGGGCCAGCGACCAGATAACGCCCGCAATGTGGCATAGGCCCGGCGACTGTGAAGCGCCTGGCCATGGGTCCACATCACCTGATCGAGCCCGATCCCTGGCGCCACCTCAATCTTGCCAGCCACCCGCCAGAGCGAGGAGAACTCGTGCGTGATGGAACCCGGCTCGCTGCCAAACCTATGGCGACCAGCCAGATCGAGCAGCCTCCACAATAGTCGGGCCAGACGAGGCACCGAGCCTTGACGCGATCGATCATCCGTCGCGGCGTGATCCGGCGCCTGCGCCAGCTTCTCCGGCGCAGGCCTTAGAACCTCGAAATAGGCTGGGGCTGGAACGCTAGCGGATTGAGGATGCCCGACCTCCGACAATCGATTGGTCGCCTGGTCACGAAAAAAGGGACAGTCCAATCGATGGACTGGCCGGGACGCCCCCGTAAGACGGCGAAGATAAAAGGTTTCCGCTTCCGACAAGAATGCAGGGGTGAGGATCGGGGGTGGGGCATCCTCGCCCAGACAGTCGCATCCGATCCACTTGCCACCGACGCGGGCTTGCTGGACCAGCAGGATACCTGCCTCTTCGTCGCCCCTATCTCCAATCCCGATATACCAGCGCACCAGGGCCGTTCGAAGCGGGGAGGGGAGGGCAATCCGCTCCCCGGACAGGCCATCTGAATCACGATCCACCAGCCACATCGCGAACGCTCCATGCTCAACCGGAAAATGCTCGAAGAGCGCAGATCGATTGACAAGCAAAATGAGGCTGGGGTCCACTTTGCCAAGTTTCCAAAAAAGGGGAGTTAGATGCGCTCACTGTTCCTCATGCAGCTAGCCGGCATGATCACCCTATCCGCTTTCCCCATTGCGTCAGATGCCCAGGAAGCCCGTCCTTACACGCGAAGGACCGTCATCACATTCCCGTCGACCCCGGAAGGGCAGGGGAGCGGAGCGCAAAATGAGCCAGACAGGGGCAGAGGCGCCTTTCGGGTTCATGACCTCAGCCGGCAATGGGTCGAATTTCAGATGGAGCGCGCATTTCCGGAGCAAGAAGATCCGTCAGCAGGAGAACGGCAATCACTGCCGATCACAGTCCCACCATCCACCTCGATCGCGGTTCCGCCCTGGATGCTCGGGCAAGATAGCCCTCAGAGCGCAGCGCTGCGATACACGCTTGGTTGTGGAGGCGCGTCCTATCAGCCAAGCGGACTGCTGCGCCCTGCAGAAGAGCTTCGGCGCCAAAGCTACTTTGCGCTCATGAGCCAGATCGCCTGCGCTTACGGGATCCCGGTCAGCCTCTTCGACGCAATGATCATTCAAGAGAGCCGTTACGATGCCGCGGTGTTTTCTCCCAAACAAGCCTTTGGCCTTACCCAGCTCATGCCGGGGACGGCCACAGGGCTCGGGGTGAATCGCTACAATATCGAAGAGAATTTGCGTGGCGGGGCAGCCTATCTGCGCCAGCAGCTCGACCGGTTCGGCGCGTATCACCTCGCTTTGGCTGCCTATAATGCAGGGCCGGGCCGGGTGCGAAACCGTCAGGTTCCGCCATTCCCCGAGACGCTCGACTATGTCGCGACCATCCTCTCCAACTGGACAAGGCTTACCGGTGCACAGCGCCGAACAACGCTGATAGGGGAGGGGGCTCAATCCGTCAGACTTGGCCGCAGCCCGTCTGTTTCCCGGTTCTGATCAGGCAGCGATTGCGGTGTAAACCGAAGGCAGAATGGCCACCGGATCACGCGGACGTTCCGCTAAGGTAACGATGGTCTCCGATGCCTTCGCGCGCTTACTGGTCCCATCCATGTTTTCGCGGACAGTCACGGTATATTGGGGGAGGGCGTTCTGCTCCTCCATTTCCATCAGCTGGGCCTTGAACTTGCGGATCGCGGTGCGCGTGCCAACGGCGGCGTAAAGCTCGTCCAGTGGAACCGCATACGGGCCTTCATCACAATGGGAGCGCGCGATCTCGTAGATGCGCCGTTCGATCAGGCCGAGCCGGAAATAGTCGTGATGGTAGCTGTAGATCTGCTGATCCCGCTGAATGGCGCGGAAGAGAAAATCGCACAGGCGCAGCTTGACCGCGCGCAGGCGCTCGATCCCGCTTGCCGAACCATCGTCGTAAACGGCTTGCGCATTTTCGACCCAGGAGAACCAGCCACGGTGAATCTGCCCGCCCGTTTTCAGGTTCGTCTGTATCTGGGTGCCCTGCAGCCGCGAGAGCGCTTCATTGAAACGGTCGTAATTGCGCTTGCCGGGGTTGCGCGTACCGGTTGCCCGGAAAAAATCATGGGCTGTGAACACAATCTCCTGCGTCACCTCTTCACCGCGGCGCATGCGCTCGCAGATGAGCGAGGCTCCGTAGAGCAGGATTTCCTTGTCATACATGGTGGCGATACCGCCGCCGCCGGCACGGATCTTGATGGAGGTACTGCCGACGCTATGTTCGATCTCGTCGAGCTGAGTTTTCTTCTCGAGAGCGAAGAAGGGGAAATCCATGATGGATCGTTCACCCCGGATTTCGCCTCTCAACGGACAGTCCAGCGGCAAGACCCCCTGCTGTTCGACGTTGTTGCGTACCTGAGCCATTTGTCGGGAGTCCTCCGTGGGCTCCATTTCTACCGGTTTGTCAGCGCCACGCCTAGCACCTGCGGGTGGAAACGTCCGCGAAAGCACTAGAATTGCCCAATTTACCCCCAGCCAAGCGTCCCCAAAAACACGGCCTGCCGAGTGATAGCGCCGAGTCTCCCATGTAAAAAGTCAGGCATCACCGAAAACTACTAGTGCTTTCACGGACGATCTGGCGGTTTCGACGCGCCAGGTGGAATCGCGGCGGGACCCGCTTAGTGCTTTCGCGGACGCTTTGAGCCATGGACCAGTCCCGCTTCGTGCTTTCGGGGACGATTTGCGGCCGAGCAGCCGATAAACCGGAAGGGACGAAAGAGAACAGATCTTCAGTTTCAATAGGTTACACATAATTCATCACGCGAATTGCGAGGATGCTTCGCGAAGGCCATGATAGGTCTTCCCGAGGTGCAATGCGCCGGAAAGCGCCTTGTCGCTCATCCCACGCAGATAGGCACCGGGCCGCCGAACCTCGCCGCTCATCGATTTATAAACGGTCGCGATGACGGCTGCGGCGGCTCCATGCTGCCCCATGATTCGGCAAGCTTCCCGCCAAGCATGAAGACTGATCGCATGCTGTCCGACGAGATTCTCAGCGATGCTGGTGAGGCGGCCCCAGGCTCTCGGGCCAGGCTCCAGATCCCAGATCAACTCCGGGCATGCCTTTGCGACAAAGCCAGGATCCACACCATGCCGTTCCAGATCCTCCTCGACCGCGCTCTTTGACGCGAGATGGGCGACATCCCAGGCCTCACTACTCCTTCCTGGAAAGCCATTACTCGTAAATCCGTTAGGAGTTTTAAGTTGGGTTGTAGTTGTAGAGTGAACGAAATCTGCTTCGTGCTTGGGTGAAGGATCCATAGATTCAAAAGGCGCTGTGCTGGCTCCTCCAACAGGCTTTTCTGCGGCTAACGCCGCGTCCACGTCCGCCTGAAATGCGTCAATCCGCTTGGTAAGCAAGGCAACGCATCGCACAAGCTGATCAATGTCCCTGCTGCCGCGAATATGCGACACAGCCATGCGTACAAGCTCGAGCTCGTGCTCTGTATCGACGTCCGCCAAACCATTATGGAGGCAAGCCTCAGCAAGCATCCGGGCTCGTCGACGCAGCGAAGAAATTACACGCCGAAGGCGGTCGATTTCGCGGTCTTCAGCCTCGCCTTGGGCAGCAATCGCCTCGAACTCCTGCGCGCGAGCGGCGAGGGGGCTGAGATCGAAACCATATCCCCACAGAATTTTGCCGTCGGCCGACCGCAACCCGCCACGATGGCCATTGGCGCTGTCGCGGGGGGTAAGGAGGCCGTGCTCGACTGCGGCACGCACATAGTTTTGCACTTGGCGCACACTCACACCGAGCTTGAGCGAGAGCGTTTCGTTACGCGGCCAGACACACGGGATCTGGCCCGGGGCCCAGTCCTGCGATCGCGAATAGGCGACCAGGATGTCCATCAACGCAATCACATTGCGTGGTACGCCCATATAGGGCGCGGCGCGTTTGAGTTTGTTGAGCAGGCGAGACGGGGAGACCCCATCCTGCCCCTCGAAGCCCTTGGCGATCTTCTCGACGATGGCGTTGAATTGACCGTAGCGGCGCAGACCGCTCGGTTTGAAGGGCGCAAGCTCCCCCATTCGGCACTCCCTATCGGGATGCCGTTCGGACATGACTATCCGCTGCGCGAAACGCGCTTCGAACTTGTCTGGATCGGGGAACTGGGCTAAACCGTCCTTGCTACAGTGAGTTTATCTCATCCCCGAAAAGCCCGGCCTCGTGCCGGGTTTTTCATGTCGTCACGGCAACTCCATCGCACTGTGATTGAAGAGCGTCGGGCGCGAGTGCGGGCGCGACCGGGCTCTCCGGTCAGCGCAGCTCGAACCAAATCGGGCAGAATCGCACTGACGCAGATTCGCAGCGCCACTGTTACCGGGCGACAACGATTCTGCGAGCGCGAGGATTCGTGCTTTCACAGACGAACGCAGTGATTTTGCAGACTTATTTTAGTGCTTTCGGGGACAAATGGCCGCCATTTAGTGCTATCGCGGACACTAAGCCTCTTAGTGCTTTCGCGGACGGTCGGGCCATCCAAGTCGCATTCAAATATTCGCCTTAGTGCTATCGCAGACAGATTAAGGCTGTTGGTAGATTACCCTCTAAGATCGTAGCGATCCTCGAATATCTGTTCACGACGGCGCATGACATCGGTCACTTCCTGCACCATGCGTTTGATGACGACGGTCTTGAGCCGCGGCGCCCATTCCCTGCGAACTTCTGATCCATCCAGGCCGTCAATCTCCGCAAGCGCCTCGATCAGGCTGCCGGGCAGTTCCTTGAACAGATTTGCCAGCATGGCGATCAGCGCGACATAGCGCTCGTCGGCGGACACCTGACGATCCCGAATGCTTTCAACCTTGATGATCGCCTGAAGAAGATCGATGTCGAGCGCTTCGAGCAGCACCCGAAACTCGCCCATGGTTATAGGGGATCGCTCGGCCAGTTTCGGGTGCAAGATGCGCCCGAGACGGCTTTTGCTGATCCCTGTCTTCTGCGCGAGTGGGCGAAGGCCCAGATCCTTGGCTGCCATCGCCTGACGCATCAGGTCGATGTAAAGTTGGCCGTGCGCTTCCTGAGCGACAGCACCTCCTATTGGCTCGATCGCGCCTAGGGTCGACATAATCCCCCTGTCCTAAGTCGGAGCAGGCCCCAACAAGAACAAAAGCTTGTACCCTTGGCAAGCTTTTCGACACCGAAAGGAGCCGGTTCAGACGAACCGGCGTTGCACGATTGTGACGGTATATTTCGGTCAGGTGACCGAAGTCGGCTTGTCTTGGCCGGACGCACCTTCGTCCATGCCAATCTTTCCGAGTATCCGCTTCGAATGATGCTCTGCGACGAAGTCGAAAAACAGAATGGAGATCATATCCGCCATGGTCAGGCTTCGATCGAGAAGCTTTGCGAAGCGCCGCTTCTCCTCGATCAGCAGGTCGGCACAGCTTCGCGGCAGGGTCACGTGAACCCGGACTGGGCCCTTGCTCTCCACGACGTCGAAATGAGCGCGTACATCCACTGCGTCGAGGTGGGTCAAAGGAAGCTTCTCGACGCGGGCGTTCACAAGGCTCGCGACGGTTTCGAACCTTAAGGTGTCATTGGAGCGCAGACGCAGGCTCTCGGTCGAAAGCCGGAACAGAAGTTCGGACACGTCCAACGCATAGCTACGCGTATCACCTGCCATCAGCCTGTTCCTGCCAAAGCCTCAGTTATCGGGTCGATCTGCAACCGGCGCTCAGTCATCCTCGCCCTCCTTACACGAGGGTCTTATACCTTACAATCGATGGGAAGGTTTATTCCCGGATGGAGAGTGCGAATCGCTAAGCGGGGCGCTTTCCGGGAAGACATTCTATCCCAATATTTTCCGGGACGCGCTGTCCCAATATAGGGTCACGATGTCCCGCATATGGGACACGAAAGCCGCGTCTTGGGACAGAGAATCACCAGCTCACGCCCGTCCGAGGGGCTGGGAAGAAAATCGCACAGTAGGGTTAACGCTTTGCTGCCAGAAGCCTTGAGCCAGCACCGGGGTGATGCACCCTTGCTCAGGGGCGGGGACAGGCCACGCCCTTCAGCAAGGGATCAGTCTCGATGCATGCAACTCTCCAACAGGGGCGGCGACTGGAATTGGCAATCATCGCCGGCGCCGCGCTCGTGTTCGCGCTTCTCTGGTTTGCCGGACCGGCACATGCCGGCGCCGATACGACGTTCGACACGGCGCTCACCATGTTCACCGACTTCCTTCAGGGGTCGGGGGGCAAGATCATCACCGTTCTCTCGCTCGGCGGCGGCCTGGTCGCTCTGGCGTCGGGACGCTTCAGCCTCGGCCAGGTCGCCATTCCCGTGGGTGTGGGGGTCGGCGCCGGAACCGGCATTCCCATCGTCACCTCGACGGTCACCGCCACGATCTGACGCAAGCATTCCGTGGTCGGGGTGGCAGCCCTGATCCATCGGGGGAGGGTGGTGCAATGGCCGGTGAGCTGCCCCCTTCTGAGTGGTCCATCGACTATGACAGTCTGGACCAAGGAAGGGACGACGAATGCCTGCGAAGAAGCACAAGCCCGAAGAGATCAT
>VAFL01000082.1 GCA_005768755.1 Paracoccus denitrificans | reverse complement strand
ACTTGATTAATATAGCTACCAATATAGCTGCCATATACTTTTTCATTTTATTTATTTATTTATTTATTTATTTATTTATTTATTTATTTATTTATTTATTTATTTATTATTTGAGAGAGAGAGAGGGAGAGAGAGGCAGAGACACAGATAGAGGGAGAAGCAGGTTCCATGCAGGGAGCCTGACGTGGGACTCCATGCTGCATCTCCAGCATCCCACACTGGGCTGAAGGTGGCGCTAAATCGCTGAGCCACCGGGGCTGCCCTACAATATACTTGTTAAAAATATATTTTATCTATTTATTCATGAGAGAGAGAGAGAAAGAGAGAGAGAGAGAGGCAGAGACACAGGCAGAGGGAGAGGCAGGCTCCATGCAGGGAGCCCGAAGTGGGACTCCATTCTGGGTCTCCAGGATCACGCCCTGGGCAGAAGGCAGTGCTAAACGGCTGAGCCACCCAGGCTGCCCATTTTCAATTCTTAAAACACACAATTCGACTTCTTTCTAGCAAAGTTTTATGTGAGTTGGTGTACCTATCAATTAAAAGCTGTAGGGTATGGATCCCAGACTGCCCCTAAGGTGCATGTTCAGAGCCCTTCCAATTCCTCCAAGTGCAGCCTGGAAACCACCGAGCTGGTCTGAGGTCACATCCACAGCTGTGGGAACCAAGTGCCAGAGGCCGTCACGATTTACTGGATCAGAAACCCAGTTGTCTCCTGACGCATCTGAGTCAGGGAATTGGTTTTTCTCAGGGCAGGGTGAAAAAAACCTTACACGATCAGGATTTCTCTCATCCCAAGAAAAATGCTTAGGTTTTTTT
>VAFL01000013.1 GCA_005768755.1 Paracoccus denitrificans | reverse complement strand
TGATGTGACCGCCCCCCGACGGCATCTCTGTGCCAAGGTGGGTCTGCGATGATCCACAAAGGAGGACGGTCATGTCGGAGATTATCACGGTCGGGCTCGATCTGGCGAAGAATGTGTTCCAGGTGCATGGGGCGGACGCCGCAGGCGGTGCGGTGCTACGGAAGAAGCTGCGGCGCACGCAGGTGCTGGGGTTCTTTGAGGCTTTGCCGCCTTGCGTCGTGGCGATGGAAGCCTGTGGTGGTGCACTTTACTGGGGTCGAGAGATTGGCAAGCTTGGACATGAGGTCCGGCTGATCCCTCCGGCCTACGTGAAGCCCTTCGTCAAACGGCAGAAGAATGACGCCGCCGACGCCGAGGCGATTTGCGAAGCTGCACAGCGTCCGACGATGCGCTTCGTGTCGGTGAAGAGCGAAGAGACCCAAGGGGCGGCGATGGTGTTCCGCGTGCGCGAGTTACTGATCCGGCAGCGCACCCAGGCGATCAACGCCCTGCGCGGTCACCTTGCCGAGTTCGGGCAGGTTGTGCCGCAGGGTGCTGCCAATGCCTCGAAGCTGATCGCCATCGTCGAGGATCCAGAGAGCGGGTTGCCCGCCGAGGCGACAGCCACCCTGCAGGTTCTGATCGGATCCTTGGCGCACCTCGAGGCGCAGATCGGGAGGCTCGATGCCGAGATCTCACGCTGCGCCAAAGAGAACGAGGTCGCCCGACGGCTGATGACGGTGCCGGGCATCGGCCCGCTGATCGCGACGGCCATCGCGACACTTGCGCCGCCTCCCGAGACCTTCCGGAAGGCCCGGGATTTTGCAGCCTGGCTCGGGTTGGTGCCCAGGCAACACTCGACCGGTGGCAAGCAGCGCCTCGGAGCGACGACGAAGATGGGCGAGCGGTCTCTCAGGCGGCTGCTGATCATTGGCGCCAACAGCGTGATCATCAAGCGCCACGTCCATCGTGAAGCTCAACCCGGCACATGGCTGGGGAACATGCTGTCGCGCAAGCCGTCGATGCTGGTGCGAGTCGCGCTGGCGAACAAGATGGCGCGGATTGTCTGGGCTTTGATGGCCCGCGGTGGCGTATACCAGTCTCCGGCCGTGGCAGCGTAAGCAGCCGTCGGTCGCGAGGACGTCGGAGCGGAAGAGGGCAAGGAGCAGTTTGGCGCAACAGTCGTGAGACGGGATCGGGAGAACCAGTGTGCAACAGAGTGCCTTCGAGCACGCGGCTTTGATCTGGACCCGACCTTCGAACACCATACGGGCCCGCGGCATGACCAAGGCCGCATCAGAGGCCGGACACATGTCAGCACCCGGTGACGCGCGGAAAGCAGCTCTGAAATTACCCCTTGCGCAAGGGGCGGTTACACATGTTGCATGGAGGCCTGAACCTCCATGCGCGGGGGGGCACGATTTACGGGTCAGCCCAAACGTCAGCGGCGCTCATTCTGGCGACCGTCGTCCTGGTCCTTCCGGCCTTCCTGACGCTGATTTTCCCGGTTCTGCTGGTTCCGCTCTGCGATGGTGTCACCCTGATCCTGGTTCTGCTGATTCCGCTGGTTCTGATCCCCTTGGCCCTGGTTCTGTTGGCCGGTCTGGTCGGGATTGTTCTGGTTCTGATTTGCCATAACGTTTTCCTCCTATGATCTGCTGATCCGGTTACCGGTACAGCGGCGGATGAACGGGGAGGCGCCCCGGATGTTCCAGAAGAAATTGGCTGACCCCGACATTGTGCCGCTTCGAACCCGTCGGGAACAATCGACGGGAACCCGCGTTGCGCCCATGTGCTGCAAAGGAACGGATTGATGCCAGATACGCACAAAGTCGCGAAAGACAGGCGTCATCCACTCGCAGATCCGGTTAGAACGAGCGCCGCCCTCGACCAGTGAAACGCGCGTCTGAGACGGCAGGGAAGGAATAGCACCGATGGCACTTCGCGCCAATTGGAAGGGCGTCTTGCAGATCGCGGAACTCGCTTGCCCTGTTGCGCTGTACACTGCGGCATCCACCTCGGATCGCATCGCCTTTCACACGATCAACCGTGCGACCGGAAACCGGGTACAGCGCCAGTTCGTCGATGCCGAGACCGGCAAACTGGTCGAGCGCGATGATCAGGTGAAGGGTTATGAGCTGTCGGGCGGCGATCACATTCTGCTCGATCCGGAGGAGATCGCGGCAACGGTTCCCGACAGTGACAAGACTCTGAAGGTCGAGACATTCCTGGACTGTGCAGAGGTTGATGATGTCTATTTCGACAAGCCCTATTATCTCACCCCCTCCAGCCCCTCAGGGGCCGAAACCTTTGTCCTGATCCGGGAAGGGCTACAGGCAACCCGAACGGTCGCCATCGCCCGGACTGTTCTCTTCCGTCGCATGCGAACGTTGCTGATCCGGTCCTCTGACTCGGGCCTGGTCGCCTCCACGCTGAACTTCGACTATGAGGTTCGGCCCGCGGCCGAGATGTTTCAGGATATCCCCGCGCTGAAGATCAAGGACGAGATGCTGGATCTGGCCAAGCACATCATCGAGACGAAGACCGGGCAGTTCGATCCGGCCGACTTCGATGACCGCTATGACGCAGCCCTGGAGGAACTGGTCCGCGCCAAGATCGAGGGCCGCAAACCCACATCGCGACCGGCTGAAAAACGCGAGACTGTGGTGGATCTCATGGCGGCACTGCGCGAAAGCGCCAAGCGGGCCGCCAAGAAGCCGGCGAAGAAGAAGCAGGGGCGCCGGCTTGCCTCCTCCGGTCGCAAGGCGGGCTGATCAATGCCTCTCAACACCTATCGTGAAATGCGGGATTTCTCCGCCACGCCCGAGCCAAAGGGTCGCAAGGCCCGCAAGCGCGGCCACAGCTTCGTCATCCAGAAACACGCGGCCCGGCGCCTCCATTACGACCTTCGCCTCGAAATGGATGGTGTGCTGCGCAGTTGGGCGGTGACGCGGGGTCCAAGCCTAGTTGCCGGTGAAAAACGCCTCGCTGTTCATGTCGAGGATCACCCGCTGGAATACGGCGATTTCGAGGGGACCATCCCGCAAGGTGCCTATGGCGCCGGTACCGTAATTGTCTGGGATCGCGGCACCTGGGCGCCGGTTGGGGATGCTGCCAAGGGCTATGCAAAAGGGCATCTGGAGTTCGAGCTTTCGGGCGAAAAACTGGGCGGGCGATGGCATCTGGTCAGAATGCAGCGGAAGCCCGGCGAAAAGCGTGAGAACTGGCTGCTCATCAAGGCCGATGACGAGGCCGCCCGACCCGCGACTGCGGGCGATATTCTCAAAGACCAACCTTTGTCTGTGAAGACCGGACGCGACATCGCCGGGGTCGCTGCCGAAGCCGGCGGCAAGGACCATCATGAGCGGAAAGCATCTGCCAAGACCAGGCGCCGTATTTCCGATCCGCACCAATCCCCGGTCCCAGAAGATGAAACCGACATCCGCCTTCCCGATCCATCTCGTGTCACGGGCAGTCGAAAGGCCGGTCTGCCTGACTTTCTTCCACCTATGCTGGCCTCAACATCGTCCTCGGCCCCGACCGGGGATCGATGGCTTCACGAGATCAAGTTCGACGGCTACCGTCTCCAAGCCCGGATCGAGGGCACTCGGGTCGCGCTGCTGACCCGCAGTGGCCTCGACTGGACCGATAAATTCGGCAAGGCTGTTCCGGGCGCTTTGGCCGATCTTTCCATCGGCACCGCCCTGATCGACGGTGAACTGGTCGTTGAAAACCACAGCGGCGCCTCGGACTTTTCCGCCTTGCAGGCCGATCTCGGCGAAGGGCGCAGCGACAGATTCCTGTTCTATGCCTTCGACCTGATGCATCTTGATGGCTACGATCTGACTGCCCTGCCTCTGACGCAGCGCAAGGAGATGCTGGAACAGATCTTTGTCCGGGCGCGTGAACCGCTGCGCTACAGCGAACATTTCGAGGAAAGCGGCGCGACGGTCCTGCGGCATGCCTGTCGCCTCAGCCTCGAGGGGATTCTTTCGAAACTGGCCGCCAGCAGCTATCACGAAGGACGCAACAAGGCCTGGGTCAAGTCAAAGTGCTCGGCCCGGCAGGAGTTCGTGATTGGTGGATATGTCCCGTCGACAGTGACCAAAGGGGCCATCGGCTCGCTGGTTCTGGGCGTCTATGAAGATGGCGGCCTCACGCATGTCGGGCGCGTCGGCACGGGGTTTTCTGCTCGGACAGCCGCTGCTCTCTTTGACCGACTCGAGAAACTGCGCAGCGACGAAAGCCCGTTCGAGGCACCCCTTACCGCTGATCAAGCCCACAAGGTTCGCTATGTCCGCCCGGAACTGGTCGCCGAGGTCGAATTCCGCGCCTGGACTATCGATGGCAACCTGCGCCATGCGTCCTTTCGGGGGCTGCGCGAAGACAAGCCAGCAGCCGAGATCGTCCGCGAAGCCGCCCCTGAGGACACATCGATGAACACCTCGCCACGACCTGCAATCAAGCTGACGCATCCCGACCGGATCTATTGGCCCGACGCGGGCATCACCAAGGAAGGTCTGGCCGACTACTACCACCAGATCTGGAGGCATATGGCCCCTTTTGTCGTCAACCGTCCGCTTGCGCTTTTACGCTGCCCGAATGGGATAGAGGGACAGTCCTTCTTCCAGAAACATGTCTGGAAAGGGATGAGCGATCAGATCCGCTCCGTATCCGATCCGAAAGATCCCGCGGATCCCCTGATCGCCATCGACAGTCTGGACGGGTTGATCGCGCTCGTGCAATCGGCAGCCTTGGAGATCCACCCTTGGGGGTCAACCCTAGAGGATTGGGAAAAGCCTGACATGATCATCATGGATCTCGACCCCGGTGACGGGGTCTCCTGGGATCGCGTGATCAACGCCTCACGAGAGCTTCGGGATCGGTTGCATGACGCGAACCTTGCTGCTTTCGTCAAAACGTCGGGCGGAAAAGGCCTCCATGTGGTGGCACCGCTTAAACCGCATGCGAACTGGGCCGATATCAAGCGCTTCAGCAAGACGATGGCACAGGCAATGGCGGCGGATACGCCCTCGGACTATGTGGCGACGGTCGCAAAGGCCAAGCGCAGGGGCAAGATCCTTATCGACTATCTGCGAAACCAGCGTGGCGCCACAGCCGTTGCGGCCTATTCGACGCGTGCGCGACCCGGTGCACCCGTGTCGACCCCGCTGGCCTGGGAGGAACTCGGCCCCGAGATCGGACCGACGCACTTCAAGCTCGACAATCTCCCAAGCCGGCTCGAAAGCCTGCGCTCGGACCCGTGGGAAGGCTTTTGGAAAGCTGCCCGCGCGCTGAAGGTTTAACCTGACTAGCTGGTCGTTTTTTCGGCAGCCAGGCTGCGCTTTAGCGCATCCATTATACTGATCACGTTGCTTTCTTTCGCCTCCGTCTCCGGCTCGGAAGCCTTGCGGTTCTTGCCGGTGCGTTTGCGGCCCTTCTTCTTCGCTGCAATCAGATCCATCAGGTTTTTCTGAACCGGGTCCGTCACCATCTCAGGATCCCAGCTCTGCTTGCGCTCGGCAATCAGTGCCTTGATCAGCTTCAGATGGCTGGGCTTGGGTTTTGCCGGGCCGATGTCGCCAAAGTAATCGTCCGGATCCCGCACTTCATCGCCATAGCGCAATGTCCAGAGGATGATGCCGTTACCGCGTGGTTCCAGCATCACCGCTCGTTCGCGGCGATAGAGGACGAGGCGCGCGATGCCGACCGTATCGGTCGCGGCCATTGCTTCACGGATGACCGTAAAGGCTTCCTCGCCGATCCGGTCCGAGGGACCCAGGTAATGCGGCTTGTCATACCAGATCCAACCGATGCTGTCGGCGGCGACGAAGGTTTCGACGTCGATGGTGTGCGTACTGTCCAGGGCCACGCTCTCGATCTCGTCATCCTCCAGTAGAACGAACTCATCCTCACCTTGCGGATAGCCCTTCACCTCATCTTCCTCGCGCACAGCCTTTCCGGTCACACTATCGACATAGCGGCTGACGACCCGGTTGCCGGTCTTGGCATTCAGTGTGTGGAATCGCACCTTCTCGGCGTCGGTGGTCGCAGGAGACATGGTCACCGGGCAGGTCACCAGCGACAGTTTGAGATACCCTTTCCAGAACGTGCGCGGTGCCATGGGCTGCTCTTTGATCGGTCGCGAATCCGTCCAGGCCAACGACCGACGCGCCACAATGTTCCGTCGCGCCGAGATGCTTGCGTTACTCATGATCATGCCCCTGGCCAGCAGTCGAGCATCTCTTCCGTCGTCGATGTCTCGATCTGGATGTCGAACCTCGTGGCATAAAGGTCGATCAGGTTGTCATGCGTCCGATCTGAGGAACTGCACAGCGCATCCTCGATCAGGATGACCCGATAGCCCAGATCGATCGCGCCCAGTGCAGTCGCCAGCACACAAACGTCGGTCTCGCCGCCGGTGATGATCAGCGTATCGACCCCTCCCCGATTCAGGATCGTCCGAAGCGCGGGATCATGCCATGGAGAATAGACCGTCTTGTCTACCAGCTGCGCCGGGGGCACAAAACCCTCCAGCACTGGCAGGAGCGCGATGCCCTCGGTCCCCATCCGGTCCAGCGTCACCTCTTCCCACTTCCGATAATAGGCGCGCCAGGTACCGCTGGCGTGATCGGACGAGGGGGGAGGCAGGAACCGGGTGAAGATCGTTCGCGCCGGGTTGTGGGCGCAAAGAGCCACAACCTTGGGCAGGATGCGCTCGAGCCAGATCATCGCCCATGGATAGCCAGGCCCGAACATTCTCTGCATGTCCACGCAGAGGTGGATGCCGTTCGGTCCCGGCGGTCCATGCCTCAAACCCTTTTGCAGCATCGTCCTCTCAGGCCTTGACGGCCCGCTCTCGTGACCACAGGCGGAGCTTGCGACAAGTGCCCACAAAATCGCCTGCCGCGACCTGCTCCAGTGGAACAAGCCCGTCGTCCCGATCAGGCTCCACTCCGACCGAACTAAGCAGCGGTCCCGCGCCCTGTGTGAATCCGATGAACTTGCAATGGGCGAAGGCATCGCTGACGAAATCCCGCGCCGCGACATTGTGAACCAGCCGGTCCGCACCTTCCTCGGTCAGAATAAGAGCCACGGCATCGAACACGACGGATCGCCCACCGTCGATCAGGTAATGCCCGGGGACGAGCGTCCCGTCATCGGCCCTGACGCCGCCGACCCTTGGTCCGACGATCTCGATCATAGCGCCTTCGGCGGTAAAGGCTGTATCGAGTTTCCTCAGCACGGCGCTGTCGAATCCGTCGCAGACAAGCACCCCGATCTTGCGGCCGGCAAACGAGCCGGGCGGGTTTCGGATGATGCTAAGCGCCGGCGATTCAGGCAGATCGCGTGTCGGCATGGCAGCTTCGGCAGGTTCCGGCATCTCCTCAATCCCCAAACGCTCGGCCACAGCCTCGGCCAGTGGCCTGCCGTCGTGCCGGCTCATGATGGCACCCGCACCGAGAAATCCGATTCCCCCAACAACACCCTGAATCAGGCGTGTGGGATCAAGTGCGAGCGCCCCGGTCGAGCGCTGTGGCGATAACGTGAAGTTCAGGGTCACAACCATCAATGCCGCAGCACCTGACGCGATCAGCATATAAGCCCTCGCGCCAAGCGGCTTACGCTTGAGCTCACCATCGATACCGATTGCGAGTCCGCAAACCGCTGCAAACATGACGCGGGCACAGTACTCAGGAAAATCGATCATGTCGGTACCGCCAAGAATCGGCACCCGATCTCAGGGCATTGTCGTGAGGAAGTTCTTGCTCGACAGCTATGATCTTTGGGCATCCGGTGGGACCTGCGATACCAACTAAGTGTCCCGGAACATAGGTCGGCCATGGCATCCCTCATTCTCCTGCCACACCTTGCGAAGATGATGTCCCGCGGCGTGGTGTAGCTTACGACGGGCCTCGCGCTCACCGGCGGGCCGAGCTTGTCAGTCGCGCTGCGCTGCAGGCAGGCTGACCATGACATCATCGCAGGCAGGAGCGAGCGTTTCCAGCGTCATGTACCTGCCACGCTGGACGGTCCATTCCTCGGTCTGTTCCATCAGGATGGCGCCGACGAGGCGGCGTATGGATGCCTCGTTGGGGAAGATCCCGACGACATCGGTGCGCCGCTTGATCTCGCCGTTCAGACGCTCGATGGGGTTCGTGCTGTGCAGCTTCGTCCGGTGCTGCTGGGGAAAGGTCATGTAGGCGAGGACGTCCTCCTCGGCCCCGTCCATGAGCGTTGCGAGCTTGGGCAGCTTTGGGCGCATCTGGTCCGCGCCCCTCGGCCGCCCCGGCGAGCCGAACGAGGTAGCACCCTCGATGCTGTTTCTCGCCTGTGAGGATGCGTCCTACATGACGGGGCAGGTGCTCCATCCGAACGGCGGCGATCTGATCGGCGGGTGATCATCGAACGAGATTGACAATCTGGCGACTTACTGGTCTTCGCGATTGTCGCTTCGGATCAGACAGCTGACCAATCTCACCAAATGACCATCCGTCAGAATCGTCCTTCTGCCGGGCCCAGTCTGTCAGCCTTCTCGGCACCCCTTTCACCCATCGGCTCGTCCGGCCCCACGGTCGTATCATGTGCAGTCTGCGCTTCTATTTCCGCGTTCAGTTCCGCACCCATCAGGATGATGAATGCCGAAATCCACAGCCACATCAGCAGGATGATGACCCCTGCCATGCTGCCGAAGGTTTCGTTGTAGCTGCCGAAGTTGCTGACATAGATCGAAAAGCCCACCGATGCGATCACCCAGATCAGGCAGGCCGCAACGGCACCGGGGCTGAGCCATTTCCATTCCGCATCGTCGCGTGATGGGCCGTAGCGGTAGATCACAGCCAAGCCGAACACCGTCATCAAGGCGAGGATCACCCAACGTGCCAATCCCATCCCGGTCTCCAGCCAATCGGGCAGCGCAATGAGGTTTAAAACCGCCGGTAGCGCCAATGTCGCGAGCAGGCCAAGGACAAGCCCGAGGATCAGGAACACCGTAAGTCCGAGCGTCCAGAGGGTTTTCGAGATGAAGCCGCGCGTTTCCTCCTCGTCATAGGCGACGTTCAATCCTTCCATCAGGCTGCCCATGCCTTTGGACGCAGAGTATATCGCGAGCAATAAACCTACGATAAAGGCAAGCCCGAGCCCGCCTTCGCGCGAGCCGGCGACGGACACTGCCTGATCCAGAATGATCTGCGCCGCTTCCTGCGGCATTACGTTCGTCAGCTTGTCTAGTTGCGCCGTCACCTCGAAAGGTTCCAGCACCAGCCCGCCCAGGGCCATCAGGGCGGTAAGGGCAGGGAAGATCGCCAGCAACGCGTAAAATGCAACGCCGGCCGCGATGAGGCCGACATGATCGTCGGCCAGTTCCGATTTTACTCTGAGGGCAATGTCCTTCCATCCCTCCGCGGGAATGTCGGTAGGCGATTCCGCTTGTCTGCCACGTGCCATATAATTTTTGCTTTCGTAAAACCCGGCCCGCGGCTTTGCGGACCGGGCATGGGTCAGGAGGAGGATTTCGGCGACTTCTTCACGTCGCCCAGATCCTGCTGTTCGGCCTCCGTCCTGGCGGCATCGGCAACGCGCTTGCCCGCAGAGGTGGCCTTGTCCTTTGCCGTCTGAGCCACTTTCGATGCGGCTTCATCCGCTTCATCCTTAAGATCGCCTGCCGCCTTGCCGGCCTCGTCCTTTACCGCGTCGGCGACTTTGCCGAGCTTTTCCTTTTCCTCGGCAAAGATGCGCTCCGCCTCTTCGATCAAGTTATCGCTCTGCTCACCGAGATATTCATCCTCGATCTGGGTGCGCGGCAGCGCGGCTCCGAGAGCGGCACCAAGCGCCACGGCCAGGGCACCCGCGATCAGCGGCTGTTCCTCGAATATGTCGATGGCGCGATCGCGGCCCTTGCGGGCGTATTCGGCTGCCGCCTCGCGAGCCTCCACCGCGCGGTGTCGCGCGTCGATGACGCGCTTGCGTGCCTCCTCGGTCAGGTCTTCGGTCCCTTGCGCCAATCGGTCACGAAGGGCAGCGGCGCGGTCAGCGGCGGATGAGGACAGGTTCTGGACCGTTTCCGCAGTTGAACTGCCCGCATCCTTGGCAGACGCAGCGAGATCCTTAGCCTTATCGGCCACGCCTGATCCGGCAGAGCGCGCAGTTTCCGCAACACGAGAACCCGCGTCACTGGCGCTGGCGGAGATCCTGGATGTTGCATCCGAGACCGAACTGCGCGCCGAAGAGGCCGCCTGTCCAATGCGCTCGGTTACATCATTCTCATCGTCCACGTGGCGCGTCCGAGCCCAGGCAGGGGCGTCGTGCGTGCTGCCAAAGCGCCCCGAATAAAGATGCCGATTGGGGCTGCTCCATTGCTGTGAGCGGGATAGCCGATCGTCTCGATCATAAGAAGATCGGGCATCGTCGTGAGATCCTTCGTGGTCCAGGCGCGAGCGATAACGGCGGTAATCGTCCCGGCGATTATAGTCGTCGCGCCGATAAACATCATCCGAACGATTGCCCATCATCAACCAGGCGATGCCCACTCCGGTCAAGGCCAATGCAACTGGATTTCTCTTGACGGCATCGGAGACCGATCGTCCGATATCACCGCCATGTTCGCGGAATTGATCGGTGAATTGCCGCGCAATGGTCTCAACCGAGAACTTGTCCTGCAAGTCCCCGAGCGTATCACGCAGACCTGCGCGTTCGCGTTCGATATCGCGTTCGATCTCTTCGGGAGAGCGGGTATCACTTGTCATCGTATGCCTCCTTCACGGCTTGCGCATCGCGCTTCACGTTCTTCGCAGTCCGCGTCGGAGCCAGACTGTTGAGTTTCAGATCGTTCGTGCCCTTGTTCAACATCACATAGGCGATGATGCCAAAGATCACCCCGACGATTAGGGCGGACCAGCCGGCGGGGATGCCCGCCTCGGTCAGGGCTGCGACAAGCGCGGCCGAAAGGACGTTGAGCGCCGTCAGGGCCACGACGATTGCCCCAACGATCATGCCGATGGCGATCCCGGCGCTCTTGAGGTTCTCGTTCACCTCGGCGCGCGCCAGGTCGACCTCGTTGCGAACAAGCGAGCTCACATGGGAGAGCGCATCGCTCAGCAGACCGCCGGTGGACTTGTTCGGGTCGTGGGTCATGCTGCGCCTCCTTCCCGTGTTCTCGTGCTGGCAGGCGCCGAAGTGCTGCCAGTCGGCAGCACGGATGACGTTGTCGCCGGCGGATATGTGGACTGCCCGCTTTGCAAGCCGGATGTCTCCGCTCGGGGATAAGACGATCCGCCGCTCGCCTTGGCGAAACGGGTTGCGGCAAGACCGATCAGGGCCGCGCTTCCAAGAAAGAGCATGGGATTGCGCCGTGCGAAATCATTGATGGCACCGACCATCTCGCCCAGATCCTTGTCGCGCAACGCGTCGGAGGCTCCCGCCAGCGTGTCCGCAATCTGACCGAAGGTGCGCTCTTGCGGTGAGCCGCTGCGCAATTCGCTCGCGGCTGTCCTGAGCGCCGAGGCGACGTTCTTGACTTCGCCAGCCGCCGCATCCTTGGCCTGCCCTGCATAGTCCTTCGCTTCGGAAACGACCGTTCTGCTCAGATCCTGAGCATGTTCCTTCGCTGTCTCCGACACAGCCTCGGCAGCTTCCCTTGTCTTCTCGGAAATGGTCTTGCTGGCGTCCGGCTTTTCTTCGTTTTGGGCTGTCATTGTATCCTCCCTGGATCAGGTGACGAGATTGAGTATTGCGAGAACGACCACGATGAGTCCGATCAGATAAATTACCGCGTGCATTGAACCTCTCCGGAATTTCCGAAATATATACTTACTTAACCCAACCAACCTTCCGGCGTTCCCTTCGGGCAGATTGTCAGGATTACCGGACCGGCCCTCTGGCCGGCCCGGTTAAAGTTTACGCCGCATCGACATTGCGTGAACGTTCGGCCAGTTCGGTCATGAAGTCGTCGGACTCGTAGATGTTGTCGAGCGCGTCATCGAGCTTGCGTGCGGCATCGTCTTCGCCAAGAGCCTCGGCAAAGGCTTTGGTGGTGCCGAACCCGGCGATGCCGTAATGGCACATGCGCTGGTATTGCGCGATGATCGCAACATCCAGCGCGGCGCCGCTCATGTCGCTGTCGAGCGCGTGTTTCCGCGCCTCCTTCACCAGCCCTTCCATGCCCTTGCAGTGCTCCTTCTTCACCTCAGCATCGGCATCTTCCAGAAGGGATTTCAGCAGACGGGTGTGCTGGTCAATGCCGTCCTTTGCCGCGCTCAGCCGGTCGGCCAGCTTGCTGTCCGAGGCCTTGTCGGCCATGGCGGAGACCACTTCGGACATCTGGTCATTCGCGGACCAGAGATCCTGTAGTTCTTCGATATACAGATCTTTCAGTTTAGTCATTTCAGGCTCCTTTCAAGGTTGACCGTGCCGACGGTCGCGGTCAGGGGACGGCAGGAATAATCGCCGTCCTTCTTTCCGGTGCAGCGCCAATCACGTGGCATTTGGACAGCGATGCGGCCGGTGTTCTCGCGGCGGGCAGAACCCGCTCTGAGTTTTGGAAGGTCTCGAGTATTTCGATGTGGCGGGGGAGATCGCGCACGTTCAGCCTCAGCCGGGCAGGCACTAGCAACGGCCATGGGCCCAGGCACTCGCACCCGGCCTGCCGGATCAGCCAGTCCGCGGGTGGCAGGCCATCGTCGATCAGATAGTCTGCCGCGCCCGTGCGCTCCTTCAGCGCATCGGACATTCCGCCGGGCGCACGCCCGGTCAGGCGGCACGATGCCTGCACGGTGACGTCATCGACATGGCGCACCCTTGCCCCGGCCCGGCGCAAGGCGCGGACGAGGCGGCGGTCCTCGCCGCATCTGACGGAGACGAAACCGCCCGCCATCAGATAGGCTGCCCGCGTAAGAGCGAGACTCGCCCCGGCGGCTTCGCCATGGGTGCCTGCAATTTCCGCGTGGCCCGGAACGTGGCAGGCAAAGAAATCTTGCACCAGTCGGCGATAGGTAGCTTCCAGCATGCCGAGCTGCGCATCTATCCCGACAAGGATCTCGGTTTCGGACGCCATTGGTTCGATCCTGCCACAGACCGCGTCAGCCTCGTCCAAGTGCGCGAGGTTTCGCGCGATCCAGTCCGGTGCCACGATGCAATCGGCATCCGTCGTCAGAAGGCTGCGCAGGCCCTGCATGTTGCGCAGCGCGTGATCGCAACCCATCCTGCGCGCGGTGCCGACGCCTTCGTGCGCGGCCAATGTACATTCCAGCACCGACAGGTTGATCCCGTTCCCGCTGGCGACCTTGCGGGCCAAACCGGCAGTGCCGTCCGTGGTGTTGTTGACCACAAGGATCACCCTTACTCGCTCGCTGACTTGTCCGGCCAGTGCAGTCAGGCAATCGGCAATCCGCGCAGCCTCGTTGCGAGCTGGGATAACGATAGCGATATCCGGGGGTTGGGGCCTGGTCATGACGCATCCTCCGGCACTCCGCGGTCGATGCGATACCCTTCGGTCCGTGTGACTGCTTCGAACGCATGTGTGTCGAGCGCGGCGGTGAAGATCTGCAGCGCCTCCTGTCCCTGCAGCCCGTGGCCGGTCTGACCCAAGTAGGTCACGCAGATCACCTCGGCCCGGGACCAGAACGTGGCGATGTCGCGGGCAAGGGTTTTTAAAGCACTGGGGTCAAGGAAGTATAAAATCTCGGACAGGATCAGCAGGTCGAAGGCGTATTTCGGCAAGGCGCAGGGGTAGAAGCCTTGTAGGAAACACGCCTGTGGAAGTGTGCGCCGAGCGGTCTCCACGGCGACTTCCACGGCGTCCATGCCGGTATAAGTGTCGCAAAGCGGCGCGAGGCGACGCGCAAGCTGGCCATTCCCGCAGCCCAGCTCAAAAGCACCCTCATAGCGCGGACGCGACAGCGCTGCGCGGGTCGCGGTGAACTTGTCCTGTTCGTAATTGCTCTCCGCGAAATTCCACGGGTCCGCATTATCGGCATAAAGCGCGTTCAGATGTTCCAGGCCTACGCCCATCACGGCATCCTCCAGAAGATCTCGTCTTCGCTGGCGAAGCGTTCGATGAAACCCGACGGAAGCACGAAGCCCAAAGGATCGTCCGCGACCACCTGACCCAGCTGGGAACGGTGTGCGGCGATGGCGGTGCGCTTGCGCGCCTCATGCTCCTCCGGCGCCAAGAAGATCGGCGCATAGGGTGCGATGCTGTTTGCAAAATCCGGGTCGTCCCATCTGGACCAAACAGGATAGCTATGAAATATCCAGTCAGGCCTCTTCGTGCGAAGCGCTGTCGCGAAGGCAGCGGTAGCCTGATGATCCTCATGGTGATCTTCACGCGCTGGCACGAAGACATGCCTTGCGCCTGTCCGTGCGATTGTCTTTTCAAGTCGTGCCGTGACGTCCTGCGGATCGACGCGATAAAGAGCCGCGTCGGGCAAGCCCATCCAAGTCAGGTCGCGCGCTGTGCCGCCGAGGCATTCGATGGCGCGAGTAAGCTCGGCGCAACGCAGAACGCCTAGACGCTCAGGGGGCCACGCGCGAGACCCGGGATGGCTGGCGCTGCCATTCGTCAGGCATATTACATGCGCACCCGCACCCGCACCCGCAAAGGCGCGCGCCAGCAGCGCCCCACAGGCCAGCGATTCATCGTCGGGGTGCGGTGCCAGCACCACGAATTTCTCGCGGCCTTCGAACACGGCTTGGTCAGGATGGTCGGCGACATTCATCCGAAGACCCCCCATGCCCGATCGTCCTGCCCCAACGCCTGCCGGGCTGTCCGTTGCAGAAAGGCGTCGCGCGCGGCCTGACGCATATAGACCGCAAGGTCGCGGGCCATGCGTCCAGTTTCGGCACCGGACTCGAAATGGCGCAGCCCGATTGACTGCTCGCTCGCGCGGATGGCATCAAGCCCAACCTCTTCAGTAAAGAGCCGCGCCGCGATGGAGGTGGCGACAATCTGCTCAGCCTCGAGAGAGCAATCAACCGAGGCCTGCGCGGCACGTTCTGCCAGCGCGGCGCCGGCCCAAGCCCGGGTCAACACGGTCATCAGGCGCGCCTGCTGCGCCTCGGTCTGCATCCGGTCCATGGCGCGCAGATCGGTCGCGGCCTGGTCCAGCAAACCGATGGCTGCCCCCGCCTGCAACGCAGCAATTCGCCAGACACCGCCCACAAAATTCGGCTCCTTCAGGTAATCGTCTGGGCCGCCGATCCAGTCCTGCACTTTCAGCCCGGAAAAATCGAAATTGCCCGAGGCTGACGCCCGCATTCCTTGCATGTTCCAGCAAGAGGTGTCGGCACGGTCGGGGTCACGCACATCGACCAGTGCCAGCCGAACGCCGACATCGCAGCCCACGCTCACGAGCGCATGGCTGACCGTGCCAAGGCCTGAGGTAAAACGCTTGGCCCCCTGCAGCCGCGTGCCGCTGGCGTCTAGTGTGACGGGCACAGGCCCGTCCGCACCCCAAACGCCGAGCACGGCGCCCTCGGCGATCAGGGCGTCCACATTGAGCTTCAATGCGGCTGACCCGTAAAGATGGATCAGCCGAAGTGCATTCACATGCCCCTCCCAGAGCCGGCCAACACTGAGGTTCGCAGCTCCGACCTGCATCAGCGCCCGCGCGGTGCAGATAGGGTCGGCGCTGCCGTCATCGCCGAGCAGGCCGGCATTACTCAGCAGCGCGATCGAACGGGAAACAGGGCGCTCGCCGCACTCCTCGGCGTCAGCTGCGGCCCGCAGACCATCCGTCACGTGCGGGGGCAGGGATGGACCATTCAAATTCGGTATTTGCCAAGATGCGAAGGGGCCCGTTTTCATGGCTGCACCTCACGAGCCTTGCCCTGAACGGCTGCCCCAGACCGCAGAAGCCGCGCCCACTGCCGGGCAACTTCGCTAAGGCGGAAAGCCGGATTACCTCTTACCTCCGGCGGCGACTGACGCCATGCGTCAATGCGCTGTAAAATCTCGCTCGGGTCGTCGCCATTCACCCATTGCCGCGCATCCGAGACGATCTCCTCATTGGCTCCGAGACCCCGATGCACGAGGACCGGGGTTCCGACCGCATTCGCCTCGGCCAGCACCAAGCCGAAGGTCTCGGCAAAAGCGGTTTGGGGATAGAACAAGCACGAGGCGCGGCGCATGTGGCGGACCAGCTCCGGGTGGGGTAGCGCGCCGAGGAAGACGACACCCTCCGGCACCGGGCCGGTCTCCCATCGTAGATAGCCCGGATCGGCCACCGCGAGAGTTAGCTTCGGACGGTGTTTACGCAGCGCCGCAAATTGCGCGAAGACCTGCGCCAGCCCTTTATGCGGAGAGCTGGCAAAAAGCAGCCGGTTGGGGTCGCGCGGCGTCGCGTCAGGCCGCAGATCGTTGTCTAGCGGGTTGTAGATCACGTCGAGCGGCGGTGTGGCTTCGTCGCCCAGAAACGCCTGCAACTGGCAGGCATGGGTGTGCGATACGCAGATGACGAGAATACCCGCCTCTTTCAGGGCCGCGCCCATCTTGCGGTTGTGGCGACCCGGATAGACATGCAGCCACAGGAAGATGGCTGTTTCGGGATATCGCTTGCGCAGCTTCAGCGCGACTTTCCAGCGGTTGATCACAATCATGGTCTCGAAGCTGCCGGTCGCGTCCAGATCGGACAGCGGGCAGAGCAGACCGGCGTGCGAAAGCTGCATTTTGGTGCGACCGCTCTGGAAATGGGTGATGTCGAACCGGGTGTGCAAACCGCTGGCAACGCGCAGCACCGTGGCCTCGGTGCCGCCGAGCCCGCCGGTGTCGATATCTGGCAAATCGTAGCCAGCCGCGCTGCACGGGTCGACGATGGCAATCCGCGCTGGCGCGGTTTCATGCCGGATCGATTTCATTGCATTGCCACCTGTTCCGCAGGACCGGAGAAAATGTTTGTAACCCACGCTGCCGTCGCCTCTGTCATCGGGATGTCGCGGAGGTTTAGGCAAGCGAGGCGACTGATCTGCGCAATCTCAAGGTTAGGGATATCCACCGGCACGGGGTTGACCCTTCTGCCGGCCCGCCATGCCTCGACCTTTGTCCAGACATTTGCCCGGTCCATCCGGCGGCGCGCGCTGTCATAATCGGATGCCGCAGACTGTGTCAGGCTGTCGGGCGTCTCGATCTTCGTCAGGAGCAGTTCCGGCACAATCCAGATGACCTCACCTTCGAGAATCAATCGGTTGCGAAACTCGCGGTCCTCCTCGATGCAATCCGCGAAACCGCCAAGGCGCCGGAACACGTCGGTGCGAAAGAGGCCCGAATTGATATGCGTCCATTCGCCTGGGACCTGCGAACCCATCTGGAGGTTCGGGAACACATCATCGAGCAGCGACAGGTCGCGCCGGATCTCAACCCGCCGACCGTCTGGCAGGATCAGTTCATGATGGGTCAGGACGGCACTCACCTCCAGCTTTTGGCCACCCTGCTTGCCCGAAAGACGCCAGTTCAGGCATTCGTTGGCGCGCACGTCCTGCGCGGTCAGCACGCGAACCTGGTGCAGCACCTTGTCGCGATGCGGGATGTCATCTGAATCGTGGAAGGTGACCGCATCGCCGTCGGTCAACAAAAGGCCTACGTTCTTGGCTTGTGCCGTGCCGACGTTTCGCGCGAGCCGGACGTAGTTGAACTTCTGATGCTCAAGGTAGGGCGCCACCGCCTCCGCGGTGACATCCGTGCTGGCATCGTCAATCACCGTTACACGGATGTTCCACCAGCTTTGATCCAGCGCGGCGCGGATGGCGCTGTCGATCAGATGCGCGCGGTTGTAGGTGGGAATTATGATGTCGACGAGTGGGGCGAGCGGATTGGATTTCATACCATAGCCTCTTGTGTTTGCGCCTTCACAGCGTCGCGATAAGCGCGCAAGCTGTTGCCGGTGAGAACTGCTGCCGGAAGCGGCAGCATCAGTGCCGTAAGCGCGGTAAGGACGATCGGATCCGGCGGTTGCGCGATAGCAAGCAACAGAACGCCGATGATGAAGATCAGCAGTGTGCAGGGAGACAGCGCGCTCACAGCAGGGGTTCTGCTGCCGGTCTTGTCAGTCACGATGAATTTCAGCCGACAGCCGGTCAGTGCATCAAACGTCGCCTTCGCCGATTGTGGGGCCAAGGCAATGCGGCAGGCAAGGGCGCGTAACGCGATCCCCGGAGCCAACCGGTCCCGCCAGCCCCGCGCTAAAACGCGGATGATGATGTCACAAAGGCTCAGGACGATGGCAACGCCTGCCAGCGTCGCGGGAGCCGTGTGATCCTGTCCGGTCAGCAGCCACGCCATCAGGAGTAGGGACGGTACCAACGCCAGGTTGACCCATGCGGTCAGCTGGGACAAGATCGCGATCCGCTTGGCCAGCGTAAGCGAACCGGCAAGGCCGAAGACGATAGCGGCATGGCGCATCAGCGTCTGAACATTGCCACTGCACCAGCGATAACGCTGTTTTTCAAGGTCGCACAGCGACAGCGGCAGCAGGCCCTTGCCGACCACCTGATTGATGAAGCGGCCCGAGAAGCCAGCATTGCAAAGCCGCACGCCCAGTTCCGCATCCTCTGTTGTGGCCGCGCCTGACCATCCGCCCGCGGCAACAAGGGCCGCACGCGAGATCACGCAAAGCGTGCCGGTCAAAAGCACAGCCTCGGCGTCGTCGGCACTGGCGGCGTTGGTACGGAAATATTCCTCAAGCTCGGCATCCACGCCCGGCGCTACGAGAGCGGTGCCCATGTAGGATTGAGGAAACTGGACGTAATCTGCGCCAGTCCGCTGCAGGACGACGGCAGCGCGCCCCAGGAAATCGGGCGCGACAACGTAGTCGGCATCCACGGTCACGATATGGGTGGTGCGCGTGTCAGTATGCGCAAGCGCAATGTTGAGCGCCCCGGCCTTGGCACCCTTCACGCCGGTTCGGTGCAGGAACCTGATTCGGTCGGAATGGGTGGCACAGAACCGTTCTACGGGCTTCCAAAGCGCGGGATTGGCTGTGTTGTTGTCCATCACGATGATTTCGTAACCTTCTGTCGGCCACTGCTGATCCAGCAGGGCGCGCAGCGTGGCGATAACCATGCGGGGCGGTTCGCAATGGGTGGCGATGTGAACCGAAAACCAGGGAGTGGCAGGATCCCGCGGCACAGGAGAGGGATGAACGGACAGACAGGCGCCTAATGGCCGAAGCGCCAGGAGGGCGACCTGAACTGCAATGGTGGCACCGCAGATCGCGGCGCCGATTACGGGAATCGCTGCCGCAAGGACAAGCACGCTCAAAGCTATGAAAAGCCGTAGCTCCACCGTTCACCCCCGGGCGTTAAATAGAGATATTAGATGCCAGAAATCAGTGGCTTACAGGATTATTAGAAGCCTCCACGGCAACGCTTCTGGTGCTTTTAAGTTCCCACGTGCAGGCGCATTACACGCTCAGACGCAGGACAAGCCTGCCTGAGAAGACGAGGTCCGGCTTTCAACTGGATTGAAAGGCCGTCTGATCAGTCCTGTGGAAACCAGGATGTGTCCATCTCGGCATAGCGATCATGGAAATCGGTAAGCTCGATCATCTCGCTCTCTTTCAGGATGCGAACCTGATCCTGATCGCGCTGGATGAAACCTTCGCGCTCAAGGCGGAGGAAAGTCTTGCTGATATAGACGTTGGTCAGCCCCAGATAGTCTGCGATCTGGCTCTGGGTCATTGGCAGGCGAAAGGTATCGGTCATTCTGCGGTTGGTGATCCGCAGGCGCGCCAGCAGGTCGAGCAGCATGTAGCTGATCCGTTCTTGCGCACTCATCCGGCCCATGGCGCGCAGCACGTCGATCAGCACCACATGGTCTCTCAGCGCGATCGAGATGAGCAACGCGGAAAGCCGTGGCGATTTCCTCAGAATTTCGTCGAGAGAGGATTTCGGGAACGGGCACAGGCACACGTTCTCCACCGTGCGCAGGGTTGTCGTCGCGTGTTTCAGAGCGACATCCGGAAACCCTATGATATCACCCGGATGATGAATCTTGACGATTTGGCGCCGACCATCGGGCAGATCCGTATAGCTGAAAGCCCAGCCGTGCTTGACCACATAGAGGTTCCTATTCTCGTCACCCCCCTGATATATCTCCTGTCCCGCAGGGAAAGTGCGCTCGGACTTTTCCAGCCTCGCAAGCCGCTCTTTGTCCAGATTGGACAGCGGCATGTAGTGAGAAAGTTTGGTAACCAGGCAACTGGATGCTTCGGGCACGACAGAGCTCCTATTCCTGACCTCGAATATGCAGCCAATCGAAGATGTTGAGAACCACGAAAATCAACGCCGAGATGAAAGCCGCTTCTTTAAGATAGCCGAGACCGCAGGCAATTCCGATCGAGCCCACAGCCCAGATGGCGGCTACGCTGCGGATGCCCTTGAGGCGACCGTTATCGCCCGGCGACATGATCGCGCCGGCATCAAGGAAACCGATACCGCCCACGATACCCTGTATGAGGCGGGTCGGATCGACGGTCATGGCCTCATCCTCCGCCAATCCGCTCAGCGCGAAGCTCAGCGTGACGACCATCAGCGCGGCCGAGCCGATCGCGACAAGCACGTAGGTCCCGGCCCCGAGTGGTTTTCCCTTGATCTCACGGTCCAGCCCGACGACCAGGCCGCCCCCTCCCGCGAAGAGGACGCGCAGGATGAATTCGCTGAAATCAATCATTTTCCAACGTGCTCCATGAAGGTTGCCGTAAGTTTGGTTAACAGGTTTAGGTGAGAAGCAGCTGGCCTCCGTCAAACTGCTCATCATCGATGAGCTGGGCTTCGTGCCCCTGTCAAAGACCGGCGCCGAGCTACTCTTCGAGATGATCTCGCAACGCTACGAGCGGGGCGCTACGCTCATCACCAGCAACCTGCCGTTCGACGAATGGACCGAGACCTTCGGAACCGAGCGACTGACCGGCGCTCTGCTCGACCGCCTGACCCACCACGTCAACATCCTCGAGATGAATGGCGAGAGCTACAGGCTCGCGCAAAGCCGGGCCCGAAACGCCGGCCAGACCCCGTAAAAAACCGCGACGCGCGCTTGAGCCCGCCGCTCGGGCTACGCCCTCCCGGCGGGCTCAAGCGCGCAAGAAAGTGGCCTGCTTTTGCGCCGCCCCGTGGCCGGTTTTTGCTCCGCCGTTGACACGGTCGATTCTTGCATCCCGACCCCCATGGCGAACTGGATCAATGCAATACATATTGCGCAGATGCATTACTTTTTCAAGCCCGCCGCGACAACGCGGATCAGAAGAACTCGATCAGCTTCTTGTGATCCATCAGCGGCTCCGGTGCCCCCTCGTACACCACGCCTCCGGTCTTGAGAACAATGACCCGGTCGGCAACAGGCAGGGAGTATTTGACGTTCTGCTCGACGATGATGATCGACGCGTCGAAGCGGGCCTTGATCTCGGCCACCGATTTCATCACCCGGTCCACAAGGTTCGGCGCAAGGCCGATGGAGGGCTCATCGAGGATCAGCACCCGCGGCCCGTGCATCAGCGCCATGCCGATGGCCAGCATCTGCTTCTGCCCGCCCGAGAACGTGCCGGCAATCTGGTTCTCGCGTTCCTTCAGGATGGGGAACATCGAGAAGACATCGTCCAGATACCGCGCGACCCGCGCCCGGTCATGCTCGACAAAGGCGCCCAGCTCCAGATTGTCGCGCACCGTCAGGCTGGCAAAGATGCCGTGGCCCTGCGGCACGAAGGCGATCCCGTCCGAGACGTTATGCGCCGGATTGCGGCCGGTGATGTCGCGACCCTCGTACAGCACGTTGCCGGCCTTGGGCGGGTTCAGGCCAAAGATCGACTGCATCAGCGTCGTCTTGCCCGCACCGTTGTGGCCAAGCACCAGCAGCGTCTCGCCCTTGTGCAGGGTCAGGTCGATGCCGTGGACCGCCTTCTTCTTGCCGTAGCCCGCAACCAGCCCGCGGACCTGAAGGATTTCGTCGCTCATTTGAAATACCTCGCCGCCAGTTCGGGGTCGTTCATCACCTGATCGGCGGTGCCGACGGCCATGGTGCGGCCTTCGTCAAGGAAATAGACCTCGTCGCAGAGTTCCTTGATGACATCCAGATTGTGCTCGATGATGCAGACGACCTTGCCATGGTCGGCCAGCCGCCGGATCACCGGGAAGATGTCCTGCAGCGTCGTCTGGTCCAGCCCCGACATGGGTTCATCGAACAGCAGCACCTCGGCGCCGGTGGCCAGAAGGCGCGCCACGACCAGAAGCTTCTCTTCGGCATAGGACAGGTCGGCCGCCGTTTCATGCGCCTTTCCGTCCAGTTCGACGAACTGCAGGATTTCCATCGCGCGGGCGGCATTCGCCTTTTCCTGCGCATGGACCTTGCCCGGCTTCAGGAACAGGCTAGGCCAGCTGTGTCCGCTTTGTCCCGGCAGGGCGACGATCACATTCTCGATCACGGTCATCTTCGTGAAGAGCCGCAGGTCCTGGAAGGACCGCGCCACGCCCGCCCCCACCAGTTCATGCGGCTTGCGGTCGGCAATACTGCGGCCGTTCAGCGTGATCACCCCGTCGGTCGGCTTCAGGAAGCCGGTCAGCAGGTTGAAGGCCGTGGTCTTGCCGGCACCGTTCGGCCCCAGAAGCCCGGTGATCCGGCCCCGTTTCAGCGCGATCGAGAAGTCCTTGATCGCCGTCACGCCGCCGAACTGTTTCTTGAGGTTCTTGCCTTCCAGCACCACCTCGTCCCGGGCGCCGCCACTGCCTTCCAGCAGTTTGCCGGCGTCCGAAGGGGCACCCTCGTCCTCGACCGAGACGACCATGGCCTTCTTGCCGCGTGGCTCGGGCAAGATGCCCTGCGGCCGCACGATCAGGATGACCATCAGCACCAGACCGTAGACGATCAGCCGGATCTTGTCGGCCATATCCACCGGCAGCGGCACGAACTTCAGAAGCTCGGGCAGGGCCACAAGGATTGCCGCCCCGAGAAGCGAGCCCCGCAGGTTCGCCAGCCCGCCCAGAATGACCATCGCGAGCACATAGATCGTCTCGTTGATCGAGAAGCTGTCCACGCCGACATAGCGGAAATAGCGCGCGAAGAGCGACCCGGCGACAGCCGCCAGCGCGGCCGAGATCGCAAAGGTCGAAAGCTTCATGTACAGGATGTTCAGCCCCACGGCCTGCGCGGCGGATTCATTCTCGCGCATGGCGCGCAGCGCGCGGCCGAACGGCGACCGGACCAGCCGGCGGGTGAACCAGTAGCACAGCGCCAGCCCGATGGCCGCAACCACCAGAAAGCGCAGCGGCGTGGTGATGCCGAAGCCGAAGAAGTTGTAGCTGGGCACGCCCGAGATCCCGTCTGTGCCGCCGGTCAGCGACTTCCAGTTCAGGATCACCTGCAGGACGATGATCTGCAGCGCCAATGAGACGATCACCAGATAGTGCCCCGTCACCCGCAATGCAGGCAACGCGATCACAGCCGAGATCACCGCCGCCATCAGCACCGAGGCGATGATGTCCACGGGGAAGGGCACGCCAAGCTTCGTCGTGACGATGGCCGTCGTATAGGCACCGATGGCGTAAAGAGCGGCATGCGACAGGGCGAACATGCCCGAGAAGCCGACCAGCAGGTTGAACGAGATCGTCAGGATCCCGTACAGGCAGAACAGCACCGCGATGTGGTAGATATATTCCATGGCGGCCCCTCCTCAGCGCCGCGCGATGCTGAACAGGCCCTGCGGCCGCAGCATGATCATGATGAAAAGCACGATGAACGCGATCGAGCTTTGCCATTCGGTCGGGATCTTCCACAGGCCAAGGCTCTCGACGATGCCCAGAAGGAAGCCCCCGGCAACGACACCTTTCAATGAGCCGACCCCGCCGACGATCACAGCCACGAAGCCCATGAAGACCGCGGCAAAGCCCATGTGGGTCGAAGCGCCGTCCTTCATCAGGATCAGCGTCGCCGCCACCGCCGACACGGCCGAGCCGAGCGCGAAGACGAGGTATGAGATCTTCTGCGTGTCGATGCCCACGACGCGCGCCATCTGGGGATCATCGGTCATGGCAAGGATCGCGCGGCCATAGCGGGTCTTGCGCAGGAACAGAACCAGCGCGGCCAGGATCACGGCGCAGGCAACGACCTGCCACAGATGCACCGTGGTAAAGAACACCGGCCCCAGGAACATCACCGACGAGGCAAAATCCGCCGTCCGCGCGCCCGAGCCGAAGATGATTGCGTTCAGGTTTTCCAGCGCGATGTTCAGCCCCAGCGAGGCGATCAGCGGGATCAGCGGCGGCGCCCCGCGAAGCTCCAGCGGCCGGTAGAGGAGCGTATAGCACAACACCCCCAGCAAAACCGCAGCCAGTATGGCCGCAGCCATGGCTGGCAGAAGAGAGAACCCCCAGGCCGTCGCCACAAACCACGCGACATAGGCAGCAAAGGTATAGACCGAGCCATAGGCGAAATGCACGATGCCGGTGGTTGAGAAGATCAGCCCGAAGCCAATGCCAAGCAGCGCATAGTGGCTGCCGTTGATCAGTCCGTTGACCAGAAGTTGCAGGAACAGGTCCATGGGGGTCCCTTGACAGACAGAGAAGGGACCGGGACGGCGGCATGGCCGCCCCGGCGGGGCCTTTGGCTTACTTGGCGGCGTTCAGGTCAATGAACTCAATGAACTTCTGCTCGCCGTTCTCGATACGGAACACGCCGACCTGCTTCAGGGCCACATTGTTGTCCTGATAGGTCATCTCGGTCGAATAGACGCTGGGGAAGGTCGGATTCTCGCGGATCGCCTCGGCCAGCTTGCGGCCATCCCAGTAATCGCCGCCCTTGGCGCGGGCGCGGCGGATCGCTTCGGCCAGCACATAGACATTCTCGTAGTAGTTGGCCGCATAGAATTCCGGTGCCTCGCCCCAACGCTCTTCATAGGCCTTGGCGAACCGCTCCGACCAAGGGTTCTCGGCCGAAGGGGCAAAGAAGTCCGTCGCATACTCGTAGCCTTCGGCCGCCGCACCGGCCAGTTCCTTCACGTCTGCGGTGTATTCGATGCCAACCAGCGGCGCGGTGATGCCGAATTCGCGGATCTTCTTGATCGCCAGGCCGGTTTCCGGGCTGAAGAGCCACAGCGCGACCCAGTCGGGGTTCGAGGCGCGAAGCTTCGCCACCTGCGTGTCGATGTTCGAGGCGCCGATCTCCATATACTCGGTCGCAAGGATCTTCTTGCCCTTGGATTCCCAGAACGGATCGGCCGCGGCCATCATGCTTTCGCCGGCATCGTTCTTCCAGACCAGCTGCGACATGTCGCCAAGGCCCAGCTCTTCGGCACGCATCGCTGCGGCAATCGCCAGATCCGAAGCCAGCGTGCGGTTGTGGAACATCATGTCCGTCAGGCCAAGCAGCGCCATCGACGTGCCGCCACCGTTCAGGACCAGGATGCCCTGCTCGTCCGCGATGGGCGCGATGGCCTGGGTCGGCGGCGAGAACGAGGTCATCACCGCCTCGACGCCCGAGATATTGATCAGCCGGTTGATGGCCGAAACACCTTCCTTGGCGACGCCGCTCTTGTGATCCTCGATCACGACTTCCAGCGGGATGCCGTCCACGCCGCCCGCTGCGTTGATCTCGTCCACGGCCAAGATGATCGCCCGGCTCATCACCTTGCCGTACCAGTCGCCCTTGCCGCTCATCGCAAGGATGGCGCCAAAGCGATAGACTTCGGGGTCCTTCGGCGGCTCCTGCGCTGCGGCAGGCAAGCCAAGGGCGATCGCCGCAGCCGTGGCTGCGGCAGCGATAAACTTGCGCATGATGCTCCTCCCAGAATTCATCAAGTCCGTCTGACGGACATAGGTTCGTATAGCAGATAAAATTGCGCCGATCAACCGAGCTTTTGCCGGGAGGGCCGCCCTCTCGCATGTCGGATTCGACGGGACAGCACGCATCCTCTTGCGCCCTTTCCGGCAGACAGCTTTCCATCCCCACGCCGTGCGGCAAGGGAAAACCTCCACCATTTCCGGAATACGGAACAAACTCGGCACAATAGTACAGGCGCAGGTGCTTATTCTGCGCTTGGTTTGCAGGACTCAGCTGCGTTCCGCGTAAAAGCCGCTACACGACGTTCTGCAAGGCGGAATTCGTGGCCGTCATTACCAGTCCATATTCTCGGCCAGCGCAGCGGCTGTCCGGCGCAGTTCTGGCAGGAACACCTCACGCAGATCCTGGGTCCGGTGCCGCGCCGTCGAGGTCGAGGCGTTCAGCGCCGCCACGACCCGCCCGGCGCGGCTGACGATGGGCACTGCTATAGAGCGGATGCCGATCTCCAGCTCTTCGTCGATGATCGCATAGCCCAGCGCCCGGATACGCTCGACCTCGGCCTGAAAGGCCGCACGGTCGGTGATCGTGTGTTCGGTCAGTTTCGGCAGCGGGTACCGGTCCAGCCAGATGTCCAGCTGTTCCTGCGACTGGCTGGCCAGCAACATCCGCCCGATGGAACTGCACGAGGCCGGCAGGCGCGTCCCGTTCACGATGCGCGAGGAATAGATCCGGCGCACCTCGACCCGTTCGATGTAGACGATGGACTCGCCTTCCAGCACCGCGACCGAGGCCGATTCGTTGATCGACCGCGTCAGCTCGTGCAACAGCGCCGCAGCCCGGTCGCCCAGACCGATGGGCATCCGGAACCCTTCAGCCAGACGCAGGACCCGCGGGGTCAGCCAGAACAGCTTGCCGTCCGAATCGACGTAATGCATGTCCTTCAGCGTCAGCAGAAGGCGCCGCGCCGTGCCCCGAGTCAGGCCGGTCAGCCGCCCGACATCGGTCAGCGTCATGCGTCCGCGCTGCGATTCGGACTCCGGCAGCGTGAAGCTTTCCAGAACGCGGAGCCCGCGCGCCAGCGCCTCGACGAAATCCGCCGAACGGGCCGCATTGCCGTCGTCCTCGCCCCCGGTTTCCGCGTCACTCATGGCCTGCCTGCTCCCCTTCCGACCCGTTCGGGCCGCTCCACAGCAAAGGCTATGCCGCGTCGCGGATGCAGGCAAGTCCGCATGACGGACATTCGCCCGCTTGACAGCCGCGCCCGAATCCGCCATTTATCGGACAACAGTCCGTATAGTGGACTTTTCGGCGCAGGGAGGCGCTGAGACATGATCGACAAGACGGTGGCCAGCGTAGCCGACGCGCTGACGGGCCTGACCGATGGTGCCACGCTGCTTCTGGGCGGGTTCGGGGCCGTAGGACAGGCGACCCATCTGATCGAAGGCGTTCTGGAAACCGGCGTCCGCAACCTGACCATCGTGGCGAACAATGCCGGATATGGCCAGATCGGTCTTGCCCGGCTGCTGAAGGACGGCCGCGTCGCCAAACTCATTTGCAGCTACCCGCGTATCGTCGGCTCGACCATCTTCGAGGAACTCTACAAGGCCGGAAAGATCGAGCTGGAGCTCGTGCCGCAGGGCACGCTGGCCGAGCGGATGCGTGCCGCAGGGGCCGGTGTGCCTGCCTTCTTTACGCCCACCGGCGTCGGCACGCGCCTTGCCGCCGGCAAGGAGGTGCGCCACTTCAACGGGCGGGACTGCGTGCTGGAACAGGCACTTTACGGCGATGTCGCGCTGATTGAGGCCTGGGCCGCCGACCGCTGGGGCAACCTCACCTACCGCGCGGCCGGCCGCAACTTCAACCCGGTTTGCGCCATGGCCGCCAAGCTGACCATCGCCCAGACCCAGCACCTTGAACCCCTGGGTCAGCTGGATCCCGAGACCATCGTCACCCCCGGCATCTTCGTCGACCGGGTGGTCCACATCGCCTATGGCGACCCCCGGCTCTGAAGGCAGGACTGCACATGGACACGACCTGGACCCCGCTTTCCCGCCGCCAGATCGCCGCCCGCATCGCGCGCGACATCCCCAACGGCTGGTATGTGAACCTTGGCATCGGCGTGCCGACCCTTGTCGCCGATGAGGTGCCGAAGGACCGCGAAGTGGTCTTTCACGCCGAGAACGGCATTCTGGGCATCGGCCCCGCCCCGGCCGAGGATGCCGTGGACCCCTGGCTGATCAACGCCGGCAAGCAGTATGTCACCCTGCTGCCCGGCGGCGCCTATTTCCATCATTCGGACAGTTTCGCAATGATCCGCGGCGGGCATCTCGACCTGTGCGTTCTTGGCGCCTATCAGGTGGCGGCGAACGGCGATATCGCCAACTGGGCCACCTCCGAGAATGACACGGCCCCGGCCGTCGGCGGTGCGATGGATCTCTCGGTCGGGGCGCAGCGGGTTTGGGTCGCGATGAACCATGTCACCAAGGAAGGCGAGCCGCGTCTGGTCGGCTCCTGCTCCTATCCGCTGACCGCGCAGGCCGCAGTGGGCCGAATCTATACCGATCTGGCGGTGATCGACATCACGCCGCGCGGCTTTGCGGTGGAGGAAATGGTGCCGGGCCTGACGCTGGACCGGCTGCAACAGATGACCGGCGCGCCCTTGCATGAGGCCACGCCGGCCTGAACCAGTTCTGGGGAGGACAGGAAAATGAGCGATCTGGAAGCACGGCTCCGCGCCGTCGAAGACCGGCAGGCGATTTCCGAACTGCGCGCCCGCTATTGCCATGTGCTGGATTCCCGGGACTGGGACGGGCTCGCCGCCCTGTTCACCGAGGATGGCGAGTTCAACGGCCTTGCCCATGTGTATAGCCGCGCCGCGATCCACCGCTTCTTCAGCACCACGGTCCAGAACCTGGCCGAAGGCTTCTGGCACTTCTGCACCAATGCCACCGTCGATCTGGCCGGCGATACCGCCACGGGGCGTACCTCCATGCAGTATCTTTCGGTGAAGAAGGGTGTCTCCTACGTCTCGGCCGGGCATTACGATGATGAGTTGCGGCGCGAGAATGGCGTGTGGAAGTTCCGCACCCGCCGGATCACCTTCTATTACTTCGCGCCCCTGTCCGAAGGCTTTGTCGGGCAGCCGCAATATATCTCGCCCGAGGGGCAGCCCCTGCCCGCCCGCGCGTAAGGAGACCCGCGATGATCCAGTCCCGCATGATCGGGCGTGCCCGCGTGACCCGCGTGGTTGAATATGCCGCGCCGACCCATGATCCGGCCTTCCTCTTCCCCAGCCTGCCGCAGGAAAAGATCGACGCGCAGGCCGGCTGGCTGGCCCCGCACCACTATATTCCGGCGATGAACCGGCTGATCGTGACGATCCAGATCTGGGTCATCCAGATCGACGGCAAGGTGATCCTGATCGACACCGGTGTCGGCAATGACAAGCCGCGCGCCGCCGCGCGGATGAACCGGCTGAACAACCGCGTTCTGGAATGGCTGGAGGCCGCGGGCGCCGCACGCGGGGCCGTGACCCATGTGATCCAGACGCATATGCACATGGACCATACCGGCTGGAACACCGTGCTTGAAGGCGGTGCTTGGGTGCCCACCTTCCCGAATGCCCGCTATCTGATGCCGAAAACCGATTTCGAGCATTACGAGATCGCCCTGCAACAGGGCCGCGACGCGGTGATGGATGACAGCTGGCAGGATTCCGTTCTGCCCGTGGTCAAGGCCGGGCTGGTCGATCTGATCCCCGATGACGCCGGAGAGATCCTTGGCTGCCTGACGGTCGAGCCGGTGCCGGGGCATACGCCCGGAATGCTGTCGTTCCGGCTGCGGGCGGACGGCGAAGAGGGGCTGTTCTGCGCCGATGTGTTCCACTCGCCGCTGCAGATCGCCTATCCCGATCTGAACACCGCCTATTGCGCCCTGCCCGAGGTCGCGCGCCAGACCCGCGCCCGCGTGCTGGCCGAGGCAGCCGACAATGACACGCTGATCATGCCCATGCATTTCGGCCAGCCCTGCTGCGGCTACATCCGCCGCGATGGTGACGGATACCAGTTCGAAGGCGCCACATGGCCCGAACTGACCCTGCCCGAGGTGACGAAATGAGACGCGCCGCCATTGTCATGCCGCTGCGCACCCCGGTGGGCGCCTTCGGCGGCACGCTGCGCCCGCTGACTGCCGAAAAGCTGGGGGCCATCGTGGCCAAGGCCGTGGTCGAACGGTCGGGCATCGACCCGGCGCGGATCGAGGACATGGTCTTCGCCCAGTCCTATGCCAACTCCGAAGCGCCCTGCATCGGCCGCTGGATCGCGCTTGAAGCGGGCTTCCCGATCTCGGTCTCGGGGATGCAGCTGGACCGGCGCTGCGGCGGCGGGCTTCAGGCGCTGGTCACGGCCGCGATGATGGTCCAGACCGAGGCGGCCGATGTGGTCATGGCCGGCGGCGTCGAGTCGATGTCGAACATCGAATATTACACCACCGACATGCGGTGGGGCGCGCGCGCAGGCAATGTGCGCATGTTCGACCGGCTGGACCGGGGCCGCGAACGCTCGCAGCCCGAATGGCGGTTCGGCAAGATCTCGGGGATGATCGAGACCGCGGAAAACCTCGCCCGCGACTATGCCATCACCCGCGAAGAGGCAGATGCCTATGCGGCCCGCAGCCAGCAGCGCGCCGCAGCCGCATGGGACAGCGGCATCTTCGCCGATGAGGTGGTCCCGGTCAGCGTGCCGCAGAAGAAGGGTGATCCGCTGGTTCTTGACCGGGACGAGGGCGTGCGGGCCGGCACCACGGCTGAAACGCTCGCAAAGCTGAAGGTCATCACCCCCGGCGGCACCGTCACCGCCGGCAATGCGGCCCAGCAGAACGATGCCGCCGCCGCCTGCCTTGTCGTGGCCGAAGACAAGCTGGCCGAACTGGGCCTTGAACCGCTGGCCTGGTTCCACAGCTGGGCCGTCGCCGGCTGCGAACCCGCCACCATGGGCATCGGCCCGGTCCCCGCCGTGCAGAAACTGTTCGCCCGCAACGGACTTGGTTTTGACGACATGTCGGTGGTCGAGGTGAACGAGGCTTTCGCCGCCCAGGTCCTCTCGGTCCTGAAGGGCTGGGGCTGGAATGACCCGGACCGGCTGAACCCGCATGGCTCCGGCATCTCGCTGGGCCACCCGGTCGGCGCCACCGGAATGCGGATCGCCACCACCCTGATCCGCGAGCTGCAACGGCGCGGCGGCCGCTACGGGCTGGAAACCATGTGCATCGGCGGCGGACAGGGCATCGCCGCGGTGTTTGAGCGGGCCGGGGCGTGACCCAGGCCACTGACATCGACTGGCCGGCCCTGCTGCCCCCCGGCGGCATGGTGGTCTGGGGTCAGGCCGCCGGAGAGCCGCAGACCCTGACCGAAAGCCTGATGGCCGCCCGTCATGCCGTGGGTGGTTTTCGTGCCGGGATCGGGCTGGTTCTGTCGGGCGCGGCGGCACCCGCGCATGCCGATTGCGTGCGCTTCACCTCCTATACCGGCGGCGCCATGAACCGGCATCTGGCCCAGTCGGCCGCGCTGGATATCCTGCCGATCACCTATGGTCAGTTCGCCGATGCGCTGGCGCCGGTCCACCTGCTCTTGCTGCACCTGCCGCCCGCAGGACCGGACGGGCGGCACTCGCTGGGCCTTGTCGCCGAGTACATCGCCGATCTGATCCCGCGCGTCCGGATCATCGTGGCCGAGATCAACGACCAGATGCCCATGACGCTTGGCAGCCGTTCCATCGGTGCCGACGAGATCGCGCTGAGCATCGCCACCTCGCGCCCGTTGCAGGCCATGCCAACCGCGCCGGACAATGCAACCGCCACCGCCATCGCCCGCCATGTCGCCGGGCTGGTCGAGGACGGGGCGACCCTGCAACTCGGCATAGGGCAACTGCCCGAGGCGATCCTTGCTGCCCTGTCCGGCCATCGCGACCTGGGGGTGCATTCCGGCACCGTCGGCGACGGCGTCGCCCGGCTGGCCCGTGCCGGCGTGATCACCAATGCCCGGAAATCCATCGACGCGGGCGTCACCGTCACCGGCGCTATCATGGGCGGCCCTGACAGCTGGGACTGGGCCGCCGGCAACCCCGCGCTGCGGCTGGAGCCGACCTCCTACACCCATGCGCCCGCCACGCTGGCCGCCCTTGACCGCTTCACCGCGATCAATGCCGCGATCGAGGTCGATCTGACCGGCCAGATCAATGCCGAAGTCGCCGGCGGCGCCTATGTCGGCGCGGTCGGGGCCGCCGGGGATTTCCTGCGCGCCGCCGCCCGCTCGCGCGGCGGGCTGCCGATCATCGCTCTGCCCGCCTCGGTGCCGAAAACCGGCGCGACGCGCATCGTCGCCCGCCTGTCTGGCCCGGTTTCGACCGCGCGGGCGGATGCGGGGATCATCGTGACCGAACACGGGGTGGCCGATCTGCGCGGCTGCACGCTGGCCGAACGCCGGCGGCGGATGCTGGACATCGCCCCGCCCGAACACCGTGCCGCGCTGGATGCGGCCCCGCTTTGACAGGAGGAACCCATGCCGCTGCTTCACTGGTCGCCCCGCTCTCCCTATGTCCGCAAGGCCATGGTGGGGCTGCATGAAAAGGGGCTGGCTGACCGGGTGGACACGACCCGTACCGCCGCCGACCCGATGGTCCCGCATGAAGGGCTGATGGAGGTAAATCCGCTGTCCAAGATCCCGACGCTGGAGCGCGACGAAGCCCCGGCGATCTGGGATTCCCGGGTGATCCTTGAATGGGCCGACATGACGGGCACGACCGGCCCCCGGCTCTTCCCCGCCGATCCCGAAGCGCGGCTTCTGGCGCTGCGCGACGAGGCCACCGGCACCGGGCTTCTTGACATCGCACTGGCCCAGCTAATCGAGACACGCCTGCGACCCGCCGAACAGCAAAGTGCCGCGCTGATCGCCGCCAACCGCCGCAAGATGACCAGCGTTCTGGACTGGCTTGAGGCGAATATCGAAAGCATTGCCGCGCGGCCCTTCGATGCCGGGCATCTCTCGCTGGGGGTGGCCCTGTGCTATCTGGACTTCCGGTTCGCGGCCGAGGACTGGCCGGGATCCCGACCCCGGCTGGCCGCCTGGCATCAGGGCTTCCGCGCGCGTCCGTCCGTCATCGCGACCGAGTTCCGGGATGATCCGCGCCCGGCGGGCTGACCCGCCGGACTGTCACTCAGATCGTCGCGACCGGCGTCACCGGGGAACCGATGGCGCCGGGCAGCCGCAGCGGCGGGGCCGTCAGGAAACAGGCGTTGCGCCCGCGCGCCGCCAAAGCCTCGGCCAACTCCTTCAGATACCACAGTTCCGCCAGCGGCATCCCCAGCCCGAACAGCGCGCGATTGTGCATCGGCGCCCGCCAGCAGCAATCATCGGGATAGCCGTGCTGGCATTCGACCGCGTAATTGTCGGCAGCAATCGCCGCCAGCTCGCTGTCGCCCAGCCACTGCAACAGCTCGTCATCCGTGCCGTCCAGAACCGGCCCCAGCTTCTCCAGTGCCTCGGGATCGGGCTTGTCCTGCATGGCCCAGATCGCCTCGGAAAAACCCGTCCGCAGCAAAAGAATGTCGCCGCGCCGCAGATCGACCCCCTGCTCAGCCATGGCCCGCCGCAGATCCGCCAATCGGATCATGCGCCGCTCCGGCCCGAACGTCCGCACCAGATCAAGCAATACGCCCCGCCCCTGCACCCCGGTCTTTGCCATCGTCTCGACCGAAAGCTTGCGCGCAAAGGACCCGTGGGGGCTGCCCTCCTGCTGGCCGACGACGTCCTCACCGCCGCGATAGCCGTTGTAATAGACAACCTCGGGCACGCCATCTCCGTCGGCGTCAAACATCGCCCCGACATGCGCGAGCGAATCCCATTGGGTTGAATATTGCGTGCACAAAAGGACCTGATCGTCGCTCAGCACATCCTGCAGCTTCGGATCGACGTTCTGCAGCGGATAGTTGATATAGGGCGTCTCGCCCAGCGTCGTCGGGCTGAGGCGCGGCGGATGCCGGCGCGGGTTCAGCCGGATCTTGCCCGGCAGATCCAGCGGCAGCGACAGGCAGAAGGCCAGCCCTTCGCGGATCTCGGCGGCAGCGGCCACCCGTTCGGCCGGACCGATGTGGTTCAGCGTGCCAATCTCGTCATCCTCGCCAAAGCGGCCCCAGTTTGACCCCTTCGGACAGTTCTTCCAGCGTTTCATCGGCGCCCTCCTCGCGCGTCAAATCCCTTGCTCCGATCCTGCATGTTTGCCGGCCGCGGGAAACCGTCCCGCCGCCCCGGTTCTGTCATGCGAAACAACTCCGGCTCAGATCGGGTCCCAGGAGATCACGTCGCCGGATCGCTCCAACCCGTAGAAGCTGGGTTTCAGCGCCGGCAACATATGGTCGCGCAGCGTCTCGCCCGTCCAGCCTTCACCCCGATGGACCGAGCGGACCGGGCGGCTTTGCCCCATCAGGAAGATCTCATTGTTGCGCACGGCAAAAACCTGACCGTTGATCGCCGCTGCCTCGGGCGAACCCAGAAAGGCTGCCAAAGGCGCATTCTTGGACGGTGTCATCTGCTTCAGAAGCGCCACGCGGATCTTCTGCGCCTCGGTCTCGTTCGGAATGTCCTCGGTCATCCGGCTCCAGGCAAAGGGGGCCAGACAATTCGACCGGACATTGTAGCGCGCCATGTCCAGCGCAATGGATTTCGACAGCGCCGTGATGCCCAGCTTCGCGGCCGAATAATTGGCCTGCCCGAAGTTCCCGATCAGCCCCGAGGTCGAGGTGATATGCACAAACGCCCCGCTTTCCTGCGCCCGGAACGGATCGGCCGCCGCCCGGCTGACATAGAAGGTGCCGTTCAGATGGACATTGACCACCGCCTCCCATTCCTCGGGCGACATCTTGTGGAAGATGCGGTCGCGCAGGATGCCGGCGTTGTTCACCACCACATCCAGCCGGCCGAACCTGTCCAGCGCTGTGGAAACGATGGCCTGTGCGCCCTGCCAGCTGGCGACGCTGTGCGCGTCATGCACCGCCTGGCCACCCAGCTCCTCGATCATCCGCACTGTCTCGGCGCCGGGAGCGGAGGACCCGCCCTCGCCCGACAACGACACGCCGATGTCATTGACCAGGACCTTCGCTCCGCCCCGCGCATATTCCAGCGCGATCTCGCGCCCGATGCCGCCGCCGGCACCCGTGACGATAACGACCTGATCCCTGTTCATGTGATCCTCCTCTTCAGCCCGGCAGGCCCAGAACGGCCCGGGCAATGATGTTGCGCTGGATTTCGGAACTGCCGCCGTAGATCGTCGCCGGCCGCGCCTGCAGGAACTGGGCGGCGGGGTGCAGCCCCTCGACCAGCGGGGCCACCCGACCCGCCCCCGGCCCGGCCCAGTCCTGCATCGCCTCGGTGATCTCGCGGAAAAGTTCGGTGACGCTGATCTTCAGGACCGAGATTTCGGCGCCGACCTCCTCACCCCTCTCGATCCGGGCCAGAAACCGGGCGAACAAAGCCTTGTGCGCCGCCAGCCGAACGGACAGTGCCGCAAGGCGGTCGCGAAAGACCGGATCCGCCGCGCATCCCATTTGGCGCCCAAGCGCCTCCATCTGACCAAGCGCATAGGCGGCCAGTCGGGGGGAGCCAAGGAACAGCCGCTCGAACCCCAGAAGGGCCTTGGCCATGGCCCAGCCCTCGTTCACCTCGCCGACCAGATTGCCGGCGGGCACGCGGACATCGTCGAAAAAGACCTCGCAGAACTCGTCATGGCGTTCGAGGTTCAGGATCGGCCGCACCGTAACCCCGGGCGCATCCATCGGCACCAGAAGGAAGCTGATCCCCTGCTGCTTGCGCTCCGTCGCATCCGTCCGCACCAGCAGGAAGCACCAGTTGGCGTCATTCGCCATCGTGGTCCAGATCTTCTGGCCGTTGATCACCCAGTCGTCACCGTCGCGGACCGCCCGGGTGCGCAGCGCCGCAAGATCCGACCCCGCCCCCGGCTCGCTGTAGCCCTGACACCAGATGTCCTGACCCGACAGGATGCGCGGCAGGAAATGCTGCCTCTGCGCCTCGGTCCCATAGTGGATCAGCAAGGGGCCCAGCATGGTCGTGCCGTGATCGTTCAGCCGGGCGCAGCCATGCCGCTCCAGCTCTTCGGCCCAGATCACCTGCTTGCGCGGTGAAAGCCCAAGGCCCCCGTGTTCGCGGGGCCAGCCGGGGGCCAGCCAGCCCTTTTCGGCCAGCGCCATCATCCAGGGCCGGTTGTCCCGCAGATGCAGCCGTTGCGGCGGATTGCGCAGCCCGGGCGGATAGTTCGCCTCGATCCAGCTGCGGATGGTCTGGCGGAATGTGCCGTCCTCCAGCGCGTTCAGATCCTCGGTCACGCCGCGGCCTCCCCGATGTCCAGCGCGCGAAGGCGATGGAAGCGGGCGCTGCCGAACAGACCCTTCAGCACCATCGCCTTGCGCAGATACAGCCCGATGTCCGCCTCATCGCTGTAGCCGATGCCGCCATGCAGCTGGATCGCCGTGCGCGTCACCAGATCCGCCGCCTGCCCGACCTGCACCAGCGCGACCGAGGTCTGGGTCGGCTGACCCGCACCCGCCGCCTGCTCCAGCGCCGCCCGCGCCAGCTGCAGCTCCATGAACAGATCAACCAAGCGATGCTGCAGCACCTGAAAACTGCCGATCGGGCGGTCGAACTGGCGCCGGTCCTTCAGATAGGCCAGCGTGATTTCGAACGCCTGTTCTGCAAGGCCCAGCTGATAGCCGGCATGGGCCAAAGCCGCCTCGTCGCGCAATGCCTCGATGTCGCCCGGCACGGCCTCTGCCGGCGTCGCGTCAAAGACAAGATGCGCCAAATGCCCACCGTCATGCGTCGCGTCCTGCGTGACCGTCAGGCCCGGGGCACCCGCCCGCACCAGCGCCGCTCCACCCGCAGTCTGCACCAGCCAGCCCTCGGCCGCCCCCCCCAGAAGCACGGATGCCGTGCCGCTGATCCGCCCGCCGTCATAAGAGAGCAGCGCCCCCCCGAACGGGGCAAAGGCCGGCAGCACGATCCGGCTTCCGTCCAGCACACCGGCATCGGGCCAGAGCGATGCGACCAGCGCCAATCCCACAACCGGCTCGGGCGACAGGACCCGCCCCAGTTCAACCGCCAGCGCGACCAAGGCCGGCACACCCAACCCCAAACCGCCCTGCGCCTCGGGAAGCCGCAACAGCGGCCAGCCCAGCCCGGCAAAGTCCCGCAGCCGTGCCGGATCGTGCCCCGGCTCTGTAAAGCGAAGGGCGCGGTTGCGCGGCAGGTCGCCCGCCAGCACCCCGGCCGCACTGTCGCGGACCATGCAAACCGCTTCGTCCTGATCTTCCATTCTTCCCCCTCAGCCTGCGATCACGGCACGGCCATGGGTCAGCACCGGGCGGTCCCGCTCCATCGCCACGACCCGAAGCGCGCCGTCATTCCAGATTTCGATCCGCAAGGTTTCGCCCGGATAGACCGGCGCGCTGAACCGGGCGGAAAAGCTGCGGAAACGCTCGGCATCTCCCTCCGCCAGTTCGAACAGGGCCGCCGTCGCCGCGATGCCAAAGGTGCAAAGCCCCTGCAGGATCGGCCGGTCGAACCCGGCGCGGCGCGCCACCTCGGGCTCCAGATGCAACGGATTGGTGTCGCCGTTCAGGCGGTAGAACAAGGCCTGATCCGGCCGCGTCGGCAGAACCCTGATGCGATCCGGCGGTGTCACCGGTTCGGCCGGTGTGGGCCGTGCCGGACCGGAGGGACCATCATACCCCCCGTCACCCCGCAGCATCAGCGTGCGCCGGCACAGCGCCAGAAGCCGCCCCGTCGCCGTGTCGCGCAGCTCTTTCTCCAGATAGACCAGCGCCCCGCGGTCACGGCCCTTGTCCACGACATCCACGATCCGCGTCTCGCCAACCACCTCGCCCGAGGGCGGCAGCAGGCCAAACAGCTCGACCGATTCCTCGGCGTGGAGGTTGCGCGTGGCATCGGCCGTGGTTGCCGGGTCAGACAGCCAGAAGCCCGGATGACCCAGATCGACCGCGAAGCCGGGCAGAACCGCCGGGCCGCGCGTGTCGCTCAGATAGTCCAGCGCGCGCGGGTGGTCCAGAAAAGCGCCCGCCAGAACCGAATGGGCATAAAGCAATGCCTCGCGCGGGCCCCATGCCTGGCGGACGGGCGGGATTCGATAGCGGGTGAAAGCGGCGTGATCCATGGCTCCTCCACCGGCGATCTGGGCCAATGGCGCTGCGGATCGCAACGACAAATCACATACAGTTCCGTATTGCGGAATTTCATTTGCGCCCCGTTTGACGATACTCCGATCATAGATCACGATAAATATCAGCAAAACATGGCATGTATAATTGTGCGATATGGGTTTTCACAAATTTCATCTTACAAGTTATAATTTGTGTTGCGCATAATGGAACGCTGTGCTGTCTTGCCGCCCGGAACAGAAAAGGGACCGACATGCCGTCACGCACGCTTGAAGGGTTGCTTGTGGTCGCCATGGAACAGGCAGTGGCGGCGCCCGTCTGCACCTCGCGCCTGGCCGACGCGGGCGCCCGGGTGATCCGCATCGAACGGGCCGAGGGCGATTTCGCCCGCCGCTACGACCGCGCCGCTGGCGAGATGTCGTCCTATTTCGTCTGGGCAAACCGCGGCAAGGAAAGCCTTGTGGCCGACATCAAGGAGCCCGCCGACCGCGACCTCCTGCACCGGATGATCGCCGGGGCCGATGTCTTCGTGCAGAACCTTGCCCCCGGCGCGGCGGCGCGGGCCGGTTTCGGCTCGGCCGAGCTGCGCGCCCGGCACCCCCGGCTGATCACGCTGGACATCTCGGGCTATGGCGAGGGGAACAGCTATTCCGACATGAAGGCCTATGACCTGCTGGTGCAGGCCGAGACCGGGCTGGCCCAGCTGACCGGCCACCCCGCCGGCCCGGGACGCGTCGGCATTTCGGTCTGCGACGTGGCCTGCGGCATGTATGCCCATGCCGCGATCCTTGAGGCGCTGCTGGAGCGTCACCGTACCGGACAGGGCACTGCCATCGCTGTCAGCCTGTTCGATGCCGTGGCTGACTGGATGAACGTCCCGCTTCTCTACAAAGAGGGCACCGGCATCACCCCGCAGCGTGTGGGTCTCGCCCATCCCTCGGTCGCTCCCTATGGCGCCTTCCGCTGCCGGGATGGGGCGCTGATCCTGATCTCGATCCAGAATGAACGGGAATGGGCCGCCTTCTGCACCACCGTGCTGCAGGACCCGGAGCTGCCCACCCGCCCCGGCTTCACCGGCGCGGCGGACCGGGTCGCGAACCGGGCGCAGGTCGATGCGACGGTTGAGGCCGCGTTCGCCGCCCACGACAGCGACGAGATCGCCGCCCGGCTGAATGCCGCAGGCACCGCCTGGGGCCGGGTCAATGATCTTGACGGTCTCGCCACCCACCCCGCCCTGCGCCGCGTGCCCTGCGACCTACCCGACCGGCAGATCCGGCTGATCGCTCCGCCGGCCCTCTTCGACGGCGCTTCGAACCCGCCGGGACCAGTGCCCGCCCTTGGCGCGCAGTCCGACCGCATCCGTGCCGAATTCTCTCCCGGAAAGGACTGACCATGCCGCAAGGCCCCGAAGCCACTTTCAAGGCCTTCCTTGCCGAGGGCCGCTTCATGATCCAGCGGTCGCGCAGCACCGGGCGGCATTGCTTCTATCCGCGCCTTGCCATTCCCGGCACCGGCGAAGCCGATCTGGACTGGGTGACGGCCACGGGGCGCGGCACCGTCTATTCCATCACCGTCACCCGCGCCCGGGAAGGGAACTGGAACGTCGCCCTGATCGACCTTGAGGAAGGCCCGCGCATGATGTCCACAGTCGCAGGGGTCGAGACCTGCCCCATCGGCACCCCGGTCCGCGCGCGCATTGCCGACCTGCCCACCGGGCCGGCCGTGGTCTTCGACATCGACACAGGTGCAGCATGACCCACCCCCTGCGCGGCCGCACCGCCATCGCCGGCATCGGCACCTTCAAAATCGGCAGGGTCCCGGGCTTCAGCGCGACCGAGAACATGGCCGGTGCCGCGCTTGCCGCCATCGCCGAGGCCGGGCTGACGCCCGCGCAGATCGACGGCGTGTTCTCGGCCACCTCGTCCCACGCCTTCCCCACCCTGACGATCTGCGAATATCTCGGCATCCGGCCGCGCTTTGTCGGCGGCGCGAACACCGGCGGATCCAGCTTCGAATCCCATGTGATCGAGGCGGCGCTGGCGCTGGATGCCGGCCTCTGCGATGCCGCCCTGATCTGCTACGGCTCCAATCAGGCCAGCGCCGGAGGCCGCCTCGTCTCGATGTCCGAGGTGCAGTGGCAGGAGGAACCCTATCGCCCCCGCCATCCGATCTCGAACTATGCGCTCGCCGCGGCGCGCCACATGCACCAATACGGCACCACGCGTGAGCAGCTGGCCGAGGTCGCCGTCGCCGCCCGGGCCTGGGCCAATCTGAACCCCGAGGCGCAGATGCGCGGCCCGCTGACCGTTGCGGATGTCCTTGGCGCGCGCATGATCTCGGACCCGCTGACGGTGCGCGACTGCTGCCTTGTCACCGATGGCGGCGGCGCCATCGTCATGACCCGGACCGACCGCGCCAGCGACCTGCCGCAGACGCCCGTCTATTTCCTTGGCGGCAATTCGGCGCAATGGCACCGCTCCATCACTGAAATGCCCGACCTGACTGTGACCGCCGCCTCGGAAAGCGGCCCCCGGGCGCTGGCCCTCTCCGGTGTCGCGCGGGACGAGATCGACCTCGTCATGCTCTACGACGCCTTCACGATCAACACGATCCTGCTGCTGGAAGACCTCGGCTTCTGCCCCAAGGGCGAGGGCGGGCGCTTCATCTCGGGCGGGCATATCGCGCCGGGCGGCGGGCTGGCCGTCAACACCTCGGGCGGCGGCCTCTCCTGCATGCATCCCGGCATGTATGGCCTGTTCCTGATGGTCGAGGCCGTGCGCCAGCTGCGCGGCACCGCCGGCGACCGGCAGTTGCCTGCGCCGAAAATCGCCCTGTGCCACGGCAACGGTGGCGCGCTCTCCAGCCAGGTCACAACCCTTTTTGGAACGGAAGAGGTGCTCTGATGCCCGGCGACCTGACCGGCCTTCTGAACCCCGAAAGCGTCGCCATCGTCGGTGCTTCAGATACGGCCACGCGGATCGGCGGGCGGGCGCTGGCCTATATGCTGCAGCGCCCCTTTGCCGGGCGGCTTTACCCGGTGAACCCCTCGCGCGATCAGGTGCAGGGACGGGCGGCCTATGCCTCGATCACGGCCCTGCCGGAAACGCCCGATGTGGCGCTGCTTGCGCTGCCCGACCGGCTGATCCCCGATGCGGTCGAGCAGCTGATTGCCCGTGGCGCCCGCAACGCCGTGATCTTCTCGTCGGGTTTTGCCGAGACGGGCGCCGAGGGCGCCGCGCTGCAGGACCGTATCCTGATCCGCGCCCGCGCCGGGGGACTGCGGCTCCTCGGTCCGAACTCGCTGGGTGTCCTGAACACCCGAAACAACTTCTGGGGCACCTTCAGCGCCACGCTTGAAGATGGCTTCCCCCCGCCCGGCCGCGTCGCCATCGCCTCGCAATCCGGGGCCTTCGGGGCGCAGCTCCTTTGCGCGGCCACGACCCGCAACCTTGGCATCTCGGTCTTTGTCGCCACCGGGAACGAGGCCGACATTTCCACCGCCGATGCGATCGACTGGCTGGCGCAGGATGACGGCACCGATGTGATCCTGTCCTATGTCGAGGGGATCCGCGACGGCGATGCGATGGTGGCCGCATTGGAACGGGCCCGGGCCGCGCGCAAGCCGGTGTTCATGCTGAAGGCGGGCCGGTCCGCGCTTGGCGCCCATGCGGCGCAATCCCATACGGCGGCGCTCGCCGGCAATGACGCCGTCACCGATGCGATCCTTCGAGACTGCGGCGCGATCCGCATCACCAGCGCGCAGGAGGGGCTGGATTTCGCCGAAACCGCCGCGCGGCGCATCTATCCGGTCGAAAACTCGCTGGGCGTCCTGACCGTCTCGGGCGGGGCGGGGATTATGATCGCCGACGATGCCGAGGCTTTGTCCCTGCCCATGCCGCCGCTTCCCGATGCGGCACAAGCGCGGCTCAAGGGTCTTCTGTCCTTTGCCGCCACCCGCAATCCCGTCGATTGCACAGCACAAGCGCTGAACGAGACGCATCTCGTCGGTGATTTCGGCACCGAGATGATGCAGGCCGGGGGCTATGCCGCCTTCATCGCTTATTTCGCCCATGCCGGCGGGCCGGCCTCGCTGGTGCCCCGCCTGCGGGTCGAACTGCGCCGCATTGCTGCCGCTGCGCCCGACCGGCTGATGGTCGTCTGCGTTCTGGCCGCGCCCGAGGTCGTTCAGGCCTATCGCGATGACGGCTATGTCGTCTTTGACGATGCCGCCCGCGCCGTGGCCGCTGTCGCCGCCATGGGGCGGATCGGCCGCGCCTTTGCCGCCCGCCCGGCCGCAGCGCCCGCCCTGCCTCTTCCCGTCATCCCGCCGGACGAAACCCCGGATGAGGCTGGCGCCAAGGCGCTCCTCTCCGGCGCGGGGATCGCCGTGGCTGAAGAACGTACCGTCATCTCGGCAGACGAAGCCGCCAAGGCTGCCCATGCCATCGGCTTCCCCGTGGTGATGAAGATCCTTTCGCCCGACATCCTCCACAAGACCGAAATCGGCGGTGTCCTGACCGGCATCGCCTCGGCGGAGGCGGCGGCCGCAGCCTTCGCCACCCTGACCGCCCGCGCCGCCAAGGCCCGCCCCGATGCCCGGATCACCGGCGTTCTGGTCGCACGGCAGATCACCGGCGGCACCGAATGCCTGATGGGTATCCAGCGCGATCCGGTCTTCGGCCCCGTCGCCGTCTTCGGGCTGGGCGGCATCCACGTCGAGGTGCTGAAAGATGTCACCCTTCGCCGTTGCCCTTTCGACGAAGAGGCCGCCGCCGGGATGATCGCCGCCATCCGCAGCCATGCGCTGCTGCGCGGGGTGCGGGGCCAACCGGGCGTCGATCTGCCCGCGCTGGCCAAAATGCTGTCCCACCTGTCGCATCTTGCCATGGCGCTTGGCCCCCGGCTCGTCTCCATCGACCTGAACCCTGTCATCGCCACGCCCGACGGGGCCTGGGCCGTCGATGCTGTGATCGAGATGGCGCCGCCCGATGCCCCCGGCTAATCTGCCCCAAAGACAGGGAGCAGCGATGCGCAAGACGATCTCTTCGCCCACGGCCATGCGGCTGGCCAAGGGCAATGCCATTTCCAAGGCCTGCGCGGTGCTCTCCACCCTCTCCACCGCCGCGCCGCTGCGCTTAAACGAAATCGCCGATGCGACCGGGCTGAACCGCGTCACCGCGCTGCGCATTCTGGATGACCTGACCGAGGCCGGGTTCCTGATCCGCAGCGGCAGCCCGCCGCGCTATGACTTCGGCACCGAAGTCCATGCCCTTGCCGCCGCTGCCGCCCGCAGCCAGAACCCGCGCGACATGCTGCGCCCAGCCCTGTTGCGGCTGGCGGCCTTCTGCGGGGATACGGTGCTGCTCTCGGTCCGTTCCGGCGCGGAATCCGTGTGTATCGAGCGGGTAACGGGCGATTTCCCGATCCGGGCGAATTATCTGCACGTCGGCTCGCGCCGCCCGCTTGGCGTGGGCGCGGGCAGCATGACGCTGTTGGCCGCGCTGCCTCCAGCCGAGCGCGAGGTCTTTCTGGACATGACCTGCCAGCATCTTGCCGCCTATCCGCGCCTGTCACGCGACCGGCTGAAGGCGCATTTTCAGCACTACGACGCCCATGGCTTCGTGGGCATGTACGACCAGATCGTCGATATGATGGGCGCGATCGGCATCCCCGTGATCGCCCCGCATGGCCAGCTTCTGGGCGCCATCAGCATCGTCGGCCTGACCGACCGCATCCGCGGCCGCGAAGCCGCGCTGATCGCCGCCGTAAAGGCCGAGATCCGTCAGGCCTTGCCGCCGGTCTGATCCTCCGCGCCGCCAAAGCCGGGATGCAGCGTTGCGCCCAGCCATTGCCCGCCGGCGACCAGCTGGCGGATCTGGTCTTCCAGCAGATCGCGAACCGCCCGGACATGGCGCGGCATGGCCTTGCTGCCCCGCCAGACCAGATGCACCCGCCGCGACAACCCCGGTGCCGCAAAGGGCCGCAGATCCAGCGTACCTGCCTCGCGCTCCTGCCAGACCGTCTGGCGCGGCAGGATCGACATGCCCCGGCCCCGCGCCAACAGCGCCTTGATGTTGCGGTAGGAATCGATCTCGATCTTCGGCTCCAGCCGCAGCCCGTGCCGCGCCAGCTCGCCCTCCAGCATCGCCCGCAACCCGTGCTGCCGGCTGGGCAGGATCAGCGGCATCCCCTCCAGCGCGGCAAAGCCGACCGGGCCGGGCGGCAGGGCCCCCGGCGCGGCGGCAAGAACCAGCTCCTCGTCCAGCACCGGGCAGGATGCCATGCCGGGATCATCCGGCACCGCATAAAGCATCGCCAGATCGACCCGCGCCTCGCGCAGCCAGTCGGCAACGAAGCCGCTCATCGCCTCCGAGACCGTGACCCGCACCCGGGGCAGCCCCTCGGCCGCCGCCTCAATCAGCGGCATGGTCAGGATGTCGCTGACGGTGCCCGGCAGACCGATCCGTACCTCGCCCGAAGGCGCGCGGCCCAGACTGCGGATCTCGTCCAGCGCGCTGGCCTGTTCGTTCAGGATCGTGCGGGCATAGCGCAGCAGGATCTCCCCCGCCTCGGTCGGCACAACACCGCTGCGGCTGCGCAGCAGAAGCTCGGTGCCCAGCTCCGCCTCCATGTTGCGCAGATGGATCGACAGCGCCGGCTGCGCCACATTCAGCCGCGTCGCCGCCCGCGACAGCGACCCCTGCTCGATGATCTCGACGAAATAGCGCAGCTGACGGATATCCATGGCCGATCATAACTTGACGATATGCGTCATAGCAATATTGCATATTTGACTTATGACAGGCCAAAGGCCAAGCCATGGGGGTTCCCGCCACTCAGGATCCAGCCATGCTTACGCCCGACGACGCCTATCAGGACATCCGCGACGCCGTCCGCGCCCTTTGCGCCGATTTCCCGGCCGAATATCACCGCAAGGTCGATGAGGCGCGCGGCTATCCCGAGGATTTCGTCGATGCGCTGACGCGCGCCGGCTGGATGGCGGCCCTGATCCCCGAGGAATACGGCGGATCCGGCCTTGGCCTGACCGAAGCCAGCGTGATCATGGAAGAGATCAACCGTTCGGGCGGAAACTCCGGCGCCTGCCACGGCCAGATGTACAACATGAACACGCTGATCCGTCACGGATCCGAAGCGCAGCGCCAGAAATACCTGCCCAAGATCGCCACGGGCGAACTGCGCCTTCAGTCGATGGGCGTCACCGAACCAACCACCGGCACCGACACGACCCGCCTGAAGACCACCGCCGTCAAAAAGGGCGATCGCTGGGTGGTCAACGGCCAGAAGGTCTGGATCAGCCGCGTCCAGCATTCCGACCTGATGATCCTTCTGGCCCGCACCACGCCGCTGGATCAGGTCAGGAAGAAATCCGAGGGCCTGTCGATCTTCCTCGTCGATATCAAAGAGGCGATGAAGAAGGGGATGGATGTCCGCCCCATCCTGAACATGGTCAACCACGAGACCAACGAACTTTTCTTCGACAACCTCGAAATCCCCGAGGAAAACCTGATCGGGGAAGAGGGCAAGGGCTTCAAATATATCCTGACCGGGCTGAACGCCGAACGCACCCTGATCGCGGCGGAATGCATCGGCGACGGCTACTGGTTCACCGAACGGGTGGTCGACTACACCAAGAACCGCGTCGTCTTCGACCGCCCCATCGGCCAGAATCAGGGCGTCCAGTTCCCCATTGCCGAAGCCTTCATCGAGGTCGAGGCCGCGAACCTGATGCGGTGGGAGGCCTGCCGCCTTTATGACGCCGGCAAGGACTGCGGCGCACAGGCGAACATGGCCAAATACCTCGCTGCCAAGGCCAGCTGGGAGGCGGCGAACGCCTGCATCCAGTTCCACGGCGGCTTCGGCTTTGCCTGCGAATACGATGTCGAGCGCAAGTTCCGCGAGACGCGGCTTTATCAGGTCGCCCCCATCTCGACGAACCTGATCCTCTCCTACGTGGCCGAGCATATCCTCGGCCTGCCGCGGTCGTTCTGAGGGGGCCGCCGATGCAGCTTGACCTTGACCATCTGCGCGGCTGGATCGGCCGCGAGGATACCTCCAGCGAGCCGATGACGGTGGAAACCGTCCGCCGCTACAACGCCCTGTTCGACCGCGAAAGCGATCTGTCGGACGGAGCCGCCGCGCCGGTGATGATCCATTACTGCCTGTGCCAGCCCGCCGCTCCCATGGCCCAGCTGGGCGAGGATGGCCATCCCGCGCGCGGCGGCTTCCTGCCGCCGGTGCCCCTGCAGCGGCGCATGTGGGCCGGCGGCACACTGGATTTCACCGGCGAGATCCGCATCGGCGAAACCGTCAACCGCACCACACGCATTCTGGATGTCACGGCGAAAGAGGGGCAGTCCGGCCTGTTGTGCTTCCTGACACTGGAACACAGCTACCTCAGCGGACCGCGCGCCGTGCTGACCGAACGGCAGAACATCGTCTACCGCGAACCCGCGGCCGAGGCGAAATCCGGCGCCGCGCCGGACCCCGCCCCCACCGGCACCAGCACCCGGCAGATCGTGCCGACACCGCCCTTCCTCTTCCGCTACTCGGCCGTGACCTACAACGGCCACCGCATCCACTATGACGCCCCCTATGCGCGCGAGGTCGAGGGCTATCCCGGCCTGATCGTCCATGGGCCGCTGCAGGCAACGCTCCTGACCCAATTCGCGCAGGATCTGCGCGGGGCGCCCCCCCGCCGCGTCACCGTGCGCGCGAAATCGCCGGTCTTCGACGTCGCCCCCTTCACCCTGAACGCGGTCGAGGACGGGCCGGCGCTGAACCTCTGGTCCGCGACAGAAGGCGGCCCGGTCGGGATGGAGGCGCGCGTCGAATGGTAAGCGCCGCCACGATCCGCTGCCCGCTTTTCGTTCCCGCCGACCGGCCCGACCGCTTTGCCAAGGCCGCCGCCTCGGGCGCCGATGCGGTGATCCTCGATCTCGAGGATGCCGTCGCGGTCGAGGCCAAGGACCGCGCCCGCGACCAGATCGGCACCGGCTTCACCACCCTGCCTGTCCTCTTGCGGATCAACCCTGCCGGGACGCCATGGCACGTCGTCGATCGTGCTGCCGCCCGCGCGGGCGGTTTTGCCGCCGTGATCCTGCCCAAAGCCGAAGACGCGGCAACGGTGGCAGCGGTGGTCGCCGCCCTGAACGGCACCCCCGTGATCGCCCTGATCGAATCCGCCCTTGGCCTTGCCAATGCCCGCGCCATCGCGACCGCAGGGGCGGCGCGGCTTGCCTTCGGCTCGGTCGATTTCTGCGCCGATCTCGGCTGCGCCCATTTGCGTGAGGTGCTTCTGCCGGCCCGGTCAGAGCTGGTGCTGGCCTCGCGTCTGGCCGGCATCGCCGCGCCCGTTGACGGCGTAACAGTGCAGATCGACGATCCGGCGATTGCCGCCGACGATGCAGCCCATGCCCGCGCGCTCGGCATGACCGGCAAGCTCTGCATCCATCCCCGCCAGACCGAATCGGTCACGCGCGCCTTCCTTCCGACCGAAGCGGAAATCGTATGGGCGCGGCGCGTTCTCGCCTCGGGCGACGGGGCGGTGGCGGTCGATGGCGCCATGGTGGATGAACCCGTCCGCATCCGCGCCCGAGGCATCCTTGCCGCCGCCGGCTAGCCCAGCAGATCCCACAGGAACCGCAACGAGACGGCCACCAGGAACAGACCGAAGGCCGTCTCAAGCTTGCGGCGCGACAGGGCATGGGCCAGCCGCACGCCAAGCCGCGTCGTCAGAAGCGCCGTCGGAATGGTCAGGGCAAAGGTCGCCAGCGAGACGAAGCCCACAGCATCGCCCGGCAGATCGGCGCGGCCCCAGCCCGCCGCCATATAGGGGTCTGATGCCGGAGAGTGCAGAATCCTACGCTAAGCGGCGAGAACCCGTTTTCCATGCTCTCGCAGGTTTCCGTTTGCATCGACGTAACGATAGAGCGTGACGGGCTTGATGCCGAGCTCTGCGGCGAGGGCAGATACCGATGTGTCCCTGTTCGCCATGGCGGCCTGCGCCAAACGGACCTGGGCCTTGGTCAGCGCGAACTTCCGCCCGCCTTTTCGCCCACGAGTCCGAGCGGCATCCAGGCCAGCCATGGTCCGTTCCCGGATCAGGTCGCGCTCGAACTCGGCCAGGGTCGCGAAGATGCCGAAGATCATGCGACCGGCCGAGGTGGTGGTGTGCCGGCGGCCCAGAGCATCGCCTCGACCTCGATCAGCGCCAGCCGGGCGATCATGCCCGCCCGCATTGTCTCGTCCAGACTGGCCAGCAACCCCGCCAGCCGGCCGATGGCCATCGCGGCCTGGGCCAGGTCCACGGCGCAGGCCGCCTCGGCGGCGCGCCAGGCCGCAGGATCAACCAAGATCCGCCGATCCGCCCGTGGCAGGGGCGGAAAAGCGGGACCTTCGCCCTCTGACGGATCGAACCAGTCTTCGTCCAAGTCACTCATCTCCGCAGAATAGGCCAAAAATGCGGATCACAGAAGCACCTTCTTCTGATCACTATCACTGTCGATAAGATGCCATTATCGATAGTGTTGAAGAAGGACCAATATTCCGCTATCATGGGCGGAGAAATCCGTCAGGGAGAGCATCAATGCGCCGCAGAATCGCTGAGCAGGCGAACGAAGGGCGCGGCCTCGGCCACCGCCGCCGCGGCCCGGACAAAGCGGCGATCCGCGGTCACCACCGGCACCTTGTGCCGGATCGCCAGGGCGAGATAGCTGCAGTCATAGACCGGATGATCCAGCAGCAGCGACAGCTGCAGCGCCCGGGCCGCCAGCGATGCGTCCTCGCCAGCCTGGCGCAGCGGCGCCCGGGTGATCAGGTCGAGGGCATCGGCCGCCTCTTCCGGCAGCAGTCGCTGCCGCCGTACGGCCGACCACAGCGCATTCGCGACCTCGATGTAGATCAGGGGCGGGGCGTAAAGTGGCCGTCCATCGAGCAGCGTGACGGCAGCTACACTGCCCTCCTCCTGCAGGACCCATTTCAGCGCGGTGCTGGCATCGACCACACAGGGTCCGGAGACCGGCCCGGCGACGGCGTCGCTCACGCGCGCGCGTCCCGTCCCGCGCGCACCAGCGCGGCGCTGTCGGTGCCGCGATCGAGGCGGGCCCGCAACCGGGCCGCCGCCGCTGCGAAGTCCTCGGACTGGCCGGGCGTGCCCAGCACCTCGCGCAAGAGCATCCGGTGTTCGGCCTCGACCGAGCGGCCATTGGCGGCCGCCCGCAGCCGCAGGGCCTGCGCAGTGGTCTCGTCGACATCCCGCACGATCAGCTGTGCCATGGCTCGTTCTCCATCAATCCGTTATCAATGATAGCAACCTGATGTCACAACTTCAACCTCTGCCCCTCCCGGCGTCGCTCACGCCCGCAGACCAGGACGCGCTGACGGAACTCTTCCGCCGGGGCACGGCCGAGAACACGCTCCGCGCCTATGAACAGGACCTGGCCTATATCGGGGCCTGGAAGGCTGCTGCGTTCGGTGCCGCACTCGCCTGGCCCGAGGAAGAAGCGGTGGCGCTGCGCTTCATCCTCGATCATGCGCGGGATTTGCGCGACGCGACCGGGCCGGCCCGTGAGGCAGCCGAGGCCCTGGTGGCCGCGGGACTGAGGCGCGGATACGCCGCCCCTGCCCCGTCGACACTGGATCGTCGCATCGCAAGCTGGCGGGCCTTCCACCGGATGAAGAACCTGCCCTCGCCCTTCGATGCGCCGCTGATCAAGGAGGCGCGCGTAAAGGCGCGGCGTGCCGCGGCCCGTCCCCGCCAGCGCAAATCCGAAAACCCGATTACCCGGGACGTGCTGACCGCGATGCTGGCGACCTGCCGCACGGGCGCCATGCGCGATCTGCGCGATCACGCCGCCCTGGCGCTGGCCTGGGCAAGTGGCGGGCGCCGGCGCTCCGAGGTCACGGCGCTGAATCTCGACGATATCGACGCCCGGCCAATGGCGGAGCGCGGGCTGATACGCATTCGCCTCTTGCACACCAAGACTACCACGCCCGATCAGGCGCCCTGGCTGCCGCTGAAAGGGTTTCCGGCACGCTCGGTGCTGGCCTGGATCGAGGCCGCCGGAATCACCGGCGGGCCGCTCTTCCGTCCGGTCAGCCAAGCCGACCGGGTGCTGAAACGTCGCCTGACGCCGGGCGGGTTTCGGGAGATCGTCGCGCACCGACTGGAACTGGCTGGCTATCCAAGGGACTTTGCCAGCCCGCACGGTTTGCGCTCGGGGTTTCTGACGCAGGCCGCGCTGGACGGGGCGCCGCTGGCCGCCGCCATGCAACTCTCGCTGCACCGCGATCCGGCGCAGGCGCAGGCCTATTATGCCGATGTCGAGATCGAGGATAATCCGGCGACGGATTTGCTTGAACGGCGGCAGCTCGATTGACATTCGCGCAGCGCCAAACCTGCATTCCGCGCGGCCTTGATGTCGCATGTCAGCGTCCAACGGCGGCCGCGCCCTGCCCTGTTGGCGCGCTCATCTGATCGGCAACCGATGCCGGCTGTTTCATGCTGGCCATCCGGGACTTCGGTTTCAGCGCCTATTTCGGAAGGGCTGACAGCCAAGATGATCTCTATCTTCATTCGATCGTCTCTTTGGTGCCGAAAGCAGCCGGGTGACGCAAAGAATCAGCTGGGGCAACCCAGTCGATTCCCGCTGTTTCCCTTCGCACCGACATGCATTGCCTGCATGTTGGCGCGCAGGGGTGCGTGCGCTTGATGGAAGCGACTGATCACTGATGGGCGCAAGGCGATGCCGACGCAATCCGATTCGGAGGAGACTGTTCTTGGGCTCCTAGCGTTCTGAACGCTTCAAGCCTCTCGCATTTTGACAGCCGTGCAGCGAAGAAAAATAAAATAACAACATATCGTTACGATGTAATTGACGCGAAGAGCAACTCGGCTGCCCATCCGAGCATATGACAGTTTTCCCTAGGTATAGTGTAGCAATTTTCCCCGGTCGCAACAGGTTGTCGCGACATCTAGGTCAGTTGGCGGATTGGGCAAGATCAAACCGCCGGACGAAAATCGTTGTTAAGCCTTGTTTTTCAGTGTAGATGACACTTTAATGAGCGAGATCGCTGAAAAAGCGATATTTAGAGGGCAGGCGGATGCGAGGACGGTCTTTTGCGGCTGATACGAAGGATCAACCCTTCGACGAGATCATCATGCAGCAAGGAGAGTTGATTTCCGACCGCCTCAATATGTTGCGGCAGGAACAGTATCCGCCGGACGCCCAAAAAGGTCTACGTCAGTTTTCATTGGCCGAAGTTGCCTACTATCTAGGCGTGACCCAGTCGACCATTAAGAAGCTTCATCTCGAAGGCAAAGGTCCTGAACCTGAAACGTCGTCTTCCGGGAGGCGCAGCTACTCGGCCGAGCAGATGCTGGAACTGAGAGCTTATTTCGACAAGTTCGGTCGCCCCGGGAAGCGCCGCTATGTCCCATATCGACAGCCTGGCGAGGAACTGCACGTTGTGTCTGTCGTGAACTTCAAAGGGGGTTCCGGAAAGACCACTACCGCCGCCCACCTCGCGCAGCACTTGGCGTTGAAAGGTCATCGAGTTCTTGCGATCGACTTGGACCCTCAAGCCTCGCTCACAGCACTGCACGGCATTCAGCCCGAACTTGACGACGTGCCTTCGCTCTACGAAACACTTCGGTATGATGACGAGCGCAAGCCGATCACCGAGGTGATCCGGCCAACAAACTTCCCCAACCTGGATATCGTTCCGGCAAGTCTCGAGCTTCAAGAGTACGAATACGATACCCCGGTTGCTTTGACGAGCAGCGATCCCCATGAGGGCCGTACCTTCTTCACTCGTATATCGAAGGCGCTTAGCCAGGTTGATGACCGCTATGACGTGGTCGTAATCGATTGCCCTCCTCAGCTTGGCTACCTCACCCTCACTGCTCTGACGGCTTCCTCTTCTGTGATTGTGACAGTCCATCCTCAGATGCTGGACGTCATGTCGATGAGCCAGTTTCTCTTGATGCTGGGCGGGATCATGAAGACGATCCGTGATGCAGGAGCAAACATGCGCCTGAAGTGGTTCCGTTACCTCGTAACGCGTTTTGAACCAACGGACGGCCCTCAAAAGCAGATGGTCGGGTTCCTCCAGGCGATGTTTCCAAGTCAATTGCTTTCAGCCCCTGTACTGAAATCAACGGCGATCTCCGACGCCGGGATCACCAAGCAGACGCTTTACGAAGTTGAGCGGTCGCAGTTCGTGCGGACTACTTACGACCGCGCAGTCACGTCTTTGAATGATGTGAACGACGAAATCGCCGAACTGATCCACAAGGCTTGGGGGCGAGAATGACTGTGGTTTTGACAGCCGTGCAGAGCGCAAGTTTTGACAGCCGTGCAACTGTCGAAATGTGCGCTGCGCGTCGAATGGATTCTGACAAAAAGGAGATGGCTTGATGGCTCGCAAAGACCTCTTGAAGAGTGTCATGGCCGGCTCGCCGGAGCAGCCCAAGGATTCCGGTCGCTCCGGATACGCAATGCGCGGCGCTTCGAAATCGATGAAGGTTTCGATTGATAGCCTTGCGGAGAACTCTAAGCGTCTCCTGGAAGGCGAAACCATTGTCGAGATCGAACCGCATTTGATCGATGTGTCATTCGTTTCGGATCGGCTTAGTGATGACGACGTTGCTTTCGACGAACTGAAGGCATCGATCGCAGCCGGTCGCCAGGACACGCCAGTATTGCTCAGACCGCATCCGGAAGCGGATGGTCGCTATATGATAGTCTTTGGGCATCGCCGCGTGCGTGTTGCATCGGCGCTCAGCCGTAAGGTTCGCGCCGTTGTGAAACCGATGGACGATGTGGCCCACATTCTTGCTCAAGGGCAAGAAAACACTTCGCGCGCAGATCTCTCTTTTATTGAGAAGGCCCTATTTGCAAAGAGCCTCTTGGATTTGGGGCAAGAAAAGGATGTGATCCAGTCCGCCCTGACCATAGATGGTACTTTGCTTTCGCGCATGTTGTCAGTGGCGCAGAACGTCCCGCGGCACGTGATCGAACAGATTGGCCCTGCAAAGCAGATCGGGCGTGATCGTTGGGAGGATTTCAAAAAGCTGACTTCGGAGCCCGAGAATGAGAAGATACTCAAAGGAGCTTTGGAGTTTGACGGATTTAAGGGACTCGACAGCGATTCTCGCTTCGAGTTCCTGCACAGCAAGCTAGCAGAAGCGGGCAGGGCGCCGAAGGGCCGAAAAACGCGTGCCACGCCCAAGAAACGGACCTGGACCGCAGGCAAAGGCCGCATCAAAGGCGTCATCGGTCGGTCCGGAAAAGCATTCAGCATTTCACTTACGGCACAAGATTCAACCGAGTTCGGGGACTTTCTCTCGGGTCGACTTGATCAGCTGTACGATGAATTCCTCGTGACGAAAGAGGAGCAGTCAGAACAATGATCTAGGCAAAAGAAAAGCCCCCAAGCAGCGTGGCCTGAGAGCTAATCTGAAAAGTTTGGTCGCTTAGAAGATATCTCTCCCGCGAATCACTGTCAACAGGAACGCCACTTTGGCGAACGGCTTTCTTTTGTCTTCACATAACTGGAGGCGAGAAACAGGCATGAAACATACAGGTTGGCGCAAGCCGACACCGGGTCTTGGCATCGCAGAGCAGCTTGCCCAAGCCGGTGAACAGGTAGCTGTACCCAAAACTCGGGCCTTTGTGGCCGTGAAGCGGGTCGGTGCATACATTGGCCTCAAGGCCGGAGACTTGATGCTCCTCGACTCGCTCGGCGCCTTCACCCAAGCCCAGGACTGGGAGGAGGGGCGGCGCCCGATTGTCTGGGCATCGAATGCCTACCTGATGGAGCAGACGGGCTTCTCGCTCTCCGCACTCAAGCGCCATGCTCGGCGTCTGGCCGAGATCGGCGTGATTTCCTTCCAGGACAGCTCCAACGGCAAGCGATGGGGACACAGGGACGCAGAAGGGCGCATCCTCGAGGCCTACGGCTTCGATCTGTCGCCACTCGCAGCCCGCGTCGAGGAGTTTGAAGAGCTTCATGCAGAATTGCTGGCAGAACGCGAGATCTGCCAGCGCCTCAAGCGTCAGATCACGGTCGCGCGACGGATGATCCGCGCGCGTATTGAGGCGGCCGTCAGCAGCGCGCTGCGTGGGCCTTGGACACAGTTCACGGGGCTCTTCGAGGAGCTTTTGGACCGGCTTCCGCGCCGTCATGAAGCTTCTGACCAGCTTGCGCGCTTGCTGGGCCGGTTCAAGGAACTTCAGGCGCGGGTCGAAGCCGCCTATCTCAAGGCAACTGAGGCCACCGAGCCTGTGGAAAACACACCTGAAACCACCGCACAAGTGCCCGAGAAGACTCAAGAAATGAACCCCAGGGAGGTCATTACCGACCCTCACATACTAATTACAAACCAACTTGATCTTGTAATCAGTAATTCCTCAGAAGATGAGGAAGTCGCGGCCGTGGTGCACAATGCTCAGCCCGAAGATCAGGTTGAACGGGAGCTGGAAGAGTGGGTGGCCGAAGTACGCAAGAAGCGGGTAGCGCTGGATCTGCCGACGGTCCTGCAGGCTTGTCCGGAATTCGCATCCTGGGCGCGCAATCTGGAAGGGTTTGTCAAGGATTGGGGAGATCTTCACCGGGTTGCCGGCCAACTCAGGCCGATGATCGGGGTGTCGGAGCATGCCTGGAATGTGGCGCAGGACAGGTTGGGTAAGCAGGTGGCGACAGCGGCGTTCGCGCTTGTCTTCGAAAAGCACAATGCGGGCGAAGTCGCGTCACCGGGAGGTTATCTGCGCGGTATGGTCGAAAAGGCCGGGGCAGGGGAGTTGCATCTCGAGCGCAGCTTCTACGGCAGACTGAGCGGGCAGGCGGCGTGACGGGGGATCCTGTCTTGTGTTTGGTGCTACCAAGTACTACCATCCTGTCAAAGGAGTTCTGACATGACTGTCAGATCATCGATTTCTCTGACGGACCCTCAGAACCATTTTGCGCGAACGCTCGTTGAATCCGGGCAATATGCCAGCCTGAGCTCTGTCCTTCAGCACGGCCTTGAATTGCTGCGGCAGAAGATCGAGGCCGAGGAACTTGAACTGGCTGCCTTGCGGCAACTCGTCGACCGGCGCGTATCCGGTCCGATAATTTCTTCTGCAGAAATGGATGCCCGGATTGATCGGATGTTTGCAGACCAAGATCGCCGCGGGTGGAGCCCGGCCATCGAAGAAGAAACCCACCCAGAAGCGGCGCAACAAACTGGCCCCGCCCAAGCCCACGCCGGTGCGGGCGAACCGGGCGGGGGAAATGCTGCGCAAGATGTTCAACCTCGCGATGCTGTGGAAGATGCGCACCGACAACCCGGCCTTCGGCTTCCGGCGCCGCCCTGAGGTCGCGCGCGATCGCTTCCTGTCCTTCGAAGAAATCGAACGGCTCGCCAACGCCCTGGCCGTCGATGAGGATCAGCGCGCCGCCAGCATCATCCGCCATTGCATGCTGACCGGTGCCCGGCTGAACGCCGTGGGCGAGATGCTGAAGCCGAGGTTGCGCTTGGTGGGCGGTGGAGATGCCGCAACGGGAACCTAAGGCGTTACCTCAAATCGTCGGCCAAAGGAAAAGGGGCCCGAAGCGCTTGAACTCTTGCATAGATTTCTTGAACTTATGCGATCGGTCAGGCTCTATGGGGTGGGCACGGATGTTGCTCGCGGTCATCAGGCTCTACCGCGCCGACACGGTGTCGGTGCTGCTGAATGACTACCTGCGCGAGTTCATCTCCAAGCTGATCGCCGAACGCGAGCGGCTTTCGAGGCTGTCCGACGATCCGACGGCGACGCAAGGCCAGCGGACCAAGGCGCTGAAGGAGGCGGGCGTCGTGGCGAAACAGATCGACGAGCTGAACGACTGGGAGCGCGAGGTGATCTTCCCGCTGGCGCAGCAGAAGATCGAGATCGACCTGGATGATGGGGTAAAGCACAACTACCCGCTGTTCGGCACGGCGCTGAAGAAGATAGTGGGACTGAGCTGATGTCGCCAACAACCTCCTGCACCTTTGGTGGCCAATATCACCCGCTTGAAACCGCAGCGCTTTCTTTGAGTAAAGATCGGAGTTTTTAATGAATGCTGTTCAGAGGTTCTTTCCTAAGATCATCAATGGCGCATCGCAGTTCATCATCCCTGTGTTCCAGCGCGATTACAGTTGGTCCGAGGAAAACTGTCGGCAGCTTTGGAAGGACCTGCTTGCCATTGCCGACGCCGGCCCGGATCGTGGCCATTTCATCGGATCGGTGGTCTATATCCAAACCGGCGATAGCTCTGCCGGCTTCACTCGTTGGTTGCTGATCGACGGACAGCAACGGGTTACGACCTTGACCCTCCTGCTGACGGCGCTGCGCGATCACATCCGGGAAACGGGATGGCAGGGCAGCGACGACGGCCCGACCGTGAAGCGGATCGACGCCTATTTTCTGCGTAATCTCCAAGAAGAAGGCGAACGCGAGATCAAGTTAAAGCTCCGACGCCATGATGACGCTACGCTGCAAGCCCTTATCAATGGACAGTCAGAACCTGCAAGTCCCTCGGCCCGGATACGCGATAACTATGACCTCTTCCGTGAATTGCTCGAAGATGCCGATCCGGAAACGGTGTACCGTGGACTCAATCGCCTTTTGCTGGTGGACGTCACGCTCGACCGCGGCATCGACGATCCGCAACTGATCTTCGAGAGTCTGAACTCCACTGGTGTGGATCTGACGCCGTCGGACCTGATTCGGAACTTCATCCTAATGCGAATGCCCGAAAAAGAGCAGACGCGCCTCTATGAAACCTACTGGAGCCGGATCGAAGAGCTCTTCCGGGGCAGCGAGCGGGTATTCGACAATTTTATCCGAGACTATCTCGCCCTGCGATCCCATTCCACGAAGCTTGAACGGTCCGACCGTGTCTATGATGCATTCCGGCGCACCTTCGCGGATATCGGCGAGGACGTCCCGTCTCTGGAGCAACTTCTGGTGGAGCTGTTGCGTCGCGGGCGGCAGTATGCGGCCTTCGCCGTTGGAGGCGGCAATGACGCGCGGGCCCACGCTTTTGCAAGCTTGCGACGTCTCGGGGACGTTCCAGCCATTCTGGTTATGCGGCTGATGGAGGCGCAAGAAACATCCGGCACGCTCGACGACAAGGGGCTTCTCGAGGCCGCCGCGCTGCTGGAAAGCTACCTGTTGCGCCGCGCCGTAATCGGCTCCCAAACGCGTGGTTACGGGGTGGAGTTCGCAAAGTTGGCCCAGAAGGTCGAAGAAACTCAGCCGCTTGCCTCGCTAAAGGCGGCGATGGCGCGGATGCCAGCATCCTACACGTTCCCTGATGACGAGGCATTTAAGACCGCGCTTGAAGAGGGCGACATTTACCACAAGCGCGTCTGTTTCCACCTGCTGGAGGCGCTCGAGAACCGTGGCAGCAAAGAACACAGTGATACCAGTAAATACAGTATCGAACACGTCATGCCGCAAAATGAGAATCTTGTTGCTGCTTGGCGCGAGATGCTTGGTCCTGATTGGCGGCAGATCCAGAGCACGTGGTTGCATAGATTGGGAAATCTCACTTTGACGGGATACAACCCGACTTATAGTGATCGGCCTTTCGATGAGAAAAAGACAATCAAGGGAGGCTTTCAGCAAAGCTCTGTGCGTCTCAATCAGGATATCCGCGACGAGCCCAATTGGACGCCAAAGGAAATGGAACCTCGTGGCAAGCGCTTAGCGGATCGAGCCCTGAAAATCTGGCCCAGCCTGGATGCCGATGAAGCGGTTATTCGCGCCATGGAACTTGAGGAGCTCAAAGCCAAAGCGCAGCGCCGCAGTATTTCACAGGTTCAGATGAGCGCGGTTGCAGCGACGCTCTTTGATGCACTCCGCGCCCAATTGCAAACAGCGTTTCCAGACGTTATCGAGGCCGCAGAGCACAAGTCGATCAGTTATCATGATCCGGAGTTTTTCCTGGAGGTGATACCGCGCAAACATGGCCTCGTTCTGGTCGTCGACCTCGATTTCAACGAGGTGAACTCGGATGATGGATTGACCGAAGACGCATCTGATCGCAGCTTTGTTATGTATGCAAGCCACCAAGGCGGTGTGCTCGTCCACCTACGAAACCCCGCACAAATCGACCGTGCCATGGCCATCGTGGCGCAAGCTCATGCGCTGACATAGGGGGTGAGAACTAAACATGCGTCAAGTAGAAATGAGCAATATGCCACGATGCAGGTCGAGCAATCGCAGCTTGCCACGGACAGGCAGAACGGAGGCAGTCCAATGGCCGATAGAATAGGTTCGAGCCTGCGGCGGCTGTTCGAAGATCATCGGATCGTCTTTTGGTATGACGCCGCTCGCGACATGCGCGCCGAATTTGATGCCGTGGATCTGGCGGGAGTCGAGAAGATCGAGATCGGGAACAACGAGTTCGGCCTAAAATACCGGATGCTGCGGCAGGACCCGAAGCAAAAGTTTCTGGTATTCAAGGACGGCCCCGAGCCCGCGATGACCGACAACTGGCTGCTGGACGTGCAGCTGGCGACCGCCGTGTTCAAAGCCGATCAGGCGGCGATCTGGCTGTCGGAACTCGGCCTGCCAGTGCAGTTCGAGACCGTCGTGCGCGATCATATGGAGTTCTACCGCTCGAGCGGTCGTATCGAGGCACTGAAGCGGCTGATCCGCCCCGCCGACCAGAAGTCCGACGTGCTGCGCCGGATGCTGGCTGTCTGCGTGGGGGCCGAAGGCGAGCTGGATACGGTGGTTGAGGAACTGCTTGGGCAACTGGCCGCCAAGCGCGAAGACGGACTGAAGCTGATCGAGCGGGCGAACCTGAACGACTTCTTCTGGACCCAGATCAAGAACGCCTATGGCTACACCTCGGACACGCCAGACTTCGAAGACTTCGCGATCACGCTGTTCCAGTCCAGCTACCTAATGGCAATAGGCGAAGACGGCGCACTGAACGGCGAAGGACGGCTGATGTTCCAGCGTTGGAAGAACAACCGCCTTAGGGCGGAGGCCTTCGGCACGCTGAGCGCGGAATACCAGGACCTGCTGAAGATCGAGGCCGATGTGACGGGCCGCAGTCTGAAGGCGCTGCGCCCGGTCGATCATTTCGAGGCCACCGACCGCCAGATCATTCGGCTTCTGGTCGAGGCGATGGCCAGCCAGACGGTGTCAGCCTCGGACGTGGTGAAGATCACCCGCGAACGGCGTCAGAGCCACTGGTATGCCGCCTACGAGGATATCTACCTCGCCATCGCTCATGCCGCCGAATTCCAGCAATCGCTGGCCGAAGCCAATCTGACGATGTCCTCGCCCGCCGATGGGGTGAAGCGCTATGTGACGACCTGGTTCAAGATCGACCAAGCGTATCGCAAATTCATCCACCACATGCAGCGCAGCGGTCAGGCCTCGCTGCTGGGGGCGCTCTTCGAGAGCATCGAGAACCGCTACACGACCAGCTTCCTGCTGGCAGTTAACGATGCCTGGCAGGATCAGATCGCCAAGCTCGATGCTTGGAAGGTCCCAGGCTACGCGCAGCAACGCGATTTCTACATCGATCAGGCTGCCGAGTTCCGCCGCCTCAAGACGCCCCAAAAGGTCGTGGTGATCGTGTCAGACGCGCTGCGCTACGAGGTGGCCGAGGAATGCTTGCGTGAAATTCGCAAGCTCAACCGTTTCGACGCCGAGCTGACCCCAATGATCTCTGCCTTGCCAAGCTACACCCAGCTGGGCATGGCCGCGCTGCTGCCGAATAAGGATCTCACTGGTGGCGGCGATGGCAACGTGACCTCTTTCGGCATGCCAACCCAAGGCACGGTGAACCGCGAAAAGGTTCTGGGGATGGGGCGGACCGGTGACCGCGTGAAGGCGATGAAGGCGGATGCGTTCATGGGGCTGCGCGCCGATGAGGGCAAAGCGCTGTTCCGCCACCACGATGTTCTTTATCTCTATCATGACCGAATTGATGCTGTCGGCCATGATCTAAAGACCGAGATGCGTCCCACGGAACAGGCGATCAAGCAGATTGCACAGCTCTATGCTGTGGAGAAGGAAGCGCGGGACAAATCTCCGCAAGAGCGTGTCACCCTGCGGCAGACCAACGCCAAGCCGGTCTTTGATGAGTTAGAGCTTTGGCTGCAGGCACAACTGCGCAAAATCTCCGGCAAAACCAAGCTGGCCGAAGCGATCCGATACGCCCTGAACCGCATGCCGAAAGCGCGCGGCTATCTCAGCGACGGGCGTCTCGAGCTGGACAACAATACCTGTGAGCGGTCCATCAGACCTATTGCCCTTGGAAGGAAAAACTATCTGTTCATGGGGTCAATCGGCGGCGGAAAAGCGGCTGCCATCGCTTACACGCTCATCGAAACCGCCAAGATGAACGATGTCGACCCCGAAGCGTGGCTCACATGGGTCCTCCAGCGCTTGCCTGATCACAAGATCAATCGCATCGAAGATCTCACGCCTTGGAACTGGCAGCCCGAAAACGCCTGAACCGCACCGACACCGGACGGATACGCCTCACCACGATTGCTGATGATCATCCTGTTCAGCGCCTGGGCCGACACCCCTAGGCAAATGTCAGATTTTTAGCCACACTAAAATTCGCTTGACAGTATCCCCCGTAGGCACTTTGATGGATTTTAGTGGAGCTAAAACCGACGCGGGTAGGTGGTCAATGCTGCTGACAAAGGGTGACGAACAACTTCCGCTTGGCCGGCGTCTTCGCGAGCGCCGACAAGAGTTGGGCATGACCCTGAAAGATGTCGCAGATAGAGCCGGACTCTCATTGGGATTCATCTCGCAGGTGGAGCGGGACCTAACGGCTCCTTCGCTTTCCTCGTTGGTTTCTATCTGCAAGATCTTGAAGACCGATGTCGGCACCTATCTACAGCAGCCCAGTCTCGAGAACAGCTATTCGCGCACTGGGCTGCGCCAGCCATTTTCTCTTTCCAGGGAAGAGCGCCCCATCCGCTACGAGCGTATCTCGGCCAATTTCCCCGGGCGCAAAATTCGCAGCGTTATCATGAACATCTCACCCGGCTATCGCTCGGAAGTGATCTCTCATGATGGGGAGGAAATGATGTTCGTCTTATCGGGAGAGGTCAGCACTTCAGTGGATGGCAATCACGTGATCCTGCACGAGGGGGATTCGATCCACTTTCCATCCACCAGTCCGCATCAGGTGTGGAACAGCTCGCAACACACATCTGTCGCGCTTTGGGTGGGCACACAGGATCTCTTCGGCGAAGACGGCAAGGAAAAGTGACCCGTGCACTAGGGACCGGGCAGTCGAGACGACAACAAGGGAAAACGGGAATGAGACAATTCAGCAAGGTTTTGGCGGCAGCGGCACTGGCCGCCACGGCATTGACGGCGATCACTGGTGTTGCGATGGCGCAAACCGTGCTGCGGCTGGACGAGGTGCCGGTAGGCGAGCTCGATCCGGCAAAAGCCTCGGATTATGCAGACAGCGTGTTGATGTTCAATGTCTATGACACGCTGGTGATTCCGAACCAGGGCAAGCCAGGCTATCAGCCGCACCTGGCAGAAAGCTGGGAAACCGAAGGGAATACCTTCACCTTCAAGCTGCGCCAGGGCGTGACCTTTGAAAGCGGCAACCCACTCACCGCAGAGGACGTCGTCTTCTCCTTCGAGCGCACGAAGGCGCTCGGGCAGGGCCTCTCCTATCTCTTCGAGAAGATCGAGAGCGCGGAGGTCGTCGATGCTCAGACCGTCAAGTTTACGCTCACGGAAGCCTATGCGCCCTTCGTGGCCTCGCTGGTTCGCCTGCCGATTATCGATAGCAAGCTGGTAAAAGAGAATCTCGGCGAGGGCGAAGGCGAGTTCGGCGACTGGGGGCAGGCCTACCTGTCCGCCGACAGCGCCGGCACGGGTGCCTATGCCGTCACCTCGCACAATCCGCAGTCCGAAACCGTGATGGAGAAGAACGCGAACTACTTCCTTGGCGTGCCCGACGTGGCTCCTGACACGGTCCGCTACCGCTACGGCCTTGAGGCAGCGACCGTCCGGACGCTTATCGCGCAGGGCGAGCACGATATCTCCTCGCAGTGGCTACCTCCGGAAGTGCTTGGTGCTTTGGCTAAGGATGGCGCGCAACTCCTCACCGAACGCAGTGCCGGCGCGCTTTATATCAAGCTCAACACGACCAAGGCTCCGTTCGACGATCCGAACTGCCGCCTGGCCGTCGCCAATGCCTTCGATTACGCCTCGGCAATCAAGATGGTGGCAATCACTGCCGATGCGGCGCAGGGCAGTCCTGCCTCGGGCGCGATCCCCGTTGGCATGCTCGGCTCCAACCCTGCCGACACCGTGGTCGAACGCAATCTCGATAAGGCTAAAGAATACCTGGCCCAGTGCAAATACAACCCGGCCGACTATACCATAGACCTCTCGTGGATTGCAGAAGTGCCCGTAGAGGAGCGCTACGCGCTGCTGATGCAGGCTAATTTTAGTGAGCTCGGCTTCAAGTCCAATATAGTCAAGATGCCTTGGGCGCTCTTCTCCGATGCGGTGACCAAGCCTGAGAACACCCCGCATGTCAGCCAACTCTTCGTGAACGCCGTCACCGGCGATCCCGACACGCTGCTCTATGGCATGTACCATTCCTCGGCCGCCGGCACCTGGCAGTCGCCTGAATATCTGAACGACCCGCAGGTCGACCAGTATCTCGAGGCAGGTCGCACTGCCCCGACGGAAGAGGAGCGGGCTGAGGCTTATGCAAACCTCAATGCAAGGCTGATGGAATTGGCACCGTCGATCTATGCCTATGACCGCCAGTCCGTATTCGCGGCAAGCAACCGCGTCAAGGTGCCGACTTTGACGGATCCGGCGAAGTTCTATCCGCTCGACGGGATGAACTTGACCTTCCGCAACATGGAAATGACTGGCCAGTAATCCGCTGGACACTGCCGGGCTGGCACGGTGCCGGCCCGGTGACTCTGCCGAGGGCGCATCAATGTCACCAGTCATCCACCTAATCTTGAAGCGGCTCGGAACCTCGTTGCTCGTGCTGTTCGGGGTTTCCATCCTGATCTTCTTCATCGCCAGGGTGATCCCAGGCGATCCCGCTCGCATAGCGCTCGGGCCTAACGCTACGACCGAGGCTGTTCAGGCGCTGCGTGATCGCCTGCACCTTAATGAGCCGCTTATCAGCCAGTATGGCTATTTCTTGCGCGACCTATCGCAGGGCGACCTAGGGATCTCGCTCTACACTAACCGCCCCGTGACCGCGGACATCGCCCAGTTCCTGCCGGCTACATTGGAACTGATCTTCGTCGCCGGCGTGCTGATGGTGGGCATCGGTCTGCCACTTGGCAAGCTCTCGGCACGATATCGCAACAGCTGGCTCGACAATTTGGTTCGGCTGGTCTCGCTGCTCGGCGTCTCGGCACCGAGCTTTGTCTGGGCCGTGATCCTGATGCTGCTGTTTTCCTATTTCCTGACGCTGTTCCCGATCGCGGGGCGCATAAGCGACACTTTCACCATTCCCCCCGTGACTGGCTTTCTGCTCGTCGACACGCTGCTGGCCGGCAATGTCGCCGCCTTTGGCAATGCCTTCTGGCATATCATTCTACCCGCCTTCGCTCTGGCGCTGTCGGGCATCGGGCAGGCGGCCCGCCTGACTCGCGCCAATATGGTCGAGACCTATGACCGACCCTATGTCGAGATGGCGAAGGCCTATGGCTTTTCGGAGCGCTCGATCGCCAACCGCTTCGCCTTCAAGCCCTCGCTCATTCCGTCGCTTACCATCATCGGCCTTGATTTTGCGGCCATGCTGGGCAGCGCTTTCCTTGTCGAGGCAGTGTTCGCTTGGCCGGGTCTGTCGCGCTATGGCGTGCAGGTGATCCTGCACAAGGACCTCAATGCCATCATCGGTACCGTTCTCGTAATTTCCGCGATGTTTCTCATCGTCAACATCATCGTCGATTTGCTGATCGCCTTCATCAACCCCCGCATCCGTCACTCGCAGAGGGCGTCATGAAGCGCACCGCAAGCATCCTGTTTTCGAACCCACTTTCCATCGTTGGCATCCTGCTGGTTGGCGTCGTGGTGGTTTCGGCGCTCTTCGCCGAATTTTTGGCACCCTTTCCCGAGCATGTCGGCGCGGTGGTGGACTTCACCAACTTCAACAAGGCGCCGGACGCGATGAACTGGTTCGGCACCGACCTTGTCGGCCGCGACCTCTTCAGCCGCATTCTCTTTGCTTACCGGACCTCGCTGATCCTGGGCGTGGTGGTACTGGTCATCGCCGTGCCCATCGGCGTCACCCTTGGGCTCGTTGCGGGCTATATCGGAGGCTGGACCGAGTATGTGCTGATGCGCATTACGGACGTGTTCCTGTCGATCCCGCCGCTGGTTCTTGCCATGTCGATCATGGGGATGCTCGAGCCCTCGCTCACCAATGGCATGCTAGCTGTCACCGCCATGTGGTGGCCCTGGTATACCCGGCTCGTCTACAACATCACGCGTTCTGAGCGCGAAGAGGGGTACGTGTTGGCCGCCGAGGTGCTGGGCGCCTCGAAGCTGCACATAATCTTCCGTGAGATACTGCCCAATGCCCTGCCGGCAGTAATTACCAAGATGACGCTCGACCTCGGCTTCGTCATCTTGATCGCGTCCTCGCTGTCATTCCTGGGATTAGGCGTGCAGCCGCCGACCCCGGACCTTGGCTCCATGGTCGCCGAAGGCGGTAGCTATCTGCCTGATAGCTGGTGGCTCACCGTCTTTCCCGGCCTCGCCATCCTTGTCGCTGTGTTCGGCTTCAACCTGTTGGGCGATGCGCTGCGCAACATATTGGGAGCAGATCAATGAGCCGTCCCACGCTTCTCATCGAGAACCTCAAGCTCGGCTTCAAGAGCTATGCCGGTCTTGCCCAGGTGCTGCACGGCATCTCGCTGCAGATCGCTCAGGGCGAGCGCGTGGCGCTGGTCGGGGAATCGGGCTCGGGCAAGTCGGTCACCGCACGCATTGTGCTCGGACTGTTGCAGGAACTGCGCTCTGCTCGCATCGAAGGACGGCTGGAATTCGAGGGCAAGGACCTCAACACGCTCTCGAGGCGCGAGCGGCATTCGCTGCGCGGGACCAAGATGTCGATGATCTTCCAGGATCCCACCTCGGCGCTCAATCCGGTCTACACCATAGAGGTACTGTTTCACGAAGTGCTCAAGCGCGCCAATCCCGGCATCGCGCTTGCCCAGGCGCGAAAGAAGGCCGCCGAGGCGCTGGCGCGCGTGGCCATACATGATCCCGAGCGGGTGCTGCAGTCCTATTCCTTCCAGCTATCGGGGGGCATGAACCAGCGCATCATGATCGCCATGGCGCTGGCCAATGGACCCTCGCTTCTGATTGCCGACGAGCCGGGTACGGCGCTGGACGTGACGGTGCAGAACCAGACGCTTAAGCTGATGAGCGACCTCGTGCGCCAGCAGGGCACCTCGGTGCTGTTCATTTCACACAACCTCGGTGTCGTCCGCGAATTCGCCGACCGGGTCTACGTTATCTACAAGGGCCGCATGGTCGAGACTGGACCGACAGCCGCCCTCTTTGCCAATCCGAGCCATCCTTATACGCGGGCTCTGCTGGCTGCGGTGCCGCGCCTCACTGGCGGCGGCATCCCTGAGATCGAGGACGACTCGCAAGCCTTCTACGACCCCATGGTGGTCCACGAGACGTCGCCCAAGGTAGAGGTGTCCTGATGAGCGCGCCATTGCTGTCGCTGCGTTCGGTTTCCAAGATCTTCAAGCTCGGCACCCATGAAGTGCGCGCCGTCGACAATATCTCCTTCGACGTGAGGCAGGGAGAATGCCTCGCGGTTGTGGGCGAGTCCGGCTCGGGCAAGTCGACAATCGCCAACATGATCCTCGGCATCTATCCACCAAGCGAAGGCGAGATATTGCTCAAGGACGTGGCGCTGCCTGGCCGGCGGACCCTCGCTCACCGCCGATCCATCCAGCTGGTACAACAGAACCCGCTCTCCTCGCTCAACCCTAAGCGCTCGATTGGAGCATCGCTGCGCCTCGCGCTAGACGTGCATGATATCGGACCGAAATCCGGGCGGGCGACGCGGGTGGGGCAACTGCTCGAGGAGGTAGGCCTGCCTGCCGATTTCGCCCGCCGTTCGCCTGCGAGCCTGTCAGGCGGGCAGCGCCAGCGCGTGGCCATCGCCAGGGCGCTGGCCTGCGAGTCCGAAGTTGTGGTGCTCGACGAGCCGACCTCCGCGCTGGACGTGCTGGTGCAGGCGCGCGCGCTCAAGCTCCTGGACGACCTCAAGCGCAAGCGCTCTCTGACTTATGTCTTCATCACCCACGACCTGTCGGTGGTGCGCAATGTTGCCGACCGGGTCGCCGTATTCGAGCGCGGCAAGCTCATGGAACTCAGCGACACAGAGACCATCTTCACCGCGCCCAAGAACCCCTACACGCGCAAGCTCATCGCCGCCGTCCCTGTGGTGACGTCGGAAGAAGCAGCCTTGCGCGACCGTTTAACCATGGAATCATAGTAGTGACTGACTATTCGATTATTTCGCAGGCACTTGCCGCAAAGGACGCGACCCCGCAAAGCGTCTATGGCGCGCTACGGGGACTGGCGCAGGAGACAATCGGCGCCAAGCTCTTCACCGTCATGACCTACGACCCTGAAACGGGCGAGGCGAGCCGCGTCTTTTCCAATATGGCGGACGCCTATCCCGTTTCCGGCACCAAGCCGCTCAACCCTACACACTGGACGCAAGTCGTCATCAATGAGCAGCGCAACTTCGTCGCCAATGACTATGAGGGCGTGAAGGCCGTGTTCTCCGACCACGAGCTGATCCGCTCGCTCGGCTGCGAATCCGTCATCAACATCCCCATCGTTGTCGCAGGAAACGTGCGTGGCACCGTCAACTGCCTGGACCTAGCGGGCCAATACACGACGGAACGCATCGCCGCTGCCGAGAGCCTCAAGCTCGCGGGCGTCGCCTGCCTGCTGTTCCAAAAGCAATTTCAGACCAAGGAGGCCAGCAATGGCTAACAAGACCATCCGAGTCGCAACGGATGTTGGTGGCACCTTCACCGACCTCGTCTGCTTCGAGACTGATCTTTCGACTGGCAAGGCAACCATTAAGACCGCCAAGTCAGATACGACGCCGCCCAATTTCGAACAGGGCGTGCTCAACGTCATCGCCAAAAGCGGTGTGAGCCCCTCCGAGATCGACTTCCTTGCCCATGGCACGACGGTAGTGATCAACGCACTGACGGAGCGCAAGGGCGTCAAGGTCGGCCTCATCACTACCGAAGGCTTCCGCGACACGCTGGAGATAGCGCGCGGCAACCGCCCGGATTTCTTTAATCTGGATTACAGAAAGCCAAAGCCTTTCGTCGAGCGGTACCTCAGGCGCGAGGTGCCGGGCCGAATGACGTACAAGGGTGAGGAGGTCACGCAGTTGGACCTTTCCGGTCTGCCGGCGATCCTCGACGATTTCCGCAAGGACGGCGTGGAAGCGATTGCCATCAGCTTCCTTCACTCCTATGCCAACCCGGCGCATGAGCGGGCGACGCTCGAGGAGGTCAAGCGCCTCTGGCCGGAGGGGTCGGTGGTGGCCTCACATCAGATCACCCGTGAATGGCGCGAGTACGAGCGCACCAATACAGCAGTGCTCTCGGCCTATGTGCAACCGGCGGCGGAGCAGTATCTCAAGCGCCTCAATGAGGGGCTCAAGAACGAGGGCTTCCGCGGCAATCCCTATATCATGCAGTCAAATTGCGGCGTCGACTCGCTCGAGGCGGTGTCGCAGATCCCGATCACCATGGTGGAATCTGGCCCTGCCTCCGGCTTTTGGGGCGCGGCAGAACTGGGTAAGCTGATCGGCGAGCCCGATGTGCTGGCGCTCGACATCGGTGGCACCACCGCCAAGTGCTCGCTGATCGAGGACGGCCAGGTCAAGATCATGACCGACTACTGGATCGAACGCGACCGCACCTCGGCCGGCTACCCGATCATGGTGCCGGTGGTGGACCTGGTCGAGATCGGCAATGGCGGTGGCTCCATCGCCTGGGTGGACGAGTTCAACAAGCTCCATGTCGGTCCGCAATCGGCCGGCGCAAAGCCAGGCCCCGCAGCCTATGGCCGCGGCGGCACCAATGCCACGACGACCGATGCCAATCTCTGGCTCGGGCGCATCAACAAGGATTATTTCTGCGGCGGCGAAGTGGTTGCCGACATGGAAGCTACGCAAAAGACCATCGAGGCGGTGGGCGAAAAGCTCGGAGTGAATGCCGACGAGGCTGCGCGCGGCATCATCCGTATCGCCAATAACAACATGGTCAATGCCCTTAAGCTCGTGTCGCTCAACCGCGGTCATGACCCGCGTGACTTCACCTTGGTAGCCTTCGGTGGCGGCGGCGCCATGCATGCCGTTGCGCTGGCCACCGAACTGGGCGTCAAGAAGGTTGTCGTGCCCGCCGGCGCTTCGGTGTTCTCGGCCTGGGGCATGATGATGTCCGACCTGCGGCGCGACTATTTCGTCACCCGCCTCGCCGACCTCAAGGAAGGCGCCGCTGCCGGCATCGAGTCGCTGTTTGCCGAGACCGAGGCCTTGGCCCGCAGCCAGTTCGCTGCCGAGAACATCGAAGCGGGCAAGGTCAAGATGCTGCGCTATGGCAAGTTCCGCTACCAGAACCAGGAACACACCACCGAAGTGCTGATCGACGACGGCGCCGTCACCGACGCGCGCCTCGCCGGGATCGAAGCTGCCTTCCACGAAACCTATGAGCGTGAATACACCTATCGGCTTGACGCCCCTGTCGAGATGGTCGGCATCCACCTCGTCGCCTCCGCCGAAGTCGGCAAGCTGGAGATGGCCAGGTCCGAGCCCACCGGAAACGACGCTTCGTTGGCCAAGAAGGGCGAGCGCGACGTCGACTATGCCCTCGAGGGCATCCACAAAGCCTCGATCTATGACGGCACCAGGCTCGAGCCCGGCATGAGCTTCGCCGGCCCCGCTATTATCGAGGACCCCGGCACCACAGTCGTCATCCACCCGGGCAATCGCGTGGAGATCGACGGGTACAGCAATATCCACATCCATCTGGCAGCGTAAGCGGGGCCGACATGACCAATTCTATCAACGATCCGATCACGCTGGAGATCATCCAGAACTCCCTACAAGCCACCGCCGACGAAATGTTCGCCGCCATGCGCAAGACAGCGATGAGCTCGATCATCTACGAAGTACTTGACATGGGCACCGGCATCCTCGACGCCAAGGGCCACCTTGCCTCCTCGGGGGCGGGCATCCCGGCGTTTATCGGCGTGCTAGACAAGGCCGTGCAGGTGATCGTCAGCAAGTACGACAAGCCCGGCGACATCGAGCCCGGCGACGTCTTCACCACAAACGACCCCTATTATGGCGGCGTGACCCACCTCAACGACATCGTCGTGGCGATGCCAGTCTTTGCCGGTGGCCGCATCATCGCCTGGACCGCCAACATCGCCCACAACTCCGATATCGGCGGCAAGTCCCCTGGCTCGCTTTCGGCCGACGCCACCGAGATCTTCCAGGAAGGCCTGCGCCTTCCAGCGATCAAGCTTGTCTCCAAGGGCGAGGCCATCCAGTCGGTTTTCGACATCATCACTGTCAACTCGCGCATGCCCGATTTCCTGCGCGGCGATATATGGGCGGCCATCGCCTCGGTGCGCATCGGTGCAAAGCGCTTGGCCGACGTTGCCGACAAATATGGTCCGGACACCTTCGAGGCCGCCACGGCGCGCTTTATGGACTTCGGCGAGCAGGTGTCGCTGGCCGAACTGGCAAAGCTCCCGCATGGCACGTTCGAGTTGACCGAGCCGCAGGATGACGGACGGCAGTACAACGTGAAGGTGACGATCTCGAACACCGAGTTCGTCATCGATCTGCGCGACAACCCCGACCAGGACACCGGCCCTACCAATTCCAGCCGAGATGGCGTGATGGTCTGCGCCCAGATGATCTTCAAGTCGCTGACCGACCCGCAGTCCCCGGCCAACGAGGGCTCGTTCCGCCCGATAAGGCTCCTGACGCGGGAAGGCTCGGTCTTCCACGCCAAGGAGCCCTCGGCAATCGGCTTCTATTTCGAAACGGAGGTGCGCGTCTTCGACTTGATCTGGCGCTGCCTTGCCCCGCATATCCCCGAGCGGCTCCCCGCGGGCCACTTTTCCTCGATTTGCGGCACTTTCATCGGTGGCCCGCATCCCGATACCGGCCGGCACTTCACCATTGTGGAGCCGCAGATCGGCGGCTGGGGCGCGAGCCGCGGCCGGGACGGCAATAGCGCCATCTTCTCGGCCTTCCATGGCGAGACCTACAACACGCCGGCAGAGATATCAGAGGCGCGCAACGGGCTGTTCGTCGACCGCATGGAGCTCAATCTCGAGCCGGGCGGGGAGGGCCAGTGGGTGGGCGGCCACGGCATCCGCATGGATTACCGTATCCGTTCGGATAATTCCTGGGTCACCGTCGGCTATACCCGCTTCAAAGTCCTGCCCTGGACACTGGAAGGCGGCAATGAGGGCTCGCCCAACTATGCAGAGGTCATCCGCACCGATGGCAGCAGCGAGCGCTATTCCTTCGTCTCGGTCCTGCCCGTGGGCAAGGATGACGTCATCCGGGTCATGACGGGCACCGGCGGCGGGCTCGGCGATCCGACCAAGCGCGATCCCAAGCAGGTCGAAAGCGATCTGCGCAATGGCTACATCACGCCCGAACGTGCCCGCGAGGTGTACGGGCCCTTGAGGACATGATCGGCTGCCATGCGCACGAGCTCTCAGCGAACAGCCATCGCGACAACAGCTAAACGATAACAAGAACCTGTAGCGGCGTGGGGGCGCACTTAAAACCCCGTGCCGCTCACCTTCAGTACACGAGCAAGGGAGTTAATTGTGGCCAAGGTTATTCACGTGGCGGGTCTGGGCGGGCCTGAACATTTATCCATCGCGGACGTCGATGTCCGCCAACCGCGCGCCGGCGAAGTCCGGTTCAAAGTTGAGGCATTTGCGCTCAACCGGGCCGACATCCTCTACATTACCGGCGAGCATTATACCGAGTTGAAGCTCCCCTCCCGGGTTGGCTCGGAAGCAGCCGGTGTGATTGACGCGGTCGGAGAAGGCGTCACCCGTTTCAAGGTCGGCGACAAGGTTTCGTCCGTACCGTTCTACTCTCAGGAATCCGACTGGCACGGCGTGCAGGGCGAATTTGCCATCGTCCCCGAACAATTCCTCGCGCCTTGGCCCGAGGGGTTGCCTGCTACCGAGGCATGCTCGCTCTGGATGCAATATCTGACCGCCTATTACGCACTGCTGACAGTCGGAGGGCTTTCGGCGGGCAAGAACGCGCTTATCACCGCGGCGGCCAGTAGTGCGGGGGTCGGGGCGATCCAGACCGCCAAGGCCATTGGCGCAACTGTTATCGCGACGACGCGCAGTGCCAACAAGATCGAGTTCCTGAAGAAGGTCGGGGCCGATCACGTGATCGTCACCAGGACGGGCGATGACTTCGCCCCGGTGATCCGGAAACTCACAGGCGGCAAGGGGGTCGACGTGGTGTTCGACCCCATCAGCGGTGATTTCCTGAAAGACTATATGGGTGGGCTTAACTGGGGTGCTAAAGTCATCATCTATGGCATGCTCGAAGGACTCGACATCAATATCCCGATCCTGCCGTCCATCCGCTCAAAGGCGAGTGTCCATCCCTATTCGATGTTCAATCATACTATTTCCCCCGATGAGTTGAGGGATGGCATCGACTTCGTGATGGAGAACATCCGGAGCGGCAAGTTCCATCCGGAGATCGATCGTGTCTTCCCCTTCGCCGAAACGATTGCAGCTTATCAGCACATGCAGGGCAACTCGCAGTGCGGAAAGATCGTCGTCGCGGTCACGCCTGCAGCCAATTCCAACTAGTCAAACCCGAGAGATTTCATAAATGGCCACCAAACCACGCAAGATCATGTTCATGAACCCGCTCGCCTCCAGCTCTGGGGTCGATACGATCTTCGCAGACATGGCGCGGAAGCACAAACTGCCTGGCACTGAAGTGCACATCACTTCGATGCCCGCCGACGTCGGCGGCTTCAGCCATATCGAGTTCCGTTCCTATGAAGCCATGGTAACCCGCGGGATCATCCGCGGCGTGCGCGCCGCGGCGCGCGAAGGGTTCGATGCGCTCGCCATCGGCTGCTTCTACGACACAGCTCTGCATGATGCGCGTGAGATTTCCGGGCAGATGATCGTCACCGCGCCCTGCGTTGCCTCCTGCGAGATCGCAGCGAGCCTCTCTAACCGCTTCGGCATCATCGTGGGACGCCGCAAATGGGTGAACCAGATGCATGCGACTGTGCGCGAGCACGGCCATGAGCACCGGCTATCGGGGTTCTATCATGTTGAGCTGGGCGTGGATGACTTCCAGAAGGATCATGCCGAAACCGGGCGGCGCCTCATTGCCGCCGGCCGCAAGGCGGTGGAAGAGGATTATGCCGAAGCCATCATCCTCGGCTGCACCATGGAAGTGGGCTTCTACCGGGAAGTAGAGGAAGCCTTGGGCGTGCCGGTGATCGACCCTTCCATCGCCGCGCTGAAGCGGGCGGAATATGCTGCGGTGCTCAAGCAGCAAAGTGGCTGGATTCCGAGCCGGAAATGGTCGAGCGAGGCGCCTTCGGAAGCCGAAATGGCACGCTTCGGTGGGTTCGATGAAGGCGAGGCCTTCGGTAATCGCATCGTGGTCGAGGCTTAAGGCCAGTAGAGCACCAAACCAGGGGCATCAGGAATGACCGAGAAAACCAAGAAGAGGCTTGCCGCCCTGCGCAGCAAGATGGCGGAACAGGGCGTCGATCTCGTCGCCCTGGGGCCCGGGCCGCATATGCATTGGGTGATGGGCTTCCACCCCCATCCCGATGAGCGTCCCTGCCTGCTGCTGGTCGGCAAGCAGAAGGAGGCGTTCCTGATGCCGGTGCTCAATGCCGAAGGCTCGCGCCAGAGTACCGACATCGCCTTCCACACCTGGAGCGATGCCGAAGGACCAAAAGCTGCCCTGCGGTCCGCGCTTGCCGATATCGCCGAGGACAATGCCGGGCATGTGGTGGTCGATGAGACCATGCGCGCCGATTTCGCGCTGCTGCTGCTCGCCCAGCTGCCGGCGGCGAAGCAGAGCTTCACCGCCGAGACGCTGGGTGCGCTGCGTATGCGCAAGGACGACAGCGAATACAAAGAGCTCAGGATGAACTCGGCTATTGCCGACGAGGCCATGCAGAAGGCCTTTGCCGCACTTAAGCCGGGCATGACGGAACGCGACGTGGCGGCGGTGGTGAAAGCGCATTTCGCCCAGGAAGCTTCGAGCCCGCTCTTTACGATCGTCGGCGCCGGCTCCAATGGCGCCTTCCCGCATCACCAGACCGGAGATCGTAAGCTGGCCGAGGGCGATGCTGTCGTCATCGATATCGGCGCGCGCAAGGGCGATTTCTCCTCTGACATCACCCGCATGGCGATCATTGGCAAGGAGCCCGAGGGCTATTCGGAAATCCATGCCATCGTCGAGCGTGCCGTGCAGGCCGCGCTCAAGGCGGCACGTCCGGGCGTTGCGGCCAAGGAGGTCGACAAGGCCGCGCGCAACGTCATCACTGAAGCGGGCTATGGCGAGTATTTCGTGCACCGCACCGGGCACGGCATGGGGCTCGAAGGCCATGAGCCGCCTTATCTCACCAGCACCTCGGACTCAGTTCTCGATGTGGGCATGGTGTTCTCGATCGAGCCCGGCATTTATCTGCCCGGCCGCTTCGGCATCAGGCTCGAGGAAATCGTGGTCCTGCGCGAGGACGGGCCGGAGATCCTCTCCACCCTCCCGCGCGATGCCCATGTAGCGAAGGCCTGAGGAGGACCCATGACCCACGCAAATGATCGGTTCACGTCGGATGTCATCCAGGCTAGCCTGGTTGCCGCCGCGGACGAGATGTTCGCCGTCTTGAAGAAGACGGCGATGAGCCCGATCATTTACGAAGTGCTTGACGTCGGTACCGGCATCACCGATGCCCATGGCGAGCTGGTCAGCTCCGGCGCGGGCATCCCGACATTTGTCGGGGTGCTCGACAAGGCCGTGAAGCGCATCCTGGAACTGCATGGGCCCGAGGGCATTCGCGATGGCGATCTCTTCGTCACCAATGATCCCCAGTATGGCGGTGTCACCCATCTCAACGACGTGGTGATCGCGCTCCCGGTCTTTGCCGAAGGGGCTCTGGTTGCCTGGACTGCGTCCATCGCGCACTGGAACGATGTCGGCGGCAAGACGCCGGGGTCGATGGCGGTGGATGTGACCGAAATCTTCCAGGAAGGGCTGCGGCTGCCGGCTGTGCGCCTGTTCCGGGACGGCGAGCCGATCCGCTCCGTCTTTGATATCATCGAGGCCAATTCGCGCCTGCCCGATTTCGTGCGCGGCGATCTCTGGGCGCAAGTGGCGGCGAGCCGGCGGGCGGAGACGCGCATCAGGCAGTTGGTCGAGAGTTATGGGCTTGCGGCCTATCGCGGGGCGCTGGCGGCATTGTTCGACGAGGGCGAGGCGCGCGGGCGCAAGGGGCTGGCGGAGCTGCCCAAGGGCACTTTCACCATCACCGAGGAGCAGGACGACGCGGCCCTGTGGCAGGCGGCGATCACGATTTCTGAGGATCGGTTCACCGTCGATCTGCGGGGAAATCCGGAGCAGCGTTCGGCACCCTACAATACCAGCCGCGATGGTGCCGTGATTGCCGCGCAGATGGTGTTCAAGGCGCTGACTGACCCGACGCTCTTTGCCAATGCCGGCTCGTTCCGGGCGCTGGAGGTGATCACCGAGCCCGGCACCATCTTCCATGCGACGGGCAATGCCCCGCATGGCTATTATTTCGAGACGCGCATCCGGCTCTACGACATGCTCTGGCAGTGCCTGGCGCGCGCCATGCCTGACAGGCTGCCGGCCGGCAACTTCGCCTCGATCTGCGGCACGGTGATCGCCGGGACCCATCCTGACACGGGGCGGCGCTTTACCATGGTCGAACCGCAGATGGGAGGTTGGGGCGCGAGCAGCGAGTGCGACGGACTCGACGCTATGTACTCGGCCTGCCATGGGGAGACCTTCAACTGCCCAGTGGAGATCTGCGAGAGCCGCTACGGCATCGACGTTGCCTATAAAAGGCTCAATGAGACCGAGGAGGGGCGGGGACGCCATAGCGGCGGCAAGGGCCTAAGCCTGGTCTACCGACCGCGGGGCAGAGCAGTGCTGTCGGCGGGCTTCAGCCGCAACCGCCAGCCGGTCTGGTCGCTGCAGGGCGGCGGCTTGGGCGGCACTAATGGCTTGACAGTTAGGCGCAAGGGCGGAGTGAGCGAGGATTATTCCTTTGTCAGCGGGCTAGTGATCGAGGCAGGCGACGAGATCGTGATCCGGACGGCCAATGGTGGCGGATATCACCCGCAAAACGCTTCCTGAATCACATCCAAGAGCCAATCATGGCAATCGGAATTTAGCCCCTCGGGGGTGAGCCCTTGCAAGCCGGCCAAGTCAGCTTGGTAGACATCATCTTAATAGCGGACTGTCCGGATCCCACCCCCTTATCGCCATTGCTTCGACTTAGGCGGACCGACTGCTTTTGGGGAATCGGAGTTGCGGTCGGAACGGCAGGAATGGTGAAGGGTTTGGGATGCCGTTAGGCGGTATCCGTCCGGTTTCCCCGCTCTGACGGGGAGATGGAGTGCCTGCTAGGCCCGGCTGGCCCGAAGCTGCATATTTGGGCTTTTGAGAGATCATGTTGAGAACAAAGGGCTGATTGACGGCCAGACCTGATGTTGGATGATGCTTGCGTCTGGAGGTGTCATGACAGAGCAAGCATTTGCCACGGTGTGGGGCCTTTCGTATTCCGATTTTGAATTTCTCAATCGGTTTGGGGCGAAGTCTCGGGTAGCGATTGCATGCCAGCTCGTCTTTTTTCGCCAACATGCACGGTTTCCTGCCGACCGCAGTGATCTTGACCCTGATGTGATCGCGTACGTTGCGGATCAGATTGGGGCAACAGACGATCTTTCCTACTCATTTTCCAGTGATACCGCGCGGCGGCAACGTGCGGGCATTCTTGATTTCCTTGGATTTCGTCGAGCTTCTGATCGTGACTGCGCCAACCTCCAGGCCTGGATGATTGAGCAGCTTGGTGGGCAGGACCTGAACTTAGCAGGCTGGATCGAACGTGGTTTTGACCAGGCGCGGCAGATGGGCCTTTTTGTCCCGTCAGACAAGATCATGGAACGCCTTGCCCGCGCTGCCCGCCGGGATTTTCGCGATGGTTTTCTGATGCGTGTAGGTGCGCTGCTCCACGCCGAAACCATTGAGCAACTGGAATGGGTGCTCTTGGAGCCTTTAGCCAATACGGGGTTTCAGCGACTGAAGGATGATGTGGGCGCGGCAACGCTGGAAAGCGTGTTGCTGGCAGTTAGGAAGGTGTCCTTTGTCGATGGCCTCGATCTACGATGCCGTTAGCAGAGACGCCGTGCGCATCGTCGAAAAGATAGAAAATTCAAGCGGCCGACCGCTCAATTTTGAGCGGCCTTATATACAAGATACAACGCAAGAAGAATCTATGTCCTGTAGCGTTCCGCCAATTGAGCGGAGCGCGGGCAAGCCCGCGCACGACAGTTCTGATAGCGACGCGTCTGACGACGCGCCGCATTGCTTAGAAAAAAATGATGGGGGCGGCGGGGGCGCTTGCAAGAGCGATTTTCTCGCGCGGCTCGGACCACAGCGCCTTTATGAACTGGCTGGTGATGGCTTCCAGATGTATCTCGATGCTCGATCGGAGCGAGATCAGCTCACATTCCATGATTTCGTCTGCGCAGCACACCACGTCATGCGCGATCGAGGCATAAACCAATCCGCCTGGATCGAGGCCATGGAGATTATGTCCGAGGATGAGGCCATGATCTGCGTTCTTGTCATCGACGCAAAGTGCTCGGATCCAGCCTTCCGTATCGCCAGCCCTGGTGGTTACATGCGTGCAATGGTGCGGGCCAGCCAGGCGGGGAAACTAAACCTCGTCGGCAGCTTGATGGGCTTGTCCGAAAGACGCCGGCACAGGACGCACCAATGACGGCGGATAACCCGAAAGCAGACGGGCGGACGCCCAGGCGCCCGCCCTCACCTTCGCAGCCATCGGCGTCCCCGCCTGTACTGCCCGGCCAGCATAGAAGGCTGCGGGCGAGCGATCAATCGGGATCACCACGGCCAGGCCCGCGCCGGCTGACGCTCGATACTTGCGTCTCGCTTTCAGCCCGCGCCCCCGGACCCGTTGGTCTGCTTTTTCAGCGCGGCATAGAGGGCGGTTTTCCCGATTTTCACCCGTGCTGCTGCCTCCCGAACATTCAACCCCGAGGCGATGAGGTGTTGCGCCCGCGCGACCCGTTCTGGTGTGGCGACCTCTCGCCGGCCGCCTGTGCGCCCCCTGGCAGCCGCCGCCGCCCGCCCGGCACTTGTCCTTTCGCGGATAAGATCTCGTTCGAACTCGCCAAGTGCGCCGAAAATGTGAAAAACCAGCCGGCCGGTTGGCGTGGTCGTGTCAATGTTCTCGGTGAGCGATCTGAAGCCAATACCGCGGCCCTCTAGGTCGGCGACGGTTTGCAGAAGATGCTTCATCGAGCGGCCGAGCCGATCGAGCTTCCAGACAACGAGGGTGTCGCCTGCGCGGAGATAGGAAAGCGCTTCAGTAAGGCCGGGGCGTTCTGCTTTGGCACCCGACACGCCATGATCGTCATAGATCTTGGTCACGCCAGCCGAATGAAGCGCGTCGCGCTGAAGGGACAGGTCCTGGCCGGGCGTCGAAACCCGCGCATATCCTATGAGTGCCATGGCTTTCCAATCAGTGGGCGGCGCGAGGGTGCGCCGGATCACGGCAGTTGTCCGCAAACCTGTCCGGAAATCAATATGTCCGTTTACTTATTTTTTGGCATTTTTCGGACAACCCAACGCCCTGTCCGCAAAATACACGGTTCTCGGACACCATGCGGACCGAACAGACGACGATCATAATTGATGGCATCCATCTCAAGGCGCATCGCATGGGCTCCAGCCTGTGGGCAAAAAAGAGGGGGGGAGGCCCGATCAGGTGCACAAAGGGTGCGGTATATCTGCGCAACCTTGGTCCGGCGCATCGTATGGGTGCCGTAGGATGTCGGCTCCAGCCCGATCGACGTGACCCAATCCCGCACCAGCCGGGCGTATTGACGGGTCGAGATGTGCAGCCTTTCGTGGAAGCGGCCCGGCCACAGGTATTCCGATCCGATCATTAGCGGGTCGTCGAGCCAGGCCGTGATCGTTTTGCGCGTTCCCTCGGTGATCTCGAAACGAACCGGCTTCTTGGTCTTGCTCTGGATGATCGAGGCACGCTCCTTGACTTGGCCGGCGGCATAGACGTCGGCAACCTTGAGTTTCACAAGGTCACAGCCCCGCAATTTGCTGTCGATGGCGAGGTTGAACAGCGCGAGGTCGCGGATATTGGTGGCGATTTCGAGCCGGACCCTGATCGCCCAGACATGTTTTGGCTGCAACGGTCGCTTCTGGCCGACGATGCGGCCCTTGTTCCAGGCGGGGCGGCAGGCGCGTATGGCGGGCAAGTTGTCGGTGGTCATGACACATCCTCCGATCCGCCGCGCGCCACCCATCGTCGGCATCTTGCCGACAAGCCAGCATATCACAGCACGACTATTCCGAGAACGTGTTCCGGGTCGGCGCCAAGGTCATCCAGTCTCGCCCACCGAATGCCGCGAGAGCGAGATATATCCGTCCTGCGGCAAGATCCGGCCGGTACACGATCGTCAGGCGGTGCCCGGCCCCACCATGGCGCACCAGCCATCCATGAAGCGCTCCGCCAAGGCGGACGCCAGATGCAGGATTGTCCTTGATCGCTTCCAGCATTGCGTCGACCTCATCCAGCCTTCGCAGCGCAGCGTTGACGTCGCCTTGGGTGACGTCAACGATATGGTCGACGATGCCGATCAGATCCCGTTCGAAGAACGGGTGTCGAACAAAGCGCATCAGATCTTGCGAGCCATCGCCGCCAGATGCGCCCGCGCCCCCGCCGTAGCCTTTGAGGCATCCCCAACCGGTTCCCACTGATCGAGCGGCAATGCCAGTCGGCGCTCCAGTTCCGCCTCAAGAACTAGCCTTTCGCGCTCTCGCCCTGCCTTGGCCTTCACCAACTCCCCCGAAACCGCCGCGCTCACGGTGGGATACTCGCCGGCCTCTACCAGTTCTTTTGCAAAGGCAATGGCTGTGTCGGTAAAGCTGACGGACTGCTTTTGAACGCTCATCATTTTCCTTTCGGTGCTCCAATGGAATACCGCCATGTGAGCGGTTTGGCAAGAGCTGCCTGAGTGCATTATGCCCAAAGTGCACTCATCGCACCGCTGAAGGCCCCACTTCCCCAAATCAGCGGTTCGCAAAGCTGCGAGGCGCATCAATGACCGGTTCGGTGAATGCCGCAGCGCGGCGTCCTGACGTCACGAAAGTCAGGAATGGGCCGACAGCGATCGCATCGCGCTGGAAATTTTAATCGGAAAATGGACTCGCAGCGAAACTCCTTGGTCCTACAATTCCGCTGATCCACGTCGGTGCGGGTGTCCATTTGGCACGGCGCCGGTGTTTGCACGTCGCCCTCGGGCTATCTCACCCGTTCCACAAGCCAAGATTGGACACGCAATGCCGCCCCGATAGCCGGAACCCACAATCAGATGGCCGCCCGTTAGGCCGAAGATCCGGACTGCGCTGCCAGATGCGAGCTTGCACTGAGACTTGATCATCTATATACCATCCATATGGATGGAGTAAGATATGGCGGACATACACCGCCTGCCCGACCGGCAGGCCGACCCGGAAAAGATCACGATCAACCTCGGTCATGTCGACCTCGGCCGCATCGACCTGCTCGTGCGCGAGGGTGTCTACGCGAACCGGACGGACTTCATCCGCACGGCCATTCGCGCGCAGCTTCGCGAAGAGACCGAGACCGTCGAGCGGTCGGTTGCCCGTCATCAGCTTGAGCTCGGTCTCTTTGACCTGACGCGAGAGGCGCTCGAGGCGGTCGCCGCACAAGGCGAAGCCTTGCACCTCAAGGTGCTGGGCCTCGCGCGGATCTCCTCCGATGTCTCGCCGGAGCTGGCGGTGCGTGCCATCGGCTCAATCCAGGTCCTAGGCGCTTTGCAGGCGCCCAAGGACGTCAAGGCGGCCCTTAAGGACCGCATCACCTGATACCCCCGTCCGGACCTTTCTGTTCGGTCTCACAGGAGACGACCCATGACCCGACCCTTCCACCCGGCTTTTCGCCGGCGCTTCACGCATGCCCGGACGCAACCGATCGACGTCAACCAGGTCATCAACGATGCACTGTCGCAGGCCGGCCTGTCCGGTGGCCAGGCCCCGCGCATGCCATCCTTCGATCTGCCGGGCCTGGGTGATCTGGCCAATGGGCTGAACCTCTCCGGTCGGCCTGACGCCACACCACCCCTTCCGGAAGGGAGTACATGGGCGCTGCGCCGCCATGAAAGCCCTGCGGGATCGCGGGATTACCGCCTGTTCGTTCCAGCCGGAGGCGCATCGGAAGGGTTGCTCGTCATGCTGCACGGCTGCACGCAAACTCCGGAGGATTTTGCCCGGGGCACGCGCATGAACCAAGCCGCCGCCAAGGCCGGTCTTGCAGTTGCCTGGCCGCAGCAGGGCCCCGCGCACAACCCGCAGTCCTGCTGGAACTGGTTCCGCCCCGAGGACCAGCAGCGCGAAGGCGGCGAACCCGCCTTGCTGGCTGCGCTGACGCAAGAGGTCTTGGCCGACCTCAATCTGCCGCATGGGAGGTCCGCCGTGGCGGGTCTCTCTGCCGGGGGTGCGATGGCGGCCATTCTCGCGGTGACGCACCCGGATGTCTTCGTGGCTGCAGGCGTGCATTCAGGACTGCCTGCCGGGGCCGCGCGGGACATGGGCTCTGCCTTCGCTGCGATGCGCGGCGGCGCCCGGGTCGCCCAGGGGGACGGCGCGCCGCTCATCGTGCTGCACGGCACCGCGGATGCCACAGTCTCCGTTGCGAACGCCGAAGCGCTGGTGCCCCCCGGAGGCTTCGAGACCGCACATGACGACGGCGGACGCAGTTGGACCCGTCGCGTGGCTCCCTCCGGCTCGGAGCTCTGGCGCGTGGACGGCGCGGGCCACGCCTGGTTCGGCGGCGACCGCGCCGGTTCCTACGCCGACCCGGCAGGTCCCGATGCCTCTACGGAGATTATCCGCTTCGTCTGCGCACAGATGCGCTGATCGGAGTGCCGCCCCGGCGGATGGCACACACAGACAAAGGGCCGTCCGCGACGAGATCGCCTCAGACCATCCCACAGGCCCGACGGCCAGCCTCGGCGCCCTTGGCCACCACGGCAGACCTCGGGCCGTTGGAAATGCTGCGGCGAGGATGGAAGGCAGCTTCGGTGACGCCGCGCTGCGGCGGCAGTTGCCCGGTTGAAGGTCCGCAGAGGGCCGAAATTACTAGTGCCATGTTTCTGCATCTGCGAAATGCTGCATTAGCTGCATGTGGTAGCCTGGGCTCGGAGCAGACATGCGGCGCCGCAGCGGGTCGAACAGCCGGCAGGCATCAGCGGACGTCGCTCCCGGCCCTGTCCGGACATTCGCCAAGCTGGCTCCGCTGGAGCGCAGCTTCCCCAAACCGGCCGTCCGTGGCATCATGCAGCAAGGCTTGGCACGCTAAGGTCAGCAATGCGGGACATTGCAGCCATTGCGAGTTTTCTTGAAGATGCGACATAAAAAGCAAGGAAAACATGATTGACGTATCTTGGCAAAGTACCTCTCTGGTCAGCGTTGAGCCTGTTTCTTACCACCATGGTGCATGGTGCCGAGACGCTGGAGCATGGTGGCTTTGTGCTCGGAAGCTCGCTGAACACGGCCCAGCAGCATGCGCGGGAGAGAGGATGGTCGCTCGCGCCTCTTTCTCAACATTTGCCGGGCCATTGGCAGGTTGAAGGTGCTAACTTGACGCTGTTCGTTTGCGATGACCAAGTCACATCAGTGCAAGAGCAATTGTTTGGCGATCTAGAAGAGTATTCCGCACGCGTATTCTCAATGCAGAGGGAACTCGGCGAACCCGATATTCAGATCCTAAGCTTGCATTCGGGGGTCGGTGTCATATCCACCATTGACGCTCGTTTCGTCACCAATGATGGAGGAGCTACGGTCCACCTTCAAAGCATAAGCGGCAAACGAACTTTCACAGTAAATCACTGGATTGAATCTGAATGCCGCTAATGCCGAGCTACGAATGACCGCTAAGGGCTCGAACCGGACGTTCTCCGCAGCGCAGTATGGGCCCAGAGCCGACATGCGGCATCGCGGCACCTGCCGATCGGCCTCGGTTTCCTTGCCACCGGCAAGGACGGCCCAGAGCCGACGGTCGAGCCTGGCAGATGCCGCACAGCAGCGATCACCGAAGCCGCCATTCGACACTGCGCACAGCATTTAAAGCTATGAGAGTCTGCGATGCGGGACCTCCCTGCCGTTCGCTACGGGCGCAGTATCACAATCTTAGTCGGAGGCAAGATCGGCCGCAGGGTGAGAAGCAGTCATTCGCCGCAAGTATGACAAAGCACAACCTGTGTGGCAGACGCGCAGGATTTGATTTACTTTAGAATGAATTGATAGACAGCAGTGCTTTGTATGATTGCGAGACGACGACTGAGATGGGTGAGGCAAAGCAAAAGCAGCAACGACATAGGAGGGTTATGCAAGCGGCGAGAGGGTGCATCTACTGCGCGGGGCGACGGCAGGCGGAGCAGGTCGATCACATGCCGCCACGCATGATGTTCCGGTTGAGCCAGCGCCCAAAAGGACTGGAGTTTCCCAGTTGTGCCCTGTGCAACCAAGGTACGAGCCGCCTCGATGTCGTCGCAGCATTTATGGCACGCACTTTCCCGGGAATTGCCAATAGCGCCGACAGTGCAGAATGGGACAAGGTAATGAGAGAGGTGCATCGCGTTGCTCCGGACCTCCTTCGCGAGATGTGGATACCGCCCCGCGAAATGCGCCAAGCAATGTGGAGCGAAGGAATATTCGACCGCAATCTTGCTGCATTCCGGGCCGACGGCCCGATCATGGGCGCATATATGCAAGCATTCGCGGCCAAGATAGGTTTCGCTTTGCACTACGAGGCGACGGGGGATTTCGTGCTCCCGGAGGGCCGGGTGCAGGTGCGATGGTTCACAAGCTCGGATGTGTATGGCGGTCGTCTGCCCCCATCCTTACTCGCCAGTATTGGGGCGCCCCGTATCATGCAGCAGGGCAAGATCACTTCGCAGGATAGCTTCGAGTACGGCTGGGGCACCTATTTAGAAAGACCAGATGTGCCGCTCTACTACGCCAGGGTCCGAGAGGCATTTGCGGTTGCGGCTTTCGTCGTTCCGGATGAGGGATCACTGCCCTTTCCTAAGGGCGAACTTGCAACCTTCGCTCCTGGAGATCTTGTAATGCCGCTCTCGGACCGGATCACGGTAGGGTAGGAGAACAGAATGAATCAGCCGACCGAAACCTCCGGCCAGCTGTTCGTGATCGTCATCGACGAGACTTACGGTGGTGACGAGGAAACTTGGGAGGCCGATAGCGAAAAGTATCGGCAACAGCTGGAACAGGAGTTCGAAGCGGTCTTTCAGGAGGTCAACGTCGGACCCGGGGCTGACATACCAGCCTTCCTGACGGAGCTGATCGACGCGAAAGTGCCGCTCTGGAGCGCTGCATTGGTCACGTTCTTCGCCGGCAAGAGGATCAAAGAGAACCTGGACGCTTGGTCGGAGATGGCGCGCACCCTCCGTCGCTTCTTCGCTCGCCCCATCATTTTGGCGCGCCACGGCGCTGCAGTTCTCGCTTTGGAAGCAGTTCTCGATGAGTTGGGGGGCATGCCCAGAGTGATCCGGCTTGTCCGCTATCGAGCCGGGCACCCTGCGGAGGATTTTTCACCCGCCCAGGCCGACCTCGGCGACGGGATCGAAGAGAATCCGCCAACCCTCAACTTGGGTTACGTGGTTCATCTCTTCGAGATCGAGGCAGACGGGGTACTTTTCGGGTGTCGGTGGAAGGCAAACGGGCACAAGTCTCGCGCAGCGCTTGATCTTGGTGTGCCAGTTTGGCCAGTTCGACCCTATCGGTCCCACCAGCCCTCGAGGATGCCTTTAAGCTGGGTGATCCGATCACGGACCAAAGAGGCCTTCTCGCCGGCCCAGAGATGCGGATACATCGAACCGCCCTCGACCTGCGAGGCGAGGAGACTGGCGTGTCTGTTGGCAAAATCCACCCAGGCAGCCTGCAGTTCTTGAAGAGCATCCCCGTCGATGCCAGGGAGGGCAGACACCTGCTCCAAAGTCGCTTCCAACTCTTCCTCCTCACTGCGCAGGTCTTCGGCGGCAACTATGTTCATCCCAATTTGCGTCTGAGGAACAGAACCGGAGAGCGCCTCGATTACGGACCAATCCGTTGCCTCGACAAACGTACTGGTGGCATCAATGAGTACTGGAAGCTCCTCTGAGTCAAAGACAGTCCCGGTAGGCAGCTCGTGGGTTAGTACGTGGCGGACCTCGAAGAGTCGGGCGAGAGAAGTCATCATCGCATTGTAATCGGCGACTATTGGGGGCAGAGGCCATTTTTCCATTTCCTCTGTCCAGCGCGGATGGACCGCCTGTAACTTGCCTGCAAATCCGCCGATCAGGGTGTCCAAGATGCTCATGATTCCATCGACGGCACTGAGAGATACGGTATGGGCGACGAAATCTCCGATGGTCAGCTCGCGCCGGTCGACATGGGCAGCGAATGCGAGGTCGATCTTGGTGCCTTTGACGAGCTTCTCGGCACGCTCGAAGATGGCGTCGTCCCCGTCGATCAGCTCTGCGATCACTTCGCGCAGGAAAACCTCTAGAATCGTGACCAGTCGGATAGGTGCAAACTGAAGGTGGAGGGGCGCGATCCCAGCAATGGCGTCAACCTCAGCGCGCAGCGCGCTGATCTGGCCGACCAATTCAATGCCGAGGCGGCGCTGATCGCCGCGGCGGACGTTCCAGTCGATGATTTGCTGGTAGGACGAGCGTCGCATGGTTGTCGAGTTATAGCCTATGAAATCAGATTTCTACATTCCTTCAGCACAAGCCAGCAAGTTCCCCGCTGGCGACCTTCATAAAGACTTTTCTCATACTTCGGAGAATAGCTGTTTCGGTGAGTTGCGAGGTAGTGCTGGCTCAAAAAACCTAACGTCCGATTTTTGCTCGGCTCTTCTTGCTGCCACCGCAATAGCCGCTGGACGGTCGAACTTCGGTTATGGGCTCGCCTTTCGGCTAACGGCCAGACGGAGACGCGGTTTGTCGCCATCCGACCGCTGGTTCCGTCACCTCTCTGCTACATCATTGCTGCAAGCTCAACGACAGCAATCCGCCCTGCATGCGTATCGAAATGGGCTGAACGTCGGCTAACCCAAAATGCCACAGATACTGTGCCGCACCGCCGCATGTCCCTTTCCCGCCCGGTGGGCCGATTGAGGCCAAAGTCTCGCTGCGGCGCGCATGAACGGCGGCAATCATAAATTGCCGCCGGTGCGACGCGGCGGCGCCGCAAGGCGGCTTTCCGCCCATCCAGCAAAAAGTCTCGCGATCGCGGCACAGATCGGACCGCTTCGGCGAATGACGGGAATGTCCCGCACCGCTGACCTTGGGGCCCTGGACTATGCTGCGCGGTGCCATGAAGGTCCGGTATGGGGAAGCCGCGCTGCGGCAATGGTGATCCTGGCTAATGACCGGTGTGGGCCGAGGCTGTGTGGAAACGGGCCGGCAGGGGCTGTCTGCTGCCGGTTTGCCCGGTTGCTCGCTTTCAGCCGCCTCCGACGCCCTTTGCGCGCGTGACGGCTTGCTGATCCTTTTCGGACATAGCATGACGCCTACGCTTGAGTCATGGCAGCCCCCGATCAGGCGGCGATGGCCCGCATCAGGCCCCGAATGCCGATCAACGCGACCACCCGCTTGATGTTGTAGGCGAGGACATTCAGCGCCATCTCGGTGCGGACGTTCTTCAGCCTCCGGGTCAGGAAATGGGTGTGCCCCATCCAGACCTTGAGGGTGCCGAACGGGTGTTCGACCGTGCAGCGGCGCAGGGTCATCGGATCCGCCTCCCCACCCAGCCTATCGCGCATCGCATCGACCAGATGCTCATACTCCCACCGGGTGATCCGGCGTTCCTTGCCGGTGGTGCAGCGGTGACGAAGCGGACAATGCTGACATTCGTTGGTCCAGTAGCGGCCGACCCGCAGCCCGTCCTCCTCGCGCGTGTAGCGGTAGGTCAGCTCTTCGCCTGCCGGGCAGACATAGACATCGCGGGCCGGATCATAGGCAAAGTCGGCCTTTACATACATGCCCTTGCCGCGGTTGCCCGATGTTTCGGGGCGCGGCACGGTTGTGGTGATCCCCGCCTGATCGCAGGCCAGGATCTGGGAGCCACTGAAATATCCCTTGTCAGCGATGGCATGCAGGTCGTCGCGCCGAAGAGCCTCCTTGGCGGCTGTCGCCATCGGGCTCAGTTGGTCGCGGTCGAAGCCCCGCTGGTCATGCTCGGCTTGTGTGCGATCGCTTATTCGTTCGGAGCCGCTATCAGGTTCAACATTGGGGACATCGATGCACGCCCTGCGCCGTCTCGTCTGCTCTTAGGGCTTGAACGGGCGTCTTCCGTTGTTCTGGCCTTCGCTTTCATCGTTTCCGTGGCCAGCGAGGACCCACGATTAGCGCGAGGAAGCTGATATGTTCGGCTGCCGCTGAATGTCATACGATAGAGCGGAGTTTGCAGAAGTAAGCTTATGCCGCTCTTCGGCATGCTGTTCGACGGCCCGCAATCACCATTCTCGTCGTGTTGGTCAGGGGGGCGGCGATATGGCGAGTTTGGTCACCCGACATGAAAAGAAGCCCGCCTGCAGGGGCGGGCTTCTGGAAGTGGCTTCCGACAACCGGTTACTTCTTCGAAGCCTTGCCGGAGGCGTTGATGGCCGTCACCGCAAGCGCCGTGAGCTTGTTGTTGGCGGCCTTCTCCTCGTCGAGGATCGAGGTCAAAAGCGTATGCGCTTCCTCATTCCCCAGAACCTTGGCCCATTCGCGCAGCGTGCCATAGCGGGCGATCTCGTAATGCTCCACCGCCTGCGCGGCACCGATCAGCGCGACATCCAGCGCGTGGCCGCTGGCTTCCTCGATCAGGCCGTCAGCCTCTTTCAGAAGGCCATCCATGGCATCACATTTCTCGCCCTTGGCTTCCTTGCCGATCGACTTGAAAACGGCTTCGAGCGTCTTGATGTGCCCCTTCGTTTCCTTGAGATGATCGTCCATCGCCTTTTTCAGCTCGGCGCTGCTGACCGCCTTGGAAACCTTGGGCAGCGCCTTGGACAGCGCGTTCTCGGCCCAATAGATGTCCTCCAGCGTATGTTCGAATGCGTCGTTCAGCGTCTTCATCGGATATTCTCCCTGGTTGTGTAAACGTTGTTGAACCGGCGCCTGGAACGTTATCCAAGGCGCCTTCCAGACTGTCACGGCACTGCCGCGATCAGGCCAGATCACGGACCTTCGGCTCGCGATCCCAGTAGCGCAGCTTGGCGGCCTCAGGCAGGCCGTCCAGGTCGGTGACGCCGTCATCCGGCGCGACACCCGCGCGGTCCATCAGCGCCTTGGCTCCTTCGGTCGCGCCGATGGCCTTTAGATGCGAGAAAGCATCCGACACGAACGCCACAGCCGAACTATCCTTGGCCAGCTTGGCCGCCGCCTCGGTCGTCAGCACCAGCGCCACCGCGTCGAACAGCACCGAAGGCGAGCCGGCCAGTTGACCGTCCGCCTTCATCGTGCCGCCATCCAGTGGCAGGCCGCCCACCTTGGGGGCAACGGTAAAGACGACGCCCTTGGCGGATTCGACCGCCTTTTTCAGCGCCTCGATGTCGGACTTGCTGGAGCCTTCGTCAAACAGGATCGCGACCTGCCGGCCTTCCAGCGTGTCGGGCCAGTTCTTCTGGATCGACAGCGCGTCGGACGGCGGCAGATCAATCGGTTGCTTGAACGGTTTCGCGGGCTTGGGCAGGTCCATGCCAAGCCCATCGGCCACGCGCTTGCCAAGATCGGGATGCACCACCTGAAGATGGCTCAGCATCCGTTCGCGGATATGGTCCGGAGAGACCTTGGACAGCTCGAACACGATGGCCGAGGCAACATGCGCCTGTTCATTCCCGGTCAGCGAGTTCCAGTACATCCGCGGCTGGCTGTAGAAATCACCGAAGCTTTCCGCGCGGATCCGCAGCTTCTCGCCCTCGACCGGCTGTTCGGCGGTGCGGAAGCCGGTGCTGACGGGGCGCGGACCGGGGTCCTCGCCCGCCTCGTTCAGGCTGTTGGGTTCGTAATTCGCGCGACCCTTCGGCACATGGGTCTGCATCAGCCCATCGCGCTGCATGTTGGCGAAGGGGCATTTCGGCGCGTTGATCGGGATCTGGTGGAAATTCGTCGTCCCCAGCCGCGACTTCTGCGTGTCGAGATAGGAGAACAGCCGGCCCTGCAAAAGCGGATCATCGGTGAAATCGATCCCCGGCACCACATTCGACGGCAGGAAGGCCGCCTGTTCAGTCTCGGCGAAGAAGTTGTCGGGATTGCGGTCCAGCACCATCCGGCCGATCACGCGCAACGGCACGACCTCTTCCGGGATGATCTTGGTGGCGTCCAGCACGTCATAGGGCAACGAATCCGCCAGTTTCTTGTCAAAGACCTGAACGGCGAAATCCCATTCCGGGTGATCGCCCCGGTCGATTGCTTCCCACAGGTCGCGGCGGTGGAAATCGTTATCCGCGCCCTGCAACTTGGCGGATTCGTCCCAGACCAGCGACTGCGTCCCCAGTTTGGGCCGCCAGTGGAACTTGCAAAAGCTTTCCTCGCCCTTGTCGTTGACCAGCTTGAAGGTGTGGACGCCAAAGCCTTCCATCATCCGCAGGCTGCGCGGGATGGCGCGATCCGACATCGCCCAGATCAGCGTGTGGAAGGTTTCCGGCATCAACGAGATGAAATCCCAGAAGGTGTCATGGGCCGAAGCCGCCTGCGGATAGGCGCGGTCGGCCTCCATCTTCACCGAATGGATCAGATCGGGGAACTTGATCGCGTCCTGAATGAAGAACACCGGGATATTGTTGCCGACCAGATCCCAATTGCCCTCATCGGTATAGAATTTCACCGCGAAACCGCGCACGTCGCGCGGCGTATCCACGGACCCGGCACCGCCCGCCACCGTCGAAAAGCGGGTAAAGACCGGCGTCTTCTTGCCCTTCTTCGCGAACAGGCTGGCCCGGCTGAGTTCGGGGATCGGATCGGTGCATTCGAAATAGCCATGCGCGGCCGATCCGCGCGCGTGCACGATCCGCTCGGGGATGCGTTCGTGGTCGAAATGGAAGATCTTCTCGCGCAGCTGGAAATCTTCCAGCAGCGTCGGGCCGCGCGCCCCGGCCTTCAGGCTGTTTTCGTTATCGGAAATTGGGACGCCGAAATTTGTCGTCATCGCAGGCCTATCGCCGGTTGCGATCTGATGCAGCTCGCCCGCATTGCCCTTTTCGGATGTGAAATCTTTGTCCTCGGCCATCGACCCTGCCTTTCAGAAGTGGATTAAGCTTTGTCGGCGCGCCCATGGCGGGCTGTGCCAGCAAAACTGCCGAGGTCGCGGGCGGTTCCACCGATTATCCTATCTGAAGCCGAAAACCGTCTCGTCGGGGTCGGGCCGTCCCTCGATCCGGGCCGCGATGATCTGCGCGCCAATCACTGAAAAGGTGATGCCGTTACCGCCGAACCCCATGATCGTGTGGATGCGGGTAAAGCCGGGCACGGTGTCGATGATCGGCAATCCGTCCTTCGTCACGCTGAAGGGGGCCGACCAGGTATAGGCCGGCTTGCCGATATCCACCCCGGTCAGTTCGCGCAGCTTTTCGGCAATGGCCCTGGCCTTGCGCGCCAGCCTGGCGGGATCGGCGTTGGTGTTGGCCGCATCCTCATCCTCGCCGCCTGCGATCACCCGGCCCGCCGCATCTGTGCGAAAGTAAAGATAGGGGTCGGCCGCTTCCCAGACGATCGTGTGGCCCATCCAGTCCGGCAGGTTCTTGATTGGACGCGACGCCAAGGCCCAGGTCGAGGTGACGCTGTGAGACGGGCTTTGCATCTGCCTGAGGTGTTCATATCCGGTGCAGAACACCGCATGATCCGCCGTCAGCACCTCGCCCTGACGCGTTGCCAGGGCGATGCCGCCGGGCAATTCGGCCAGATCGGTGATCTCGACCGGGGAGGCCAGCCGTGCGCCGCGCGTCAGCGCACAGCGCAACAGCCCGGCCGTCAGTTGCGCCGGGTTGGCCGAGGCCGAATCCTGCGACAGGATCGCCGCCTGCCGGTCCATCCCGTAACGGTCCTTCAACGCCGCCCGCGTCAGGTATTCGGCGGCAATGCCGATTTTTACCCGCGCCTCGGCCTCGGCCAGAAGCGCGCGCTTGCCCATCTGGTTGCCCGCCAGATACAGCGCCGGCTTGCGTTCCATCGAACAGTCGATCCGCAGCGTCCTGACCAGTTCCACCAGATCATTCGTCGCCTTGACCGAGCGCAGCCAGGCCGCATTGGCCTTCTTTGGCCCGATCTGCTTTTGCAGCCGGGTCAAGGGCACGTCGATTTCGTGCTGGATCATGGCCGTCGATGCGGGGGTCGAGCCCCGGACGGGCGGGCGGCGATCAAGGATCAGCACCGAACGGCCCGCCCTGCTTAGCGCCTCGGCCATCAGCGCGCCGCTGATCCCCGCGCCAACCACGATCACATCGACATGGCCGACACCCGCCATGCGTTCGGGCGTCACCGTCGAATGTGGCGTTTTCACCCAGAACGGCGTGCCGGTTCTCAGGTCGTCCTTCACCGTATCGGCGTCTCGATCTGGCATTCGCCCCTCCGATTGGTTGCGCTTTGTCAAAGCGCCGTGACGGGAACGCGTTCCGGTGCCTGCGCGACGCAACCTATCACGCGCATCTCGCTGGTCGGTTTAATAATAGTGAATCCGCCCGGATCGGCCACGCACCTTAGAATTGAATGAGTTATCGTCAGGTGTCCAATACGGAATAATGGACACCGAGGCGTTCAAGGCTCGTCGCTCTCATAGCCCTCTGAGAAATCGAAATATACCGAGCCAATGGAACGGCCGGCATTGTCGGTCACGTCGTGGTGGCCGTCATCGAACTCGTGGCGTTCCAACCTGTCTGCAATTCGCCGCAAAGCTGAAGCTGTCCATGCTGTAACGGTCTTCTGATGTGGGCCGGACACCTTAAGCTCAACGTCACAGACAAGATATTGCGTCAATTCAGACATCATGGCCTCCGTCTTCGGTCAATATGTACCACACCAGTTCTATCCTCCTTTGCCCTTCACTCAACTTCGCCGCCCGTCACGGATCCTTGTCGGCCGTAATGCCGACGCCTTGGCGCAGGATCCGCATTTTTTCGGCAGGATAGGGTCGAAGCAGTTTCGTCGCCACGGTTTCGGTACCAGTGAGCCAGGCGTCATAGTCTTCGGGATCGAGGATCACCGGCATTCGCGTCGGGTGGACAGGCTTCACCAGCTCATTGGCCACGGTCGTCACCACCGTATGGGTCAGCCAGCTGCCCTCCTCCCCTTCAATGCCCGGCTGGCCGTCGCGCCAGAGACCGGCAAATGCGAAGGGCGGCCGATCATCATCCGCTGCCGCCGCGAGGCCAAACCAGAAATCCGTTGCCGGATTCCTGCCTTTCGCCTCGCGAAAGGCCGACACCGGCACCAGGCACCGCCGGGCGACGAAGGATGATTTCCACAGCCCCGAGCCGGTCAGCTTGTCGTCGCGGGCATTGTTCCACGCGTCCGGCTTCAGCGGTTTGCCGGTCTTTGCCGAGGTCTTCGGTGTGAGGAAGCCCCATTTCATCAGCACCAGCTCGCGATCGCCATTCTCGTCCAGGCGCACGACCGGCGCATCATATTTGGGCCAGATGGCCGTGCGAGGCTGTTCATTGCCGAGGCGGTCGCGCCCGGGCGCCACCTTGAACAGCCCCCTCATCGCCTCCTGCGCCGTCGTGTTCGCGTACAGATTGCACATTCATGCGTCCTCGTTCCGCCAGATCCACCGTGTCACCTTCCTGACCGGACGCCTTACGGTCAAGCCTGCCGCCAATTCCGGTGCAGACGGCACGGACCAGGACCAGTTGATCCATTCCTTCGTCCGGCACCGGGCACAGGGAAATGGCGGGATATGCGCCTGATGGTCGGGGCCCAATACCTCAACAAGATCCTTTGCCCAGAACCGCGCTACGCGCCCGCATCCCGTACACTTGACCGTCAGCAGCATTCCGCTCCGTGCCTGCTCTGCAAGGCGGGGATTTCTGAACGGGTTTCCTGAGGGTGCTTTCGCCGGCATTGCAGGAACATAGCGCGAACACCGAGTGCCGCGCAACGGGTCGCCGCGGCCGTTCGTCAGCGTAGCGTATCGATTGCCTTGAATACCTGATCGCGGGCTTCATCTCCGAGCTCGTGATTGTCGATCAGCTCTATCAATGCCGCATATGCCTCGGTCCGCAGCCAACCAGCCGCTTCGGCTTGATCGACCAAGGCCAGCAAGCCACATTCCATTGCTTCCTGGCAGTCCAGATCACGATCCGGGTAAGGTCCCAGCCTCTTCGGCTCTGTCATTCGGGAGACTATCATGTGCATTCCCTATCGCTCTTTTGCAGGCCCGAGAACCAGCACAATTTCTACAGGTATCGGGACGCAGCGCATGATGCCTCATAGTCAAGCCTTCCGAAGCATGAAATTCTGGCCGATAAAGAGCCAGGCAAGGCAGACAACTTGAGGAATTCGTTTTTGCGGTTGAGTTTCAACGAGATCAGGGCGCGAGCCGCCCGCTTCGCTGCCGACTATGCCGACGCCTCCTATGAAAAGGGAGAGACACAGACCTTCTACAATGACTTTTTCCATATTTTCGGCGTCCAGCGGCGTTCGGTCGCCCGCTACGAGGAACACGTCAAAAAGCTGAACAACAAGACCGGCTTCATCGACCTGTTCTGGCCGCGCGTCCTGCTGGTCGAACAGAAATCCGCCGGGCGCGATCTGGCCAAGGCCGAGGTTCAGGCAGGCGAGTATTTCGACGCCATCAAGGAGTCTGACCGCCCCCGTTTCCAGCTTCTGTGCGACTTCCAGACCTTCCAGCTTCTGGACCGTGACACCCGCGAAACATCATCGTTCGTGCTGGCCGATCTGCCGAAGCACGTCGAGAAGTTCGGCTTCATCATGGGGATGGAGAAGCGCAGCTTTCAGGATCAGGACCCGGTCAACATCAAGGCTGCGGAACTGGTCGGACGGCTGCACGACAGCCTTGAGGCCAGCGGCTACAGGGGCCATCAGCTAGAGGTTTTCCTGACCCGGATCGTGTTCTGCCTGTTCGCGGACGATACCGGCATTTTCGAGCCGCGCGACATCTTCCTGGACTTCCTCGAAACCCGCACCAAGGAAGACGGGTCGGACATCGGCCCTCTGCTGGCGCAGCTTTTCGATGTGCTCGACACCCCCGAGGATCAGCGCCAGACCACCCTTGATGAAGACCTTGCCCGCTTCCCCTATGTGAACGGCGGGCTGTTCTCGGCCACGATCCGCACCCCGGCCTTCAACGCCGACATGCGCCAACGCCTGCTGGAAGCCGGTCAATTCAACTGGTCCGGTATCTCGCCCGCGATCTTCGGTTCGCTGTTCCAGTCGGTCATGGACAAGCAGGAACGCCGCGAGGCGGGGGCGCATTACACCACCGAAAAGAACATTCTCAAGGTGATCGGCCCGCTGTTTCTGGACGATCTGCGGGCCGAATTCGAGGGGCTGAAAGCCCGCAAAACCAACCGCATGAGGCTGCTGCAAGCCTTCCATGACCGGCTGGCCGGGCTGACCTTCCTTGACCCCGCCTGCGGCTGCGGCAACTTCCTCATCATCACCTATCGCGAGTTGCGCCTGCTGGAAATCGAGGTGCTGCGCGAAATCCACCGCGCCGACCTTGCCCGCATGAAGGGCGGGGCAACCGAACTTCCGCTGCAATCCCTGCTGAAAATCGACGTGGACCAGTTCCACGGCATCGAGTTTTCCGAGTTCCCCGCCCGCATCGCCGAAACCGCCATGTGGATGATGGACCACATCATGAATACGCAGGCCAGCCTTGAGTTCGGCGCGGCCTTCCTGCGCATTCCGCTGCGCAAATCCCCGGCCATCACCCATGGCGATGCGCTGGAACTGGACTGGCAGGCGCTGCTGCCAGCGGCGCAATGCAGCTATATCATCGGCAACCCGCCTTTTGTCGGGGCGAAATACCAGTCCGAGTTCCAGCGCGCCCAGGTGAGGCGGATCGCCGGTCTGGGCAAAAGCGGCGGAACGCTGGATTATGTCGCGGCATGGTTCCTGAAAGCCGCCCGTTACGGGCAGGGCTATGACGTGCCTTTCGCCTTCGTCTCGACCAATTCCATCACCCAGGGCGAACAGGTGGCCCAGCTCTGGCCCGCACTGCTGGACCGGAACGGGATGGAGATCGCCTTTTCCCACCAGACATTCGCATGGGGGTCAGAGGCGCGCGGCAAGGCGGCGGTGCATGTCATCGTGACCGGCCTAGAACCGCGTGCCCATGCCCGCCCGGTCAAGCGCCTGTTCAGCTATCCCAACATCAAGGGCGAGCCGGTCGAGACGCAGCCCAAGGCAATCTCCCCCTATCTGACCGATGCCAGCACCCTGACAAATCCCCATGTCGTGGTGCGCGAGGAAAGCAGCCCGATCAACGGCCTGCCCCGACTTATCATCGGCAGCAAGCCTATAGACGGCGGGCATTTCATCTTCTCCTCCGAGGAACGCGACGCCTTCCTTGCCGCCGAACCACAGGCGGCACCCTATCTGCGCCCCTATATCGGCGCGCGTGAATTTTTGCAGGGCGGGCTACGTTACATCCTATGCGCCTCGGAAATCCCGCCGCAGGCCCTGCGCGCCATGCCGCTGGCACGGGCCACGGTGAGCAGGGTGCGCGATTACCGGCTGGGAAATATCCCAGCCAAAGGCAAGGACGCGGGCAGCATCAAGCCGCCCGGCATGTCGTCATTGTCACTGGCTGAAACCCCCACAGCTTTTCATGTGACAGTGCTGCCTGAAACCCCATTTCTGGTCCTGCCGGAAGTCAGTTCCGAACGCCGAGACTATGCCCCGATTGGCTGGCTGGAACCGCCAACCGTGCCAAGCAATCTGGTCCGCGTTCTGCCCGGGGCGACCCCCGGCCTTTTCGCCGTCCTGACCTCGGCCATGCACATGGCCTGGCTGCGCAGCATCGGCGGCAGGCTGAAAAGCGACTACCGCTATTCCATAGGGCTGGTCTACAACACCTTCCCGATGCCGCCTGCGAAAGACCTGTCGGCCCTTGCTCCTCATGCACAGGCGATCCTTGACGCCCGCGCCCGCCATCCCGGCGCGACACTAGCCGACCTCTACGACCCCGACCTGATGCCCGCCGATCTGCGCCGCGCCCACAGAGACAATGACCGCGCTGTTGATCGCCTCTACCGCCGCGCTTCCTTCGCCTCCGAAGGCGACCGCGTGGCCCATCTTCTCGGCATGTATGAACAACAGGTCGCCGGGATGCTGGCCGCACAGAAGAAGCCCCGCGGCATGGTCCGACCGAAAGCCAAGCAGAAAATGAAACCTGCCGATGAAACGTAATGATGACCTGATCCGTGATCTTCTGTTCGAGGCCGAAGCCTCGCACGACCCACTGTTCGGACCTTTTGATGATGAGGACGAAACGGGATATGCGCATGCAATCTTGCTTTGCGATGCCGGGTTCTTTCACGAGGTCGATAGCGGCATTTTCAGGCTCACGAACCAGGGCCATGATTACCTCGCCGCGATCCGGGACGATGGAATTTGGCAGAAAACGAAAGAAGCCGCCTCATCCGCAGGCGGCGTCGGGCTTGGCGTCATGAAGGACATAGCCGTCGCCTATGAGAAGCAGGAACTCTCAACCCGGTTAGGCATCGCACTGTAAAAGGCCAGTCCTGGTGCGCGCGTGGCATTGCGGGCTGGATAAGTGGGAAAGCCCGCTGTCCCGATCAAGGTTAAGGCAGTTCATAAAGCGTCGTTCAGATCGTCGGAAATTGCGCAACCCACGGGCGTCCCCCGGCAAGCCGGGGCCAGGCTCTAGTCCCGTCCGCATGGCGGCCGTGACCCGAGCCGATCAGGTCGATGTGGGCGACTGCGGCCGGCGATGATCTGTCTCGACCGAGCCAGCCCATCCCCCACCGGTCCTGCCCACCCTGCCCTGCCCGTCTCGGCCCTGACGGGAAACGATCCCTGACGCGGACGCACGTCTGCCAGCGAGACGCCAAGGATCGAGCGGCAGGCTGGTTGCCAGCGTCGTAGAGTATTTGCGGAAGCCCGCGCCCGCGCGGGCTGCTGTCGGCCGGGGGATTTCGGCCAGGAGCCGAACGCCCCGGCTTTGCCTTGGCCTCGTCACGCTGGCGCGCGCCGCGTCCTGGATTGAGGGCCTGTTCCGGCCCTCTTTCCAAAGGGTGGGTCCGGCCCGGTTCGCCACCTGGCAAGGCTTCAGGAGAGGGCGCGCTGCGCGCTTCTCGCCTGAAACCTTCGCCCATTATGGGCACCCCGACCGAGGCAAAGACCAAGGCGGGAACCTCGCGAAAAAAGGAGAGCACGATGCTCGATACCGATAAACAGACTTATATCTGCCGCAAGTGCCGCCACAAATTCGATGGCCTGCATCAGCCCCGGCAATGCCCGGGCTGCTGCCATACCGGCGGCACCCGCGAATTTCCGACCGTGGAAACCGACCTGATCGCAGAGCAGAATGATGCCTTCCGCAAGGGTATGGTGAAGGGCCTGCCCCGCGACATGCGCGGCCGGATTGTCATCACGCCGGGCATTCGTGCCATGGGACGCGATTTTGAAACCGCCGCCTATGTCTCTGTCTCCAAAGACACGGTTTTCAGTGAGGCCAATGACCCTTGGGGCGCGCGTGATTTCGGGACCGTGATCGTCAACGGCACGAAGGTCTGGTGGAAGATCGACCTGTACAACAACGACTTTAACGCGGGCTCCGAAGCGCCTTGCGATCTCGCGCAGACCCGCCGCCTCGTCACCATCCTCTTGCCGTCAGAATACTGACCCCCGGATCGGCCCGCTCCGCTCCGTGCGGGCCGAGGCTGGCCTGTCGAGCAGGCCCAACGGGGAGGGACGGCCAACGCCCCCCCCACCCATCCCGAACCTGAAAGGAGGTGAGACGAATGGATGAATGGCTGCAAGCGCGTATCGCGGAAGCATGGGCGCTTGTCAGGAAGGGCGACACCTTTGGCATTGGACGCCGCTTCCTGATCCAGCACGGGGCAATCTGATTGCCCGCTCTGTCCCCCAAAAGGGGGCAGAGCACCAATAACACAAACCAACCTCGCGAAAAAAGGATAATCACCATGAAAACCGAAACCAACGTCACCGCCGCGCCGGTCCAATACTTCCCGCTTGATCGGCTTTATCTGTCGGACATGAACCCGCGCCAGGATGCCGACGCCGAGCGCATCGACCTGCTGGCCGACAGCATCATCGCCTGCGGCCTGATCCAGAACCTTGCAGGGATGGCCGATGCCGATGGCCGCATTGCTATCGTCGCCGGGGGCCGCCGCCTTCGCGCCCTGATCCGGGCATTCGAGAAGCAGCCCGATCTGCTGGACCGCCGCCCGGAACTGGCGGAAATCCCCGTCAGGATCGCGCCGGACGAGACCACCGCCCGCGCATGGGCGAATGTCGAAAATGCCGTGCGCGAGGCGCTGAACCCCGCCGATGAAATCCGCGCCTTCGCCAAGATGCGGGACGCTGGCGCAGATGTGCCGACCATCGCCAAGACCTTCGCCACGAGCGAAGCCGCAATCTATCGCCGTCTCGCCCTGTCGGACCTGCCTGCGCCGGTTCTGGACGCGCTGAAAGCTGGAAAAATTACCCTGAACATTGCCAAGGCGTTCACGGTTGCGAATGATCGTGACCTTGCGCTTGAGGTTCTGGCCGAGGTCGAGGGCAACCCGCATGCTTCCGAGCATCGCGTCAAGGCAAGGTTGCAGCCGGAAGCGGTCAGCATGTCCGACCGCCGCGCCCAATTTGTCGGTCTGGATGCCTATTCCGCCGCAGGCGGCGAAGTCACCCGTGATCTGTTCGAGGAAAACGGCACCTATCTGCAAAACCCCGACCTTCTCGACCGCCTGTTTTCCGAGAAGCTGGAAGATGCCGCCACCGCAATCGAGGCCGAAGGCTGGAAATGGATTGAAGTCATTCCCGAAAGCTATGTCAGCTACAATATCATCGAAAAGCAGACGCGGCTCTACAAGGTCGAGGTCGAACTGACCGAGGAACAGGCCGAGCGGTATGATGAACTGGCCGAACTCTATCAGGCCGATGCGCTTGATGAAGAAGGCGGAGCCGAACTTGAAGCTTTGCAGGAACTGGCCGAGGGCGACTATACCGACGAACAGCGTCAGCACGCAGGCGCTTACGTCTATGTGAATAGCAGCGGCATGGTTGACGCCTCGCGCGGCTATGTCCGCCCCGAGGACCACGCCGCTGCCGTCGAGGCCGAAATCCTGACCGGCTTCGCCGCGTCCAGCGGCCATGCTGGCAGTGCCGACGACACGCCGAAATCGCCCTATAATGCCGCACTGGTCGAGGATATGCACCGCGCCCGCCTTCACGCCGTTCAGGCGGCGCTGCTGGCAAAGCCGGAACTCGTTCTTGATCTGCTGGCCTTCGGCCTGTCCGGTCGCGGAGGCGCACATGAAAATGTCTTCGATATTCGCCCGGATCGCGCCAACATCACCCCGGACAAAGCCAACGGCCTGACCCCGGAGCCGCGCCTGTCGGATGAAAGTGATCATCACGGTTGGCTTGACGACGAGGAACGCCTCACGGCCTTCACCGACTTCCAAGCCGAAGGCAAGAAGGCCCGCAATGCCGCACTGACCGAGGGGCTGGCCCGGACCCTGCCCTATCCGATGCAGAAAAGCGCACTGTTCGACCACATCGAGGCCAGCACCGGCGCCGACCTGCGCCAAGTCTGGACCCCAACCGCCGAGGGCTTTTTCAAGCGCGTGAATGCCGACTATCTCGACAGCCTCATGCTGGACCTGACCGGCTGCAATCCGACCGGGAACGGCTTCAAATCGTGGAAGGCGATGAAGAAGTCCGCAAAGGCCGACGCCCTCGAAAAGCTGTTCACCGATCCCGACTATCAGAAGGCGTGGCACATCGACGTCGAGAAAAAGGCACGGATCGACGCATGGCGTCCCGGCTGCATCTGACGAAAATGGCAAGGGCGGCTTGCGCCGCCCCTGCCTGTCCGAACAGGGAGATTTCCACGATGCCCGACTTTACCACTCATCGCCACCCGGTTCTGGCCGTTGGGTGCCCGACCTGCTGTAAGCCGCCGGGGGTGTGGTGCCGCCGCCCGAGCGGCCACCGCGCGGGCGATCTTCACCAGGGTCGAAAGGCCGAGGCTGACCGCGTGTTCATCGCACAGCATGGCGACACTGCCAGCATCCTGCGTACCGCCGCCGGCTGGCAAATCGACCCGCGCGGCCGCATTCGCGATTAGCCACACCATCCGGGCCGGGCGCCGCCGTCATATGGTCGCGCATGTCCCACACGGATCATTGCCCTTGCCACGTCCTCGCCATCGAGGGCGAGCCTTGCCAGACCGCGCCCATATCGGTCCAGTTCCGGCGCGATCCTCAATTCTGCCCGCTGCGCGGCAGCGAGGCGCCCGCGCAGCGCATCTCTTGCCGCCCGCGCCGCCGCCAGTTCAGCCGGGCATTGCGGGCTGAACAGTTCGGGAGTATCCAGTCCTTGCAGCCGGATGCGCTGACCCTGCCATCGGATCGTGTCCCCATCGACTACCTGAATTTCGGCAGGGTCAACGCCCATTGGTGCCCGACAGCCGGTGACAGCCAGGGCCAGCCCTGTCATCATCACCACTGTCTTGACCCATCCGCCGCTCATTACTGCATCCTCTCAAGCCCTGGCTGTCACCATTTGCCCGGATTTCGGGTTGGTCGTCGAAGCCAACCACCCCAAAATCCGGGCCGGCCCTTCGGGCCGAGCCGCGCTTCGCGCGGCGATCGCCAGCCCATCATCAAAGATCGCGCCCGGCTGTTAACCTGGCCGTCGCTGCCGCGCCGGCCAGGGCCGGGCAGCACACCACATACGGTCTTGTCATTCTACCATGCGGTTCAAGGACGGCGCCGGGCAAGCCCGGCTTGCAAGCGCCCGTGCCGGGCGTCCCTGACCTCGCATGTCCGTCTGCCGGCGACCGTGCGCGGCGGGCATTTGCCTTTCGCGGGACACGGTTTCATCCTATATTACCATCAAGGAGACCATTCATGACCGACGCCGATGCAATCAAGCACGAAGCCGAAATCGCAAACCTGAATGCGAACACCGCAAAGCTTCAGGCCGAAATGTCGAAACTGCTGGCCGAAGGCAAGCAGATCAAGGTCAGCACCTTCCTTGCCCCCTTCCTGGCCGCCGCGGCCGTCATGGGCGGCGGCGCCGCCCTCGCCCGCCTTTTCTTCATCGGCTCATGAACTCAGCGGCGGCCAGCAGGCCGCCGCTTTCCTTCGTCACCATATCCGGTACCGCTGCCTCTACCTGTTCAACGGGATCGGCTAGTCGCGCCTACGCGCGCCAGGGGCCGATCCCGTTGAACAGGTGGTTGAGCATGTCGCCGGCGCCAAGCTGCGCGCCGGGATTGCCTTCGTAAAGCGCATTTGCGCAGGCGTTCAACGCCGATATGCCCCCGATCTCGTACAGGGTCTCGCCTGCCCTATACACCTTCATCCGATCATCATGCGAAGCTTGGTGCCAGCCGATCCCATCCTTGAATAACCGATCCATGATCGCCTTCAGCTCCACGAAGGCCGAAAGGACCGCGACCCATTGATCCCGTGTGATACGATCCCGATCATCGCCGGTTAGTAGCCAGCGCGGATCAATGTCAAACCTGTCCACGGCCCTGGCCACGGTCGACGCGCTCGGGATCCGCTCAAGGCTGATATAGGTCGCAAGCGCCGACCGGCTGATGCCAAGGCTTTCCGCTTGCTCATCCCGGCTAAGTCCGGTTTCATTCAATTTCGTCTCAAGACGAGCACCAATTGCTCCGTAAGCTATTTCCCGATCCATAATTTTCGTCCCGTTTTGTGGATATGTGTCTACAATCGTGGATTAACGTGCAGCGCGCAAGGCAATATACGGGTGGTGTGGGGTGCTTTCGGGAACCTATTCTGTGTCGTCTGGTGGGTAACGGTCAGGAAACACCTCAGCAACTGTCCGTCCAACTGCCGCCGCGAGGGCAGCTTCAATTCTTGCAGAACGGCGGACACCTTGGCTGACGGTTGTCACTGATGCAGGAGTCACGCCAAGATCGCGGGCCAGCTCCGTCATGTTCGTGCCACGAAGACGCAGCTCTGTTTTCATTCGCTCGTGGGCAACATTTATTTCTGCCATCGTCAGCCAGATCCATCACAAGTCGTCACATTAGAACATCCGCCCGCCATGAAGGCGCAGGTCAAGCAAAGAATGCCGATGCTGTAAAATTCATACAAAAGTCCGGTGAAATTCCGATGCGCCTCCCCGTCCTCTGTCCGGGGACCGTGCCCTAGGCTTGTCCGGCAAGCCGGCCTGCGCCCCGAGCCGTTCAGGGCGATGCGACCGGCTGCGGCTTCTGCGGTCTGTCTCGTCCCGAGCCAGATCCTCGCGCACCGGTCCTGGTCGCCCTGCCCTGCCCGTCTCGGCCCATTCGGGTGACGGTCACTGGCGCGGGCGGGGGCGCGAAGCGGCGCCAGAGTCTGCAGTCGCTGCCCTGCCTGCCCTCCAGCTCGTCATCACGCCGCCGGGCCATGCCGTCATTCGGGAAGATGCGACTGTTGCCTGCGCCTGGTGATTTCCCCGGCCTCGTTGGATCGAGGGATGCGCCTGCACAACCGCCAGTTCCTGCCGTCTTTTTCGTACGATTGACAGGGATGACGGTCCCGAAGCCATGCGTTCCGTTCATGTGGTTTTTCTATCTGATGAAACCTAGCAGGCAGTCGGGGCAGACCGGCACATGCTGCCATGCGGCATTTGCCTTCAACGACTAATTTCCCCTGGCCTGCGGCCATTCCTCGCGAAAGAAATTAGCCGCTGACAGCCCCTTTCCCTACCCACTCTGTCGTTTTCATCGAAAAACCCATGGAAAGGAACTTCAAGATGGCTTCTCAAAACTTCACCCTCAAAGTCAAAGCCGGCGAAAAAGACGGCACGACCTTCTGGGATCGCTGCGGCGTGGTCTTCGTGAACACCAACGAGGCCGGGGAAATCACCTCCATCAGCGTTCGTCACAACATGTTCCCGAATGTCGACATGGTGGCCTTCCCGCGTCGGGAAAAAGACGAGCAGGAATAAGGGCAGGCAAAGGGGCGGCGCAAGCCGCCCCTGGACCGTTTCACGAGCCCAGGTCGGAAGCCCGCGCTGATGCGCGGGCTGCTGTCGGCCGGGGGATTCGGCCAGAGGCCGAACGCCCCGGCTATGCGTGGGCCACCTCACGCTGACGCGCGCCGCGTCCTGGATTGAGGGCCTGTTCCTGCCCTCTTTCCCCGGCCCGGTTCGCCACCTGGCAAGGCTTCAGGAGAGGGCGCGCTGCGCGCTTCTCGCCTGAAACCTTCGCCCATTATGGGCACCCCGACCGAGGCAAAAGACCAAGGCGGGAATGTCGCGAAAAAAGGAGAGTAGAATGGTTCTCTTTGAATTTTACGTCATGACCGACGATGCCGGCATCTGCCGCGATGCCTGCGATGATCTGGAAAGCTGGATCGCGGCCAATGACGCCGAAATCACCGGCTATGTCGATGATCCCCTCGCCAGCAAGGAATTGCAGGGACTGCCGAAGCTCAGCGGCTGGATCGGCCCGATTGTCGGCGCCAAAGCCTTCGGCCTGACCCCGGTTATTCAATATGCCGACGCCTGGGCCATCCGCGAACTCGGCCTCGTGGGGGCATGAACATGGCCGCTTTCGACAAGCCCATCACCGCCAGCTTTGACCTGGCCGAGATCTCGGCCATCCTCGCTGGCCTGCGGTTGCTTCAAGGTTCCAACCGGGTGCCGGCGCCGATCAACGAGATCATGACCAATGGCGGCGACATTAACCCGCTATCGCTGGATGAGATCGACGCGCTTTGCGAGCGCATCAACGGCGGGGATATGTGATGATCCCCTATTCCGTCCTTCAATCCGATCATCAGCCCGGCGCTTTCGTAATCACTGTGGTCAGCGCACGCGCGGCCCAGATCTATGCCCGCCTGCTGGCCGAACGCTTTCCCGGCAACAAATTCGCCATTCAGGAAGGCGGTGCATGGGGCGCGCCCGATTGCCACCCTTCCATCCGCGATAGCGCCCGTTCGTTCGAGGTGGAACGTCTCGCGGCGACCATGCTCAAGCGGGACGCAGAAACCAACCCCGAAGGGCTGGCGAAGTGGCACGTCTATTTCCTTCGCCGCCCCGATACCGCAGCGACAACCCGCTGTCGCGCATATGCCGACCATGACACGCCGATGCGGAGCCGCACGTTTTCAAGCCCCGATTATATCGGAACCGCAATTTTCTATGGCGATCTGCCAACCCCGCATGACATTGGCGTCATGCTGGAGGACTTCAAAGCCAGCAAGGAGGCCACCGCATGAGCCCCATTTCCTTCAACGGACTTTCGGCGGGGGATAGCCCCGCCAGCTTCCGGCGCTTCTGTGTTTCGCCCGTGCGGATCGAGCGCGGCAACCACTATGATGAGGCCATCGAGGTTTGCCCCCCTGCGGAACGCGCCTTCTGGTCGATCTATGGCGATACCGGCCAAGGCTGGCAGCTTGTCCATGATGCTGAGGTCGGCGAGGCTGGCCGCGCCCTGCTGGCGCTTGAGGTCGCGACCGGCGCACCCGTCCACTATGTCGATTGCGACTGGCGCAGTACCGGCGGGACTGTCGCGGGGCTGGCCGACCGACTGGCCGAGCGCATCCATGACGAGATCCCCGGATATGATGGCCCCGAGGGGGATTGCCAACTTGTTTTCGCCTATTTGAGAGGGGCGAGACCTCTGCCTGTCAGGCGGTCATTTCGGCAGCATAGCCTCTCCAGAGGTCGAAAGCATCGGACCTTGCGTGGCGGTATGAGACGGCGGAGAGTTGATAGCGTCGTGGGCGAAAAACGATGTTGATCTGATCATGGGCAGCCAGAAATCTTTGTGCCTGCCGGGGAGATTTGAACCGCCCCATCAACTTCTCGCGTTTTCGTGTTGGCCTGTGTGATCCTTCGATCCGTTTGTTCAAGCCCTTGTGCGCGCGATGATCTGCGCCCGGTGCCAGGTCCCGGATCGGCCTGAAATAACTGCGCAGCTTGTCCGTGATGACGACACGGGGTTCACCGAACCGGTCGATCAGCCTTGCCAGAAAACGTCTTGCAGCCTTGGCGTTGCGCTGTGGCTGAACGAGAATATCAAGGACGTCGCCGTTCGCGTCGACCGCCCGCCAGAGCCAGTATTTTCCGCCGTTGATTGGGATGACGACCTCATCCAGGTGCCATTTGTCGCCCGCGGCCGGTCTGTCGCGCCTGATGCAATCGGCAAAGTGGCGGCCAAAGCGGTTCACCCATTTTCGGATCGTTTCCCGGCTGACCATCACACCCCGATCGGCGAGAAGATCCTCGACATCCGCCGTGCTGAGCGCGAAGCGATGGTAGACCCAGACGGCATATGCAACGATTTCACGAGGGAAACGGTAGCCTTTCAGGCGCGGCATGGAGGATGGTATATTCATACCCAACGCCTAACCAAGCGCCGCACCGCAAACAAGTTGGCAATCCCGGCAGAAGAACTTGCCGAGTCTGCCGGGATCCAGGGGAATGGCCAACGACCAGAGCCTGACAACGCAGGCGTCTCGACAGAACGAGATCAGGTTCTTACGTCCGGTGCCGAGGATGATCGCACCGCCGACAACACTCCTGATCAAGCCTCGTCAGCAGTGGTGGAAAATTTACGGGATAAAGCTGAGGAGGAGCCTGACGAAGAAGCCGCTCTTGCATCGCTTCGTCTCAGCGGAGCCGCTGCTCGAAAAAAAATGGACCGAATGGCAGCGAAGATCGCATCGAAATAACGCAAACCCGGTTTGCAAAGCAAAAGCGCGGGGGTTTCCCCGCGCTTTTACTTTGGCTTGCGTGAAACGCATCCGAGGCTCCAACCGTCATCTGGCTCAAGTTTTTGCTTGTGGATCGGGACGTCCCGCGCCTTCGCTATTCGGCGTCCACTTCGCTTCGTGCAGCGTCGTCCCAGGCTTCAATGGCTGCGCGTGCAGACATGATCGCAAGGGCAGAACCCTTGCGCTTGTCCGCTTTCGGGAAGTCGACGGCCAGCGCAAGATCGTCGCCGCGAGCGTCGCAGGTCTTGGCAGAAAACCGGAAAAGTTTGCGGGGGTTGTCGCACGGGCCGACCGTGGATCCAAATTACAAACCAAAGGCATGCCGCTTTAATCTTTCGCAATAACGGCCACGGTCCATGACTTCCCCTTGCAATTGGGACAGGCCTCCGGGGTCATGGTACGGTCGTCGGCCAGTACAAAACCGCAGGAACAGCAGGCAAGGCGCTGATCGTCCGCGATCTTGCTGCCTGGCCCAAAGGTGGTCGGGGGTCGGGTATCCCATGCCGGTTCTATCGGCAGGCCAGGTCGAGGCTCCGGCTCTCGGAATGTGCTGAACCGGCCAGATGTCTCCAGATAGGCCGTCCGGATCTCGCCCAGATTTCGGCAGCCGTTTTCCCGCAACCCATCAAACAGTTCGCTTTGGCCGAGGTTGCGGCGACGAAGAACGAGGGTGTCAATCACGCCGTTCCGGATGACTTGGGCGGTTCTGCCATCCAGCGCCTTCTCGATAGGCCGGAATCTGAAGATCAGAATATCGAGCCCCTTGTTGATCAGCACGACCAGCGTGATGACCAGCATCGAATAGAAGATCGGAACATCGGCATAGAACATGCCGTCGCCGACCGCCGATCCAAGCGCGATGACCAGCAGAAATTCAACCACCGACATCTGGGCAATGCCCCGCCCGCCGACCCATCGGATCAGAGCCAAGGCATAGACATAGATCAAGCAGGTCCTAACAACGATTTCCAGATAAAACAGCGCCGGATCGGAGCCCAGGAACATCCTGCTCAGATGAAAGGGAACAACCGGATCATCCATTTCTGATCAGCACTTTCGTACAGCGGCCGTGCCGCGCGTTCCGCATCATAACGGCCAGCCGCTGTCCCGGTTCCGTATCCTGCCTGCCCTGGATCCCGACGCGCTCCGCTTCAGTACTGACATCGCTGAACCGTCGCGGTCTCCTGACGGCGAATGTTCTATTCACATCTCGTGCGCTACGCTCTTCGGCATCCAGCTTGGCGATCATCGCATCGAACAGCTGTTCGGCTTCGTCCTCCGTCAGCTGCTCGTCCTTCTGTCCCTCGGCCTTCCGATAGTTCGGATCGTGAAGCTCGGGTATGAATTTTTGTCCCATCTCTCCCTCCAGTCTGACCGATAGCAACCAAGGCTAGCAGGCGGCATGTGCCAGCCAATTCCCAATACCAAGACTATCAGGTATCGGCCGAATCTCGCCGTGAACGCTTCGGTTTACCACCCTTCGAGTGGCGCTTTTCCGCGTCTTTTTTCACCTCGGACGACAAGGCCATGCGCAACTGCTTGTGACTGATCGGGTTGCCCGACGCCTCGTCATCCGTGCCCAGGGGCGCTGCGGCGGGGTCGGGGAAATCGACCTTGTCGCCGGTTTGGCCGGTGTCGATCCTCTGACGCAGCTTCAACGGATTTGCGCCGCGTTCCTTGGCTTCTCCCATCGTCACGTCCTCCGGTCTGGTGAAGAAGGGGCCTTGCGGCCCCTTACCTGCTGGTCTGTCAGCGACGTTCGCGCGAACCATAGCGATCGCCGTCATCGTCCCGGCGCGAGGAGCGTCCGCGCGAACCATAGCGATCGTCGTCATCGTCGCGGCGGTGATCCCAGCCCCGACGGGCGGCCTCGGCATGGCCCTCGGGATCGCCGAACCAACCGCCCTGGCCGCGGTCACGGGAATAGTCGTCGTCCCGGCCCCGGGAATAGCTCCGCCGGTCGTCGTCATAGCGGCGCGCGGACGCGTAACGGCGATAATCACCGTCGTCGTCCCGTTGCGAGGAATAACGGCCATTGTCACGATCCCGCATGAAACGCCCGCGACTATCACGGTCACGATCGTCATTGCGGCCCGACCCACGGCCATTATAATGGTCGTCGCTGACGAAACGTCCACGTTCGTCACGTTCAGGCATGTTCGAATTCCTCGGCATGATATCCTCCTGATTTGCCGTAAGATGCCGCAGCAGCGGCATGGTTGCGCTGTCCGGCCCGGACAGCGCGGTGGTGCAGGCGCGGATGCGCCCGCTCAACGCCACGGGATCCACCCCTGCGGCCTTTGCTTTGGCGAAAAGACCGCTGCGCGGTTTCTCCTCGCGTTCGATGATGTCCTGGATCAGCCGAATGGCGACGCGCAGCCCGGCCAGCTTCATCGGCCCGTCCAGATCCTTCGAGGCATGGCCCAGCAGGAACGAAATCAGATCGGTCTCGATGGCGGTTTCCGTCAGCAGGGGAAATTCCTGCAGGCCTGCCTCGCTGGCCGCGTCAAAGAACTGCTGATAGGCTGCGGCATGACCGGCCCAGGCCGCAGCCAGGCGAGACAGCGGGATTCCCGCCTTGCTGGCAACCGCGGTTGCAGCACACTCACTCAGCACCTCGCGCAGCGTTTCATGCTGAACCCGCAGATCCGCGAAGCCATCATCGTCAGCATCCGGCTCGCCCGAGGTCGCTGCCTCCGAAACAGGAGGATGACATGCCTGCAAAATCGAAGGCGCAGCAAAAGGCTGCAGGCGCCGCCCTGGCTGCAAAACGCGGCGAGATGCCCAAGAGCGACCAGAACGAACCCTCGAGACAGATGTATGATTCGATGACGGAGAAGGAACTTGAGGACTTCGCCGGCACGAGTCGAAAGGACAAGCCGGAACACAAGGACTGAGACAGAGGCGGGGCGCTGGCCCCGCCTTTCAGTAATTCGCGGGTGAATCGCTGGCGGGAAAGGATTCGTCGCCCTGCTCGTCGACGATGTCCCAGTTGCGCGGCGGATCCTTCATCTCCCGCCGTCCCGCCGCGCTAATGCGGGAACCTGCGGGCGCTGGACGGCGCCTCGGTTCGCACATCGCCTTAAGCGCGAAACCTAGGGCGAGACCGGTGAGGAAAACGAGAGGCCGGTTCGTCATGACGTGTCTCCTTTCTCAGATCATCGGTGCGCCGCCGGTGACGGCAACAGTCGCGCCTGATACATAACTGGACATCGGTTCGGCGAGCATCACATAGGCCGAGGCCAGTTCCACCGGCTGCGCCGGGCGCTTCATCGGGTAATCCTTGCCGAATGTGGCGACTTCATCAGGTGACATGCTGGCTGGAATCAGCGGCGTCCAGACCGGACCGGGCGCGACTGCGTTGACCCGAATTCCGCGTTCCGCCAGCATTTGCGCCAGGCCAGTGGTGAAGTTCTGGATGGCGCCCTTGGTCGTCGCATAGGCCAGCAGTTTCGGGTTCGGCTTGTCGGCATTGATCGAGGTGGTGTTGATGATGGCCGCGCCCGCCGGCATGTGTGGGACCGCCGCTTTCGCGATATGGAACATCGCGTCGATATTGACCGCGAAGGTATGACGCCATTCCTCGTCCGAGATGTCTTCGATACTGTCGAACAGCGCCTGATGCGCGGCATTGTTCACCACGATGTCGATGCGACCGAAGCGCTCCACCACCCTGGCGACGATACTACGGCAATGATCGGCATCGGCTATGTCTCCCGGGATCGACAGACAGTTCCGCCCGGCCTCTCGCACCAGTGCCACTGTGCTACGGGCGTCCTCGGTTTCGTCGAGCCAGGACAGCGCCAGATCTGCACCCTCACGGGCATAGGCGATGGCGACCGCGCGTCCGATGCCGCTGTCGCCGCCTGTGATCAGCGCCACCTTGCCGTCCAGACGACCGGCGCCTCTCCAGCTGTCTTCGCCATGGTCTGGAACCGGGTCCATCTTGCGAAAGCTGCCGGGTAAGGTTTGCCGCTGCTTTGGGAAGGGTGGTTTCGGATAATCAGTCATATATCAGACCTTTCATCGTTTGGGGGATCGCCCCGCTGCTTGTTGCCATCGCCTCGCCGATCCAAAAGATCATGTCGTGGCCGTCTTAGACGCTCGAGAGCAAGGGAACGCTCAGCCGGGTGACGCGAGGCGGTAACAGATAAGGACGACCCCTGGTGCAGTTCTGCCTCGGTCATTTCACGGCGATCGATCATCGCCGCCACATTCAGGCCCAAAGCGATGCCGACCCCCATCGCAACAAAACCGAGGCCAACCGCCCACCAGGGCAAGATCAATTCCCATCCCGGACTCAGGCGGGCCGGCAACAACCCGTAATCCACCACACCCGCAAGAATTGCCGTGGCCAGACCCGCCAGCCAGGCCGCACCTGCCCGAGTCAGCCCGATCATGCGGATCATGAGAACAGCAATTCCCGACCAGAAAAAGCAGGCCAGAACATGGATTGTGCCGCCCAGCCCAGTATGAAGCAGGTCGAGGGCCTGCACATCCGCCGCTTCCGGCCCATGAATGGCATGGGTCGTCGCATTGAACGGCATCCAGACCGGCTCACCCGCTGCCAGCGCAAGCACCCCGAGTATAAGGGCCGACACGGCCGAGGCATGTATCCCGGAAAGGGGCCAGCCCAGGTCGAAGCGGGCCATGGCGATCAGGCGTTTCAACGCTGCCTCCTTCTTCTGCCTCGCCCTCTCGAACCATCGGATAGGCGTTTTGTTCCCGCAAAGTTTTCCCCGGGCAACGGCAGGCCAATATCCGTTCAGCGCCGCCACGGGTTCGAAGGCACGCAGGTCGCTTAATCCGGCATCTGCTACTCACTCATCTGGGAGACGGCCGGTGTCAGGTCATGTTTTGCACATCACCCATGTCCAACAGATCCGTTGTAATTGATGCGCGGGGCGGAGCCTCCGACCGATCCGCCAGCCTACAAGCTTCCGCTGTTTCAGCACATGGCGACAGAGCGGTCGGTGCGGGAATTATGCCCCGTCTCCGGTACGCGCTTGCCTTCGGTGAATGATCGATCGACGATCAGAAAATCTGCCCGAGCGCGCGAGGCGCATTGCGGGGGGCTGGCCGAACTCGAAACCTCCATGATGGGCAAGTTGGTGCCAGTTGTGTATGGAGACCAGTCCGTCGCGCCATTCGATGAGCCCTTCGCGGCGCAACTCCCCTATGAGCCTGTTTGCATGGATATCCGAGCACCCGATCATCATGGCAACCTGTTTCTGCAAAAGTGGCATCGGAATGCTGTTGCCATGCAGATTCCCGCTGCGTCCAAATCGTGTGAACATGTCGCAGATCAAATATGCCAGCCGTTCTGAAACGCTCCGCGAGGTAATCTGTGCGAGCCAGCGCTCTTGCCGAAACGTATTGGTCAAGCTCGCCCGCCACAGATACGCGTTGAGTTCGGGATGACGGCAAAGCAGCGCCTGGATGTCATCATGGGATACGAGTTCTACCAAGCTATTGCTCAACGAGATAATTTCCGACCGCTTACCCTGTATGATGATCCCGTCCAGATTAAACAGCTCGTTGGGCAGATACAGCTCAGTGATTACGGGTTGGCAAGAATTTCGCCCCACCACATCCGCCAGCGCGCCGCTGACGACCCGCCCGCTGAACTGTTCATTACCTTTCAAGACCGTATCGCCTTTGCAGAAGCATCGATCTAGCGACCGCAGCTCAAAGCGCGCGGCAAGAACGGGACGCAACAGTTTATTTGGCGCTGGCATTTGCCCGATATAGTCAATAATATTCATAGCACCTGACATTCTTGCGGTTGGGGAAATTATTCCCTTGAGACATCACCCCAAAATGCAGCAAAAAATACCACGCCTATATGATCAACTAGGTATTTCCCGCTGAAGAGACTACTCCTTGAGTAACGGTCATTATGGGGAAATGTTCGGGCGCGTGACGGGCATCATGTTTGGGCAGGTAATGGCTCTGCTGATGTGACCGCCCCCCGACGGCATCTCTGTGCCAAGGTGGGTCTGCGATGATCCACAAAGGAGGACGGTCATGTCGGAGATTATCACGGTCGGGCTCG
>VAFL01000081.1 GCA_005768755.1 Paracoccus denitrificans | reverse complement strand
TGGACTTGTAACGGATTTGCGCCGGTCACCTGAGCGATTAGAGCTCGCAACAGGAGACCGACGAGATGATCAAGCATACAGAAGAGTTCAAGCAGGAGGCGGTGCGGATTGCGCTGACCAGCGGCTTGCCCCGCGACCGGGTTGCATCGGATTTGGGGATAGGGAAGTCGACGCTGGGCAAGTGGGTGTCACAGTATCGGCCATCTGACCTGGTGGCAGCGCCGCAGGCCGATTTGGCGCGTGAGAATGAACGCCTTCGCCTTGAGAACCGTGTGCTGCGGGAGGAGAGGGAAGTGCTAAAAAAGGCCACGCAGTTCTTCGCGAGCCAAAGGCCGTGAAGTTCGCGTTTGTGCATAGCTGGCGGCATCGTTGGCCCGTTGAACTGCTCTGCCGTGTCATGCTTGTCAGTGAGCGCGGCTATCGATCCTGGCGTTCGCGACCGATCAGTCGGCGGGAGCGGACGGATATGAAAGTGCTGGCCCATATCAGGGAACAGTACAGCCTCAGCCTCGGCAGCTATGGTCGTCCGAGGATGACCATGGAACTCAAAGACGTTGGGCTCGACGTTGGCGAGCGCCGGGTCGGGCGGCTGATGAAGATCAACGGGATCAAGCCAGTCCGCACGCGCAAGCATAAGGTTACGACGGATAGCCACCATCGCCTGGGTGTCGCAGCGAACTGGCTGGACGGTGATTTTGCAGCCGATGCGCCCAACCGTAAATGGGCGGGCGACATCACCTATATCTGGACCTCAGAAGGCTGGCTTTACCTTGCCGTCATCCTCGACCTGCATAGCCGGCGTGTCGTTGGTTGGGCTGTCAGTGACAGGATGAAGAAGGATCTGGCGATCAGGGCGTTGGATATGGCGGTGCGCCTGCGCCAGCCTCCAGAAGGCTGCCTTTTCCATTCGGATCGCGGCAGCCAATATTGTTCTTACGACTATCAGAAAAAGCTGCAGGCCTATGGCCTGCGTCCATCGATGAGCGGCAAGGGAAATTGTTACGACAATGCCTCTGTCGAGACGTTCTTCAAATCCCTGAAGGCGGAACTCATCTGGCGGCAGAGCTGGCCAACGCGCCGTCAGGCGGAAGCTGCCATCTTCCAGTACATCAATGGCTTCTACAACACCCGTCGCCGACATTCATATCTGGGCGGCATCAGCCCGCTCGCGTTCGAAGCCAAGGTGGCATAATGAGATAGGTGACCGGCACAAAACCGTTACAAGTCCAG
>VAFL01000012.1 GCA_005768755.1 Paracoccus denitrificans | reverse complement strand
GAAGGGCGGCGTGGCCGCAATGACCCTTCCGGCCGCGCGCGAGCTGGCGCGGTCCGGCATCCGCGTCATGACCATTGCGCCGGGCCTGTTTGAAACCGCCATGGCGGCCGGTCTGACGCCGGAATTCCGCGTCTCGCTGGAAGCCAGCCTGCCCTTCCCCTCTCGCATGGGGGTTCCGGATGAATTCGCCATGCTGGTTCAGCAGATCGTCGAAAACCCGATCCTGAATGGCGAGGTGATCCGCATCGACAGCGCCGTCCGCATGGCCCCGAAATAAGGGAACCCGATATGAATACTGGCAAATATACCGAAGGCCGCATCGATGGCCGCATCGCCGAGCTGGAACTGATCCGGCCTGAAAAACGCAACGCCATGTCCGACGGGCTGATGGCCGAGATCGAGGCGTTTTACGCATCGCTTCCGGCCTCGGTCCGGGTGGTCATTCTGCCATGGACATGATCCAGTATGGCGGCACTGTCACCATCAGTGCCATGACCGGCGCGGTGATCGGCGGTGGGCTGGAGCTGGCATCGTCCACCCATGTCCGTATTGCCGAGCCTTCGGTGATCTTCCAGCTACCCGAGGGGCGGCGCGGGATCTTCGTCGGCGGCGGTGCCTCGGTCCGGGTGGGCCGGATCATCGGGCCTGATCGCATGGTCGAAATGATGCTGACCGGGCGCAAATACGATGCCGAAGACGGCCTGCGCCTTGGTCTGGCCCATTACACCGTGGCCGAGGGCGAGGCATTGCCGAAAGCCCGCGAACTGGCCGCGACGATTGCGGATAACGCGCCGATGTCGAATTACTTCATGGTGCAGGCCCTGCCGCGCATCCATGACATGTCGCGCAGTGACGGCTTCTTCACCGAAAGTCTGGCCGCCGCCCTGGTCCAGACCACGCCGGACGCGGCCGAAGGGCTGAACGCATTCCTGGAAAAGCGTCAGCCGGTTTTCCGCTGATCGCGCCTTGGGGAGGGGAAAGACAGATGGCCGAAATCGAAATCCCGCCGACCACGCCCGAGAATTTCCGCGAACGCGCGGAATGGGCCAAGGCGCGCACCGTGACCTCCTATGTCCCGCATAAGGTCGCGCGCGAGGACCGCGCCGATGGCACGATCCTGCTGCGTTCCGACCATGAGCTTGGCGACTATCCCCGCTCGACCGGCGCGTGGCTGCACCATTGGGCCGAGGCCACGCCTTACCGCGTGGCCGTGGCCGAACGCGACGGGCCCGGCTGGCGCAATGTCACATATGGCGATCTGCTGCGCTTCGTGCAGCGGGCGGCATCGGCCCTGCTGGCGCGGGGCATGGGGGCGGACGATCCGATTGTCATCATGTCCGGCAACAGTGTGGATCACCTTATCCTTTCGCTGGCCGCTCAATATGTCGGTGTCCCGGTGGTGCCGTTGGCGGAACAGTATTCGCTGATCCCGGAAGCCCATGCCCGGCTGATCTTCGTGCTGGACAAGGTGCGGCCGCGCATGGCCTTCGTCGATGACGCCGCGCGCTACGCTGCCGCACTGGCGCTGCCAGAACTGACAGAGGTCGAGATCGTCACCAGCCGTCCCGCGGGGATCGGGCGTGATCTGAGCAGATTCGCGGATTTCCTGTCCCATGACCTGCATCCGGGACTGCAGGCGGCCCATGAGGCGGTCGGCCCCGACACGCTGGCCAAGATCATGTTCACCTCCGGCTCCAGCGCCGATCCGAAGGGGGTGCTGACCACCCATCAGATGCTGTGCGTCAATCAGGCCCAGCAGGTCATCGTCATGCCCTATCTGACTGAAAAGCCGCCGCGCATCACCGACTGGCTGCCGTGGAACCATGTCTTTGGCGGCAGTGCCAATACCAACATGATGCTGTCGAACGGCGGCACGCTGCACATCGACAGCGGCAAGCCGACCGGGCGGGGCTTTGCCGAGACACTGGCCAATCGCGACGCCTATCCGGGAACGCTCGCCTTCAATGTGCCGGTTGGTTACGCCATGCTGACCGAGGCCATGCAGAAGGATGCAAGCCTGCGTCACCGGCTGCTGAAGGATATCGACCTGATCTTCTATGCCGGTGCCTCGCTTCCGCAGGATGTCTGGGACGCGATCGAGCGCATGATGATCGAGGTGCGCGGCGGTCTGCCGATGATGGCATCAAGCTGGGGGCTGACCGAAACCGCGCCCGCCTGTGTCATGGTTCACGAACCGATCGGGCGCTCTGGCGTGATCGGCGTGCCACTGCCGGGGGTAGAGTTGAAACTGATCCCCGACGATGATCTGCGCTGCGAAATCCGCGTGCGCGGCCCAAATGTCATGCCCGGCTATTTCAATGACGCCGCGCGAACGGCGAAAGCCTTTGACGAGGAAGGCTTTTTCATCACCGGCGATGCGGTGCGCTTTGTCGATGCCGACGACATGAATCAGGGCCTGATCTTCGATGGCCGCGTGTCCGAGGATTTCAAGCTGGATACCGGCACCTGGGTGCAGGCCGGCAACCTGCGCATGAATGTGCTGAAGGCCTTGGTCGGCCATGTGCAGGACGTGGTGATCTGCGGCCACGACCGGGGCGAGGTCGGCCTGTTCATCTTCCCGACCGCGGGCACGGCAACGCCGGAAAACACCACGCGCGGTGCGGTGACCGATGATCGCCTGAAAGCCCGGATCGAGGCGGGACTGCGCGAGATGAATGCAGGCGTCACCGGATCTGCCAAGCGTATCACGCGGGCCCTTATCCTGGCCGAACCACCCTCGGTCGAGGGGCAGGAAGTCACCGACAAGGGATCCCTGAACATCAACAAGATCCTGAAGCGCCGGTCCGATCTGCTGGAGCGGCTTTATGACAACGAAGACCCGGCGCTGATCCGCGTTTGAGGAGATAGAAAATGATAGATTTCGCAAAAGTCCGCGCCATCGACATCCACACCCATGCCGAAGAACCCTGCGGCTGTCATTCCGACGATGGTTATGACGATCTGCAGACCACGATGGCCAAGTATTTCGGCGCACCCTGGTCGCATCCGCCGACCATCGAACAGACAGCGGCCCATTACCGGCAGCAGAACATTGCGGCGGTGATCTTCCCCGTCGATGCCGAACGCGAAACAGGTTATCGCCGCTATTCCAACGATGAAGTGCTGGAACTGGTCAAGCAGAACGACGATGTGCTGATCCCCTTCGCCTCGATCGATCCGTGGAAGGGCAAGATGGCCGTCCGCGAAGCCCGCCGCCTGATCGAGGAACATGGCGTCAAGGGCTTCAAGTTTCACCCGACGATGCAGGGCTTCTATCCCAACGACCGCATGGCCTATCCCTTCTATGAGGTGCTGGCCGAACACGGCGCGGTCGGGCTGTTCCATACTGGCCAGACCGGCGTCGGATCGGGAATGCGCGGCGGCAACGGCATGCGGCTGAAATTCTCGAACCCGATGTATCTGGACGATGTGGCGGTGGATTTCCCCGACATGAACATCATCGCCGCGCATCCGTCCTTCCCGTGGCAGGAAGAAGCGCTGGCGGTCGCCCACGCCAACACCATCCTGAAGAAGAAGATGCTGTTCGGGTCCGACTGGCCGATGATCTCGCCCGAGAAATGGCTGGACGCCTTCGACAAGGCCGATTTCCGTGACGAGGTCCGCCCCCTGATCCTGAAGGAAAACGCGATGCGCCTGCTGGGCGTGGCCTGATTTCGCGGCGCATCGCCGCCGCCTGAACCCCATTTGGGAGGAATTGCCATGAAATCTGTTCTTTACGGAAGCGCTGCGCTTTTCATTGCTGGCCCCGCTGCCGCGCTGAGCTGTGACGGCTTGACGCCCGAAGCCCTGGGCCTGACCGGCGTCACCTTCACCGAAGTCGCTGCCATCCCGGCGGGCGATGACAGCCCGGTCGCGCAATGCCGCGTTCGGGGCCGGATGGCCGAACGGACCGGCACCGACGGGCGCGAATATGCGCTGTCGTTTGAACTGGCCCTGCCGGACGACTGGAACGGCGATTTCGTCCACCAGTTCAATGGCGGCAATGATGGCGTGGTGAAGCCCGCGACCGGCGCGCTGGAATCGGGCACCGGTGACACCTCGCCGCTGGGGCGCGGCTTTGCCGTCATCAGCAGCGATGCCGGGCATGACGGTGCCCTGGTCACCGATCGCGGGCTGGCGGGCGGATCGGCCTTCGGCCATGATTTCGAGGCCCGGCAGATGTATGGGTACAAGGCTGTCGCCACCCTGCAACCCGTGGCCGAACAGATGGTCACGGGCTTTTACGAAAGGCCTGTCGGGCACAGCTATGGTATCGGCTGCTCCAACGGGGGCCGTCACGCCATGGTTGCCGCCGCGCGCATGCCTGCGGCATTTGACGGGCTGCTGATCGGCGCCCCGGGCTTCAACCTGCCGCGCGCGGGCCTGCAACATGCGCTGGATGTGCAGACCTTTGTCAGCGCGATCCCCGAAACCTCGACCGGGGTGCCGTCGGCTGCGCTGCGGACGGCCTTTTCGCAGCAGGATCTGCGTCTGGTCGCGGACGGTATTCTGGAAAGCTGCGACATGCTGGACGGGGCCGAGGACGGGCTGGTCAACGATACAGCCGCCTGTCAGCAGAGCTTTGATATAACCACCCTGCAATGCAGCGAAGGCCAGAATTCGGCCTGCCTGTCGCCGGCGCAGGTGACGGCGCTGCAAACCATTCATGCCGGCCCGAAAGGCGCGGACGGCGAACAGCTTTATGCCGACTGGTCCTGGGATCCAGGCATTGCCGGTGCCGACTGGCGCTTCTGGAAGCTGCAAAGCACCGTGCCGCCATGGAACGAACTTCCGATCATCGCCGTGATGGGGGCATCTTCGCTGGCGCAGATATTCACGACGCCACCCACAGCGGTCGGCGGGACGCCGGACGACCTGCTGCAGTTCCTGCTGGATTTCGACATTCAGACGCAGGCCGGTCTGATCGAGGCCACATCGGATGCCTTTCCCGAATCCGCGATGCAGGTCATGGCCCCGCCCGGTGCCGACAATCCCGATCTGGCCGAATTCCGCGACGCGGGCGGCAAGATGATGATCTATCACGGCGTCGCCGATCCGGTGTTTTCGGTAAATGACACGGCGAACTGGTATGCGAAACTGGACCAGAACAATGGTGGCAACGCGGCCGATTTCGCCCGTTTCTATCCCGTGCCGGGGATGAACCACTGCCATGGGGGCCCTGCCGCGGATGCCTTTGACCTGCTGACCCCGCTGATCGCCTGGGTAGAAGACGGCACACCACCCGAACCCGCCATCGCCCATGCGCGCGCCGATAACGAAGACCTGCCCGAGGCATTGCAGAACGCCGCCCGGCCACTTTGCGCAGCACCCAAGGTGGCGCGCTATACGTCCGGCCCGGCCACTGATGCAGCCAGCTTCGCCTGCGAGGAGTGACATGTCCGCCTTCCATGCCCCGACCGACGACATCCTGACCTCGCTGAACCTCGCCGGGCGGGATCTGCCCGGCTGGGACAGCGACATGGCGGCCGAAATCATCGGCCATTTCGCCGGCTTCGCCGAGGGGGTGATCGCGCCTTTGGACGCGACCGGCGACAAGCAGGGCTGCCGGTTGGAAAACGGGCGTGTCAGGATGCCGGATGGCTTCGGCGACGCGTTCCGCCAATTGGCGGATGGCGGCTGGCAAGGTCTGCGCGTCCCGGAAAATTTCGGCGGCATGGGGCTGGATGCGATGATCGGCGCAGCTGTGTCAGAGATCTTTTCGGGTGCGAACCATTCCTTGCAGATGGTCACCAACCTCGTTCCCGGCGCGGTCGAGGTGCTGTTGCATTTCGGCACGCCCGACCAGCAGGCGCGCTTCATTCCGGCGCTGGCGGCAGGCGATCTGCTGGCGACCATGGCGCTGACCGAACCGGGCGCCGGATCTGACCTGTCGGCCATCCGCACCCGCGCCGTGCCGGAAGACGGCGGCTGGCGGATCGAGGGCGAGAAGATCTTTATCTCGGGCGGGGATCAGGACATGTCGGACGGCATCCTGCATCTGGTCCTTGCCCGCACCGGCGCGCCCGACAGCGGCACGCGCGGGCTGTCGCTGTTCCTGTGCCCGTCCGATATTGATGGCGCGCGCAATGCCGTCAGCGTCACCCGGATCGAGGAAAAGATGGGGCTTCATGCCTCGCCCACCTGCCAGCTTGCCTTTGATGGCGCGCGGGCCGAGTTGATTGGCGAAGAAGGCGGTGGGCTGCGCGCAATGTTCACGCTGATGAACCATGCCCGCATCGACGTCGCATTGCAGGGTGTGGCCCATGCCGCACGGGCCGCGGATATCGCCCGGCGCTACGCGGCGGAACGCAAGCAGGGCAGGGGGGCGGATGGAAACCCCGTCACCATCGACCAGCACCCGGATGTGGCCCGGATGATCGCGGAATGCGACCGCATCGCCAGGGCCGGGCGGCATTTGTGCCACCTGACGCAGGCCGCCATCGAACGCGGCGACACCCCCGACCTTGTCGAGTTCCTGACACCCATCTGCAAATATGCCTGCACCGAGGGCGGCATTCGCGCCGCCGATCTGGCGATTCAGGTCCTGGGCGGTTACGGCTATCTGCACGAATACGGCGCCGAACAGAACTGGCGTGATGCCCGGATCTGTTCGATCTATGAAGGCGCGAATGGCATCCATGCCCGCATGACCGCGACGCGCGGATTGTCCCTGAACGGCGGCGCAGGCGCGCGCGGCTTCGCGGAGTTCCTGCGCGCCAGCGGACCCGACATGGCCGAAGCGGCACAGGTCTGGGGTGTGGAGGCTGCGCGCATCGCGGCGCTTCCCGACCCGCTGCCAGCGGCGCATGACTTCATGGAACTGACCGCTGAAATGGCGATGCGCGCGGCACAGATGCGTTTGCAGGCGGGCTGAACCGCCTCCTTGGGTCGCCGGCGATCTGCGCGATGGTGACCAGAAGGTTGACCCTTTCAGATGGCTGAACCCGCGGGGCAAGGTTCCGGCGCTGAAATGGGACGAAATTATGCAAACTCATGCCAACGGTTCAGGCCAGCCCCAGCCGCCCGACCGCAGCGCGGGCGGCGCTGCCAAGTAGCCGCATTTCCGGCGTTTCGCGGTCGTCGGCGCGGCGCATCAACCCGACCGGGCCTTCCGTTCCCCTGGCGTCAAAGGGTAGCCGCACCAGCCTTCCGTCGGCGATTTCATTGCCCACCACGCCGGACGAAATGACCCAGATCGCGTCGCTTTGCGCGGTATGAACGCGCCCGAATGCGCCCGACACCGTTTCGATCCGGCGCAAGGGAATGGGGATGCCTTCGGCGATCAGCAGGCGTTCGACAAATGGCCGGATCGCGGCCCAGGGCGGCGGAAAGATCACGGTGAATTCCTCGGCCAGTCGCGACAAAAGGGGATTGGCCAGGATCGGATGGCCGGGTCGCGTGACGAAAACCACATCCTCCAGATAAAGCTGTGTGAAGCTGAGGCCGCGCATCGTCTCGGGTGCGCCAAGCCTGCCCAGCACCAGATCCAGCGTTCCGGCGCGAAGCCGGTCGGTCAGATGTTCGTGCGACCCATCAGCAATGGTCAGCAGCAGATCGGGCGAGGTTTCGGATAATACGTTCACCATTTCAGGCAGCAGCCGCGCCGCGACCGAGGGCAGCGCCCCCACATGCAGGCGCGGCGCCGATTGCACCATCCGGTCCGACGCGCCGTCAAGCCCGCGTTCCAGCGCGCCAAGTCCCGTCTGTGCGAAATCGAACAGCACCTCGCCCTGCGTGGTCAGTTCGACCCCGCCGCGCCCGCGCGACAGTAGCCGGGTGCCCAGAATTTCCTCCAGCTCGGCCAGGGTGCGTGAAATCGCGGGCTGGGTCAGGTTCAGCCGCTCTGCCGCGCGTTTCAGGCTGCGGGCCTTGGTGATTTCGACGAAGGCCTGAAGATGGCGCAGCTTGATCCGGCGATCCATGACTTACCTGTTTTGGTAACTATTTTCTGCATAATCTCAATTTTCTTGTCGATTTCTATATGCAATCCTTTCCGCAAGGGGGATTTCGTCATGCGCACACAAGTCGTCATAATCGGCGGGGGGCCGTCGGGCTTGCTGCTGGGTCAGTTGCTGCACAAACAGGGGATCGAGGCGGTCGTGCTGGAGCGCAAGACCCGCGATTATGTCCTGGGCCGCATCCGCGCGGGCGTGCTTGAAACCGGCCTTGTCCGCCTGCTGGAGGAAGCGGGCGTTGCCGATCGCCTGCACCGCGAGGGCTTCGTCCATGACGGCACTCAGGTCGCGTTCGGCGGCGAAATGTTCCATCTGGACTTCAAGGCACTGACTGGCACCCCCGTTATCGTCTACGGCCAGACCGAGGTGACGCGCGATCTGTATGACGCCCGCGAAGCCGCGGGTGCACAGACCGAGTTCGAGGTCGATCACGTCGTCATCCATGATGCCGAAACAGATGCGCCCTATGTCACCTTCGAACAGCATGGCGAAAAAAGGCGGATCGACTGCGATTTCGTGGCCGGTTGCGACGGCTTCCATGGGGTCAGCCGCCAGACCATCCCGCTGAGCGTGCGGCGCGAATATGAAAAGACCTATCCGTTCGGCTGGCTGGGCGTGTTGTCTGAAACCCCGCCCGTTCATGACGAGCTGATCTATGCCAATTCCGAACGCGGCTTTGCGTTGTGTTCCATGCGCAATGCCCATCTGTCGCGCTATTACATCCAATGCGCGCTGTCCGATCACCCCGAGGATTGGACGGACGAGGCTTTCTGGCAGGAACTCAAACGCCGCATTCCCGCGGATGTGGCCGAGCGCCTGGTGACTGGCCCGACCATCGAGAAATCCATTGCGCCGCTGCGCAGCTTCGTGACCGAACCGATGCGCTGGGGTCGCTTGTTTCTGTGCGGTGACGCCGCCCATATCGTGCCGCCCACCGGCGCCAAGGGGCTGAACACAGCGGCCAGCGACGTGCATTATCTGTACCATGGGTTGGTGCAGTTCTATCAAAAGGGCGACAGTGAGGGCATCGATCGCTATTCTGAACGCGCGCTGCTGCGCGTCTGGAAGGCCGAACGCTTCAGCTGGTGGTTCAGCGGTTTGCTGCATCGCTATCCGGATATGAGCGAGTTTGACCTGAAGATGCAGGCCGCCGACATCGCCTTCCTGCGCGACAACCACGCGCAGCAGCAGGCTTTCGCGGAAAACTATGTGGGGCTGCCTTACTGATGGACACGATTGAATCAAACGGCATCGGGCTGCATATCGCCGATCAGGGGCCGAAAGACGGCAAAGCTGTTGTTTTCGCCAATTCGCTGGGGACCGATCTGCGGCTATGGGATGCGTTGTTGCCGCTGCTGCCGGCCGGTCTGCGGCTGGTACGTTACGACAAGCGCGGCCATGGGCTAAGCGCCGCACCCGAAGGCCCCTATACGATTGACGAACTGGCCGATGACGCCGCCGGCCTGATCGACGCGCTGCAACTGCGCGATGTGGTCTTCGTCGGGTTGTCCATCGGCGGGCTGATCGGGCAGGCACTGGCGCTGAAACGCCCCGATCTGCTGCGCGCGCTGGTGATTTCCAACAGCGCAGCCAAGATCGGCACCGATCAGATGTGGAATGACCGGATTGATGCGATCCGCGAAGGCGGGCTGGCTGTCGTGGCAGCGCCAACGATGGAACGCTGGTTCTCGCCCGATTTCCGCGCCACGCCGGAACTGGCCTTGTGGCAGCGCATGTTGGAACGCCAACCGGCAGAGGGCTACATCGCCTGCTGTCAGGCCATCGCCAGCGCCGACCTTCGGCGAGAGGTTGGGGCGATCAGGCAGCCTGTCCAGATGATCGCGGGCGGTCTTGACGGCTCGACCCCGCCGGAACTGGTGCGGGCTTCGGGGCAATTGATCCCGGGATCGCGATATGCCGAAATCGACGGCGCGGGCCATCTGCCCTGCGTCGAGGCCGCACCGCGTTATGCGGAAATCCTGAATGCTTTTTTGAAGGAGGTCGGGCATGTCTGATCGTTATGACACCGGAATGAAGGTCCGCCGCGAGGTGCTGGGCGATCAGCATGTCGACCGGGCCGAGGCCGCAAAGACCGATCTCGACCTGCCCTTTCAGGATCTGATCACCAATTCGGCCTGGGGCACGGTCTGGGCCAGTGATGGCATCAGCCGCCGTGAAAGGTCCATGCTGACGCTGGCGCTGCTGGCAGCGACCGGAAACTATGACGAAATTCCCATGCATATCCGTGCCACTGCCCGCACCGGCGCATCAAAGCGCGACGTGTTGGAGGCGTTTCAGCACGTCGCGATCTATGCAGGGGTCCCGCGCGCGAACCATGCCCTGAAACTGGCAAAGCAAACCTATGCCGAGATGGAGGCAAACCCATGAAGCCTGCCGAATATTACCAGCGTGACCGCACCCGTCAGCCGCCAGCGCTGACACCGGATTACAAGACCTCGGTCGCGCGATCGCCGCGCTACAGCATGATTTCGCTGCAACAGTCCGTGTCGGAAATCACCGGCCCGGTCTTCGGTCACAACGACATCGACCCGATCGACAATGACCTGATCAAGAACTACGCCAAGGATCAGGACCCGGTCGGCGAACGCATCATCGTCCATGGCCGCGTGCTGGACGAAAACGCGCGGCCCGTGCCGAACACACTGGTCGAGATCTGGCAGGCAAATGCCAGCGGTCGTTACCGGCACAAGAAGGACACATATCTGGGTGCGCTCGATCCAAACTTTGGTGGCTGCGGGCGGACGATCACGGACGAAAACGGCTATTACTTCTTCCGCACCATCAAGCCCGGTGCCTATCCGTGGCGCAACTGGGTGAACAACTGGCGCCCGGCGCATATCCATGTCTCGGTTTTCGGGTCCAGCTTCAGCCAGCGCCTGATCACGCAGCTTTATTTCGAAGGCGATCCGCTGATCCCGCTATGCCCCATCGTGGCCACGATCCCGGACCCCGATGCCATCGAGCAACTGATTGCCCGGCTGGATATGAACGCCTCGGTTCCGCTGGACTGCATCGCCTACAAGTTCGACATTGTTCTGCGCGGGCGGCGGTCCACACTGTTCGAAAACCGGCTGGAGGGGAACTGACATGAAACAGCAACTTGGTTACCTGAAGGAATCGCCCTCGCAGACGGCCGGGCCTTACGTCCATATCGGGCTGGCGCCCGGTGCGGCGGGCTTCGACATCTACCGCGAGGAGCTGGGCTGGGACATTGCCGGACCGAACGCAAAGGGCGAACGCATCCGCGTCGAGGGCGTGGTCATCGACGGTATGGGCAGCCCGGTCAAGGATGTGCTGCTGGAGGTCTGGCAAGCCAATGCCGAAGGGATCTATGCCCATCCCGAAGGCGGCGGAAAGGTCGAGGAAGGCTTTCGCGGCTGGGGCCGTGTCATCACCGATTTCGCCACCGGCGAATGGGGTTTCGATACCGTGAAGCCGGGCCCGGTCCAGGCGCGCGTCAAGCTGGGTTCAGGTGTGTCCGACAAGGTCGTTGCCGCTGATCCTGACTGGCAGGGGCGGATGGAAAGCCATGCGCCGATGGCCCCGCATATCAGCTTCTGGATCGTTTCGCGCGGGATAAACATCGGGCTGAACACCCGCATGTATTTCGATGACGAAGCCGATGCGAACGCCGCCGATCCGGTCATGAACCTGATAGAATGGGAAAACCGCCGCGCGACTTTGCTTGCCAAACGGACGGGCGAACGCGACGGTGTCCCGGTCTATCGCTTTGAAATCCGCCTGCAAGGCGACAATGAGACGGTGTTTTTCGATGTCTGACGGTAAACCCTGCATCATCTGCGTGGCCATCACCGGCTCGCTTCCGACCAAGGAAAACAACCCGGCAGTGCCGATCACCGTGGCCGAGCAGATCGAATCGACGCAAGCAGCGTTCGAGGCCGGGGCGACCATCGCCCATTGCCATGTCCGCGACGATGCGGGCAAACCCACCAGCGATCCTGACCGATTTGCAGCGTTGAAAGAAGGTCTGGAAAAGCACTGTCCCGGCATGATTGTCCAACTTTCGACCGGGGGCCGGTCGGGGGCGGGGCAGGCACGCGGCGGCATGTTGTCGCTTGCGCCGGATATGGCCAGCCTGTCGGTCGGGTCGAACAACTTTCCGACGCGGGTCTATGAAAACCCGCCGGATCTGGTCGACTGGCTGGCATCCGAAATGTTGAAATACAAGGTGAAGCCGGAAATCGAGGCTTTCGATCTGTCCCATATTCTTCAGGCCAAGAAGATGGCCGATGACGGTCGACTGACCGGCACGCCCTATGTGCAGTTTGTCATGGGCGTGAAAAATGCCATGCCCGCCGACCGCAACGTGTTCGATTATTATATCGAGACCGTGAAACGGCTGTTCGGCGAGGACGCGCCCTGGTGTGCGGCGGGAATCGGGCCGAACCAGATCGTGCTGAACGACTGGGCCATTTCATCGGGTGGTCATGCCCGCACGGGGCTGGAGGATAACGTCCGCATCGACCGCGACCGGCTGGCGCCCTCGAACGCGGCGCTGGTGCAGCGCGCGGTCGAACTGTGCGAGAAATACGAACGCCCCGTCGCCAGTTTTGCACAAGCGCGCGAGATTCTGGGGCTGCGGGCCGCCTGATGGTATCGGCACTGTTTCAGGACCTGTTGGGCGATGCCGAGATGGCCCAGCTGACGGCGGACGGGGCCACACTTGCCGCCATGCTGCGGGCCGAGGCCGCGCTGGCGCAGGCGCAGGGCAAGCTGGGCGTGATCCCGACAGACGCGGCAACGGCGATCGCCAAGGCCGCTGATACGCTGCGCCCGGATCCTGCGGACCTGCGGCCGGGCGTGGCGCGCGCAGGAATTGCGGCGCAGCCCCTGATCGGGGCCCTGAAACAGGCGGCGGGCGAACATGCTGCATGGGTGCATTACGGCGCGACCTCGCAGGATATTGTCGATACCGGGTTGATGATCCAACTTGCGCAGGCACTGTCGCTGTTGCGGACACGGTTGACCGGGCTGGATGATGCGCTGGCGGCCAAGGCGGCGGAATATGCCGATCTGCCGATCCCGGCGCATACCCGCTTTCAGGTCGCAGCACCAACCACGCTTGGCGCGAAGATCGCTGTCTGGCGCGCGCCGCTGGCCCGCCAGGTCGAGCGGCTGGATCAGATGTTGCCGCGCCTGCTGAATGTGCAGCTTTACGGGGCTGCGGGGACATCCGCCGCGCTTGGGGATCAGGCCGATCAGATCCGGCGCGCCATGGCGGCCATGCTGGAACTGGGCGTGGCCGATGCGCCCTGGCATGCCAGTCGCGACATGATCGCGGAACTCGGCAACTGGCTGTCGCTGAGCACCGGCGTGCTTGGCAAGATGGGGGCTGATCTGGTGCTGCTTGGCCAGTCGGAACTGGGCTATGTCGCGGCGGGGACGGGGGGCGCATCCTCGACCATGCCGCAGAAGTCGAACCCTGTTGCGGCTGAAACGCTGGTGACACTGGCGCGGTTGAATGCGGGCGCGCTCGGCACGCTGCATCAGGCGCTTGTCCATGTCGCAGAACGTGACGGCGCGGCACTGGAAATCGAATGGGCACTGCTGCCAGAGATGCTGGAACGCGCCGCTGCCAGTCTGCGGATCGGGCTGGATCTGGCCCGGACCCTGCACGCCGACCCGACCCGGATTGCGGCGGGCTTTGCCGCAGACCGGGGCATGATGCTGGCCGAAGCCGCGGGCTTTTCATTGGTCCGCGACATGCCACGCGCCGACGCCCTGGCCATCGTGGCGAAGGCGCTGCGTGCCATGCAGGACAACCCGGCACAGACCTTGGCAGGGGCGCTGACCGAACTGGCACCGGGGCGCGACTGGACGGCAATCCTGTCCCCCGCACGCAATACCGGCGATGCAACCCGCATCACGGGCGAAGACAACAAAAGGACCTAGGGAGGAAACAACATGAAAACCATTCTGCTGGCGGCAATCGCCGCTGCCGGGCTTACCGCGCCCGCATTCGCACAAGAGGTGACGATCCGCGTGCATCATTTCCTGTCGGCCGATGCGCCGATGCACAAGGATGTGCTGATGCCATGGGAAAAATCGGTCGAGGAAGCCTCGGGCGGGCGCATCGACGTGCAGCTTTACCCCTCGATGCAGCTGGGCGGAAAGCCGCCGCAGCTTTACGATCAGGCACGCGACGGAATTGTCGATGTCAGCTGGACCCTGCTTGGCTATACGCCAAACCGCTTCCCGATCTCGGAAGTGTTCGAGCTGCCTTTCATGTCGACCACCGCCACCGCAACCACCAATGCCCTGCAGGAGTTTCAGGCCAAATATCTGGAAGATGAGCTAAAGGACGTGCATCCGCTGCTGATCCATGCGCCTTCGGCCTATAAATTCCACATGGCCAGCCAACAGGTCGCCGCGCTGGACGACCTGAACGGGCTGAAAATCCGCGCACCGTCGCGCGCCATGACCGACGGTCTGAACGCGCTTGGCGCGACCGCCGTGGGCATGCCGGTTCCGGAAGTCGCGCAGTCGCTGACCACCGGCGTTATCGACGGCGCCGTCATCCCGTGGGAGGTCGTCGGCTCTCTCAGGATCGAGGATGTGACCGAAGGCCATACCGAACTTGGTGTCGAGAATGGCGGGATTGCCGGGTCGGTCATGGCTCTGGTCATGAACAAGGCGAAGTATGACGGCCTGCCGGACGATCTGAAAAAGGTGATCGACGACAATTCGGGCGCCGCCCTTGCCGCCATCGCTGGCCCCGCCTTCGACAATGCCGAGAATGTCGAGCGTCAGAAGTTTGTAGATGCGGGGGCCACCATTACCGTGATCCCGGAAGATCAGCTGCAGCCCTGGAAGGACGCGACCCAGCCGGTCGTCGACGCCTGGGTCAAGGCCATGAACGATGCCGGCCATGACGGGCAGGCGATGCTGGACGACGCCCGCGCCATGCTGGCTGCCGGCGCACAGTAAGCACCAAAGGGGGCGCAGATGGCCGAGGCCGAACTTCTGACCGAACAGCCGCATAAGGTCCCGGTTCCGGGCTGGCTGTTGACGCTGTGCCGCTGGCTTGCCGTCCTTGGCGGGCTGGTGCTGATGGCGGTCATGCTGATGACCGTGGCCAGCGTCGTGAAACGCGGTGTCTTCGGCGCCCCCATTCCCGGCGACTATGAGATGGTCGAGCTTGGCTCGGCCGTGCTGATCGCCTGCTTCCTTCCCTGGTGCCAGATCACCGGGGGCAATGTGCTGGTCGATTTCTTCACCATGAAGGCAGGTCCCGGCGTCAATCACGTGCTGGAGGCATTGGGCGACCTGATCTATCTGCTGATCGGCCTGCTGATCCTGTGGCGGATGTGGCATGGCGTGGTCGAGCTGCGCGGCTATGCGGAACAGTCCATGGTGCTGCGCCTGCCGATCTGGATCAGTGCGGCGCTTATGCTGCCTGCATTTGCGGTTCTGTCGCTGACCACCTTCTTCACAATGATCGGTCATCTGAAGGCGGTGCGGACATGACCGGGATCGCCGCCGGGCTGACGGGTTTCGGGGTGCTTCTGTGCCTGATGGCGCTGCGTGTTCCGATTGCGGTTGCGATGCTGGCCACCGGCATCAGCGGCTATTGGCTGATGAACGGTACCATGCCGCTGCTGGCCTATCTGAAGACCAATACCTTCTATCAGTTCTCGACATATTCGCTGTCGGTCATCCCGCTGTTCGTGCTGATGGGCGAATTCGCCACCCATGCCGGGATGAGCCGCGCGCTGTATCGCGCCGCCGCCGCTTTCCTTGGGCACAGGCGCGGCGGGCTGGCCATGGCGACCATCGGCGGCAGCGCGGCCTTCGGGGCGATCTGCGGATCGTCGCTGGCGACTGCGGCGACGATGGGGCAGGTCGCGCTGCCGGAAATGCGCCGCTACGGCTATTCGGGGGCGCTGTCCACGGGGTCGGTCGCGGCGGGGGGCACGCTGGGGATCCTGATCCCGCCTTCGGTCATTCTGGTGCTTTATGCGCTGATGACCGAGCTTAGCATCGGCGACATGTTCGTGGCTGCCATGGTGCCGGGGATTCTGGCAGCACTCGGCTATATGCTGGCCATCGCCTGGTTCGTGCGCCGCCACCCACAGGCAGGCCCCGCAGCCGCGCGCGCCACCCGATCCGAAGTGCTGACTGCAATCAGCGAAACCTGGTCCATCGCGCTGATTTTCCTTCTGGTCATCGTCGGCATGTATCGCGGCTGGTTCACACCGACCGAGGCCGCCGCCATCGGTGCTTTCGGAACCTTCGTGCTGGCCGTCCTGCATGGCGGATTGCGGATGAAGGGCTTGGTCGAATGCCTGCAAGGAACGGCGCGGACCACGGCAATGATCTTCCTGATCATGCTGGGTGCGGAAATGTTCAACGCCTTCCTGTCGGCCACGCAGGCGCCCATGCTGGCCGCGCAAGCCATCGTGGACTCGGGGCTGTCACCGATGCTGATCCTGCTGGCGATCCTGCTTCTGTATCTGGCCATGGGCTGCGTGATGGACAGCATGTCGATGCTGCTGCTGACAGTTCCGATCTTCTACCCGATCATCGCGGGACTGGATTTCGGAATGAGCCGCGAGGACACGCTGATCTGGTTCGGCATCCTCGCCGTCGTCGTGGTCGAGGTCGGGCTGATCACCCCGCCTGTCGGCATGAATGTCTTTGTCATCAATGGCATGGCCCGCGACGTTCCGATGGTCGAAAGCTTCCGCGGCGTGATGCCCTTCCTTCTCAGCGATTTTATCCGTATTGCTCTGCTGATTGCCGTGCCCTGGATCTCTTTGTTTCTGGTCAGGCTGCTCGGCTAAAAAACCGAAAGAAGGACAGGATCATGATCGAGGCCGCACTGGTCGCGATGCTCGCCTTTCTCATGGGTGGCATCCTGAAAGGCGCCATCGGCGCAGGCACCCCGGTCGTGGTCATTCCGATCATGTCGATCTATTTCGACGTGCCCTATGCGGTCGCAGTGTTCGCGCTGCCGGCGCTGGCGTCGAATATCTGGCAGGGCTGGCAGTATCGGCACAACCTGGCGGACAAGGGATTCGTGCTGCGTCTGGCGGGCGGTGCCGCCATAGGGGCCTTCCTGGGCACGTTGCTGCTGGCGGCCCTGCCGTCAGAGTTCCTGTCGATCACCGTCGCGCTTCTTGCGCTGTTCTATGTCGCCTTCCGGCTGATGAAGCCCGATTGGTCGCTGAATTACGGCGTTGCCCGCGCCATTGCCGCGCCTGCGGGCTTTACGGCGGGCATATTGCAGGGCGCGGCCGGTATCTCGGCACCGGTTTCCGTCACCTATCTGCATGCACTTCACTTACCGAGAGAGCGCTTCATTCCGACGATTTCGGCCATGTTCTCGGCCATGTCGATCGTTCAACTGCCCGCGCTTGCGGGCGTCGGATTGATGAGCTGGAACACCCTGCTGCTCAGCGCCTTTGCCTGCATCCCGCTTTTCGCCGGGATGCCAATTGGCGCGGCACTGGTCAGACGGCTGGGCGCGAAGGCCTTTGACCGGATGATCATGGTGCTGCTGCTGGTGATTGCGGTGATGCTGATTGCAGAATCGATCTGACGCTTAGACGTTCAGATCGGCGAAGCTGCGGCCTTCACTGACCAGCTTTTCGATCAGTGCCGGCACCGTCCAGCTTAGCGGGTCCTCGGCCGCAAGCGCGCGGTATTCCGCCAGAAGTGCAGGCAGGCCCCATTCATCTGCCAGCCGCATCGGTCCGCCGCGCCAGCGTGGAAAGCCGTAGCCATGGACCAGCACCAGATCGACATCGGCGGGGCGGTTGGCAATGCCTTCGTCCACGATATCGGCACCCTCGGCGATCATGGCGAGGGCAAGGCGGCGGGCGATCTCATCTTCCGGGAAATCGCGCCGGGTCACGCCCGCCGCGTCCGATGCCGCGCGGACGACCGTCTCGACAGCGTCCGATGGCATTGCCTTGCTTCCGTCATAGTCGTACCAGCCGGCGCCGGTCTTGCGGCCAAGTCTTTCCAGATCCTCGACCAGCTTGTCGGCAATCGGCACGTCCCGGCCGCCGACCGCTTCACCCGCATCGCGTTTGCGTTTGCGATTGGCGTAAGCGATGTCGAGACCCGACAGATCCTGCGCGGCGTAAGGACCCATGGCCATCCCGAAACCGACCATGGCCTTGTCAACCTGATCGGGCAACGCGCCTTCCAGAAGGGTCACGTCCGCCGCCTGCCGATACCGGGTCAGGATACGGTTGCCGATGAAGCCATCGCAGACACCGGCCTCGACCGCGATTTTCTTCAGGCGCCTGGTCAGCGCAAAGGTGGTGGCGAGGGTCTGGCGCGAAGTGCCGTCGGCGCGGATCACTTCGACCAGTTTCATCAGATGGGCGGGCGCGAAAAAGTGCAGACCCACGAACCGGGACGGGTTCGGCACCACCTCGGCGATCCGGTTAACATCCAGATATGACGTGTTTGTCGCCAGGATGGTGTCATCCGGCAGCGCCGCCGCCAACCGGCTGAATAAGGCGCGCTTGACGTCCAGGTTCTCGAAAACCGCCTCGATCACCATGTCGACGGCGGGCAGGGCTGTGTCGGGGCCGTTGATGAATTTGAACGTCGAGGACAGGCGGCGGTCGGCCTCTGGCTGTTCCAGCTTGCCCCGGCTGACCGCCTCATCAAACAGTTTCCGGACATTGGCGCGGGCGCGGGCCTCGGCTTCGGGGTCGTTTTCCAGCAAGGTGATCTCGATGCCTGCCGAGTTCAGCGCATAGGCGATTGCGGCGCCCATTGTTCCGCCACCCGCGACAAGCACGTGATCGACCGGGGCAGGTTCCAGCTTTTTCAGCGCGGCTGAGGCACCGGCCCCACGCTCTGCAAAGAAGACATGGCGCAGCGCGCGGGCCTGCGCGCCCTTGCGCAGGTCCAGAAAAGCGGCACGTTCCGCAGCCAGTCCTTCGGAAAGGGGCAGTGTTGCCGACAGTTCCATCAGTTCAATCGCTTTCAGCGGCGCGCTCTGGCCGCGCATCCGCTTCTTCGCATGGTCGCGGGCGGCCTGCGCCGCATCAGGCGCGGGGGCAGGGGCGGGCAGGTCGGAGATGGCTGGGCCCAGATCGGACAAATCCAGGGCAAGCGCCTCGGCCAGCGGATCCTCGGCCACCGCATCGACCATGCCTTGCGCCAGCGCCGCCTTGCCCTTCAGCGTCGCGCCGGTGGAAATCAGTGGCAGTGCCTTTTCCAGGCCGATCAGGCGCGGCAGACGTTGCGTCCCGCCAGAGCCGGGCACCACGCCAAGCGTGACCTCGGGCAATCCGATGACAGCCTGCGGCGTGGCAATGCGGTACCGGCACGACAGCGCGATTTCATAACCACCGCCAAGCGCGGCACCGTTCATCGCGGCAATGGCAGGCAGCTCTGACAGCGCGGCCAGAACATCGGGAAGCTGCGGATCAAGGGCAGGGCCATCGAATTCCTTCGCATCTGCCCCGGCAACGAAGGTCTGTCCCGCACCTGTGATCACGACCCGGTCGATCCGACCCTGGGCCAAAGCCTCGCGCGCAGTCTGGCACGCCGCCAGCAACCCCGCCCGAACGCTTTGCGAGATCACGTTGACCGGTGGGTTGTCCACGGTCAGGATCAATGCGGTGTCTCGGAAATCCTGGCGGATGGGATCGGACATGGCAGGGCCTTTCGGTAAGCGATGGACGACGGCTGGGTCGGATGGTGGTGACGCTAGCCCATATGTGCGCGGCGGGCCACCAGACATTGGCCTGTGCGTTCGGGCCGCGGCGATTCCGATCTGCTCAAATAATCATCATCACGCCCGAAATGGGGCAGATGCCCCGAAGCGGCGGACGAATTCGCCAGATTTTTGCGCGTGTTGCCTGCCATTCCGGCAAAGGAATTCTAGTGTGGCGACATGCTTGATGCCGCGACCATGCAACGCAGCGCTGGCGTGGCGCATGTTGCCATGGACCGCGCCAGACTGACCGGATTGTCCCAATCCGGCAGCGCCAAGGCAATGCTGCCGCGCACGCATGGCACGGCCCCCGAGATTGTCTTCCTGAACACGTCGGGTGGACTGACGGCGGGCGACCGGCTGGAATATAAGGTCGATCTGGCCCCCGGCACCCGCGCTGTCGCGACAACGCAGACGGCTGAACGCGCCTATCGGGCGGAAGGCGGCATGGCCGATGCGCGCGTGACTTTGCGGGTCGGGGCGGGCGGCGCGCTTGACTGGTTACCACAGGAAACCATCCTGTTCGACGGATCGGCGCTGTCGCGGCTGACAGAGGTTCATCTGGAAGGCGATGCCGCGTATCTTGGCCTTGAAACAGTCGTGCTGGGTCGCGCGGCGATGGGGGAAACGCTGGCCAGGACGTGGCTCTCTGATACCCGCCGCATAAGCCGCGATGGACGGCTGGAGCTGTTTGATCCCTTCCGGCTGGACACCGTCGCGCTTGCGCGCGGCAATGGCGCTGCATTGCTGAACGGGGCACGGGCCTTTGCCGTGTTGATCCTGTCCCAGCCGCATGCCGAGGATTCGCTGGACGCATTGCGCGCCGCGACGGAGCCGGGCGTCAGCCTTGCCGCCTCGGCCCTGCCGGGGCGCGTCGTGGTGCGCGCGCTTGCCGCCGACGCCTGGCCCCTGCGCCGCCAGATGGCGCGGCTGATCGAAATATTGCGACCGGGCGGGCTGCCCCGCGTCTGGCAGTCCTAGGAGAACCGAATGAACCTGACCCCCCGCGAAAAGGACAAGCTGCTGGTCAGCCTCGCCGCGATGGTCGCGCGCGGGCGGCTGGAGCGCGGCGTGAAGCTGAACCACCCCGAGGCGATCGCGCTGATCACCGATTACGTCGTCGAGGGCGCGCGCGACGGGCGCAGCGTGTCCGACCTGATGTCGGCAGGCGCGACCGTGATCCGCGCAGATCAATGCATGGATGGCGTGCCGTCCATGATCGAGACCGTGCAGGTCGAAGCCACATTTCCTGACGGCACCAAGCTGGTAACCGTCCACCATCCGATCCGCTGAGGAAGACCGATGAAAAAGACCCTGCTCCTTCTCACCCTGATTCCGAGCGCCGCGCTGGCCCATACCGGGCATGATGTCGGCAGCTTCGGCAATGGCTTCGGCCATCCGTTCAGCGGTGCCGACCACATGCTGGCGATGGTGGCGCTTGGGCTGCTGGCCGTGCAGGTCGGCGGTCGCGCCGTGTGGGCGCTGCCTTTGACCTTCGTTGCCGCGATGCTGGTTGGCGGGTTGCTGGGGGCGGGCGGGATGCCCTTCCCGGCGGTCGAGCCGACCATTCTGGCGTCCTGCATCATCCTCGGCGCGCTAGTGGCCATGGCGGTGCAGTTACCGATGTGGATGATGCTGGCTGGCTCCGTGTTCTTTGGCGCGGCGCATGGCTGGGCGCATGGCGCGGAAGGCCCCGCCAGCGGTCTGGCGCTCTACGCGGCGGGCTTTGCGGTAGCCACGGCCTTGCTGCATGGGTTGGGTATCGCGGCGGGCAAAGCCATTCCGGCTGTAGCGATCCGTCTTGCGGGCTTCGCAGCGGCGCTTGCGGGCGTCACTCTTGCTGTGGCTGGCTGACATGATCCCCGGTGAAATCATCCCCGCAGACGGCCAGATCACCCTGAATGAGGGGCGAAAGGCGATCACAATGATGGTCGCCAATACCGGCGACCGCCCCGTGCAGGTCGGCAGTCACTATCACTTTGCGGAAACCAATCCCGGCCTTGATTTCGACCGTGCCGCTGCGCGCGGCATGCGTCTGGACATCGCCGCCGGCACCGCGATCAGATTTGAGCCGGGGCAGAGGCGTGAGGTCCGGCTGATCCCGCTTGCCGGCGCGCGCGAGGTCTGGGGCTTCAACAGCCAGGTCATGGGGGCCCTCGATGACTAAAGCCATCCTGAATACTTAGCGATAGCAACGGCCACTGGAATGAGCGCTGAGATAATAGTGAGAAGCAGTTCTGCGAGTGACACGGAAATTCTCCATTTCGTTTCTCGGCTAGAATACGAATCGCAAGGGGGTCGATATATGTTGGGGGTCGACAGAAAACATGCCCATTGAAATATCCCGCGCCGCCTATGCCGACATGTTCGGGCCCACCACCGGCGACCGTGTGCGCCTTGGTGATACCGACCTGATCATCGCGGTCGAGCGCGACCTGACGACTTACGGCGAAGAGGTCAAGTTCGGCGGCGGCAAGGTCATCCGCGACGGCATGGGTCAAAGCCAGATCACCCGCGAGGGCGGGGCGATGGATACGGTGCTGACAAATGCGCTGATCCTGGACCATAGCGGCATCTACAAGGCCGATATTGGCCTGAAGGACGGCCGCATCGCCGCCATTGGCAAGGCGGGCAACCCCGACACGCAGCCCGGCGTCACCATCATCATCGGGCCGGGAACGGAAATCATCGCGGCCGAGGGCCGGATCGTCACGGCGGGCGGCATCGACTGCCATATCCATTTCATCTGCCCCCAGCAGGTGGGTGACGCGCTGCATTCGGGCGTGACAACCATGATCGGCGGCGGCACCGGGCCTGCGCATGGAACGCTCGCCACCACCTGCACGCCGGGGCCGTGGCATATCCGCCGGATGCTGGAGGCCGCCGACGGCCTGCCGATGAATATCGGCCTTGCCGGCAAGGGCAACGCTTCGCGTCCCGAGGCGCTGATCGAACAGGTCCGTGCCGGCGCCTGCGCGCTGAAGCTGCATGAGGATTGGGGCACTACCCCCGCCGCTATCGACTGCTGCCTGACCGTTGCCGAGGCGCAGGATATTCAGGTGATGATCCACACCGACACGCTGAACGAATCCGGCTTTGTCGAAAACACGCTGAAAGCCATCGGCGGGCGCACCATCCACGCCTATCACACCGAAGGCGCGGGCGGTGGCCACGCGCCTGACATTATCCGGGTCGTCGGAACGCAGAATGTCATCCCCTCATCCACCAATCCGACGCGCCCCTATACGGTGAACACGATCGAAGAGCATCTGGATATGCTCATGGTCTGCCATCATCTCGACCGTGCGATCCCGGAAGACGTGGCCTTCGCAGAAAGCCGCATCCGTCGCGAGACCATCGCGGCCGAGGATATTCTGCATGACTTGGGCGCGTTCAGCATCATCAGTTCCGACAGCCAGGCGATGGGCCGCGTGGGCGAGGTGATCACGCGGACATGGCAGACGGCCCACAAGATGAAGGTCCAGCGTGGCCGGTTGGAGGGCGAGACGGGCGAAAATGACAACCTGCGCGCCCGCCGCTATGTCGCGAAATACACCATCAACCCGGCCGTGGCGCATGGGATCAGCCCTCATGTCGGCAGTGTCGAGGTCGGAAAGCGCGCCGATCTGGTGATCTGGCATCCAGCCTTCTTTGGTGCCAAGCCGGAAATGTCGCTCATCGGCGGCCAGATCGTCATGGCGCAGATGGGCGATCCCAATGCCTCGATCCCGACACCACAGCCGATGTATTCGCGCCCTATGTTCGGCGCGCTTGGCCGGGCGGTGGGTCAGGCGGCCGTGCATTTCGTGTCACGGGAAGGGGCCGAGGCCGGCGCGACTGACGGGCTGATGAAGCAGGCCGTCGCGGTCGAAGGGACGCGCGGGATCGGCAAGCGCGACATGCGGCTGAACGACGCCACACCCGAGATCGAGGTCGATCCAGAGACCTACGAAGTCCGCGCGGACGGGCAACTGCTGACATGCGAGCCGGCGACGGAATTGCCGCTCGCGCAGCGCTATTTTCTGTATTGAAAGGGGCCGCGATGCATTTTCTCGCAAATGGTGACGAATTGGGGGTCGCGGTGGCGATCCTTCCTGCGGATCACGGGCGCAAGGTCGTGGGCCGCGTGGTGCTGGATTACGATGCCCGCTGCCTGCGCCGCAAGCGCCTGTCCACCGAAGGCGGCGCGGCCTTCATGGTCGATCTGCCGCAGACCGTCAGCCTTGATCCGGGCGCGGCCTTCGCATTGGCAGACGGCAATGCGATCGAGGTGGTCGAGGCGCACGAACCCGTGTTGCGGATCGAAGGCGACCTTCCGCGCCTTGCATGGCATATCGGCAACCGTCATTGCCCATGCGAAATGGCGGATGACCATCTGATAATCCGGGCAGATCCGGTGCTGGAAGACATGCTTCGCAAGCTGGGTGCGAATATTGCGAAGGGCTATGCGCCCTTCCGTCCCGAAGGCGGTGCTTACGGTCATGGACGGACTTTCGGCCATTCCCACTGACGCTGCGCGGCTGCTGGCCGTCCAGCTTCTGTCCCCGGCCTTTCCGACCGGGGCCTTTGCCTATGCGCAGGGGCTGGAATGGGCCATGGATCAGGGGCTGGTCGGTGACGGCGCGGCGCTGGCGGATTGGCTGGCCGATGTGCTGGAATACGGCACTGGCTGGTCGGATGCAGTGATCCTGTCGCTGGCGCTGCGCGCCCGCGCCGACCATGCCGCGTTGGACGAACTGGCCCGCGCGATGTGCCTGACCTCTGAACGGCTGACCGAGACGCTGGAACAGGGGACAGCCTTCGCCGCCGTCGCCGCACCGCTGACCGGGGCCGAGCCTGCGCCTGCCGCGCTGCCTGTGGCCGTTGGCCGGGCGCTGTCGGGCCTTGGTGTTGAAAGGGCCGAGGTGATCGGGCTTTTCCTGCACGGGCAGGCGCTGAACCTGATACAGGCGGCAGTGCGTTTCATGCCGCTGGGACAGGCCGAGGGGCAGCGCGTTCTTGCTGGCCTTTCGCCGACGATCCTGCGGCTTGCGTTGCGGGCGGCGGGTGCGGGGGAAGACGATCTGGGCGGCTGCGCCATCGGTGCAGAGATCGCCCAGATGCGACACGAAACAATGACAGTCAGGATATTCCGCACATGAAGAACGGTCCTTTGCGCGTCGGCATCGGCGGTCCCGTCGGCGCTGGCAAGACCACGCTGACCATAGAGCTTGCCCGCCTTCTGGCCCCGCGCCTGTCGATGGCGGTGGTCACGAACGACATTTACACGCGTGAGGACGCCGAGGCGCTGATGCGCACCCAGGTCCTGCCGCAGGACCGCGTGCGCGGCGTCGAAACCGGGGGCTGCCCGCATACCGCGATCCGTGAAGACGCGAGCATCAATCTGGCCGCAATCGCCGATCTGAACGCGAAACTGCCGGATCTGGATCTGGTGCTGATCGAATCGGGTGGCGACAATCTGGCGGCGACCTTCAGCCCGGAACTGGCCGACCTGACGATCTATGTCATCGACACCGCAGCGGGTCAGGACATTCCGCGCAAGAAGGGGCCGGGGCTGGCGCGGTCAGACCTGTTGGTCGTGAACAAGACCGACCTCGCGCCCTATGTCGGGGTGGACGCCGAATTGCTGGAAAGCGATGCGAAAACGGCGCGCGGCGTGCGCCCCGTGGTGATGGCTGCATTGCGGCAGGGCAAAGGCGCGGCAGATGTCGCGGAATTCATCATCCGCGAGGGCGGGCTGTCCCCGAGCGCGTGATTTCGCCCCAGAATTGCCGCGAGATTAGGCAAACCTGCCGTGATCTGGCGAATTGCGCGCCAATTCCACGTATCGACCCATCGAAACAGCCGCCCGCGATTGCCTGAAAGCACGGCAGCAGGTTTTTCTGCATGTGCGAACGACCTCAGGGGTCGGAAGTGTGCGACGGCAACCGGCTTGGAAAACGATGCCGCCGCACGGGTGCAACAAATGTTGCCGCACATGTCTAGCACCGCGCCCGGCTGCCGGGAAGCGGACAGATGCTTGCGGCCCAAGAGGGATAAACATGCAGGGAATGAAGTATTTTCTGGCCAGCAGCGCGCTCGGTCTGATGCTGGCCGGCAGCGCCTGGGCGCAGGACGACACGATCAAGATCGGCGTTCTGCATTCGCTGTCCGGTACGATGGCGATTTCCGAAACCACGCTGAAGGACACGGTCCTGATGATGGTCGAACAGCAGAATGCCAAGGGCGGGCTTCTGGGCAAGCAGATCGAGGCGGTGGTCGTCGATCCGGCCTCGGACTGGCCGCTCTTTGCGGAAAAGGCGCGGGAACTGATCTCCGATCAGGGGGTCGATGCGATCTTCGGCTGCTGGACCAGCGTCAGCCGCAAATCCGTCCTTCCCGTGGTCGAGGAACTGAACGGCCTTCTGTTCTATCCCGTCCAGTATGAGGGCGAGGAATCGTCCAAGAACGTGATCTATACCGGTGCCGCCCCGAACCAGCAGGCGATTCCGGCGGTCGACTATATGCGCGACGAACTCGGCGTCGAGAAATGGGCGCTTCTGGGCACCGACTATGTCTATCCGCGCACCACGAACACGATCCTCGAGGCCTATCTGAAGGATAACGGCACGGCGCAGGACGACATCTTCGTGAACTACACGCCCTTCGGGCATTCCGACTGGTCGAAGATCGTCGCCGACGTGGTGGCGCTTGGCAAGGATGGCAAGAAGGTTGGCGTCGTCTCGACCATCAACGGTGACGCCAATGTCGGCTTCTACAAGGAACTGGCCGCCGCAGGCGTCAGCGCTGACGACATTCCGGTCATGGCCTTCTCGGTTGGCGAGGAAGAGCTTTCGGGTCTGGATACCGCGAACCTGGTCGGGCACCTGGCCGCCTGGAACTATTTCGAAACAGCCGAAAGCGACGCGAATGAGGCTTTCATCGCCGAATGGAAGGCGAAGATGGGCGAAGACCGCGTCACCAATGACCCGATGGAAGCCACGATGATCGGCTTCAATGCGTGGGTCGCTGCGGTCGAAAAGGCCGGTTCGACCGAGACGGATGCGGTGCTTGATGCGATTGTCGGGGTCGAGGTGCCGAACCTCACCGGCTCGACCGCGACTGTGCTGCCGAACCACCACCTGACCAAGCCCGTCCTGATCGGCGAGATCCGCGATGACGGCCAGTTCGACATCGTGAGCGAGACCGATCCGGTTCCGGGCGACGCATGGACCGACTATCTGCCCGAATCCGCAGTGCTGGATGCCGATTGGCCGGGCAAGGAATGCGGCATGTTCAACACCGAGACGAACAGCTGCGTGCAGATCCAGTCGAATTACTGATCGGTGGGGGCGGCCACAGCGCCGCCCCTTTCCGCATGAACTGAAAGGGCCGTCATGCGCCGTCTTCTTCTCTGCCTTCTGCTTGTGATCGCCGCGCCTGTCTGGGCGCAGGATCTGGGCGCGGTGCTGGACGCCAATCGCGACCAGATCGAAAAGCCCTCGCGCCAGACCATCGCGCCGGTGATTGCCGAAATCGCCGCCAGCGGTGACGGCGCCGTCACCTTTCTGGAGGCATGGGCTGACCGGCGCGTTGGCGTCACCGAGGACGGTCGCTTCGCCATCATGGGCGAGGATACGGCAACGGATGCCCTGACCGGCGCCACGATAGCGGGCGATATCAAGGCGCTGAAACCCAATTCGGGCGTGCGCGGCCTGATCGCGGCGGCGCTTGTCCCGGCGCAGCTTGCCGATCCAGACATTGCGCGCCGCCGTGCGGCGGTCGAGGCGCTTGGCCGTGATGCGACGGCGGAACACCTGCCTGCGCTGCGCGCCTCGCTTGACGATCCCGATCCTTTCCTTGCCGCCCGCAAGGCGCGGCTGGAGCGCCTGCTGACCATCCGTTTCGACCCCGACCCGGCGACCCGCGTCGCCGCCATCGAAAGCTTTTCAGGCGATGCCAGCGCCGATCTTCAGGCGGCGCTGAACCCGCTTTTGGCGACGACCCGCATCGCCGCGCCGGAACTGCCTTCGGATGCCAATATCGCCCGGGAACTGGACATCGGCGGCGACCTGACGCGGGAGGAGGCTTACCGCCTGCTGGTCGATGCCGAGGTTGCACGCCCACGCCTGACCGAGGCCGAGCAGAAATCCGCGCTTGCCGCGCATCTGCAGGACGGGCAGGTCGGCAATATTCCAGTTGCAAATCTGGACAGCCCCGATGCCCGCGACCGTGCCTATCGCGCGCTTGCCGCGGCAGGCAGCGTCCGCCCCGCAGCCACGGCAGATGAGGTCGATGCGGCGCTCGACAGCCATGTCTTTGCCGAAGTCTATGCCGAACCCTCGCCCGAGGTCACGGATGCCGCGCGCGCCACGCTGAACGGGCTTGTCTTACGTGAAAGGACGCAGCAGGGCGCGGATATCGTGCTGGACGCGCTGTCGCTGGCATCCATCTATTTCCTGGCCGCCATCGGGCTGGCGATCACCTTCGGCGTGATGGGTGTCATCAACATGGCGCATGGTGAGTTCATCATGATGGGTGCCTATACCGGCTATGTCGCGCAGGGCTTCATTTCCAACAAGACGGCTTCGCTGATCGTGGCGCTGCCGGCGGCCTTCATCGTCACCGCGCTGGCAGGTATCGTGCTGTACAGGCTGGTCATCCGGCACCTGATGCACCGGCCCCTGGAAACGCTTTTGGCGACATTCGGCGTGTCCATCGCCCTGCAGCAGCTGGCCAAGAACATCTTCGGCACGCAGGCCCGCCCGTTGACCGCGCCTGACTGGCTGGGCGGTTCGGTCGGCTTTGGCGAAATCATCTCGATCTCGACCATTCGCGTGGCGATCTTCGTGCTGGCGCTGCTGTTCCTGTGCCTGTTTCTTTACATCACCAAGCGCACGCGGATGGGTCTGAACATGCGTGCGGTCACCCAGAATCCCGGCATGGCGGCGTCCATGGGCATCAACCCGGACCGCGTGGCGATGCTGACATTCGGGCTGGGGTCAGGGATCGCGGGGATTGCGGGTGTGGCCATCGGGCTGTTCGCGCAGGTCACGTCCGAGCTGGGTCAGGGCTATATCGTGCAAAGCTTCATGACCGTGGTTGTCGGCGGCGTCGGCAATATCTGGGGCACGCTGGCCGGTGCCGCGATGATCGGCGGGCTGCAGAAGGGGATCGAGGTGCTGAACCCGGCCAATACGCTGGCCGCACAGACCTGGATGATCCTGTTCATCGTCATCTTCATCCAGTTCCGTCCGCGCGGCATCTTCCCGACCCGCGGCCGCTTTGTGGAGGGCTGATCCATGCTGATCCGCAAATATCCGTCCGTGCTGATCTTCCTTGCCGTGCTGGCCGTCTTCACAGTCGTCGTCACGATCATGTCGCAGGCTTACGGCACCGGCGCGATCCCGACCTCGACAATAAAACTGTTCGGCAAGACGCTGTGCCTTGCGCTGGCGGCCTTGGCGATGGACCTGGTCTGGGGCTATGCCGGGATCCTCAGCCTTGGTCACATGGCGTTCTTTGCGCTTGGCGGCTACATGATCGGGATGTGGCTGATGTATGCCCGGACCGAGGAGATCGTGACGGCAACGCTGGCCAATGCGCCGATTCCTGCGACCCCGGACGAGATACAGCAGGGCATTGCGGGCCAGATCTTCGGCGTGGTCGGGTCCACCGACCTGCCGCTTGCATGGAGTTTCGCGGGCAGCCTGCCGATCCAGCTTCTGCTGGTCGTTTTGGTGCCGGGCGTCTTCGCTTTCCTGTTCGGCTGGCTGGCCTTCCGGTCGCGGGTCAACGGGGTCTATCTGTCGATCCTGACGCAGGCGATGACGCTGGCTCTGGCGCTGTGGCTGTTTCAGAACGACAGCGGCTTTCGCGGCAATAACGGGCTGTCAGGCTTGCAGAATATCCCCGGCTTGACGGACCTGCCGCAATCCACGATCTCGATCTGGTTTCTGTGGGCATCGGCGCTGGCGCTTGGCGTATGCTATGTGCTGGCACACTGGCTGGTCAGCGGAAAATTCGGCAGCGTGATCCGCGCCATTCGCGATGATGAGGCGCGGGTCCGCTTCCTTGGTTATTCGGTGGAAGGCTACAAGCTGTTCATCTTTACCCTGACCGCGATGATCTGTGCCATCGCAGGCGCGCTGTATTATCCGCAGGCCGGCATCATCAACCCGGCGGAACTGGCGCCCATCGCGTCGATCTATCTGGCGGTCTGGGTCGCCATTGGCGGGCGCGGCAGGCTTTACGGCGCGGTGATCGGGGCGATCTTCGTATCGCTTCTGTCAAGCTGGTTCACCGGCGGCAAGGCGCCCGATCTGGACCTTGGCTTCTACACCATCCAGTGGGTGGACTGGTGGCAGGTGCTGCTTGGCGTGGCCTTCGTCCTGGTGACGCTGTTCGCGCCGCGCGGGCTGTCCTCCATCGTGGATGCGATCGCGGGGCTGCGCGCGCCAAACCGGCGCGGCAAGGATCTTGGCCCCGATCTGGGTGCCCTGCGCGAGAAGGAGGCCGAGGCATGAGCGATCTTCTGGAAGTCTCGGGCATCTCGAAAAGCTTTGACGGTTTCAAGGCGATCAACAACCTGTCCTTCTCCATCGGTCAGGCAGAGTTGCGCGCCATTATCGGGCCGAACGGCGCCGGAAAGACGACCTTCATGGACATCGTGACCGGCAAGACACGCCCCGATGAAGGCCAGGTCCGCTGGGGCGAAACCTCGCGTTCGCTGCTGAAAATGACCGAGGCGCAGATCGCGCGCGAGGGCATCGGCCGCAAATTCCAGCGGCCCACGGTGTTCGAGGATCAAAGCGTGGCCGACAACCTGACCATGGCGCTGAAGGCACCGCGCGCCGCGTTCTCGGTCCTGTTCTGGAAGGCGGGCAAGGCGTCGCGCGCGCGGGTCGGGGAACTGGCGGCCGAGGTCGGACTGGCGGACCAACTGAACCGCAAGGCGGGTGAATTGTCCCATGGCCAGAAGCAATGGCTGGAAATCGGCATGTTGCTGGCGCAGGAACCGCGCCTGCTTCTGGTCGATGAACCCGCCGCCGGCATGACCTTGGCTGAACGCGAGCAGACCACGACGCTGCTGAAGCGGCTGGCCGAAACGCGCGCAGTGGTCGTGGTCGAGCATGACATGGAATTCGTGCGCCGCCTGAACTGCAAGATGACGGTGCTGCATCAGGGCTCGGTGCTGGCGGAAGGCTCGCTTGACCATGTCTCCGCAAATCCCGACGTGATCGAAGTCTATCTGGGGCGCTAACGATGATCGAAGCTGAAAACGTCACCCTGCATTACGGTGGCAGCCAGATCCTGCACGGGGTTTCCCTGAACGCCGAGCCCGGCAAGGTCACCTGCGTCATGGGCAATAACGGCGTCGGCAAGACCAGCCTGATGAACCTGCTGGCGGGCCGGCATCCGCGTTCGGGCGGTGAGCTGCGGCTGATGGGCGAACGCCTTAGCCGCGTCACCGCGCAGGACATGGCGCGGCGCGGCGTCGGCTATGTTCCGCAGGGCCGCGCGATCTTTCCGCTGCTGACGGTGCGCGAGAATCTGGAAACCGGCTTTGGCTGCCTGCCTGCGGGCGAACGGAAGGTGCCGGACGAAATCTATGACAGCTTCCCGGTTTTGGCTGAAATGGCGGGCCGGCGCGGCGGCGATCTCTCGGGTGGTCAGCAACAGCAACTGGCCATCGCACGCGCGCTGGTGATCCGGCCCAAGGTCCTGCTGATGGACGAACCGACCGAGGGCATCCAGCCCAATATCATCGCCCAGATCGGCCGGGTCATCGCTGCGTTGCGGGATCGCGGCGATATGGCAATCGTGCTGGTCGAACAGTATTTCGATTTTGCCTGGGATCTGGGCGACAGCTTCAGCGTGCTTGAACGGGGGCAGGTCGTGATGGACGGCGCGAAGGCTGGACTGAACCGTGATGTGCTGCACAATCGGCTGGCAAACCTCGCAGCCGCATAGTTGCCGCGAAAGCGGGGCTGTATCTTGGCCGTAACCCGTTTATGCTGGCAAGGTTGAGCCAGAGTGAACCCATGTCCAGCCCGATCCGCTTTCTTCTGAACGATGCCGAAGTGACCCTGCCCGAGGTCGCGCCCGACGACACGCTGCTGGATTTCCTGCGCCTGAACCGGCATCTGACCGGCACCAAGGAAGGGTGCGCGGAAGGCGATTGCGGGGCCTGCACGGTGCTGGTGGGGCGGCTGCATGACGACGGGCTGCGCTATGAACCGATCAATGCCTGTATCCGCTTTCTGGCCGCCTGCCATGGCTGCCATATCGTAACCATCGAACATCTGGCGCGGGGCAACGACCTGCACCCTGTCCAGCAGGCCATGGTTGACCATCACGGTAGCCAATGCGGCTTCTGCACGCCGGGTTTCGTCATGGCGCTGTATGGCCTGTGGATGGGCAATCCCGATCCATCGGTCGTCGAGATCGAGACCGCGCTTCAGGGCAATCTTTGCCGCTGCACCGGATATGAGCCCATCGTGAAGGCCGCCCGCGCCGCAGCGCAGGCGGGCGGGCAGGCCATGGATGCGCTTGCGGTGGAACGCGACGCGGTGGCCGCGCAGCTGGCGGCAATCCCGGCGGGGGCGGATGTGTCGCGCGACGGTCGCCGCGCCATCCTGCCGGCCGATGTGGATGCCCTCGCACAGGCGTTGCTGGACGATCCCGATGCAACGATCATTGCCGGGGCGACCGACGTGGGCCTTTGGGTCACGAAATTCCTGCGCCCCATCGCGCCCGCCATTTTCATCGGGCATCTGATGAAGGGGGTTGAGGTCTCGGACAGCGAAATGCGTATCGGCGCGGGTGTGACCTATTCGGAATTTCTGCCCGTGGTCGCCGATGCCTTGCCCGAACTGGTCGACTATATCGAACGGATCGGCGGCTGGCAGATCCGCAATGCCGGCACCATCGGCGGCAATATCGCCAATGGCTCGCCCATTGGTGAAATGCCGCCCTTGCTGATCGCGCTTGGCGCGCGGATCGTGCTGCGCAAGGGCGACGCCCGGCGAGAGGTGCCGTTGGAAGGCTTCTTCATCGAATATGGAAAACAGGACCGCCAGAAGGGCGAGTTTCTGGAAAGCATCGTGATCCCTCGGCCGCAGGCGCGGATCGCGGCCTACAAGGTCTCGAAACGCGCACATTCCGACATCACTGCCGTCGCCTGTGCTATCATGGTGCATGAGGAGCATGGCATGATAACCGAGGCCCGCATCGCCTATGGTGGCATGGCCGGCATCCCGAAACGCGCCACCAAAGCCGAAGCAGCCCTGCGGGGCCGCCCCTTCGCCCGGGATAGTTTCGAGGCGGCTGCAAAGGCCGTGGCAGAGGATTTCACGCCGCTATCCGACTGGCGCGCCAGTGAAGGCTATCGCTGCGCGGTGGCGGGCAACCTGATCCGCCGCTTCTGGTTGGAACAGGACGGCGAACGCGTGCGACTGACCAGAGCGGTGGGAGCATAAGATGAAGGACCGCAACGACACCGCAGTCGCAGGACTGGCCCATCAGCCCATCGCGCATGAATCCGCGCGCCTGCATGTGACCGGAAGGGCCGATTACACGGACGACCTGCGCGAACCGACGGGCACGCTGCACGCGGCGCTTGGCCTGTCAAAATGCGCGCATGGGCGGATCGTGTCGCTGGACCTCAATCCCGTGCGAACCGCGCCCGGCGTGGTGGCGGTGCTGACTGCCGACGATATTCCCGGCCATAACGACATCAGCCCCAATGGCCTGAACGACGATCCCATCTTTGCAGAAGACACGGTGATGTTCTGGGGGCAGCCCATCTTCGCGGTCATCGCCGAAACCCGCGACCTGGCGCGACGGGCGGCGGCACAGGCCAAGGTGGAATATGATGCGCTGCCCCACGCGCTTGATCCCATTGCGGCGCGGGATGCCAACATGGGTTATGTGACCGAGCCGCTGACCCTGAAGCGCGGTGATGCGCTGGCGGGGCTGGCCAATGCGCCGCGCCATACGTCCGGGCGGATGACGGTCGGCGGGCAGGATCACTTCTATCTGGAAGGCCAGATCGCCATGGCCGTGCCGGATGCCGAGGAGATGCAGGTCCATGTCTCGACCCAGCATCCCAGCGAAGTGCAGCATATGGTTGCCCATGCACTGGATGTGCCGGCCAATGCCGTGGTGGTGAATGTGCGGCGCATGGGCGGCGGCTTCGGCGGCAAGGAAACGCAGATGAACCTGTTCGCCTGCGTCGCCGCGATCGCGGCGAAAAAGCTGGGCCGCCCGGTCAAGCTGCGCCCCGACCGGGACGAGGATATGTCGGCCACCGGCAAGCGCCATGACTTCGTCATCGACTACAAGGCCGGCTATGACGATCAGGGCCGTATCCTGTCGGTCGAGGGCGATTTCTACGCCCGTTGCGGCTTTTCGGCGGACCTGTCCGGCCCGGTGACGGACCGGGCACTGTTTCACGCTGACAACGCCTATTACTACCCCGATGTGGTGCTGCGCAGCCATCCGATGCGCACGAACACGGTCAGCAACACCGCCTTCCGTGGCTTCGGCGGCCCGCAAGGCGTCATCATGGCCGAGCGGTTGATGGAAGACATCGCCTATGATCTGGGTCTGGACACGCTGGAGGTGCGCAAGCGCAACCTCTACCAGAACGGCCAGCTGACCCCCTATCATCAGGAGGTCGAAGACCAGATCCTGCCCCGCATCTTCGAGGAGCTTGAGGCGTCCTGCGATTACGCCGCGCGGCGCCAGGCGGTGCTGGATCATAACGCGAAGGGCGGTGTGATCCGGCGCGGGATCGCGATGACGCCGGTGAAGTTCGGGATCAGCTTCACGGCGACATGGTTCAATCAGGCCGGCGCACTGGTTCACATCTACAATGACGGCTCGATCATGGTGAACCATGGCGGGACCGAGATGGGGCAGGGCCTGCACACCAAGGTCGCGCAGGTGGTGGCCGATGCCTTTCAGGTCGATATCAACCGCATCCGCATGACGCGGACGACGACGGAAAAGGTGCCCAATACCTCGGCCACGGCAGCGTCGAGCGGGACGGATCTGAACGGCATGGCGGCGCTGGATGCTTGTGAACAGATCAAGGCGCGGCTGGTCGAATTCCTGTGCGATGCGAAGGACGCAACCGCCGATCAGGTCGAGTTCGTGGCCGACAATATCCGCGTGAAAGGCAAGGACATTCCCTTCGCCGAAGTGATCGAGAAAGCCTATCTGGCCCGCGTGCAACTGTGGTCCGATGGCTTCTACGCGACGCCGAAAATCCACTGGGACCGCAAGACCGGCACCGGGCGGCCCTTCTTCTATTTTGCCTATGGCGCGGCCTGTTCCGAGGTCAGCGTGGATACCCTGACCGGCGAATATGTGATCGAACGCGTCGATGTGCTGCATGATGTCGGAAGGTCGATCAATCCGGCGATTGATCTGGGGCAGGTCGAGGGCGGCTTCGTGCAGGGGACCGGCTGGCTGACGACCGAGGAACTCTGGTGGGATGAAAAGGGCCAGCTGCGGACGCATGCGCCCTCCACCTACAAGATCCCCTTGGCGTCGGATCGGCCCAAGGTCTTCCATGTGAAACTTGCCGAATGGTCCGTGAATCCCGAACGCACGATCAAGCGGTCCAAAGCCGTGGGAGAGCCCCCGTTCATGCTGGGCATTTCGGTCTGGGAGGCACTGGGCCACGCCGTCGCCTCGATCGCCGATTACAGGGTCGCACCGCATCTGGACGCCCCGGCCACGCCGGAAGAAGTTCTGAAAGCCGTCGAACGCATCAGGGGCCGCGCATGAAGACTCTGATAAGGGGGCGCGTCCTGTCCTTCCATGCTGATCCGGCAGAGGTCGAGATCGCCTTTACCTATATCGAGAATGGCGCAGTTCTGATCCAGCAAGGGCGCATCCTTGCCGTCGGGGATTACGCGGACATGAGCTGGGACGAAGCCGTGGAAATCGACCACCGCCCGAACCTGATCCTGCCCGGCTTCATTGACCCGCATATCCATTTCCCGCAGGTCCAGGTCGTCGCAAGCTGGGGTGCCCAGCTTCTGGACTGGTTGCAGAATTATACCTTTCCGGCGGAAGCGCGTTACGCCGACCCGGAGCATGCGGCGCGCATGGCCGGGCTGTTTTGCGACCAGCTTTTGACGCATGGCACGACGACAGCCTGCGCCTTCGCCTCGGTTCATCCGGGCAGCGTCGATGCCCTGTTCACCGCAGCGCAATCTCGTGGCATGGCGATGCTGGGCGGGAAGGTGATGATGGACCGCAATGCCATTCCAGAGGTGCAGGATACGGCTCAGGAAAGCTATGACGACAGCAAGGCGCTGATCGAGCGCTGGCAGGGCCGGGGCCGCTTGACCTATGTGATAACGCCACGCTTCGCGATCACATCGACACCCGAACAATTGGCGGCGGCGGGCGCGCTGATGGCAGAACATCCCGATCTGCCGATGCAGACACATCTGTCCGAAACCCGTGCCGAGGTGGACTATACCCTCAGCCTTTACCCGGATGCGCAGGATTATCTGGATATCTATGACCGCTTCGGCCTGCTGGGGTCACGCAGTCTGATGGGCCATTCGATCCACCTGTCGGACCGCGAAATCGCGCGCATGGCGGAAACCGGAACGCGTGCGATCCATTGTCCGACATCGAACCTGTTTCTGGGATCTGGTCTGTTTGACGAGGCCGGATTGCGGGCGGCTGGAATCGTGACCGGCGTCGCCACCGACATTGGCGGCGGAACCAGCTATTCCATGCTGCAGACGCTGAATGAAAGCTACAAGGTGCTGCAATTGCGCGGCCAGAACCTGCCGGCGCTTCAGGCCTTTCACTGGGCCACACGCGGCAACGCGATTGCCCTTGGCATGGAAGACAGGATCGGCACACTGGACCCCGGCAGCGACGCGGACCTGATTGTGCTGGACAGTCGCGCGACGCCAGCCATGGCGCTGCGGGCCGAAACGATGCAGACCCTTGCCGAAGAGCTGTTCCTGTTGCAGATCATGGGTGATGACCGGTCCGTCGTGCAGACTTATGTCGCCGGCCGGCCGATGAAACCCGCAACCTGAAAGCAGGCCCCATGTCCGATCGTACGTATTACGCACCCAAAGGCGGCCTGCCGCCGCAAACCCAGCTTCTGACCGACCGGGCCATGTTCACGGAAGCCTATGCGGTGATTCCGAAAGGCACGTTCAGCGACATCGTCACATCCTTTCTGCCCTTCTGGGAAAAGGCGCGTTTCTGGGTGATCGCGCGTCCCCTGTCGGGATTTGCCGAGACATTCTCGCAATATATCGCCGAGGTGCTGCCCCGTGGCGGCTCGGATCGTCCCGAAACAGACGACGGTGTCGAGGCGGTGCTGTTTGTCGTCGAGGGCGAGATCGCCGTGACCGTCGCGGGCAAGAACGACCGGCTGGAACAGGGCGGCTATGCCTATATCCCGCCGGGCGTGGAATGGAGCCTTAGAAACGAAAGCGACGGCCCGGCACGCTTTCACTGGATCAGGAAAGCCTATCAATATGTCGATGGGCTGGACGCGCCAGATCCCATCATCACCAATGAAACCCTGATCGAACCCACCCCGATGCCTGACACCAACGGCGCATGGGCCACAACCCGCTTTGTTGATCCCGCCGATCTGCGCCACGACATGCATGTCACGGTCGTGACTTTCCAGCCCGGCGGCGTGATCCCCTTTGCTGAAACCCATGTGATGGAACACGGGCTTTATGTGCTGGAAGGCAAGGCCGTGTACCGGCTGAACCAGGACTGGGTCGAGGTCGAGGCCGGTGATTTCATGTGGCTGCGCGCCTTCTGCCCACAAGCCTGCTATGCCGGCGGGCCGGGGCCCTTCCGCTATCTGCTGTATAAGGACGTGAACCGGCACATGCCGCTGTAACGGCGGGCGTCAGCCCCAGTCGTCGGTCCAGTCGATGGCCCCCTGCACGGCGGAGGCGATTTCGTAACGGTAGGTTTCCCCAACTGTCACGGGGTTCGCGCCGCTTTGTGGAAAGTTCAGGCTCGTGACCAGAATTTCGCGGCCCTGCCGGGTATAGATCGTCGGCAACGGGCTGGATTCCGATATCTCGGTTGCAAGATGGCCATTGCCTGCCGCGAACTGGAACATCCAGTTGATGAAATAGACCCCGGCACTGGCGTATTCGTCATCGTGGAATCTCTGCTCCAGATGAAGAAGATGCGTCGCATCCCCTGGCGCTTCATCGCGCCAGTCTATCTCCAAGCGGCTGAATCGCAGGTTCATCAGTCCGGCGCTGAAATGCGCGGGAGCGGCGGGGCGACCCAGATACATGGACACCACCTCCGGCAGGGTTGCGAGGTCTGCCTCTGCCGGCCTCTCGCCGGCGGATAGTGCCGTCAGGATCGCCTGCATCGCTGGTGGCATGTCGCGGCGGGTCGCGAAATTAAGCGTATAGAGCGGATAGTCGGACATTGGGAAACCATCCTCGCGGGTTGATCGGGCACGGTGATGAAGCCTCGTGCCTGGCTTGCGGCTTGTCCATCCCCTTCCCGGCCGCAAATGCTGTTTGACAGTTCCGTAAAACCGTCGAAAACTCGCCACACGGCGGAGGGGATGACCGGTTTTTCAGCAAACAGATCCTGACTGCTCACAGATGGGGCAGTGTAACGGATCGTGCGCGCTGCATCTTACAGGCAGCCTCGCAGCTGCCGGCGTCGCGGCGCAGAACGTGGAAGAAGAAGGCGGGCGGGACCTGCCCACAACAATGAACAAGGGGACAGGGATGGCCACAGACGTAACCTTTACCAACACCGTGGATGAGGTGCTGCCGCCGGGCAAGCTGTTCACGCTTGGCCTTCAGCATGTGCTGGTCATGTATGCCGGCGCGATTGCCGTGCCGCTGATCGTCGGGCGCGCGTTGGGGTTGGAACCGGAACAAGTGGCTTTCCTGATCTCTGCCGATCTGTTCGTCTGCGGGCTGGTCACGATCATCCAGTCTTACGGTATGACGCCCTTGTTCGGGGTGAAGCTGCCGGTGATGATGGGTGTGACATTTGCCTCGGTCGGTCCGATGGTGTCGATTGCCCTGGCCAATCCGGGGACCGAGGGCGCGCGCATGCTGTTTGGTGCAATCATGGCTGCGGGTGTGATCTCGATGCTGATCGCGCCGCTGATGTCGCGGCTGATCCGGTTCTTTCCACCGGTCGTGACCGGTTCCATCATCCTTGTCATCGGGGTCAGCCTTATGCGGATCGGGATCAACTGGATCTTCGGGTTGCCTGTCGGCCCGACCGCACCAAAGACCGTAAACCCCGAGGCACAGGCCTGGCTAGATACCGTGTCAGGACTTGCCGGCGCGCCACCCGCCCCAGCGGGTTTCGCGATTGTGCCAACAGTCAATAACCCAGCCTACGCCGCTCCGATGAATTTTCTGATCGCGGGACTGGTGCTGCTGGTGATCATATTGGTGATGAAATACGGCCGGGGCTTCATGTCCAATATCGCGGTGCTGATCGGCATCATTGCCGGCGCGGTGATTGCCGCGCTGATGGGGCTGATGCATTTCGACAAGGTGGCCGATGCAGGCTGGTTCGCGCTTGTTACACCGCTTCATTTCGGCATGCCGATCTTCGATCCCATCATGATCCTGACCATGACGCTGGTGATGATCGTTGTGATGATCGAATCGCTGGGGATGTTCCTGGCCCTGGGCGAAATGTGCGGACGGCGTCCCAGCCAGCAGGCATTGGCGGCGGGGCTGCGGACCGATGGCCTTGGCACATTGATCGGCGGGTTGTTCAACACCTTCCCCTATACCTCGTTCAGCCAGAATGTCGGACTGGTGGGCGTGACCGGCATCCGGTCGCGCTTTGTCTGTGTCGCAGGCGGCATCATCATGATCGTTCTGGGGCTGGTGCCCAAGATGGGCGCCCTGGTCGAAGCGCTGCCGACGGTTGTTCTGGGCGGTGCCGGGCTGGTCATGTTCGGCATGGTTGCCGCAACCGGCATTCGCATCCTGACTGCGGTGGATTTCAAGACCAATCGCAGCAATGCCTTCATCGTCGCGGTGTCGCTTGGGATGGGAATGATTCCGCTGATTGCGCCCGACTTCAAGATGCACATTCCCCATGCGATCCACCCGCTGATCGACAGCGGCATCCTGCTGGCCTCGATCACGGCGCTTGTGCTGAACATGGTCTTCAACGGTGCCGAACGGATTTCCGAAGAAGATCTGCGTGACGCCGCCATGCAATCGGACGGTGGTCACTGACGGCACGGCACGGCCGCTGTTTGGGCTAACAGGGCTTGCCCTGCCGGGGTTGAGCCACCACAAGGGTGCGGCAGGTTTGTGCCGCGCCCAGTGAACGAAAAGGGAGACACCGATATGGCATATGTTGACAAGGCTGGCCTTCAGGTCGCCACCGAACTGGCCGATTTCGCAGAAAACAAGCTTCTGCCTGGCACCAACGTATCTGCGGATGATTTCTGGGCGGGCCTTGCAGATCTGGTGACGCGTTTCGCCCCCAGAAACGCCGAGGCGCTGGAAAAGCGCGAAGAATTGCAGGCCGCCATCGACAAATGGCATGTCTCGCACCGCAATGCCGAATTCGATGCGGCCGAATACCGCGCCTTTCTGGACCAGATCGGCTATCTGAAGCCGGAAGGCCCGGATTTCACCATCGACACCGCAAATGTTGATCCCGAGGTCGCGACGATTTCCGGCCCGCAGCTGGTGGTTCCGGTCATGAACGCCCGTTTCGCGCTCAACGCTGCCAATGCCCGCTGGGGCAGCCTTTACGATGCGCTTTATGGTTCTGACGCGATGGGTTCGCTGCCCGAAGGCAAAGGCTATGACGAAGCCCGCGGCGCGCAGGTGATCGCATGGGCGAAGGATTTTCTGGATCAGGCCGTGCCGCTGAAAGACGCCAGTCATGCGGATGTCACCGGCTATCGCGTGAATGACGGCCAACTGGTTGCCACGACGGACAGCGGCGAGGCTGCGCTTGCCGATCCGTCGAATTTCGCGGGCCATATCGGTGATGCGTCAAAGCCGGACAGCATCGTTCTTGTCCATAACGGCCTGCATATCATCATCGACATCGACCCCGGTCATGCGATTGGCAAGACCGACAAGGCGGGCGTCAGCGATGTGCGTCTGGAATCCGCGATCTCTGCCATCATGGATTGCGAGGATTCGGTGGCTGCCGTCGATGCCACCGACAAGGTGCTGGCCTATGGCAACTGGCTTGGCCTGATGGACGGCTCGCTAAGCGAGACCTTCGAAAAGGGCGGCAAGCAGATGACCCGCAGCCTGAACCCCGACATCGCCTATACGGCAAAGGACGGGACGGCAGCCAAACTGAAAGGCCGCGCGCTGATGTTCGTGCGCAATGTCGGCCACCTGATGACCAACCCCGCCGTGCTGACGGCGGACGGCAAGGAAATCCCCGAAGGCATCATGGATGCGCTGTTTACCGTCGCGGCCTCGATCCACGACCTGAAGGGCGCGCAGGCCAATTCCGAAGCCTCGGTCTATATCGTCAAGCCGAAGATGCACGGCCCGGATGAGGTCGCGCTTGCGGTCGAATTCTTCGGCGCGGTCGAGGACATCCTTGGCCTGCCGGAAAACACCATCAAGATCGGCATCATGGACGAGGAGCGTCGGACCTCGGCGAACCTCAAGGAATGCATCCGCGCCGCGCGCCATCGGGCCGCCTTCGTCAATACCGGCTTCCTTGACCGCACCGGGGACGAGATCCACACCTCGATGGAAGCGGGCGTCATGAAGCGCAAGGCGCAAATGAAAAATGAGCCGTGGCTGTCAAGTTACGAGGATCGCAACGTCGATATCGCGCTTGCCTGCGGTTTTCAGGGCAAGGGCCAGATCGGCAAGGGCATGTGGGCCATGCCCGACCGGATGCAGGCGATGCTGGAGGCCAAGATCGGCCACCCGAAATCCGGCGCCAACTGCGCCTGGGTGCCGTCGCCCACCGCCGCCACGCTGCACGCGACGCATTACCATCAGGTCAGCGTGAAGGATCGTCAGGACGAGATCATCAAGCTTGCCCCGCGCCGCAAGCTGGACGAACTGCTGACCATCCCGCTGGCGCCGTCCAACGGCTATCCCGAGGATGAGATCGACGCCGAGATCCTGAACAACGCGCAGGGCATTCTGGGCTATGTCGTCCGCTGGGTCGATCAGGGCGTCGGCTGTTCCAAGGTGCCTGATATCGACGATGTCGGCCAGATGGAGGACCGCGCAACCTGCCGGATTTCGTCGCAGATGCTGGCCAACTGGCTGCACCACGGCGTCGTCACCGAGGACCGCGTGATGGAGGCGATGAAGAAAGCCGCCGCCATCGTCGACCGCCAGAACGAGGGCGATCCGAACTATCTGCCCATGGGAGACGGTTCCGATTCACTGGCCTTCCAGGCCGCTTGCGATCTGGTCTTCAAGGGCCGCGAGCAGCCCTCGGGCTATACCGAGCCGCTGCTGCACGCCTATCGCCGGAAGTTCAAGGATCAGCACGGGGTGGCATGAGGCATCAGGACCGGCGTCATTCGATGCCGGTCTTTGGCTGACCGCTGCGCGATAGTGGCCCTTCGTCCGGCGTTGCTCAATACGATTGATGCCACGGACAAGCCGCGCGAGCGGCGGACCGTGGGCTGTCGCTCTGCTGGTTGAGCGATGCACTTTATGCCCGCCAAAACCGGACGACCGCGCCCCCGCAAGAGCCTTCATCACCAAAGCGACAGACCGCCGGGACGGTCCGTCGCTCGCGCGGCGCCCTTCGGCCTTGTTCCGCGCGGGGGATGTATGATGAACGGAGGTTCTACATGGTTGATAAGCGGACGAAGCGGACATTCGTAGGCCAGTTTGCCGAAGTCTCTCGGCTTATGAGCCGCCCATGATCTTCAGGCCTGCCAGCCCGTTCTTCAAGCGCAGCATGTCCCACGGCAGATGTTCAGTCATGGCGAGGCCCACCATGTCAGCTGCGCTCGCCGCGTCGTTCAGCAGCCTCAGGACCTGATCCAGCCGCATATGGCCCTTCTCCACCCCATCGAATGCGTCAGGCGCGGCATCGGGCCGGTTGAACAGCAGCGGCGAGAAATGGGCCGGATCCAGCACGTCCAGATCGAAATGAACGGCCAGATAACTGATCCCCTCGGCCGCGATCCAGTCAAGGATCGGGCGGCTGGTGTCCGCCAGATCGGTGGCGGGCACATGGCGCAGGCCCAGATCCTTCAGGATCGCATCCTCGGCTGCAGTCCATCCCTGCATGCCCGCGATCATCACGCGGCGGGCCTCCAGCTTCTCGGACACCTGACCGGTAAACTCGGCATCGCCGCGCCCCAGCAACATGCCCAGAACATGCGCGTGGGCGTGCGAAAACTCTTGCGCGCTCATGACATCGGGGTGGGCGTCGATCCACAGCACGCCTAGCTTCTCGCCGTATTTCTGCCGCAGATAGGCGATGGGTGCCAGATCGACCAGACAATCGCCACCCAGCGTCACGATCCGGTCGGGGGCGTGGCGGTCGATTGCCGCGCGCGCCGCCTTGGCCTGCGCCAGAAGATCGCCGCGCCACTTGATACCCTGTTCCACTGGCGCGGAGCTGCCATCCGAAGGCGAGACCGCCACCGTTTCCTCCGGACCGTCATGCGGCGGGGCTAGCCAGCGCAGAAGCTCAGCCCCGAAGAGATAAGCCGGTTCGTCCCCGCCCTGCCACTGCGGCATGTTCAGTCGAAGCGTTACCATGGTTATACGGCCTCCATCGGCGGGTAGTGGATATGTCGTTAGTCTGGCGAGCCATAGAACTCGATGCGACTCGCCTCAGCCAACTTATGCTAGATCTAGATGAGATGCAGCAGCCAACGCGAACGACCGGTTCGGGCGCAAAGCTGTCATATAGGTCTTGGAGCTGACGCGAGAGAATGCGCCTGCTAGCCCACCTAACTCCCCCGATACGTCGAATAGCCATAGGGCGACAGCAGCAGTGGCACATGGTAGTGGCTCGGCTCTGACATGGTAAACCGCAGCGGAATCACGTCGAGAAAGTCGCGCGTGCCAAGGTAATCTCCGGCGTGGAAGATCAGTTCATAGGTGCCGGTTTCGAACTCGGGTTCCGGCAGGATCTGTTCGTCGGTGCGGCCGTCAGCGTTGGTGGTCAGCGTTTTCAGATGGGTGCGGGTCTTTGCGTCCAGCCGATAAAGCTCGATCTTCAGCCCCGCCGCCGGAACCCCTTTTGCCGTGTCCAGAACATGCGTTGTCAGATAGCCAGCCATCATTTCTTCCTCTTGCAGGTTGGTCATGATCGTTTCACGCATTTCACCCGATGAAAAGCGGCGATAGACTGCTGCGACGACCCGGAGCACCAGAGGACATGACATGAACCGTTACCCGAGAGACATGCGCGGCTATGGTGCCAACCCACCGGATGCGAAATGGCCGGGCGGCGCGAAGGTCGCGGTGCAGTTCGTGCTGAACTATGAAGAAGGCGGCGAGAACTCGATCCTGCATGGCGATGCCGCGTCCGAGGCGTTTTTGTCGGACATCGCCGGCGCCGCGCAATGGCCGGGGCAGCGGCACTGGAACATGGAATCGATCTATGAATACGGCGCGCGCGCCGGGTTCTGGCGGCTGCACCGGCTGTTTACCGGCGCGGACATCCCGGTGACGATCTACGGGGTCGCCACGGCCCTTGCGCGCAGCCCGGAACAGGTCGCGGCGATGAAGGATGCTGGATGGGAAATCGCCAGCCACGGCCTGAAATGGGTCGAGCACAAGGACATGAGCGATGCTGACGAACGCGCGGCCATTTCCGAAGCGATCCGCCTGCATACCGAGGTCGTGGGCACCCCGCCCGAGGGCTGGTATACCGGGCGTTGCAGTGCCAACACGGTCGATCTGACGGCTGAAACCGGACTGTTTGCCTATATCTCGGACACGTATGACGACGATCTGCCCTATTGGAAGCGCGTGGGCGGGCGTGATCAGCTGATCATCCCCTATACGCTTGAAGCCAATGACATGCGTTTCGCGACCGCGCCGGGCTATATCACGGGAGAGCAATTCTATCAGTATCTGAAGGATGCGTTTGACGTTCTTTACGCCGAAGGTGAGGCAGGCGCGCCCAAGATGATGAGCGTCGGTCTGCACTGCCGCCTGATCGGGCGGCCCGGCAAGCTGGCGGGGCTGAAGCGATTCATCGACTATATCAAGGGATTTGATGGCGTCTGGACACCCCGACGGATCGACATTGCCCGTCATTGGGCCGAAACCAATCCTCCGCAGCGGTACGAGCGTCCATCTGAAATGGAACGCGACCGCTTCGTCGAACTCTATGGCGGGATCTTCGAACATTCGCCCTGGATTGCCGAACGCGCCTTCGATCTGGAACTGGGGCCGGCCCATGACAGCGCGGTGGGCCTGCATAACGCTCTTTGCCGTATCTTCCGCTCTGCTTCCGAGGAGGAGCGACTGGGTGTGCTGACCGCGCATCCCGATCTGGCGGGCAAGCTGGCGCAGGCGAAGCGGCTGACGGCGGAATCGACATCCGAACAGGCAAGCGCCGGGCTGGACGCGCTGACCGATGCCGAACGCGCCGAATTCACGCGCCTGAATGACGACTACGTCGCCAAACACGGCTTTCCCTTCATCATCGCGGTGCGCGATCACGATAAGGCGGGGATCATGGCGGCCTTCCGCAGCCGCATCGACAATGACCGGGCGACCGAATTCGCGGAAGCGTGCCGGCAGGTCGAACGTATCGCCGCGCTGCGGCTGGCGGCGGTCCTGCCATGAGCGTGATCACTGCCGAGTCGCTGACGGCCGAGGCTTTTGCGCCGTTTGGCGAGGTGCTGGAAATCACGGGCAGCCCTGACAAGATCATCAATCAGGGCAAATGCGGACGCTATAACGATCTGGCGGGCATGGACTTCGCCGTGGATGTGGGCGGCGGGCGTGCCGGGATCAGCCTGTTTCAGGCTGAACTGCGCGACATACCGTATATGCTTGACCTGCTGGAACGGCATCCGCTGGGATCGCAAGCTTTCGTTCCGATGTCGCAATCACGCTTTCTGGTTACGGTAGCCGAAGATGTCGGGGGCACGCCCGGCACGCCGCGCGCCTTCATCGCCCGCGCCGGGCAGGGGGTAAACCTGCGCCGCAACGTCTGGCACGGCGTGTTGTGCCCCCTGGACGGAAGCGGGCTTTACGCCGTCATCGACCGGATCGGTGAAGGCGACAATCTGGAAGAGCATTGGCTGCCCCGGCCCGCCTATATCACCCTTTGATCTAATAGTGATGCAGCACCAGCGGGCGGCCGTCATGGGTCGCCACGTTGATCGGCGTGTCGTAAAGCGCGCTGAGCCCCCCTTCCGTCAGCACATCGAACGGCGATCCTTGTGCTGCGACCCGGCCCTCTTTCAGTGCGACGATATGATCCGCCCATGCCGCCGCGTAGTTCACCTCGTGGACGACGACAACGACGCTTTTGCCCGAGTTGCGGACCAACTCGGACAGGCGCGCCATCAATGTCCGGGCATGGGACATGTCGAGGTTGTTCAGCGGTTCGTCCAGAAGCAGCCATTCCGTATCCTGAGCGAAGGTCATGGCAAGGAATGCGCGTTGCGCCTGCCCGCCGGACACCTCGTCAAGGAAGCGATTGGCCAGCGGCGTCAGGCCGAATGTCTGCAGCGCATCCGAAATAATGGCGCGGTCGGCGGGGCGGGGGCGACCCTGGTGATGCGGCCAGCGACCAAAGCCGATCAGGTCGACCAGCCGCAGCCTGCTGGTAATCAGTGTTTGTTGTCCCAGCACCGCCATGCGCCGCGCCAGTTCCTCGGTCGGTGTCGTGCGGATATCCTGCCCGTCTATGCTTATCCGGCCCTGCTGCAACGGCTCCAACCGGCCGATCAGGCGCAGCAGGGTGGACTTGCCCGCGCCGTTCGGCCCGATCAGGGCGGTCAGCTTGCCCTGCGGAAGATCGGCAGTGATATCGGACAGGATGGGTGCGTTGCCAATCCTGTGGCTGACGCCGCTCAGCTGGATCATCGGATGCGACCTTTCAGCAGAAGATACAGGAAGAACAGCCCGCCCGCGAACTCGATCACGATGGAAAGCGCGCCCTGCTGGCCCAGCAGGCGTTCGAACAGCATCTGCCCGATCACGAGGATATTCGCCGCAATCAGCGCCGCGGTCGGAAGCAGCAGGGCGTGGCGATGGCTTTGGGCAAGACCGTGCGTCATGCCGGCAACGATCAGGCCGAAAAAGGCGGCGGCACCGAAAAGCGACATTGGCCCGACAAGTGCCGTTGCCACCGAAACGAGGATCGCGACCAGACCAAGCGTCATGATGACCATCCGGCCAAAGCGCAATCCAAGCGAGGTCGCGACATCGCGTCCCAGTCCCATCACGTCCAGCCGCGGCGCCAGCCAAAGCGAAAATCCGATGGCAAGCGCGCAAAGTGCTGCGCCGATCGGCAAAAGTTCGGTATCCGCACGCGAAAAGTTCACCACGCTTGCAGCTTGCACAACGGCGAATTCGTTCGGGTCCATCAGCCTGCCGATAAGGCTGGAGGCGGACCGGAACATCACTCCAAGGATCACCCCGGTCAGAATCGTGCGCCCGATGTCACGCGTCCCGCGACCAAGAAGCGTGCCGAACAGGATGATGGCAAGCAGGCACATCACCGCAATTTCGACCAGAAATTTCGGCAGATCGGGCATGGCGGCAAAGCGAACCGCGCCAAGCCCTGCGATCAGGGCTGTTTGCAGCAGGACATAAAGCGAATCGAAACCCATGATCGACGGGGTCAGCACGCGGTTCGCGGCAACTGTCTGAAACAGGATCGTGGAGACACCCACTGCCGCGCCCACGGTGATCAACGCGCCAAGCTTCATCGCGCGCAAATGAAGAATGAAGGCGCGGTTGCCCTCGCCCAGTCCCTGAAACAGCCATATGCCGCACGCGGCAAGCAGCAAAAGGCCAAGACCGAACAGGAAACCCAGGCCGCTGCGGCCGTGCGAGCGCGACGTATCCAGTGCCACGTCAGACACGCGAAGGGCCCCGGTAAAGCAGCCACAGGAATATGCCAGCGCCGACAAAGCCCATGATGGTGCCGACCGGGATCTCGAACGGATAGCGGATCAGCCGTCCGATCAAGTCGCAGAACAGCAAAAGCGTCGCGCCGCTGGCGGCAACGACAGGCAGGCTTTCGCGCAGGTTATCGCCCATCAGGCGCGAGACGATATTGGGCACGACCAGGCCGATGAAAGGGATCATGCCGACCGTCGTCACAACCATTGCGCTGACCACGGAAACGGTGAAAAGTCCCAGCCGCATCACGCCCCTTGTACCCAGACCCAGACCAGTTGCCACGTTGTCGCCGAGCGCCAGGATGGCGAAGCGGTCGGCTGCGAACCATGACAGTGCCGCCGCCGCCGCCGCAAACCACAGGATTTCATAGCGTCCGGCGACGACGCCTGAAAACTCTCCGATCATCAGCCATGAGGTGACGTATTGGATCATGTCGGCCTGCCAGGCGATATACGTCATGACAGATCCGATCACCCCGGCCAGAACGATACCGGTGATCGGAACCAGCATGATTTCACGCGGGGGCAGGCGGCGGATCAGGGCGACGAACAAGGCCGTTCCGACCATGGCCGAAAGACTGGCGACCGCCATTTTCAGCCATATGGGCGCGCCAGGGGCCAGCAACGTGATGATCAACAGCCCGAGTGCCGCACTTTCGGCAGTTCCAACGGTATCGGGACCGACGAACCGGTTGCGAACGAGCGCTTGCAGCACGGTTCCCGCAACCGACAGCGCGGCACCGGTCAGCAGTATCGCCAGCGTGCGCGGCAAGCGCGATTCCATCAGCACCAGAAGCGCCCAGGGATCGCGCGGTGCGGCGAAGATATCGATGCGCGCCGCGCCAGTCATCAGGCTGGCCAGCACCAGCGGCACAAGTGCCGCCAGCGTCATGCCCAGCAGTCGGTTCACTTGGTCAGCGCGGCGGTCAGCGCGTCGACGACCGACACCAGCGACCCCCATCCGCCGCCGCCGATATAAAGCTCTGCCGCGGGCAGATAGACGACATTGCCATTTTTCCAGGCCGTCGTGCCCTCGACAAGCGGGGTTTTCAGGGTCTGTTCGGCGCTTGCGCCTTCTTCACCGACAGCGGCCCCACGATCCAGCACGAACAGCCAGTCGGGATTGGCCTCGGCGATGGCCTCATGCGTCAGGACGTTGCCGTGGTTTTCTTCGGATTTCAGGTCGTCGATGGCGGGGGCCATGCCAGTCTGTTCGTGCAACCAGCCGAAGCGAGAGCCGGGGCCATAAGCAGCCATCTTGGTGCCGTTCGTCATCACGATCAGGGCCGTGCCCTTGCCTTCGCCCGCAGCCTTGAGTTTGGCCAGACGGTTGTCCAGAACGGTTTTCAGGGCATCCGCTTCCTCGGTCATGCCGAACAGGGTGCCATAGGCGTCTATGCGGGCCTCTGCCTCGGCAATCAGGTCGGTACCGATGGTCATGTCGATAGCGGGGCTGACCTGCGACACGGCGTCAAGCTGCGTGACCGAGCGGCCGCCGACGATCACCAGATCGGGCGCGATCCCGGCAAGGGCTTCAAGATCAGGTTCGAACAGCGTGCCGACGGCAGGCACATCGCCCGCTTCCATCTCAAGATCCGCGATGTAAAGATTGTCCGGGACGCCTGCCAGCGGCACACCGAGATATACCAGCGTGTCAACTGCCGCGACATCAAAGGCCACGACCTTGGCAGGTTTGGCGGGCAGCGTAACATCGCCTTGCGCTGTGGCGATGGTCACATCCTCGGCCAATGCCGCCGTCGAAAGGCAGACTGCGGCAACGAAGGCAAGTGCATGGCGTTTCATTGGATATTCCTTTCGCACATAAGGTGCTGCCTTCCGGGGGCCGCGGCGCATGATTTCCCCGGTTTTTATCCCCGGACCATCTGCGGGTCCAGAGCCTGACCAATTTTCTTTGGTATTAAAGCCCGCGGCGGTCCGAAGAATATTCCATGCCGTTCGGCGTTGACACGGCCGACAGGGATGTGACCATGACGTGATAGCCACAAAGGACTTCGCCTTGCACCCCGACCACCTTTACCTTTCCGGGACCGAGATCGACCTTTTTACCCTGTCACTGATTGCCGAAAGGAAGATCGCGATCTCGCTGAGCGATCGGGCCATTGTGCAGGTCGAACGAGGACGGGACAGCTTCCTGAAGGCGCTTGCGGGCGGTCAACAGATTTACGGCGCGACGACTGGTGTTGGCGCGCTGAAGGATGTGGAACAGCACGGGCCGGAAATGCTGGAATATGCCCGTGCCTTGCCCTTTGCCCACCAGGTTGCCGTGGGTGACGAAGTAACGCCCGAGGCGACCCGCCTGACCGTCGCGCTGCGTCTGAACAGCGCGCTGACCGGACAGGTCGGCGTTTCCGTCGATTTCGTCCGGTTTCTGGAAAAGATGTTGCAACATGACCTTCTGCCGGTGCTGAACCGTCGCGGTTCGGCCGGGGCGGCGGATCTTGGACAGATGGGCCAGCTTGCCACCGTGATGGCTGGTGAGGGGATGGTGCGGCTGAAAGGCATTCTGATGCCGGCAGCGCAGGCGCTGGCAGCCGTTGGTATGCAACCGCACCGGATGCCACCGCGCGACGGTCTGGCGGCATCGGCGTCGAACTCCTATGGCTTGGCCAAGGCCGTGCTGCACGTGATGCGGGCCGCGCGCAGCCTGCGGCTGGAAATGTCGCTGGCATCGCTTGGTGCGCAGGCCATGGGGCTGAACCGTGATGTCTGGCGGGCCGCGATGATGAACGGGCTGGCACAAGAGCATGCGGTTGCGGATTGGCTGTTGTCAGTGACCCGCGATGCTGACTGGCCTGCGGCAGAGCGGGTTCATGATCCGCTGTCGGGTCGGATGCTGGCACAGATCATGGGTGCGTCCGCCAATGCCCTGCGCGAAGCGGGACAGTCCGTGCGCGCCGAAACCAGCCATGTCGATGACAACCCGGTCATCATGAATGATCGCGTCGTTACATCGGGTGGCAGCCTGCTGTTGTCACTGTCGATGCAATTGGCTTCGGTTCAGTTGGCGCTGGCGCATATGGCACGCAATGCGTTCAACCGCTGCCTGCTTATGGTGAATGGCCAGCTTGAGGGCCTGCCGGTGAATCTGGTTCCGCCGGGAATCATCGCCACCGGCTACGGGCCGGTGATGAAACTCGCGCTGGAACAAACCGTGCGTGTGACCGATTCCTCGGCGCCGGTGTCGGTGCTGAATCTGGCCGTCGCCGCCGGACTGGAGGACGAGGCCGCCTTCATCTCGCTTTCCGCAGGGCGGCTGAAAGAACAGCTCGACGCGATTGACTGGCTGCAAGCGATCGAGGGTATGCTGGCCGCGCAGGCGCTGGATCTGCGCGGTATTGCCCCCGCAAATGGTCCGGCAACGCTTCTGTATCAGACGATCAGACAGCATGTGCCGTCATTGACGCGCGACCTGCCGCAATCTGCGGCGCTGACCGCGATTCACCAGAAATTTCGTTCTTCTGACTTCTTGGCGGAACTTCTTGCAGCCGCGCCGTTTTTACCTTTCGATGAAACCTTGGGGATTGCACCGGGCGACAAGACCGCAGGCAATGCCGCAATGCGACCGCAACAGGAGAGTAGCAGATGAAACCCGTAACAACCCTGGCAGCCGCCACCCTGATCGGGCTGGCTGGTGCCGCCGCATCGGCCCAGGATATCGTTGTCTCATCGAAGATCGATACGGAAGGCGGGTTGCTGGGCAACATCATCTTCCTCGCGTTGCAAAATGCGGGACTGCCGGTGCAGGACAAGCTGCAACTGGGCGGCACCCCCATCGTGCGCGATGCGCTGAGCGCGGGCCAGATCGACATCTATCCGGAATACACCGGCAACGCGGCTTTCTTTCATAACGAGGCCGATAGCGACGTCTGGAAAAATGCCGCCGAAGGCTATGCCCGTGCCGCAGAGCTGGACAAGGAGGCCGGGCTTGTCTGGCTGACACCCTCGCCCGCCAACAATACCTGGGCGATCGCCGTGCGTCAGGACCTTGCTGAAGGTGGCAGCCTGAAGACCATGTCGGATTTCGGCAAATATGTCGCCGACGGGGGCGAGGTGAAGCTGGCGGCTTCGACGGAATTCGTGACCTCGCCGGCTGCGCTGCCGGCGTTTCAGACGACTTACGGCTTTGAATTGACGCCGGATCAGCTGGTTCAGCTTTCAGGCGGCGATACGGCGGCAACCATTGCCGCGGCGGCACAGCAGACATCGGGCGTGAATGCGGCGATGGTCTACGGCACCGATGGCGGCATCGCCCCCGCCGGGCTGGTGGTGATGGAAGACGACAAGGAGATTGAGCCGGTCTATCAGCCCGCCCCGGTCGTACGCGCCGAGATACTTGAGGCACACCCGCAGATTGCCGACGTGCTGAACCCGATCTTCGAGGGGCTGTCGCTGGAGACCCTGCAAGAGCTGAACGGACGGATTCAGGTGGGTGGAGAGCCCGCGAACGCGGTCGCCAAGGATTACCTGACCCAACAGGGCATTCTGAAATGATCGGCGCGGGCCGGTGCCCTTCCTGCGCCGGTTACGTGTCGGGGTGACGCGTAACCAATGACACAGATGACCGTCTCAGCGTCCAATGCCGAAGGCCCGCCGATCAGTCGGACGGGTCTTCTGTTCGCTGTCCTGGGGCTGATCGGACTGGCAGTGCCTATGGTGCAGTTCAGGGCCAACCGCATCGTGCCGGGCGAAGGCGTTCTGCTTCCCGGTGGACTCGGGCCGGCGGGCTGGCTTCTGGTTGTGGCATTTGCATGCGGGCTTCTGGCCGGGGTCTCGGGCCGGATGCGGCAGCGACTGCGGGTCGCAACCGGTTGCGCGGGCGTCGTCGCGACGCTTCTTGCACTTGGCGCAATGGCCACCATCCTGACGCCCGAGGGCAATGCCATGGCCCGCGTCGCGCCCGCCAGCGGTTTCTGGCTGTTGCTGCTGGCGTTTGCGCTGATGGCTGCAGACGCCTTGTCGCGGATGCACCTGTCGCTTCGCAGCCGCTGGCTTCTGCTGATTGGTGCTGTCGTGGTGATCGGCGCGATTGTCTGGTCAGGCTGGCTGGACGGTGTTTCCGTGATGCGCGAATACGAGGCCCGAAAGGACCTGTTCTGGCGCGAGGCGTGGCGGCATCTGGTGCTGGCTTTCGGTTCGCTTGGCGCAGCGCTGTTGATCGGCCTGCCCATCGGGATCGGCATATACCTTGTTCCCCGACTGCGCCGCGCGGTGCTGGGTGTGCTGAACATTCTGCAAACCATTCCGTCGCTGGCGCTGTTCGGGATCATGATCCCCATCTTCGGCTGGGTCGCGCTGAACGTGCCCGGCGCGGCCGCGTTGGGAATTGCAGGGATCGGCATTTTTCCGGCGCTGGTGGCGCTTTTTCTGTATTCGCTTCTGCCCGTTGTCTCGAACACGCTTGTGGGCCTCAGCGGTGCGTCGCCTGCTGCGCGTGATGCCGCGTTCGGGTTGGGGATGACGCAGTCGCAGGTGCTGCGGATCGTGCTTCTGCCGCTGGCTTTACCGGTTGTCATCGCCGCCGTGCGTATCGTTCTGGTGCAGAATATCGGCCTCGCGGTGATCGCCGGACTGATCGGCGGGGGCGGCTTCGGCACCTTTGTCTTCCAGGGCCTGAACCAGACCGCGATGGACCTTGTGCTGCTGGGCGCACTTCCGACGATCGCGCTTGCGCTGTTTGCAGGCATCGCGCTTGATCTGACGGTCGAGGCGCTGGATCACCGCAAGACCGAAAGGACCCGAGGATGATCGAAATACGGAACCTGACAAAGCGCTATGACAGCACGACGGTCGTCGACGATGTCAGCCTGACGGTCGAAAAGGGTCAGATCGCCGCTTTGGTCGGAACGTCCGGCTCGGGCAAGACGACATTGCTGCGCATGATAAACCGCCTTGTCGAACCCAGTTCCGGTCAGGTCCTGATCGACGGAACCGATACCGCCACGATCCAGCCTTATCTGCTGCGCAGGCGGATCGGTTATGCCATTCAGGGCCATGGGCTGTTCCCGCATCGCACTGTCGGTCAGAACATCGCCACCGTGCCGCGCCTGCTTGACTGGTCCGACGCGCAGATCAACGCCCGCGTCGATGAATTGCTTGATCTGTTCCAGCTTCCGCCGGACCAGTTTCGTGACCGCATGCCGCATGAACTGTCAGGCGGTCAGCAACAGCGCGTCGGCGTTGCCCGCGCGCTTGCGGCGCGCCCCGAACTGTTGCTGATGGACGAACCCTTTGGCGCGCTTGACCCGGTGATCCGTGCCAAGGCGCAGGACGACCTGCGCGCATTGCAGCGACAGCTTGGCACGACCCTGGTGATTGTGACCCATGACATGGAGGAGGCAGTGGCCCTTGGCGACCGTATCGCTGTCATGGACAAAGGCAGGTTGCTGCAATACGGGCCGCCAGTCGAAATTCTGACCAATCCGGCGACGCCGTTCGTGCAGGCGCTGATCGGCAGTTCTGAACGTCCCTTCCGCTTGCTGTCGCTGTCTGGCGTTGCGGATCTTGTGGAGCCGGGCGAAGCGAACGGGCCTGCCATCGCCACGGATGCCAGCCTGCGCGATGCGCTGGCAGAATGCCTGTGGTCGGGGCGCGACAAGCTGCCGGTGGAAGGCGGCGGCGTGGTCACGCTGGACCGGCTGCGCGAACGTGCCGCGGGTGCCGCAGTCGGTGCGCCATGATGGGTAGGTTTCTGCTGGCGCTGGCAGCGCTGTTTCTGGTGGCGTTTCTGGTCAGCCCGGAAAGTTTCAGCTGGTTGTTCGTGCCGCTGACCAGAAACAATGCGCCCGCGATCTATACCCAGACCAGCCTGCTGAGCCTGACGTTATCGCATCTGGGGCTGGTCGCGTTGGCCGTGATTGCTTCGACCCTGGTTGCAGTGGGGCTGGGCATCCTTGTCACGCGGCCCGCCGGACGCGAATTCCTGCCATTGGCGCGCACCGTGACGGCCGTCGGGCAGACGTTTCCGCCAGTCGCCGTCCTTGCGCTGGCGGTCCCGGTGATGGGATTTGGCGCGGGGCCGACGCTGGTGGCGCTGTTTCTTTATGGCTTGCTGCCGATCTTCGAAAATACCCTGACCGGGCTGACCAGCCAGCCCGCCGATGTGGCGGAAGCCGCGCGCGGCATGGGGCTGACCCGCCGTCAGCGGTTGTGGCAGGTCGAATTGCCTTTGGCCATGCCGCTGATACTGGCAGGGGTGCGGCTGTCGGCGGTCATCTCGCTTGCGACGGCCACGATAGGCTCTACCGTTGCGGCCAAGACACTGGGCGAGGTGATTATCGCAGGGCTGCTGTCGTCCAATACCGCTTTTGTCGTACAGGGCGGTCTTGTCGTAGGGCTGTTAGCGGTTTTGATCTATGAAATGTTCCAGCAAATCGAGACTCGGAGCGCCCGACGTATCGGCCTGGCAGCCGCGTGACCACCCTGGCGGTGCGTGTCATGCCCGCCCATGAAAGCCAACGCTATGCGGCCTTTCTGCGACAGCTGGAGGTGCTGGAGGTCCGTGACCTCTCGGCCCGGATGCGGCGGCTGACGCTGGCTGGGCCGCAGCTTCGGGCCCATGTCGGGCCGAATGGCCCGGTCCCCGGCTTTGCAAGCCGTGGACCTGACGATCACGTGAAGCTGTTTTTCCCGGATCCTGTAACCGGCGTGGTCACGCTGCCGGCGCAGGAGGGGACGCGGCTTCGTTGGCCTGACGATCCGGCGGCTATCTCGCGCGATTATACACCGCGCGGCTACGCTGAAGGATCAGACCGTCTGGACGTCGATTTCGTGCTGCATGGTCACGGCACGGCAGATGCCTGGGCCGCGCAGGCGCAGCCCGGCGACCGGATCACAATCGCGGGCCCGCGCACATCGATGATGATCCCACAGGCCAAGGCCTATCTGTTGCTGGGGGACGAAACGGCCATTCCCGCAATCGGTAACTGGCTTGCCATGTTGCCCGCGCGCGCCCGGATCACTGCCCATATCCTGACCATTGATCGCGACACGATGCCGCAAATCGCCCTACGCGCCGGGGCGGACGTGCACTGGCATCGTTGCGACATGGCCGACCCCCAAGCGATGGTCGCTGTCATGAATGACGGGGCAATCGAACCCGAAACCTATGTCTGGGCGGGCGGCGAGTTTTCGGCCATCGCCGCATTGCGCCGCCATCTGGACAGACTGGATTTCGACCCCGGCATGACCGATCTGGCGAGCTACTGGATCCGGGGCAAAACGCAGCCTTTGTAGCCTGCGCAGACCGTTCAGCCGGGCGGTTTCAGGCGTTGGATCTCGGTCACGATCTGCGCAATCTGGCCAAAACGTTTCGCCAGCGGGTTGGATTTGCGCCAGACCATGCCGATCGTTCGCGTCGGGCGGGGTGCTTCCAGCCTGGCCAATGCAACATTGGCCGCCCGCGTCTCGATCTCGACCGCCATTTCAGGGATCAGGGTGACACCGATGCCCGCCCCGACCATCTGAACAAGCGTCGCCAGCGAACTTCCTTCCATCAGCCCGCGCGGGGCCTGCGGCAGTTTGCAGAAAGACAATGCCTGATCGCGAAAACAATGACCTTCTTCCAGCAGAAGAAGGCGCATCTGTTGCAGACCTTCGGCATTGGGCACAGGTCGGTCGGCATCCGTCGCAGGACGGACGAGCACGAATTCCTCGTCGAACAGGGGTTCCTCGTGCAACGCAGGCTCGGACACAGGCAGGGCCACAATGGCAATATCCAGGCGCAGTTCCAGCAGATCCTCGATCAGGCGCTTGGTCACCGTCTCTCGCGGCTGGGGGTCAAGCGCCGGGAACTGTCGTGACAGCGCCTTGATCAGGCGCGGCAGAAGATAGGGCGCGACAGTGGGGATGACGCCGATGCGCAGCGGCCCTGACAGCCGGTCGCCATCGGCGCGGGACAGATCTGCCAGTTCATCCACAGCGCGCAGAATATCGCGGGCGCGTGCGGCAAACTGCTGACCCAGCCCCGTCAAACGGACCTGCCTTGCACTGCGTTCGACCAGAGGCGCACCGACCTGCGTCTCCAGTTCCTTGATCTGCATCGACAGCGCCGGCTGGGTGATGGCGCAATCGTCCGCCGCACGTCCGAAATGGCCGGTTCGGGCAAGCGCCTCGAAATAACGTAGCTGTTTCAGGGTCAGGGATTGCATAAGGTGATCTTATTATGACGGTAAGAATTTGCAATTATTCATTATCGATCAGAGGTGATATTCTCTTGTCAAAGAGAAGTGCGCAAGCCGCGCCGGTCTGTCCGCTTTTGTCTGGGCAGACCCGCTAGCTAGGAGAGTATGATGGACGGAAACAGGCCAGCGGGCGGCAAATGCCCGGTCATTCATGGCGGCAATACCGAAATGGGCGATTCGGTCACGAACTGGTGGCCCAAGACGCTGAATCTGGACATTCTCAGCCAGCACGACACCCGCACCGATCCGATGGCCAAAGGCTTTGACTATCGCGAAGAACTGAAGAAGCTGGATGTCGAGGCGCTGAAGGCCGATGTCCGCGCGCTTCTGACCGACAGCAAGGACTGGTGGCCGGCCGATTACGGGCATTACGGGCCGATGATGGTGCGGGTGTCCTGGCACGCCGCGGGGTCTTACCGTCTGGCCGATGGTCGCGGCGGTGCGTCGACCGGCAACCAGCGGTTTGCGCCGCTGAACAGCTGGCCCGACAACAGCGGCACGGATAAGGGCCGCCGCCTGCTGTGGCCGATCAAGAAGAAATACGGAAACAAGATTTCCTGGGCTGACCTGATCGCGCTTGTGGGCACCGTTGCCTACGATTCTATGGGGCTGAAGACCTTCGGCTTCGCCTTCGGTCGCGAAGACATCTGGCACCCCGAGAAGGACACCTATTGGGGCAATGAAAAGCAGTGGCTGGCCCCGTCCGATCAGCGTTACGACGATGTGGACAAGCCCGCGACGATGGAGAACCCGCTGGCCGCCGTGCAGATGGGCCTGATCTATGTGAACCCCGAAGGCGTGAACGGCGTCCCCGATCCGCAAAAGACCGCCGATCAGGTGCGCGAGACATTCAAGCGCATGGCCATGGATGACGAGGAAACCGCGGCCCTGACCGCAGGCGGTCACACCGTCGGCAAGTGCCACGGCAATGGCAGCGCCGAGGATCTGGGCGCGGAGCCGGAAGGCGCCGGGCTGGAAGATCAGGGCCTTGGCTGGATGAACAAGCGCACACGCGGCATCGGCCGCGATCAGGTCGTGGGCGGGCCGGAAGGGGCCTGGACCACGAACCCGATCGTCTTCGATGACGGCTATTTCCGCATGCTGATGGATCACGAGTGGGAGCTGACGAAATCCCCCGCCGGTGCCAACCAGTGGAAGCCCGTCAACATCGCCGAAGAGGACATGCCGCCGGACGTCGAAGATCCTTCGATCCGGACCATGCCGATGATGTCGGATGCCGATATGGCGATGAAGGTCGATCCGATCTATCGCGGGTATATGGAAAAATTCCGCGCCGATCCCGAATATTTCCGCGACACCTTCGCACGTGCCTGGTTCAAGCTGACCCATCGCGATCTGGGGCCGAAGGACAATTATTTCGGGCCGGACGTCCCTGAGGAGGATCTGATCTGGCAGGACCCGATCCCGCATGGCCCGACCGGCTATGATGTGGACGCGGTCAAGGCGAAAATCGCGGACAGCGGGCTGTCGGCCGCGGACATGGTCGCGACCGCCTGGGACAGCGCCCGGACCTATCGCGGCTCGGACAAGCGCGGCGGTGCCAATGGCGCGCGCATCCGTCTGGCCCCGCAGCGCAGCTGGGAAGGCAACGAACCCGACCGCCTGTATCGCGTGCTGGGCAAGCTGGAACCGATCGCCGCGGAAACTGGCGCAAGCGTCGCTGACGTGATCGTGCTGGCCGGCAATGTGGGCGTCGAGCAGGCGGCGAAAGCGGCTGGCTTCGACATCACCGTGCCCTTCACACCGGGTCGCGGCGATGCGACGGCGGAACAGACCGACGCCGAAAGCTTCGAGCCGATGGAGCCCTTGGCCGATGGTTTCCGCAACTGGGAAAAGACGAAATATGTCGTCTCGCCCGAAGAGATGATGCTGGATCGCGCCCAGCTTCTGGGTCTGACCGCGCCGGAAATGACCGTTCTGGTCGGGGGCATGCGGGCGATGGGCACGAACCATGGCGGCACCAAGCATGGCGTCTTCACCGACCGCGAGGGCGCGCTGACAAACGATTTCTTCGTCAACCTGACCGACATGGACTATTCCTGGCATCCGGCCGAGGACGGCATCTTCGAGATCCGCGACCGCGCCACGGGCGCAACGAAATGGACCGCGACCAGTGCCGATCTGGTCTTCGGATCGAATTCGATCCTGCGCGCCTATTCGGAAGTCTATGCCCAGGACGACAACGCGGAAAAATTCGTGAACGACTTCGTGGCGGCATGGTCCAAGGTGATGGACAACGACCGCTACGACGTCAAAGCCGCAGCCTGAGCCAAGGGCGCCCCCTGTTGGGGCGCCTTAGCTCAACACTCGGAGGGGCTGGAAAACCGGCCCCTCTTCTGTTTGGGCGAACTGCCCCTCGATGCTGAAGGTGCGGGCAAGGTTCTCGTGCGTCAGCACTTCGTCGGCAGTGCCATCTGAGACGATCCGGCCCTGGTCCATCAGAACCAGCCGTGTGCAATGGCGCGTCGCAAGGCCAAGGTCATGCAGCGATGCGATGACGGCCCGACCCTCATCCGCGAGGTCACGCAACAGACCCATCGTCGCGATCTGATATGCAGGATCGAGGCCCGCAATCGGTTCATCCGCCATCACGACCGGCGTATCCTGTGCCAGCACGCGGGCGATCAGGGCGCGGGCAAGCTCACCTCCCGAAAGTTCGGTGATCGGGCGGTGGCGCAGGGCGTCCAGCCCCATGCGGCGTAGCGCAGCGGCAATATGGGCGGCATCGGCATCGGGGCGGCGATGGGGGATGCGGCCAAGGCGGATCAGGTTTTCAACGCTGACGGGCCATGCCGCTTCGCGCGATTGCGGCAACCATGCGGCTGTCAGGGCGCGTTTCGCGGGCGGCAGGGCAGCCAGCGTCGATGTGCCGCTTGCCCGGACCAACCCCAGCATGGCGCGCATCAGCGTCGTCTTGCCCGCGCCATTGGGGCCGATCAACCCGATGAACTCGCCGGGGTTCAGCGTCAGGCTGGCGCGATCCAGCACGGTACGCGCGCCGCGCTTGACGGTCAGATCGGTGACCTCGACCCGCATCACAGGCCCCGCCTTTGCCGCCAGATCAGTTGCAGGAAGACCGGCGCCCCGATCAGCGCCATGACCACGCCCAGCTTCAGGTCGCGGCCCGGCATGACCACCCGCACCGCGATGTCGGCGGCCAGCACAAGCGCCGCCCCACCAAGTGCCGAGGCTGTCATGAGCCGCCCCGGCTGTCCGCCCACCGCAGCGCGCAGCAGGTGCGGGACGACAAGCCCCACAAAACCGATCGCCCCGGCGACGGCGGTTGCTGCGCCAACCATTGCCGCGACGCCCAGCACGACGCGCAACCGCAATCTACGCAGGTTGATGCCCAATGATGCTGCCGCATCCTCGCCCAGTGTCAGTGCATCAAGACCGCGCCCCGTCCCCCATAAAAGCGCCGCACCTGCAGCCATGACAGGTGCCGCGATGGCGACATGAAGCCATGACCGGTCGGCCAGCGACCCCATCATCCAGAACACGATCTCGCCCGCCGCGAATGGATTGGGCGAAAGGTTCAGCACAAGCGAGGTCAGCGCGCCCGCAAAGGCCGAAATTGCCACGCCCGCAAGGATCAGCCCCAGCGAGCCGCCGCCCGGCCCCGCCAGAAGCACGATCAGACCGACCGCGATCACGGCCCCCGCCAGCGCCGCAAGCGGCAGCGCCAGCGCGAAGGACGCGGCGATCCCCGTTTGCAGCGCAATCACCGCGCCAAGCGCCGCCGAGGCCGAGACGCCGATCAGCCCCGGCTCTGCCAGAGGGTTGCGCAAATAGCCCTGCATGGCCGCCCCCGACAGCCCCAGAGAGGCACCGATCGCGGCGCCAAGCAGCGCACGGGGCAGGCGGATTTCGCGCATCACCAGCCCAAGCGCATCGTCGCCTGTCCATAGCGCGCGCAGGCTGTCCCCGATGCCGGCACCCGCTGGCCCGATCAGCAGCGACGCAAGCGTCAGCGTCAGGCAGAGTGCCGCAAGCGGTGCCAGCACCTTCATTGCGCCAGCCTTTGGGCCACGCCTGCGACAGCGGGCAAACCGCAGATCCAGTCGCGGTCTGGCGCGCCGAGGCGCGTGGCGGGAATGGCAGCGAATGCGGGATGGTCCAGCACGGCTTCGGCGCGTGATGGCGTGGCGTAGCGGCTGCCTGTCACCAGCATCTCTGGCGCAGCCATGACCATCAGTTCAAGGGGAACGGCGCCCCCTGCCAGATCAAGGCGCTTTGCCAGAAGCACCAGGCCCGCACGCTCCATCACCTCGGCGGTCAGTCCTTCGGGGCCATTGGTGAAGCTGTTCGCGCCATAGGTTGCGGTCAGCCGTGCGGGGCCGGGCTGTATGGCCGCAAGATCGGCATCGAACTGCGCCAGCACCTCTGCCGCCCGATCCTTCCGACCCAGAAGCGCGCCCATCTGGACGATGCTGGCGCGGATATCATCGATCGAATCGGCGGGGGGAAGGGTTTCCACCCGCAGGCCCAGCCGTCGCAGCATGTCGACCGCCCGACCGGTCGAGAATGTGCCTGCCAGAACCAGATCCGGCTTGGCAAGGTAGACTTCCTCGGCGCTGCCACGGATCAGCCCGACCGCCCGCGCCTGATCCGACATCAATGAGACGGATGGATCAGCCGCCAGCCAGGAAACCGCATGCAACTGCCCCGGCGCAGCGATCAGCATGGCCAGTTGATCGGTGCACAGGTTCATCGATACCACGCGTTCGGGTGCAGCAGCCGCCGTGCCGGCGAAAGCCAACAGAAGCGCGGTGGCCAGTCTTACCATTTGGCGTGCAGTCCCAGATAGGCGGTGCGGCCCCGCGCGGGATATGCCCAGGCGTCACTGTAACTTTCGTCGAACAGGTTGGTGACGCGCCCGCTTAGCCGCACCCTGTTTGTCAGGTCATATCCCGCGGCGACATTGACCACCGTGTAATCCGGCAGCTTCGTTACCGCGTAGCTGCCCCAGCTTTCGGCGTCGTAATTGCCTGCGGCATAGGTGACGTCACCCGAAACGCTGCCGCGTCCTTCGGCAAACAGATAGGTCGCATTCAGTCCCAACTGATGGCGCGGGCGCCGGGTCTCGACGCTGCCATCGGGGTTCTTTGCGTCAAGATAGGTGTAATCCGCGCCGAGTGTCAGATCGCGGCTTGCCTGCCAGTTTGCGGCAATCTCGACCCCCTCGCGGGTGCTGGTGCCGGATTGGTTGTAGTAATTGGTGCCGTCGGGCCGGGTCACGGCATCCCAGGTGATTTCGTTTTCAAGTTTTTCCCTGAACCAGGTCAGATCGACGACGGTGCGGCCATCCAGCAATGTCGCTTCGACCCCAAGGTCGATGCCGCGATTCTCCTCGGGTTCCAGGTTTGGATTGCCGACATAGCCGTAGCCGCCAAACAGTTCGCTATAATCCGGATTGACCACGCCCGTTCCCGCCGAGGCATGAAGCCGGAAGGGCGCATTCGGAAGCTGCCATGACATGGCCAGTGACCATGTCGTCGCGTCCTGAAAAACATCGTTATCGTCATGGCGAAGCCCAAGCTGCGCGTCCAGCCCGTTCGCGAAGGCGCCGCGATATTCGATGATCCCGGAATTCGAGCGGCGGCGCTGTTCGTCGGACAGGCTGTTTTCGTCCTTGCGGCGCTCCAGCCCGAAAGCGATCGTATGGGCCGCATCCTCGACGCGGCCATCGATCCCGTAGATGCCGCGATATTTCAGGATGTCGGTGCGGGCTTCGGTTTCGGTCCACTGGTGATCGTTGAAGTCATAGCGGGCCTGGTCGTAGGACAGGCGGTGGTTCAGCCGACCTTGCAGAGTCTCGGCTTCAAACCAGATCTGGCCGGCGCGTTCACGACGGTCTGCCCGGTCGTTGCTGTCGCGCAGGTAATCATCCGGGCCCGTCACCGGCCAATTGGTTGCGTCATATTCATATTCCTCATCCGCGTGACGCAGGTTGATGCCCGCAGTCAAGGTTTCGGTCAGCGCATAATCCGCCGAAAGCTGGATCTCTGACCGGCGCAGCCCGTCATCGTCCCCACCGCTGCCCGAGATGTCATAACCATGATCGTTCCGCCGGCTGACATTCAGCGCCACCCCGCCACGCGCGTCGCGGCGGCTGACATGCGCATAGCCAGACCAGCCGTCGCCATATTCGACACCGGCACGCGCCTGAACGCCCTCGCTGCCCTTGTCGGTGATGATATTGATGACACCGGCCGAGGCATCGGCGCCGAAAAACACTGATTGCGGGCCGCGCAGCACCTCGATCCTGTCGATATTGGCAGTCGAAAGGCCCGAGAAGAAATACTCCTGCGCACCTGCCTGCGCACGCATCCCGTCGATCAGCACCAGCGTATGATTGCCCTCGGCCCCGCGAATACGGATCTGGGCATTGCTTTCGCCGGTCGCACTGACGGCAACGCCTGGCACATGGCGCAGCGCGTCCTGAACGGTGGCGATCCCGCGCCGTTCGATCTCTGCGCCGGTCAGTACCGTATTTGCCCGCCCGTATGCCTGTGCCTCGATGGGCGTCAGCCCGGCATCAAGGTACAGCGTGTCGAGCGTGATCGGCTGGTCATCCTGCGCCAGCGCGGTCGCGGGAAGGGCGGTGAAGCAAAGCAGATAAGCAATGCGCATTGGCATGTCCTTCATGTGGTCCCGCAGGGGGCGGCACCTGTCAAACGAATGCCCGCGAATGACTTCGCAGGGGTGAAATATCACCGCTGCGGTCCTGCCGCCTCCCTGGCGCGCCCCGCACCACGGAAAGGGTGAATCGCCCGGGCAGGTCTCCTGGCTTGCGGGTCGTCGTTTCGCCTGCCTTCCCGGTTTCCCAGTGGCATGATCGGCGTCACTCTCCGCCTACAGTTGCGGGGGCAGCCACGGCCGCGACCAGAATGGCCGATCCCGTGTTCCCTTTTCACCGGCGGCAAACCGCCGGAACCTGAGCATTCCCTGAATGACGGTCACTGATGCGCCGGTCAATCCCTGCCGTGACCGCTGTGTGCCTTTACGGCGACAAGCGAGGTTTCCTGCAACTCCTGACATGCGCTGATGGGCACGCCGTCGATGCGGCGCAGCACCAGATCCGCCAGCCGCATACCTGCCTGCCGGCGTTCGTGATAGGTGACGAAACTGTCCGTCGCGACATATTCGGCCAGCTTCGTGCCGGCGCGTAGCGCAAAGCCGATGCGGTCCGCACGCGCGCCCAACCGGTCGCGGACCCCGGCAAGCGCGCCCAGAAAGGCCAGTTCGTTGACGCAGTGAAACGCGTCTGCGCCTTGATCAAGCAACAGCCCCGCATTGCGGCGGGCAGTATCTGCGGCGATTTCGGAACATATCTCCAGTGCGGGATCGGGGGAAATGCCGTGACTGGCAAGCGCGCGGCGATGCCCCTGCCTGCGTTGCTGGACGAAGGTGAAACGGCGATCGCCCTCGATTGTGGCGATGCGGCGGTAACCGGCGCGGATCAATGCATCCGTGCCCTGAAACGCGGCTTGTTCATTGTCGATATCGAACCAGGGATGCTGTTCAGGCGTCGCTGTACGGCCGTAGGTGACGAAAGGCAGTCCGGCCTTCAGCAGAAAGTCGATACGGGCGTCCTCTGCCTCGATATGATCAAGGATGACGCCGTCTGCCAGCCGCCCGCGGACAACGGCGCGCAACTGGTCCAGTGCCGCCTGTCCCGGCATGACCGGCACCCCGCGCACGGCGTAATCGGTGCCGGCCAGACGCTGATGAATGCCGTTCAGCAACCCGACAGAGCCGGAATCGCCCACCTCCTCCTCGGTCGAGAAGGACAGAAAAGCCATGATGACCAGGCTGCGCCCGGTCCGCAGCTTGGCCCCTTCCAGATTACGCACATATCCCAGCCGGTCGGCCGCATCGCGGACCCGCTGCACGGTTTCTGCGCTGATCCTGTCGCCGTCCTTCAATGCGCGCGCGACCGTCGTGACCGACACGCCCAATTCAGCCGCGATGGTCTTCAGCGTTACAGGCGCCCCGCTCATCCGGTCAGTGCCGTGGCGACCGGGTCAGAGGCAGGCAGGTGCGATTGGCGCTGCCGTTCGGCGAAGACCTGCCGGGGACGGCCGGGCAGCAGCGTCAGGCAATTGTCCGACCAGATCGTATCGCCGCCAGAGTCCCAGGTGACGAACAAGGCCGGGCGATCGGTTTCCAGCGTGACCGTGTCCCGCCCATCAGCGTCCGTGGTCGCGGTGACGGTGATCTGCGGCGTGCCAAGCGCGTATTCCTTTGGTCGTTTGGGCAGGAACTCGTTCTCTGCCTGATGCGCCCCGCCATCGGTCCAGTCGAAATGCAGAAACGCATCGTCGGGCAGCGCGTCTGCGGGTAGTCGCGCGATCTCGACCGCGCGATCCGTCGGGATATCGGCACTCCAGCTGCCAAGGTCCTGCATCTGACCATTCAGCCGGACGTGGCGCGCGCTGAGGGTCAGTGCGACCGCTGCAGGCGTGTCGTTTACAGCCCAAAGTACGATCTCGCCCGTCGCCGGATCGGGCTGGGCCGTGACCAGCACGGGCGCATAGAAGCGCCGCGCGACGTAATGCAGCGCCTTCCAGCCGCCGCCATATTCAAGGCTTGACCAGCTTGCCACCGGCCAGGTGTCATTCAACTGCCAATACAGCGTACCCATGGTGCGGGGTTTCTGGACGCGCCAGAACTCGATTGCCGTTTTCATTGCCAGCGCCTGGCTGATCTGGCTGAGGCGGACCATCTCGTCAAAGCTGTCGGGGAAGCGGAAATAGCGTGCCAACGTCTCGACAATCCGGCCATTGCCGCCCGGATTGCGCTGATGAACGTCCATTACGCGGGACGAAACATTGCGGTCGGCCGGATCGGTGAAGCTTTCGATCACCCGCATGGACGGGAAGGACTGGAAACCGAATTCGGAACAGAAGCGCGGACGGACCGTCCGATAATGTTCGAAATCCTTGGCTGAATGCCAGACATCCCAGAAGTGCATGTCGCCAGATGCATCATCGTGCCAGCCATCGCCGAAGTTCAACCGCCCGACAGAGGGTGACGATGGCCACCATGGCACATCGGGGGCCTCGTCTTCGATGGCTTCCTCCAGCGCGTGATTCAGACGGTCATAGACCGCCAGATAGCGATCACGGTCGGCCTTGCTTTCGTCGAACCAATTGAGCGCGCCGACCAGTTCATTGTCCCCGCACCACAGCGCCAGGCAGGGATGGGCGGACAGACGGCGGATCTGCTGGCGAGCCTCGACCCGGACATTGTCCAGCCATGCCCGATTCGCGGCGGGATAAAGATTGCAGGCGAACATGAAATCCTGCCAGACAAGAAGGCCGCGTTCCGAACACATCTGATAGAACCAGTCCGGCTCATAGCTGCCGCCGCCCCAGACCCGGATCATGTTCATATTGGCAAGGACGGCGCTGTCCAGAAGATCGGCCACAGCGTCCGGTGTCACCCGAGAGGGCAGCGCGTCCGCGGGAATCCAGTTCGCGCCGCGCATGAAAATCTCGCGCCCGTTGACGCGGAAGGCGAAGCGATGGCCGACATCATCGGCATCGCTCAGCAGTTCAACCTGCCGTAAGCCGATGCGCAGATCGCGGGTTTCATCACCGATGCGAACCGAAAGGTCATACATCTCCTGCAGGCCGTGACCGCTTGGCCACCACAGGCGCGGATCGTCGATCCCGACAGTCAGCGAGACGCGGCCCTCTCCGGGCCAAAGCTGCACCTCCCGGGTTACGTTCTGCCCGTCTATGGCCAGCGTCGCCGTCGTCGTGACCGGCTGGGCTGCATCAACAATCAGATCGGCAGTCAGCATGACCTTGCCGGGCATGTGTCGCTGCCGGATCATGACATCATCAAGTCGCACCGGATCGCTGCGGCGCAGGGTGATGCCGCCATAGACGCCAAGCGGGCTGAGCGCGATGTTCCAGTCCCATCCGGCGTCGCATTGCGGTTTGCGCAGAAAATTGTAATGCGGCAGGCGGTTGTTCCAGAAGATGTGCGGTACAGGGAAAGGGGCATCCGCAGCCAGTTTCGCGGCGATGGCCGAGTTCGACAGGAAGCGGACTGACAGCCTGTTGCGTCCGGCGACAAGCGCATCGCCAAGCTGCAGATCGTGGCGAAGGAAGCGATTATCCAGATGCCCGATTGCAACGCCGTTCAGGCTGACAACGGCATGGCAATCCACACTTTCCATGGTCAGCGTATGGCGCGGCCCCAGTGGACCGGCGAAGTCGAATTCACGCTCGGCAACCCATTCGCTTTCATGGACCCAGTCAAGCGTCGTCTCGCGGTTGCGCCAATAGGGGTCCTTGATCACCCCGGCCGCCAGCAGCGCCGAATGGACATCGCCGGGAAAGTCGATCGGCACCTCCTCGGTCCCGCCGATCCGCGTCAATTTCCAACCAGCCGCCAAGTCCAGCATTCCGTCGACCATGAAGATAATCCCGAAGGTGTAACGTTACACCTGCCGTATAATCGCAAACCCCGATCGGGGTCAACGGTGACCCATCAAGCTGCGTCAGGTGGGGTCGGCCGCAGTGGCGCGGTTGGCTGGTGACAAAACCGCGATACGCGCGATCAACCGATTCATCTTTTCGGTTTCGGCCAGATCGGCCATCAGGATACGGCCGAGTTCCGCGCCCGGATCGACATCCTCGAAATTCCCTTGCGCGTGCAGGTCCCATGCCACGAAACGAAAGATATTGGCACGGTCATGGATGCCGAAACTGGCGCTGCGCAGCGTTGCGCGCCGGACCATGCTGTCAAACAGCCCATGCCCGATCTGTGCGGAAAGCTGGGGAAAAGTTGATGACATCAGCGCAACAAGCTGGTCGGCACCGTCCTGCGCATGGCTGGCGCGCAGGGCAGCAAACTCGGCCGGATGCATCCTGAACGGGCGCGAAAGCCAGGGCCGAACATCAGGCGACGGCCCGGCGCGATAGGCGCGAAAACTGCGCGCACCCGCATCGGGCACGAAAATGGCATCGATCCGCCCGCCTTCGCGCGGGAAGAACCAGCGGCTCCGGTCAGGGCTTTCAGCGATGGCATCGAAATAGGCGTTGGTCGCCGGCGGATCCCAAAAGCGGAAGAAATATAATTGGCCCGCCACCTCGATCCGCATGAAGCGCCGGAAATGCCTGCGCAGGTCATTCAGCGCGATCTCGGTCTGAATTATGATGCCGGGAAATCCGGCCTGCGTTTTTTCGCCCGCGATATCGACGGGCTGCAATGGGCTGCCGTCATGCAGCGGCAGCAGATAAGGGGCGACGTCACGCAGGTTTTCCGCCGATGGTCCCGTAAACAGGCAAAGGGCGGACGTGCCAAGTGTTTTGATCGTGTTGTGAAGTCCGGCCAGGCTGGCCGCGTCCAGCAACGCGCAAACCGTCCCCGGCCGCCCAGCAAGGCCCGGCAACTCATGTGTTGCGACGATATCCGCATGCGCAGAAAACAAAACGATCGCCTTGGTAGATTGCACAGGCTGGGCAATTCGCGACGATTACGGATTTTTTCCCCATTTTTCAATGCCACATTAGATGCATCTGCATTTTCTTGCCTATTAGCCAGGCAATTGCATAGCGGCAACATACGCTTGCAATTCACGCCTTGGTGCCCTCTGTTTGATTTCGAATGTTGCGAGAGGAGAAATTTGAATGAGTTCGATCACACGCGGAATTGCTTCGGGCACTGCCTTGTCGCTGGCGATGGCAAGCACTGCGCATGCCCAGGCGTACCCTGACTACACCCCTTCTGATCCTGCCTTGCCCATCGCGCAAATGGCAATGATAAACATGATTGGATTTGCGCCGTTGCTTCTTGTCGGCGCGGTCATCCTGGGCAGTGCAGGCGCAAGTTCTGCGGCCGGGACCGAGGATAACAGCATTTCGACGGCGGGCGTGATGGCAAGCCTGACACGTATCGCGGTCGGATATGCGCGGATCGTGGCGGATGTCAGCTATGGCACGCTGGAAGCCGATGGCGAACGTGGTGTGATGGTGATGCGCGATCTGCGCCTGAAGGGGCTTGGCAAATATACGAATTGCGAAGTCACCCTTGGCAAGATGGACCTGTCCGGCCTCAGTTTCTGGGGATCAGAGGACATGCGTTCGCGGATCGAGCTGAGCGACCTCAACATAGCGAACAATTGCTTTGGTCCGAATGCCGCGATGATCGGCATGGTGACGGGCGGCAATACCATCCCGGTTGAAACGCTGGTAATTGACATGCGCCAGATCACCGGATCGGGCGCCGCCAGCTTTGACATCGAAGCGCGCAGCCCCGGCATCGCAACGATTTCGGGTAATGCGGATTTCGACATGTTCACCTTCTCGATGCCGACCGCATTGGAAGAGCTGATGGAAGAAAGCGATGCCTACGACTATCAGGAGCCGACCTTTGATCAGAACGGCAACCCCGTCTACCCGGATGCAGTTCAGCCGCCAGAGCCGGGGTTCCGCGGTGTGCTTCGTTCCGCGCATCTGAGCGTCGAGAATCTTGGCGTATGGGAGCGCATGCAGCCGCTTATCCCGCCCGCAATGGTCAGCCCGGAATCGATGCAGGAAATCGTCACCGCCGAGCCGGGGTCAGAGCTGCGCACCGTGCAGGAGGCGCTTGCAGATACGCTGACACAGTTCGTCGAACAGCCGGGCATCGTTACGGTCGAACTGCGCCCCGAACAGCCGATCGCATTCGAAACCGCGGGATGGGAGAGCCCGGAAGATGCATTGGCCGTGTTCAAGCCGGTATTTACCAATGCGCTGCCCACACCCCCGGTTGCGTTGATCGCGGCCCCGGATGGCGGGGATGATCCGCTGGCCACGGGGCTTGCGCTGGCAGATGGTCGCGGCGTTCCGCAAAATTCCCGCCGCGCCATCGAATTGCTGTCACCGCTGGAGGACAATGCCGAGGCGATGATGACCGTAGCCCGCCTGAGTGCTGCGACCGATCTGCCAGGCGCTTACGCGCATGCGCAAAAAGCCGCAGAACTTGGCGCCAGCCTTGCGCCGGCAACGCTTGATCGCATCGAAGGTCGACTGGCGACGTCGGACCTGCTGGCGGCACAACCCGCAGCCGATACGCAAATTCCTGACGAAAGCTTTGCCACGGTGCCCGCGCTGCGCAATGCCGCGTTGGCCTATGCTGAAGGGAAAGGGGTTCCCCGCAGCTACGTGTTGGCACGCCGATTGGCGGGATCGGCCGCAGCGGCGGGCGACGGGCAGGCGATTTCGCTGATCTCGCGTCTGGATGCCCGTTTCGGCGATGACGCGGACTGGATCGCGGCGCGCGATGCGGCGGCCGATCTGGCGATGGACGACTGGACGGGGATGCAGCTCGCCTCGCGCTTTGCGGCGCAATAACCGCAGGGGCTGGCCCGAAAGGGGCCGGCCCCACGCTCAACTCGGCACGGCTGTCACACTGTCGGCGCTGCGTCGGCGGTTTTCCCCTGTCGCGGCCTTGCAGAAGATTCGCGCTGGCGGAATTGGTCCTGCTGACTTACCGTCAACTTGATGTGATCTGTTTGGCCGGGCGGAGGGGCGATGGGCGACGGCACAACGATACCCACGTCACGCGAAGCACTTCTGGTCGCGCTGCGCGAGATTTCCGGTTCCGCCAATGTCCTGACCTCCCCCCGCGAAACACGGCGCTTCACGCGCGGGTTTCGCTATGGCAGCGGATCGGTTGCGGCAGTCGTCCGCCCCGGATCGCTGATCGAGATGTGGCGCGTCCTGAACGCCGCCGTTGCGGCGGATCGCGCGGTGATCCTTCAGGCGGCGAATACCGGGCTGACCGGGGGATCAACTCCATGGGGCGACGATTACGACCGCGAGATCGTGCTGATCAGTGTGATGCGGCTGGCCGGCGCCCATCTGCTGGGTGCGGGCGAGCAGGTCGTCTGCCTGCCCGGCGCGACGCTGGACGCATTGGAAAAACGCCTGCGTCCGCTGGGGCGGGAACCGCACTCCGTTATCGGCTCGTCCTGCATCGGCGCCTCGGTCCTGGGAGGGGTCTGCAACAACTCGGGCGGCGCGCTGATCCATCGCGGCCCGGCCTATACCGAGTTGACGCTTTATGCCGAGGTGCGGGCCGATGGGTCGGTCGCATTGGTCAATCACCTTGGACTGGACCTGGGCGACACACCCGAGGAAATCCTGACACGGCTGGAAGCCGGCGATCTGCCCATGCCTGCGCCGACGGACGCCTGGGCATCGGACCGCGAATATGCGACCCATGTCCGCAATGTTCACGCCGATACCCCGGCGCGCTTCAATGCCGATCCGCGCCGTCTGCATGAAAGTGCCGGTTGCGCCGGCAAGCTGGCGGTCTTTGCCGTCCGGCTGGACACGTTCCCGGCCGAGACGGAAACATCGGTGTTTTACATCGGCACCAACGATCCGGGGGAACTGACTGAAATCCGGCGCCACATCCTGACGGAATTCGACAACCTGCCAATCGCAGGGGAATATATTCATCGCGAAGCTTACGACGTGGCGGCGAAATACGGCAAGGACACCTTCCTGTTCATCAAGCGGATGGGCACTGACAGGATGCCTGCGTTGTTTGCGTCGAAGTCCCGGATGGATGCGCTGACCGAACGCGTCGGGCTGGGCGGCACGATCTCGGACCGGGTGGCGCAGGGGATCACGCGGCTTGCTCCGCAGCACCTGCCCAAGCGGATGAACCGGTTCCGCGACGATTACGAACATCACCTGCTGCTGCGCATGGGCGGCGCGGGTATTGCCGAAGCCCGGTCATATCTGGGTCGCATATTCCCATCGACTGCGGGCGACATGTTCGAATGCACACCCGATGAAGGCAAGGCAGCCTTTCTGCACCGCTTCGCCGTGGCCGGTGCGGCCGTAAGGTACCGCGCCATCCATTCGCGCGAGGTCGAGGATATCGTCGCGCTGGATATTGCGCTGCGCCGGAACGACCGCGACTGGGTCGAGGTCCTGCCCCCAGAGATCGAGGCCAAGATCGACAAGAAGCTCTATTATGGGCATTTCTTCTGCTACGTCTTTCATCAGGACTATGTGGTCAGGAAAGGCCACGATTGCCTGAATGTCGAACATGAAATGTGGCGACTGCTGGACGAACGCGGCGCCGAATATCCGGCCGAACACAATGTCGGCCATCTTTACCACGCCAAACCCGAGCTGGCCGAGTTCTATCGCGACATAGACCCGACCAATACGCTGAATCCGGGTATAGGGCAGACATCGAAACGCGCGAATTGGCAGTGATCCGGGTGATCCGGATCGCAGATGTGATTTCTGGGGTCTCGCCGGCCCCAACAAGGGAGGAACACAATTGGGCGGATTTCTGATATTCATTCTGGCTTTGTTGCCCATCGCCACAGTCTTCATTCTACTGGTGATCATGGGCCGATCAGCCAAGCTTTCCATGTTCGTGGCTTATATCGTGACGGTGATCACCGCGTTGGCCGTCTGGGGGACCGAACTGAACAAGGTGATGGGCGCCACGGTGAACGGCGCGATTACCGCGATCAGCCTGTTATACATCGTCTTCGGCGCAATCCTCATGCTGTATACGCTGGAAGAAAGCGGTGGCATCCGCTCGATCCGGCGCGGTTTCATGGACATTTCGCCGGATCGTCGCGTGCAGGCCATCATTATCGCGTGGATGTTCGGCTCTCTGATCGAAGGGGCATCGGGCTTCGGCACGCCTGCGGCCATTGCTGCGCCCCTGCTGGTCGCCATCGGCTTCCCGGCCATGGCAGCGGTCATGGTGTCGCTGATCATACAGTCGACGCCGGTGTCATTCGGTGCTGTCGGCACGCCGATCCTGGTCGGCGTCAATACCGGCCTTTCCGGGCAGGCAGTCGTGGAAACGGCCATCGCCCCCATGCCCTATACCCAATACCTGTTCGAGATTGCGGTCAAAGTGGCCATGATCCACGGGCTGGTCGGCTTCCTTATCCCGCTGATCATGATCGGGATGATGACGCGCTTCTTCGGGGCGAGCCGGTCGTTTGCGGAAGGATTCCGGGCGTGGAAGTTCGCCCTTTTTGCGGGCCTCGCCTTCACCATCCCGTACTTCATCATCGCCGCCACGATGGGACCGGAATTCCCGTCGCTTCTGGGCGGGATCATCGGGCTTCTGATCGTCGTGCCCGCAGCAAGGCGCGGGTTCCTGACGCCAGCAGATACCTTTGATTTCCCGCCGCGCAACCAATGGGAGCCGGATTGGGCTGGCAAGCTGGACGATCATCAGGATCACCGCGAAGGCCAGCCGCTGATGGGGCTGCTGAAGGCATGGGCGCCGTATATTTTCGTCGTCGCTCTGCTGGTTCTGACCCGCACGATTGCGCCGGTCAAAGCCTGGTTGAATGCACCGGAAACGGCGATCATCTTCAATGACCTGTTCGGATCAGGGATCAATTCCAAGACCTCGGTGCTGTATCTGCCGGGAACGGTGCTGATCCTTGCGGCGATCTTCACCTATTTCCTGCATGGCATGAAGGGGGGCGACTTCGCGCGGGCGCTGAAATCCTCGGGCACGACCATGGTCGCCGCGGCCCCGGCACTGCTGCTGGCGGTGCCAATGGTGCAGGTATTTCTGAACTCGGCCTCTGACAGCCTGGCGTCGATGCCTATCGTTCTGGCCGAGGGCGTGTCGGCAGCGGTGGGCAGCGCCTGGCCGATGTTCGCGCCGCTGATCGGGGCGATGGGGGCCTTTGTCGCCGGTTCGAACACGATCAGCAACATGATGTTCTCTCTGTTCCAGTTTTCGACCGCGCAGCAGATCGGTCTGGGCGCGGCGGGTGCCGGCACGGTTGTTGCGCTTCAGGCTATCGGAGGTGCGGCGGGCAACATGATCTGCGTGCATAATGTCGTTGCTGCCTCGGCCACGGTCGGGCTGACCGACCGGGAAGGGGCGCTGATCCGAAAGACACTGATTCCCATGGGTTATTACGTTGTCCAGGGTGGGCTGATCGGCCTTGCGCTGCTGGCTGGTGGGTTCAGCATGTGGTGGATTGCGGCGGTGATCTGGGCTGCGGCCGTGCTGTTTGTCATGTCGCGCAACCAGGGTCGCGCGTCAGTGGCAGCAACTGCCTGATCGCACCAGCTGACAGAAGGGGCGGGTACGATCCATCGTACCCGCCCGAATGCCGCCGGTTCAGCAATCTGGTGGCCGACCCTGTGCAAGCCCGTCGTTAGGCGCTAGATTGGCGCCCGGACGATAAAGGGTCTTGCAGAGTGGGACGGGGATGAGTGACGAGGATGCCGGTCAGGACGACCGTGATGGCGATGAGGCGCAGCAGCAGCGGTTTGATGCCACGCCGATCCTGATCATCACCCGCTTTTCCTTTCTGGGCGAGTCCGGCTGGAAGGGCGAGGCATCGCGGGACGCGGCCCTGCTGTTCGAACCCGATCGGCTGAACCGCCGGATGGAACTGTTCTGCGCCATCACTCTGCCGTCGTTGACCGCACAGACCGACCAGGATTTTCATCACTTCATTCTGACCAGCAATCAGTTGCCCGATTGGGCGCTGGAGATGCTGCGCAATGTCTGCATGGGCGCTTACGGCGATGAAAGTCGTTTTTCCATTGTGCCAGCCCGCCCCGGCCCGGCGCGCCGACCGCTTCGGATGTTCATGGAGCGGACATTCGGCAAGCAGAATGTCGTGCAGGTCGTTCTGGATGACGATGACGGGCTTGCCGCGAATTTCGTTGCCGATCTCAGGGCGGAACTCACCCTGTTGGACGAAGAACCGCCCGAGGATCTGCTGCCGCTGCCCTATTTCATATCGTTCGCGAATGGATACGGACTGTCGCTGCGTGACGACGCGGCGGAAGATGGCATCGCCGTCTACCGGCATCGCTATCCCTACATAAATCTGGGGATGACAATGATCAGCTCATCCACAGGGCGCAATGTGCTTGCGATTGCGCATCGCAAGACGCCGCGAAAGCTGGGTTGCAAGCTGGTCGAAGGTGCGCCCATGTTCTTGCGCAGCGTCCACGCGGTCAACGATTCCCGGGTAGAGCCGGGCCGGAACTGGGAACCGGTCGAGGATTGGCGGCGGGATGAGGATTTGCGCCGCCAGTTCCCCGGACTGTTTGCGGAAGGCGCGCCCTGGCTTTGAACGATGCTACGAGGTTGGTGACGACACGAGATGCCAAAGAAAATCCTGTTCACCGCGGTCAAGAATGAAGCGCCTTTTTTGCTTGAATGGATCGCGTATCACCGGTCTATCGGTTTCGACACAATCATTATTGTTTCCAATGACAGCGATGACGGCACAACCGAATTGCTTGATGCCCTGCAGGCGGCGGGCGAGTTGCATCACATTCACCATTCCGTCGGACCCAATCAATCGCCGCAGGGCAAAGCGGCCCTGGCCGCAAATGCCAGCGGCCTGATCGAGGATGGCGATTGGGTGATCTGGCTTGATGCGGATGAGTTTCTGAATATCCACACAGGAGACGGGAAGCTGGGCGATCTGATCGCGGCGGTAGATGACGCTAGCGGAATGATCATTCCGTGGCGGCTTTTCGGCGATGGTGGCAACGATGGTGCCGGCCCGTGGCGCTTCGTGTCAGACGGCTTTACGGGTGCTGCTTCGCTTGACAATCCGCTGAACTGGCAGCTCAAGACCTTCTACAGGCATGGCGATGGGCGCACGAAACTGGCGCATCTGGCGCCACATCGGCCAGCCCTGACCCGAGGCGCGGGTTTCACCAATGCTGATTTCATCACCCCGGCCGGTCAGCCGATAGACGGGACGGATAAAGTCACCAAAAACTGGCTGGGCGGTGTGACCGCACCCGGCAACGCCAAGGTGCCGCCTGCGGATCTGTCCTGGGAGATCGCGCAAATCAATCATTACTCTGTGCGTACAGGCCAGCTGTTCGGTTTGAAAAGATACCGGGGCAGGGGTTTCCGGGGCAAGCGCAAGACCGTCGGCGTCCGCCATACGGAACGCTTCTTTCAGAACCACAATCTGAATGATTGCGATGATCGCTCGATCCTGCGTCACGAAACTTCCAGCATGGCCGAGTTGAACAGGCTTCTGGCGATTGATGACGTGCGCATTGCCCACGAACGGGGACAGAAACTGACTGCAGAAAGGATCGCGGCGATGAACGAGCGTGATGCGTTGGAGCCGGTCGCAGACCCCATGGCAAGCGATGACGCCGTGGACGCCGCACCCGCGCTTTTCGTGCCGGGCGTCACTTTGCCTGATGCCGAGCAGGCACTTCTTGAACGCGAGTATGCGCAGCATGACGTGATCCTGGAATATGGCTCTGGTGGCTCGACACTGCTGGCAGCGCAACAAGAGCACGCGCTTGTCATGTCGGTCGAAAGCGATGCGGCATGGGCCGACAACATGCGCGCCGTCCTTCAGCGCGACTATCCAGACGCGCCGGTGCGGATACATACGGCAGATATCGGTCCGACCAAGAAATGGGGTCGTCCGGCAAATGAACAGAGTTGGCGCAAGTTTCCCAATTATCCGATGCAGGTGTGGGATATGGACTGGTTCCGCCATCCCGACCTGATCCTGATAGACGGGCGTTTTCGCGTGGGATGCTTCCTGAACGCGTTGTTTCGGATTGAGCGGCCCGTGACTGTCCTGTTCGACGATTACGCGACGGGCAGGCACTACGCGGCGGCAGTCGAGGCGTTCGTCAAGCCGCGCTCCATCGTCGGGCGGATGGCACGATTCGAGATCGAGCCGACGGCCTTACCCCCCGCCCGGCTGACGGAGATCATATCCCTGATCCTGAATCCGGAATAGGCTGCGCTGCCGGAACTGGAAGATGTGGGTATGCCTGCATGCGGGCCGCAACCATGTTCCGGCATCGACAGCAAGGGGCGACAGGGTGCGGCCGTCGCAGCCATGAGGCCTTGGAACACGTCATGCGCGATGTCAGCGGCAGCGACACTTCCGCCGCTGCCTCATGTTAGTTACTTCCGCCCCTTGGTTCGGGCCTTCCAGAAAGGCGGCACGTCACCGGCCATGATGCATCCGTACGGATCAATGTAATCCTCGATATCGGCCAATCCGTAAGTGCCGATCTGTTCGACCACGCTGGACGCGGTCTTGTAGGCCGAAGGCAGTTCCGACGCGTCGATGCCGCCCGCGAAAAACCGGATGTCCAGCCCTTCGGTTTCCGCCTTCATCATCGCCTCGGGCGTGACGGCACCGGCGCGGCGCTTGTGTTCGCTGCGCGAGAAGTTGCGCCCCGCCCCATGCGGGCTGAAGCCTAGCGCGTGATCCGCGTCGCGCCCGCGCACGATCAGAACCGGCTCTGCCATGTTCAGCGGGATCAGCGTCAACCCAGAGGCATCCTGCGCATAACCGTCCCAGGCAGGTGTGGCGCCTTTTCCGTGAAGAAACAGATCACCGCGCCTGAACACGAAATTATGCTCGTTCCAGAAACGCTCGGTGACGTTGGCGCGCGCGCCCTGGGCGGCGGCATCATGGATGGCCGCGTGATTGGTCCGGGTCCAGTCGCGGATCAGTTGCAGCGCTTCCCAATAGTCGTGGCCTTCGGGCGTGTCGGCGGGAATCCAGGCGTTCTGCTTCGGTGTCGCAGGCGAAAGCGCGCGGCGAAAGCGATCCGCCGCTGCCATACCGGCCTTGTAAAGAAGCGCCCCCGGACCGCGTGATCCGTGATGTGTGACCATGGCCGTGCGTCCGGTCTTGCGTGAACGCCCGACAAACAGAAAATGGTTCCCATCGCCCTGTGTGCCCAGATGAGAAGCGGCCATCTGCAACAGCTTTGGCTGGTTCAGGAAGGGATTGGCGCGAAATGCCTGATCCAGTTCAGGCGGAAGGGTGAAGCGCGGATCAGGCAGCCGGCTGCCAGGTCCGAAATGGGTCGCGGCATGTGCGGCGTCCAGCACCGATTTCGGATCGGCATGACCCAGATCCGAGATCATGACCGAACAGCAGATATCGGCCGAATGCATGCCCGGATGGATCGCATTGCGCGCCGCCGCCACACCGCCCACCGGGATCGTACCGACCGGCCCGGCCGGGCACGCATCCGGCATGATCGCGCCGGCTTCGATCGTCGGCGTGCGCATCAGTTCGACCATCGATGCGCGGACAGCGGCAAGGTTTCGTTCCTCATCCGCACCGGCGGCGTCGATGTTTTCGTGAAAGCGCAATGCGCCCGGCGCGCGCAGGCCCAGATATTCGGGTTCCTCCCGGGAAGGAGTTTCGCTTTCCAGCACTGCGCGGATCGCAGCAGGCGCCAGCCCCTGCGCCTGCAACGCATTGGCACGTTCAAGAAGTGCCGGATATTGTTTTCGGGGGCGATGGCCCCACTGCTTCAGATCGGCGCCGGTGATCGGGTCATGTTCAGTCATGGTCTTTGCTTTCAGTACTACTCCGCGTCGCACGTTGTCAGAAATTCAGGGGGCATGTGGTCGGTCAGCCTGTCGTCATTGTCTGTACGATAGTACAAGCCAACACGAGGCTGCGCATTCTGCTGGTATCGATATCACTGGCCATCATAGACGTCCCTGTTGGTATTTATTACGTCGGCTGGAAATCCGATCTGACATTGGTCTGACCTGGCGGTTCGATCCGGTCAGGTCAGGCGGACAAAGATCCACGAGACGGGGTGCTTCACAGGCATGTAGTCCCGCAGGCATTCCGCCCGACATGATCGAAATTACCGGTTCCCGGCGACAAGGGGATGGTGAAACAGCCTGCTCTACCGCTTAAGCTACATCCCGTTCCCGATGTGGGCGACGGCATGGCGGGATTCGAACCCGCGTCCTGACTCTCCGATGTAGTTCCACCGGCATTCGCCGAGATTGGTGCGACAACAACTGGGACGAAACGCGTCTGACTGAGCTACATCGCGGTCGCGATGGCGGGGTTCGAACCCACGACCTCCGGGCCTTTCGGCGCGGCGCTCTTACCTGTAGTTCCGTCGGCATTTGCCGCAGTATCAACCTTTCACTCGTTACAAACCCCACACTGACGTCCCTCGATGATCGGAACGGGCTCTTACGCCCCGGCCCGACGCGGCCCACGCATTTGCGAAGGGTTCATGTTCTGGCAAGGTCAGGCGGACAAGGATCTGCGAGACGGGGACGTGCGATATCATGTAGTCCCGCAGGCATTCCGCCTGACCTTTTTTTTTCAAACCTCGATCGCTTCGATCTCGGTCAACCAGTGATCCGGGCCGTTGGCGCCTTTCGCGAAGGCCGCGATCTGGTCAAAGACCGCGTCCGAAAAGCCGCCGATCCGCATCACATCCTCGCGCTGTTCGACCTGTGCCGACCCATAGGGGGCGATGTCGATGCAGACCAGACGGGCCTTCGGGTTTCTTGCCTTCAGCCAGTTCCATTTCTGCATCATCGCCGTCCCTGGGCCGCCGTCACGGGCATCCACCCAAGACTGATTGTCGGACACGAAAACCACCAGATCCGGTGATTGTCTATGGTCCAGCAGCCAATCCAGCGGCGCCGAGCAGTTGGTCCCACCCCCACCAACCGCCGCAAGACGCTGCGCATTGGTCAGGATCGTGTCGCGCGGTTCCAGCCGCAGCTTCCGGACGCGGTTCTCGAATGGCAGCACCGTGCAGTCCCGGTTCGCCCGCAGGAAAGCCGCCGCCACAAGTGCCGCCACGTCGATATGGCGCACCTTTGACGTTGCGCCACGGCGAAACCCAGTCACACATCCATTCATGGACCCCGAAACATCCGGACAAACCGCCAGGTTCAGGGCGATCTGCGGGACATTGTGCACCGCGGTCTCCATCGCGTCATGCAAGGCGTCGACGATTTCACCCGGCATCCCTGCTTCCACGTTTTTCGCGGCCACCATCATCTGGTAGGGGAAGGCGCGGGCGGCGGCAATCTTCGCCGGATCGCGCAGCAGGGCGGCGATGTGATCCACATTAGCCACGTCTTCGAATACGTCGTGACGCAGGAAGGTGTTCAGGTTCTGCCGCACCATCTGCCATGACCCGGCGCGCGCGATCTGCGCCCATTGATCCGCCGACAGATCCAGCTGCGTCAGCATCTGGAACGGCACCTTCGGCAGCGGGCCTTTGCAGCCGGCCTTGAAGGTCAGCCAGTCCTGCACCGCCTCGGGCAGTCGCGACAGATCGGCAGGCCGACCCATGATCCAGGAAAAAAGCGCCTCGCGTTCCGGGGTTTCCGGCTTGGGATGCACCATCTTGATCACGTCCCCCAATGACGGCGCGTTGCCGATATTGGCGTTCAGAAGCGCCCAGTCCGAGGCCCCGTTCAGCCAGTTCTGCACCATCGCCTTAGGCGCGGAACCAAGCGATTTGCGCCCCGTCTGCCCCGAGCGGATGATCTGCACGAAGTTGCGCAGCATTTTGCCGTTATCCACGACGCGCCCGAAGGTACGGCGGAAAAGCACAGGATCGCGGCGGGCCAGAACCGCCAGCAGCACGGCCGGCATGTCCTTCATGTGGCCCTTGGCGCGGGCATGGATTGCGACCTGGGCAAGCAGACGCGGCTCGACCGCTTCGGCAAGCGTCAGAACAGCCGCCAGCTGCTTCTTTGGAGAGGTGTAGAACAGGCCGCCGAAGGTTCCGGTGACCGCCATCTGCGCCAGCGCATGGGCGTCGGTGTAGTCATAGGCCGGCGCCCCCGCATGGTTGCGCGTATTCGCCTTGGGCGCCAGTTGACCACGGATTGCTGCAAACACGGATTTGTTCGCCATCTGACTGTTCCTTCTTTCTTCGTGACCCTGTTTTCGCAGATCCAACCGCACCGACCGAGAGAAAAGGAAAAATCCTTTAATATACTGAATATTATAAGAAATATCCACTATTGCCGGATGTGCCATTGTCAATTACGATATAATAATATCGTGATTTATCGAAATGGATCGCCACCCGTGAAGAATGTCGTCATAGGCTTTCTGGGCACAAGCCTTGATTCGGGGCGAAACCGTCGCTGGAAGCCCACAGTCAGCCTTGCCCAGCATCCCGATTTTCCGGTGGATCGTCTGGAGATTTTGCATGACGACCGATTCCTGCGCCTCGCACAGGGGGTGAAAGCCGAGGTGCAGGCAATTTCGCCCGCGACCGAGGTGCTGCTGAACCGGCTTGACCTCATCGACCCGTGGGACTTTCAGGAGGTCTATGGGAAGCTGTTTGATTTCGCGCGCGGCTACGGCTTTGACGATCAGCGCGAACGCTATCACGTCCACCTGACCACGGGGACGCATGTTGCGCAGATCTGCTGGTTCCTGCTGACAGAAAGCCGCCATGTCCCGGCGCGGATCATCCAGACCGGCCCACCGCGCGAAGACAGCGCGCCGAAGATGGATGTGATTGACCTTGACCTCAGCCGTTACAACGCGTTGCAGCAGCGGTTCGGCCAACTGTCACGGGAATACAGCGACCAACTGAAAGGCGGTATCGAAACCAGCAACGCGGCCTACAACGCGCTGATCGACCGGATCGAGCTGGTGGCCGGCAATTCTGCCGATCCCATTCTTCTGCTGGGTGAGACAGGCACCGGCAAGACCGAGTTGGCAGAGCGTATTCATGATCTGAAGATCGGTCGTCGGCGGGTGAAAGGGCGCCTTGTCCACGTCAATTGCGCGGCGCTGAACGGACCTGATGCAGCCGCCATGCTGTTTGGACAACGGCGAAGCTATCAAGGCCAGGCCGGATCGGAACGGGGCGGGCTGCTGCGCGAAGCCGATGGGGGCGTGCTGTTTCTGGACGAGGTGGACGAACTGGCACCGAACGTCCAGTCGATCCTTCTGCATGCAATCGAAACAGGCCGTTTTTACCCGCTGGGTTCCGATCACGAGATCACCAGCAGGTTCCATATTATCGCCGGTTCAAATCGCGACCTGCGCGTTCTGGCCTCTGAAGGCAGGTTTCGGCCCGATCTGCTCGCACGGTTGAACATGTGGCGTTTCGAACTGCCGCCCCTGCGTGATCGTCGCGAAGACATCGAGGCGAATCTGCTGTTCGAGCTTGATCGCGCAGAACGGCAACTGGGCACGCGTGTCGGCTTCAACGCCGATGCGCACGCGAAATTCCTTGATTTCGCACGTGACCCGGCGACGCTGTGGCCAGGGAATTTTCGCGACTTCAGCGGGGTGATCCGGCGGATGTGTACGCTGGCCCCGCGCGGGAGGATCACGATCAGCATGGTCGAGGATGAAATCCGCACCTTGCGTGACGATTGGGGCCGCGCCAATGCCGATCAGGACGCCAAACTGCTGGCATCGGTCCTGGGCAAGGCGATCGACGAAATGGATTCGTTCGATCAGGTGCAACTGGCGCATGTCATTCGCGTCTGCCGCACATCGTCCACGATCAGCGAAGCAGGGCGCACCCTGTTTGCCAGATCGCGGGCCGTCCGCACGTCGCAGAACGACGCTGACCGGCTGCGCAAGTATCTGGCCAAGCACGGGCTGGGTTGGGATCTGGTCAAGGGCTGAGGGGCGCGATCAGCCCTCGGTCTGGTCGGCACTGTCGGTCACGGTGCAGAAGCTGTTGCCGGTTTCGGGGTTCTGCTGACACATCGCAGAACCATCTTGCGATTGATAGAAGCTGGCCGGATTGCCGTTCAACGTGATCTGTTCGCCGCCTTCCGTGACCAGGGTCCGATCCCCGTCGGGCCAGAAATACAGGCGTTCGTCAAAGATATAACCGTCTTCGTATTCCACGACCTGAGGCCGCGAATAGGAAATGATCCCGCAGGTTTTCTCGGATCGGATGGACTGATCTTTTGCGCGGATCTGGCATGTCGCGGTCATGCGCGGATAGGCCCCGTTGATCCAGTCCGCGATCAGATTGTCATTCGCCGCGCAAGACGCCTGCCAGCGGCTGAGGCAGCCCCGCGAAAACAGGTATGATGCGTTGTTCGCCGTTCTGTACTGGTCACGATCGGTGATCTGATCGGGGCTACCCAGAACCGGCTCTCCTTCCCAATCGTCCCAGTGCAGCCGGTCGCGAAATTCCAGCAGGGTCTTGCCGTAATACAGACAACCCTCGCCGTCGCCGCGGAAATCACCTGACGGATAACAGGATTTCTGAAGGGTCGAGATCAGTCCCATCGGATCCTTTTCCTTCGCCCCCGCCTCGATATCCATCAGGGCAAGATGCTTGCAGGCATAGGGGCTGTTGCTGTCATGTTGATTGTCGCAGGTGAAGATGAAGTCGGAACGTGCCGTATCCCGGTCGCCCAATTCTTGCAGCGCGTGAAGCCCGGCATTGAAGCAGGCGCCATTCGAGGAAACGCTGGAACTGGCGCCGTCGCTCATCCGGACCGTATTGCAGGCCGTGCGATAGCTGTCTTGTGCGCCCTGCTGATCGTCCTGTTCCTGCAGGATTTCGCCCAGATTGTTGCAGTTACGCAGGCCCAGCCGGCCGGGGCGGCAACCTTCGCGCAGTGCCGCCAGCCGCTTTTCGGGCTGGTTGATGCCGGTGAAATGCAGGTTCTCGCCGGCCATGGTGTTGGCGCTGTAAAGAAAAGCCAGCGTTTCGCAGCCCGAATGAAGATCCGGCGTGCAGGCCTGCCGCAAGGCGGTTTCCACCGGCCCGATCTGGCTGGCCGAGATATTGCCCGCGTAATAGCTGAGCGCGTCGGCACAGCTGTCCTGGGCTTCGCGCGTGTTGCCGGCAAGGCAAAGCGCCACGCGCTTGTCGAACTCCGCCTGTTTCAATTGGTCGGTCTGGGGCAGGTCGCTGGCCAATTGCCTGTCCAGATCACGGCATATCGCGCCGGTGTCGCCAACCATGGCGCAGGACACTTCCGCCCGCTTGGCGCCCCATTGGCGTTCGCTGACCGCCAGCGCGGTCAGATTGCTGTACAGAACACAAGCTTCCGGCACGCCGCTATCGCAGCCCTTGCGGATGAATTCGGTCATCTCGACGGCGCGCTCTGGCGCGACAGCGCTGCCGTTCAGCAGCCCGGCATAGGTGCGATAGACCTGCTGGCAACTGGTATAATCCGTATCCCCAAAATGATCGCAAAAAACGGCCCAGCTTTGCGCCGCATGGAAGATGTCTTCGGCGCGGGCGGGTTGACCCATCGCCTGCTGGTGCTTGTCCAGCAACACCAACAATTCGCGGCAGGCATTATCGTCGCGCGTGCGGCAGGCCGTGACCAGCCCCTGTATTGCGGTCAGGTATTCGACAGGGTCGCCGCTTAGCCGCGCCGTTTCCGCCCCACCGACACGCGTACAGGACAAGACCAGCCCGGCATCGCAGCCGATCCGGTAAATATCCCTGTCCTGATCGGGAAAGCGGTCTTCTGCTTCGGGCCAAGCAGTCAGCAGGGCATGGTGCAGTTGGGTGTCCCGGGCCACTTCGGTCATTTCGCAGGCCATGGGATCCCCGGCCATGCAGCCCAGTTGGCCATAGCGCATCCGGTCGAAGAAATCCTGATCTACGTAATCTTCCTTCGGATAGATCGCCGCAGCATGCTTGGCACAAGCCAATCCATCACTCGTCAGGCAATCGAAGGCCAAAGGGGGCATAAGGGCAGGGACGGGTTCGACGAAACGCATTCCCTGAAGGTCCATGACAGCGACGTAATTTGCCCCGTCCGAGCAATAGGAATCCGCCGGGATGGTCCTGGAACTGGCCAGAAGCTCGGGCGCGGCGGCAAGGCTGATCTGTCCAAGAGCGATGGCATACCAGCCGTTATCGGCACGATAGACCGACATGGTCGGCAGAAAATCGGCATATTCGGCTGCGAAGGCGTTGACCTCGTCCAGCGTCCTGCGCGAGGCGGCGATCAGGTGGCAGCTGTTCGGTATCGCCCTGAACCGGGCCGCGCCGGGCTGCTGGCGCGCGGCAAAGTTGCAGAAATACGGCGCATCGCCGGTCGCGACATGGCCCGGCGGCGTGGTGTCGGCCATGTGGTAATAAAGCTGCCCATCGCTGCCGAAACCCAAGCCGTCGACCGTGACCAGCCCCGCCGTCGCGGTGCCGATCCGGGCGCCGGCTGGCCCGTCAAGGATCGGCACTTCGCCGCAGATCTGGCGCTGCGCCGAGGCCTGATAGGGGGGTATATCCTGCGCCAGCGCGGCTTGGGCCAGGGTAATGGCAAAGACAAGCGGGACCAGAAGACGGGCAAGACCTGACAACAATGAACCACCCCAAACCATCGGGCCGGATCACCCGACCCGCAGATTAACCACTTGTCTTTTTGGTATCGGGCAGGGGGGCTTCGGTCAACGATCCCGTGCCCAGGCGTCCGCGCTATGTCGTGACCGGCAGCCGGTGGCGCGCAATGGCGGCATGGACCTGCGCACCGTGCAGCAGGGCCGCGTCGTTGAAATCATAGCCCGCGTTGTGCAGCGGAGCCGAGCTTTCACCATTGCCGATGAACGCAAAGCAGCCGGGCACATGGTCCAGGAAGCGGGCGAAATCCTCGGATGCGGTCATCGGCTGGGCCGACTGCGCGACATGATCGGAGACCGCGCCTGCCGCCGCCATCACCTGATCGGCCAGGCCCGCGTCATTCATCAGGGGCACGAATTCGCGGGTATAGGCCACCTTGACGTCAAGCCCGTGGCCCTTGCCGATCCCCGCCGCGATCTGGCGCATCTCGACCTCGATCCGGGCCGAGACCTCGGGCAGGAAGCTGCGCGCATCGCCACTGATCCGCGCCAGACCGGGCAGGGTGTTGCGGGTGCCGTCAGTTTCGATCCCGGTCACCGAAACCACCGCGATATCGGCGGGATCAAGGCGACGCGACACGATGGATTGCAGTTCCAGAACAAGGGCGCAGGCAGGCAGCATGACTTCACGCGTAAAATGGGGTCGAGCGGCATGGCCACCCAAACCACTAAGCGTGATCTCGAATATATCCTCGGCGGACATGATCGCGCCGGGCCGCGTCTCCAGATGCCCGACGGGCAGGCCGGGAAGAATGTGCAGCCCGTAGATCTCGTCGAAGGGAAAACGCTGCATCAGCCCGTCGTCCAGCATCGCCAATGCGCCCTTGCCCCATTCCTCGGCGGGCTGAAATATCAACCGGATGGTTCCGTCAAACCCGCCCTCCTCGGCCAGCAGGCGAGCAGCGCCCAGTAACATTGCAGTATGGCCATCATGACCGCAGGCATGCATGAGGCCCGGCGTGGCCGATGCCCAAGCCTTGCTGCCTGCTTCGGTAATCTGCAGCGCGTCCATGTCCGCGCGCAGGGCGATGGCGCGGTTTGAATGACCGCGCGTCAGGGTGCCGACAACACCCGTTCCGCCAATGCCTTCGGCCACGTCGATACCGAAGCCGCGAAGCGTTTTGGCCACGAAGTCGGCTGTGCGGCGCTCCTCAAATCCGAACTCGGGGTGGCGATGTAGATCATGGCGCCAGCGCGTCATCTGGGCGTGAATTTCTGCAAGGTCAGTCAAAGGCCAGGCTCCTTACGACATCCAGCAGGACATTCGCCCCGCCGACAAGATCGGATTCTGCGGTGAATTCGGCCGGATTATGGCTGATCCCGCCCTGCGACGGAACGAAGATCATGGCCGTGGGCGCAACCCTTGCGATCATCTGCGCGTCATGGCCCGCGCCAGACGTCATGCGGCGCCACGACATCTGACGACTTTCGGCCGCTTTCTCGATCGCGGTCAGGATCGCCCCATCGAAGGCGACCGGCTGAAAGCGCGCGATGGACCGGGTGCGAACGTCAAATCCGTCCGTCCTCAGCCCGTCCAGAAAATCGCTCAGCGCGGCCTCCTGTGCCAGCAACCGGCTTTCATCGGGGTTGCGCATGTCGATGCTTAGCAAGGCCGCTGCCGGGATGACGTTGATCGCGCCGGGCAACAGTTCGATCGTGCCGACAGTTGCCACCGCATCCGGTGTCTTGCGGGCCAGATCATCCAGAAACGCGATCAGACGGGCCGCGGCCACACCGGCATCGTGACGCAAATGCATCGGGGTCGTGCCGGCGTGATTGGCGCGTCCCCGGATTTCCACCTGTCGCCACGAAATCCCCTGAAGGTTCTCGACGACCCCCAGGCGAAGCTGTTCCGCCTCAAGCACCGGACCCTGTTCGATATGCAGTTCGATATAGGCATGCGGGCGCAGGAAGCCGGGCTGGCGCGGTCCATCATATCCGATCCGGGCCAGCTCGTGGCCAAGGATGCTGCCGTCGGTGCCGACGCTCGCCAATGCAGTGTCGATGTTCAGGCCACCGGCGGCGACCAGGCTGCCCATCATATCGGGTTGAAAACGCACGCCTTCCTCGTTGGTGAAGGCAACGACAGCCAGCGGGCGGGCAGGGGACGCTCCACCGGCCTGCAATGCCTCGATCACCGAAAGACCGGCCAGCACGCCATAGCATCCATCATAGATGCCCGCATCGATCACCGTGTCGATATGCGAACCTGTCAGGACAGGCGCGCCCGCCGCCCCATCCGGCTGCCAGATTCCGTAGATATTTCCGATCCGGTCGATCTCGATCTGCAGTCCGGCCGCTTGCATCCAGTCGCACAGAAGATCGCGCCCGGCCTTGTCAGCATCGCTGCCGGCAAGCCGCGTCAGGCGGCCTGATCCGTCACGCCCGACGCTGCCCAACTTCGCCAGTCGCGCGATCAGCCCCGCGCCGTCTATCGCGCCGCTCATGCAGAATGTCCCATGGCTATTTCCTGTGGTTGCCTGCCAACGATCTGCGCGTAAAGCGCTGGATCGGTCGCGCCTTCGGTATTTATGATCAGCACGCGCGCCTTCGGTCCAAGCCCGATGGCCGCCGCTGCTGCAGGAACACGCAGCAATGCAATGACACCTGCCAGACCGGCCCCGCCGCTTTCGCCCGCGACAATCGCCGGATCGGCGCCAACCGGCGCGGCCAGCCGCCGCATCACATCAAGCGCATCGTCGTCTTCGACCGTCATGAACCCGTCGGCCACGCGTTCAAGGATGCGAAATGCGACATGCGAGGGGGCATAGCACTCCAGCATTGCCATGGCGGTTGGGTGCGTATGCGGAACCGTCACGGGGTGACCGGCCTGTGCGCTGCGGTAAATGCAGGGCGCAAGGACCGGATCGACGACGGTGACATGGGGCCGTTCGGATCCCAGTCGGATGGCAAGATGCCCGGCAATCGCGGCGGCGAACCCACCGACACCGGCCTGCAGGAAGATATGCGTGGGCAGTTCGGGCAATTCCGCCAGTGCCTCGGTCACGATGGCGGTATAGCCCTGCATGACCAGCCCCGGAATTTCTTCATATCCGGGCCACGAAGTATCTGACAGCACTGTCCAGCCTTTTTCTGCGGCGACCTGTGCCGCATGGGCGACCGAATCGTCATAGTTGCCGTCGACGCGAATGACTTCTGCACCGAAGCGGGAGATCGCCGCGATCCTGCCGGCGCTGACGCCGCTGTGGACGAAGATCACGGCCCGCGCGCCCATCAGTTGGGCCCCCTGTGCGACCGATCGGCCGTGATTGCCATCGGTCGCACAGGCAAAGGTCATCCCGGCAGCGACGCCGCGTATTTCATCCGAAAACAGTTCGGCAAGATCGACTTGCCGGTTCAGTTGCCGTGCGGCCTGTTGCTGCACCAATCGCATCAGCGCATAGCCGCCGCCGAGTGCCTTGAAGCTGCCAAGGCCCAGCCGCTGCCCCTCGTCCTTCACATAAAGGTCGGAAAGGCCAAGCTGCGCTGCCAGCCCCGGCAGGGCGTGAAGGGGTGTCGGGGATGGCTGTCCGCGCAACTCAAGCACGCGCGCGACAGACTGCGCCCCCGCAATACCCAGCATCTTCTGATCGAAAGGATCAAGCGGTCGGCCATGGGCGGGACTGGAATTGATCAGATACATCGGCATTCTCCATCATGCCGGATGAATAATTCAAACTGCCTGAAAAAGGCGCTGGAATTCAGGGTGGTTTATGCAAGTTTGTTTCACATGGCTGCCCTTGATTCCTTTGATCTTGCGATACTGCGCATCTTGCAGCGCGACAATTCTACGCCGCAGCGCCAGATCGGGGCGGCGGTCAACCTGTCAGCGCCATCCGTTCAGCGCCGCATCCGACGGATGGAGGCCGAGGGCGTGATCACCGCCAATGTTGCGGTTATCGACCCGGCCAGCGTCGCGCTGCCCCTGACGGTATTCGTGCAGGTAGAACTGGTCAGCGAAACCACGGCCGAGATCGATGCCATGAAACAGCGGTTCCGGGATGCACCCGAGGTGCAACAGTGCTTCTATGTCACCGGAGATGCAGACTTCATGCTGGTCGTCCTGGTCGAGAGCATGGCCGCCTATGAAGAGTTCACGCGGCGCTGTCTGTTTCACGGCGGAAATGTCCGCAAGTTCCGCAGCTTCGTATCGATGGATGCGGTCAAGACAGGCACGGCACTAAGCTTCTAGCCGGTGGCTGGTCGCCACATCTTTTTCCTCAACCGCGACTGATCGTTCGAGGCGCCGTGAATGCGGGCATTTGCGGCGCGGAAGGTTTTCGACAACGCGGGCCAGAATGGCTTGCGCTGACGGGCGGCGATGTCGATGGCCGCGATGATCGGCGGTGCTCCGCAAAGGCTGTACGAATGGGGCAGGACAGCCGAAATCGATAGCGCCATTCGACCGGGTGTCCCCAGTAAGATGAAAGTTCGCCTGTCAGATCCTGCACGCGCGGACGAAGCGCTGGGCCCCGAGATCCGGCGCGTATTCGAGGAGACCTGTCAGGTCCATGGTGTGCAGATCCGGTCAACTGGCGCCACAGCAGGGGGAACCCTGTTCCGGGCCGAACTATCGCGGCTATTCATTCGACAATGATCGTGAGCCCATCGCGCCACCGGAAAGTTCGGCAACGTTCACGATGAGCTATGAGACCGAGGCCGTGTGATCGACTGTGCGTTTCAGCCTGATCGACTTCGATCTGGCGCGGCAGGGTCCGGAGGAAACTGACCGGCACCTGCACTTTCCTTCCGGCACGCGAAGTCCCGGCCCCAATCGCATGGCCGTCATGGGCGCGGGCAATGTCACGGACCATTTTCAGGCCTGGGCCCCAGCTTACTCCGTTCGGGTTCAGGCGCGCGAAGGGTTCGATCACCGTCTCACGTTCGGCGCCCGGAATGCCGGGCACCCTCATCCGCCACGACAATCACACCGGCATCATACAGACGTAGCTTGATCGCGACGCGTCCACCGCCATGCCAGCCTGCGTTCCGGATGCGGTTGACGACCACGCGATCAGGGCTTTCCGGGTCGCCCATTTGCTGATCCGTCCGCTCATCCGCGTCGTAAGCCAGGTTTAATCGCTTCGGCTGCAGGGGCTGCATATTTTCAAGCAGCCGCGATCAAGGCACCAGGCGCCGCAGGGTTTTCCATCAGAGCGCAGTGCCACCATGGGCGAACATCAGGCCAGCTCATACGCTTCCGACCGCCAGCGCATTGATATCCGATGGGGTGGCGGTTGCGCCGCCGCTCAGGATGAACGATATCATGCCGTCCTTCTGCTGGACCTCGTAAACGGCGCTGTAGGTCGCGACATCGTCAGACGATAACAGCTTGTCGCCGCTGTAGCTTTCCAACTTGAAGCTGTACAAATCCTTCGGCAGCCGCTCGCCATTTCCGTCGACACCGTACCAATCGACGAGGCCCGCACCAGTGCCGATGTCTTCGGTCTGTATGCGGCGACCATACTTGTCGAACGTGACCAGCATCACCCTATCGGCAGCAGAGTGGGGCGAAATATCCATGGTCAAGGGGTCGTCGCCGAAAAAGACCTGCCCCTTCGTCCTGACCTGCTTGCCGATCCAGTCGGAATAGGTCGAAAGCGACTGCCCGTCGCCCGCACTGACAAGCTTCTGAAGGAGGTCATTGGTCTGCACCTGCTGTTCCACGCCTGAAAAGGTCGCAAGTTGTACGGCGAAATCTGCGCCTTCCATCGGATTCAGCGGGTCCTGGGCCTTGATTTGGGCCGTCAGCATTTTGAGGAATGTTTCAAAATCACCGCCTGCAAATCCCGCATTTTCCTGTGCACTGGCAGCGCTTTTCGCTGATATCGCCGCGCTTGGACCCACTGCGCTGGTCCCATTTACCATTTCCAGAAGCCTTTCGATTGAATGTTTCAAAGCCGGATGTTCAGGTGCCCGCCCGCGATTGCGTTGCGCGACATTCTGTCTGCGCGGTCATGAGGCAGCTCTGTGGCTTGCGTATCATGCAAGGTCGCAAACGTTACGCCGCGCGCATTCCGCGGCCGCTCGTTCCCGCCATGGGTGTCGCCGCCGAAGTTCAAATCGGCGCTGTTCATCCCGGATTGCGCCAACTCCGCAGCCAGTAGGTCGGCGTTTCGCCGCAACAGGTTCATTGTTTCGGGCCGGTCAGCGGTGATGAGAATGCTCAACTGGCCCTCGACATTTCGAATGCTGAACTGGACTTTCCCCAGATCGTCGGGGGAAAGCACCAGCTCGGTCTGCCCTGCGGGTGTATCGGTGCGTATGATCGCGTCGGCGAGTTGGCGCGTGGCCGAGGCTGCAGTGGCGGATGAATGCGGTGGCGCTGATGCAGGCGCCACTGTCGCAAGTTCCGCCCACCCCCCCGCAGCCTCAATCGTGCGTAGTCCCGCCCCTCTCAACTCCGCAGACCCGTCGGCAGTGAACAGGAGCTGCAAGGATGGAAAATCGTCACCTGCCAAGGGTTTGTCGTTCGCCCTCAACTGGAAATAGTCGCGCTGTTGCCGATCAACATTGGCCGGTTGGTGACTGCCAGGCACGCCGGCAACAGCGATTTGCATCGTCGGGCTGGGGGACTGGGGCCGTTGCACGACGTCAGCTGTGAATGACGCTACACGCCGGTCGGGTTTACTCGATTTCCGAATCGGATCCGGGATCGGTTCGGAACGATGAGGGGGACGATCGATTTCCCGCCTGCCCGTGCGTGGCAATTCCGGGCGCACTCTCGTGACGCCGATTGAACTGGCGGCCGCGGATTCAGTCGCGCCGATATGGCCGGGTATCGCATTGGCTGGGACTTTGTTCAGCTGCGGCGCGTTCAGCTCTTCTGGATGATGTGTGCTTGGCGCGGTGGTGCTGGCGGTCATGTCGTCAATGCGGTTCGTCGCCAGTGATGCTGCGGTGGACGGGACGAGTGCGCGGTCACCAGCCAGAGATGGCGATGTGCCTGCTTCCGGTGCGGGTTTACCTGCCGGCATGGTCTGGGGCTTCGGATCTTGGTCGCCGCTCAGCCTGTTGATCACTGTTCTACGGGCGCTGATTGTGCCGTTCTCCAAAAGCGCGTGTTGCCCAAATCGCGTCGGTGTATTTGACGGCTGTTCCATTGACCTTGATGGCCAATCGACGAAGGACGCGGCGGGATTGGCATCGTAGTCAGAATTCGGCTGCAATGCGGGACTCGACGCGACACGGGCGGGGGCACCGACTGCAATGAACTTCCCGGACGTGGGAACCTGGCCGGCCCACAGTTCGGCATCGTCCTTCGCCGCGCGCAGGTCAGGAACGTGGCCACGGAATACGACTGGGCCAATGTCTGGAAGGGGTACCACCTGGCACTCTGCTTCATCCGGGTAATCCTCTGCTTGCGGAATTTCGCGGAATTCTATGCACACCCCACAATCGGCCACACCCGTCAAACCGCCATCCTGAGATGGCGCATCGAAGCGCGTGGGATCGATGTCTTCCCCCAGATCGACGCTTGAATTGCCTGGCTGCGCGGATCCCACGGTGCTTTCCGGTGCTTCGGGTTTTGTGGTGACGGCGATAAAGCCGGTGGGCTGACCGCGAATAAGCGCATTGAAATCATCCACGGCGCAGGCGTCACAGCCGTATTCTGTCGCACCGACTGATTTTTTTGGTGCAGGAGAAAGAGAGATGATTCGCGTGTCCATGACCAATGATTAGCGCAGGAAGGTTACCAATTATTTACCACCGCTGACTATTCTGACTAAATGTTCCGATTCGGAGAATAGGATGCGAATAGAAAACGCGACTCAACTTTATTCAAATACTGCACAGGTTTCAAAAAACCTTGGGACGGCCTTTATGGAAGAAATGGTCGCCCATATCATGCCAAAGTCGGGGGAAAGCGGTTTTGCCGGTGGAATCGGCGAAGAACAATTTTCGTCCTTCCTGAACCGTGAATATGCTGCCGCATTGTCAGCTTCGCTTGATCTCGGGTTCAAGGTCCGAATGGATGGCTGATCTGAAAAAACTCGTCGACGCGGCCAGGTCTGCACTGATGGCGGGCGATAGTGCGGGCGCGCTTTCGCACCTGACCATTGCCGCGAAGAAATCGCAGCGCGATCCAACGCTTATGGAGCCAGAGATTGTTTCAGAACTGACCAGATTGGCACGAATTGCCAGGGCCGCAGCTGATGGGATCGCTGATGCCCGCGCCCTGATCGTGCAAGCGGGTGGTAACGCGCGCAACCTTAAAACCTATGATGGAAAGGGCATTGCGAAGCCTGTGAAGAACAAGCAGGCCACCATTGGCCGCTTTTGATTAAAATCATCGATATCAGTTGCTGGCGTTCTGACGCAGATTAGGGAATTGATAACTGGTGATCGGTTAAGTCGGTCTGGCGCAGAAGTCGCCTTGGGGGATACCCGCGGTCAGAATGGCCGATAATGCAACGGCAAATGCCATTATCTAGGAGGACGATATGTCCAGCATTCTGACGAACAACGGCGCAATGGTTGCGCTGCAGACCCTGAAAGGGATCAATTCCAGCCTGGCGAAAGCGCAGAACCAGATCTCGACAGGCAAGGACATCAACTCGGCCAAGGACGATGCGGCGATCTGGGCCATCTCGAAAGTGATGGAATCCGACGTAAACAGCTTCAAGGCCGTTTCGAAAAGCCTTGCGCTGGCATCGGGCGCCATTGCGACCGCAAATACTGCCGCCGAGAAGGTCCAGTCGCTGATGGGCCAGATCAAGGACAAGGTGGTCGCCGCGAAGGACGGCAATCTCGACCGTGCGACGCTGCAGAAGGATTTCGAGGATCTGAAGGCCCAGATCGAAACGACGGTGAAGGGCTCTCAGTTCAACGGGATCAACCTGGTCAATGGTGACCAGTTTGACGGGGCGTCCACCTTCAAGGCTCTCTCGGCGCTCAACCGTGCGCAGGATGGGACTGTGACGGCCGATACGATCGATATCGACCTGACAAACACCAACCTCAGCATCTCGGGCGGCACTGTCGCGGCGATGACGGATCTGGACACGATGGACCTGACTGCCGTGACGGACTGGGACGATGCGCTTGCAAAGGTCGAGGCGGCTATCGGGGCCTCGGTTGATGCAGCATCGGCATTCGGCTCTGCAAACAAACGGATCGAGATGCAGTCGGATTTTGTGTCGAAGCTTGGTGATGCGATGACCTCTGCCATCGGCTCGTTGGTCGACGCCGATATGGAGGAAGCGTCGGCCCGGCTGCAAGCCCTGCAAACGCAGCAGCAGCTGGGCATCCAGTCGCTGTCGATCGCCAATCAGGCGCCGAAATCCCTGCTGTCCCTTTTCCAGGGCTGAAAACCCTGACCGGGGCGCGCGTTGCGCCCCGGTTAACCCTTTTTCAGACAGGATGACTTGGTGCTTGCGTCAAATACTGCTTACGGGGCCGGTTACGGCTCGCCTGTTTCGAAGGCTCCGCGCGAAATCGAATACGAGCTTTTTGCCCGTGTTACGCGCGCACTGCAATCTCTGGCCCAGAATGACCGGGGGGCAAGCGCTGCGCAGGCGATCGTTCACAACTCGCAGCTTTGGACTGAACTTGCAGCAGACCTTGCGAGTGATGCCAACGAACTTCCTGCCGATCTGAAGGCACGCCTTCTTTCGCTGGCCATGTACTCCATTCGACACGGGAATCGTGTGATCTCGGGATCGGGCGCTGTCGCGCCATTGATTGATATCAACCTGAATATCATGAAAGGCCTGCGGGCGAGAGGTGGTGAATGACTGGTCTTGTCTTGAAGCTGGCACCGAATGAGCGGGTGTTGATCAACGGTGCGGTGATCGAGAATGGCGACAGGCGTGCGCGAATTGCGGTCAAGACGCCTGACGTCAATATCCTGCGCCTTCGCGATGCAATTCATCCTGATGCCGCGACGACGCCGGTGAGCCGGGTCTGCTACGATGCGCAATTGATCCTCACCGGCGATCGCGCAGCCGAGGAAGGCAAGAAGATCTTGCTGAATGGAATCGAGCAGCTGACGCTGGTGTTTGATGATCGCGACAGTCGCAAGCTGCTTGCTGCCGCGACGACTGGAGTGGTGGAAGGCAATTATTATCGCACCCTGCGTGCGCTTCGCGACCTGCTCCCACGCGAGGCGCGTCTGATTGCAGTCAGATCATGAGCTATCAAGTCTGGACTGGCGGCGGGGGCCTGGGCGGCTGGTCGCTTTTGAACCGCACTGGCGACCGTCAGCGGGAACTTGTGGCGAATTACGGGACCGTAAGGACTTCATCTGCGTATTATCGGCAGAATATCGGCGAGGTCGAGACGGCGGGCGGACTGCTGTCGGATTATCGGTTGCTCAACGTATCATTGCGTGCCTTCGGGCTTCAGGCCGATATCGGCAACAAGGCATTTCTGCGCAAGATTCTGGAAAGCGATCTTTCCGACCAGGGAAGCCTCGCCAACCGGTTGTCGAACAAAAGCTATCGCAAGTTTGCTGAAGCGTTCGGTTTTGGCGCGAACAAGGATGGTGTCATTTCGAACAGGACTGCGACAAAGGGGTTCGCAGAGGAAATTGTCGCCGGCTATGTCGAGCGGGAATTTGAAACGCGCGTTGGCCAGACCGATGAGAACCTTCGGCTGGCACTGACTGCGCGCAGAGAGTTGTCAAGTCTGGCGGCAGCATCCTCGACCAATGATACAAAATGGTATGAAGTGTTGGGCAACACGCCGCTGCGCAAGGTTTTTCAAGGTGCGTTCGGCTTCAGCGACTCTTACGGCAAGCTGCCGATCGACCGGCAATTGCAGGAATACAAGTCCGCGGCGGTGAAGATGTTCGGATCGGACGACATGGCCCGGTTTTCAGATGAAGATACGTCAGAGACGCTTGTCCGTAACTTTCTTGTGCGCAGCGCAGTTCAGTCGGATTCAGCGACCAACCGGTATTCGACTGCGCTGGCCCTGCTGTCTGCATACTGACACCGAGAGTTGAGATGCCATTCCACAGGGTAGATTGCGCCTTCATTGCGCCTTCATTGCCCATTCATTGCGCCGTAGGGGGCACCCGTGGCCCGAGCTTGCCGTAATCTTCAGAATCCAACGGTTGAGAAGGGTCCTTCCGCTGCGGCTTCACTTGGCCGCAGCATATCGCATGCTCGGTCGCGGCGTCCTGATCACGCGCTCCCCCTTCATCGCATGCTGGAATGCCGGCTGGCCGGTATATGGTCGCGGCTTCGGCCCATGCGCCTCTTGCGTCCCGGCGCCTGTTCACTATAACCCCGGTCGATTTGCCGACAGTCTAGCGCCAGGGGGCCAGCCATGCCGAGAAGAACTGATATCCAGTCAATCCTCATTATCGGCGCCGGACCCATCGTCATCGGACAGGCCTGCGAATTTGATTATTCGGGCGCTCAGGCCTGCAAGGCGCTGCGCGAGGAGGGGTACCGGGTCATTCTGGTCAACTCCAACCCCGCGACGATCATGACAGATCCAGAGATGGCAGACGCAACCTATATCGAGCCGATCACCCCGGAGATTGTCGAAAAGATCATTGCCGCCGAACGTCCCGATGCCCTGCTTCCGACAATGGGTGGCCAGACCGCGCTGAACACGGCTTTGGCGCTTGCAGATGCCGGGGCGCTGGAAAAATATGGGGTCGAACTCATCGGCGCGCAGCGCGCAGCGATTGAAATGGCCGAAGACCGCAAGCTGTTCCGCGAGGCAATGGACAGGATCGGGCTGGAAAACCCGAAGGCGACCATCGTCGCGGCGCCGAAAGATGCAAAAGGTCGCTATGACATCAGCGCTGGTGTCAAACAGGCAATGGACGCGCTGGAAGAAATCGGCCTGCCGGCCATCATCCGTCCCGCCTTCACGCTTGGCGGCACAGGCGGCGGTGTCGCCTATAACCGCGACGATTACGAGGCCATCGTGCGATCCGGTCTGGACGCGAGCCCGGTCGCGCAGGTTCTTGTCGATGAAAGCCTGCTTGGCTGGAAAGAGTTCGAGATGGAAGTCGTGCGCGACCGCGCCGACAACGCCATCATCGTTTGCGCCATCGAAAACGTCGACCCGATGGGCGTCCATACCGGCGATTCGATCACCGTCGCCCCGGCCCTGACGCTGACCGACCGCGAATATCAGCGGATGCGCAACGGCTCTATCGCGGTGCTGCGCGAGATCGGCGTGGAAACCGGCGGATCCAATGTGCAATGGGCGATCAACCCGGACGACGGCCGCATGGTGGTGATCGAGATGAACCCGCGTGTCAGCCGGTCCTCGGCGCTGGCGTCCAAGGCCACCGGCTTCCCGATTGCCAAGATCGCCGCGAAACTGGCCGTCGGCTATACGCTGGACGAGCTCGACAATGACATCACCAAGGTCACCCCGGCCTCGTTCGAGCCGTCAATCGATTATGTCGTCACCAAGATCCCCCGCTTCGCGTTCGAGAAATTCCCCGGCTCGAAGCCCGAACTGACCACCGCGATGAAATCCGTGGGCGAGGTCATGGCCATTGGCCGGACATTCCACGAATCGCTGCAAAAGGCGCTGGCGTCGATGGAAAACGGCCTGACGGGCCTCGACGAGATCGACATCCCCGGCGCGGGGGAAGAAGGCAAGCCCGCCATCATCCGCGCGCTGGCAAAACAGACCCCCGACCGCATCCGCGTCATTGCCCAGGCCATGCGCGCGGGCATGAGCGATGACGAAATCCATAACGTCACCGCGTTCGAACCCTGGTTCCTCGCCCGGATCCGCGAAATCGTCGACGCCGAAAGTGACATCCGTGCCAATGGTTTGCCCGACGCCGAAGGCCTGCGCGCGCTGAAGATGATGGGCTTCTCCGACGCCCGCCTGTCCATCTTGACGGGCCGCGACGAAGCCGACATCCGCCGCACCCGCCACAACCTTGGCCTGCGACCCGTCTTCAAGCGCATCGACACCTGCGCCGCCGAATTCGAAGCCCAGACCCCCTACATGTATTCGACCTATGAAGCCCCCGCGATGGGCGACGTGGAAAACGAGGCCCGGCCTTCCGACCGCAAGAAGGTCGTCATCCTCGGCGGTGGCCCGAACCGGATCGGGCAGGGGATCGAGTTCGATTACTGCTGCTGTCACGCCTGTTTCGCGCTGACCGATGCCGGTTATGAAACCATCATGGTCAACTGCAACCCGGAAACCGTCTCGACCGATTACGACACCAGCGACCGGCTGTATTTCGAACCGCTGACGCTGGAACATGTCCTTGAAATCCTGTCCATCGAACAGGAAAACGGCACCCTTCACGGCGTCATCGTCCAGTTCGGCGGCCAGACGCCCCTGAAACTCGCCAACGCGCTCGAAGCCGAGGGCATCCCGATCCTCGGCACCACGCCCGACGCCATCGACCTGGCCGAGGACCGCGAGCGGTTCCAGAAACTGCTGAACGACCTGGGCCTGAAACAGCCCGTCAACGGCATCGCCCACAGCGATGAAGAGGCGCGTGAGATTGCCGCCCGCGTCGGCTTCCCGCTGGTCATCCGCCCCTCCTATGTCCTGGGCGGCCGCGCGATGGAAATCGTGCGCGACATGGACCACCTCAACCGCTACATCTCCCACGCCGTTGATGTGTCAGGGAAAAACCCGGTCCTGCTGGACAGTTACCTGTCCGGCGCGATTGAGGTCGATGTCGATGCGCTGTCCGATGGCCAGACCGTCCACGTCGCCGGCATCATGGAACATATCGAGGAAGCCGGCGTCCATTCCGGCGACAGCGCGTGTTCGCTGCCGCCCCACACGCTGGACGCCGCGACCATCGACGAGTTGAAGCGCCAGACTGTCGCCATGGCCCTGAAACTGGGTGTGGTCGGGCTGATGAACGTGCAATTCGCCATCAAGGACGGCGCAATCTACGTGCTGGAGGTCAATCCCCGCGCCAGCCGCACCGTCCCCTTCGTCGCCAAGGCCACCGACAGCGCCATCGCCTCCATCGCCGCGCGCCTGATGGCCGGGGAACCCATGTCGAACTTCCCCGACCGCGCGCCCTATCCCGAAGGTGTCGGCCCCGACGACGACCTGCCCTTCGCCGATCCCCTGACGCTGGCCGACCCGCTGACGCCCTGGTTTTCCGTCAAGGAGGCCGTGCTGCCTTTCGCCCGCTTCCCCGGCGTCGACACGCTGCTTGGCCCCGAAATGCGCTCGACGGGCGAGGTGATGGGATGGGACCGCAACTTCCCGCGCGCCTTCCTGAAGGCCCAGCTTGGCGCCGGGGTGACCCTGCCGCATGAGGGCCGCGTCTTCATCTCCATCAAGGATGCCGACAAGACCGCCGATCTCGCCGCCGCCGCCCGCGACCTGGTCGCCATGGGCTTTTCCATCATCGCCACCAGCGGCACCGCCGATTTCCTGGCCGAAAACGGCGTCGAGTCCACCCGCGTCAACAAGGTCTATGAGGGCCGCCCGAACATCGTCGACCGTTTGAAGAATGACGAAATCGCCATGGTCCTGAACACGACCGAGGGCGCCCAGGCCATCGCCGACAGCCGCGAAATCCGCGCCGTCGCGCTGTATGACAAGATCCCGTATTACACGACGGCAGCCGGCAGCATTGCGGCAGTCGCGGCGATCAAGTCGCGCAGCGAAGGCGAAGTCGGCGTCAGAAGCCTGCAAGCCTGACGCCAGCCCTGCATTCCCAGACCGGCAAGACATCAGCATGGCACCTTGCCGGTGGCCATGCTGATATCCTTGCCAGATGCTATGCGACTGATGTATAATGATTTTGTCGCATTCCGGAGGTGGCCATGTCTGGGGAAATCAATCCCATCGCAACCCACTATATTCCCTCCTTCATAACGGCCCCGGGCCAGACGGATTATTTTCTGGTCGGCATCGGGATCTTCCTTCTGATCGTCATCTTCCTGCTCGGCATCGCCTTCCTGTGGCTGCACAGCCTGCCCGAACGCATGGCCCACAAAAGCCAGAAGCTTCAGTTCGAAATCGTGGCCGTCCTGTGCCTGATTGCGTTGTTCACGCATAACAACCTGCTCTGGGGTATCGCGCTCCTGCTGGCGATGATCGACCTGCCCGACCTTGCGACGCCCCTTGGCCGTATCTCGGACGCGCTGGAACGCATGGTCCAGCCCCGCCGCAATGTTGTCGTCACACCAGACGATCCGCCCCGGCCGCCGCCGCTTGCGCCCAATCCGCCGCAGGCCGCCGATCCTTCCGCTGCCGGCAAGACCGGGGAATAGCCATGCTTGAAGTTCTTCTCTGCTCGCTGATCACGATCCTGCCCGACTACCTCTACCGCCGCTTTGCGCAGGGCAAGCGGCTGGGGCGCGAAATCACCTTCTTTTCGGTCTGGTACGAACTGCGCTACGGCATCACCGCCTGCTTCATGCTGACCGTGACGTTGATTACCGTCGTCTTCTTCTACCACCCCTCATCGACCGCGGTGACCGTCCAGTTCCGCACCATCCCCATCCTTCCCGACACCAGCGGCCGGGTCGAGGAGGTGTTCGTCACCTTCAGTGACGAGGTGCAGGCCGGCGATCCGCTGTTCCGCCTCGACACCTCGCGCCAGGAAGCCGCCGTCGAAACCCAGCGTCGCGTGATCGCCGAAACCGAGGCCGCGATGACCGTCGCCGCCGCAGACATTGCCGCCGCTGACGGCAACGTGTCGCAGGCCCGGGCCACCCTGCAGAACGCGCAGGACCAGCTGGAAACCCGCCAGCAACTCGCCGCCTCCGGTTCGAACGCCGTCGCCCAACGCGAGATCGAGACGCTGGAACAGAACGCCGCCGCCGCCCAGGGCGCCGTTGCGGCGGCAGAGGCCGCGCGCACCGCCGCGCAGGAACGCCTGAACACGCTCCTGCCCGCCCAGAAAGCCACCGCCGAGGCCGCGCTGCGTCAGGCCGAAATCGAGATCGAGAAATCGACCATCCGCGCCGGCGTCAGCGGCCGCGTCGAACAGTTCGCCCTGCGCCCCGGCGATTATGTCAGCGCCATCCTGCGTTCCGCCGGCATGCTGATCCCGACCGAGGCCGGGCGCCAATCCGTGCAAGCCGGCTTCGGCCAGATCGCCGCCCCCGTGATCAAGGTCGGCATGATCGGCGAAATCGCCTGCAACACCGCCCCCTGGCGGGTCATCCCCGTCACCGTGGCCGAGAAACAGGACTACATCGCCAGCGGCCAGTTCGGCGGCGGAGAGCGTCTGGTCGATGTCGGCAGCGTCGCGCGCGACGGCACCGTCACCGTCTTTTTCGAGCCGCTTTACGAAGGCGGCTTCGCAGACATCGTCCCGGGCAGCCAATGCATCGCCAACCTCTATTCCAACCACCACGACGAAATCGAGGACCCGAACACCTCCACCACCAAGGCCATCGGCCTGCACGCCGTCGACGCCCTGGGCCTCGTCCACGCCCTGCTGATGCGCATGCAGGTCGCGATGATGCCGTTCAGAACGCTGGTGTTTTCGGGCGGACATTGACGAAGAAGGCGAGGGCGCCGAAGGCGCGGCCAGCCCGAACTTCGCCGGCCGTTGAAGGATGGCAAGATCGCCATGGTCCTGAACACCATTGAAGGCGCCCACGCCCTCGCTGTTGGCCACGAAATTCGCGCCGTTGCGCTCAATAACAACATCTCCTTTCACACGACGGCGGCGCCAGGCATCGCCGCCGTGGCCGAAATCAAGTGTCGTGGGGTAGGGAAGCTAGGGTGAGGTCGCTGCAGGCTTGAGGCGAGTGATTACCGTCGTGCAAAGGACTCATGCTGGCGGATAGTGCTAGCCTCTAAACGCTAGTGAGCAGGTGCGTCCCGACCAGCCGGTATAAATACGGCGATCGATGATATCGCCCGAGTATCCCAGCAATCCAAAGACTAGTCCCACATTTCCCAAGTAAGGCGCTGATTTCGCTGTCCTGACCATTATATTTCCTATATAAAACATGGTGTTGAAGGCTGCGAGGGGCGCGTTTCATGG
>VAFL01000080.1 GCA_005768755.1 Paracoccus denitrificans | reverse complement strand
ATTCGAATCGAAACAAATTGAATCCAATCGAAAAGAATCTAATTGAATCGAATCGAAAAGAATCGAATTCAATCAAAACGAATCGATTCGAATGGAATACAAAAGAATAGAATAGAATAGAATCGAAAAGAATCAAATCGAATCGAAAAGAATCGAATCGAAAAGAATTGAATCGAATCGAAAAGAAACGAATCGAACCGAATCAAAAAGAAATCAATCGAATCGAATCAAATACAAAAGAATCGCTTTGAATAGCATAGAATTGGAAAGAATCGAATCAATCGAATTGAAAACAATCGAACTCGAATCGAATTGAATCAAATCGAAAAGAATCTAATAGAAACCACTCGAACAGAATCAAATCGAAATGATTCAAAATGAATCGAATAGAATAGAATCGAAAAAATTCGAATAGAATCGAAACGAATCGAAACGAATTGAATCGAAGAGAATCGATTAGAATCGAAATGAAAAGAATCGTATTGAATCAATCGATTAGAATCGAAATGAAAAGAATCGTATTGAATCGAATCGAAAAGAATCAAATCGAATCGAATCGAAAGAATTGAATCAAATCGAAAAGAATCCGGGATCCCTGGGTGGCGCAGCAGTTTAGCGCCTGCCTTTGGACCAGGGCGCGATCCTGGAGACCCGGGATCGAATCTCACGTCGGGCTCCCGACATGGAGCCTGCTTCTCCATCTGCCTGTGTCTCTGCCTCTCTCTCTGTGTGACTATCATAAATAAATAAAAAAAAAACAAATCGAAAAGAATCCAATCGAATCGAAAAGAATCGAACTGAATGGAATCAAATCGAAAAGAATCGAATCGAAGATAATCGAATCAAATTTAATGGAATCGAATAGAATCGAATTGATTCGAAAAGAATCGAAATGAAACAAATCAGATCAAATGGAAAAGCATCAAATCGAATTGAAAAAAATCGAATCGAATCGAAATGAATCGAATCAAAAAGAATCGAATCGAAAAGAATCGAATTGAAAAGAATCGATTTGAAACGAAAAGATTCGAATCGAATCGAATCGAATTGAATTGAAAGAATCGAATTGAATAGAAAAATATCGAATAGAAAAGAATCGAACCGAAAAGAAATGAATCAAATTGAATTCAGTCGATTAAATTCTAGTCGAATCGAATAAAAAAGAATGAAATCGAGTCGAAACGAATAGAAAAGAATCGAATCGAATCGAAAAGAATCGAATTGAAAAGACTCGAATTGAAACGCATCGATTTGAAACGAAAAGAATCGAATCGAATCGAATCGAATCGAATTGAAAGAATCGTATTGAATAGAAAAAAAATCGAATAGAAAAGAATCGAACCGAAAAGAAAAGAATCAAATTGAATCAGTCGATTAAATTCTAGTCGAATCCAATCAAAAAGAATGAAATCGAGTCGAATCGAATCGAAAAGAATCGAATCGAAAAGAATCGAATTGTATCTAATCAAAAAGAATCGAATCGTATCGACTCGAATCGAAAAGAATCCAATTGCATCATCGAATGGAAAATAATCGAATTGAATAGAATAGAAAAGAATCGAATCGAATCAAATCGAAAACGATCAAATTGAATTGATCGAAAAGAATCGAATTGAATCAAATCGAATCGAAATGAAAGAATCGAATCGATTCAAATAGAAAAGAATCGAATCGAAAAGAATCAAATCGACACGAAAAGAATCGAATCGAATCAAAAAGTATCGAATTGATTCG
>VAFL01000079.1 GCA_005768755.1 Paracoccus denitrificans | reverse complement strand
CGTTCCCTAACCCTAACCCTAACCCTAACCCGTTCCCTAACCCTAACCCTAACCCGTTCCCTAACCCTAACCCTAACCCTAACCCGTTCCCTAACCCTAACCCTAACCCTAACCCGTTCCCTAACCCTAACCCTAACCCGTTCCCTAACCCTAACCCTAACCCGTTCCCTAACCCGTTCCCTAACCCCTTCCCTAACCCTAAACCTAACCCTAACCGGTTCCCTATCCCTAACCCGTTCCCTAACCCTAATCCGTTCCCTAACCCTAACCTGTTCCCTAATCCGTTCCCTAACCCTAACCCGTTCCCTAACCCTAACCCCTTCCCTAACCCTAACCCTAACCCCTTCCCTAACCCTAACCCTAACCCTAACCCGTTCCCTATCCCTAACCCTTTCCCTAACCCTAATCCGTTCCCTAACCCTAACCCTAACCCTAACCTGTACCCTAACCTGTACCCTAACCCATAACCGTAAACCTGCCTTCAGCCCTTACCCTATACTCTAACCCCATCCCCCACTCTATCTCTAACCGTATTCCCTCCCATTCCCTAACCCTAAACCCTATAACCTATCTGTAGCATTACCCTAATCCAGACCCTAACTCAATTTCCTAATCCCTAATACCTTACTTTAACTCCTACCTCTTGACCCTTACCCCATCCATCCATATCATCTAACCTAACCTTAACCACCTATTGCTCACCCTAAACCCTAACCCTATCTCAATTCTCCCCATTCACTTACCTTGTCGTTCTGAGTAGTCCTGCTGAGGTGAAAGTGACTCTGAACAGCGCCTCCAGGGTCCTCCAGCGGGTCCTGAGGAAGCTGGACTCCTGTCATGGCGGACGTGGCCCCATGTGTTCCTGAGTCATAGACAGCGGGTCCTGAGGACGAGAGGGGTCCTGTCACTGTGGATTATGCCACACATCCTCCAGAAGCCTCCCCACAGGTTCTGAGGAGGCCAGGCTCCTGTCACCATGGACACAGCCCCACATGGGACTGAAGCCTATCCGCGGGTCCTGAGAAGGCCAGGACTCCTGTCAGCGTAGACGCGGCCCCACATCATCCCGAAGACTCACCGCAGGTCCTGAGGAAGCTGGGGCTACTGTCAGCGTGGACGCGACCCCACGTCATCCCGCAAACTCCCCGCGGGTCCTGAGGAGGCTGGGGCTCCTGTCCCCGCGGACACAGCCCCACGTCATCCCGAAAACTCACCGTGGGTCCTAAGGAGGCCAGGACTCCTGTCAGCGAGGACGGGGCCCCACATCTTCCTGAAGTCTCACCGCGGGTCCTGAGGAGACCGGGCTCCTGTCAGCGAGGACGGGGCTCCACATCCTCTGGAAGCCTCACCGGGAGTCCTGAGGAGGCCAGGGCTCCTGTCACTGTGGAGGCAGCCCCACATGGTCCTAAAGCCTACCCGCGGGTACTGAGGAGGCCGGGGCTCCTGTCAGCGTGGACGCGGCCCCACGTCCTCCTCAGGCCTCCAGAGCGCAAAGGGGCTCCTGTTACGTGCTACTGCGCACGTGCGCCCTTGACCCGGGCCTGGGTTCGGGCGCCCCCTGCGGGACGCTCAGGAGCTGAAGGAGGCCGTGCAGGAGGCGGCGTCCCCGCGCCCAGGGCCGGACCTGCCTCCTTCCAGGCTCCAGCTGAGACCTAGGAGCTTCGGAAACGTCGCGCTGAAATGGAGCACAACACCCGGCTTCCCCAGAAATGCTTAATGACAATGAATTGGAACCCACAGGATGCGAAATGAAATGTGGACCAAACTTTTACCACGTCTACCAAGACTCATTCAACCCTCTTCCACTGTGGGCGGGACCGCGGGCTAGTGCAGCCGCCCTGGAAACAGTCAGGAGGCTCCTCAGGAAGTTACCGATAGACCTGCCCTGCGACCGGCAGGTGCACGGCCTGGAGCTCACTCCGAAGA
>VAFL01000078.1 GCA_005768755.1 Paracoccus denitrificans | reverse complement strand
CAGGCTGCTGATTTAGTCAGGACTGGGCGGAACGTTTTCCTCGTGGTCTGGCTTGGATGCCGACTGGGTAGTCGTCGATTTCCTCCACGCCTGGTCCCTTGGGCATTCTTCTTCCTCTATGCCCCCAGAAGCCGTGGCAACCGGGCCAGGTTGCTGGCGGCCATTGTCAGGATGAAGCGCGACCTCACCCGTTCAACGCCACGATAGACGGTCTGGGCCATGCCGCCGATGGTCTTGGCCCAGCCGAAGGGCTCCTCGATCCGCTTTCGATGCTTGATGGACAAGGCATAGCCCTTGTGTCGAGTGGTTCGTCCGTCGATTGCGGAATGCCGCGCTTTTTGGGCGACATGCGGAGTGACGCAGGCCCCGCGCAGATCGGCCACGAAGCCAGCGGCATCATAGGCCTTGTCAGCGCCCACCGTCAGTTTCCGGGTTGAGCCTGGGGAGTGACGATGCAGCATATCGAGCGCAGCCTTCCGTTCGGCATGGCCATCGGCCTGGGTCAGGTCGCCCTGAACGATCAGTCCATTCCGGTTCTCCATCAGAGCATGCCCCATGAAGCAGAGCACGGCACTCGCGCCGGGGGCTTTCTTGTAAAGCCGCGCCTCCGGGTCGGTCGTAGAGGCATGGGTCGCGTTGGAGCGCTTCTCGCCTTTGAAGTCGACCTCGGCATTTCGGCTGCGATGGGTGGTGCGGGGCATCGGGGCAATCTCGGGGTTGGTCTCGGCAGTTTGATTGTCGGGGGTGTCACCATGGGCGGGCGGACCGCCAGGGCCCTCGTCGTCGGGCGGCGTGCCCTCTGCCTTGGGCTTGAAGCTTTTCATCGACGCCCAGGCCTTGATCAGCGTGCCGTCGACCGAGAAGTGATCATCCGACAGGAGTGGCGCCACTTCGCGATGGGCCAGGATCGCCGCCATGACCTTGCGCGACATCTCGGTCGTCAGCAGCCGGTCGCGGTTCTTCGAGAACACCGTTGGCACCCAGACCGCATCATCGATGCCCAGACCCACGAACCAGCGGAACAAGAGGTTATACTGCATCTGCTCTATCAACTGCCGCTCGGAGCGGATCGAGAACAGGATCTGGATCAGGCTGGCCCGGATCAGCCGCTCCGGTGGGATCGAGGGGCGGCCGAAATCAACATAAAGACGGTCGAATTCATCATCGAGGCTGGCGAGCGCGTCATTCACAACCTGTCGGATCTTGCGCAAAGGGTGCCGCGCAGGGATGCGGTCCTCAAGATCAACATAGCTGAACAGCGACCCGCTCGTCTCGTCCGCTCCGCGCATG
>VAFL01000077.1 GCA_005768755.1 Paracoccus denitrificans | reverse complement strand
GGGTGGAGGACCGGCAATCATGTATAGCGCCAAAGCGCTGGATGCATTCCAATCACTCTGACGATTTCGCAGTCGCCGCCGGTCGACTGTCTGGCGGCGAAGCGAGCCGGGCAAGTAAAGAATGCAGAGAGAGCGGGGAAAGTGGCTGAAATGAGGCAGCGCAACCCGGAGGGGCGGCCAGCTCCATGTCGCCGCGTCAGGATCTGAAAGCAACGGGCGCGTCATCCCATGCCATTGGCCAGAGAGATGGTCCGGGATTTTCGACTAAGGTCCGTGGACATTCGTAGTTCACATACCCTCTGATTTGTGATTCAGGCCTCCCAAATGGAGGTTTGAATGGACGAGCAGCGGTTTGTAGTGACGGATGATATCTGGGCGCGTCTTGAACCTCATCTCCCCGGCAAGAAGAGCGACAGCGGTGTGACGGGCAAGGACAATCGCCTGTTCCTGGAGGCCGTTCTCTGGCGGGTGCGAACCGGTTTGCCCTGGCGGGATCTGCCATCGGAGTTCGGGAACTGGAACAGCGTGTTCCGCCGGTTTCGCCGATGGGCCAAAGGGGGTGTTTTCGAGCGCCTCTTCAAAGAGATCCGCGGCGAGCCCGATTTCGAATACGCGCTGATCGACGGCACCATTGTCCAGGCTCACCAGAAGGCGAGCGGCGCAAAAGGGGGACTCAGGCTCAGGCCATCGGGCGCTCCCGCGGCGGACTGACCACGAAGATCGTGGCCTTGGTCGATGCCTTGGGCAACCTGTTCGACTTTGTTCTGCTGCCCGGCCAGGCTCACGACTTGAAAGGCGTGGCACCGCTGATCGAGGACGTCGCCTTTGACGCCCTTCTGGCGGACAAGGCGTTTGATGCCGATTGGCTGCTTGCAGAACTGAACGCGCGGGGTGCGAGCGCAGTCATCCCACCAAAGGCGAACCGCAAGATCAAGCGTGACTACGACAAACACGCCTACAGATGGCGGCACTTGGTCGAAAACTTCTTCGCGAAAATAAAGGAGTTCCGCGCCATCGCCACGCGCTACGAAAAGACCGCGTGCAGCTACGCCGCCAATTGGCATCTCGCCGCAACCATCATCGCCTTACGATGAATGTCCACGGGCCATAGGCTCCGACACATGCCGCCAATGCGGCGATCGAAACCGGTTCGGGGGTACGGGAATGGTGCTGAGGCTTGTCGCGATTTCGCTCGTCGGTCTGGCGGCGACACAGGCTGGAACGGCCTTGGCGCAGACCAGTACGGCCAATCTCAGTGTTACGCTGACCATCGAGGGCGAATGCACGATCG
>VAFL01000011.1 GCA_005768755.1 Paracoccus denitrificans | reverse complement strand
GGCCGCGCCGCCGTTGTTCACGGTCAGCGTGATGCCGGCCTCGTTCAGGATGCCGTCATCGCCCTGATCGGCGCGCATCCAGGCCAGCGGGTTGCCGTACGTGTCCTGACCGTTCGCGGCCGCCGTTTCGTTGTAGGCATCCAGATTGTCCTGGTTGTAATAGCCGCTGAGGTCGACGAAATCGTTATTCGTCTGATCGCCGTCGTTGAAGTCTTGGCCATCAGCGGTGTTGAAATCGGTGATCGTGTCGGCATTGCCGGCAATGAAGGTATCAAAACCTTCGCCACCGGTATTGGTGTCGGCATCCGCGCCACCGTCAAGAAGGTCATTCCCGTAGCCGCCGCTTAGCCGATCGGTTCCTGCGCCGCCATCCAGCGTGTCATTGCCAGTGACATTGGCGTTGCCCTGGTAATTGTCGCCGCGCAGGTCATCGTTCCCGGCACCGCCGGAAACATAGTCATCCTCGCCGCCACCCGCGACGAAATCATTCCCGTCATTCCCGTAAAGCGTATCGAAGCCGTCATTGCCCCAGACGGTATCCTTGCCGGTCCCGCCATGCGCAATGTCGTCCCCGACCCCGGCAAGGATCGAATCGTCGCCGATACCACCATCGATCGAATCGTCCCCGACATTGGCGTTGACGTGGTCGTTTCCATCACCACCGTCGATCGTGTCATTTTCCGGTTCTGTGCTGCTGGCGCCGCCGAAGCCACCTTCCAGCGTGTCATTACCGTCGCCACCAAAGATGAAGTCACTGCCAGTGTTGCCGGTGATATCGTCGTCGCCGGATTCGCCGTCAATCGTGTCGGCACCGGCCCCGCCATAGATCGCGTCATTATCGGCACCGCCCAGCAGGCTGTCTTCGCCAAGCCCGCCATAGATTGTATCAGCACCGTGGTTACCGGTTACGGTGTCGTTTCCAGTACCGGACTGGATGGAATCGTCACCGCCGCCGCCGCTGACGCTGTCATCGCCATCGCCGGCATCGACACGATCGTTTCCGTCCCCGGCAGAGAGCGTGTCATCTCCGCCAAGGCCAGTGATCGTGTCATCACCGCCGCGCGCATCAATATAATCGGGGTCATTCGTCCCGGTAAGATTTTCGGGATTCGTCGTGCCAGGAATCGTGGCCATCTTCTGTACCTTTCGTGTTTCACGCGGCAGACGATGGAATCGGGACCGGGCGACCGAAAGGATGTCGAAGAACGGCTAACACCGACGCCGGGCAATCTGCCAAGCGGACGCTACTAATAACAAGCACGACAAGCGTAGCCCGACAGAGTTGATTGAGCAATCAGCAATGTAAGAGGCAAATAAAAGTTAGCTCACTTTTGTAACAAACAGATGTGGGCTGCAGGGCGGTTTCAGTCCGGCAGATGCAGGACCAGGTAAGCACTGTTCGGATCTTCCTTGTAGCCTGCGAAGGGGCCGCACTGGGTGAAACCTGCACGCAAATAAAGCGCGCGCGCCGGCGCAAAGCTGGGCTGCGCGCCCGTTTCCAGATAGATCGCATCAGCCTGCATCTGGCGCGCCATATCGATCAGCGATGCCAGAAGCTGTCTCGCGGCGCCGCTGCCACGCGCTTCGGACAGAACATGCATCGATTTCAGTTCTGCCGTGCCATCGTCCAGCTTCTTTAGCGCGCCCATGCCCACGGGTTGGCCAGCACCGTCGCGCAATACAAGAAAGGTGATTCCCTTCGCCGCAAGCCCGCCGCGATCCATCATATGCATGGATTCAGGCGGCGTATCCGCGTGGCAATGCGCAGAATGCCGCGCAAAAAGCAGATCCAGATCGGCGCCTGTCGGGCTTTCTACCGCAACAGTCAATGCGTCCATGGCATGAAACGGTCATTGGCAAAATTCTCGCCATAGCCGCGGGGCCGGACATTCTGGGCACGCTTGTGCGGCTCGGCCACGACATAGTCGAGGCCGTTATCGCGGGCGTAGGCCTCTGCCTCTGCGCGTGTGGCGAAGCGCAGGCGGACCTGGGATTGCGTATCGTCAGAACTGGTCCACCCCATCAGCGGATCGATATCGCGCTGATCCGCCTGCGGGAAATCCAGCACCCACTGCCTGGTTCGGGCTGTTCCCGACTGCATGGCATTGCGGGCAGGCTGATAAATACGGACGCGCATGTCTGTTCGTTCCCAACTTCGACAATCTGCAAATCTTATCAGGCATCCACCACCTCTGCGCAAGCGGGGCGCGGCCTTTGCGCGGCATTTTCGGGTCGGAAGTGACAAAAAATATCCGGATGCCGGCAGCTATCCCGATCGGGCGACTTCAGCCAGCGGCGGAACGATTGGCGGCAGGTCGCGTTAGCCCCCGAGACGGCCTGTTTGCCAGACAGGCAGGCCGGCACCGTCAACCGTAAGGAGGAAGGTCTCATGAAACTCTCATCACATATCTGCACGATCCTGGTTGCAACAGCATGCGGCACGGGTGCCGCGATGGCGCAGGACGGCGCCGCGCAAACCGACGCAGCCCCGCAGCCGATCACCGCCGACATTGCTGATGCAGACGGAAATGCAATGGGTAATGTCGAGCTGAGCTTTTCGGAATCCGGCCTTGCCGTCGTGGCATTGTCGCTTAGCGGGGTTCCCGCGGGCGAGCACGCGATCCATTTCCACACCGTGGGCCGTTGCGAAGCCCCGTTCGAAAGCGCCGAGGGCCATCTTTCAGCAGACATGGATCACGGCGTCATGTCGGCGAAAGGGCCGCACCCGGGCGACATGCCAAACATGACCATACCTGAGAATGGAGAGCATGAGTTGACATATTTCGTGCCGGGCCTGACCGAGGAACTTGTCAACGATGACGATGGTACCGCACTGATCATCCATGCCGGTGCGGACGATTACCAGTCCCAACCAAGCGGAGATGCCGGCGACCGGCTTGCCTGCGCCGTGATCGCCCCCGCATCATAACAAGCACGCATGCGGCGCGTGACGGCGCGCCGCATCCTTCACTTGCAAAGCCTGTGATCCAGACCCGCGGCGGCCGGACAAACGGGGACGCCGCGTTGTCCGTCGCGTGAGGGGTCGTCACAAAACAGCGCCTTGGACGATGCCAAGGCGTTTGCCAAATCCCGCGCACTGGTCATGATAGGCGGACCCCCGCGTGGAGTTCATGATGCCCGGCTTCCGTATCAGCGTCTTGGCGACCTTTGTCTTCATGGGACTAGGCAGCCTGCCGCTGGCCGCACGGCAGTATCAGTTTTCGAACTCGATCTTCACCATGCCCGCAGGGTGGGAGTTGCGCGACAACACACTGTATTTTCAGACCATCTCGCCCGAAGATCCTGAAAGTTGCGGTTACTGCCGTCTTCATATCGCGCGTTCACATCCGGCACTTGGCGGCCTTAAATCCTTTGTTTCCAGGAATAAGCGGCTGTTTCTTGATCCTGACGACGATAATCTGATCGAACGGCTGCAACCGCTGCAGGAGATTGAGGAAGCAGGTTATCAGGTCGTCATGCAAAGCTTCACTGTCGATGATACGCTGATGTTTCTGATCGGCTTTCAGGCGGGCGAGCGCTTCGAACTGCTGGGCTTTCAGGGCGATGCCGACGACGAGGCAGAATTACAGGCCACCCTCGCGCGCTTCAGCGAGATCGTGCCCGATTATCTATCCACGGTGGCATATGTCTCGGAAGGGGCGGCGCCGCTGATGCCGCCACCACAACCCGGCCCTTATGACGGGGCATGGTTCGGCACATATGTTGTGCAAAGTGTCGGTGCCGACCTGATGATGCGCATGGATATGTACAGCAATCTGTATATCTTCTGGCGCGATGGCTATTTCCATTACGGCACGCCGCGCCTCGGGCTGGTCCATCCCGACCCGGACAGCCTGCGCGAGCCCATCGCGACAGATTACGGCACCTACCGCGTCGAAGGCGATCAGGTGATCCTGTCTTTCGCCAATGGCGAAACCGAATCGCTGACCGTCGATGGAGAGTATTTCCAGGACGGACAGGCCACCTTGTCGCGCGTGACACCCCTGCCGGATGGCAGCACGATCAAGGGCACGATCTCATCCAGCTATGCATCGGGCTTCGGGGGCATCGGGATGATGTCTCAGGGTGGTTTCAACAGCAGCAGCAGCACGACATTCGCCAAGGACGGCACCTATACAGGCGAAAGCAGCAGCGCGTCCTTCGGCAGTTTCAGCGACGGCATGGGCAACTTCACCGGTGGCTTTGGGGCCGGAAATCAGGATAACGAGGCCGGAACATACGAAATCCGCAACGGCATGATCTATCGCCAGCCCGTTCATGGTGCGGATGCCATCGATCCCGAACTGATCTTCGACTGGGACGGCACCACATATATCGGTCAGACGGCGCTGGAAACCGAATAAGCCGCGCGGCCCCCCTTGCATCCCTGCCCCGAATGGCCAGATTGGGCAGCGGAACAAAGGTGAAACCATGGGCCATAACAACACCAACGCACCCGTTCAGCGCTTCCCGGAAGTCACCCGCCCCAAACTGGAAGGCGGACGCCAATTCGTCATGAAGTCGGAATTTGCGCCGGCCGGCGACCAGCCGACTGCGATTGCAGAACTTTCGGAGGGGATCATTGGTGGCGAACGTGATCAGGTTCTGCTGGGCGCGACGGGCACTGGCAAGACCTATACAATGGCCAAGGTCATCGAACAGACGCAGCGCCCGGCGATCATACTTGCGCCAAACAAGACGCTGGCCGCGCAATTATATGGCGAATTCAAAGGGTTCTTTCCGGATAATGCCGTAGAATATTTCGTATCCTACTATGACTATTACCAACCCGAGGCTTATGTCGCGCGCTCGGACACCTATATCGAGAAGGAATCGCAGATCAACGAGGCCATCGACCGGATGCGCCACTCGGCCACGCGGGCGCTTCTGGAACGCGACGATGTGATCATCGTGGCCTCTGTCAGCTGTATCTACGGTATCGGCTCGGTCGAGACCTATTCAGCCATGACGCAGGACATGATTGTCGGGCAGATGTATGATCAGCGTGAATTCATCGGACAGCTGGTAGCACAGCAATACCGCCGCCTCGACGCGGCGTTTCAGCGCGGCGGCTTCCGCGTTCGCGGTGATGTCGTCGAGGTCTGGCCTGCCCACCTTGAAGACCGCGCCTGGCGCTTCGATTTCTTCGGGCCTGAACTGGAAAAGATCACCGAATTCGACCCGCTGACCGGTGCGAAGACCGATGAGTTCAAGCAGATCCGTATCTACGCCAACAGTCACTACGTTACGCCCCGGCCGACAATGCAGCAGGCAATCAAGGGGATAAAGGAAGAACTTCGCGTTCGCCTTGCGCAGTTGAACGATGAAGGCAAGCTGCTTGAAGCGCAGCGGCTGGAGCAGCGGACCAATTTCGATCTGGAAATGCTGGAAGCCACCGGCGTCTGCAACGGAATCGAAAACTATTCGCGCTATCTGACCGGGCGCGCGCCGGGTGAACCACCGCCCACGCTTTTCGAGTTCATACCGGATAATGCCATTGTATTCGCAGACGAATCCCATGTCAGCGTCCCGCAGATCGGCGGCATGTATCGTGGTGACTTCCGGCGCAAGATGGTGCTTGCGGAACACGGCTTCCGGCTTCCGTCCTGCATGGACAACCGACCGCTGAAATTCGAGGAATGGGACGCGATGCGGACCCAGTCCGTGTTCGTTTCTGCCACCCCGAAGGAGTGGGAGCTGGACCAGACCGGCGGGGTCTTCGTCGAACAGGTCATTCGGCCCACCGGCCTTCTTGACCCGGAGGTCGAGATCAGACCCGTCGAGATGCAGGTCGACGATCTTCTGGACGAAATCCGAAAGGTGAATGCCGCAGGGATGCGCACCCTTGTGACGACCCTGACCAAACGCATGGCCGAGGATCTGACCGAGTATCTGCACGAACAGGGGATCAAGGTCCGCTACATGCACAGCGATATCGACACCATCGAGCGCATCGAGATCCTGCGCGATCTGCGACTTGGTGCATTCGACGTGCTCGTTGGCATTAACTTGCTGCGCGAAGGCCTTGATATTCCTGAATGTGGACTTGTGGCGATCCTCGACGCCGACAAGGAAGGCTTCCTGCGATCAGAGACGTCACTGATCCAGACCATCGGGCGGGCCGCGCGAAATGCGGATGGCCGGGTGATCCTTTACGCCGATCACATGACCGGAAGCATGGAGCGGGCGATTGCAGAAACCGATCGCCGCCGTGCCAAGCAGCACGCCTATAACCTGGAACACGGCATAACGCCGCAAACGGTGCGCAAGAATGTCGAGGATGTGCTGGCCGGGCTGTGGCAGGGCGATACCGATCAGTCGCGGGTCACGACAAAGATCGACAAGCCTATGGTCGGCGCGAACCTGTCCGCGCATCTGGATGCATTGCGCGCGCAAATGCGCAAGGCAGCGGAAAATCTGGAATTCGAGGAGGCCGCCCGCCTTCGCGACGAAGTAAAGCGCCTGGAAGCAGTGGAACTGGCCGTCGCCGACGATCCCTTGGCACGGCAATCCGCGGTCGAGGCCGCCGCGGAAGATGCTGTCCGCAGTTCGGGTCGTTCCAGCGCAGGGCGTGCGGGTCAGCGCGGGGGCAACAAACGGTCGAAAAGGCGACGGTGACACGGGCCTTCTGTCGCGCACGGGCCTGCCTTAGTGAACGGGGCCTAGCGACACTCCACCTGTTGAATCCAGCCCTTATCGTCCACGAAGACGTTCAGCCGGGCAGGATTGAAATCCTCGCTCAGCGTCGCTCCGGGTTGCACGATGCGGTGCGCAAGCCCCGGCGGCAGCGTGAACTGCCCGATATTGCGCCCGATCATCACGCCGAATTCCGGGCCGCAGCGGTTCGGAAAATTCGGGCCGGTTGTCGGCGCGCTGCATCCCGCAACAAGGCAGGCAAGCGGCGGCAGGGTCAGAAGGATGCGGCGCATCGGTATTCCTTTTCGCCCAGAAAATAACAGCGCGCCGATTGGGTCAATACACCTGCCGAGAATGTGACGCATCCGTGAGCCGGGCGCCGGTGTTGTATGACGCACTCAATAGATGGAGGTCCCATGTTTTCTGCCCGCGCCCTTTTCCCTGCCGTTGTGCTGCCGCTTGCGGTGCTGGCCGCCCTGCCTGCATTGTCGTCCTCGGAAGACGCCTGGGCACAGTTCCGCAGCGATGTCGAAGCCGAATGCGCGAAGCTTGTCGATGCGCCTGAAGGTGCCGCGACGAAGATCGAAGTCAATCCGTTCGGATCAGAAGGTTTCGGCGCCGCGCTTGTTACCGTCACGCTGGACGATGACACGGCCGACCGCATGATCTGCATCTACGACAAGCAGACGAAGGCAGCCGAAATGACAGCACCATTCGCCGCTGGGTCGTGAATGGCTGACGGGGCGGCCAGTCGCTGGCCGCCCCGCTTGGTCGAAGTCAGCCGCAGCTTACCTTGACCAGGGTGCCGCTGCGGTCATATTCGAAGTTCAGGCGTGACGGGGCCAGATCCATCGTGATCGGGTCACCGCTGCGATAGTGACGGAAGTTGGTGCCTGCAGGCAGCGAGATTGCGGGCGATTTCTGGCCAACATACTGCTGATACGCGGCAGCGCCGCATTCATCGCCGGGGGTGGCAATCACCTCGGGTTCTGGGACGACAACATCGCTTTCGGTGCTGACAGAGCAAGCGGCAAGCGCCAGTGCGGCGACAGCCGGGGCAATCATGGTGCGATACTGGAACATGGCAGAATTCCTTTCGATGCGGACATGTGCGTGAAGTTCACCGAAAGTGAAGCCCCGAAGACGCCGTAAGGTTCCGCAGACGCGTCCCTGTGATCAATCGAAACTGCGCAGGACCTCGTCCGTCAGGCCGTCAAGTTCGTCCCGGGCGGCTTTCGCGTCGCTGCGTTCGCAGACCGACTGCCCCTTGCCAAGCGTTTCGGCATAGGCCACGCGGTTACCGATCTGCGCATCGGCCATCACCGCGCCCAGATCGGCGGCACCCTGCGCCACTTCAGCGCCCAGACGGGTATTGGGACGGGCACGGTTCATGACGATCAGCACCGGCGCCTGTTCGCGCCGCGCCAGATCCAGCACGCCTTCCGTGGCCCAAAGATCGACCTGGCTGGACGCCACGGGCACCAGCACCAGATCGGCCACCCGAAGTGCCGGGCGCAGGTCACTGTCAATCTTCGGCGGTGTATCGATGATGACCATGTCGAAGCGTTTCTTCAGCTTCTCGCTTTCATACGACGCCCCCCAGGCAGAGGAGGTCGAGAATTCCAGTTCGTCATCCTCGCCGTAACGCTCTGTCCGTTCGATGAACCAGCGGCCCAGACTGCCCTGCGGATCGGTATCGATCAGCGCAACGCTAAGCCCGCGCCCGCGCAAGGCAACGGCCAGGTTCGCCGCAAGCGTCGTCTTGCCCGAGCCGCCCTTCTGCTGGGCCACCGTGATGATCCGTCCTGCCATGCCTGCCCCCCGCTAAATCGCTTTGATGTGATCCTAGCGGGGCATATTCGGCATTGCACGGTGATTCTGCATCTACATCATGTGTTGTAGACGGATTGGACCTCATACATCACGGGCTCGAAATTTCGCGACAGCTGGTTGATAAGGCGGTTTCGCTCTCGCATCTCAGGCGTGCGCAGCATGGCCTGGTAATCACCGCGCTTTCCCCATTGTGAATAGGTGGCAATGCGGGTCTGCGCGTCGTTCAGATGCACGGCGCCGCCCAGAAAGCCGGGCTGTTTGCTGATCACCTCATCCCATGCGGCAGTCAGGGCGTCCAGCAGGTCATGGGCGGTGCCCGGCGTGACCTCGAATGTGGTGATGACGGTCTGGCCGTCGAAATCCTGGCGAATCTGGGGCATGGTTCAACTCTCCCTGGCGTGGCCTTGTTGTGCAGCCTGCCACGGATCGGCGCGACGGCAAAGCGGCTTGCGGGGATGCGCCTGTCGCAGCAGGATGCCGCCGGATTGAAGGAGTGCGTGATGATTCCCGTTTTCGATGGTCACAATGATTTTCTGCAGCGACTGGTCGCAAATGACGCCGACCCGCTGAGCATCTGGCAAAAGGGCGATGGCACCGGCCATATCGACCTGCCACGGTTGCGCCAGGGTGGCATGTTCGGGGGGTTTTTCGCATTGTGGGCGCCCTCTCCGCCCGACGATGACGGCATCGACTGGCATGCCCGGCAGGAAGTTCCGCCCTATGCCGTACCGCTGGCCGGGCCGATCCCTACAGATGCCGCGACAGAGCATATGTTGCGGTTGGCCGGGCGTCTGGATGCGCTGGAACGCAGCGGCACCCTGTCGATCTGCCGCAGTGTCGACGAAATCCTGACCGCGAAGCAGGCCGGCCGGATCGCCGCGATCATGCATATGGAGGGTGCCGAGGGCATTGCCGACCCCGATACGCTGCATGTCTGGCACCGCGCGGGATTGCGCTCACTCGGGCCGGTCTGGTCGCGAGAGAATGCTTATGGCCACGGTGTGCCCTTCGCTTTTCCCGCCGATCCGGATACCGGGCCGGGCCTGAGCGATGCGGGAAAGACATTGGTGCAGGAATGCGAAAATCTGCGCATTCTGGTTGATCTGGCGCATCTGAACGCCAAGGGGATCGAGGACGTGGCCCGCATCAGTGGCGCGCCGCTTGTCAGCACCCATTCGGGCGCCCATGCGGTGGCGGCCTCCACCCGTAATCTGACCGATGCGCAGCTTGAGCTGATCGCTGGCACAGGCGGTCTGGTCGGGCTTAATTTCGCCGCTGGCTTCGCGCGCGAGGATGGCCGCCGCCTGTCCTTCGACGGATACGACCCCTATCTGCGCCATCTCGATCACCTGATCGCGAAGCTGGGCGAGGACGGTGTCGCGCTCGGGTCGGATTTCGATGGGGCGCTGATGCCAACTGATCTGGCCGATGCGGCGGCCCTGCCCGGCCTGCTGACGGCGATGGCACGGCACGGCTATGGCGCAGAGCTGGTCGAAAAGCTGGCCTGGAAGAACTGGATGTCACTGCTCAGGCGGACATGGGAGCGGTGATCGCCGCCACCACCAGACCCAGGCAGTCACGCGGCAGCATGACCAGCATCGGGCCGTAGATGCTTAGCTGAACCGCGCCCGTCGCCTCGTTTGAGGTGCCGACGCGGCCATCCGGCCCGAAGTCGATCCCGTCAATCGGCCATTTCAGCCCGCTGCTTTTGCCCGTCACCCTGCCCATCGGGAACAGCGACACCCGCGTTTCAGCCGCCAATGGAAGGGACAGGTCTCGGGGCGCCATGAAGGCCACATCTTCCGCTGCCAACATGACGCAAGGGGGCGCCAGGTTGCGCGTCATCACGTTGAGCGCCGCCAATGTATGATCCAGTCGCCGGCCGGAAAAACCGATCGCGATGACATGATGGGCTTCGATCCTGCCAAGCGCCTTTGCAAAATCGGTGCTGTCCTGCTCGGCCACATGCAGCAGCCGATCCGGGCCAAGTGTGGCCCGCGCCGCATCCGAGATTGAATCGAAATCCCCGATGGCCATGTCGGGGCATTGACCAAGTGCCAGCGCTGCATCTGCGCCGCCATCGGCGGCCACCAGTACCGGCGCCAATTTGCGCGCCTCTTCCATGTCGCGCAGGCTGACGGCACCCCCGCCGACCAGGGTGACGCCGCAGTGCCAGCGAAAAGGCGCGCTCAACCGTCGTCCTTCCCGATCCCGGTGAAAAGCCGTCTGAAGGGCAGTATCCAGACGATGCCGAGGGTCACGACAACCAGACATTCCGCCCAGATGGGTAACCGGCCCCATCTGTCGTCGATCCAGGCAAGCAGCATCCAGGCCGCGACGATATAGCCCGGCAGCCCCAGAAGCAGCACCAGCAGAGACAGGCGTTTGCGGGTCTTCAGTTCCATCTGTTCCTCCTCTGGGGTCTTCCTGTGGCCGCCGCTTGCGGATGCTGGCGCCCGCTCAGTCCTGGAACGGGTCCGTGACAAGGATCGTGTCGTCACGTTCGGGCGACGTCGACAGCAGCGCAACCGGGCATTGGATCAGTTCTTCCACGCGGCGGACATATTTGATCGCCTCGGCCGGCAGATCGGCCCAGCTTCGTGCGCCCGCAGTGGATTCCGACCAGCCCGGCATTTCTTCGTAGACCGGTTTGACCTTGGCTTGAAGTGCGGCGGCAGTCGGCAAATAATCGTAAGTCACGCCGTCGATTTCATAGCCCACGCAGATTTTCAGCGTCTCGAAACCGTCCAGCACGTCCAACTTGGTCAGCGCGATGCCGTTCACGCCGGAAATTGCGCAGGTCTGCCGCACCAGAACCGCATCGAACCAGCCGCAGCGCCGCTTCCTGCCGGTGACGGTGCCGAATTCATGGCCACGTTCGCCCAGACGCTGGCCATCTTCGTCGAAAAGTTCAGTCGGGAACGGGCCTTCGCCCACGCGGGTGGTATAGGCTTTCACGATCCCCAGCACGAAATCGATCGCGCTCGGGCCCAGTCCGGTGCCGGACGCGGCCATTCCCGACATCGTGGTCGAGGACGTGACATAGGGATACGTGCCGAAATCGATGTCCAGAAGACTGCCCTGCGCGCCTTCGAACAGAATGCGCTTGCCGGCCTTGCGGGCCTCGTTCAGCACTTTCCAGACGGGCTGCGAAAACGGCAGAAGTTTCGGCGCGATTTCCATAAGCTTCGCCTTCAGCTCTGCCCGGTCGATCGCTTCTGCGCCCAGGCCCTGACGCAAGGCATCGTGATGGGCCAGAAGGCGATCAAGGCGCGCGTCCAGCGTTTCCTCGTCACCCAGATCGGCCAGGCGGATAGTGCGGCGACCGACTTTGTCTTCGTAAGCGGGCCCGATACCACGGCCTGTGGTGCCGATCTTCGCCGAACCGGCGGCGGCTTCGCGCAATTGATCCAGATCCTGATGCAAAGGCAGAATCAGGGGGGTGTTCTCGGCGATGATCAGATTGTCGGTCGAGATTTCGACCCCCTGCGCCGCCAGTTTATCTATTTCCGCAAACAGGGACCATGGGTCCAGAACGACGCCATTGCCGATGACCGCCAGCTTGCCCTTCCGGACGATTCCAGACGGCAGCAGCGACAGCTTGTAAACCTCATTGCCAATGACAAGCGTATGCCCGGCATTATGGCCGCCCTGAAAACGGGCGATGATTTCTGCCCGCTCCGACAACCAGTCGACGATCTTGCCCTTACCTTCGTCGCCCCATTGCGCGCCGACCACCACGACATTGGCCATACTGCTTTCCTTCCGCAATCAAGAATGCCGCAGACGGTATAGTCGGCCCGCCCGCAAGGGGAAAGCGCATTCGTCCGGGTTTGTCGGTGCGTGACGGCGTCCCGCCTGACGCATGGCTGTGTTGCGCCTCAAAGGGTGGATATGCCAGCCACTATGACCTAACCTTAACGTCATGGGAGGAAACCATTCGCATCTCTGAAGAGGTTTCCAAATGACGACTCAACTCACCCAATACTCTCCCTCGCTGCGCGATCTCCTGAAAGGCTTCATGGCCCGCACCGGGGAATGGTTTGTCCGCGCGATGGAGTTGCAGGCCCGCGTGGACCAGATCGAGGCATTGCAAGGCATGTCCGACAGCGCGCTGGAACGGCTGGGCATCACGCGAGAGCAGATTCCCTATTACGTCTTCCGCGACAAGACCTGGATGTAAGGCGCGGCGCGCCTGTCCATCTGCAGTTGAGGCGTCGCCCCGATTTTCGTCGGGGCAACGCCAGCCGCTGCGTTTTTTCAGCCAGCCGCGATCACGGCCTCAGCCGCCGCGAAGGCCGCGTCTGCCGCGTCGAGCGAGGGCGCACCGCCCTGTGCGCGATCGGGGCGGCCGCCGCCGCCCTTTCCGCCAAGCGCTGCCGTCGCCGCCTGAACAAGCGCCACGGCACTGATCCGGTCGGTCAGGTCATTCGTGACACCAGCCGCCACCGTGGCCTTGCCGTCAGCTTCGGCCAGGACCAGTACCGCACCGCTGCCAAGCTGCGCCTTCATCTCATCCACAAGCGCGCCCAGATCCTTGCCCGAGACACCTTCGACCTTGCGGCCGACGAACTTGACGCCGGCAATGTCCTTCGCTTCCGAGGCACCGCCGCCGCCCATGGCAAGCTGGCGTTTCAGCTGCGCGACCTCATTCGCCAGCGCCTTGCGTTCGTCCGACAGCGCCTTGACCTTGCCGACCACATCCCCGGCTTGCGCCTTCAGAATACCGGCGATTTCGGACAACTCGCGATCCACGCGCCGCAATTCGGACATGGCCGCCTGCCCGGTCAGCGCCTCGATCCGGCGGATTCCGGCAGCGGAAGCGGTCTCGGTGGTCAGCGCGAACATCCCGATATCGCCCGTCCGCGCGACATGGGTGCCGCCGCACAGTTCCAGCGAATAGGTCTGCTTGTCGGAGCCCTTGCCGGAATCCGCCAGCTTGCCCATCGACACGACTCGCACCTCGTCGCCGTATTTCTCGCCAAACAGCGCCTGTGCCCCGATCGCGCGGGCGTCGTCCGGCGTCATGATCCGCGTATCGACGGGCGAGTTCTGGCGGATGAACTCGTTCACCTCACTCTCGACCTGCGCGATTTCCTCGGGCGTGAGCGCCTTGTTGTGGCTGAAGTCGAAGCGCAGACGGTCATGCGCGTTCAGCGAACCCCGCTGTGCGACATGCGGCCCAAGCGCGCGGCGCAGCGCCTCGTGCAGCAGGTGGGTGGCCGAGTGGTTGGCGCGGATATTGCTGCGATTGCCGTGATCGACCTCCAGCTTGGCGGCCTGCCCACGGTTGACCTGGCCCATGGTCACTTCGCCGATATGGATGAACACGCCGCCGGATTTCTTGGTATCCGAGATGCGCACCAGCCCGCTTTCGGTCTGGATGGTGCCCACATCGCCGACCTGACCGCCGGATTCCGCGTAGAACGGGGTCTGGTTCACGACCACCTGCACGGCCTCGCCTTCCTTCGCGATTTCAATCGCGGCGCCATCGCGCACTAGGGCCAGCACCTGACCTTCCGCGGTTTCGGTGTCATAGCCCAAAAATTCGGTCGCGCCGTGCGTTTCGCCCAGTTCGAACCAGATCGCGGCGTCCTTGGTTTCACCCGAACCGGCCCAGGCCGCACGCGCCTGCGCCTTCTGTTCGGCCATCGCGGCGTCGAAGCCCGCCGTGTCGACGTTCCGGCCCTGCTCGCGCAGCGCGTCCTGCGTCAGATCCAGCGGGAAGCCGTAGGTGTCATACAGCTTGAACGCCGCCTCGCCCGGCAGGTCGGCGCCTTCCGGCAGCTTCGACAGTTCGTCATCCAGCAGCCGCAGACCACGGTCCAGCGTCTTGCGGAAACGGGTTTCCTCGGACAGCAGCGATTCTTCGATCATCGACTGTGCCCGGCCCAGTTCGGGGTAAGCCGCGCCCATCTGACGCACCAGCGACGGCACCAGCTTGTGCATTACCGGATCCTGCGCGCCCAGCATATGCACATGACGCATTGCCCGGCGCATGATCCGACGCAGCACATAGCCGCGCCCTTCGTTGGACGGCATCACCCCATCGGCCAGCAGGAAGCTGGTCGAGCGCAGGTGATCCGCGATCACCCGGTGATGGACCTTGCCCGGCCCGTCGGGGTCGGAACTGGTGGCATGGGCCGAGGCCTCGATCAGTGCCCGCATCAGGTCGGTGTCGTAATTGTCATGCTTGCCCTGCAGCAGCGCGCCGATGCGTTCCAGCCCCATGCCGGTGTCGATGGACTGCATGTCCAGATCGCGCATGGTGCCGTCTTCGAACTGCTCGTATTGCATGAAGACGAGGTTCCAGATCTCGATGAAGCGGTCTCCGTCTTCTTCCGCGCTGCCGGGCGGGCCGCCCCAGATCTTGTCGCCGTGATCGTAGAAGATCTCGGTGCAGGGGCCGCAGGGGCCGGTCGGACCCATGCGCCAGAAATTGTCGTCGGTCGGAATGCGGATGATGCGGTCATCGGTCAGGCCGGCGACCTTCTTCCACAGATCCGCCGCCTCGTCATCTGTGTGATAGACGGTGACCAGCAGTTTGTCCTTCGGAATGGCGAAATCCTTAGTCAGCAGCTCCCATGCGAAGGGGATGGCTTCCGACTTGAAGTAATCGCCAAAGCTGAAATTCCCCAGCATTTCAAAGAAGGTATGATGCCGCGCGGTATAGCCCACATTGTCCAGATCGTTATGCTTGCCGCCCGCGCGCACGCATTTCTGGGCCGAGGTCGCACGCTGGTAATCGCCCTTTTCGACGCCGGTAAAACGGTTCTTGAATTGCACCATGCCCGAGTTCGTGAACATCAGCGTCGGGTCGTTGCGCGGCACCAGCGGCGACGAGGCCACGACCTCGTGCCCATTGCGCTTGAAGAAATCGAGATAGGTCGAGCGGATATCGTTAAGGCTGGGCATGGCGTTTCCTTGGGCTGGTCGCCCTGATTTAGTGCTGCGCGGGGGCTGTGTCCATGGCCCCCGCGTCAGGTCGGTTGGCGGGCATCAGCCCTCGATCTTCGTGAAATCCGCGATCTGGCGGCCGGCCTCGCGGATGCGTGACAGCAGGTTCAGCCGGTTGCGGCGGACGATCTGGTTGTCGGTGTTGACCTGCACGGCGTCGAAGAAAGCGTCGATGGGGGCGCGCAGGCCCGCGATGGCCGACATGGCAGCCGGGAAATCCTCGGCTGCGGTGGCCGCCTTGATCGCCGGTTCGGCACTGTCGAGCGCTGTGAACAGGGCGCGTTCTTCGTCGGTTTCGGCGAATTTCGGATCGGCACCGAAGCTGTATTCAACACCATCCTTCTCCTCGGCCTGTGCCAGAATATTCGACGCCCGCTTGAGGCCCTGCGTCAGGTTCTGCCCGTCCTCGGTCGACAGCATGTCGTTGAGCGCCCGCGCCCGGTTCACCACCAGCACGAGATCGTCATTGCCGGGCTGCGCCAGCACGGCGTCGATGATGTCATGCCGGATGCCCTGATCGCGGAGATAGACCTTCAGGCGGTCGTGGAGGAAGGAGAGGAGATCTAGAACATCAGAGCTGCCGAGATCTGGTTGATTTAACAACTCACGTGGTGTCTCTTTTTCAATGCGCTCGTTTTCTGCGTCCTCTTCCAACGAATGCAGTTGGTCAGCTTCAACACCAGTTCCCTGCGAATACTCGTCACGACGAAGCTTACTTTCTCTTCCCAGAACCGTTCCTATCGCAAGCCGACTGCTAATAGCGCTCGACTGCAGCAACCCGTTTAACTGCCCCCTAATGTTGTTCGCCAAAACAATACGAATAACCCCAAGCGCCGCCCTCCGCAGCGCGAAGGGGTCCTTCGAGCCCGTCGGCTTCTCGTCAATCGCCCAGAAACCGGTCAGCGTGTCGATCTTGTCGGCAAGCGCCACGGCGACGGAAACCGGCGCAGTCGGCACGTCATCCGACGGCCCCAGCGGCGAGTAATGGTCGCAGGCGGCGTCGGCCACCGCGTCGGCTTCGCCTGCCTCAAGCGCATAATACCGCCCCATCACGCCCTGCAATTCCGGGAACTCGCCGACCATTGAGGACCGCAGGTCCAGCTTGGCCAGTTCCGCTGCGCGGCCGGCCTGATCGGGGTCGGCACCGACCATTGGGGCGATCTCGCGTGCCAAGGCGGCGATGCGGGCCACGCGGTCGGCTTGAGAGCCCAGCTTGTTGTGGAAGGTCACGGATTTCAGCCCCTCGGCCCAATCCGTCATGCCCGCCTTCGCCTGTCGCAAATCGTTTTCCCAGAAGAACAGACCGTCAGACAGCCGCGCGGCCAGCACTCGCTGATTGCCGGCAAGGATCATCTGGCCATCGTCCGGCGCCTCGATATTGGCGACGGTGACATAGCCCTCGATCCGGCCGGTCTTGGGGTTCTTCGCGGAAAAGAACTTCTGGTGTTCCTTCATCGAGGTTTGCAGCACCTCGGGCGGCAGGGTCAGAAACTTGTCCTCGATCACACCCATCAGCGGCACGGGCCATTCGACCAGACCCGCGACCTCGGCCAGCAGGCCCTTGTCCTCGACAATCTCCCAGCCGCGCGCGAAGGCCAGATTCGCGGCCTCCTGCTGGATCGCGGCCGCGCGTTCTTCCGCGTCCAGCATGACCTTGGCGCGGCGCAGCTTGGCTGCGTAATCGTCGAAACTGGTGACCGAAATCGCGTCGGGCGCCATGAAGCGGTGACCGCGCGTGGTGTCGCCCGACCGGATGCCGTCCACGTCCAGCGGCACGACCTCAGCACCCGCCTCATCCGTCAGGATGCACAGGATCGAATGCAGCGGGCGAACCCAACGCAGGGAACCGGAACCCCAACGCATCGATTTGGACCATGGAAAATCGCGAATGGTCTTTTCCAGCACCTCGGCCACGATGTCCGCCGCCGGACGACCCGGCTTTTCGATCACGGCAAAATAGACCTGCCCCTTCTTTTCGTCGCGAACCTCAAGCTGGTCCTTGCTCAGCCCGGTTGAGCGCAAAAACCCCTCCAAGGCCTTTTCGGGCGCATCGGTGCGCGGGCCCTTGCGTTCTTCCTTGACCGCCTTCGACGCATCCGTCAGCCCATCCACCGACAGCGCCAGACGGCGCGGCGTCGAAAACGCACCCGCCGAGGCATAGGTCAGCCCGGCCTCGACCAGACCGTCCGTCACCAGCTTTTTCAGGTCCTCGCGGGCGCGCGCCTGCATCCGGGCCGGAATTTCCTCGGAAAAGAGTTCGATCAGCAAGTCGGGCATAGGTTCTTCCGTTTCATCGCAGAAGCGAGAGTTCAGGCATTTTTCTGGAATACGACAGTAATCGCGCGATATTCCTTGTTGGTCTTGCGGGTGTCGAGTCCAGGCAGAAGCTGACCATGATCGCTAAAATTTTCCTCGATCAACGCGACCAGCCGTGGCAGCGCGATTCCGAACGGGTCAAGCGGATTTGCGGCCTCCGGGCTTTGGCCCTTGGTGTAGTCCAGCAACATCAGCCCGCCGGGGCGTAGCGCATCGATCCATGCCCCGAAGGCCTTGGCCGGGTCAAACGCATGGTCCCACGAGTTCGAATAGACAAAATCGGCACGCCCCGACCAGTCTGGATTGATGTCATGGAAATCCCATTGCACGGTATTGGGGAACTGGCTGGCCGTATCGGAAATCTCGGTCCCGATCACCTCGGCGCTTCCGCCCAGTTCTTCACGGAACCATGCCTGTTCAGCACCACGGCGCGTGCCCTGACAGATCCCGAAGCCGACCGTTCCAAGCTGCTGTTTCAGGTAGTCCGACAGGATCCTCACATGCGACTGCTTGACGAATTGCGCGCCAAGCTTGGCCTTGTTGCCCGCGACCTGCACCTCTTTATAGGTGTCATAATCGGGGTATTGATACAGCACGAAACCGTCTTCAGCGATCTTTTCGTCGCCGGCGCGCGCCTTCGCGTCCACAATGGCCTGCTTGAACTTGCCGAGCTTTTTTTCTGTCATCATCCCTCTCCGAGCCCTGGTCGCCTGGCTTAATCCATCACGCCGCGTTCAGGCGTCTTGTCATTGATCTGATGCCAGCCGAACACCTGACCGTCGGGATAGACAGCAAGCACACGGTCGACATCGGGGTGAACTTCTGTCTGTGCCAGATAGGCCAATGCCGCACCGGATTCCAGATCATGCCCGATCTGATCGGCATCGAAGCAGTCAAACCAGCCGGGCCCATAGGTTGGTGCGGCAATTGAAAACGGTTCTGCCCCTTCTGGCAGGGGTGCCGTCAACCGGGCGCAGACACGCCACCGATGGGGGGCGCTGTCGGCGTCAATGGCGCGGATATCCGTCGCCTCCAGCGCCACAGGCGCGCCGTCCACGACAACGGTCAGGGCAACTGTCGCGGGGTCGATTTCATCGTAATAGGCGTAGTTCTGCGTATACCACACGCCCGCACCGGCAGCGAGCGCAGAGCCGATCAGCGCAACAACCGCGACCCTCCCCCAATTCATTCTGCAGCCTGACCCAGCGGTGTCTGCATGAAAAGGTCGGCGCATTTCTTGGTCAACGCACGAACGCGGCGAATATAATCGGCACGTTCGGTGACCGAGATGACACCGCGCGCATCCAGCAGATTGAACAGATGACTGGCCTTGATGGCCTGATCATAGGCCGGCTGCGCCATCAGGATCGCGCGTCCCGCGTCATCTTCGGGCGCGGCGCTGACGATGCGTTCGCACTCTGCCTCGGCATCCTTGAAATGCTGGAACAGCATCGCGGTGTCGGCGATGTCGAAATTCCAGCGGGAATATTCACGCTCGGCCTGCATGAAGATGTCGCCATATGTCAGCGGTATCGGGCTGTCGGGATCGTTGAAGGGCATGTCCATGACATGCTCCGCGCCCAGCACATACATCGCCAGACGTTCCAGCCCGTAAGTCAGCTCGCCCGAGACGGGATGGCAGTCATAGCCCGCGACCTGCTGGAAATAGGTGAACTGGCTGACCTCCATTCCGTCACACCAGACTTCCCAGCCAAGTCCCCAGGCGCCGAGCGTCGGGGATTCCCAGTCGTCTTCGACGAAGCGGACGTCATGGGCCATCGGGTCCAGACCGATGGCCCGCAGGCTGTCCAGATACAGGTCCTGCAGATCGGGGGGCGAGGGTTTGATGATGACCTGATACTGATAATAGTGCTGCAACCGGTTCGGGTTTTCGCCGTAGCGCCCATCGGTGGGGCGGCGCGAGGGCTGGACATAGGCCGCGGCCCAAGGGCGCGGGCCAAGGCTGCGCAGGGTCGTCGCGGGGTGGAAGGTGCCGGCGCCGACCTCCATATCGTAAGGCTGCAGGATCGCGCAGCCCGACTTTGCCCAATGATTCTGAAGCCGCAGGATCACATCCTGGAAACAACGCGGCTTTCCATCATTGCGGGGGCTGGTCATTGGGGCATCCTTTTTCGTATGTCTGCCAGAACTCGCGCGTGTTCTAGGCGTGACGCGAGGCATGGTCAATCGGACCGGGTCGAGGCAGAAAAAGAAGATGACAGGGAAAATCATGAAACCACTTGCCATTCTGCTGCTGAGCGCGGCGTTTCCGGGGCTGGCAGCCGCCGAGGATGTGTTTATCCGGGTCGAAGCCAAGCGCGGCAATGACGCGGCGATTGCGGCCGCCGAGGACTGGCAATCGCGCGTGACCGGGCTGCCTGCGGTAATCTTCCCGCTTGGCGAGACATGGACCGCCATTGGCTTTGGACCGCTTCCGCGCGAAGCGGCCGAGGCGCAGATGGCAGCACTCAAGCAGGCGCGCAGCATTCCCGCCGACAGCCTGCTGACACCAGCGGCCGGTGTGGACGCCACGGCCCTGCCCGATGCAGGGGTCGATCAGACCGGCGGGGCAAGCATCATTGAAGCTGCCCCCGACGCGGCGGGTGCCTCGACCGCAGGGGTCACTGCGCCCGAACCCATTGTGGTGGAACCCCCTGCCCCCGACCAATTCATTCGGCTGGAGGCGTTTCAAAGCCGCGCAGAAGCGGATGGTGCACTGACAAGATGGCGCCAGTCCATCCCCGAGGCCGGGCTTTGGGAAATGCCGAATGGCTGGTTCGCCATTGCAGCCGGTCCCTTGTCCGAAGCGGCGGCGGATCAATGGCTGGCGGCGCTGAAGAATGGCAAGGCCATCCCGGATGACGCAATGATCACGCCCCAGCCCGAAATGGGCGAAGGCGTAACCCCCGGCACGGCACCCGACTGGCCGGAGAATCCCGAGAAACTGCCGGACATGCCACCGATCGCTGACATACAGGATCTGCTGATCTGGGCGGGATTTTATGATGGAGAGGTCGACGGACAGACCGGCCCCAAGACCCGCAGCGCCATCGCCGCCGCCGTTGCCTCGCAGCGCGAGGCCGCCGATCCGGCCCTTGCGCTGCTGCGCCTTGCCGAAGAACGTGACGAATGGCGACAGGACATGGGGCTGGAGACACTGAATGACGACCATACCGGACTGTCGCTGACCGCACCTACGGGTATGATCCGGCACGAACGCAATGACCGCGCGTTGTCGATCTATGGCCCGAAAGACGAATCCGGCGCGGCGCTGATCCTGTTTTCCACCCCCGGCGGCCAACAGGAGATGACCGATCTGACCGGGCTGGTGACCGCGCTCGGCTGGGTGCCCGCGCCGGATCGTCAGATCAGCAACGGCCGCGCCGTGTTGAGCGGGCAGAACGAGACACATATCGGACGTTCTGAATCGCGTGTCGCGGACGGACATGTCGAGGGCTGGGTCCTGATCTGGCCGGTCGGGGATGCCGCGAACGCACCACGCATCGCCGCCGAGATTGCCGACAGCTTCACCCGAAGCCAGCCAAGTGCAGCCGAACGCCAGACTGTGGACAGCGAGGTCGCGGCAGGCGACCCGACAGAAGCGGGCGCCGGCGAAACACCGGATTCCAGCCTGCCGGAAACGCCCGCCGCAAACTGATCGCGTCATCTGTGGCCGGAAACGCCCGGCCACAGCGCTAGTTGCGCCAGAAGCGCGGCAACAGCAGCACGAAGACGCTGACCAGTTCCAGGCGACCCAGATACATGCCGAAGGTCATCAGCCATTTCGCAAGCTCAGGGAAACGGTTGATGCTGCCGTTGCTGGTGACTTCAGGGCCCCAGACCGGCCCGACATTCGCGATGGCGGTCCAGGCGCCGGTCAGCGCGGTTTTCGGATGCAGCCCCGTCATCGCCAAGCCGACGATCAGAAGCCCGAAGGTCAAAACGAACATGGTAAAGAAGGCCATGACCGAATTGACCACCTCCTGATCCAGCCGCTTGCCGGCAAGGCGCAGCGGATACAGGCGGTGTGGCGACTGCATCCGCTTGATTTGCGCGCGCACCGCCTGAAACAGCACCTGATAGCGGAAGATTTTCACCGAACAACCGGTCGATCCGGTGCATCCCCCAATCAATGCCACGCAGAAAAGCAGGGCGAAAGGCAGATGCCCCCACAGCAGGACGTTGGTCGACGCAAAGCCCGTACCCGAGAAGATGGTGATCACGTTGAAGGTGGTTTCGCGCAGCACCTCCCACGGGTCGGCTGTCTGGTGAATATAGGCCAGCCGATACAGCACGATGATCGCGACGGCATAGAAGATATAACGCAGATAGGCACGGATCTGGCTGTCACGCCACAGCGGTTGAAAGTTCCCGCGCGTGGCCTGGATCATGCGAACGAAGGGGATAGACGCAAGCACCATGAACAGCGATGACACCCATTCCGCGGGCCCGATGAACGTCCCGAAGCTGGCATCGTAATTCGAAAAACCGCCCGTCGAGCAGGTCGTCAGCGCGTGTAGAACCGCATCATAGAAATTCATGCCCGTGACCATGTAAAGCAACGTGCAGGCCACGGTAATTCCAAGATAGATCCAGGTCATCTCTGCCGCGATCTGACCTGCGCGCGGCAGGACCTTGCCAAGCGTGTCAAACCCTTCAGAGCGGAAGAACTGCATCCCCCCGACCTTCATGACCGGCAGAAAAACCATGGCAACAACCACGATTCCCAGCCCACCCGACCATTGCAGGATGGCGCGCCACATATTCGCGCCGGGCGGCAGACTGTCCAACTGCACGATCACCGTGGTGCCGGTCGTCGTCAGCCCGGACATGGATTCGAACATTGCATCGGTGAATGTCAGATGCGGCGCACCGATCATCAACGGCAGCGCACCTGCCAGCGGAAGGATCAGCCACAGTCCCGATGTCAGCAGAAAGCTCTGCTCGATCGTCAGTCCGCGCGGGGCGGAATGGGTTGCGGCCACGATCAGCGCGCTGAGCACCGTGACAATAAGCATCGACTGCGCCATGCGCAGCCAGTTTGGATCGCCTGCAGCGTAATCGATCAGCGTCGGGAAGATCATCATTGCCCCAAGGGCGAAGGTGATCCGGCCAATTATATGGGCGACGGGGCGAATGTCGATCAACGCCGATTGGCGCGCCCTATCCTTCCGTTTGGGGCGGATTCTGGAAACGGGCGCGGCCATCGCTCAGGCCGCTTCCGTTTCGTCCAGGGGGATCGGGTTGTGGCACGCGAAGCAATGCCCCTGCCCCTCCAGCTCCGGCTCGACCTTGGTGCAGATATCCTGCCGCCGCCAGCAGCGAGGGTTGAATGAACAGCCATCCGGCTTGTTCATCGGCGAGGGAAGTTCGCCCGTCAGCTTGATCCGTTCCTTGCGCAGCGCCGGATCGGCCACCGGCGTCGCCGAAAGCAGCGCCTTGGTGTAAGGGTGACGGGGTGCGTCGAACATCACCTGTTTCGGGCCAATCTCGACCGGCTGACCAAGATACAGGACCAGCACCTCGTCGGCGATATGGCGCACGACGGACAGGTCATGGCTGATGAACAGATAGGCAAGGTCCATCCGCTCCTGCAATTCCATCAGCAGGTTCAGCACCTGGCTTTGAATGGACAGATCCAGGGCGCTGACAGGTTCGTCCAGCACAAGGATCTTCGGCTCCAGCATCAGGGCGCGCGCGACGGCGACACGCTGGCGCTGCCCGCCCGAGAACATGTGCGGATAGCGGTCGAAATGTTCGGGGCGCAGCCCGACCATCGCCAGCATGTCGCGGGCGCGATTTTCACGTTCGTCCGACTTGATCTCGGGGCGGTTCAGCAGCAGCGGCTCCATCAGCGTCTGACCGATGGTCTGGCGCGGGTTGAGACTGCCGTAAGGGTCCTGAAACACGATCTGGACCATCGCGCGCAGGTCGCGGTCACGGCTGGCACCTTCCGGGCCGATCCGGCGCCCGCCGATCGACAACTCGCCCTCGGTCGCGGGCTCTATCATCGTCACGACGCGGGCCAGCGTCGATTTCCCGGACCCGGATTCGCCCACGACCGCCAGCGTCTTGCCGGGCGTCAGCGTGAAATCCGCGCCATCAAGCGCGCGCACGACGGCATTGGGTTTCATGAAGCCACCTTTCACGTCGTAATGACGTTTCAGGTTCTTGGCGATAAGGATCGGTTCGCTGCTCATGCGGCGGTCTCCTTGCCGGTGGGCTGACCTTGGATCAGCGGATAGTGACAAAGGGCGTGACCCAGGTCAGCGCCCGCGGGCACCGGGCGCTGCGCGATGCACCGCGCATCGGCAAATGCGCAGCGCGGCGAGAACAGGCAGCCCTGCGGGCGGTCGAACTGGCCGGGCACCACGCCCGGAATGGTCGGCAGCCGCTTTTCGGTCGCCCGTTCGGGCAGGGCCGCAAGAAGTGCGGCCGTATAGGGATGATGGGGGTCTTCGAACAGGCCCTCGACCTCCTGCAGTTCGACCCGCTGGCCGGCATACTGAACCTGAACGCGCTGCACGGTCTCGGCGACGACGCCCATGTCATGGGTGATCAGCACAAGCGCCATGCCGGTTGTTTTCTGAAGTTCGGTCAGCAGCTCAAGGATCTGCGCCTGGATCGTCACATCCAGAGCCGTCGTCGGCTCATCCGCGATCAGCAGTTTGGGCTTGTTTGCCAGCGCCATGGCGATCATGGCGCGCTGGCTCATCCCGCCTGACAGCTGGTGAGGATAGGCCTGAAGCCGCTTTTCGGGTGCAGGAATGCCGACCTGGCGCATCAATTCAACCGCACGGTCCTGTCGCTGGCTGCGCGACATGTTCGTGTGCTTGCGCAGGCTTTCCTTGATCTGCCATCCAATCGTGAAGGCAGGGTTCAGCGATGACATCGGTTCCTGGAAGATCATCGAGATGTCCTTCCCGATGATCTTGCGCCGTGACCGGGCCGAGATCTTGCGCAGGTCATGGCCGTCAAACGTCATCCGGTCAGCGGTGACGGTGGCCGTCCAGGGCAATAGGCCCATCAGTGCCAGCATCGAAACCGACTTGCCGGACCCCGATTCACCCACGATGGCCAAAAGCTCACCATAATCGACGGTGACATCGACACCGTCGACCGCGCGGAACTGGCCGGAATGCGTGGCGAAATCGACGCTGAGGTTGCGTATTTCCAATAGGGACATGGCTCAGCTCCGCTTCAGTTTCGGGTCAAGCGCGTCGCGCAGGCCGTCGCCCATAAGATTGATTGCCAGAACGGTGATCAGGATGCACAGGCCGGGGAAGGTCACGACCCACCACGCGCTGAGGATGAATTCGCGTGCCTCAGCCAGCATCGTCCCCCATTCCGGCGTCGGCGGCTGCGCGCCCATGCCCAGAAAGCCAAGCGCTGCAGTATCAAGAATAGCGGTCGAGAAGGACAGCGCCGCCTGCACGATGATCGGCGCCAGACAGTTCGGCAACACGGTGCGGAACATGATCCGCAAAGGCCGGCCGCCAGCCACGCGCGCGGCGATGACATAATCCTTGGATCTTTCGTTCAGCACGGCGGCGCGGGTCAGGCGCACGAAATGGGGTTGCAGAACGATGGCGATGGCGATCATCGCGTTGATCAGGCTGGGGCCCAGAATTGCCACCAGCACAAGGGCCAGAAGCAGGCTTGGAAATGACAGCACAATATCCATCAGTCGCATGATAAGCGTATCCAGCCAGTTCGGCGCGAAGCCCGCGATGACGCCCAGAAGCACCCCCAGCAACGTGGCCAAGGTGACGACCAGAAGACCGATGAAGAAGCTGAAACGCGCACCAAAGATCAGGCGCGACAACAGGTCCCGGCCAACCGCATCGGTGCCCAGCAGGAAGCGCGTGGACCCGCCCTCCTGCCAGAAGGGCGGCACCAGCTGCGCGTCGCGATACTGTGTGTCAGGTGCATAAGGCGCGATCAGCGGCGCGAAGGCCGCAATCAGCAGAAAGCCCAGGAAAACGTAAAATCCGATTACCGCGCCGCGATTTTCGCTGAAAGAATTCCAGAATTCCCGAAACCGCGAAGGTGGCGCGGTCGGGACTGTCGCGCTGGCGGGATGGCTGGCGGAATCCGTCATGTATCAGCCCTTCCTGATCTTGGGGTTGATGAAGCCGTAAAGGACATCAACGATGAGATTGACCACCATCACGACAAGCGCGATCAGCAACAGGCCGCCCTGGACGGCCTGATAGTCACGTCGAAAGATCGAATCGACCATCCATTTGCCGATACCCGGCCAGGAAAAGATGGTCTCTGTCAAAATCGCACCTGCCAGCAGCGTGCCGACCGAGAGACCGATGACGGTGACAACCGGGATCAATGCGTTGCGCAGTGCATGAACGCCGTTGACGCGCAGCGGTGTCATGCCTTTGGCGCGGGCGGTGCGGACATAGTCTTCGCCCAGCACTTCCAGCATCGCGGAACGTGTCTGGCGTGCAATCACGGCCAGCGGGATCGTCGCCAGCGCAATGGTCGGAAGGATCAGATGCGACACGGCCGAGCGGAATGCCCCAGACTGACCAGAAAGAAGGCTGTCGATCAGCATGAAACCGGTCGGTGTGTCGAAGAAATACTGCAGCCCGATGCGGCCCGAGACCGGCGTCCATCCAAGCGTGCCGGAAAAGACGATGATCAGCAGCAGCGCCCACCAGAAAATCGGCATCGAATAGCCTACAAGGGCAGACGACATAAGCGCCTGATCAAAGAACTTGCCGCGATTGACGGCGGCGATGACGCCCGCCGGAATCCCGATCAGCGTCGCCAGGATGATGGCGCAAAGGCCAAGTTCGACCGTCGCGGGAAACAGCGCCATGAATTCGTCCAGAACCGGCCGCTTGGTCGAGAAAGAGATACCCAGATCGCCCTGCATGATGCCCGCGACATAGTCGAGATATTGCTTCCAGATCGGCTGATCGAAGCCAAATTGCTGGCGCAATTGCTCGTATCTTTCGGGGCTGACGCCACGCTCGCCCGCCAGAAGCAGGATCGGGTCACCGGGCAGCAGTCGGATGAAGGCGAAGGCGATAATGGTCACGCCGATGAAGGTCGGAATGAAGGTTCCCAACCGTCGGAGAAGAAAGCTCAGCATGGGTCTGTCCCCGGCTTGGCAGAAAAAGAGGACGGCCGGGCAGCAGATCGCCGCCCGGCCGCGAAGCTTTGCGAAAAGCTTACTCGGTCAGGCTGACGCCATAGAAGACGTGCCCGCCGAACGGGTCGATCTTGTAGCCTTCGACCTTGTTGCTGATCGGCTCGTTGACGACCGAATGGGCGATGGTGGCCCACGGTGCCTGCTCTTTAAACAGGACTTGCGCCTGCTCATACAGTTCAGTCCGGGCTGCCTGATCGGATTCGACCTTGGCCTGCTGGATGATCCCGTCAAACTCCTCGTTGCACCATTGCGCGCGGTTGGCGTCGCCAACCCCGTCACAACCCAGAAGCACGGCCAGGAAGTTGTCAGGATCACCATTGTCGCCCGTCCAGCCCAGCAGAACCGCGCCGTCGCGATCCTCGGCCTTAGAGCGTTCCAGATACTCGCCCCACTCGTAAGAGACGATCTCGACATCAACGCCCACCTCGGCGAAATCGGCCTGGATCATCTCGGCCATGCGGCGCGCATTGGGGTTATAGGGACGCTGCACCGGCATTGCCCAGATCTTCATCGACAGGTCGCTGACACCCGCCGCTTCCAGCGCGGCCTTCGCGGCCTCGGGGTCATAGGCGTCGTCTTCGACGGCGTCATTATAGGACCACATGGTCGGCGGGATCGGGTTCTTCGCAACGCTGCCTGCGCCCTGGAAGATGCCGTCGACGATGGCCTGCTTGTCGATGGCCATGTTCAGGGCCTTGCGCACTTCAGGATTATCGAACGGCGCCACCTTCGTGTTATAGGCCATGTAACCCACATTCAGGCCTTCGGCGCTGACGACGTTGATATTTTCGTCCGCCTTCATCGCCTCAAGATCGGCCGGGTTCGGATAGGGCATGACATGGCATTCGCCCGCCTTCAGTTTCTGGTAACGAACCGAAGCGTCAGGCGTGATCGCGAAGATCAGGTTTTCGATCGCCGCCGGCTCGCGCCAGTATTCGTCGTTGCGGGCGTAGCGGATCACGGCATCCTTCTGATAGGCCACGAACTTGAACGGACCGGTGCCGACGGGCTGCTGGTTCAACATTTCGGGCGTGCCGGCTTCGATCAGATGATCGGCATATTCCTTCGACAGAATGGATGCGAAGGACATGGCGAGGTTGGCCAGCATCGGTGCTTCAGGTCGCGACAGGGTGAATTTCACCGTCAGGTCGTCCACCTTCTCGATCGAGGAGATCAGATCGGGCATCGACATGGAGTTGTAGTATTCATAGCTCGAAGCCGGGGTCATGGCGTGATATTCGCCTTCGGCATCGCCCTGACGCTGGAAGCTGAAAATCACGTCATCCGCGTTCAAGTCGCGGGTCGGCGTAAAGTATTCAGTGCTGTGAAACTTCACACCGGGACGCAGATGGAACGTGTATTCCAGCCCGTCATCGCTGATTTCCCAGCTTTCGGCCAGACCCGGCTCGATCTCCGTCTCGCCGTGTTTGAAATGCACAAGGCGGTCATAAATATTGCGCGCCGAGGCGTCGAAGGTCGTGCCCGACGTATAAAGCGCGGGGTCAAACCCTTCGGGCGAACCTTCCGAGCAGTAGACCAGATTGGCGGCAGATGCGGCAGAGCCCATCAACATGGCAGCCAGGCTGAGTGCGACTATCTTCTTCATTATATATTCTCCTGTTGGACCTTTGTCCGCATTGCTGCGGGGCTGTGTCATGCCGACCAAACTGCCCCAGATCGGCAGGTTTTTGCAAGCGCATAGCCGCACAGAAAACGGGCAGATGGCCTGCCGCTGTGTCAACCTCGATTGACGCTGCTTCCATTCCGCATGCGCCAGGCACGGCCGGGCGCATGACAATGGGCGAATTCGTGCTGATCTGACCTGCCGGCAGATTGACGACCGGAACCGCAAACCTGCATTAGAAGGCATGTTTTTTTTCTGATCTGAACACCAGTTTTATTTGACTTAGGCATTATCGGATCCGGCAGGATCAGAAGGTCTTTTCATGACTGAACGTGACGACATCGCCATCCTTTCGAATCGAATCGAGCTTGGATATCTTTCCCGCGATCTGTCTTTCATCTCTCGCGTGCTGCATGCGCATGTGCGTTGGGCGCACGCTGATCTTGACCCGGACAGCGAAACCCTGGGCGGGCGTGCCGCCTTACTGGGGGTTATCGCGCTTAATCCCGGCATTTCGCAGAATGATCTGGCAACCGCAGTGGTCCTCAAGAAATCAGCGGTCACAAAATTCATCACCGAGATGGAGGCAGAGGGCCTGGTTATCCGTGAAAAGCCAAAGTCCGACCGCCGCTATAACGCCCTGCGTCTCAGCCCTGCGGGCCAACGGCGCTGGAACCTGCAAAAAAGTCGGATGCACGATCAGCAGCAGACGCTGCTGGAACCGCTGAACGGACGCGAGCGCGACAAGCTTTTTCAGCTTCTTGGCAAACTGATCGTCAATTTCGCCGATCAGATCAACCGCGTCGACCCCAAGGCGGGCTAGCCGGGATGCGGCGCTTCGGCGCTGCGGGGCCCACCGGTACGGCAAGCGCACGATTGCCGGTCAGAACGGCAATTCCCTGCGGAACGATGGCGCGAAGCACGGAACTGTCATGGGCAAGCCCGCCGGTATACTGGCCGAAGGCAGGCAGGATCAGATGCGATTGTCCGATCAGAAAGCACGGTCGCCCGCGCCCGGCAATACGCGCCTTCGGATGATAGTGGCCCGATATATCCGGACCATCGCCCGCGATGTGACGCAGGCTCAGCCCCGCTTCATGATGGCTGTCCGATCCTGCGCCGGGATCATGATTGCCGGAAATGAAGATCGTGCTGCACCGCGACACCAGCATGTCCAGCGACGCGCGGTCATCATCGTGAAGCGCAGCCGCTGCCTGGTCGTCGTCGAAAACATCGCCCAGCAAGGCCAGCCGCGCGGGCCTTAATTCGTGCAGTTCGGACGAAAGCCGCGCCAGCGTTTCGCGGGTTTCGAAAGGTGGCAGCAGTGCACCGCCCCGCCGGGCCATGCGTTCCGACTTTCCCAGATGCAGGTCGGCCACGATCATCATGTCCTGCGCCGGCCAGAAAAGCGCGCCGCTGGCGCGGGCGACAAAACTCTGCCCCGCGAAAGTGAAACGATAGCCGGTCACGCGGCAAGATCCTGCAGCCCCGCATCCGCCATCAGGCGCGCTGCCTCTTCCTCGGCCAGGCGTTCCTCGCCAAGACCGCGGATCGGAACCCTGCCGGCCTCAAGCAGCAAGGGCGCGGCCAGCGGCGTGACATGAGGCGGCGAGGCGTGGACGATGACCGTACGCGCGGCCAGCATTTCCTCGATCCGGCCGAAATCGACAAGTCCGCGCATTGCCTCCGCACGCGTCAGTCGAAGAAGCAGATGGTCGGGGTCATGACGGCGCAGCGTGTCATAGATGATGTCGCTGGAAAACGTTGCCTGTCGCCCCGATTTGCGCTGACCGGGAAGATTGCGTTGCAAAAGACCTGCCACGGTGGCCACGTTGCGGAAACTGCGCTTCATGACCGCGTTTTCGCCCAGCCACGCCTCCAGCCCGTCGCGCAGGCTTTCGGGATTGAAAAAGGGTGCGGGGTCGGTGACCGGATCGACTGACCAGATCAGAAGCGCATAATCGGTCGCCACAAATCCAAGCGGGCCAAGTCCGGCGTCCTCGAAACGGCGGGTCAGCAGCAGACCAAGCGTCTGATTGGCATTCCGGCCCGCGAAGCTGTAGGCGCAGAAATAGGCGCGCCCGTCGCGTTGAAACGTCTCGCATGTCAGGGTGCCGGGCTGCGGCAGAACCGATATCGCGCGCTGCAACTCCAGCCATTCACGGGTGCTGGCCGGCAGCGCTGCCCAGGCCGCAGGATCGCCGATCAGTGCCAGAACACGCGCGGAAAGCTGGGTCGACGTGGCCAGCTTCGTGCCGCTGAACACGGCGATCTTGGGGCTTTGCGTGGGCTTCGGTGTCACCTCGACCACCATATCGCGCAGCCTGTCATAGCGGACTGTCTTGCCACCAATCAGGAAAGTGTCGCCCGGCAGAAGGCTGGCCGCGAATGCCTCCTCGACCTCGCCCAAGGGGGCACCGCCATGCCGGTTGCGCACCTTGAGCGTTTCGGTATCGGTGATGGTCCCGATATTCATGCGGATCATCTTCGCCGCCCGAGGATCGCGCAACTGCCACAAGCCGCCACGTTCAACCAACCTCTGCCAGCGGTCATAGGCGCGCAGCGCATAGCCGCCAGTGGCCACAAAATCCAGACAATCGTCAAATTGCGCCCGGCTGAGTGCAGCATAAGGGCCGGCCCGGCGGAACTCGGCAAACAGCTTTTCAGCGTCGAACGGTCCGGCGCAAGCGGTCAGCAGGATCTGCTGGCACAGCACGTCAAGGCCACCCCATTCGCCGACAGGGCCGCGCCCCTCACCATCAAGATCGCCCTCGGCCACGGCTTGCAGAGCGGCCACGCATTCGACGACCTCGAACCGGTTTGCAGGCACGATCCGCGCCCTGGACGGGGCATTATAGCGATGGTTCGCACGTCCGATCCGCTGCACCAGTCGCTTGACGTTCTTGGGTGCGCCGACCTGGATGACCAGATCGACATCGCCCCAGTCGATGCCCAGATCCAGGCTGCCAGTGGCCACGACGGCGCGCAATTCGCCTGCCGCCATCGCGGCCTCGACCCGCTCGCGCACTTCGCGGGACAGACTGCCGTGATGCAGCCCGATGGGCAGATTGGCATCGTTGACGGCCCAGAGCGCCTGAAAGAAAAGCTCTGCCTGCGCGCGTGTGTTGATGAATACCAGCGTCAGTCGCGCCGCCGCGATGGCGGCCATCACATCAGCGGCAGCATATCGCCCGCCCCCACCCGACCACGGCGCCGGAAGGGTCGTGTCCAGCATGGCGATATCGGGCGCGGGACCGGGATCGGCCATTACGATCCGCGCACCGCCCAGATATTTTGCCAGTGCCGCAGGTGCCTCGACCGTGGCTGACAGTGCCGAGACGCGCAGGTCCGGCGCAATGCTTCGCAGCCGCGCCAAGCCCAGCATCAGCTGATCGCCGCGCTTGCCTTCGGCAAGGGCGTGGATCTCGTCTACGACGACCCGTTTCAATCCGCCGAAGATCTTCGCGGCTTCGGGGTATGACAACATCAGGGCCAGACTTTCGGGTGTGGTCAGCAAGATCTCTGGCGGATCGACGCGCTGTCTTGCACGCCGCGCTGACGCAGTATCGCCGGTCCGGTCCTCGATCCTGATGTTCAGCCCCAGATCGGCAACAGGTCGCGCAAGGTTTCGGGCAATGTCATTCGTCAGCGCCTTGAGAGGCGAGACGTAGAGCGTGTGCATCCCCTGATGCGGTCCCTCCAACAGATCCGCCAGGGTCGGAAGAAAACCGGCCAGCGTCTTGCCGCCGCCGGTTGGGGCAACAAGCAGCGTGTCTTCCTGCGCCGCGAACAGGTCAAGCTGGTGCGGATAGGGATCCCAGCCCTGCGCTGCGAAGTAGTTGGCAATCCGGGCCGGCAGGGTCATGTCACCTCGGGCGGCAACATGGCGCGCAGGGTTTCGATCCGGTCGGCTTCGGCCGCGGGCTTGTCGTCGCGGATGCGGCTGATGCGCGGAAAGCGCATGGCAACGCCGGATTTGTGCCGGGCAGAGCGGTTCAGTCCTTCAAAAGCGACCTCGACCACCTTCGTCGGCTTGACCGCGCGCACCGGACCGTATCGGTCAACGGTATTGTTGCGCACGAAGCGGTCAAGCGCTTTCAATTCCTCATCCGTGAAGCCGAAATAGGCTTTTCCGACCGGCACCAGATCGTTCCCGTCCCAAACCCCGAAGGTGAAATCCGAATAATAGCCCGAGCGTTTGCCGTGGCCGCGTTGGGCATACAGCAACACCGCGTCAATCACCAAGGGGTCGCGTTTCCATTTGAACCATGGGCCCTTCATCCGTCCGGCCAGATACGGGCTGTCGCGACGTTTTATCATCACGCCCTCGATCACTGCATCGGGCGGATCCGCGCGCAGGCTGGCCAGATCGTCCCATGTTGCAAAGTCCAGCAAGGGCGACGCGTCAATCTGCGCATCATCAATGCCAGCGATAGCCCGATCCAGCATCTTGCGGCGCTGATCGAAGGGCAAGGCCCGCAGATCCTCGCCATCCCACAGCAACAGATCATAAGCACGCAGACCGGCCGGATGGCTTTCCAGCAGCTTTTTAGACACCGCCTTGCGGTTCAGTCGCTGCTGCAATTCACCGAATGTGCCGACCTGATCGCCGCGCCGCACCAGCAATTCGCCGTCGATGACGCCTTCGAAATCCAGACGGTCCAGCAGATCGGGGAAGGCCTTGCCGATATCCTCGCCCGTGCGGGAATAAAGCCGGCGCGTCCCTTGATCGGCCACCGCCTGCACCCGGATGCCATCCCATTTCCATTCCGCCGCATAGTCCGCCGGATCAAGGGCACGCAGCTGATCAAGATCGGTCGCGGTCGACAGCATGACGGGCCGGAACGGCGCAAGCGCGGCCGAACTCGGCTTCTCGCCGCCTTCGGCCCATTGAAACAGATCCTGATAGGGTGGCCGCAGACCGTGCCAGATTTCTTCGATCTCGCTCAGCGGCAGATTGCCATAATCCGCGACGGCCGCCCGCGCCAGCCGGGCCGAGACCCCGACCCGCATGCCACCGGTGGCCAGCTTCAGGTAGGCATAGCGCTCCGACGGGGTCAGCGCATCCAGTCGCGACGCGATAAGCGCGGGAAGTCCCGCCTTGCCGGTGTTCTGATATTCCTCGACCAGTTGCGGCAAAGGCAGATCCGTATCGTTTGGCGGGGTCCCGGCTGGCGGCCAGATCAGCGCAATGGTTTCGGCCAGATCGCCGACGAAATCATAGCTGATCGCAAACAGTTCGGAATCGACGCGTTCTGCCACCAGACCGCGCAGCATGGATGCCGTGACCGCGCGCAGCTTCAGGTCGCCCGTCAGCGCGGCAAGCGCAAGCCCGCGCTCCGGGTCCGGAACGGCGGCGAAATACTGCACCAGAAGCTGCCGCTTGCCATTGCGTTGCGGGGTGAACGCAAGGCGTTCCAGCAAAGCGGCGAACTCCTTCATTCCGCTTCATCCTCGTAGCCCGCCAGATGCAGCGGGCGGGCGGCACGGCCCTGCAACTCGCACCAGCGGATGACGGCATCCTCGCGGCCATGCGTCACCCATGTCTCGGCGGGGTCGAGTTCCTCGATCGTGCGCGTCAGGTCCGACCAGTCCACATGATCCGAAATGATCAGCGGCAGTTCGACACCCCTTTGACGCGCGCGCGCGCGCACCGACATCCAGCCGCTGGCAAATGCCGGCACCGGGTCCGCAAAGCGCTGCGCCCATGTCGATTCGAAAGCAGATGGCGGCGCAATGATGATCTGCCCCGCGAAATCAGCCCTGTTCATGCTGTCATCCGTCGCGGGACGCAAATCGCCAAGCGGCACGCCCTCGGCGATGTGATAGGCGCAGATCCGTTCCAACGCGCCATGAATAAAGATCGGTGCGTCCCAGCCTGCCTGCCGCAGCAGCATGATCACGCGCTGCGCCTTACCCAGCGAATAGGCGCCGACCATATGCGAACGGTCCGGGAAGGCCGCAACGCTGTCCAGCAGCTTTACAGCCTCGCCCGCAGGATCGGGATGGCGGAACACTGGCAGCCCGAAGGTGGCTTCGGTCACGAAGATGTCGCAAGGCACCGGCTCCCACGGGGCACATGACGGGTTCGCTACGCGTGCATAATCGCCCGATACGGTCACTTTCTGTGCCCCGACCTCAACCGAAATCTGCGCCGAGCCAAGCACATGGCCGGCGGGATGAAAGCTGACAGCGGCATCACCGATGCGCATCGTGCCCTGGGCGATCTGGCGCGACCGGGTGAAATCATCGCCGTAACGGACTGCCATCAGGTCAAGCGTCTGGCGCGTGGCCAGCACGGCGCCGTGACCGGCGCGGGCATGATCGGCATGGGCGTGCGTAATCAGCGCCCGATCCACCGGCCGCATCGGGTCGATGAAAAAATCACCCGAGGGACAATAAAGCCCCTCGGGCCGGGGGATCAGGGGCGCTGATTGACGCAGCATTCAGGCAAACGTGACGGTACCGTGCTCACCAAGGTCCGGCTTGTCGTCGGTCAGCTTGGATTTCGCAATCTGATACAGGAAACCAAGCGTGCCTCCCTCGGTCACCCAGACCTCTGCCTTGGATGGCGCATAGCTGACCAATTGCAGGTCGGGATCAGCTTTGCCACCCTCAAACCAGCTGGAGGCGATCATCCCCCACACTTCGTCCAGCTTGGCAGCATCGTCTGACAGCGACAGTGTGCCGGTGATATCAGCATACAGGCCCTTGCCGTCGCTGCAGATCAGATAGTTTGCTTCGGACCCTTTGGCGGCGGCCTCGGCCATCGGGGTGCCATTGGCGGTGATGAACCACAGGTTCGGATCACCTTCGATCACGCTATGAGACATGGGAAGGAAGCGGCCATTCGCCTCCAGCATGCCGGTGTTGATCTTCTTCAGTCGCTCGTGAAATTCGGTCTTCAGATCGGCAGACATCGCTTCCTCCTGTGGTGCAGGTGAACACAACGTGAACCCGATCCGGCGGTTCCGCACGAACGAAGAAAATGCGCAGCGCGCAGATGTCTTTAGCGAAACGGCATCGCGTACAGCAGCCCGCCTTGCGTCCATTGCGCGTTCAGACCGCGCGCAAGCCCGATCGGGGTCTGTTCGCCAATCGTGGCCGCAAATATTTCGCCATAGTTGCCAGAGGCAGCAATCGCGCGCTTGGCCCAATCATTTTCCAGCCCGAGCATCGCCCCCAGATCGTCCGCGCTGCCCAACAGGCGCTGCACTTCAGGGTTCTGGGACGATTTTGACAGCTCCTCGATATTGGCTGACGTGACGCCATATTCCTCGGCTGCGATCAGGGCGTAAAGCGTCCAGCGGACAATGTCGCCCCATTGATTATCATCGTGGCGCACCACCGGTCCCAGCGGTTCCTTGGAAATGATTTCCGGCAGGATGATATGCTCGGCCGGGTTGGCAAATGCTGCCCGCGTCGCCGCAAGCCCGGAGGCATCGGTGGTATAGGCATCGCAGGCGCCGGCCAGATACTGCTGCTCGCCCTCGGCATTGCTGTCAACGTTGATCGGCTGGTAGTTCATGTTGTTGGCGCGAAAATAATCGGCCAGGTTAAGCGCCGTGGTCGTGCCGGACTGGATGCAGATCGATGCGCCATCAAGTTCCTTGGCCGAGGAAACGCCAAGCGCGCGGGGCACCATGAAACCTTGCCCGTCGTAGTAATTGATGCCCGCGAAATCCAGTTGCAGGTCACTGTCGCGCGAAAATGTCCATGTGGTGTTGCGCGCAAGAATGTCGATGTCGCCCGACGTGAGCGCACCGAAACGATCTTCGCTGTTCATCGCGCGGAACTCGACCTTGCGCGGATCACCCAGAACGGCCGCGGCCACGGCCTTGCAGAACGACACGTCAAACCCACTCCAATTGCCGTTTGCGTCGGGCGATGCGAAGCCGATCAGACCGGCATTGACACCGCAGACAAGCATGTCGCGACTTCGGACCTCGGCCAGGGTATCGCCATCGGCAGCAAGGCTTGCGCCGGCCCACAGGGACGTGGCGGCTGCCGCGCCGAGTATGACCGCTTTCTTCATGTGTTACCCTTCCCGCAAAGACGGCTGACCCGCCTGGCGCTTATCTTCTACGCCATGAACCGATGCGCGATATTGCGCCGATCAAAAAGCCTGCGTCAAGCGGTGCGCCGCCGATCGCGATCACGAAGACAGCAGCCGCAGCAACCGCTCGGCATTCTGCATTGCTTCCAGCCGATTTTTCGCTGCGATATCAGCCTCTTCGTCCCGCCCCCAGGTTTCAGCCTGAAATTCCTCGTCGATGCGGGCCAGTGCATGCGCTTCGGCGGCGGTCAGCCGACCGTCCAATACCGCGAGGCCCAGCACCAGCGATCCTGGAACCGTCACCAGATCGTGCAGCGCGGTCAGTTCAAATGGCGTCAGGCTGTCGATGCGCGCCCGCAGACGTGCAATCGCGCCCGGATCCTGCGCAACCGGCATCAGCCCCCGCGTGACCGCAAGCCGTGCACCGTGATGACTGTCTGCCCAGTCCAGCATCGGGTCCCAGCCGGCTTTCTGGCGATCGTGCAGCCGGTCAGGCTCTGTCGCGCGATAAGACAACAGATCAGTGTCGCCATAGGCGCCCAGCATGTCTGCCACGCCTTCGAACTGCGGGGTAACCTTTTCGATTGCAGAGTTCGATGCGCGGGTCAGGGGCATCGACAGGGGATCTATGACATCCTGTTGCGCATCCCATTCGGCCGCAACTGCCGTCGCCAGCGCTTCGGTCGGAAGAATGAGCGGCAGTTTGCCCGGCGTCATCACCGGCTTGCCGTCAAGTACCACGCGCCAGCCGTCATCCGCCGGCTCTGCCGCCGCGATCTTCCAGAACCGTCGCGCTTTCCATTCGCTCATTTCGCCCATTCCTCGATCATCTTGCCAAGGGCGCCGAAATCAGATGCGACGGGCACCGACAGTTGCGTCAGCGCCTCGGCCGGATGGTAACCCCAGGCGACCCCAATTGCCGCCGTTCCGGCCGCCTGCGCCATATGCATGTCATATTCGGTATCACCGATCATGATCGCATCCCCGGGATCGACGCCAGCATCGGCACACGCGGCCAGCAGCATCTCTGGATGCGGTTTCGACGGGTGTCCATCGGCAGTCCGCAGGCTGACAAAATGTTCACGCAACCCGTGATGGGCAAGCATCGCATCAAGTCCGCGCCGCGATTTCCCGGTCGCGACTGCCAGCAGCAGGTCATCGCGCGACGAAAGGCCCTCAAGGCATTCACGCGCGCCCGGATAAAGCGGCGCTTCACTGGAAATCCGGCGCGTCACGAAGGCCTGGCGATACGCCTCGACCGCCGCATCGCGCTGCGCCAGCGCTGCATCGGGCATCAACCGCTCGACCGCGATGTCCAGCGACAGCCCGACGATGGACAGGACGCGATCACGACCGGCGGGGGGCAGCCCGACGCTGTCAAAGGCCGCATCCATCGCCCCCACGATCAGTGCCTGGCTGTCGATCAGCGTGCCATCGACATCAAAGACGACCAGCTTCATTCCTGATCCTCGAACGGGTCGGCCGGCACGTCGTTTTCATACCAGCCAAGTGTTTTCCAGGTCCGTTTCATGTGATCAGGCAAGGGGGCCGTCAGTGTGATATGTTCCTTGGTGATCGGGTGGGTGAAGCTGATGCTGCGGGCATGAAGATGCAGCTTGCGACTGATCTCTCCGCCCAATTGCGCGCCCCAGCCATCGCCTAGATTTTCCTGACCCGAGCCGCCATATTTGCCGTCACCGACGATAGGGTGACCCAGTTCGGCCATATGGGCGCGAAGCTGGTGGGTCCGCCCGGTGATCGGCACAAGCGCGCACCAGCTGGCCCGCTGCGCCAGATTGTCCAGCACGGCATAATCAGTTGTGGCACGCTTCGCGCCTTCGGTCTTGTCGATATCGCGCGGGTGGACGGCGATCATCTTCTCGCCCTCGCCACCGCCGCCACGCCCGGGCGCCTTGACCAGACCGTAGCGGATCGTTCCCATCCTCGGGCTGGGCACGCCGGCGACAGCGGCCCAGTAGATCTTGCGCGTATCGCGATGGCGGAACGCTTCCGACAGGGCGCGCGCCACGCGGTCGGTGCGCGCCAGAAGCAGCACGCCCGATGTATCCTTGTCCAGCCGGTGCACCAGTTTCGGCTTTTCCTTATAGCCGAATTTCAGCGCCTCGCCTAACCCGTCGACATGGCGATTGCCCTGCCCGCTGCCACCCTGACTGGGCAGCCCCGGCGGCTTGTTCAGCGCAATGATATGCTGATCCTGCCAGATCACCGCCTTCTGGATCATGTCGGTATCGGCGTCATTGATGCGCGGCGCTTCTGATTTCGGATCAGGTGCTGCATCAGGCAGCGGCGGCACGCGCACCTCCTGCCCGGCTTCCACGCGCGTGTTGGCCTTGACCCGGCCACCGTTGACGCGCAATTCGCCCTTGCGGCACATCTTTTCGACGGTGCCCTGCGACAGGTGCGGAAACCTTTTCTTCAACCAGCGATCCAGGCGCTGATCGCCATCATCCGTGCCCACGCGTATGGTCTGAACACCGCTCATGCAAGAATACCCCGTCCAATGGCCATACCGGCAAAAGCCGCCAGCAGGGACAGCGAAACCGAACCTAGAATATAGGCCAGTGCAAGACCCGTCTGGCCGCGATCAATCAGCACCAGAGCATCCACCGAAAATGCCGAGAACGTGGTGAAGCCACCCAGCAGACCGGTCATCAGAAAGGCCGCCTGATACGTCGTGCCGCGAAGCCCCAGCCAGGCAACCAGCAGACCCATCAGCAGCGATCCGATCACATTGACCGTCAGCGTCGCCACAGGAAAGCCCGGACCGAACAGGCGCAATGCCGTCAGGTTCACCGCATGGCGCGCAGAAGCACCGATTGCGCCGCCTGCGGCCACAAGTAGGAAAGTCGCTGTCATCCTTCGTCCCTGCCCTGCCCCGGTAGCGCCGTCAACCGTCGCCGTCGCGTTCATGTTTTGCCGAACGCTTTGCCCGCAGCCCGACAAACCAGTCGAGGCGCTTTTTCAGTTCTCGTTCAAAGCCGCGTTCAACCGGCGTGTAAAGGACCGGACGCTTCATTCCGTCGGGGAAATAATTATCACCAGAAAAGCCGTCCTCGGCATCGTGGTCGTAGTGATAGCCCTCGCCGTAGCCCTGTTCCTTCATAAGCTTCGTCGGCGCATTAAGGATATTTGCGGGCGGCATCAGGCTGCCGGTGCGCTTTGCCTCGCGCCGCGCCGATTTATAGGCGACATAGCCGGCATTGGATTTCGGTGCCAGCGCGAGATAGATCGTGGCCTGCGCCAGCGCCAGCTCTCCCTCCGGGCTGCCCAGGCGTTCATAAAGCGCCCATGCGTCAAGACAGTGGCGCTGCGCGGCCGGATCGGCCAGGCCGATATCCTCGATCGCCATGCGGGTCAAACGGCGGGCCAGATACCTTGGATCCTCGCCCCCTTCCAGCATTCGCGCCAACCAGTAAAGCGCCGCATCCGGGTCGGACCCCCGAACCGATTTGTGCAGTGCCGAGATCAGATTGTAATGTTCCTCTCCCGATTTGTCATAAAGGGTCGCGCGTTTCATCAGGCGCTGCGACAATTGTTCAACCGACAATCGGCCGTCGACCTTCCAGGCCATGACCTGTTCGATCAGGTTCAGGCTGGCGCGCCCGTCACCGTCTGACATTTCCAGCAGCGCCTCGCGCGCGGGGCCGTCCAGCGGAAGCTCCCGGCCCAATTCACGCTCTGCCCGTTGGGCCAGCAATTCCAGATCGGCCAGATCAAGGCGTTTCAGCACAATCACCTGCGCGCGCGACAGAAGCGCGGCATTCAGTTCGAAGCTGGGATTTTCGGTCGTCGCACCGACCAGAAGAATTGTGCCGTCTTCCATATGCGGCAGGAAACTGTCCTGCTGTGCGCGGTTGAAGCGGTGGATCTCGTCGACGAAAAGCAGCGTGCCGCCGCCCTGCTGGCGGCGCAGCTTTGCTGCCTCGAACACCTTTCGCAACTCGGGCACGCCCGAGAATATTGCACTGATCTGCACGAAATGCAGGTCCGTTTCATCCGCCAGCAGGCGCGCAATCGTGGTCTTGCCGACCCCCGGCGGTCCCCACAGGATCACCGAGGACAGGCTGCCGGCCCCCAGCATTGCGCCAAGCGGGCCATCGGCATCAAGCACCTTTTGCTGGCCGATCACCTCGGACAGGGCGCGCGGCCGAATACGGTCCGCCAAAGGCGCCGCCCGAACCGAGGCGGCGCCCGGCGAGGGCGAGTCCTGATCGGGCGTGTTATCGAAAAGATCAGCCATGACAGGCGGAAGATAAACCTGCCGCCCGCCAAGCAAAAGGGTCAGTGCAGCTTCTGGGTCAGATTCGTCGCGACGACCTGAAATGCGCCATCGTCAAAATTCAACACCGGACCCAGGGCCTCACCTTCCATGCCGCAGCGGCGGTACCACCGGGGCCAATTCGCGTCGATCAGCCCGATATGGCGCACCGCGCCTAGTTCACGCGCGGCCTGGTTCAGACCCGAAATCAGTTCCGCATGGACCTTGCGCCGGATACCCATAGGCACATTATGGCTGACGAAAACGCGGCTGGATTCCCAGACATGCGCGTCAACAGGGGCTTCGCCAAACAGCAGATCTTTCGGGATCGAGCCGCCAAGAATGCCCTTCTGCGCATCGCGGATCATGTAGGAATAGATGCCGCAGCGCGCCGTGGTGGGCGTCAGTCGTATGCCCGCCAGCACCTCGCCGCGTTCGTGAACGGCCACCCAGCGTGACGCCGGCGTGTCGTACTGGTCGAACTCCATCCCTTCTGCCTGTGGCAAGTCCCAATTGTTCTGAACAATGAAACTCTGCCGGCGGGCGCGAAGAATATTGGCAAACAGCTCACCATGAATGTGCATATTTGTGAAGGAAATCGTTGTCGTCTGCATGGTAGTTACTCCTGGGATGAGGTGTGGCCCCAGGCTTATGCGTTTCGACGGGCGATGCCCTACAACAGACGGTATTCCTTGGCCCGCTGAAGCGCCTCGGCGGTGGTTCTGGCCATAAGCCTTTCCCGGGCAGAGATAAGCCGGGCCTTGAAAGCGCTTTCCGTGATACCAAGCTTGGCAGCCGCTGCAGCATGACGATCACCTTCCGCGATACACCGAAGGGCCTCGATCTGAGCCTTTGTCAGGCTATCCGGGGGCTCCGTTAATTCATGGAGCTGACGGATGAGTTTCGAGATCTGCTCGATCTCGGAATCGCTATGTTCGCGGTCACCGCGCGTGACGCCGGCGATACTGCGCGAACTGATCGGCCCGACCGAGACGGCAACACCGTATTTCATCCCGAACGAAGCCGCATCGTTGAGGATGCCAAATGTGTCGGGCACCGGCAGCTGCGACCACCTGACCGCACCATTCGTTGAAAATCCCCAGGCGATCATGGGGTCGCGCAGCGCATATGCCTTGGCCGAGTAATGATCCGACCATTCACGCGAATAGGTTTGAAACTGCATGATCGGCGCGGCAAACCGGATATGAAGCCCAATAAAATAGCCCGTCGGTGCAAGTGGGTTCAGCCTTGCAAGCAGCGACGTAATCTCGGCTCTGGACGACATGGTATTAGATTTCGGCTCAACTATAGGGACACATATGAACAATGGATCGTTTCTTCCGTTAAGTGAAGCACGATTCCACACAGCAATCACAAGATGTAGAGATCAGAGGCTGAAATCCGACAATACCTAGCCGATCACCTGCCATAACCATCCACATTTGGCGAAGATAACCCCGATTCGGTTAAGAAATTGTTCTGTCCTGACCGGTTTGAAAACGAAAAAAGCCCCGCTGCGGGCGCGCAACGGGGCTTTTTCCAATTCAGGTCCGAATCACTCTTCGGCCATATCCTCGGCCTCGGTGCGGGCGCGGTCGGCGGCACCTTTGGCGGCCGGATCGCGGTCAACCAGTTCGATAATGGCCATGGGGGCCATGTCACCATAACGGAAGCCGGCCTTCAGAATGCGAACATAGCCGCCCTGACGATCCTTGTAACGCTCGCCCAGGGCGTCGAACAGCTTTGCAACATGGATGTCCTGCTTCAGTGCGGCTGCAGCCTGACGGCGGGCGTGCAGATCGCCGCGCTTGGCCAGCGTGATCAGTTTTTCAACGATCGGACGCAGTTCCTTGGCTTTCGGAAGCGTGGTCTTGATCTGCTCGTGCTCGATCAGCGAGCCGGCCATGTTGGCGAACAGCGCCTTGCGGTGTTCGTGGGTGCGGTTAAGGCGGCGATAGCCACGTGCGTGACGCATGATGTTTCTCCTTTTACGTCTTTTGCTTTGTCTGGCGGTCCATGCGTGCGGACCGCTCTCCTTGGGGCGGAAGGCCCGATATTTGGCGGGGCGGTCAAACCGCCCCGGCCGAAATCAGAATTGGTCGTCGAAGCGCTTGGCCAGATCTTCGATGTTCTCCGGCGGCCAGTCGACAACGTCCATGCCCAGATGCAGACCCATGCCCGAAAGCACTTCCTTGATCTCGTTCAGGGACTTGCGGCCGAAGTTCGGGGTGCGCAGCATCTCGGCTTCGGTCTTCTGGATCAGGTCGCCGATATAGACGATATTGTCGTTCTTCAGGCAATTGGCCGAACGGACCGACAGTTCCAGCTCGTCCACCTTCTTCAGAAGACGCGGATCGAATTCCAGACCGTCATCGTCGCTTTGCGCGCGGGCCGCTTCCGGTTCGTCGAAGTTCACGAAGACCGACAGCTGGTCCTGAAGGATGCGCGCGGCATAAGCCACGGCGTCGTCCGGGGTCAGCGAACCATCGGTTTCGATCTTCATGGTCAGCTTGTCATAGTCCAGAACCTGACCTTCGCGGGTCGGGGTGACTTCGTAGCTGACGCGCTTCACCGGCGAGAAGATGGCATCAATCGGAATCAGGCCGATCGGCGCATCCTCGGGGCGGTTCTTCTCGGCCGCGACGTAACCTTTGCCGGGGGCAACGGTCAGTTCCATGTTCAGATCGGCACCGTCGTCCAGGTGGCAGATGACATGGTCGCGGTTCAGGATCGTGATCCCGGCCGTTTCCTGAATGTCACCGGCCTTGACCTCGCCCGGGCCCTTGGCGGACAGCGTCAGGCGCTTGGTGCCGTCCACATCCATCTTCAGGGTCACACCCTTCAGGTTCAGCACGATGTCGGTGACGTCTTCACGGACGCCCGGCACTGACGAGAATTCATGCAGCACATTGTCGATCTGCACGCTGGTGATGGCCGCGCCCTGCAATGAGGACAGCAGCACGCGGCGCAGCGCGTTGCCAAGCGTCAGGCCAAAGCCGCGTTCCAGCGGTTCGGCGACCAGTCTCGCCGTGCGGGTCGCGTCAGCGCCGGTCTTGACGTCCAGCTGTGCGGGCTTGATCAGTTCAGCCCAGTTCTTGTGGATCATGCGATTGCCTCCATACCTGTTCCGATCCCATGACCAGCAATCGGAACGCCCGAGGTGAAATGCGAAAATTCCCGTCTGCGCCGCGAAGTGCAGCGCAGACGGGCTATTATGGTCCGATCAGACGCGGCGGCGCTTGGGCGGACGGCAGCCGTTATGGGCAATCGGGGTCACGTCGCGGATCGCGGTGATGTTGAAGCCGACAGCCGCCAGCGCGCGCAGCGCCGATTCGCGGCCAGAGCCGGGGCCCTGAACTTCAACTTCCAGCGTGCGGACGCCGTGCTCCTGCGCCTTCTTGCCTGCGTCTTCTGCAGCCATCTGGGCAGCATAAGGGGTCGATTTACGCGAACCCTTGAAGCCCATGGTGCCAGCCGAGGACCAGGAAATGGCGTTGCCCTGAACGTCAGAGATCAGGATCTTGGTGTTGTTGAACGAGCTGTTCACATGCGCCACACCCGTGGCGATGTTCTTGCGTTCCTTGCGCTTGGTGCGCGTCTTGTCACGTGCCATCTGCCTGCCTCCTTACTTCTTCTTGCCGGCGATCGGTTTCGCCGGGCCCTTGCGGGTGCGGGCATTGGTGTGGGTGCGCTGACCGCGGACCGGAAGGCCGCGACGGTGACGCAGGCCACGGTAGGAACCCAGATCCATCAGGCGCTTGATGTTCATCTGGGTCTCACGGCGCAGGTCGCCTTCGACGGTCAGGTTGGCATCAATATATTCGCGGATCTGAAGAACTTCCGCGTCGGTCAGATCATTGACGCGACGGGTCGGATCGATGCCGACCGAAGCAATGATCTGTTCGGCAAAGGTCGGACCGATGCCATGAATGTATGTCAGTGCGATGGGGACACGTTTCCCCGTCGGAATGTTGACGCCAGCAATACGAGCCACGCGTTATCCTTTTCAAGTTGCGGTTCCGTAGCACCGGAACCTTTTTTCACAACCAAAGGCCCGAAATTCAATTTCGGGCCTCAGCCATTTCACCAGAGAGGTGATTCCCTTTCGGGCTGGTGTGACGTAGTGAGGAATCACCTGCTTGTCAACAGCCATAGGCCCGAATGGCGCAATGCCGTCAAGCCTGCTGCTTACAAGCTGCCCAGAACACCAGCCATGGCGGACGCCACATCTTCAACCTCTGCCATGCCATCAATCGGGTGCAGATTACCCTTGGCATAATAGTAGCCGATCAGCGGAGAGGTCTTCTTGTAATATTCCAGCAGACGCGTTTTCAGGCTTTCGGCGTTGTCGTCGGCGCGGCGACGCAGATCGGTCGAACCGCAGACATCACAAACGCCCTCGACCTTGGTTGGCTTGGTCTGGTCGTGATAGACCTCGCCGCAATTGCCGCAGGTATACCGCCCCGAGATCCGATCAACGAGCGCGGTGTCATCGACCTGCATCTCGATCACGGCGTCAACCTTCTGGCCCATCCCCTCCAGCAGACTGCCAAGCGCGTCGGCCTGGGCCAGCGTCCGCGGGAAGCCGTCGAAAATGAAACCCGGCGCGTCCGATCCTTCCAGCTGCTCGCGGATCAGGCCGATGACGATTTCATCGGTGACCAGTTGACCCTTATCCATCACTTCAGCCACAACCCGGCCCATTTCGGTTCCCGAGGAACGGGCTGCGCGCAGCATGTCACCGGTCGACAACTGCACCAGCCCCCGTTCTTCAACCAGACGGCGCGCCTGCGTGCCTTTGCCTGCGCCGGGCGGACCCAGAAGGATGATGTTCACGGTCATTTGGGTCCCTCTTCCCTATTTTTTGCGATCGTCCGGCGCGTCAGCGGCGCGCCGGGGCCTTGCGTTTCCGCGGCTTGTCGCCGGGCTTGCGCTTACCGCGCAGCTGCGACTTCTCGATCAGACCTTCATATTGATGGGCAAGCAAGTGGCTTTGCACCTGGTTGATCGTGTCCATGGTGACCGAAACCACAATCAGAACCGAGGTGCCGCCGAAATAGAACGGCACGGCGAACTGGCTGCGGATGACTTCGGGCAGAAGACAGACTGCGGTCAGATAAAGCGAACCTATGACCAGCACCCGGTTAACAACGTATTCCAGATACTGCTCGGTCTTTTTGCCGGGACGAATGCCGGGGATAAAGCCGCCCTGGTTCTTCAGGTTCTCGGCCACGTCGTCGGCCTTGAAGGCCACGTTGTGGGTGTAGAAATACGAGAAGAAGATAATCATGATCGCGAAAAACAGCAGGTACAGCGGCTGTCCGGGACCAAAATAGGCCAGAAGCGTGGACATGATCGGCCCGGTCTGGTTGCCCGAGAAGGTCGAGATCGTGATCGGCAGCAACAGAAGCGAGCTGGCGAAGATCGCCGGGATCACGCCCGCCGGGTTGACCTTGATCGGTAGATGCGACGACTGGCCGTCATAGACCTTCATGCCGACCTGGCGGCGCGGATACTGAATGGTGATCTTGCGCAGCGCACGTTCCATGAACACCACGAAGGTGATCACCGCAATCACCATGATGATGATGCCGATGATGACCGGGGTCGAAATGGCGCCCGAACGGCCCTGGCTGAAGAACTGTGCCAGCGCGCCGGGGATTTCGGCCACGATGCCCACGAAGATGATCAGCGAGATCCCGTTGCCGATGCCGCGTGCGGTGATCTGTTCACCCAGCCACATCAGGAACATGGTGCCGCCGACAAGCGTGATCACCACCGAGGCCTGGAAGAAAAAGCCAGGATCATGCGCAAGCCCGCCTGCCTCCAGCGATTTCGCAAGCCCGTAAGCCTGGAACAACGCCAGCGCCACCGTGGCATAGCGCGTATACTGGTTGATCTTCTTGCGGCCCTGCTCGCCTTCCTTCTTCAACTGCTCCAGCGCTGGCACCATGGATGCCAGAAGCTGGACGATGATCGAGGCCGAGATATAGGGCATGATGCCAAGCGCGAAGACGCCCATGCGGCCAAGCGCGCCGCCCGTGAACATCGACAGGATACCACCGATGCCGGACTGGGCCTGCTCCATGAAGTTGCGCAAGGCCAGACCGTCAATGCCGGGGACCGGAATATAGGTGCCAAGACGGTAGATGATCAGCAATCCCAGTGTGAACCAGATTCGCTGACGAAGTTCCGTGGCCTTTCCGAATGCCCCCCAGGAGAGGTTCGCGGCCATCTGTTCTGCGGCTGACGCCATATTTTGCCCCCAATTCGCGGGTCGTATCATGACAGCGCCGCCGGATCTGATGAGACCCCGCGGCGCTTAGGAAACTCGGTGCAGTATGTAAGGGGACAGCCGTCCCCTCACAAGCACAATCACTCGGCTGCAGCGTCTTCGCGGACCGGCGCGGTCAGCGTGACCTTGCCACCGGCCTTTTCGATCGCCTCGACGGCGGACTTCGACGCGCCAGCAACCGTGATGTCCAGCTTCGCCTTCAATTCACCCTTGCCCAGAACGCGGATGCCGTCCTGCTTGCGGCGCACGGCGCCCGAAGCAACCAGGGCGTCTTCGGTGACGGCGGCTTTCGCATCCAGCTTGCCTGCATCGATGAAGGCCTGGATCTGCGCAAGGTTGATGACAGCGTATTTCTTGGCGTTCGGCGCAGTGAAGCCGCGCTTCGGCAGGCGGCGATACAGCGGCATCTGGCCGCCTTCGTAACCGTTCAGTGCGACACCCGAACGCGAGGTCTGACCCTTGATACCACGGCCAGCGGTTTTACCCTTGCCAGAGCCGGGACCACGGGCGACGCGCTTTTTCTTGCGGTTCGCGCCTTCATTGTCGCGGATTTCATGCAGTTTCATTTCGCTTCTCCTAAAGCCGGAAACGCCCCATGAAGCGAAGGGGGCGGACACGGCATTTCTTGCTTGTTGAGTCGTGCCCCCCAACGGGGTCACCGGGGGGCTATATGCGATCCGCGGGGGTGGATCAAGCCCTGCACGTCCAGCCGCCCGCACAGAATTGCCGAATGCCTTATAGGACAGGATCGCCGGCTGCCATGCCATCGTCTGTCGCGCAGGTCCTGAAATCTCCGGGCGACAAAATTAACATTTGCATAGGCGGATTATTGCCGAATCAATGTTCCTGCTATACACATCACCTGTCTGAGAACCTGCGGCCAGCCAAGCCGCTAAGATGCTGACGAAAGGGATGATCCGGCGGGCTGCAGTCCGTTTCAGCGCAGACACCGGCATTGTGGAACGACCCTTCGGGTCGGTTCGGTCTTTACAATGTCTGTGTGTCGTCAAGTCATCTTGTTACGTCAACGAGTTCTGCCGAGCCGGCCCGGTCGCACCGGCGATCGACTTTGAAGGGCGTCCGCTAACGATCCATTCAATGCTGGACAGAACCGATCTCCACCGGCGGCAGATCCAAAGACTTCCGAAGTGCCTGATACGCGCCCTCGGCAAGGTCATAGCGCAGAAGATAGCGTCCTTTCGGGATGACCCAAGGCGGCGCGTCAAATCCGACAAGCGCCAGAACCTGCGCAAGATGCACGCCCGACATCTCCAGATAGTGGGGTGATTCATTCGTCATGCGATTGTAGAAACGCCCGCCGAACCAACTGGCGCGCTTTCGCGCATTCTCTGCCTGATAAACCTTTCGCGTCAACCAGATTAGCAGATCGTCATCAGACAGCCTATGCTGCTCTACCGCCTTGCTGCCTGAACCCAACAGAGAGCTCAGGCCGTCAGAGGCGCCATTTGCAGCAGCGGCATTATTCGGTGACAGCTCGCCAATCCGGCGGATCGGGGGCCAAGCGGCCTTATCCGCGTAATTCCGGGTCAATGCGCGCCTTCCGCTGATGCCAGATTGCGCGACCTCGGCGCAATTGTGGCGTCGCCCTCATCCTCGCCAACCGCTTTTGGCCAAACCCGATTTACCGCCGCTTCGGTCAGAAGTCCGACCACGATTCCGCCCAGCAGATCACTTGGGTAATGGCTGCCACGCGGCACCTGAACAGCCGCGATTGCGGTTGCAGCCACCATCAGCGGAACGGTCGCCTGGGGATAGACGCGTGAAATGGCACGACCACCCGCAAACGCATTTGCGGTATGTCCCGACGGGAAAGAGTTCCAGGGCCCATCGTTCGGTCCGCCAGTCCGGCGGTCATAATGTCCATGATCGCGCAGGACGAACGGCCTGGTTCGCGTCACGCTGGCCTTGACGACAGCCTTTGTCGCCGTCGCGGCGCCAAGGGCCGCAACGCTGCGCAGCCCGGCCTGCGCCAGCCGCTTGTTGCCGAAAAGCAGGCCAGCCAATCCTGCCACACTGGCCAATGTGAAGGCCGGCGGTTGATCGGAAATCTCACTGAGGATCGCCAACGTCCTGATCGCGGGATGGTCCGAATGCCGTGCGAGACTTACGGTCGCCTCAACCTCTGCCTGCTCTGCCCCCTCGACAATGTTTTCAGGCTCTTTTTCGATGGGGTGTGCTTGTCCATCCTGTGCGTTCATCATCACCAACCTCAGTGCTCATCATGTCGATTAACGCAGCAGCGGGATGAGGGTTGCGTGGCTTTGGACACCCAGTCGGAAAAGTGTCGCGCAGAAACTGCTTGAGGTCGTGCGAGGCCGCAGGGCCTGAAGATCGGCTTCAGCCAGAAAGAAAAAGGCCGGGTCGCCCCGGCCTGATCCTCAGTTCTTTTCTTCGACGATCACCGCAAGATGCGGGATCTTCGCGACCATACCGCGAATGGCCGGCGTATCTTCCAGCTCGCGTGTGCGGTGCATCTTGTTCAGACCCAGACCTTTCAGCGTCGCGCGCTGGATGGCGGGGCGGCGGATCGGGGATCCGATCTGCTTGACGACGATGGTTTTAGCCATTCTGCCTCTCCTTACGCTTCAGCCGAGGTGACGGTGGCGTCGGTGCCCACTGCCGCTTCAGGCGCCTTGTCCTGGCTGGGCAGGATGTCGGCGACCTTCTTGCCGCGGCGCTGCGCAACCGAACGGGGCGAGGCTTCCGCCTTCAGACCGTCCAGCGTGGCGCGGATCATGTTGTACGGGTTCTGCGAACCCAGCGATTTTGCAACAACGTCCTGAACGCCAAGCATTTCGAACACGGCGCGCATCGGACCACCGGCGATGATCCCGGTACCGGGAACGGCGGTGCGCATCACGACGCGGCCCGCGCCATGGCGGCCTTCGATATCATGGTGCAGGGTGCGGCCGTCACGCAGCGGCACGCGGACCATGTTACGCTTGGCCTGCTCGGTCGCCTTGCGGATCGCTTCGGGCACTTCCTTGGCTTTGCCTTTGCCGAAGCCGACGCGGCCACGCTGATCGCCAACAACGACGAGGGCTGCAAAGCCGAAGCGCTTGCCGCCCTTGACGGTCTTCGACACGCGGTTGATCGCGACCAGACGATCGGCGAATTCCGGAGTTTCTTCGCGATCTTCGCGACGGCCCCGGCGGTTTTCACGTTCTGCCATATGGCATTTCCTTCATATCTGGCGCGTCTTTTCACGCCGTTTTCATCAATCCAAGTGGGCAGGAACGGCCGAAGCCCCCTGCCCCCGGATCATCGGGATGGCGCGAACGCCACCCACAGGTTCAGAACTTCAGACCGCCTTCGCGGGCTGCGTCGGCCAGGGCCTTGACCTTGCCGTGGAACAGGAAGCCGCCACGGTCGAAGACGACGTCTTCGATCCCGGCCTTCTTCGCACGTTCCGCGATCGCGGCCCCCACCTTGGCGGCGGCTTCGACGTTGTTCTTGCCCACCACGCCAAGATCCTTTTCCAGCGTCGACGCTGCGGCCAGGGTCACACCCTGGGCATCGTCGATCACCTGGACCGAGATGTTCTTCGACGAACGGTGGACGGACAGACGCGGACGACCATTGGACATCGCGCGCAGTTTGTTCCGGTTGCGCAGGCGGCGCTTCAGGAACAGAGCTCTTTTGTTCAGTGCCATTTTTGCGCCCCTTACTTCTTCTTGCCTTCCTTGCGGAACACGAACTCGCCCTTATAGCGGATACCTTTGCCCTTGTAGGGCTCGGGTGCGCGCCATTCGCGGATGTTCGCTGCGACCTGACCAACCTGCTGCTGGTCAATGCCTTCCACAACGATTTCAGTCTGCTTCGGTGCGGTGATCGTCACGCCGTCGGGCGTTTCGAAGTTCACCTCGTGGCTGTAACCCAGCGACAGTTTCAGGGTCTTGCCCTGCATCGCGGCGCGGTAACCCACACCCTGGATCTCCAGCTCTTTCTTGAAGCCTTCCGATACGCCGGTCGCCAGGTTCGCAACCATGCTGCGGGTCATGCCCCACTGCTGGCGCGCACGCTTGGACAGACCGCGCGGCTTGACGGTGACAGCACCATCTTCCAGCGCCAGATCGACATCGTCGGTGGCGGTGAAGGAACGGGTGCCTTTCGGGCCTTTGACCTCGATGGTCTGGCCCTTGACTTCGGCGGTCACGCCCTTGGGCAGTTCGACCGGTTTTTTACCAATACGAGACATCCTGCCCTCCTTAGAATACGGTGCAGAGCACTTCGCCGCCGACATTGGCGTTGCGTGCATTTGCATCCGACATCACGCCTTTCGGCGTCGAGACGATGGAAACGCCCAGGCCCTGACGGACCTGCGGGATTTCCTTGGCACCGGCATAGACGCGGCGACCCGGTTTCGACACGCGGGCAAGCTCACGGATGACCGGCTGGCCTTCGAAGTACTTCAGCGAGATTTCCAGCTCGGAATGGCCGGCCTCGGTGGTGACTTCTTCATAGCCGCGGATGTAGCCTTCGGCCTTCAACACGTCCAGAACCCAGGCGCGCAGTTTCGAGGCCGGCGTACGGACGGTCGATTTGCCACGCAGCTGCGAGTTGCGGATGCGGGTCAGCATATCGCCGAGAGGATCGTTCATATTCATTGTCGCCCCCTTACCAGCTCGATTTGACCAGGCCCGGAATCGCGCCCTGCGAGCCAAGCTCGCGCAGCATGATCCGGCTGAGTTTCAGTTTGCGGTAATACGCATGCGGACGACCGGTCAGCTGGCACCGGTTGTGCAGACGCGTCGCGGACGAGTTGCGCGGCAGTTCAGCCAGCTTCAGCGAAGCCTTGAAACGCTCTTCAACCGGACGTTCCTGATCGTGAATGATCTCGTTCAGTTCAGCGCGCTTTGCAGCGTATTTCTTGACCAGACGCTCGCGCTTCTTCTCGCGCTCGATCATGGATTTCTTAGCCATATCTCTTTCCCTCCGCGATCAGCTGTTGAATGGCATGTTGAATTGCTTCAACAGCGCTTTCGCTTCCGCGTCGGTCTTCGCGGTGGTGCAGATGATGATATCCATCCCCAGAACTTCGTCGACCTTGTCGAAGTTGATTTCCGGGAACACGATGTGCTCTTTCAGGCCCATGGCGTAGTTGCCGCGACCATCGAAAGAGGTGCCCTTGACGCCGCGGAAGTCGCGAACGCGGGGCAGCGCGATATTGATCAGACGATCCAGGAATTCATACATCCGGTCGCCGCGCAGGGTCACTTTCGCACCCAGCGGCATTTCCTCGCGAACGCGGAAACCGGCGATCGAATTCTTCGCCTTGGTGATGACAGCCTTCTGGCCAGCGATCAGCGACAGTTCATCGGCGCCCTGCTTGACCTTTTTGGTGTCCTTCACGGCTTCACCGATGCCCATGTTCAGGACGATCTTGTCCAGACGCGGGATCTGCATGTCGTTCTTATAGCCGAACTCTTCCTTCAGGGCGGCGCGGAACTGGTCCTTGTAAGCCGTCTTCAGGCGCGGTGTGTATTGTGCTTGGTCCAGCATCAGATCACGTCTCCCGTGGTCTTGGCGAAACGCACCTTCTTGCCGTCTTCGTCGCGGAAGCCGACGCGGGTCGCTTTGCCGTTCTTGTCCAGCAGCGCCAGGTTCGACAGGTCGATCGGCATGTTCTTAGGAACACGGCCGCCCTGCGAATTCTGCGACTGACGGGTGTGACGCAGCGCGATGTTCACGCCATCGACGACGGCTTTGCCGTCCTTCGGCATGACCTGCGTGATCTCACCCTGCTTGCCCTTGTCCTTGCCGGCAAGGAGGACGACCTTGTCGCCTTTTTTCAGCTTGGCAGCCATTACAGCACCTCCGGAGCGAGCGAGATGATCTTCATGAAGTTCTTCGCACGCAGCTCGCGCACGACCGGCCCGAAGATACGGGTGCCGACCGGTTCGCCCTGATTGTTCAGGATGACGGCGGCATTCTGGTCGAAGCGGATCGAGGTGCCGTCTTCGCGTTTCACTTCTTTGGCGGTGCGCACGACGACGGCCTTGCGGACGTCACCTTTCTTCACGCGACCGCGCGGGATGGCTTCCTTGACGGATACGACAATGATGTCGCCCACCGACGCATAGCGACGGTGCGAACCACCCAGAACCTTGATGCACTGCACCCGGCGAGCGCCGGAGTTGTCAGCTACATCCAGATTGGTTTGCATCTGGATCATGGTTTACTCCCGACCTTTGGGGACGGCGATGCGTGCCGCCCCAGGGTTTCGATTAGGTACTGGACCTCAGGCCGACGCAGTTGCGTCATCCGTCAGTACGGTCCAGCGTTTGGTCTTCGAGATCGGCGCACATTCGACGATGCGAACGGTGTCACCGACCTTGAACTGGTTATCCGCGTCATGGGCACGGTATTTCTTCGACGAACGCACGGTCTTGTGCAGCAGCGGGTGCTTGAAGCGGCGTTCGACCAGAACGGTCACGGTCTGCTCGTTCTTGTCCGAGGTGACGGTGCCTTGCAGGATGCGTTTGGGCATATCGGTCCCCTTACTTCGACGAGGCGGCGTCTGCCGCTTTCTGGTTCAGAACAGTCTTGACGCGCGCGACATCGCGGCGAACGCTGCGCATGCGCGCGGTTGATTCGAGCTGGCCGGTGGCCTGCTGGAAGCGCAGGTTGAACGCTTCCTTTTTCAGCGCAACCAGCTGCTCCTGCAGCTGCTCGGGCGATTTTTCTTTCAATTCGGCGGCTTTCATGCCCCTAAATCCTTTCAACATCACCGGAGAGCCCCGCGTTGCGGGCCACCCTTTATCCGGTGGAGTTTCGTGATGAAGCCGTGCCTATATGCGCCTTTATCCCGGCTGACAAGCGTTTTCTGCGACAATCACGCCGTTTGCCGCAAACCAGGGCAATTGGCGTGGCCAAGGCCAGACGCAGGCAAAGACTCGCGCCCGCCCCCAGACGCTTCGGTACAGAATCGTTGATCTTGGGGGGCGTATCTGCATTGCTGGCTTTGCCACTTTCAAACGTCAGATCAATTCGGGGGAGGTCACAGATGAAGAATCCTTGGATGAGTGCCTGGCTTTCGGCCGCCAACAGCGTCGCTGGCGCGTCGCAGGGACGGATCATGTCAGAAATGCACAAGGCCCAAAGCCAGATGATGCAGGACTGGCAGCGGATGTGGTTCGATGCCTGGCTGTCGATGTGGTTTCCCACAAACAACCGCAAAAGGTGATCGCGGCACATGAGCGTCCAGTGACCCGCTGCGCTTGGCGGGTTGCGAACTGGCGCGGGTCTGCGAAAGACCGGCAGTCGAACTGACCAGACGCAGGCGGAAGCAGGTCAGTCAGCGATCAGGGTCCGACCGTTCTTGATATGCCGCCCGGCCATGTGCCGGGCCTTGCGACCCTGCACCAGCGGACGCGCCGGCGCCGTGCGGACATCGCCCTGGCGAAGCTGCGGAAAAAGGGTGAATATCTCGTTTCTTGCAAGCTTGCCGATGCTTTTCAGCGCCTCTGGCCCGATGAACAGGCTTTCAGCCTCGCAGCCATTTGCGAAGACGATTTCATGCTTCTCGAACAGCATGTGAAAATAGGTGACCTCGACTGCGTCATCCACGACGTCGATGCCATCTATCTGACAAAGCTGCTTTGCGGCGACCAGAACCTCGGCAGCGCCGAACATGCGCTGCGCAATTTTGGAACGCACCAGGATTCGGTGCTGAGGGCTGACCGTCAAATCCCGGCTGGGCGTTCCAGCGCCCAGACTGCCCGCGCATATGCGGATCGGGCGAAGGTGCGGCGCGGCCGCCAGATCAATTGCATCGAGGCAGCGCCGTCCGATCCATCGAATGGGCTGCAAGTCATTGTCGCGCACCCGCACACGGTGGCCGGGTCTCAGATGCTCGATCGGCACGGGGCCATTTTCGGTCTCGATCAAGGTTCCCAGGGTGAAGCAGATCGCCTGATTGGGTGAGGCCGGGCCGTCGATCCGGTTGCCGTTCTTGTCGTATTGGACACTTTGGCCCCCCGACGACGCAGCGATGACCTCTGCCGAGGTGCCTGCGGCCGGACCATCCGTTGCCGTAATCGTCCCCGTCGAGGGCGCGATTTCCACGAACCTGATCACTTCGGTCGTGCCGTCGCTGTCGGTGCTGGTCAGGGCGACTGCCTCAGGCTCGCCGGCGCCGGGCGGGTTAGTGGTCGGCGCGCTCATCGGCAGGGGCACGACGATGGTGTAGGTGCCGCTGTTCGGGTCGCGGACGGCATCGTCCGGGTCGAGCGTCACGACCTGCGACGACGCACCGTTATCCTGATAAAACGCGACCTGAAGGGTGGTGTCGCCCGCCGACATCTGCGCCAGCTCAGCGGCAGTGACCCTGATCTCGACGAATTCCTCCTGTCCAGAATTGCTGGCATAGCTGTTCTGGTAGTGAATTTCCGAAATGAATGCCATGTCCGCCCCAAACGCCATCGACTCGCGCGTGGCGCGGCCCGTCAAATCTCCTGTGCACCAGATCTTTCGATGGATGCTTCAATCTGCGGGCTAGGTAGCAGCTAACCGCCGCGTTTCAACCGGCCTAGCCACCAAAGTCGCAGGGGTGGCCGAATTTGACGCCGCGTTTTCAGAACTGCGACATTTTCAGCACATGACAGGACGGCCCCGGCAAAGCGCCTAAGGAAGAATGCGGCGCCGGGCGCCACGTGGCGTCAGCCATCCATCTTGAGCGCCTGAATGAACGCCGTCTGCGGGATTTCGACCTTCCCGAACTGGCGCATCTTCTTCTTGCCCGCCTTCTGCTTTTCCAGCAGCTTTTTCTTTCGCGTCGCATCGCCGCCGTAACACTTGGCTGTCACGTCCTTTCGCATCGCGCTCAAAGTCTCGCGCGCGATCACACGGGAACCGATGGCAGCCTGGATCGGGATCTTGAACATGTGGCGGGGGATCAGCTCTTTCAGCTTTTCGACCATGACGCGGCCGCGCGCTTCCGCCCGGTCGCGGTGGACCATGATGGACAGTGCGTCAACAGGTTCGTCATTCACGAGGATCGACATCTTGACCAGAAAATCCTCACGGTATTCGCTGATCTGGTAATCGAATGACGCATAACCCTTGGTCACCGATTTCAGGCGGTCATAGAAATCGAAGACCACCTCGGCCAGCGGCAGGTCATAGACGACCATGGCGCGCTGCCCGGCATAGGTCAGGTCAAGCTGGATGCCGCGCCGGTCCTGGCACAGCTTCAGCACATCGCCCAGATATTCATCCGGCACCATGATCGTGGCCTTGATGCGCGGCTCCTCGATATGATCGACATAGGTCAGGTCGGGCATATCGGCGGGGTTGTGCAGGTCGCGGACCTCTCCGTCCTTCATATGCAGTTTGAAAACCACGCTTGGCGCGGTGGTGATCAGGTCCAGATCGTATTCGCGCTCCAGACGGTCACGGATGACTTCGAGATGCAGCAGCCCAAGGAATCCGCAGCGGAAGCCGAAACCAAGCGCTGCCGAGGTTTCCATTTCATAACTGAAGGAGGCGTCATTCAGGGCCAGCTTCTCGATGGCGTCGCGCAGGGCCTCGAAGTCGTTGGCATCGACCGGGAACAGACCGCAGAACACAACAGGCTGCGCAGGCTTGAAGCCCGGCAGCGGCTTGTCGGTCGGCCTCTTTTCATGGGTGATCGTGTCCCCGACACGGGTGTCACGCACCTGCTTGATCGACGCGGTGAACACCCCGATCTCGCCCGGGCCGAGTTCGGCGATATCCTTCATCGCCGGCGTCAGCACGGCCAGCTTGTCCAACCGGTAGGTGGCGCCGGTCTGCATCATCTTGACCTGATCTCCCTTGCGGATGACCCCGTCCATGACCCGGATCATCACAACCACGCCCAGATAGGCGTCATACCAGCTGTCGACCAGCATCGCCTTCAAGGGCGCGTCGCGGTCGCCCTTCGGTGCGGGCAATCGGGTGACGATGGCTTCCAGCACGTCAGGAATGCCAAGACCTGTCTTGGCACTGATGGGCACGGCCTGGGATGCGTCAATGCCGATCACATCTTCAATGTTTTCCTTGACTCGTTCGGGTTCCGCCGCGGGCAGGTCGATCTTGTTCAGGACGGGGACGATCTCATGATCCGCGTCGATGGCCTGATAGACATTGGCCAGCGTCTGTGCCTCGACCCCCTGACTGGCATCCACAACCAGCAGGCTGCCTTCGACGGCCCGCATCGAGCGGCTGACCTCATAGGCGAAGTCGACATGGCCGGGGGTGTCGATCAGATTCAGAATATAGGTGCGTCCGTCCTTTGCAGGATAGGCAATCCGCACCGTGTTGGCCTTGATCGTGATCCCGCGTTCACGTTCGATATCCATGCTGTCCAGAAGCTGGGCCTTCATGTCGCGTTCAGCAACAGTTCCCGTCATCTGGATAAGCCTGTCGGCCAGCGTGGATTTGCCGTGGTCGATATGGGCCACGATGGAAAAATTGCGGATGAGAGCGAGATCGGTCATGCGCTCGCATATACAGAGGAGCGTATGCCGCTGGAAGGGGGCGCGTGCGACGGGTGCCTATCAATTTCACACGCGGTCAATGGCGCGGCGGCGCTGCCGGCGGGATCAACGAGCAGGGCCGCTCATCCGCGCCTGCCGGCTTGCGTCAATGTGACAGCTGGTCATATTCCAGCAGCATATAGCGGGCCGGTTCATCTTTCTTCGGGTCGCCCTCATCCGACATGATCAGCAGGCGCGGCTCATCATGGATGGTGATCGAATCGATGGATTCGACATTGTTGAGGTTGATGATCTCGGGCAGCGCGACCGGCTCGGGCAGGCTGCCGCGTTCGCCTGACCATCGCCACAATTGCGACATCGGGTCGCCGGTATGGGAATCGATCTCATTGACGATCAGGAAGCTGGCCAGCACCGGATCATAGCTGAGCGCCCGAATGCCGCCGCCTTGCAGATCCAGCAGAATCGGCTCGCCGAAATCGGGGGGGGCGCCATCGAACATCTGGCTTGGATTCTCGATCGGCACGATCAGCGACAACCCGGCAAGGCGCGGCTCGCGCAGGCCCAGCATCAACTGGCCGGCGGCGCGGTAGAAGGCGAGCCCCTCGATATTGAGCTCTGTGAAATCGGCCGGCTCGCCCGCCGCCTTGGTGATAGCTTCCTGCAGGCCCTGATCGCTGATCATCGCGTCGCGCAGATTGGTGACGCTGGCGATATCGCCGATCTGAGCGCCCCTGACGCGGAACCGGACAAGCTGTTCGCGGTCTGGCTTGCGCTCGCCCTTGCCGGTCAGCGAATGCGAGGTGATCGCATAGATATTCTCGCGATCGTCAATCGACAGCCCCTCCAGATCGCTGAGTTGCCGGCCGAAGGCGCGGGTATATTTCTGATCTGCGGCCGCATCCTCGGTCAGGCGACCGTCATCGCCCATCCGCATCACCGAAATCGCCCGCGAGGCCTCGTCCTCGACCACAATGATGCGGCCATCAGGCAGTTGCTGCACGGCAGATGGTTCGTATATGTCATTGAATTCGTTGATCCCTAGGTTGGTCAACCGCACCGCGCCCTGCCCCGACAAGGTAGGAAACAGGCCGAACAGGGACTTCATCCCGAAGAAGGCGATCACCGAGGCAACCAGCCCCCAACGGAAGATCCGATAGGAAAAATCGAGCATGCGGAACTTGCGGCTGGCCATCTGGCCCAGCCAGTAAAGCTGGTCGCTCATGCGGAAATAGACCTGATCGCGGTCGCGCAGCAACTCTTTCATGCGATGCCAGTATTCCTCGGGTTCCAGCCTCACGCGGTCTTCGTAGATGAGCAAATTCAGCCCGTCATATCCGGCCGTTTGAGCGCGCGCTTCGTCGATATAGCGGCGCAGGTCCTTGCGACCCGCGCGCCGCCGCAGAGCATCGCGGATCCAGCGGGTAATGCCGGCCATGGCATCGGCACGTTCGGGCGAGGCAGCAAGCAGGGCAAAGAAGATCGACCCGGCGGCCGTCAGCATGAAGATCAGCGCCGGCAGGATGAAAACCTGTGAGGAGGCAAAGATGAACGCGCCCGAGATCATCAGGGCCGAGATGATCAGGCCGTTCAGCGAGATCATGATATTGGCCTTCATCGCGGCCAGATTGATGATGTCCAGCTCGGCCCGAATCGCGTTACGGAAAAGCGTATCGACCGCCTTGCCGGACCCCAATTGCTCGGGTTTATCGGCGGTGGCGGTCTGCTCTTTCCTAGCTTTCTTCTTTGCCGCCTTGGCAGCCTTTTTCTCTGCCGCCGCGTCCGAGGTCATATCCTTCTCGGCTCTAGCGCCGCCCCGCCCGTTCTCCGCACTGTCCGACGCCATCCGCCCCCCGCTTGCTACAACCATTCATCGCAACGCCATATGGACGATGAGAGTTTCCGGGCGTGTCACACATCCGTTACAACCGCCCTCCCGGCAATAAACCGCTGCTTCGCGAAGGCTGAGGGGATTGCGAGCCTGTCTGGCTGAACCGGCCACCATCTACGAGTGCTTCCGTTTCGGGCCGTAACCGACGGATTTGCCAATATTTTCGTATTATTTCATCGCTCAGATATTGCGGGGCTTTACGCCGGTCGCGCCCTGCCCGATCATCGCCGCAGCAAGGAGAAGCTCATGACACTCGGCCCCCGCTCCACCATCGAAAGCCGCATCGCGCAAGGCCGGGGCGAGGAACCCGCCGATCTGGTCCTTAAAGGGGGCAAGGTCTGGTGCATGATCACAGGCGCGCGCATTCAAGGCGATGTTGCAATTTGCGGCGACACTATTGTGGGGATCGGCGAGGAATATCGCGGCAAGACTGAAATAGACGTGGCAGGGACAGTGCTGGTGCCAGGATTCATCGACACGCATTTGCATATCGAAAGTTCCTGCGTTTCACCTTCCGAGTTCGACCGATGCGTTACCCCTATGGGGGTGACCACCGCGATTTGCGATCCGCACGAGATCGCCAATGTCGTCGGAGCCGACGGGATCCGGCATTTCCTTGCTGCGTCGCGTTTCATGGTGATGGATCTGCGGGTAAACCTGTCCTCTTGCGTGCCGTCCTCGCCGCTGGAAACCTCGGGAGCAAGGCTGGATACGGCGGATTTGCTGAAGCTGGCCGATCATCCCAAGGTGATCGGGCTGGCAGAGTTCATGAACTATCCCGGCGTGCTGGCCCGCGATCCGGCCTGTATGGAAAAGCTGAACGCCTTCAAGGGCCGCCATATCGACGGCCATGCACCGCTGTTGTCAGGGCGCGACCTGAATGGCTATGTTGCCGCCGGCATCCGCACCGAACACGAGGCAACCAGTGCGGCCGAGGCGATCGAAAAGCTGCAGAAGGGGATGCGGATTCTGATCCGCGAGGGTTCTGTGTCAAAGGACCTGGATGCGCTGGCACCAGTTCTGACGCCGCTGACCGCACCTTATATGTGCCTCTGTACCGATGACCGGAACCCGCTGGATATCGCCGAGGAGGGCCATTTGGATGGCATGATCCGCCGGTTGATCAGCCATGGCTGCGATCCCTTGTCGGTTTACCGCGTGTCAAGCCTTTCGGCAGCCGAAGCCTTCGGCCTGACAGATCGGGGCCAAATCGCACCAGGCAAGCGCGCCGATATCGTGGTGCTGGACGACGTGGAGAGTTGCGCAATTCGAAAGGTCATCTGTGGCGGCATCGCTGTTGATGAGGATGCATTTGCCGGACGGGAATTGCGCTCATTGGTGGGGCTGGATTCAGTACGTCTGCCGCTGCTCTCGCCCGACAGCTTCCGCCTGCCCGGCGCTGGCAAGACACCGATCATCGGCCTCCAACCAGGCCGAATCCTGACAGACCACCTGACTGAGGAGATTTCCGCGACCGATGGCGACCGTCAACCAGATGCCCACCGCGACCTTGCCCGCATCTCGGTCGTGGAACGTCACGGCAGGAACGGCAACATTGCGAATGGCTTCGTACGCGGCTTTGGCATCACAGCCGGCGCGCTAGGCTCCACCGTTTGCCACGACCATCACAATATCGTTCTTGTCGGAATAGACTACGACGACATGGTGCGCGCGGCAGAGCGGTTGGCCGAAATGGGCGGCGGCTTCGTCGTTGTGAAGGACGGACGTGTCACTGCCGAACTGGCCCTCCCCCAGGGCGGGCTGATGAGCAATGAACCGTTTGAGCACGTTCATAATGCGCTGATCGCATTGAGAAAGGCCGCTCGTGCATTGGGAATCGTCCTGCATGAGCCTTTTCTGCAGCTTGCCTTTCTGGCCCTGCCCGTCATCCCCCATCTTAAGATCACTGACCACGGATTGGTCGACGTCAACCGTTTCGAGGTTATCGAGGATTTGGTCCGGACAACCGACCAATCCCAAGCAGCACATGAATAGTCGTGCAGCCTTGGCATCAGCCCAACCGGCTTCGAACTGCGAACAAGGGTGGCTGTGGAGGCAAATGGTCTCGCTCAAGCGAACAAGCCAGCAAACCGCGTCAGAATTGAAGATAGCGCTTTCCGGCATCTGTCGATGTGATTCGGTCCGCGGGTTCTGACAGCGCCCCAGCCTGACACAACATATTGGGGCGCATTTCCGCCTTGACCCGATCACTTCGGCGCACGCAGTGATTGAGCGGTCTGATTAAATTTGCTATCCTCGGCCAGCAGGGGTTGGCTTAGCCGCCTCCAAGAATGCCGACAAGGCAACTCAGGCAAAAAAATCGAGGAGACAGAGATGAACCGCATTCTCATCGCCGCAGCGGCGATCGTGCTGACAACGCCGCTCGCAATGGCGGGTCCGATTGACAGCGCTTGCGTGCGATCCGAACGTGGTGCGCGCCAACCTGCCTTGTGCGGTTGCGCGCAGCAAGTGGCAAACCAGATGTTGTCGCGCTCGGATCAGCGGCTGGCGGCATCGTTCTTCCTTGACCCCCATAAGGCCCAGGTGGTGCGGATGTCGAAGCGGGATTCCGACAACGCCTTCTGGTCACGCTATAAGGCGTATGCGGCTGCGGCAGAGTCCTATTGTCGCTGAGATGCGGATCGTCGTCCTGACCGGGGCGGGAATTTCTGCGGAAAGCGGCCTACGGACCTTTCGCGCGTCCGATGGACTTTGGGAGGATCACCGGATCGATGATGTCGCGACGCCGGATGGCTATCGGCGCAATCCGGCATTGGTGCATCGCTTTTACAACGAGCGTCGCAGCGCGGCGGCGGCTGCCGCGCCCAATGCTGCACATCGGGCAATTCACCAGCTTGCCAAACGACATGAACTGACACTGGTGACCCAGAATGTCGATGATCTTCATGAGCGCGCAGGCTCAACAGACGTGATCCACATGCATGGTGCACTGGCAAATGCGCTGTGTACCAGCTGCGGCCATCGCTGGCCCAGTCCGGCGGTAACCAGCACTACTTCGAATTGCCCGCAATGCAATCATGAGACCGTGCGACCCGATATCGTCTGGTTCGGCGAGATTCCGTATCAGATGGACGAAATCTTTGCTGCGTTAGACCGCACAGAAATTTTTGCAGCTATAGGTACTTCTGGAAATGTCTATCCTGCAGCGGGCTTTGCAAAGCATGCTCGCCAGTGCAGTGCAGAATGTGTTGAACTCAATCTGGATCGTTCCGCGATTAGCCGTGATTTTCATCGCCATCTGGCCGGCCCGGCGACACGAACAGTACCGGAATGGGTTGCAGAGCTGATTTAAGCGTTGTCAATATCAGTTGCGGTCACTTCAATCAGATGATCCATGGCAAATGCCGGATCTGTACATCCCGCGTCACCAACAATCCGCGCAGGTACGCCGGCCACCGTCTTGCACTCTGGAACATCAGATAGGACGACTGAACCGGCTGCGATCCGGCTGCATCGCCCGACTGAGATGTTGCCCAGAACCTTGGCCCCTGCCCCGATCAAAACGCCATTACCTATTTTCGGATGGCGGTCGCCGTCTGCCTTTCCGGTGCCGCCAAGCGTCACCGAATGCAGCATCGAGACATTGTCACCGACAACAGCGGTTTCTCCAATGACGATCGAATGCGCATGATCCATCATGACGCCCTTGCCAACTCGGGCGGCCGGATGGATATCAACACCGAAGGCTTCGGAACAGCGCATTTGCACGAAATATGCCATATCGCGCCGCCCTTCTGTCCATAACCAGTGACCGATGCGATACGCTTGCAGTGCTTGAAATCCCTTGAAGAACAGGAAGGGTTGCATCAGACGGTGCGTGGCAGGATCGCGTTCATAAACAGCGCGCAGATCAGCCTCGGCCGCCATCACCAACTCGGGCCGCGCGGAGTAAGCCGTATCGGCAATCTCGCGAAGCAACTGAGCGCTCATTTCGCCGGAACACAGCTTCATCGCAAAACGATATGCCAGCGCCGATTGCAGATTGCGGTGATGCAAAAGACCGGCATGGATCAGCGCGCCCAAAAGCGGCTCCTGCGCAATCGCCTCGCGCGCTTCGGCACAAATCTGCGACCAAAGCGCCGCCCCCCCCAAAGGCGTGGCGGTCAGTATCTCGGCTTTCGCGGGACTGTTCATGCGCGACTCCTTTGCGCCGCAGCCTAAACTAAAGCCGCAGCGCAGAAAACCCATCAGCTAGGCAATGTCAGCTCCAGCCAATGGACCGCCAACCTTACCTTTCCCGTGCCAAATTCCCCGCCCGCCGCGGTCAGGATCACAGGTGTCGGGGACCAATACGTAAACGGCTGAGACAACATCCCCCGTGCCCACGATCCCTTCTGAATGCCAAGCGTCGACCCAAAACGGTCTGCTGCACCTTCGGTGCCCAACATCCAGCTGGTCAGTGTACCTGAAATCTCGTCGACAACCCTGGCCGTCGCCCCTATCACCATCGCGGATGTCGGTATGTAAAGATCACTCGACAGGTTTGTTCCCGCTGTGATCGTGAATTCGGTCTCTGCCGTTCGGGCAACCAGAGCCGAACCGAACCGGCCAAGCGTCAGCGCACCCTCTACCCAGCTGATCCCGTCATGAACTGCCTGCGTGCCTGAATCGAGGATGAACGCCCGCATGCCTGCTTCTGCATCGGCAAATACCCAGCCTCCATTTGCGGCAATTGCAATCTTGCCTTCCTGACCGCCCCAGTCGCCTTCCGCACCCGCTGGAACGCCAAAGCACGTACCATCCAACGCGGAAACGGGCGGAGTTGCCAGGTTGATGCTTCGCAGGACCAAGTTGACCAATCCATCCAACCGAGCGAACGACTCATTCACGGTAACATGCTTCTGTGCCTGTGCTCCCTGCACCAATGACAATCCAAGGCGCTGTGTCTGCTGATCGTTCATCAAAATATCCTCGTAGTGAAAGGTCCCGGTCCGTACTCGTCTGCCAGTTGAGCGACAGAAATCGTCAGTTTGCCACGCCCAGCCTCGTCAGCCAGGTCGCGCGGCAGTGTCATCGACGGCGTATCGCTTTCGAACTCATGCATTTCGCCCGCGGTCTCGACCCGTATCAGGTAGGCCTCGCGCACCTCGCCAAGTGGCACATCGCGCATGTCCCATCGGTCGCCAGACACCCGTGTTCGCCTGATCCAGGACAAACGACCATTTTCAAGGCGCAGGTGACATGGCGAAAGCGGTCGCAGACCCGCACCGCGCGTGGCCGTCGATCTGAGACGATAGCTCGGGTCTTCAACTGTCCGTGTCGCCGGACCAATGCGCCAGAATCGTAACTGCCCCAGCTCGGCCGGTTCCAATGCCAATTGCCTTAGCGCGCCGTCAAGAAGAACGACATACGCGCCTGTGGGCCACTCATCCGGCATCGTCGCATCCGTGCCGAACTGGCCGCGCAAGCGGTTTCGCAGTGACCACACCCGTTCCGATACCGCCTCAGCGTGCGCAAACTGAATGATTTCCCACCCATTGGGAGTGCCATCACCGATTGCCGCCATATTCGCACCGTGCAGAAGCGCATTGTTGGACGCACCCGACAGAGCACCAGTACCAAACCGAACAATTAGACCAGGGCCCCGGTCGATCAAGCCGGGCTTCGCACGTAGAAGCGCGTTCTGTGTCACGCCGATCATGGCACCCTGAGGCACGCTGGTGTTAAGCGAAAAGCCGCTATGCTCGCTCGAAGATCCATAGACGGCCACCGATCCTGGCCAAGGCTTTGCTGCGACAGCAATGTGCGGCGCATAAGGGCGTTCACTGCCGCGCATCAATGGCAGGTCCATGATGAGCGGCAACACAGGCATCGGCGGCTTATATCGTGTAACGTTCAGACCGCTTTCCTGATAGTCTGAGGGACGATAGCAGCCGGGTTCAGTGCGCACCGCATCAACCGTGATGGCACCGGCACGCTCGACCTTGTCTATACGCCAGCGGTGGGCGGATTTGTCCGCGCGCCGCGTCAGAGAAATGACGTCCCCTGCACCGAGATCCCCTTTTGATGGCGGAAGCCGGAAGCGAATGGACTCTCGACTGAGTTGGGATTCTGCAAGCCAGCGTTCGGCTGTGCATCTTGCTTCGGTAACTGTCATCAGCAGCGGCATTTCGCTGTCCGAAACCACCGGCGACGGATCATCGGGCAATGACGCCTCGACAGTTGAGGTCGCATAACTTGCACCGACTGCGATATGCGTCAGACGGAGCCTGCCCGCAATTTCGGCAGATGCGCTTCGCGTTGTTTCGTGCACCCCACCTTCCATCTCGGCCAAATCATCCTCGGTCAGGCTCGCGCTAACCAAGCCGTCGCGCATGATGAACATTAGCTTTCCGTCGCGCTCCACTGCATCGAATCCGAAGCGCAGCATCAGCGGCTGCAGGCTTGCCCGCACCGTTTCCGCGCCATTCGCTGAATACCCGCGCACCAGCCCTGACAGACCCGAGACGTCGAACTCTCGCAACCCGGCAGACAGGCACAGGTCGGCTACCAAAGAAGCAAGCGGCACAGCGCCTGCGCGCCCGTTAAGCCAGTGGCCCCGATCCCAGGCAGGTCCGTCAGACCACAGATCTGGTCGTCCGGGGAAAGCCGGATACGGTCTTGCATCCCAACACCATGCATGAGCGCGCGACATGTCCACCATGTCGCCGCCATATGTCCCGGTCGGATTATTTGCCTGATCTGACCAGTATCGAACCATCGCGGCGTAATAAGCCGCCTGCATGACGTCATCGCGGGCACCGCTGGAATAGTGCGGCAACTGCGATTCCGAACTCATGGCGTCCAGGAACTTGTTGGGTTGATTGGTGCCTTTGTCCAACGCCGCACATCCCATCTCGGTAAACCAGATAGGTTTGGATCCCGGTTTCCAGTCTGTGGATACCTTCAGCCTTTCACCGTCTATGCGATCATGATGCGCGTTGGCCCACCAGTTGCGCAGATCCTTGTAGCGCCAGATCCAGTCTTCACCATACGCGCCATCCTCGATTGGGGTTCTGGTCTGCGCTTCTCGGTGCGCAGGGTCCGCGTAATACCAATCATAGCCCTCCCCGCCTTCGATCTGGCTTTCAAGATATCCAAGCGCGTCAATGCGGCGCCAAAGCGCATCCTTGTGCGTCTCTCCATCCCGCCAATCGGACAAGGGCATATAGTTGTCGATGCCGACGAAGTCGATATTTCGGTCGGACCATAACGGATCAAGGTGGAAATACGCATCGCCGCCACCCGGATGGTATCCGAAATATTCAGACCAATCAGCCGCATAGCTGATTTTCACCTTTGAACCGAGTATGGCCCGCACGTCGGCTGCCAGACTGCGCAACTCGTCTACCACCGGAAACTGATGATCAGGACCACGAAGCTGGGTCAATGCGCGCATCTCGGAACCGATAAGGAATGCGTCGACGCCACCTGCCGCTGCACAAAGATGGGCGTAATGTAGAATGAACCGGCGATAGGACCACTCATTCGGGCCAGAATAGGAGATTATGTCCCCTGCCCGGCTGAAGTCGTCCGGAGTGGCATCTCCAAAGAAACTACGGACCGCAGAAACGTTGGCTGCGGTGCCATCGGGGCTTCCATCGCGACCAGGCGCAATCTCCGCAGTGATACGGCCGCGCCAAGGCATGACAGGCTGATCGCGGGCGCCGGTCCAGGGATCTGTCCTTCCGTTCCCCTGCAGCTGCTCCATTAGGATGAAGGGATAAAAAACAGCCTTCCGGCCGGATTGCGCGATTGCCCGCAGCGCCTCGATGACCGATCCATCCGCTGGCGTTCCTCCATAGATCGGCCTGTCGTCCTTGCGCGAAACCTCATGTGCAGACGCCCGACCGATGCCGCCGGCGCGCCACTTCATGCCGCTGCCTTCGCGGTCACGATATTCAACCTTCGGACGCAGGCTGCATCGTCCGACTCGCAGATCGTCACCGAACCATGAAACCACCAGAGAGACTGAACCCACGCGCGGAAGTTCCCGCCCCAAAATGTCCATCGATGCAGTGAAATCCGTCGCCGCAAGTACGGACGATGTGTTGGCGGGCAAACTTTCCCCCAGGTCCGCCGAATATGTCACCGGGGTCGTTGCCAGCGAATACTCTCCGGTCCCGGGGATCATCGCGACGGCCTGGATTTCGTTCGACAACCCGCCACCCGATTGCGCGGCGCGCGTAACTTCAAAACTCAGCTGCGGCAGACGGTTGCCCCAGCGTTCCAAATCCAGCTCCTCAAGAACGACGTAAGCAATCCCGCGATACGCCGGGGCCTCGTTGTCCTCATGCGCTTTGATGCAGGGGTCGGGAATCTGAGTTTCAGACCCCTCATATACACGCATATTAAGATCAGCCCGCGATATCTCCTCGCCATCTGCCCAGACTCTTCCAACCCCAAGGATAGGTCCCTCACACAAAGCAAGCGCAACGCTCAGACGATAAGAGATATTGCTGACGCGCGGTGCGGTGCCCTTACTGCCACCCTCTCGAGAGCTGACTTCAGTCAGCGGCGCAGCCCATATGACATGACCAGGCACACGCATCTGCCCCCAAATCCGCGGAACAGGAATGCCTTCGCCGGTGGTCTGGATACGCAGACGATCAATTCGACCCGTTTCCACGACCTGAGAGCCACCCCCCAGCAGTCTTTGATCGATCAGGCGGCCGGCTGTCGCCCCGATGGCACGGCCGATAACCGCCCCGCTCAGGCCCAGAATAGTGCCGCCAAAGCCAGAGCCGAGGGCCGCGCCCGCAGCGGAAAGCAGGATAGTCGCCATTTGAAGATCCTATCGTTCGGGGAATCGAAACCTTGCGGCAATACGCTGGCGCCACGGCATCGAAAGGGGACTTTCGACAACGCCATGACGGTCATAGGCATGGATAAACGCGGGCACCGCTCCGGTGACCGAGACGATTCCAAGATGTTTCGCGACCGCTCCGGACCTCATTCGGAACAGCAGCACCTGACCGTGCCGGTCCTCTTCGCCATCATCGCGCGACAGATGGCGCATCGCGCCAGCCAACAGCAATTCGCTGCCGTCATATTCGCCCCAATCTGGCGTGTAAGGCGGTGCGACTTCAGGCTCCGTTCCATAGAGTTCGCGCCAAACACCACGGATCAACCCCAGACAATCTGTTCCGACCCCTTGATTGGAGGCCTGGTGCAGATAAGGCGTGCCACACCAGCGCCGCGCAATGCTCACGACCTCGGAACCTAAATCAGGGGTCAATGATTTCACCCTCGTTTCCGGGGCGAAATAGCCACTCTGCCCGTCGTGTCCGCTCCTTAGCAGGCGCTAACAGCCAATCTTCCTCGGGCAGATGAGGGAAACCTCTGAAATTTATGTAGTTGCTGAACTTCAACTGACACATTCCAGCGGATTTGTCGCAACCCGCGACAAGACGCACGCGATCGCCTTGCGCGGCGTCCACGCCCGGCGCCGTCCACAGTTCAACTTGCCGCATCCCGTCAGGCAGGGCGCGGTCATTTTTGACGTGGCATCGAATTGCTTCCGCTTCCCCGTCAAGAAACTGAATTGCCCCACGTTCGAACCAACGGTCATCGATTCCGGGCAGCCCGGCCAGGCGCAATGTCCCGCCGTCAACGGCGACGATGCGCGCTGTGGCGGAAAGTCCCGGCTGGTCCAGATCCACCTTGCACATCCGATCGCCAAGCACGGCCGAGCAGCGGGGATGAAAGACGCGCCCGACCGGCTGATTCAACGGCTCTGACAGCCCGCGCAACTCGGCCTTGAATGCACCGCCGGAGCGGCACACCTCGCCCAGGTGTCCACGGAAAACAAGCTTGTGTCGGCTGGGATCGGACCAGTCGACCTCCCATTGGCAAAGCTCAGCACCGTCCCACCTTCCAGCAAGAATATCTGCCTCTTCAATGGCGCCGTCTGATAGTGCGCCGACGGCCTCGGTGTTATCCACGGACAACCCCGCGCCCTGAACAACGGCTTGTGCGGAAAGCCCGATATCTGGCCGGAAGGTGATACCCGCGAATGTCAGCACCGCATCGTGATCGGTAAACCCCAGCACCAGCCCATCGGTGCGGGTGATTGACCAGGAACGCGCGATCGTTGTCGTTGTCATATCCGCACCTCGATCACCGGAACCTGCGGCATTTCGCCGGCCTGAAACGACGCCACTGAAACAGCGATGCGATCGGTGTCAAACCGCACCGGCACATCGAACTCAAATCCAGCAGTCACTGCCGCACCTTCCCCGGGCGGTTCGATCAAGGTGATGACGCCGGTTGTCGTGTCGACATCATAGTCCAAGGCCTCGCGTTTTTCGTCTCCCCCAACGCCGACCTTGACCGTGCCTTCGACCGGCTTGGTGATCGGGCGGATATAGGTAGCCGGGCCAGACGCATATCGCTTCCCAAGCTGAAAGCTTACGGTGCGGCTGTCACCGTGCCCGAGCACTTGATCGGAAAATGCAGGCCGTCGGCTGGGTGCGCAGCTTTTGAAGTCGGCCCAATCCTTCCATCGAAAACCATGCAGCTGCCCACCGCGTGTTTCGAAAAAGGCAATCATGGCGTGAATATCGTCAAGCGATCGCAGCCCCAGCCCGGCATCGTAAACGCGCCGCGAATGCGCCCAGGGCGTGTTGCGTTCTTCGTGACCGTTGCTGAGTTTGACGATCTCGGTTCGTCGCTCGGGTCCACCGATCGAGCCGAACGAAAGATTTGCTGGAAAACGAATCTCGTGGAACATGCTGCCTCACATATTTCGTTGGCCGCGCGCCAGAAGCCGACCCATCTGGGCGGCAATCTGGCCCTGGCTACGGGCAAAACCCGAAACGTCCGGTGTGTTTACGGTGATATTGACGTTCACCGGCCGACCACCGCCTGCGGCGGCAACGCCCAGCCGACCATCGGCGCCCCTCGACAATGGCATGATCGCCTCTGGCCCCGCTTCCCCCATCAGGCCTGTGCCCCCACGCATCGGGAAGGTAGTGGGCTGACTTACGACCCCGCCCTTGGCAAAGGCCGAGACCCGACCCTGACTGAACGCCGCACCTTGAGAGAATGGCAGAATGCCAGAGGCTGCATTGTTAACGGCACCGGCAAGGGCCCCCGCCACCGCGTCCTTGATCGGCTTCATCGCGATGCTGTATGCGGTGTCGGCCATTGTCCGGGCGATGCCCTTCAAGGCATCGCTCAGTTTCATGCCATCGAAAATCAAACCGTCAAAGGCTCGTTTCAACCCGCCACCAATACCGCTTGCAAAACTGTCTGCCTCTCGGCTGACCAGCCACATGGATTGCTGCATCCGGGCCAGTTCAGCCGAGAAGCTGGCCGCGACATCAGCCGACCTGTCAAGCTGCTGCCCAAGCTCGTCTCCGGACTGATCGAGCGCGTTCTTATCAGCCATGCGTTACCTCCTGCTTCGATTTGCGGTCGGGCCAATCGGCTGCAAGTGCCTCAAGCCGGGACCTCGTCATGGGTGCTGAGGCAGGATCGATACCCAGCATCAGCGCGAGTTCTGCCGGAGTCAGCGACCAGAATTCATCCGGCCTCAATCTCAAGCCCTGCATTCCGGCGCGCATAAGGCCGGTCCAGTCGAGCCGCTCCAATTTCCCGCACCTCAGTCCGGCATCGCGAATGCCAGGGCCAACAAGCGCGCGGCGGCCTGTGCCGCGGCGACCGGGCCGCCCGACAGGTCAGTTGAAAGAAGATCAGCACTTGTGCCGCGCCATCCGCCACCACGAAGCCCTGCGACAAGAACCGCCACCACATCCGCTGCCGAAAAGCGTCCTTCCTCGAAACGCCCGGCCAGCTCGATCAATGAGGTGGTGCCAAGCATCGCTTCCAACTCTGCCAGCGCTCCAAGCGTCAGGCGCGCAATATGCACATCCCCGTTCAGCGCGATTTCAACTTCGCCACGCATTGCATTGACTATCATAGCGCCACGAAGTTCAGCGCCCCGGCACTCGCCAGCGCAATTTCGTAGGTCGCCTCGCCGTTATGGCTGCCGGAATATTCCAGCGACGTGATCTGGAACGGCCCCTCGACAATCCCGAAATCGGGTATGATGACCTGACAATTGGGCACCTCGCCGTCAAAGAAGACCTGCCGCGCCCGGCCATCCGTCGCCGCATCACGAAAAACGCCCGACCCCGAGATCGCGGCGGACCGCACACCGGCGCCGCCCAGCAACTCGCGCCAGCGGCCTTCGCTTTCCAGGCTGGTGACATCGACTGTTTCTGCATTGAAACCGATGCGTGTGGCCCGCAGGCCGGCGACCGTCTCAAATTCGCCGGCACCCGTCATGTCCATCTTGATCAACAGATCACGTCCGTTCTGAACCGCCATTTCACTTCTCCTCAAACCAGATCCATCAAGGCGCGAAAGGTAAGATCGACCCGTCTTTCGGCACCGTTTTCAACTCGCCTCGCTCGAGCGCGCAAAAACCAAAGCCCGGCAACCCTGCCCGTTTCCGTGGCCAGTTCCGTGCCCTCCAGTGCAGCGCTGACCGCGATTGCGGCCTCCTTTACTGCGCGGAAGCCCGCGCCCTCATCCGTTCCACCCAGGATCGAGACGATGAAGTCATGCCGCGCTGCACATCCGGCGCTATCTGATATGTTGCGCACCTCCTCGGGGCCCAAGGAGACGTAGACACCGCTCGGCGGGTCTACTGGCAGCGCGTCGTAGATCGCATCGCCGACAAGTTCCGACAGTGCCGGATCGGCGCGTAGGCATTGATAGACAGCGCCCTGTAGTGCTGCCGATGCTACATAGCTCATCCTCACTCCTCCTGGCCTGTTACGATCAGGTGTCGCCCCGTGGCGCCGACTTCCGCTACGGCCTCGATCCGGATCAGTCGCGCGCCCATCCTGAATCTCTGGCCGGGCAAAGGGCGACGCGGATCACCCAAGGGAAAGGCGCGTACAGTGATCTTCCAATCCGTCACGCTTTCCGGACCCGCCTCCGCACCGCGCAGCCGCCCGACGCCTCGTTGCATCAGGGCATGAACGATCCCGCGCGACCGCCAGACGACCCGGTAGCCTCCCATCGTGTCCGGCTGGCGCTCTTTCTCTTCCAGCACCAGCGGAATATTCAGACGCGGCACCACCATCACCGCGCCCCCCGCCCTGCCAGTACGCGCACGGCGCGCCATCGCTCGATCAGTGCACTCACCCCCATGGGAAGGACGTTGCGGGCGCCATCATCGCTGCGATCTTCGTAATAGCGCGCAGCCAGCATCAACACGGCTTGACCAAGATCCGCAGGCACCCCTGACCAGTTCTTCGCAAAGCCTGCGGTAAAGCGGATGATCACGCGCGCCCCCTCAGGCACGTGCGGAAGACTTCCCAGACGTGGCCGTATGATTGGTCGCTGAACGTCCTCGACCACGCGCCAATTGTCTGCGGGAACATCGCGCATCGTGCCGTCTGGCATTTCGATGCCGACGTCCTCCACCGCGCTGACCGGTGCCATCGGCAGGGCCTGGCCCTGACTGTCCCGCCAGTCGTCCAGCACCATACGATACCTCCGGCTGATCAGAACCTTCCCTGTCCGGCCCTCGATCGTCGCCATTGCTGCGCGAAGAAAGCCTGCAAGGGCCTTGTCTTCCTCGACATTGGCAGGCAACTCGAAACCAGAGCCGAGCCGCAGGTGGGCACGCAATTCGGCGACAGGCAGTGCCGTATCCAACGGTGTTGTCTCTTCGACTAGTATCATCCCGAACCTCCCGTCCGAGCCGGCACATCTGGCCGGTTGTCCCAGGAAATAGGCCGTGCCGGCACGCCAGAACTGGCATGCGCGGACAGTTGCTGAGCCGGAATATCAGCGGCCGGCACGACCCTCGACAGCCTTGGATCAGGCGCCGAACTTCAGGGCCTTGATGGCACGCCCATCGACCAGACCGCCGCCGACCCGCTTGGTGGCGTAGAACAAGACATGCGGCTTGGCCGAGAAGGGATCGCGCAGGACACGCAATTCAGGACGCTCGACAATGGTGTAGGCCGTCCTGAAATCGCCAAACAGGATCGATCGGCTGTTGGCTGCGATTTCCGGCATATCCTCAGCCAGCAGAACCGGGTAGCCAAGCAGTCGCGCAGGTTCACCAGCAGCAAGGCTGTCGGCCCAGAGGAAGCGGCCGTCATTGTCCTTCAGCTTGCGTACGGCTGCTGCGGTCTTGGATGACATGACGAAAGTTGCGTTGGTCCGGTATTGTGCCGGAAGCGCATACACCAGATCGATCAGCTTGGATGCAGCGGTCGCATTGTCGAACCCCGCCGAGACGCCCGTCGTCAATTCGCCGATCGAACTGATGGAGCCCTCTCCCGTCGCGTCGAAGAACCCGTTCAGCAATCCGTGCGGCTTGTCGATCCCATCGCCGCGCAAGAACGCATTCGCCTCGGCGCGGGCGAACTTGTCGGCGATACGCTCGGCCAGCCAGGTTTCGACATCGAAAGCCGAATCATCCAGAAGACGCTGACTTGCCTTCGGCATGGCCGACAGCTCGTGCAGGGCAATGGAAACCCGTTCCACACCCGAACTGGCTGTTTCAACTGCCGCGCCTTCGGTCGCCCAGCCCGACGCCAATTCATCACGGTCCACCAGGACATCATACGTGGCCGCCTCAACCGTCACGACGTTGGCAAGTGCGCGCAGCGAAACGGATGCCGAAAGCGCATTGTGCACTGTGTCGGATACATGGGACGCAACCAGAAAGCCGCCTTCGCCGGCGGCCGTCAGCCCCTTTTCCTCGACAGCAAGTCCGCGCAGTCCGGCATCATCGCCATTGCGCAGATATGCGTTGAATGCCTTCTGGTGGGGGACGTCGGGGTTCGCCTCCGTCGACAACGGGCTGCGGGCGCGGAAGGCGGTCTTGCGTTCGAACATGCTCATGCGTTCATCCTGTGCATCGAGTTTCTTCTGGATATCCTGGCGGTAGTTCCTGAGTTCCTCGACGAACCCCAGAAGTGCGCCCTTCAGCTCGCCGGGGGCGGCCGGCGCCCCGGTCTTGACCTCTGTCATCAGCATCTCCTCATCGGTGATCGGGGACTGGCCCCATTTGTGCGGGTGGCGCGGCTGCCACCGCCCGAACCCTATCTGACGCCGGGATCAATCCCGCAGCGCCTCCGTCGCGGCGATCAGCGCCGCGGCGATTTCGGTTTCATCCTCGGCGGATTTCGCGCCCAGCTTGGCCTCGGCCAACATCGGGAAGGTGACTAGCGAAACCTCCCACAACTCCACCTCGGTCAGCAGACGGTGCCCCTTCTGATCCTTCGCGGCCCGGATGGTGCGATAACCGATGGACAATCCGTCAATCGCCCCTGCCTCGATCAGGGTTGCGGCTTCGCGCGCCAGCGTGACTTCGGGCAGAAGACGCCCCTTGACCCAAAGGCCAGTGGCGTCCTCGCGGATCTCGTCCCAGACGCCGATGGGCCTGGTTGGATCGTGCTGCCACAACATCCGAACCTTGTCCCCTTTGGCGGCAAGCCTGGCCAGCGAAGCGCCGAACGCGCCCTTCGCCACGATGTCGCCGCCCTGATCGGGCAGTCCAAAGCGACTTGCATAGCCTTCGATGACCGCCCCCTCGGTCATCACCGGCTTGCCGCCGGCAAATTTCAGTTCCAGACCACTTTCCATGTCTCAGCCTCCCTTCGGTGCAAATTCCAGGATCGACTGAATGGCCTGTGTCAGGATCACGCCCACCACTCCGTAGACGGTCATCCACAACCGCTTCTCGAGCCCTTCAATCAACGCTTCGATCCGTTCCAGCCGCTTGTCGACGGCGCCAAATTGCAAAGCCATGACACGCTCCTGTGCTTCAAAACGATGGTGATGAGGGTCAAAGCTCTCGGTGAAACGCGAACCTTCCATGCCTCATCCCTCCGCCTGCGGCGGCAGGCCAAGCGCGGCGCGCTTTTCCGCATCGCTCAGAAAGGTTGCCGCGCCGACCCGCGCCCAGTGCTGGTCACGTTCCGCTGCCAGGGCCGGCACCTGGTCCAGATCGGGACGAAGATCGACCTCTGCCCCCAGGTGCTCTGACAGGAACCAGGCCACCGCAGCCGACACCCGGCTGACCAGCGGCAGCACCGTCAGCCGATAGAATGCGCGATGTGCCTCGGCATAGTTCGCATAGGTCGCATCGCCAGGAATGCCGATCAGCATGGGCGGAACGCCGAACGCCTGAGCAATCTCGCGCGCCGCCGCCTGTTTGGTCTGATGAAACTCCATGTCAGAGGGTGAGAACCCCATGGGTTTCCAGTCCAACCCACCTTCCAGCAGCATGGGGCGCCCGGCATTTCGCGCACCCTGGTGATGGCTTTCCATCTCGATGACCAGCCGGTCATATTGTTCGGCCGACAAATTGCCATGCCCGTCCGGCCCCTTGTAGACAATCGCACCGGATGGACGCGCGGCATTGTCCAGAAGCGCCTTCGACCAGGCCGATGCGCTGTTATGGACATCGACCGCAACCGCAGCTGCCTGCAAAGGCGACAGACCATAATGATCGTCGGTCGGGTGAAAGCTCTTGATATGACAGATCGGATCGGGGCTGCCGGTCATGTCGAAGCGGTGTTTGCGTCCACCGACCGCATATTCAAAAGCGACCGGCCATCCATCAGGCCCCGGAACCACGCTCATCCGGTCCGAGCGCAGCACATGCAACTCGGCCGGAAGTCCCTCGCCGGTCCCCACTGCCTCCAGGTAGCCGTCGCCGCTCAGCAGAAGCTGTCCGAACAATGCCTCGAACAGTTCTGCCCGGCCCTGCGCCGGATTGGGCCTGCGCAGCAATTCGAGCACAGGATGTTTGTCGTAACGGCGTTCTGCGTCCTGACAGATCAGGGGTACCGCCGCAGCCGCTTCCGCGATCAGGCGGACGGCGCGAAAGCCAACGGGGTTGCCGATGAAAGCGCCGCGTGTCAGCGTGCCCGTATCGCGCGCCGACCACATGACACGTCCGCTGCCAGCCGCCAGCGCGGCGACGCGCCCCGTGGCACTTGCCTTTCTTTCCATTGCCGGCGCCACCTCGGGCCGCCGCGAAAACATATGAAACGCCATGCATCGCCTCCGTGTCGTTCAATGAAAAAGGGCCGCTCCCGTTGGGAACAGCCCTTCACTTGGTCAGTGAGCTTGTCGATTTACCGGGCCTTCCTACAGGCTCCGCATCTGTGGTCGCCTGAAGCCTGCTGCCGGTTCGATCATCAGTTCGTGGATGGCCCAGACCAGTGCATCCAGCCGGTCAGGCGATCCTTTTCCATCATACCCGTGGAGGCTCATCCGGCACATCTGGTCCTCCATCGCGCCCAATGACGGCCCGTGCAGATGCCTGACGCGCCCCTGCTCATACAGCGCCGCGACCGGCTCGGCCCTCAGGGCCTTGCCGCGCCCGGCCCGCAAGGCGCGGAACGGCACCAGCGGATCGACCTGCCGGACCACGCTTTCGATCAAATCGCCCCCCTGATTGACCTCGGCCACCAGCTTCTCGGCCTTGTGCCGGTCCATGGCTGCAATCGCGGCGCGCGCCCACTCGCTCGGACTGCCGCGCACGGTAGCATCCTCGATCACATAGGCGCGCCAATCCTTGGGCTCGCCCGACGTCGCAACACCGGCCACGACGATCCCGCATTCATCTGATCCCGACCCGGCCGTCACCGCTGGATCAAGCGCCACGACCACACGGTCCAGGGCTGGAAGACGGTCGACGCGGCAAGCCTCGATCATCTGCGTCGTCCACAGCGCGCCTTCGACATCTTCCAGCAGCACGCCCTCCAGCTCCTGCCGGCCCAGGCGGGTGCCGCCATATCTGCTTTCGACCTCGGCCAGAAAGCTTTCCGCCAGATAGGCGCGGTTGGCATCGGTTGGCGCATGGGTCGAGACGGTCGATGCGCTTTGCAAGATGCGCTTCAAGACCTCGACACTTCTTGGGGTCGTGGTGACAACCTGCTGAGGATGTTCGCCAAGACGCAGCGCGAATTGCAGCATGTCCCAGGTATCCTCGGCCTTCTTCCACTTCGCCAGTTCATCCACCCAGGCAGCGTCGAATTGCGGGCCGCGCAGCGCCTCCGGTTCATGGGCGGAAAACGCCATCGCAACCGCGCCGTTCGGCCAGACCAATCGGCGCCGCGACGCTTCCCATACCGGCCGCCGATCCGGCGGAGTGCAGGCAAGGATTCCGCTGTCGCCAAATACCATCACCTCGCGGACCTGATCGAACGTCTCGCCGATCAGTGCCACACGTGCGCATTCGCCCGCTGCGTCGGGCGTCGCGCCTTCAACCTTGCGGCGCACCCATTCCGACCCGGCGCGGGTTTTGCCCGCGCCGCGCCCGCCCATGATCACCCAGCTTTTCCAGTCGCCCGCCGGTGGCAACTGATGCGGCAAGGCCCAGAATTCGAAAATCCACGGCAGGCTTGCCAATGCATTATCGCTGAGGCCCGACAAAAACGCGTCAACTTCCTCCGGCGCGGCGGAGGCAAGCCAGGCGGCGCCCGATTTCATCGCGGGCAGCGTCGAGGTCGAAACAGCCATCCCCGACGCTTCCGGCAATTTCCTTGCGAAGTTTTTCAACCTTGTTCCTTTCCTCCAGCATCATCTGCGTGGCGGAACGAAGCTCCCGCGCGACTTTCACCGCGTCTTTCAGCTCGCCCACTTCACCGGCGCGCAGCTTCTGCTGCAACCGGGTCAGATCCTCTGCACAACCGCGGAACAGAAGCCCCGCGATCTCGATGTCGTCCATCGCCGATTGGGGCAGAAACGGCCCCTCTGGCTGTTCCTTCCCCGGATCGAAATTCACTGTCATCCAGTCATGCCCCGCCTCGTGGTCTGTCCGCACGAGCCAAGAAACGAAAAAGCCGCCAAAGGTCAGCGACCCGGCGGCTTGCCCATTTCTCCCAGCATGTAAACTTTCTACCTTAGACCGTTCGCCAAGTCAATCACTAAACCGGAAGGTGTATGCAATTCAGATTATTTATCTTCAATTACAGCGCCTTACACAGCGCAACACCCGATGCGGTCGGTCACGCAACACGCTGCAACTGCACTTAGAATCGCAGTTCATGAAACAAGTTCGCGCGCCCGGATGGGCGCGCGACAAACCATGATCTGCGCCGTCAATCAGGCGCTTTTGGTGCCATCTGCCTTTGCGCGGGCCTCATTCGCGGCCGCGACGGCGTTGGCAGCCTCGTCCTGCACCTGCTGCGCGTAAGCGACCATGTTGGCAGCATAGGCCTCGTACCAGTCGGCATTATCCTCGGCCTGCATGGCCTCGGCCTTCTGACGGACTTCCTCGCCCTTTGCTTTCAGCTTGGCGACCTCACCATCCCATTCGGTCTTGGCGGTCGCCCATTGGGCTTTGACTTCATCGCTGGCATCATTGAAGTAATCTTTCACCTGCGCCTTCAGGTCTTCGTCCCGCTTCTGCGCATCGGCCATCCAGCTTTTTGCGCTGGCGATCATTTCCTCGCTTCTGTTGCCAAGTTCCTCCTGCCATTTGGCGGCGCGCTTTTCCAGTTCCTGCGCGTTGCGGGACAGAGAGGCAAACATATCGGAAAGTTTCATCAGCAATCTCCTCGGTTATACAATCGGTGCCGCACCGGCTTGCCTGTCAACAGACAACCCCGCCCGGAAGTTCCGCGCGGGGTCGATGCGTTGTCAACCAAAAGATCGCTTGCGCAGGTCTCAACCACCCGTCGCGGTCTGCTGCTGCGCTTCGATCTCGCGCCAGCGCGCGACGGCGGCATTGTGCTCCTCCAGCGTGCGCGAGAATTGGTGTCCTCCCGTGCCATCGGCAACGAAGAAGACGAAATCCGTCTGTGCGGGATTCAGCGCCGCCTCAATCGCGGCGCGGCCGGGATTGGCGATTGGCGTCTTGGGCAGTCCATCGATCTGATAGGTGTTCCAGTCGGTCCGCTGGTCGAGCTCTGACCGGCGCAGCCCGCGGTCCAGAACACCCCTGCCCTCGGTGACGCCGTATATGACCGTCGGGTCAGTCTCCAGCCGCATCCCGGCTTCCAGACGATTGACAAAGACGCTGGCGACCGTGGTCCTTTCATCCGGCACACCGGTTTCCTTCTCCACGATCGAGGCCATGATCAGCGCTTCTTCAGGCGTTTCATAAGGCAGGCCGAATGGCCGCGCTTCCCACAATTCGGCCAGAATCGCGGACTGACGTGTTTCCATCTGGTCCAGCAGCTCACTGCGGCTCGCCCCATTGGCTACATCATAGCTGTCAGGCGCAAGCGTGCCCTCGGCCGGCACCTCGGACACTTCGCCAGTCAGGAAATCCGCGCGCTTCAGCGCCTCTACCACCTGCCAGCTCGTTACCCCTTCGGCGACGGCGACACGCAGACGGGCATCGGGCATTTCCTCGGCCTCAAGGATTGTCGCCGGTGCGTCCTCGATGGCGGGGTCGTATTTCGCCCGTTCTTCATAAACGCCTGTCTCGGGGTTGATGTCGCGCAGTACAACCGAATCCGCCCGCACGCCAACGCGGTAAATCACCTCGGTCCCGCAGGTTGAAGGTCCGCCGCTTGTGATCGCCGTGACGATATCTTCCATGCTGGACCCGGCCGGCACCAGATAGGACCCGAATTTCAGCTGCCGGGATTTGCCGGCCTGATCGGCCCCGGCCCTGAAGATGTAGGCGTTGGAAATCGCACCCTGTTCCTGCAGCCGCTTGCTGACCGCCGTCAGGCTGGCCCCGCGCGGGACCTGCACGCATTGCGCGATTTCCGCCGGGCCCGGTCCCTGATATTGCGCTTTCGCCCAGGCGACGGCCGCCGCCAGACCGATCAGAAGGACGACGGACAGCGTCAGAAAGGTCGAGACGATGTTCTTCCACATCAGCCGCGCACCTTGCCAACGATCAGGCTGGCATTGGTCCCGCCAAAGCCGAAGCTGTTCGACAGCGCCACATCGATCTTGCGCGGCACCGCCTTGTTCGGGGCCAGATCCATCACCGGCGTGACCGCGGGATTATCCAGATTGATGGTCGGCGGGGCGACTTGATCGCGCAGGGCGAGAATGCAGAAGATCGCCTCCACCGCGCCCGCCGCGCCCAGCAAATGGCCGATACTCGATTTCGTCGACGACATGGTCACATCCTTGGCGTGATCACCCAACAGACGCTCGACAGCGCCCAGTTCAATCGTATCTGCCATGGTTGAGGTGCCATGCGCATTCACATAGTCGACATCGGCGGGTTCCAGCCCTGCATTGCGCAAGGCGTTCTGCATGGCGCGGAAGCCGCCATCGCCATCTTCCGACGGCGCAGTAATGTGATAGGCGTCGCCCGACAGACCATAACCCAGCACCTCGGCATAGATCTTCGCGCCGCGCGCCTTGGCGTGCTCATACTCCTCCAGCACGACGACGCCCGCGCCCTCGCCCATGACAAAGCCGTCGCGATCTGCGTCATAGGGGCGGCTTGCGGCCTGCGGGTCGTCACCGCGCTTGGTTGACAGCGCCTTGCAGGCGTTGAAACCCGCAATCCCGATTTCACTGATCGGGCTTTCCGCGCCACCGGCGACCATGATGTCGGCATCGCCGAACATGATAAGCCGCGCCGCATCGCCAATGGCATGCGCGCCTGTAGAACACGCCGTCACAACCGAATGGTTCGGTCCCTTCAGTCCGAAGCGGATCGAAACCTGCCCCGAGATCAGGTTGATGAGCGAGCCGGGGATAAAGAAGGGCGAAACCCGCTTCGGCCCCTTCTCCTTGATCAGCACCGCCGTTTCGGCAATCGTCGTCAGCCCGCCGATGCCCGAGCCGATCATGACGCCGGCGCGCAGTTTCTCCTCGTCAGACAGGTCTTCGATCCCGGCATCACGTACAGCCTGGGTCGCGGCGGCCATGCCGTACAGGATGAAATCATCCACCTTGCGGCGATCCTTCGGCTCCATCCATTCATCGGGATTGAAGCTGCCGTCGCTGCCATCGCCGAAGGGGATTTCGCACGCATATTTCGTCACAACGTCCGACGCGTCGAACCGGGTTATCGGCCCCGCACCTGACTGGCCGGCAAGCAACCGTTCCCAGGTCGCTTCGACACCCGAGGCCAGCGGCGTGACCATCCCCAGACCAGTGACGACAACTCTGCGCATCCTGTAATCCTTATGCTCGTTTCGCGACCTGATACACGCCACGGCCAGCCCACGCAATGTAATGCATTCATTTCCGCCTGCCAGCCGCCGACAGGCGCGGCATCAGGGCGCGGGCACCGCAGCCAGCACGGCATCCAGCAGGCCGGGAAAGCGTGTGTCCAGTTCCACCCGCCGCAGACTGTTCATATGTGAAACGCCTTCCGGGCGCGACAGGATGATGCCAGCATCGCGCAGCACGCGGAAATGATGCGACATGCTGGATTTGGGCCGACCACCATCCAGTGCAGAACAACTCGCCTCATGTTCGCCGGCCAGGCGACAGACGATCTCCAGCCGGATCGGATCGCTTAGTGCATGCAGCACATCAGAGACAGTGACGTCTTCGATCTGGGGGTGTTTGAACGCTCTCATATCCGCATCTTGACATGTTTCGAAGCAATAATCTATAGTTCGATAATATTCGAACATAAGAACCTATAACCTGCAGGAGCTTCCATGACTGGTCTTTTCGATCCGCTTCAGATCAAGGGCGTCACGCTGCGCAATCGCATCGCCGTCTCGCCCATGTGCCAGTATTCCGCCACCGATGGGCTTGCCAATGACTGGCATCTGACCCACCTGACCGCACTTGCGCGCGGCGGCGCGGGACTTGTGATGGTCGAGGCGACGGGCGTGACCCCGGAAGGTCGTATCACGCCCGACTGCCTGGGCCTTTGGAACGATGCCCAGGCAGAGGCGCTTGCCCCTATTGTTGCGGGCATTGCCAAAGCCGGCGCTGCGTCGGGTATCCAGATCGGCCATGCCGGGCGCAAGGCAAGCGCCAACGCCCCTTGGGAAGGCGACGATCATATTCCCGAAGGCGATCCCCGCGCATGGCAACCCGTTGCCCCCTCGCCCATTGCGTTCGGTGCCAACCTGCCCCGCACCCCGCGCGAGATGTCACTGGATGACATCGCAAGCACCCGGCAAAGCTTTGTCGATGCGGCCATCCGCGCCCGTGACATTGGCTTGGAAACGCTGATGCTGCATTTTGCCCACGGCTATCTGGCGCAAAGCTTCCTGTCCCGCCATTCCAATACGCGCACCGACGCCTATGGCGGCAGCGCCGAAAACCGCGCCCGCTTTCTGGTCGAGACCCTGACCGCCGTGCGCGACGTCTGGCCCGAGGATCGTCCTCTGCTCGCCCGTATGGGCGTCATCGAATTTGACGGCAATGACGAGGAGACGCTGGCCGAGGCCATCGACACAATCCGCCGCCTGAAGGATGCCGGCCTTGATCTGATCGATGTGAGCGTCGGGTTTTCGACGCCCGATGCCGATATCCCCTGGGGTCCGGCCTTCATGGCGCCCATCGCAGGCCGCGTCCGTCGGGAAACCGGGCTTCCAACCGCAACCTCGTGGTATGTCGGCCAGGCCGAACGTGCCAACCAGATTATCGAGGATGGCGAGGTCGATCTGGTCATGCTTGGCCGCTCGCTGCTGGCCAACCCGCACTGGCCCTATGACGCAGCGCAAAAGCTGGGGGTCGAGAAGCCGTCATGGACGCTGCCTGCGCCTTATGCGCATTGGCTGGAACGCTACCGCGCGGCCTAGTTCTGCTGCCAGCGCGGTTTGCGCTTCTCGAAAAAGGCGGCGATGCCTTCAGGGGCTTCGTCGCCTTCCCACATCGCTATCAGCCGGTCGATACTGTGTTCTATCGCATCGGCATCGATCCGGGGCCCAAGCGCGCGGGCAAGCCGCTTGGCCTCGGCCACGGCACCTGGCGCGCATTGCAGATAGGGGGCAACTTCCTCCTCAACACAGGCGTCCAGATCCTCGGGATCGGCCAGCCGCGCGACAAGGTTCAATGTCACCGCTTCCTCGGCGTCAAACAGCCGTCCCGACATGAAGACCCGGCGCGCCTTGTCCTCGCCCATCCGGGCCAGAACATATGGGCCGATCGTCGCGGGGATCAGGCCCAGCTTCGTTTCGGTCAGGCCGAATTTCGCGGGCCTCGCCGCGATGACAATATCGCAGACCGCCATCATGCCAACGCCGCCGCCGAAGGCATTGCCATGAACGCGGCCGATCAGGGGCTTTGACATGGTATTCATCGCCATCAGCATATTGGCCAGCATTCGCGCGCCGTCACGTCTGGTTTCGGCGTCGGCAGTCATCTGTTCGCGCATCCAGGCCAGATCGCCACCTGCGCAGAAACTCGGACCATCCGCGGCCAGAATGACGACCCTTGTATCATCGTCGTGGCTCAGTTGATTGGCGGCCCGTGTCAGGTCGTCCAGCATCTGCGCGGACAGCGCATTGTGCTTGTCGGGCCGGGCCAGCGACAGCGTGGCGACACCGCGGGCGTCATGGGTGATCCGAATGGTCTCGAATTCAGCGGATTCAGTCATCTTTTATCCCCTCAACCACGCAGGCCACGCGCGAAATCGGCAGCGGCAGCGATCTTGTCCATGTCCAGCCGCGTGGCGTAACCGCCCTGGGCAAGATGGGCCGCGACCCGTTCGGTCGCGACATTGCCCGCCGCACCCGGGGCATATGGACAGCCGCCAAGGCCGCCCACTGCCGCATCGAACACCCGCACCCCCCGCGCCAGCGAAGCGTCGATATTCTGCAACGCCCGGCCAGCCGTATCGTGGAAATGCCCGGCCAGATGGCTGGCGGGAACGTCCTCCAGCACAGCGGCAAGCATGGCGTCAATCTTTTCGGGTGTGCCCTGTCCGACCGTATCGCCAAGGCTGATCTCGTAACATCCCATTGCGAACAGCCGGGCGGCGACGCGGGCCACGTCACCCGGTGGCGTTTCGCCGTCGAACGGGCTGTCAGTCACCATGCTGACATAACCGCGCACGGGAATGCCGTCTTTGGCTGCAGCAGTCATGATCGGGGCGAAACGCTGGAAACTTTCGTCGATCGTGGCGTTCAGATTGGCCTTCGCGAACCCTTCCGAGGCCGAGGTGAACACCGCGATCTCGCTGGCGCCGGCGGCCTTCGCCCCCTCATATCCCTTCATGTTTGGTGTCAGAACCGCGTAGCTGACATTGGCAGCGCGCCGGATGCCAGCCATGACCTCGGCCGCATCGGCCATCTGCGGCACCCATTTCGGACTGACGAAACTCGTCACCTCGATCCGGCGAAAACCCGCGTCAGACAGCATGTCGACAAGGGCGATCTTGTCCTCGGTCGGGATCAGCCGCTTTTCGTTCTGCAGCCCGTCGCGTGGACCCATTTCGAAGATTTCGACATAATCACTCATGCGGCCTGCTCCTCTTCTTCCAACCGGATCAGCGCCGCGCCGGCCTCGACCTGATCGCCTGCCGCGGCCAGAACTTCAGCCACCACGCCATCACGCGCGGCGGTCAGGGTATGTTCCATCTTCATGGCCTCCAGCACGGCAAGCCGGTCGCCAGCCGCGACAACCTGCCCGGCCTTGACGAAGACGGCCTTGACCAGCCCGGGCATCGGCGAAAGCGTCAGCCCCCCGCCCGCTTCTTCGCCCGCGCGGTCCAGCGGGTCCAGCGGTTTCAATGTCACCGTGCGCCCACCAAAGACACTTACACCCGCCGCATGGCGGCTGATGCGGTTGCGGCGCAGATCGTCATCGACCCACCAGCGATCCCCCTGCCAGCGAACCTTGTGCGCAACGCCGTCGATGGTGACACGCGCAGCACCCGGACCTTCGACCTCCAGCACCGCCTCGCCGCCATCCCAGGCGATGGTCCGGCGCAGCGGCTGCCACAGCGTCATGCCACCCTTGACCGATGGATCGGCCAGCCCCGCCAGACCGACCACCCCAAGCGCGATGGCGCGCGGGTCGGGTTCGGCGGCGGCGACAAGACTGTCCAGATCACGTTCGATCAGGCCGGTATCGACCTCGCCCGCCCGAAAGCCGTCATGCCGGGTCAACGCGATCAGGAAATCGACATTGGTGACCGATCCCGCAACCTCGGTATCGACGAGCGCAGATTCCAGCGCGCGCAGGGCGATGGCCCGCGTCGGCCCCCATGTCACCACCTTGGCGATCATAGGGTCATACCAGGGGCTGATCGTGTCGCCCTGCCGCACGCCGGTTTCGATCCGTGCATGATCGGGGAATTGCAGATGCGCCAGCGTGCCCGTCGCCGGCAGAAATCCCGCTGGCACATCTTCGGCATACAGCCGCGCCTCGAAGGCGTGACCATTGATATGCAGGTCCTCCTGCTTGGCGGGCAGCTGTTCGCCGGAAGCGACGCGCAACTGCCATTCGACCAGATCGACGCCGGTGATCAGCTCGCTCACGGGGTGTTCGACCTGCAGACGCGTGTTCATTTCCATGAACCAGAATCCGTCCTCGCGCAGCCCGTCCGAGCCGTCGACGATGAATTCGATCGTCCCCGCACCCTTGTAGTTGATCGCCTCGGCCGCGCGGGTCGCAGCGGCCCCCATGACCTTGCGGACCTGTTCGGGCATGTCGGGCGCGGGCGCCTCTTCGATCACCTTCTGGTGGCGTCGCTGCAGCGAGCAGTCGCGTTCGAACAGATGCACCGCGCGCTCGCCATCACCAAAGACCTGCACCTCGATATGGCGGGGCTGCAGGATGTATTTCTCGATCAGCACATCGGGGTTTCCGAAGGCGTTCTGTGCCTCGGACCGGGCCGAGGCCAGCGCGTCCGCGAAACCCTTCGGATCGTCCACACGCCGCATGCCCTTGCCGCCACCACCCGCGACGGCCTTGATCAGCACCGGATAGCCGATCTTGCCTGCCTGCGCCGCCAGATGGTCCGGGTCCTGATTGTCGCCGTGATAGCCCGGCACGACCGGCACGCCGGCCTTTTCCATTAGCGCCTTGGCCGCATCCTTCAGCCCCATGGCCCGGATCGCCTTGGCCGAGGGGCCGATGAAGACCAGCCCCGCCGCATCCACCGCATCGACAAAATCGGGGTTTTCGGACAAAAAGCCATAGCCCGGATGAATGGCCTGTGCCCCGGTTGCCTTGGCGGCGGCGATGATCGCATCACCCTTCAGATAGCTGTCCGCAGGTGCCGGGCCGCCCAGATGGATGGCCTCATCGGCCATGGCGACATGGCGCGCGCCGCGATCAGCATCGGAATAGACCGCGACCGTCGCGACCCCCAGCTTGCGGCAGGTGTCGATAACGCGGCAGGCGATTTCGCCCCGGTTGGCGATCAGGATTTTCTGGAACATGACGGCTCCTTCGCGATTGATTTCATGTCAGCGCCGCCTGCAGCAGCGCCGCCGTTGCGGCATCGAACGCGACCAGCGTCACGTCCAGATCCGCGCCGTGCTGGCGAATGGTCTGGACCGCGATGCGGGCGGCGCGCTCGGCCGGAAAACCGTAGATGCCGGTCGAGATGGCCGGAAACGCGACGCTGCGCAGCCCGTGCGCATGCGCCAGGTCCAGGCTGCTGCGATAGGCCGAGGTCAGCGCCGCATCTTCGCCCTTGTCGCCGCCTTTCCAGACGGGACCAACAGTATGGATGACGTGGCGCGCCGGCAGGTCGTGGCCGCCGGTAATGCGGGCTTCACCCGTCGGGCACCCGCCCAGCGTCCGGCATTCCGCCAGCAGTCCCGGCCCCGCCGCACGGTGAATGGCACCATCGACGCCGCCGCCACCCAGCAGAGACGAATTCGCCGCATTCACGATTGCATCGACGTCCAGCGTGGTAATGTCGCCCTGCCAGACAGCGATCATTGCAGCACCCCCAACAGGCGATCCGACAATACGGAGCTGCCGCGGAAAGCTTGCCAATCCGCCTGCGGATCACGCGGGTCGAGTTCGGTTTCGCCCAGCATCGTCACATCCTGAACACGCCGAAGCGCGTCGGCTCGATCGGGGCGTTCAGGCTGGCGCGCAGCGAAAGCGCCAGCACATCGCGGGTCTTGCGCGGATCGACGATGCCGTCATCCCAAAGCCGGGCGCTGGCGTAAAGCGGATGCGACTGGCGGTCGAACATTTCGATCGTGGGGCGCTTGAACTCGGCCTCTTCTTCCGCCGACCAGGTGCCGCCCTTGCGTTCGATCCCGTCGCGCCGCACGGTCGCCAGAACGCCTGCCGCCTGTTCACCGCCCATGACGCTGATCCGGGAATTTGGCCATGTCCACAGGAAACGCGGGCTGTACGCGCGGCCAGACATGCCGTAGTTTCCTGCGCCGAATGAGCCGCCGACCAGCATGGTGATTTTCGGGACATTTGTGGTCGCCACCGCCGTCACCATTTTCGCCCCATGCCGCGCGATGCCTTCGTTTTCGTATTTCCGCCCGACCATGAAGCCGGTGATGTTTTGCAGGAAAATCAGTGGAATACCGCGCTGCGAACACAGTTCGACGAAATGCGCCCCCTTCTGTGCGGCTTCTGAAAACAGGACCCCGTTATTGGCAACGATACCGACCGGGCAGCCCTCGACATGAGCAAAGCCAGTGACCAGCGTTTCACCGTAGCGCGCCTTGAATTCATCGAAGCGCGACCCGTCCACAACGCGCGCAATCACCTCGCGGATGTCGTAGGGCGTGCGCAGATCGCCCGGAACGACGCCCAGAATTTCCTCGGGGTCGTAGGCCGGGGCTTCGGGGCTGTCCCACACGACCGTTTGCGGCAGATGGCGGTTCAAGTTCGAAATTGCGCGGCGCGCCTGCGCCAGAGCATGGGCGTCATCCTCGGCCAGGTAATCGGCCACGCCGGACAGGCGCGTATGGACATCGCCGCCGCCCAGATCTTCGGCACTGACGACCTCTCCGGTCGCGGCCTTCACCAAGGGCGGGCCGGCCAGGAAGATCGTTCCCTGATTGCGCACGATGATGGTCACATCCGACATTGCGGGCACATAGGCCCCGCCCGCCGTGCAGGACCCCATGACCACCGCGATCTGGGGAATGCCCTTCGCGCTCATCCGCGCCTGATTATAGAAGATGCGCCCGAAATGGTCGCGGTCGGGGAAGACCTCGTCCTGATTGGGCAGGTTCGCGCCGCCCGAATCGACCAGATAGACGCAGGGCAGATGGCATTCCTCGGCGATCTCCTGCGCGCGCAGGTGTTTTTTCACCGTCATCGGGTAATAGGTGCCGCCCTTGACCGTAGCGTCATTGGCCACGACCATCACGTCTTGCCCATGCACGCGGCCCACGCCCGCAATCACGCCCGCACCCGGCGCATCCCCGTCATACATCCCATGCGCCGCCGTCGCCCCGATCTCCAGAAAGGGAGAACCGGGATCAAGCAGGTTCGCCACCCGTTCGCGTGGGGGCATCTTGCCGCGCGAGGTGTGGCGTTCCATCGCCTTTTCGCCGCCGCCGGCAAGCACGGATTCTGCGGCTTCGCGGGCCGTGGCGATCAGACCCAGATGCGCTTCGCGATTGGCGCGGAAGGCATCGGATGAAGGGATGGCGGATGATTTCAGTTTCATGCTTGGTCCTTCTCGTCCCTGACTGCCGCGCGCGGCCGTTCAGCCAATTCGTCCTTCACCTGCCGCAACCAGGCTTCGCTGATCGCCCGTTCCGGGTATTTCAGCGCATTCAGGCGGGCACGACCGGGCCGGCCCGTGGGCGGATTGTCCTGCAGCAACTGGCGGTCCCGAAGCTTGCCCGCAACATTCTCGCCCAGTTTCTGATCCGGCCATTTTTCAAAGCGGTCGCGGTCCTTCGGCGGTGGGGGCGTGTCGTCGATAGCAGCGTCAATATCCGCCAGCGCCTGCTTGTCGGCATGGCGCAACCGCCGATTCGCCAGCGCCTTGCGCAACGGCACAAGGCGGCGCGCGGCCTTGTCGTTCTGGCCATGATCTGAACGCCGGTCCTTCTGATAGGACAGCGCCTTCTTTTCCTGCGGGCTGCGGCGTTTCTTCATCAGCGCGTCCCCTCTTCTTCGTTCAGCCTGGCACGCAACCTGATCGCCTGTCCGGCGGTTGCGTCCAGCATGCAGCCGGTGCGGATCACCCCGATGATGGTACCACCTTCCCACGGTCGCGCGGCCCAGTCACAGTTGGAATCGCGATAGGCGATCCAGTCGCGCTGCATCTGACGCAGCACGGCCTGTGGGGCCATGTCCTGTGTCACGCGCGGATCACCCGAGGGCGTCCATGTCTGCGCATCGGCCATCAGCTTCTGATAGGCTTCGTTCAGCAACCCGTCCCAAAAGTCGATCTCGCCCGAGGTGCAATTTATCATCCCGGCAGTGGAATCCCCACCCGGCTGCGCCATGCAGGCATTCGCCGCCAATCCGATGCAATCGCGTGGGTCCATCTGGACCCCGTCCTCACGCGCGGTCGAGACATTTCCGAGACAGGCTTCCACCAGGGAAGTATCGACCTCTCCTTCCTGCGCCAGCGCGACGCCGGACGCACAAAGGAAAGCTGCGGCAAGGCGTATGATCATTGGACCCGCCCCAACCCGCATTCTTCCATGATGTGCGGGCCCTCGGCGTCCGACAACCGTTTCGGTGCATTGCCGATACTGCATTACGAACCACCCCGCCTGTCCAAGACGGTTGGCGGGTCACCCGGCAACCGAAAGCCGAAAGTTTCGCCGTCCTTGTAAGCGTTGCGGTCATTGCCCGTTGTCGGAATGCCGGGCTTCAGCAAGCGTGCGACATGCATCAGGTTCCAGCACATGATGCTGGCGTTACGGCGGGTGAAATCATTGTCAAAGCCAACCCGGCCACCGCCATCGATCGGGTCGCCAAAGCTCGGCCCCGGCCCCGCTTCCCCGATCCAGCCGCAATCGGCCTGCGGCGGAATTGTATAGCCCAGATGATTCATCGCGAAGGTCAGCGTCATGGCCGTGTGCTTGATGCCGTCCTCATTGCCGGTGATGACGCAACCGGCCGTCTTGCCGTAATAGACCGACTGGCCGTGATCGTTCAGCATGCCCGACATGGCATAAAGCCGTTCGATCAGAATACGGCAGACGCTGCTTTCCTCTCCCAGCCAAAGGGGCGTCCCGATAACCAGAATATCCGCCGCCAGAACCTTTGGCCAAAGCCCATCGGGCCAGTCGTCGCGGTCCCAACCGTGATCGCGCATGTCCGGATAGATACCCGGCGGCACCTGATGATCCAGCATGTGAACATGTTCCACCGCGACGCCCTGCCTGGCCATCAAGTCGCCACAGGCATCCAGAAGCACCTGAGTATGACTGTCGGAACTTTGACGTTGCAGCGAGCAGTTGATCAGCAGCGCCGTCAGTGCGGTTCCGGTCATTGCACCCCCTCCAGCTGCCCGGCACCGCGCATCAGCCAGATCGCGTAAACCGCCGTCAGATGCAGATCGCGCCGCACCGCTTCCGGCGCCTCGCCAGAGCCGCCTGCCCAACGCCCTTCCTCATGGCTGCGGGCGGCGGTGCGGAACTGCGCCCATTCCGACCGCATCGCGGCAAGACGTTCGGCGTTCCCCGCATCGGGCAGCATGTCGTCAAGGTTTGCGGCCTCGGTTGCAAGTGCGTCATCGGCGGCGGCGATCATTCTGTCCCATTGTGCCGTTTCACGCGACGAACAGATCGCCACCGCCGGGCCGTAATCGGCCGCGTCTTCGGCGGTCAGGCAGGCCTGTGCCGCAAGGCCGATGCAGGCCTCGGCCACGGCTTCGCGCGACAGGCAGTCGTCCAGAATTGCAGGATCATAGGCCCAGTCATCCGCCAGCCCGCTGTCCGGCAAGACAAGGGCGCCCGCCAACAGCGCAGCCGGCAGGCAGGTCACGCGCCGGCCATCAATTCACGCCCGATCAGCATCCGGCGGATTTCGGATGTGCCCGCGCCGATCTCCATCAGCTTGGCATCGCGGAACAACCGGCTGACCACGCTGTCATTCAGGAAGCCTGCGCCGCCAAGCGCCTGCACCGCTTGGTGGGCCTGCACCATCGCCTGTTCAGAGGCATACAGCACCGCGCCCGCCGCATCCTGCCGCGTGACCTTGCCGGCATCGCAGGATTTCGCGACCTCGTAGACATAGGCCTTCGCAGTATTCATCGCGACGTACATATCGGCAATCTTGGCCTGCATCAGCTGGAAGTCCCCGATGGGCTTGCCGAATTGCTTGCGTTCCTTGGCATAGGGCACGACCTCATCCAGACAGGCCGCCATGATGCCGGTGCCGATGCCCGACAGCACCAGCCTTTCGTAATCCAGCCCCGACATCAGGACGCGCACGCCCTTGCCTTCCTCGCCCAGGACATTTTCGAACGGGATTTCGCAATTGTCGAAGATCAACTCGCCCGTATTGGATCCACGCATCCCGACCTTGTCGAAATGTGGGCCCTGGGTGAAGCCATTGATGCCCTTTTCGACGATGAAGGCGGTGATGCCCTTCGATCCCGCTTCAGGGTCGGTCTTGGCATAGACGACCAGCGTATCCGCATCCGGCCCGTTGGTGATCCAGTATTTGGACCCGTTCAGCACGTAATAGCCGTTGCGCTTTTCCGCCCGCAGCTTCATGCCCACAACATCCGATCCAGCGCCTTCCTCGGACATGGCAAGCGCGCCGATATGTTCGCCCGAACACAGCTTCGGCAGATATTTCTGCTTCTGCTCTTCGGTTGCGTTCAGTTTCAGCTGGTTCACACACAGGTTGGAATGCGCCCCGTAAGACAAGCTGATCGAGGCGGATGCCCTCGCGATTTCCTCGGTCGCGATGGTGTGCGCCAGATAGCCCATGCCCGAGCCGCCATATTCCTCGGCCACGGTGATGCCCAACAGGCCAAGTTCGCCCATTTCCTGCCACAGCTCATTCGGGAAGGCGTTTTCGGTATCGGTCCTGGCGGCCAATGGCTTGATGCGTTCCTGCGCAAAACGATGCACCATCTCGCGCAGCGCAGCGATATCCTCGCCCAGATCGAACTCCATCCCTTGCGTGAACATGGCCCCTCCCCCATTATTTGAACGCGCGTTCATTTCATCCGTCTTATGCGTGATGAGACACTGCTGCGTCAAGCAAAGACTGCGCCCTCAAACGGCAGGCGTCAATCTTGCGGTTGTGTCAGGGAAAGCCCCCATATTCCGGCCAGAAGCACCAGCACGGCAGCGACCGGCAGCGCAACGGTCATTTGCAACATCCCCTGAAGGGCAAGCACGAATAATCCCGAGATGATCAGATAGACAACGGGAAGTGCCACCGCCCAAAAGCGCCAGCCCCGCCAGCGACCGGTCATCCCGAACAGAAGCTGAAAGACCGAAAGGCCTGCAAGCGGCGACATCACGGTAAGCAGATATCCGACATTCATCGCGCCAGGCGTGCCTAGCATCCCGATAACGCCAAGATAGTATACAGCGCCCGCAGCAGCTGCGCCCGCGATGAATGCCAGAAGAAAAGCAGCAATCTCGCCCTTTGGCGGAAGTTTCAATTCAGTCATATTGCCCTTCTGGTTCCAACCACCCGCTCGCCCCAATCTCTACGCGAAAGCCGCGTGTTGCAATCGCAGCGACAGAGGGTTCCAGATGTCAGAAAGGAAGGGCAAATGGTGGGCGGTGAGGGACTCGAACCCCCGACATCTTCGGTGTAAACGAAGCGCTCTACCAACTGAGCTAACCGCCCGCGCATATGCGAACCGCGCCGGATTAGACCGGCGCGGGCGCGGGATCAAGCGGGAATCGCAGTCATTTCCGCCCCGGCGTACCGTCGAACTTCTTTTCAAGGCTTTCCCAGCAGTCGATGTAGTCGTCCTGCAAGGGGGCCTCCTTGCCGGCAAACGCGGTCAGATGCTGGGGAAAGCGGGTTTCGAACATGAAGGACATCGTATTGTCCAGCTTTTCGGGCTTCAGATCGGCGTTGCTGGCGCCTTCGAAGGCATTGCGGTCCGGACCGTGGGGCAACATCATGTTGTGCAGCGAAAGCCCGCCCGGCACGAATCCCTGCGGCTTGGCGTCATACTGGCCATAGATGTTACCCATCATCTCGGACATGATGTTCTTGTGATACCATGGCGGACGGAACGTATCTTCCATCACCATCCAGCGTTCGCGAAACAGCACGAAGTCGATATTGGCCGTGCCTGGCACACCCGACGGCGCGGTCAGCACCGTGAAAATCGACGGATCAGGATGATCGAACAGAATTGCGCCAACCGGACAATAATTCCGCAAATCATACTTGTAGGGCGCATAGTTCCCGTGCCACGCCACCACGTCCAGCGGGCTTTGCGCGATCCGGGTTTCGTGGAACTGGCCACACCATTTGACGGTCAGGCGCGACGGCACCTCGCGGTCCTCGAAGGCGGCGACAGGTGCCTTGAAATCGCGCGGATTGGCCATGCAGTTGGCCCCGATCGGTCCGCGACCCGGCAGTTCGAATTTCTGCCCATAATTCTCGCATACGAAGCCACGCGCAGGGCCTTCCAGCACCTCGACCCGGTAGACGAGGCCGCGCGGAATGATCGCAATCTCTTTCGGTTCCAGGTCGATGATCCCGAGTTCGGTGGCGAAACGCAGCCGCCCTTCCTGAGGAACGACCAGCAACTCACTGTCAGCGCTGTAAAAATATTCATCCCGCATCGATTCGGTGACCAGGTAGATATGCGCGGCCATGCCGACCTGGGTGTTCACGTCCCCGGCGGTCGTCATGGTCCGCATGCCCGTGATCCAGGTCAACTTGTCCCCGGAATGCGGCACGGGGTCCCAGCGATACTGGCCAAGCGAGGTGACATCATCCAGCACATGAGGCGCCGATTTCCAGTACGGCACGTCGATGCGCTTATAGCGGCTGGAATGCTTCACGCTTGGTCGGATGCGGTAGCACCAGGTCCGCTCGGGCATGTGGGCCGTGAATGCGGTTCCAGAAAGCTGCTCACCGTACAGGCCGTAATTCACCTTCTGAGGAGAGTTCATCCCCTGCGGCAGTGCATCCCGCAGGGCCTCGGTTTCGAAATCATTGCCGAAGCCCGGCATATAACCTTCATGAGCGGCGGTTCCCGAGACGGTCGCGGCGCGGATCATGCCGTTGGGCAGCGCGTCGATGGTCATGTCTTATCCCCCTTGCGGATATCGGGGAAGAATAAGTTGCATTTGCAACCATGTCAACGCGAACCTGCCGGAATGGCAAACAGAAAGGGCCGGCATTGCTGGATGCCGACCCTTCCCGTGTCTTAACTGCGGTGCTGACAGCCTGCGTCAGTAATTGTCACCGCCGCCATCACCATCGCCGTCCCCGCCGTCGCTGTCAGGCATTTCCCCAACCGAACGGATATCGGCGGGTGGCCTTGCGCCAACCTCGGGCGTTTTTTCCTTTTCTGGGGCAGGCGCATCCCCCGGCTGCGGCTGACTGGGTTTTGCGAACAGCGTTTCGGGATTGCGCAGCCACAGGTCGCGCTGCGCGAAGGGGATCTCGATCCCCTCATCGGCAAAACGCTGTGCGATCTGGTGCCGCATCTCGGACGAGACGCCGACACCGCCCGAGATATCCGAAAGGATACAGCGGACTTCGAAATCCAGGCTGTCCGCCCCAAAATTCATCAGCAGAACAGCAGGGGCCGGGTCGATCAGCACGGTCGGCTGATCCTCGGCAATTTCGCGCAGGATCCGTTCGACCTTGCGTGTGTCGCTGCCATAGGCGACGCCGACCGGCACGATGATCCGGCCGCGCGAATTACCGCGTGTCCAGTTCGTCACCGACTGGCTGATCAGGTCGCTGTTCGGCACGATCACGTCGGTCTGATCGAAAGTCTTGATCCGTGTCGACCGGACCGAGATCTGCTGGACGATCCCCTGCTGGCCGCCCGCCTCGACCCAGTCACCCACGCTGATCGGGCGTTCGATCAGCAGGATGATACCCGCGACGAAGTTCTGCACGATGGTCTGCAGACCGAAACCGATCCCGACCGACAAGGCACTGGCGATCAGCGCAAAGCTGGAAAGGTTGATCCCGGCAGAGGTGATGGCCAGCAATGCCGCCAGCGTTATCCCGACATAACCGATACCGGCAACAGCGGCATTCTGCGCACCCGAATCCAGACTGGTGCGTGGCAACACGCTGTTGCGCATGACGTTCTTCACGGTGCCGGTCAGGAAGTAGCCGATGGCGAAGACGACCGCGAAGGCAAACACACCGCCGGGCGAGATCGTGATGCCGCCGACAGAAAAGCCCCCGACGATCCGCTGGCGCAGCGTTTCCAGCTCGGCCAGCGAGGCGCCCCAGAACAGCAGGAATACCGGGATAGACGCACAGACCAGCACGAACCCGATCAGCATCGGGATCAGCGATTCGCGCGCGCCTTCCTTGCCCTTGCGGCTGAGCGAGTAGAGATCGGCAAAGAAGTCGTAAAGCAGGATCAGCAAGCCGACCAGGCCCAGGCTTTTGACCAGGGACCAGAAGATCGCATTGGCAAGGTTGACATAGCCAAGCAGCATCATCGCCAGCGTGACCACAACCAGTATCCGCAGGGCGGTGCCGATATATGTCAGCACGCGGGCCCGGAATTGCGGATACTCGGTACCCTCGTAACGGTTCATCCGGCGCAGGATATTGGCCAGTTGGAACAGGAAGAACGCCGCCGGCACCATCAGGACCAGATGGAAGACGCCCGCACCCGCCGCAGTGACGTCATACGGTATCTGCGGCGGTGCGTTCTGGCCGCGGACATAACCCGACAACGGAAGCGCGGCATGCGAAAAGATCGAATGCAATGCCAGCATGACCGCCAGCCCGGTGCCATAGAAACGGGCATATGGTCGCTGCTTCTCGGGCACTTGCAGGGTGTCATAGGCGACAGCCTGCGACGCAAACAGCGTCCTGACCAGCCAGCGCCCGCTGAAGAAGATCAGCGCGGCGGGTGGCAATGAAAGCAGAAACGGCGTCAGCCACCGCCCCAGCAGCCCGGCCGCATCCAGACCCCAGGCCAGCAATGCAATGCCGAACATCGGGACCAGAATCTGCCCCAGAGATACGATGAATGCGATTACTGCCCGCGCATCGCCGGTCGCGCGCGCGCCAAGCCGCGATGGCAGCGAATCGACGAAACGCCGGCCGAAGGTCAACAGCGCAATTGCAGCCAGCAGGTAGGCCAGGATCTTCGGTGCACCTTCAAGGAATTGCTGACGCGTCCGTCCGTTGATCGCGTCCGTTCCGATGCCCTTCCAGACCTCGACCGTGTCCTGCGACGCCGCCAGCCAACTGGCCGGCAACAAGGGCGAAGCTGTCTGCGTCAGGATTTCCTGCGCCTCGCGCTCGCCGATCGCCTGATCAGCCTGCGAGATGATCGAGCGTGCGCGTGCCAGCGCTTCGGATGCCTGGGTGCCGGGCGCCTTCAGCTCGGTCAGCTGCTCATTCAGCGCGGCCCGCCGGGTGGCAGTTTCCTCTGGCTCTGTCTCGCCCTCGGCCGGGGGCGCGCCCAATGCATCGATCTGGTTCTGAACCGATTGGATCTGCGAGTCATTAGGGTTTTGGTAGGCCGCGAACTGCTCGCGCCATTTGTCCGCATTGTCGCGGATCGAGGTCAGCGTGTCGGTCGCCGTATCGCTGTTACCCAGGGCTTGCTCGGCCTGACCGGCAAACGTCTCCCAATTGTCGAAATTGATATCAGACCCTTGCGCGGCGACCTGCGACGCAAGCAGAAACACCGCCAGCATGGCGGCACGAAAAACATTCCAGATCAAGGCAATCACTCGAATACTTCAGGCATGTTCCGGGGTTCTGCATCCAGCCATTTCGGCACGGGAAGGCCCTTTTCGCGCAGGAATTCGGGGTTATACAGCTTGGTCTGGTAGCGGTTGCCGGAATCGCACAGGACGGTCACGATGCGCTTGCCTGGGCCCATGTCGCGGGCCAGCCGGATGGCGCCGGCCACATTGATGCCGGATGATCCGCCAAGGACCAGCCCATCGTCCTCGGCCAGCTTGAAAAGCACATCCAGCGCCTCGGAATCGGGAATGCGATAGCTGAAATCGGGGGTGAAGCCTTCCAGGTTCGCAGTGATACGCCCCTGCCCGATACCTTCCGTGATCGAGCTTCCGGGGCTTTCGAACACGCCGGTCGTATAGAACGAATACAGCGCCGCTCCCTCGGGGTCGGCAAGCCCGATCTTCACGCCCTTCGGTTGCAGCGCCATCGCCACCCCCGCCAGCGTCCCGCCAGAGCCAACGGCGCAGATGAACCCATCGACCGCACCATCTGTCTGTTCCCAGATTTCGGGGCCAGTCGTCTCATGATGCGCCTGACGGTTGGCGACATTGTCGAACTGGTTCGCCCAGATGGCGCCATTCGGCTCTGTCCGGGCCAGTTCATTGGCCAGACGCTCGGAATAGCGCACATAGTTGTTGGGGTTCTTGTAGGGCGCGGCAGGCACCTGCACCAGTTCCGCACCCGCCAGCCGGATCATGTCCTTCTTTTCCTGGCTTTGCGTTTCCGGGATCACGATGACAGACCGGAACCCCATCGAGGCACCGACGAGTGCCAGCCCGATGCCGGTGTTGCCGGCGGTGCCTTCGACGATCGTGCCGCCGGGTTTCAACGCGCCGCGCCGGACGGCATCCTGGATGATGAACAGCGCCGCGCGATCCTTGACCGATTGGCCGGGATTCATGAACTCTGCCTTGCCCAGAATCTCACATCCTGTGGCCTCGGATGGGCCACGCAGGCGAATCAAAGGAGTATTGCCAATCGTTGAGGCAAGATCGGGGCGAATGTCCATGTCGGAGCCTTTCCTGTCACGTCCAGCCCCGATCAATACCAATAGAGCGCTTTTGGGCAAGGCTTGGCGCGCCGAAATCGTGCCGCGAAGTGAACGAAATGGTCACGATCCCGCCAGATCGGCCCTGATCTCCGGGGCCATGCGGTCCAGCATCATCGCCATGGCCAGAAGCGGGCCGCATTGTATCTGTCCGGTCAGGGCCAGCCGGACAAGCTCCTCTCTCGGGATGATATGGGTGGCAATATCCTCACCCTCGGATGCCAGCCCGAAGCCCTGCCCGGCCTTGTGGCCCGACAGATCGACCGTGGCAATGAACGGATAGAAGAATTCGCTGTTCGCGCCCGGCGTGGGATAATGCGGCGGCAGCGGGTAAAGCTGGCCGATCTGAAGCCCGGCCTCTTCCACCGCTTCACGCCGGGCGGCGTCGGACGGGCTTTCGTCCGCGTCGACACGACCGGCGATCGGTTCCAGCATCCAGCATTGGACCTGACCGCGTGCCATCGGCCCGACGCGGAACTGGCTGATCAGCAGCACCGTATCAGCCACCGGATCATAGGGCAGCAGAAGCGCCGCATCAGCGGAAATGAAGACTTCGCGGTCCAGGACGGGTGACCAGCTGCCGTCAAAGCGACGATGGCGCAAGGCGATCTCTTCGACCGAGAAGAAGCGGCCATATGCCTCGTGCCGGGAAATCTGCGTAACCCTGCCTGGATCCGGCGCGGGAAGATGGGTCACGGGGTCCGGCTCAGCGGCGACACGCAGCCTGACGGCAGCTATCTCGGCGATCCGGCGCAGCCGAGCGGCGGCGCTTTCGTCGCTGCGCGTGGTCTCTTGCGACAGGGCCATCGCTGCTGTTCGGGCCATCAGCGCCGCCTGGCTTCCATCCCAGTCAGCGCCGCCGCCCTGACCCAATCCCCAGACGTCCAGCCCCTGGACCTGCTTTGCCTCCAGCCCGACAATCCGCAGATATCGCAACAGATCGTCGGTGGGCTGCGCCCGCAGCACGGCGATCTGTCCACCGGAATCCGCCCATGTTGGCCAATCACCGCCAAGACCCGCCAATGCCCCGCCCCGAAGTCGTCCGGGCATCACATCGGCCACGCCTTCGACGCCAAGAACAGACAGCAGTTCGGGCGCGGTCAGCGGACCGACCAGCAGCAGCAGCCCCTTGGTATCCGTCACAGTCACAAGGGCGTTCCTTTCATGCGGCGCGCCGCGGCGCGGCCAGTTTCGGCGGCAAGCTGCGCCAATACATCATCCTCGGCGCGTTCCAGCAACGCGTGAAGCGCCCGCATGCCGGGGCTGGCGCGCACAGCCGCACTGCGACTGACCGCTGCCGGACCCAGCGGCGCGTAAGCCGCATACCAGTTCAGCCTGATCTTCACTGTCGCCTCGGCGTGAAGTTCTGATGATTGAAGCGAAAGATCGGCCGCGGCGTCGTCCGGGCTGGTCGGGAAATCGAATCCGTCTGCCTCGGCAAAGCCGCGCACGAAAGCGAGTTGCCGGTTCATGTTGCGCGCCATTTCAGCGCTGACCGGATCATATTCGTCGATCATCTCGTCAATCGCCACCAAGACGGGTGCTGCGCGCGCGTCATCGGCCTGCATCCGCTGCGCCAGCGCTTCCAGACGTGCCGGCTGACCAAGCTGGATGCGTGCGGCAAGGATCATCCCTTGCCCGTCCGGTCCCGAATTCGCACCGGTCGCGCCAAGCATCGACGTCAGGCGCGTGTCGATCTGGCGCCCTTGCACCTGCTGCCCGATCGCCGCCAGTAACAACGCCGATACGCGCGCCGGATCGTGGATCCGTGCCACCTCGTTTCGCCAGCTTTCGCCTTCAACTCCGCCCATGTAAATCGCCGCCATCCGGTCGGCAAAAAGGTGCGATTCCACCCCGATCACCGCCGCCCGGCTTTCACCGAGTCCGCGCTGAAACAATGTCTCTGCAACAGGTGCAACGAGATGGAGCGTGGACCCCGGCGGTGCGGCCACGATCGGCCCTTCCTGCGCCCACAAGGACGCGGCTGAAGACACTGCCCAGGCAACGCCGACAACGGTCGCAGCAATGCGGATATGGCGCATCTTCATTCCCCAACAGGCAACATACGCTTTTCGCCGAAAACCCCCTTGCGCTTCAACCCCCCGACAGTTAAATGCGCCTCCACCACACCAGATCAAGCGCGGAGAGGTGCCGGAGTGGTCGAACGGGGCGGTCTCGAAAACCGTTGAGCCTGCAAGGGTTCCGTGGGTTCGAATCCCACCCTCTCCGCCACTTGGCTTAGCAAAACAATTCTCCTTGCATAGCCACAGCAACATTTTCTCGTTGTTTTCGTGGGTTGTGACTCGTCGACGTTTCACCTTCTTCTTCGCGTTAGGGTCGAAACTCAATCTCTGGTGGCAGTTTTCTCTCAAACAGTTGACTGAGGCCGTTTCGGTGAAGTTATTTTAACATATTGCTTTTGTTGGATAAAATTAACCACATCCAAGCGTGTTCGACGCCGGAGGCATCAGCCTCTCCGCTGATCAGCCCCACCTGAGTGGTCCAGTTTGATTGTTAGTGCATGACCGGCGCACGGTCCATCGCGACGATGGTTTCCGGGGCCGGTGGGCGATAGCCC